>NZ_OZ183473.1:0-1531547 GCF_964264705.1 Candidatus Tisiphia endosymbiont of Xenochironomus xenolabis
GAAATTGGTAAAGATTTAAAAAAAATATAAGCGAACTCAACAAAGGTAAATATATAGCTAACCCGATTAACATTACACCGTCATTGCGAGAAGGCGTGAGCCGACGAAGCAATCCATTTCTACCAACTTTCTTGGATTGCTTCGTCGCTGCTAAAGTAGCTCCTCGCAATGACATCAGTTTACTATGGATTAAATTACTGATCGGAGTAGCTAAAAAAGCAAACATAAAAAACTAAGTGAACTAAATATAAATGAGACAACTAATAATACTAGCTTTAGTAAGCTTACTACCACAAATAACTATTGCCAAGGATTTTGGTATATATGGAACAATTTTTGAGGTTAAAGAAGAAGGATTTTTAACAATGATCCAAAGAAAACTAAGGCTAGTTGATATAGAACAGGAGCAAAGAAAAATGTTAAAAATTGCTAAAAATAGAATAGAAGAACCTGTGTTTGTTACAAATATAAAACGAACTGAAAAACCACAAAATTTTACCTATGAACCAAGCTATATAGTAAAAGAGGATATTATTTTACCTGATGGCAAATTACTTTATGCCCTAGGTACAAGATTGAACCCATTAGATCACATGAGTTTAGACAAGAAACTAATATTTATTAATGGTAAAGATAGCTTGCAAGTAGAGTGGTTTAGGCAGCAACAAAGCAACGAAGTAATAAAGGAAGAAGACAAATTAATATTAATCGCTGGCAGACCGCTGGATTTACAGAAAGAACTAAATAGAGAAGTATATTTTGATCAAGCAGGAATTTTAACGACAAAATTTAAAATTGAGCAAGTCCCAGCGATAATAGAACAAGAAGGCAAGTTATTAAGAATAAGAGAAGTAGAAATCGATTAGTGGGTGCAAAAAAACAGTTATAATGCACTATGAAACTATTTAACCTAAAGTTTGAGCTAGGTCTAATAATGTTAAAATGGTATTATAACTAAATTAATAAAATTAGAGGTAAATTATGCAAAAATGGCAGTTACAAGAGGCAAAGGAACATTTTGAAGAAATTATTGAACTCGCTGAAAACGGGCAACCTCAATTAGTAAATGATAAGAAGAGGCATAAAGCTGTCTATATTATCTCAGCGGAAGATTATATAGGTGATAAAATAAAACCCCCTATGTCATTTAAAGAATTTTTATTATCCATACCAAAAGTTGATAACGATGATGATGAGGATTTATTTGAAAGAAAACCAAGTAAAGCTAGGGAAGATATTGATATATGAGATATTTACTTGATACTAATATATTGTCAGAGTTCCGTAAGAAAAGTCCAAATAGCCAAGTAATATCTTGGTTATATCAAGTAGCTATAGAATCATTATATATAAGTTACTTAACAATCGGTGAGATTCAAAAAGGGATTGCTAAAAAGAGACAGACAGATTTAGTAGCATCATTAAGTTTAGAAAGGTGGCAAGATATTTTAATTAAAAATTATACCGCTAGAACCATTGGTATAGATAGTATAGATGTATGTAAATGTTGGGGAGAATTACTTGCTATTGATGCTACAAATCAGGTAGATAGCCTACTTGCTGCACAAGCAATAGTTCATGACATGGTTTTAGTTACTCGTAATACCAAACATTTTAATAAATTTGGAGTGAAATTACTAAATCCTTTTGAGGAATTTGGATTTAAATGATGTAAGAGGTAAAAAGTTGATAAATATCAATAATGCAGCCTTGAGCAGAAAGTTTGGCGACCCAGCTCAAGGTGCAAAGACACGGTTAAGCATCATACTGATAGTGGCTCTTTTTATGCCATTTTCAGTATCTGCCAGTATCACATGTAAAGGGCATTTTGTCAATCCAATTACTGACATTTGTTGGAGCTGCATATTACCAATAAGTATAGGCAATGTCATTACTATTGGTAGCGGTGTTATGCCTAAAAAAAGAGACACAAAAAATCCCTCATCACCAGTTTGTTTATGTATTAAATCAAATATTCCTGTACCAGGGATAACCATAGGATTTTGGGAACCAGTAAGACTTATTGATGTTACAAGAACGCCTTATTGTATGACTAATCTTGGTGGAGTACCTATTGGATCGGATGCAAAAAGGATTAGTAGCTTTAATAGAGGATACGATGATAGGCATGTTCACGATAGTTTTTACCATGTTCATTATTATGTTTACCCACTGATTTATTGGCTTGAACTTATCACTGATTTTATTTGTTTAGAACAAAATAGCTTTGATGTGGCTTATATGAGTGAATTTGATGTTACTTGGAATGATGAGAAATTGCAGAGCCTGTTAAATCCTGAAGCTTTTTTATTTGCCAACCCTATAGCCCAAGCAGCTTGTGCTTTAGATTGTGCAAGTAGTACAGTCAGGTTGCCATTAGATAGCATGTTTTGGTGTGCTGGTTGTTGGGGTAATATGTATCCATTTTCAGGAGCAAATGCTGATCATGTTGGCGGAGTTCAGAGTAGTAGTTTACTAGCTACCCGAATAATTGCCAAGATGCACCGAATAGGATTAGCACAGGAGACGTCAACTGATGAAAACACTTCTCTAACAGGTGGAGGTAAATTATGCCGTAAATCTAGGGCATTAAAGATCAAAAAGAGTCAATATAAGTTACAGATGGTCAACCCAGTATCAACATCCAGCAGCATTGGTTGCTGGTCTTTGGGCTTAAGTGACATGATGTATTCAACATTTAAAGAATATCCGTATGACGGACAAGATTGGGGGTACTTAGTATGGCGAAAGAAAAATTGTTGTGCCTTTTAGTTGCATTACTATTTGGCATTAGTCACTTAACTATAGCACAAAATATCAGCAACGCTAATAGCGAATTGCTAAATAATATAAAAAATATTGAGGCAACTGATCAGCAGCGAGATTGGGCTAAAGAATTGGGACAGGCAGGACAAATATTAACAAGAGAAGCTATTTTACAAAAGTTGCGTGAGTTAGATGAGCAACATTGTTTGAAACAACATCAAAATTGCAGTGATAAAGAATTGTGGGACAAAGAACTTATTAATTCAGCAGTGCTTAAGATATTTGTAAGTAGCGGGATGCCAGGTAATTTACTGAGGATATATCATAAACAAGCAGTTAAATATGGTGGAACATTGGTATTTAAGGGATTACCCAATGGTAGCTTTAAAGAACTTACCAAACTAGTTATGTCGATATCAAAAAATGGTGAAGTAGGTAGTATGCAAATAGATGACGAAGCCTTTGACCATTTTGGTATTAATGTTGTCCCAGCTATTTTGCTGGTTAAACAACAAGGTTACTTAGATGGGTGTTTTGGTAAATCTTGCAAAGTCACTTACGATAAGATTACTGGCAGTATCTCCGTTAAAAAGGCTTTAGAGAAATTTGCAATTAATGGTGATTTATCACAAGAAGCTGAGAGGTTAGTGAAAAATGATTAAATTTAAAATGACAAATAATTATATAGCTAACCTGATTAACATTACACCAAATTCACAAGCGTCATTGCGAGGAGGCTTCGAGCCGACGAAGCAATCCATATACAAGCTTCATGGATTGCCACGCTCATGTACATTCGCTCGCAATGACATATATGCAACTCAAACGTCATTGCGAGGAGCTACCTTAGTAGCATTGATGCAATCCAGAAAAGTGATGAGAAATGGATTGCTTCGTAGGCTTACGCCTACTCGCAATGACACCAGTTTATTATGGCTAAATGCTAATCTGGTTAGCTATAAAATAATATTTAAAAACTTTTGGTATATGAGTTGTTGTTTGCTAAGGCTCAGTGTAGCTCTGCTACCCTTTTGGCATCTAACTAGCTTAGCTGTATATACTGAACCTACTGCTAAAACTAATGTCAATAAAGTAGACCCGTTATTTAATGAGAAAATAGAGAACTATAAAGGGTTTGAACAAGTTTTAGAAAGACAAAAGGTATCTGCAGTAAAAGGAGCTGAATCTGAAACAGGTTTTAATGATCTAGTTGGTAGTAAGCAGGCAAGAACTAAAGGAGCAGAATTAAGTAATATTAGGGCAGAAGAGCTTGAAGGTTCTGGAATAAGAGAATCATTTAAAGAAGCTTGGGTTAATGAATATCTAGTTGATTACTCTAGACCTGGAATGATGAGACATAAAGATGATGCAAATAGCATAACTGAAGGAACAGGACAAATGATGTCGAGCTTATTAGGTTTTTTGAAAAGGTTAGATATTGATTGTAAGCAAGTTAAGGGCAATAAGGAAATAGAACCGCAGTATTATATCCAGTTAATAAAGGAACTCGATCGGGATAAGGGAGATACAATCTATGACAAAACTATATGTGAGGAACTACGTAACAAATATCGTTGCGTTGATGAACTAATACCTCAATGTTTGCACTTTGCTGAGAAGGTAGCCGAACTGACAATGAATGGATCGAATATGAAGTACAATCAAGGTTTAGCAGGTTCGGTTAAACATATTAGTTTTGCAGAGAAGTATGGCTCTGGTGGAGATACAACATTTTTTGGTCTCATAAATAAATCAAGTGGAACAGCTTATAGTTATGGTGGAGGTACAGTATTTTTCGGTCTCATAAACAAATCGAGTGGAACAACTTATAGTGCTGATGAAGCAAATTGGTACGTAGATTTTAATGTAACCACTAATCTGCTGACGATCAACAGATTACAGCTAACTGATGTTACTTACGGTATGTTCATTATGATCAAATTAAATGGTGTGGTGATATTTGTTGGTCCTAATGGTGGCAACAACTTATTTTTGAATGGTCATAAGGAAGTTAAGACTAAAGGGAAGAGAAAATATGTAGGTGTGGTTGGTAGGAGAGTAAACATCGTTACTAGTTATCCGAAAGTTAATACTGGTGTTAGTGAATATGCTCTTGGTTTAGATTGTATAGCTGATAGGTCTAGGATTGGAGTAGTAAACTTATTGCCTCATGTTAGGCAGGGAGCGAATAGATTGGAGATTAAGGCGATTAGTCTTGGAGCAAATAGAGTGAGTTTTAATTTAGATGTGAGTGAGCGTATTTGTTTGAACTGGCAGGAGAATTGGAGTGAGAAATGTATACTAAATATCACCCAGCCGTAAAATGGTTAGTATTGCTAGTAACCTTACTACCAATGTTATTGCTGTTTAACAGTAATTTTGTTATGGCGGGGGCGATGAAATATACCGAAGGGATTAAAACAAAGTTTACCCCGTCTTACAGGACGCATGATGGCAAGGTAGGGAGTGTAGAATGTGCTGATACTCCTAGGGTGTGTCTGGATATTAATAGTGAGAAAATTATTCAAGGGGTAAAAGTTACTAGACCATGTTGGCAATATGGTTATGGAAAGACTTGTCAGATATATCCATCTGAAAATGACTGTGTTAAATGGCGGCATTGCTACGTTGTAGCAGATAGGGAGTGTCTGACATGGGATAGCTATGGTAATTGCGTAAACTTACAAAGAGAATTTTCGTGTAAGAGATGGATACCAGCGGAAGTAGAGAATCAAAAGGCAAGAATGGGACTAACTGAAAAAGATGGTCAAGAAGGATTAGTTTGCAGGGGGGTACCTTGTATAGATGGTAACTGTGTTGATAAAAGCTACGAGACTAATGGTGAGATGATGGATTCAGTCTCCAAGCTTTACATGGTGAGCAAAATAAGAGATGCAAAGGATTTTAATTTTAAAATATTTGCTGGTTTTAATAGCCATTGTAGTAAGAAGGCTACTGGTTATATCAATTGCTGTGCAGTTAGTCTAAAGGGTTGGGGCAACCATTTAGGTGCCCACTGCAATAGCGATGAAAAACAATTAATTGAAAACCGCAAGAAGAATCTATGCGTATATGTCGGAAAAGAAAATAGGGGAATAATGAAGACAGTAGTAAAGCATCATTATTGTTGCTTTGGGAATTCACTACAAAAGGTTGTTCAGGTTGAAGGAAGAAAACAATTATATGCCAAGGGACTTATCAGTAGCACGGAAAAGAATTTTGGTAGTGGCGGCAACCCTAATTGTCGGGGATTAACTTTAGCAGAATTGCAGAATCTGGATTTTGACAAAATGGATCTTACTGAATTTATTGAAGACTTTAAGCTTAAGTTTGCTGGAAAATATAAAGCACCAAATGTCGGTGACATTACTATCAGGATAAAAGGTACAGCAACCTCTAACATCAGAAAAGGAGATAATAATCCTCATAATAAAGGAAATAATAAATCTGGTTGGAGTACCAAAATAGGAGACGATTAATGGCAAGTACACCAAATTTACAAACGTCATTGCGAGGATGCATAAGCCGACGAAGCAATCCAAATTTAATCATTTTTCTAGATTGTTTCGTCGCCACTAAAGTGGCTTCTCGCAATGACATATATGCCCCTCAAACGTCATTGCGAGGAGACCGTAGGTCGACAAAGCAATCCAAGAAAGTGATTAGAAATGGATTGCTTCGTCGGCTTACACCTTCTTGCACTAACGTCAGTTTATTATGGCTAAATGCTAGTCGGGTTAGCTATGCATATATTTTGAAAATATTATTAATTTGCATAGTTGCCACTAATTACTGCATCCCTAACTATTGTTATGCAAGTAACTTCTTTGATCAACGTTACCGTGGTTGGATATGGTTTGAGGAAAAAGAAAAAGCTGAGAAGGTGGCTAACAAACAAAAAGAGTTAACCTTAAAGGAAATACAGAAACAAAAATACGCTAAAGCAAGACAAGAAGTAGAGCAGTTTAGCCAGGAACTAGAGGAGTTAAAATTTATGATGATTAGATATCCAGAAAATATTGAACATGCAAGGAGATATAAGGAAAAGGAGGCACAGATGCTAGAAGATAGCTTAAAACTTGCTCATACCTTTAGGATGGTGAATTTTCTTTATCCTGAAATTATCAATTTAATTGATAACCCAATTAACCTATATGGCAGAAGAATAAAAGAAGAGATTAATGAACAGGAAATAACTAACAAGCTTAAAGAGCTTAGTAGCAAGATAGAACTCTTTGTATTCTTTTCCTCAACTTGTCCTTATTGCACAATACTTGAACCGGTACTTAATGATTTTGCTAAAAAATACCGATTTAAGGTAGAAGCAGTAAGCCTGGATGGCAGCACAAGTAAAATTTTTAAAACTCATCAAAATAAAGGGCTGGCTGATAAGCTAAACTTGCAACGTACCCCAACAATAGTAGTTGTAACTAATGACAGTAAGATCAATTTTGAACTAATTAGAGGAGCAGCATCAATGTCAGAGCTTGAGGAAGCTGCAATATTTGCTGCTGAATATCTGAATAAGATGGAAGGAACGAAGAGAATAGCTAAAGAAAAAACTCAGGTAGCGGAAAATGATAATTAGAAACTTCATACGGGAATTATCTATTTATTGCTTATTAGCAATATACTTACTCGCAAGCAGTAATAGTTATGCCGGTATAGAGAAACTGATTAAAAGCGTTATGCCAAAAGGTACCATGAGTAATGTTAGTAAAACTGCGATAGTACATGATCAATTATCGGGGCATATAGTTGGTGGATCAGTGTTAATTAAGTCTCCACCTATAGAAGATTTGCAGCTTGTTAACTTCCAAGCTCCTAGCTGTAAACTTGGTGGTCTTCCATGTGGAATACAACTTGATTTAAGAGGTGGGGCATTATCATTTCTCAAAAGTTCTGCTATGGAACAATTTTTTAAAGAAATGGTACAAAATGTTGGTGGCTATGTGTCGATTATGGCTATTAAAACAGTCTGCCCTCAATGTGAAAACATTATGACTTACTTAGAACAAATGCAAAGAAACACTAACCAGTTCAACATTAATTCCTGCGATATGGCTACTCAGATAAGTAATGGTATAGCTAGCAGAATGAATAAAGGAGCAGAGCTTACTCGCCAGAGTGACTTGGCAATGACCAAAAGCGGAAGCGATATGGCAGATATTAGAGATAAAGCTAAAAAGGATAATGGAGACCCAACCAAAACCAATAAAGAACTCGAAAGTTTACTAGGTGATAATTTTAATTTGGTATGGAAAGCTCTTACCAAGAAAGCAAGTGGTGGTGGAGATGTAACTAGTTTCAAAGAATTACTAATGAGTATATCAGGGACTATTATTGGCAAAAAAGATAGTGAAGGACATCGTTCTATAATTCATAAGAAATCACTAGTTAATAAAGAATTAATAGAGGAATTTATTGGAATAAGAAACGGTAATGTAGATGTTGAGCAGTATCAGTGTGATGAAACAAATTTATGCTTGCTGCCACAAAAAGCAAAAACCAGATTATCAGCTAGCGATACATTATATGGCAGTATTGATAATATGTTAGTTTCGATGGTTAAAAAAATAAAAACTAATAATGGTGATTTTACTGAAGAAGAGGAAAACTTAATAGCTTTATCATCCATAGCACTAACTAACAAGATACAGAGAGAACTTGCCACTAACGCTGATAATAGCTACCTTACAGTCCGCATGGCTGAGTTTGTTGAAACCTTATGCTATGACGTGGTAACTAATTATCTTACCAAATTATTACAGCAAACTTCTGAAGCAGTATCAGAGTTATCTTACTTGCAGCTGGCAGATATAGGAGTATTTACCAGTTTTGAACAGGAAGTAAATAATACTATTAGCTTTTTGGTGGGTAGCAGAGAGAACGCCTTTAGGCGGTATAATATTATCGAACAAACCAAAATGAGAATGTTGCAAGAGGAAAAATACTTTGAGATGAAGTTTCAGGAGTTTATGTCGACTAATGAGATAGATGGATAACTCACCTTACGCATGGCATTTAAAAGTAATAGAGAAAATAGCATGGCGTCATTGCGAGGAGCTACTTTAGTAGCGACAAAGCAATCTAATGAATGTGGATTGCCACGACCTACTTGCGTGGTCTCGCAATGATGTCTTGTACTTTTCTGGAATTTTTAAATTGTCATGGGGTTTATGCGTAAGGTGAGTGGATAAATGTGAAATTGGCATGGATTAAGCATTATGCCGTCATTACGAGAAGGCGTAAGCCGACGAAGCAATCTATTCTTTTATAGATTGCCACTCCACCTACGGTGGCTCGCAATGACGGTGTATTGCAAACTGGTTCCTCGCAATGATGTTGGAGATGTACATACATACGTCATTGCGAGACCATGTAATGGTCGAAGCAATCCATTTTAATTACTTTTCTGGATTGCTTCGACGCTAAAGTGGATTCTCGCTAATAGACGCCAGTTTACTATGACTAAATGCTAATCTGATTAGCTATAATAGAAAGAAGGGAAGAAAAGGAAAATAGGTAGGAAATATGGAACTTGATTTAACAATTCACACTTACGGTTATTACGATGCTTTGTACTATGTGTTAAATGGTCTGGCAATGTTTCGCAATAGTGAATTTTATACAGATTTAGTAAATAGTCTATGCATAATTACCGGATGCTATTATGCAGTAAAAATGTCGTATAGTAATAGTAATATGGTGTGGCGGGCATATGTGTTTAAAGTACTTGGTATGATTATACTAATTAACACATTATTACTACCTAAAACAGAAATGATTGTTAAAGATCATGTCACTAAAAGAATAGGCAAGGTTGATAATATTCCCATAGCTTTTGCTCTTCCTGTTGGAATATTAGAGGAATTTGGTCATTTGATCACTATAGGTTTTGAGCAAGTATATGCACCGATAGAGTCTCTTGTTTCTGGGTCATCTACATTTTCTTATTATAATTATGGGATGTTATTTGGTGCAAGACTAAAAAAGGAATTACGTCAGGTTCGCATAAAAGACCCAGAATTTGTAGAAAATATGCGATCTTTTATCAAGCAATGTATTGTACTTCCAGCAATGATCGGCTACCAATTTACTCCTAAACAATTAATAGATACTCCAGATATTTGGAAATTAGTAAGTAGCAAAGCTGGAACTTTAACTCGTCTTTATCTGCGAATAGGAGATAAAATGCGTAATGTCACTTGTAGAGAGGCAGTAAATTTCTTTGAAAATTATTTTGATGAAGAAATCAAAAGAGTAGTATCAAAAAATGCCAATACAGAATTTGCTTTAGCAAGAGGTGGATCAAATTATACTCCATCAACTAGCTCATCAATTATATCAAATGTTTTAGAGAAAAATATTAAAGCACTCTATGGTGGCAGTCAAAAAGCAGGTGACATACTACGTCAGCAAATGATGATCAATAGTCTATCTGACTATACAGCCGGTAACTATGCAATGGCACGAGCACGAACTAATCAAGAAAGCGGCTGGCTATTATCAAGTGATATGGCAAGCTTATATCTCCCAATGTTACTAGTGGTAATAAAATGTATAGTCTATGCATCATTTATGTTCTTAGTGCCAATGTTGATCTTTAGTGGTGGCATAGCAAAATATACTTCTTACCTAACCCTAGTCGCATCACTACAATTATGGCCAGCATTAAATGCCATCATTAATATGATCATGGGTACGTATAGTCATTTAAAGACTGGCTCAAATTTAATGTTAAGTTTCAGTAGTAGCAGTACAATCACCAATCATGTTGATACAATAGTAACAGTAGCAGCAGGTTTACAAATGGTAATACCATTTTTGGCATTTGCTATTATGCAAGGTGGAGTTAGCAGTCTTGGTCACTTAGCTGGATCAATTATTGGTGGGCTGCAAGCAACAGGTGGTAGTATAGGAGCAGAGGCAGCAAGTGGTAATAGAAGCATTGATAATGTTTCAGAAGGGAACAGTCAGCAATATATGAAATCAGGATATAAGACCGACCATAATATGCAATATGTTGAAGGGGGTAATAGCTGGCAACAGGCTGATGGTAGTATAGCTCGCAATAATCCTGATGGCAACGTAATTTACACTGGCGGTCAAGGTATTAATACTTCGGTTGGTATTACCAAATTTAATCTGGAACAAACAGCCCAAAATCATGTGACTCAAGGCATACACACGTCTGAAAGTTTGTTGAAGTCAGATCAAAGAGCCCTATCAGATGCAAAGAGTAATACCTTTAGTAAAACAGCTGATTTTGTTTCCAGCTTAGCACAACGTGAACATAGTGGGGAAAGTTGTAATTATGATATAATGGGAGAGCAAGGCAAGTCACTTCAACGAGCAATAAACAACGTAAGAACTCTTAAAGAACAATATGGATATAGTTGGCAACAAGCAACAGATGCAGCATTGAAAGCATCTATGACTGCGTCTACTCCACTAAAAGGACTTACTGGTATTGGTGTCTCTGGTAGCGTAGAAGGTTCAGTTACTGCTAGAAATATGAGCGATCAGTCTTTTATGGAGGATAATGATACATCAAAACAAAATAATACTCATGAAGATTACAACAATATAGTCAAAGCAGCATCAAGCGAAGTATGGGGAAAAGATAATAGTGCTGAGAAACATTATAGTGATGCAGTAAGAAACAGCTATGAAAAACAGAAAAGATTAGAGGCACAAGTATCAATGCGTCAAGAAACAGTAGATAATTGGTACAAAACAAAAAGCAAACTTGAATTAGAATCAGCGACAGTTAACAAAGATATGTATCAAGAAGTGTTAGACCGCTGTGTAATAGAGTTTGGTATGGATGCAAACTCCGTGAGGAAGCTAGTAGACAAAAGGCATCCTGACGTGATGAAAGTATGGAATAAAATAGCATCTGAAGAATTACAAAATTTAATGCCTGAAATAAATAGCGGTAAGCAACAAGTATCGGGTCAGCATGCAGAAAAAGCATTGAATGATTTTAGCAATGAACATGATAAGCAAATTAATAGAAATCCTGAATCGCAAGTTAAAGAAGTAGCAACAAAAAGCGGTATTAATATTAATGAATTTGCAGCAAATATTCATGAAAAAGAAGGAGAACTAAAAAACAAGGGTAAAAAAGTAACGGATAAAAATTCTGAACAATATAATAATATCCGGCAAGTTAATCAACTTGAGCGAAAAGATTTACAGGCAGAGATTGATAAGTATGAAGAAGATAGGCTTGGGCAGGGAAAAATAGCCAGAACAACAGCTGGAGCTTTAGACATTGTAACATTTGGTGCAGCTGGTAAGACTATAGGAGGAGCAGCTAAAGGCTCCTCAAAAGGCTGGCAGTTTAACAAAGGAGCTTATCAAAATGCAAGGCAAGGTAAACCAAAAGATTATAAGTGAAAGATTTACTTTCTATGATAATACATATTACCAGGTAGATTACGATGTTCAATGCCAGTGTAATATATGTTATTGGAACTAAAGGTAGAAGAATGGACATTAGAATTATATGTCCCTGCTTTCATACCTATAATTTCTTGTTGCCAAGCATTTTTGTTAAATAAAATAGAAATAGGACAATTTTTATATATGAAATATAAAGTAGGAACAGATAACAAAGTACCAACTATCAAAATTGATGAAATAAAATCGTTAACATCTTTCCAATGGGTATCCAGCATGGAACCAACCCATACGGTAACAGCAAACATCAAAAGTATTACCCAAAATAATTGTTTAGGTAACCTATTCATTAAATTTTGCCCTTCACTATTTAGAAATATTTTGTCCTCTGTATATTTAACTTTATTACATCTAGCAATTAAATATGGTACTAACAATATAGTTATCCAAGCTGATATAAAATTGACAACTTTATTATGTAATAACTCGTCCAGCAATATAACCATAAAGACACTAAAAACCACCCCAGACCAGAACATTAAATTCCAGAAATTATCTTTATTTAGCCGTGATTTGATCCAATTCATAACAAACCTTAAGTTTAGCATACTCAAATCGATGATATCATGGTTTACTATTTTAAGTAAAGCAATAATAAAGATTTTGGTGGTTATAATATTTAGTTTTTCACAAAATATAACATTTGCCCAAGATTTATCTGAATTAATTACCATGGTTGAAAAAGAGCATAATATTCCAAGCGGTTTGTTGAAAGCCATTGTTGAAGTAGAATCTGGACTAAAAGCTTATGCAGTAAATGTAGCAGGTAAAGCTTTCATTGCGAAATCCCAGGTAGATGCAGTTAAAATTATACGTTCTTATCTAAAGAAAGGACATACCAATATTGATATAGGACTGGCTCAAATAAATTGGCACTGGCACGGTTGTAATTTTAGCAGCATCAATGAAATGCTTACCCCTAAAAATAACCTTAAATATGCGGCAAAATTGTTAACTGATTTATATGGGAAGCACGGTGATTGGCAAAAGGTAGTAAGGCTATATCACTCAGCTAAACCTCATCATCATAGGCAATATTCAAGAAAGGTGTTGTTATCATGGCTTGACGATTCTGATGGTACGTAGTCTGGTTACAACCCATAAATGAAAGGAGAAAGAAACAATAACTATGGGATTCATATGCTAAATAATTTTATTGGTGGTGGGCAAATATTCTTACATAAGATCAGGATGTTTTTGCAGGTATTTGGTCGTTCTATTGCTATCTCGTGTGTAGTCAGTGTGATAATTACCATAGTTCTAGCTTATCCCAAGCTAGAACTATATGATTTATCTGCCGCTGTAACTTATCAAAAAGCTTTACTAGTCAGTAAGTTTGATAATAGCATACGTTCTATTAGAACAATAATTAATCCTAAAAGTAAAAAATATGAACATATTACCACCATAAACGCCTATAACCAGGATGGTTTATATAAGTGTAATATTAATCCGAAAGTGATCTTAACTTCTCAGCAATTTAGTAAGAATTATTATCATCTGGTTAGTTTTATCAAAGTTGAGTTATTATTCTGCCTTGGGCTGATGTTTGGTATTTTTGTACTAATTTTCCTACTTTGGACAAAATTTGGTAAGTCGGTATCAATAGAAAAACAGATCAGCGGTAGTACTATCAAATATGCCAAAGAAATCACTAATTATTTACATAAAGCTAATAAAGCAAGTAAATTCATTGTAGGTGATATGCGACTTGTTAAAGATAGTGAAATCAGACATATCATAGCTATTGGTACTACAGGTTCTGGTAAAACTAATTTGTTTAATAACCTAATTCCACAAATCAGAAACTTTAAACAACCAGCCTTAGTGGTAGATCAAACAGGAGAAATGATAGAAAGATACTATAATCCTGATAGAGGAGATATTATTTTTAATCCGTTAGATGCGAGATCTCATGCTTGGGATTTCTGGGCTGACACTAGCTCTGATAGTAATAATATACCTAATTCAGAACAGGCAAAATATTTTGATCCAAAGTTAGATAAATTTGCTAAAGTATTGTTTAAGTTTGGCAAGAAAACTAATAGTGGCTTTGATCCATTTTGGGAGAATAGTGCTGCTACTATTTTCTGTGCTTGTGTACAAGTTTTAGTAACAGAGGGCAACAAGTCAATTATCGAATTGAAAAAGATGTTGAGTTTATCTTCCTGGGATAAGCTTAAGAATAGGCTGACTGGTACCTTAGCTGCTAGATATTTAACAGCTAGTAATAAGACTACTGCTAGTTCTATTTTATCAGTACTGGCAACTAGCACTCAACCCTTAAATCTGTTATTTGAGTCTGAGAAAAAATTCTCACTGACAGAATATTTTGCTGAAATTCAGCAAGGAAGCTCTGCCTGGTTATTTTTAAGTACTAAACCAGATATGCGAAATGTCACGATGCCTATCATTGCTTGTTTATTTGAGCTAGCGATCTCATGTTTAATTGGCATAGGTATCAACGAGAAAAGACGCATGTGGTTTATTATCGATGAGTTAGCTTCTCTAGGCAATTTATCTGGCTTTTCTACTTTAATATCGGAATCCAGAAAATATGGTGGTTGTATACTTAGTGCAACTCAATCAATTAATCAAATATTCGATAATTTTGGCATGCTACAGGGCAGCACTATATTTGGGCAATTTGCTACTAAGTTTCTCTTTAGAAGTGACGAACCAGCTACTGCTAAAATTATTACTGAGATATTTGGGCAACTGGAATATGCCACGTCCCAAAAAAATACTTCTTTTGGTGCTCATGAGTTTCGCGATGGTGTCAGCTATACTGAAGGCACCAAACGTAAAGCTTTGATTACCACCAATGATCTTGCTACTTTAGCAGATTTAGAATGTTTTGTCAGCCTACCAGAGCCAAAAGCTAGAATAGCTAGAATTAAAGTGCCAATAGCCTCTGATGTTCCGCTTAAACATCCTGGATTTGTTGCTGCAAATAGAGCTACTAATAATAATTCCATTATTAATTATCATCTTCAGGAGACCAGTATTCCTCATATTTCAAATAAGCCGACAAGTCAAACAGATAGTGAGCAAGTAATACCTCAAGTGCCACAAGATCAACAAGAAGAACAACCTTGGTGGCAAGAAGCTAGGCAAGAATATGTTGCTATGACTAAAATAAACAATAACGAAACATTTAAGGATAAGCAATGAGTAAAAAAATAACATATGATGTTGATTTACCGCATCAACAAGTGCAATTAAATAATAAAAGCCTAAATAAGCCAAAGAATAAACAAGCTTTATCAAATATCACATTATCTGATTTTGCAATAATTTATGATAAACTAGACCAGCACTTTACCGAATGTATGGAACTTGTTGAAGATTTGCCATATATTAAACGAGAGGTACAAGATATCTTAGCATCTTTTAATGATTCTATCAAACAATGTAGTAATAATATCAATGTTCAGTTAGAAACTTTTAAAAAGAATCTGTCCAAGCTTAGTGAAGAGTGTTATATTTTAAGCAAAATACCAGAAAAGTTAAATGAAAAGTTAAATAAAAGCATAATAACTATTGCTCCTGAAGTGGCTAGGACAATTCAAGATAATAACCAATTGAAAATAGAAGAAATGACTACAGCAATTAATGGCTGCATTCAAACTTTAAACAAGATTAAAGGTAATATTGAATTTTTTAGGATTGATCGTAGTAAAAATTTCTTTTTTATGGTAGCAATTAGTCTTATCTCATCAATTATTACCTCAACCACAGTCCTTTATTTTGTATTACAATGGTTTCCACCACGGCAAAAATATGTGGTTGAAAAAGCTCACGATGTTCATACAGAAGGAGTAGTACAAATATTTGATATGCAAGGTAAATTTTGTAATAAAGCACAAATAATCAAGGATTAAATGCAATCATACCTGACATCTATTTCAAAAAAATCTTATAATTTATAGCTCAAAAGGATCAAAATAGAGTAATTTAAATTTTATCAATCTAGCATATGGACTTAAGATCATTAAAAATGATAATATATATAATAGATTTTATAGCAAAGCATATATATAATATTGTCTATTAAAAGTTTTTATGTCAAAACATATGGGAGTTCTTAAAATAGCTAGGTAAAATGACAGAACGTTTAAAGCATGACAAAATTTTTCGCAAAGCAATGGAGAATCCGCTAGTAGCCCATGAATTTCTGCATGCTCATTTACCTAAACATATTAAGGATATAGTAAATTTCCCTAGTTTGACAATTGAAAATACCAGTTTTATAGAGCTAGATTTAAGAGATTCTATTTCGGATGTGTTATTTTCGGCAAAATTTGATAATAATAAGGATGGGTATCTATATTTATTAGTTGAACACCAAAGTTCGCCTGACCACTTCATGGCATTCAGAATATTCAAATATTTCATTAATATTTGTGATCGATATTTGACTTTAAATCATGAGACCAAGACCCTACCACTAGTCTATCCGCTAATATTTTTTAATGGTACGGAAAAATATAATGTCCCAAGGAACTTATGGGATTTATTTGAAGACAGTAAGCTAGCAAGAAGTGCTTGGATCAATGACTACCAACTAGTTAATGTTCATGATATTCCTGATGAGCAGTTGAAACAAAGGGTGTGGTCAGGGATACTTGAGTTTTTTTTGAAGCATATCAAGAAACGTGATCTACTGAAGAAATGGCAGGAAGTAGCCGATATGTTACCTGAAATAACCAAGATAACTATTGGTTATAATTACTTAGAGCTGCTATTGTGTTACACATTGACAAGAATAAACCAATCGGATAGAGTAGAATTAGAAAAGTTATTAATAAGTAAGTTAAATCAGGAAACAGGTACAAAACTTATGGGTAGTTTAGCACAACATTGGAAAGAAGAAGGCGTACTAGAAGGTTTACAAATTGGTGAGGATAAAGGAATCCGGATTGGTAAAGAGAAGGGAATCCAGATTGGTAAAGAGAAGGGAATCCAGATTGGTAAAGTAGAGGAAAGAAAAACTGTAGCTAAGAATTTGCTTAAAGCTGGTGTGTCAGTTGATATAATTTCTGTGTCTACTGGTTTGTCTAAAAAAGAAATAGAAGAATTGATAATATAATTATTACAAATATATTAATATTTAGGGTGATAAATAAAATAGCCAAAATCAGCAAGTTTTACTGCGGGAGGGTGGTTTACCAGGTTTTGGATGGGTAACCCAGAGTGCAGATACCTTAGCTGTTCTTAATTTGATCCTGTTTATCAAGTTTATTCAGAATATAAATATCTTACAACTTAAAGTTTTCTACTAATAAATTGCTGCCAGCTAAAGTTGGTAATAGTTGATGATTGAATTTAGTACATTATGAATATTAATAAACTATGGTATTATATTACCAAACTAGATAAAAAATATTATCATCTTATAGATGAAGTGAGTAGTTGTTTTTTGCAAGAAACAATTGATTCAGAATCGTTTAATATAAATGGTAGGAAATCTATAGGATGCCTTGAACTTCTAAAGGAAATAGAAAATAAGTTAAACAAAAATTTCGCAATGATTGCACAAAATTGTGCTATAGAGTTTTGTATTACTAATGAGTATATCCTTGAAGGACAAGCGTGGAACTGTATTAATCATATACTTAAGAATCATGCGGAACTGCTTACAGTTGAGGATAAAAGGTATCTCAAGGCTTTAAATAATTCTTATCTTGGGATATATAAGGTAACATCGGTAAAAGTTGGGCAATCAGTAAATTTAGAGGATATGGTTGAATCTAGTGTCGATCATTTTACTGTGCTAGATAAAACTTTGAGCCAAAATATAAAAGTTGGTCAGATTGTAGCAACTCGATTGATTAAAATAGAGTATAAGGCAAAACCGAAAAAATATCAGATTTCCAATACCTTAATAGCCTTACCGGAAAAAATTGCCATACAATCTGTTGATATTATTAAGATGATGACTGAAGCTATGAATAATCCATTTCTTATGGCATCAATGTTAAATGAAGAAAAGTTTGAAGATAATGATCATAATCGTCTTATGCAAAAGAAGATGTGGGCAAAGGAAATATTAGAGCAATGGTATTTATATCATTGCAATTACCAAGATTATCACGAGTTTTTTGATTATGAAGGCAACCCTTTACAACCTTATTGTATAGAGTTTGACGTTATTACAGAACCAAGAAAGATATCGAAAATACTAAATAGTTTACCAGATTTGATTGAAGATGCAGCTAATTCATGGGTTTGGGTAGATAGTACAGCATATGATGGTCTTAATTATCCTGATATTAAAGATAAAATACCAAATTTAGTTGATCCTAACAAATTACCATTATATTGTGGGGCGATCATACAGAGTGAAGGTGGTAAAGCATCGTATCGTATATTTGGGGAAATAAGGTTAAAAAAGGACAAGTTGATAATTAATGTAGCTTCGCTGCAAAGAGCTAATATATCTCAGGATTTTTTTACAACTAAACTCGGTAGCATGGTTGGTAATCCTCTACTAATTAAAAAAGATGATGATATATTCAATTCACAAGAGTTACCAGGAACGGTAAGATATAGAGGAGAGCAATAGCATTCGGTTATGCTTTTATAACCAATTTATTTATATATCAAATAATGATTTTTCAATTTTCCCCTAAATTCTTAATTTTTAAATGGATTGCTTCTTGGCTTAAGCCTTCTCGCAATGACGTTTTTTACTTTAACTTTTTTTCCGTGAACGCTCACAAAAAATAAGCAATATCGCAAAAATAATGAAAATAGCTATTAGTGGAGCATAAAAATCTGTTATATTTATAAGATATATAACAGATTTTGGAGTAACTTGTTATATCGAATTCATGTTATTATAATAAATAATACAAAACCCTTGTTAAAAAAGTAGGGTCTAATTTTTTAGCAGTAATAAAGTAAAAATTTATGTTAGCAACTTTAGATAATAGTCCTCAGAAGATCATAGTTTACACCGCTACTAATGAACCTCTTATGCCGGTGAGGTTATATTACAAAATTCATAATGAATATTTGCTAATTAAGGCTTTAAAAAAGCTTAAATGTGTAAGTTTTGAATGGGATAATAAAGAGTTTGTAATTTCATATTATAAAGAAGCAAAGAGGTTGGGCTTAGATGTGCATTATCAAGATGTACCTCAAGAACTTTATCCAGTAGCTTTAGCATATGGTCATATAAGAAATTATGTTTTACACATGGACTTAAGATCATTAAAAAGGGCAGTATATATAATAGATTTTGTAGCGAAGTATATACCACCTACTATTATGGAAATAACTCATTTTGCTAACTCTAATAAACTGACTGTTACAAATGATCGAAATAACTCCCCAAAGATATTAGATATGGATTACGATAAATTTTTTGACGATAATAAAATATATCATGTTGATTTGCAGTTAGAGTTGGATAAGATCAAGGAAATTTATAAACAAGAAAAGAGTGATGATCCAGAAGAAAAATGGGAGAGATTTGAGTCATATATTAGAACGAAAGAATCAGATGATTATCATGAGGTAGAAAAAATAGCTATATCCTATGACAAAAGGTCGCATAACAGATTAACTAGCTGGTTAGCTATGCGATCTATAATTAAGAGTACAATTGCCATGAAACACTATAGTGGCAATACCAGCTATTCATCGATAGATGCTATAAAAAAGCTATTATCTCGAATAAATGATGATTTAGAAGAAGATGATTAGGGATTTTGATAATATTAATAATATGCAACAACAAACTCATATTGTCGAGAAATCATTGCAACAAAGGGTAATTAATGCCGCTCAGCAAATGCTAAGCTGCCAAGATTATGTAAGTCCAATAGATATTATGATTACTATAGGATGGCTTCAACCTATACACGTAAAAAATTGGCGACAAGGTAAAGAGCCATTTCTTGAAAAGGTTATTCAAGTTAATCTAAATAAATTAATATTGGCTTTGCAATATCTAGAACAATGGGCATTAGACAAAGGTCCTAAGCCAAGCGAAACAGTTTATATGTCACATAATACAAAATCTAAAATAAGGCTAAGATTCAGTAAAAGTGGGCAGTCAACTATTGAGCGAAAATATTCTACCCATTACATATCACCAATGCTTAGTGAGAATAAAATTGCAAAGCTTAGGAATAAATGGGAAAAATCACCAGATTTAGTAGTATTTTGTTTAATTAACGATGCGGAATGTAGTAAATTCCATAAGGAATTATTTAAAGGTAGTTTGTTATTCAAAAATGGTGATGATGCAGAGTGTATCGATTGTTGTGAATTAAATGATTTAGTTTTCTTACCAAGTGGAGATGCTAAATTAACCCGCTATGCTAAAAATTATAGTAGCAAAAAAGCGGTGGTAGTTAAGTTTAGCAGGGTTCGTAAGCGGTATGAGAGACAAGGAATTATGATTGAAAAAGAGGCATTAAGAAAAGCAAAACGTGAACTAGAAGGAATTAATGTTTAGTGACGATTATAAATGAAGAATTTAGCAAACAGTTTAGTAATTTTTATAGTTTTGAAGGACTGTCACCAGAAAAAGGGGTAACAGCTAAGGAGCAGCTTAATGAATTCTCAAGACAAATAGCACAGCAATTTAAAACACCCTACTAGGTATGATGATTGAAGTGATGTGTTATGGGCAGTTGGTAAACGACTATTGACAGGTAAGTGTTTATTATTATTTGATGAAATTTCTTGGATGACTGTGGGAGAACCAACTTTCTTAGGAAAGATTAAAAATTTTTGGGATAATTATTTAAAAAAGAACGATATGAACTTAAAATACTATAATTAATTATGGCAAGAAACAATGACTATATAAGCAAAATTGATAAATTGATAGGACAAAAAATCTATTCTCTAAGGCTTGCTAAAGGTTTGTCACGTCAGCAACTTGCAAAAACAATAGATGTAACACTTCAACAATTACAAAAATATGAGACTGGTTTCAATAGAATATCAATAAGTAGGCTAATTCTTATTGCTAAGGCATTAGAAAAAAATATTGGTTATTTTTATGAAGGTTTAGAAGATATTAAAAATATTGAGCCTGTCCAAACTCAGCATCAGCGTTTGTGTATAGAGGTGTCGAGGAATTTTATGAAAATCCGTAACCCAGAATATCAACAGGCTGTTAATGCATTGATACACTCGCTGATTAAAGAGTAACATAGTAAGGGGAAAGTACTGATACAGTTATTGGTAAATTTTTGATATAAAAAAGCTAACTTTTAGGAAATTAAGACTCTGTCCAAAAAACTGTGTAAATTTCAAAATAGGTTATATATAAAAATATAACAAAAAAGGAAATTACATGAATAAAAAAACTAGTGAATCAATAAATCAAGCAGTAGATTTATTAATAGATAATAATACAGATGTAAGCACGATACTAAAAGAAGGAGGTTTATTAAAAGAATTGACCAAACGCTTAATAGAGAAGGCACTACAGTCAGAAATGAATAATCATTTAGGCTATGATAAATACAGTCGTGCAGATAATGATAATGCTCGTAATGGTATCACTAGCAAGAAACTAATCTCCGAACATGGGGCTGTTGAGATAGAAGTACCAAGAGATAGGCATTGTACCTTTGAGCCAACAATACTACCGAAAAGACAGAAACGTTTTGATGGTTTTAATGACAAAGTACTATCATTATATGCTAAAGGTATGAGTGTATCTGATATTAAGATTCAATTACAAGAATTGTACAATGTTGAAGTAAGTGAGAATTTAATCAGTCAGGTTACCGATGATGTAATGGATGATGTAAAAGCTTGGCAAAGTAGACCATTAGAAGAGATATATCCGATAGTATTTTTTGATTGCTTAGTAGTAAAAGTCAGGCAAGACAAAAGGATAATCAACAAGGCAGTATATGTTGCGTTAGGAATTGATTTATCTGGTAGAAAAGATATATTGGGGTTATGGCTTAGTGAAAATGAGGGAGCAAAATTTTGGCTTGGTAATTTTACTGAGATGAAGAATAGAGGACTAAAAGATATACTGATTGCCTGTAGTGATAATCTTACTGGTATGTCTGAGGCGATAGAAGCAGTTTATCCAAAAACTGAACATCAATTATGTATTGTACATCAGATTAGAAATAGTTTAAAATATGTATCGTATAAAGATAGGAAGCAATTAGCTGGTGATTTAAAGCCGATATATACGGCAGTAACGGAAGAACAAGCCCATTTGGCGTTAGTATCGTTTGAAGAAAAATGGAATAAACAATATCCACAAATTGCCAAATCTTGGTATAATAACTGGAATAATTTAATGATTTTTCTAGGGTATCTAGAGGCAATTAGAAAGGTAATTTATACCACTAATTCAGTTGAATCTGTTAATAGTCAATTGCGTAAAGTAACAAATAATAAGCGTGTTTTTCCTAGTGATAATGCTGTGTTTAAAAGTTTATATTTGGCAATTGACTATATGACCAAAAAATGGACTATGCCTATCCAAAATTGGAACGAAGCTATGGCTCATTTGATGATTAAATTTGAGGATAGAATTAATAAAATTTAATGACCTAATTTGAGTCTATCAGAAAGATTGTGTAAGTATGATATCAGAATTAGTCCATCTTTGATCGA
Source organism: Candidatus Tisiphia endosymbiont of Xenochironomus xenolabis (assembly GCF_964264705.1). Taxonomy (NCBI): domain Bacteria; kingdom Pseudomonadati; phylum Pseudomonadota; class Alphaproteobacteria; order Rickettsiales; family Rickettsiaceae; genus Candidatus Tisiphia; species Candidatus Tisiphia endosymbiont of Xenochironomus xenolabis. Next base: position 22,846 of record NZ_OZ183473.1, read on the forward strand.
CATTTTCCCATTTTTGGTCATCAGTACCACAAAGTATGGCAGATTGATTTAAGGCAACTGACCAATCTTTAATTGGCATTGTCCACTTCTTTTGGGCGTTTGTCAATGCCAAAAATATTATTTTTTGACAGGGTAATTTAAAAGTCACAATCTGAGGTTGCAGAATAAAGTATAAACAGATTGTTTGTAATGACTATAATATTCCCTAGTTTCAGTAATTTTAGTAGAAATAGTAGCTATTATTGATATAACAAAACTCCGTAATAATGATAAAACGATAGGTGCATTATCTTTCCGAATTGTTGATTTATCTTCCATAAATACCCTGTCTTTTACCCAATTTAAATTATTCTCACAACTCCAGTGTTTTCTATTTAAATCCAATAACATTTCAGCAGAAGCACTGCTGCTTAAGCTTGTAATCATGTATGCCGTTTCTTCGGTACAATTTCCCTTGTTTTTTTGCTCACGCCTTCTAGTAATTCTACATAATTGCTTTATATGTCTGTGACCATTTAGATATTCCCAAGGCATATCTATTACTTCTATTTTTCGTTGTTCAATACGACCATGATTATATTCAACATCTTTCTCAAAAGTTCGTACATTTTCCTACTTGCTATTGCTAAAAGCTTGCTTTGTTGCTCGCAACAAATTTGCTTCATTGCCCTTTAAACATATAGCAAAATCAGCACCTTGTTGTATTATTTCTTCGCATATATCTGAGTGGTCAAAGGCTACGTCGGTAGTGATAGTTGCTCTTTGTATGTCAAATTTTTGTAGTATTTCTAACATTGCTTTATTTTCGTCTTTGTTCAATATTTCTTCAAAACTAATTACACACTTAGTTTTATTATTAAAACCAGTTAAAACTTGTATTGCTCTATTCTCTAAATCCTTACTACCTCTCAAAGTTTTACCATCTATATGCACTTCCTCAAACTCCTTAGTTCCCTTCATCTCGCTAATTACTTTTACAATTGCATCATGTAAATCCTTTGGATTCATCTTACGTAATATTATAGTTAACGTACTATAACATGGCGTAATGCCATCATAAAAACCTAAATTCTGTAACAGTTTTTTACTTAAAAATTTCTTAAATCTTGCTATAGACGCTATGTTATTACAATTACACAACAGACCTGCAACAATTAACCGCAATATCGCTGCTAAATTATACCTTTTCCCACGCATGTTTCTTGGATCTTTGACTTCTGATAAAAAGTTTGTTACAGTCATAAATGCTCCGTTATTTGTAGTTGAATATCTTATGACGGAGTATTTTACATAATTGTTTATTTTTTGCAACTATTTATTGCGTCTGATCTTTGCTATTACCTTTTCTCTTTAAACGCCTTGTTTCCTAGCTTCCAGCATATTCTTAATTCTTTAATCTTATTCTAATCCTATAAATTCTCTCTACTCACTTCTACCTCTAGTTGTGACTTTTAAATTACCCTGTTTTTTGAATTGATTTGTCATCTGGAAATACCCCTTTATTTTTAATAATTTTCCTGATTTGACGATTGGCTGATTCAATAGTATTAGTAGTATATATTGCCTTTCTAATCCCTTCAGGAAAGCTAAAAAGCGGGGCTATACCTGACCAAAGACGTTGCCACATGTCAGAAATTACTGGATATTTTTCGTCCCATTTTTTACTAAAGTTTTGTAGCTCTCTAATCCCTTCCGACTCGTTTATTGCTGTATAAATTTTCTTTAAATCAGCTGTTACCGATTTTAAATCTTTATATGATACGTACTTGGTAGAATTCCTAACCATATGCACTATACATAATTGTACAATAGTTTTAGGAAAAACACTATTTATGGCTTCAGGAAAGCCCTTTAGACCATCTACACAAGCAACATATATCTTTTCAATTCCTCTGTTCTTTAGCTCAGTTACCACTTGCATCCAAAATTTAGAGCCTTCATTCTTGCCAACCCAAATACCAAGTAGCTCTTTCTTACCCTCCATATTAACACCTATAGCTATATAAACTGCTTTATTTATTATAGTATGATTATCTCTTCCTTTAACATATATGCAGTCAAGATATATTATCGGATATATACTATCAAGGGGACGATTTTGCCAACTTATAATATCCTCTAAAACTCCATCAGTTACTTTAGATATTAGCTCTGCAGATACTTTGCTAGAATAGATTTCCTCTAAATGTCCTTGTATCTCCCTTGTGGTCATACCTCTTGCATACAGAGATATTACCTTCTCATCAAACCCTTTAAATTGTCGAACTCCCTTAGGAATTAATAGAGGCTCAAATTCTCCTTCTCTATCTCTTGGAACATCTACTGTTATATTCCGACCATCTTCATCTATTATAGTCTTTTCATAACTACCATTGCGTCTGTTTCCAGATTCTTTCTCATCCTTGGAATGCTTTTCATATCCAATATACGATTCCATCTCTTTTTCTAGAATCTTATTAACTAGTTGTTTTTTTAACTCTTGGAATATACCATCTTTGCCAAAAATTTCTGATGGATTGCTTTGTGACAAGAGTTCTGACACTACTTTTTCTACAGATGGATTTGTTGTTTTTGTTTTCTTCTTCATATTAACCTCGTGCAAGTGTTTTTTACTATTCTTATTTTTAATACTTTTTTCAACTTACACAATCTTTATGACAGACTCCCTAATTTGGAAATTTACACAGTTTTTTGGACAGAGCCACCACCTTATACTCTTATACATTTCCAACTATAATTGTTTTTGTTGTTCTAAATGTTGCTGTTGCCTACATATCTCTGTTAGTCTTTTTTCTACGGTTGTATTTTTCAAATACGGGGCAAGTAGCTTATCATTCATCCTATATTTTAAATAGTCTATCTCATCATAAATATTATCATTAATCTTTACCATTCCATGACTATTTAGCTCTTTTAGCTCAGGACTTATCTCTTTTAATACATGTGCTTGACATGCCTTATATAGTTGCTTAGCCAGCATCCCTACCTGTGTTGTATCTTTTATCTTTTCTACTAGCTTGTCATCTGTTTCTATACTATCTCCTGTATAAATTCCTCCTATCTTAAATCTACTGACATTATTTATATCTCTCGCTAAATTGCTTAGTAGTTCAGGTTGCTCCTTATGCAAGTTAGCTATCGTCAGGAAATAATGATCTTGCTCCTTTTTACTATAATAATCTACCACCTCTTTATATTGCTTATACATATCAAGACAAAAATCTTTTTCTTTTTTTAATAGCTGTAAAACTTCACTCACTGATTTTGCTTCTTCTCTCTCTTTGTTAATTATAGCTCTTTTGGGTGTTACATAATCTTTGAATGCTTTTAACCATTCTGACCCTAGTAAATTAACTACTTCCTTCTCATCTTCTAGTTTTATCTTATTTTTTAGTTGCTCTATATCATATTTTGGCTGTAGTTTAACTATTGTCTCTATTTTACTCTGATACTTAGTAAACACTGATTTAATATACTTTCCATGATTTTTGGTCATCCCATCAAGATCAGTTCCTCTTATATAAGGTCTTATTTCCTTATTATTCATTAAGTCATCTAAATAACCTTGAACAGTCTTAAATTGTTTATTGTCTTTAATTAATACCCCTTGTTCTTCTATTACCTTTATATCTTGAGCAACTTGCTTCTTACAATGAAGTTGACTAAATTTAAACATTAATGGTGCTACTCTACCCTTTAGTTCTGACGTATTTCGCTTTAATTCTTTAATTAATAACTCTTCTTCCCATATATTGTATTTTGCTATATATAAACTATCTCTTTTTATATTCTCTAATAGATCAGGCTGACTGTCATATACTCTACTTTTATCATTTATGCTCTCCCCCTTCATTTCCTCTGATACATTATAAGTTAAGCTCTGATATTCCTTAGATATCTTTAAGCTTAATTCCCTATCTTGCTCGAGGCTATTCAATAATCCGTTAACTTCTTGTGTTTCTTGCCGCTCCTTTTCTATTTTATTAAATTGTGGAATTATCCAATCTCTAAAACTATCAACCCGCATTTGCTCTACTGCCTTTACCATATCATTATATTTTAATGGTTTTATTTTATGTTTTAGATATTCTATAGTTAACTTATCATTAAATTTCTGTATTTCATCTATCCTATCCTTATATACTTCAAATAGCACCCTTAATTCTTTATTCTTATCAGCATTAATACTCACTATTTCTTTCAATGCTTGCTCTAAGCCTTTTCTTTCCCCTATCTTAATAATATTACTTAAACTACCTGCATTATATGTTTTTAGTTCTGCTAATTCTTCAGTCCATTTATTTATCAATTCAGAATCATGGTTTTGTCCTTTATATTTCTCTACTATCTTTTCTATTCTTTCCTCATAACTATTATTTTTTATCTTAATTGGTTTTATAGGTATAGGTTGTGGCAAATTATTAAACTCTTGCTTTTTTGTCCTTTGTACTTCTGGCTGTAGTTCTTATTGTAATTTTTGCATGTAGGTTATATCTTGTACTACTAAACTTTGCCACAATTTACTACTACAAAGATTATCATAGATTTTGCTAGCTATTTTTACTTTATCATCATAATCTAATTTATTGCTTGTCTGACCTCTAGCTTGCTTTACTTGGTAAGTTTTTATTTGCTCGTATATTTTCTGCTCAATGACTTTTTGCTGACTTTTAATTATTCTACCTCTTAGCCCACTTAATTGCTCTTGATGTAACAAGCTTACGTCCCTAACCATAATGTGATATAGCTCTATTCTATCGCTACCGTACAACTCTAAACTTTTGATGTGAGATTGATAATGCTCATCATCACCGAAGCTATGGTGAGAACCAACCTGACTAATCCTGTGCTTTTGCTCATACTCACTTTGCAATTCATGTATTAATTCTGGTAGTTTTAAAGATTCTTTATCCTTAATTTTACCATTTTTGGCTATAGCAACTAATGTATCTCGATATATACCATCTTGTAATCCTAAAAATTCATGTTTACTACCGTCCTTTCCTGTAGTTTCAGCATATTTCATATAGTATTTAGCTTCTGGTGAGGTAAGCTTTTTTTGCCAGTTAAATTCTGTTGTAGCTTCTTGTATTATTTGTTCTCTTGTAAGTAGAGTACCAACACTTCTAGCTTGCCACAATATTCTTTCTCCTATCGCTAATTCTTGGGATTGTGGTAGTAATTGCTGTAGTCCTGCTGCAATAGACTGACTATTATGTAATGAAATATTTTGCTGCTGACCATTTCTAATAGCTTCCTTGAGATTATCTATATTTAAACCTGCTGGTAATCTATCAGCTAAATCCCATTTTTCTGGTAAGATGTTTTCATTGATAGTGCCATTAAATTCTAACCTACTTGGATCAATGATGGTTACATTACCAATACGACCATTAGCCTCATTAATCATCTGTCCTATTGTTTTAGCTGCTGTGATACCTGCTTGATCATTATCAGCCCAAATTACTATTTCCCTACCGGTAAGTTGTTGCCAATTTGCTTTACTTGCTCCATTACTACCACCCAGCCACGATAGTACAATATAATCAGGTAGTGATTCTTGTGCTTTATCACAAGTCTTTTCACCTTCTACTATCAATATAGTCCTTTGCTCATCTTTTATTTTATCTATATGATAGATTGGTTTATAACCATTATCACTAAAACCCTTTAATTTCCATGCTTCTTGATTTAATGATTCATTGTGGCAATAGCTAACTGGTAGTACTTGCTTCTTGCCATCTTGACGGCTGACCAATCTCACTGTTAAACCTATCAGTTGCTTTTGATTATTTCTATAATAATAGATGCCATCAACAGTGTTACTTTTTAGTAAACCAGCCAAATGAATTTTTGGATCGAATTTAGGTGCATAGTCAGGAACGTAAGGCTGTGCATACCATTCATTAATTGATTTCTTTATTACCTCTTCATGCCCCTTACTCTCTTGTGGTTGCTTATTATTATTTCTTTCATTGTCATTATGATAATTATAATAATTATTTTCTTTAGCACTAATACCAGCTGTCAACGCTACTCGTTCTAACGCTTCTAATTTACTACAGTATAGAGCCTTCTGAACAAAAGAAAATATATTACCTCCTTCTCCAGTGCTATGACGAATCCATAATCCTGTTCTTAAATTCATAGTTAAACTACCAAGACTAATCTCAGAACTAGTCTTTTTAAATCTTACATTGTCACCATTAATCCTTCTAGCATAACTCTCAAAAATATTACGATAATTATATTCAGTTAAACTTTGCTTAACTTCATTAAAGTCTAATCTGTTCTTTCTAGTTGCATTAACTCTATTATATTTGTTAGTTTTATTTTCATTAGTTTCTGTTTTATCTATTTTAATTGGTAGGCTGCTAGTTATTTCTTGCTGATTTTCACCTTGTATGTCAGCTGATTTAGTTGATTCAGCCAATTTTGCATTATTATTGGCATTATTAATATATCTATAATATTCATAAAGAAGACCTCGTAACTCGTCTGTCTTTACTATTGCTGCCAAATTTTCTATATTTAATTTGCCATCCTTTTGTAAAAGATCAAGCTGATCTAAAAATCTCTGTTCATATTCATTAGGCAAACTATCAGTTAACAACCTTATTTCTTTTGCTAAGCTTACAAGTAACTTCTGATAATTTCTTGTTGTTAGTTTGTCTTGCAGTTCTTGTGCTTTAATTGCCCCTTGTTCATAATTTCTAAACCTTTTTGCTATGACCTCGAAATTGCTAATAGCATCTTTCCGACGCCGGCTAATACCCAGAACTGTACTAAAGCCAATACCTCTCAAACTACCCAGTAAATTAGGATTTTGCTTTACTTTAGAAATGGCATCTGCTAATTGTTCATACCGACATTCTACTAACAAATTTTGCCATTTCTGCAATATTTCTGGTATAGGGGTTTTATATATACGGCTTAAGAATTCTGGGAATAATTTCTCCCGATAATGAGTTACTTCCTTTAACTCTTTTTTTATCTCTTGATGTTCAACGTTAGTCTTCTCTAATAGCTCAGTTTTTTCTATTAATGACAACTTAGTTTCATTAATAAATTCATGCAAGTCAGCTAAATTAGTAGTAAAAATATTTAACCAATCAGTGTTAATATTGCTTGTACTAACTATCTCTTGGCTATTTAATATATTTGGTACTGTAATATTTTGCGTCCTTAAACCATAACAAATTTCCATCATCTTTCTCCAATGGTTACTTGTAATTAAGGTCGCTCCTTGATTGATCTTTTTAAAAAAATACTTATCAGCTGAATAACCAGCATGCTTTTGAATCGTCTGATAATTTAAATCAAGTTGGATAATTCTATCACCCATACTTACTTGATCCTTAATGTCAGAATTATCAATAGCTTTATCCTTAACACTACCGTGATAATTATCACAAATAATTTTAGCCCATTGTTTTAACTCCTTCTTGCTCTCTGCTAGCTCTTCATATGTAGCTGCAAGTATCTGCCTATCATGTTCTGAGAGATGATTCCAAATAAGCTCATTTCGCTTTTCTCTTGATAATTTTGACCATGATATTTTTTCACTATTTTTATTAATAGGAGTCTTTTGTAATTCTACTTTTTTAAATTCCTTGCTAGATTGTAGTTCAGAGGGAGTGGTTTCCTCCTGAGTAGATCGATTAAGTATTAAACCATATGAATCTATAGTAATTTCTCTCGCATTTTTTATCTCTACATTAGCAGTTGTGGTTAATCTTCCATATAATCCAGCCAGTTTAATAGGTCTTTCTTGTTGCTCTTGCCATTCTTGCATTTTACCGTGCAAATCAAATACTACTTGTCTAAATTCTAGATAATTCTTAATGACTTGTTCATTAGGACTTAATTTATCAAATTTACGATAATTAATTGCTAAATTATTATTGACTCTTTTACTGACCCCTATAGTTAAACCAATATACCAGCTAGGCACCGGTTGTTTTCTTCGTTCTTTACCTTTACCTTGTAGGCTATATCCTTCTACACTAAATCGTACTCGTCCTTTTTCCGCATCTTCTTCCACTCTCTTATAAACAATATCTTCTAATACATCTTGAGCTGCATACAGATTTACCTCGTATCTGTACCTACTCATTAGCACGTTAAAGGCTTCATAACCTATAGTAGATTCATAATATACTTTCATATAATCCACCGTCTCACCTTGCAACTTATAACCAGTCACCGCATAACCATGTTTAAACCTAACTGGATATAGTGAGTCAGCTGTATCAATCTTGACTATCTTTTTACTGCCATCTGCTTTATGTACCAACAAATTCACTATGCCATGACCAAATTTATCTGGAGCAGTAAAATCTATAACTGTTGCTAATTCGCCATTTAGTACTCCATAAAAACCCTTATATTCTGCCTTATTACTGACGAAAACTATTTGCTCACCTCGCAATAATTCTACCATCTCATGACCAGATTTAAAGTTGCCACCCAATCCCTTTAAAATACCAGCCTGTTTTAGTCTTTCTCTTACTTCTATGTTAAAATAGTTCACCGATACATTAGTATAAGCACCTATTACTATCGACCTAATCGATACTAAATCATCCCTGGCTAAATTCTTGGCTTGTACTAGATACTCACTAACATAATTTTCTACCAATGCTTCTTTAGTTATTTTCTCATTCTCATAAATATTAAATATTTCAAGTTCTTGGTAAATCGCTAATGCTTCTTCTATTTTATAAAGACCCATTAGCTTGGTAGCTTCTCTCTGTAGTTCCCTAGTATATTCATCGGGATGTTTATGACGCATTACTGCAGTTAATTTACTAATATCAGCAATAGTGCATATCTTCTTAAAAGCACCTGCCATACCAATAGCAGAAAGCTGATTGTTATCACCTACTATTATGACTTTTGCCCCTGACTTTAATACTTGAGTTAGCAAATAATCCATATTCGCCAGCTCAATCATGCTTGCTTCATCTATGATGAATACGGTCTTATTGTCTAACTCGGCACTAACATTTTTCTGCTGACTAAAATTACTCTCCACTCTATCTGGATATTGGTATTCTCTTTCTGTATAATAATCAGTTCGTAAAGGCAACTCGAACTCATGCCCCCTAGCTTCTTGCCACTCTTTACGCCATAGTGTTGTATTCTTTGCTTCAATGCCAGTAGCACCTTCCAGAACTTTTGTAGCACTACTACTTTGGGCAGTCCCTACTACCCGATAACCAGCTTTTTGATATTGTCGTACTATTTCCCGCATGACAAATGTCTTACCAGCTCCTGGGTATCCTTCCAATACGCTAATATCTTTACCACATACAATATCTATTATTGCCTTGCGTTGTTCCTCTGTTAAAGAATGATTTTGTTCCTTGATTAGCTCGATCTGTAACCCAACCTTGTTGTTTACTACCTCCTGCACAGCCATACCAACTTTTTGAATACTGCCAATTAATTTATCTTTCATAGAACCTATTGCCCTATCATCAATAAACAAATTATGGTTCTGACTGTGCTGTAACTCTTCTACTGTGGTAATAAATCTCTGTTCTAACTTTACCCTTTTGGTTAATGCATACAAAGTACGACCTTTTAAATCACTAGGATTTATTAAACTAATCTTATCAGACGCCAACAAATTACTATAGAGTCGCATAAATTCAGTAGAATATGCTTGATCCAATAGCTCAACATTTGATAGTCCTGTACTATTATGACTGCTATGATCAATAGTAGTAATACTACCAGTAGTATTACTACCTTCTACAATACTAGTGCTAGATAGCTCACTATCTTGCTTACTACTACCATCTGCCAAAATAGTTAAATCTTGGTTAGGACTTTCCTTTACATTTTCTGTTACTAAACTTTCTATTAGTAAATCTTCTACTACTAATTGTTTGCTTATTTCTCTTAAACGTTGCTGAAATCCTTGTTTATTACCACCATCTAATTGTTTATCTGTTTGCCCTAACTCAATATCTATAGTTAACGCATCAGATAAGGCTATAGCAATTTCTTCCCTAGTAAAAACTGGCTTATTAATCGATAATTTATCAAATACTAACTCTGGATTTGTTCTAATCTTGGCAGCATTTTTTTTTAGTATTTGTTCATTTATTAATCTTAATTTTGAGTCTTTTATATAATGGGCTGCTCCTTCATGGATAGTTGGTACTAAATCAATGCCCCGTGCCTTATGAGATAAATGTGATACCCTATCTAAAGCCCCATGTTTTTCTAAATACAAATTGATGAAATGAGCTACATTTTCTCGGTAATAATATAAAAATTTCCTCCTTCCCCAATCGCGTCCTTTTTCACCAAAAACTACTTGGTCATTTTCCAGTGAACGTATTAGTTTTCTGGTAGTCATTTGAATATGAACATGTGGATTATCTTCACTGTCATAATGAATGTTTATATCTGCTACCATGCCATGACTAACTAAACACTCCAAAGCAAATTGTTCGATAAGTTCAATATTCTGTTGTAGGGTTAATTCTTTCGGTAAAGCTATGATTAGCTTTCTAGCTGTTTCAGCATTTTTTCTTGTTTCTACACTTTCTGCTCTGTTCCATAATTCTTGTCTATCGTATACCCAACTAGGAGCGTCATCTGAAGCTAGAATTATGCTATGAGCAAGCCCCTTTCTGCTGGTAGAATTATAGCTAATAGTTTGTTTCTCTTTTGTACTATTATCAGTTGTAATAAGCTGCAATTTACTTCTTGAAATATAGCTACTTGCTGCAACGGCATTATGTCCCTTGCTTCTTTGTACTTCTGATTTACTACAATGATATATTGCCATACTATCTAAGCCGTGAGTTTTGGGTAATAGCAAAGGCAAGAACCGAATCTTTGAACGCAGGCAAACTAGGTAAACCTAGTTTGCCCAAGTGCGCCTATCGGAATTCCAGCTGTCAATGCTAAAACCTTGGACGTAAATAAATCAGCTTATTTTGTGTGGTAAGATTCATATAGGCAGCAAAATCTCCATAGTGGCTTAGATAAAACAATGAAAGGATATCTATGATACAATCTCAGAGATGCTAAATAATGGGTCTTTTACATTGATTGTGTAAGTTTTGGAGTACCATTTGTTAATTAAAACGGATAGTAATCATATTAATACACCAGTTCCAAAATTGGTAAGTTTACTAGCAAATTCTTGATTTTTTTGAATTATACTACTCATACACAAGATACAAGGATCATAGAATAAATTAAGCTAATTTATTAACTATAAATTGAAGACATAACTACATTTGTTTTTTTGCTATTAAATGTTATTTTTTCTTGCATTTTACGGAAGCTCTATATTAAAGTAGAAGCATGAGACGAAATTGTTAAAAAAGTATTTTTAACCAAAAAATATTTATTGCTTTACCTTAAAAATTATTTTAGTATTAAGTTATGAATACCAATTTAGAATAAGAAAATTGCAGGATCATCTTATATATGACTTAATAATAAGGTTTATGAGTTTTACACATAAACTAAATACTGAAATTTTTTAATACATTACTTTATTTTGAGTAAAAATTATTAATGAATAGCTTTTATGACTCATAAGTATCATTGTTAAGGTTATATTAATATGATAAACAAAAGACTCCCATCAAGTCCAACTGGAGCAAGTCCTGAGGCGAAAAAGCAAGATAGTAGAACTAGTCCCCCTTCTCAAAGGGTTCACGAGCAAGTTGATGAAAATAACACAAATAAGCTCACAATTAACCCCAAGTATTGGTATACTGATGATAATATCAACACTTATGTTACTAGTGTTATCAAACATAGATTAGGTGGATTTGAAGATGATGTAAGTGATGCTAAGTGTTCATTTCTTCTTAAAAACCAATTGGGTAAAAATAATGATCTTTATTATATTTTATATTCGGGTGCTGTAGATAGTGCTGAAAAGAGTATACCGTTAGATTTTTTTCTGGATAAATCAAAACAACCTGAACCTGATTATGGAAAAAGAGATGATAGGAGAGATGTTTTTGATGAATTAAACCCATTGATGCAAGGAAAAGCAAAAATATTATTGCCTTATAATATAACACAAACACACTGGCTCACCGGTGAGATTATTATAGAGAAAAAATCGGGTCTATCAGAAAGATTGTGTAAGTATGATATCAGAATTAGTCCATCTTTGATTGACATGTGTGATTCATATACCTTGTTACAAGGTAATTGTCAGATGAAATTACGACTTGTATTTTTGTACTTAATATATTTTATTTTTAATAGCAGCTTTAAATCCCTGATCGTATTTGTAATTTTGTATAGCAAAAGTTTCCTTTGAAGAATCATAACTTTTATGTACTTTTTCTATAGAAGGAATAGTATGCTCGAGTTCTTTATATTTTTCCCATGGAGCTATGCCATGCAGAGAACTGTGCGATCGATGCTTATTATAATACTCTTCCCAAATCATAAGCTCACTCTGAATCTCTTGATCCTTAAGATCAGTGCTACTATAAAATTCGTCTAAATCTGTTCTTTGTGTTCTTTCTACCTTACCATTTAAGTGAGGAGACAATGGTTTGATAGGGCGAAACTTGATATTCTTTTTCTGCAAATATTCTTGTACCACATAAGCAAAAAATTCCTGCCCTCTATCTATTTGAATACGTTGTATAGGAAAAGGTATACGATCCATAACTTGATCCAAAAAATCTAAAGTATTCTCTGCAGTACGTCTTTTATATAAAGCTAAAACTTTATATCTGGTACAATCATCTATGGCAGTGTATTGGTATAAATGTTTAGTAATTTTGCAAACGTCCATTTGTACTCTTTCTCCAGGTACTTTACAGCTATAGCGTTTGAGTTGTTTTCGATAATGACGTTTGAGATGTAGTGGTGCTACTGCATATTTTTTAAGCACTTTATGAATGGTAGCTGTAGAAAATGAGATGCCATACAAACGTTTTAATTCACTCTGAATACGTCTAGCACCTAAATTTCTTTCTTTCCTTAAATTAATTATAAGCTTTTCATTTGTTTCACTTCTTTTTTGAAGAGGAAAAGCTTTTGGTATACTACTAATATCGTATAATCCTTTTTCACCTAGTAGTTCATAACGTTTATACCACTTACGCAAGGTAAAACGTGAAATGCCATAATGTGTACATACCTTTCCTGCATGATTCGACTGCTTATATAGCTCAACCAGACGAAGCTGAACTTTAGAATCCATGGTCTGTCATTATTTATATTCCTAATATTATATTGTTATTGTAATAATCTCTATAAATCAAAATTTTAGCAACTAGATAATACTTCCTCTTACATTATTGTTGTAATAAGGTGTATAAACCACACATCTAAGTTCTTGTCTAGACAAAGGGATACACCTTATAAAATATAGAATCCCGCATTATTGGCTATTCTTTACGTAGACTGGATTTTCTCCAGCTGTTCCTTACGCACTTTGCTTGGCACATAACGGAGGAACTAAAAACTATAAATTATCTGTACTACCACTTGAACCCTCATCTCCCATAATAGTAACAATTGATAAAGCTTCTGTTATTTTTTCTGATATTTTACTTCTGTAATTTTCATCTGTTAACTCATTATACTTAGTATCTAGTAATTTATAAAGATTATCGTGAAGATCTTTACGCACGCTCTTTTTTTCTTCACAATATCTTTTTTTCTCTATTATAGCATTTGCTAAAACTCTACATTCATTTACCTTTAATTTTTGATTATTTTCAAATTTTTTATTATCAATTGCATCCATAAGATTTTGTAACCCAGAAAAATCATTTTCCATAATATATTCAATAATCAGTGATTTTTCTGCTTCAAAAAAGGCAATTTTTTTATCAGCAGTAGTATTAGAACTTTCATTTACTAAATTTTCTTCTACCCATGATGTTATCGACTCCATACAATTATTTCTAATTGCACTAACCAAAAACTGAGTACTAGCTTCTTTTAATGCACTTTGTGAAACGTTTTTATACATAAAATTACCTTTAATTAAATTGTTATAACTAGAATCTTATTCTAAAAATTACAGCATAATTATACTAGTTAAATATTATAATTATCTTCCATAACTCTTGATTCACCTAATACATCTGCAAAATACATAGAACATTCACATTGTACGTCGTCCATCCATGAATTACCCAACCGTATCTCTCCTGCTGCTTCATACTTTGCTTTTACTAATTCACAAAAGGCTTCAAGTATTGTAGTACTTTTACATTGTGTTTTATCGAATATACATCCAACTTCTAATGCCTTAAAAGGTAAAAGAGAAATAATGACATGATTGACAACCTTATCCTTTAACACATTTATAGTTTCTTCATCAGTCATCTTGCAACGAAATATCGCATCATCATTATAACCTTTCCTAGAATTATACTGCAAGTCTCTATATTCTTGTCCGCTTTGCACTAAATATTCTGCTGTTTTTATACCGGTAGCAGAAGGATATATTTTAATTGTTTTCGTATCTCCTTTTTGTTTAGGGGCTAATATATTTTTCTCTAATGGTTTAAAATCAAATACAGAGTATAAGTGTTTTGCTACATGGTATTGAAAAATATCCATTAAATTGTTTTTAATATCAATATCTTCATTGTATTTGTCCCTGCATGTAAGATTTGGATCATTTACAGTAAAATTATATTTCTCATTATACTCTTTTTGATATTTTATATCCTCTACATTTTCTTTATCAAAAATTTTACTAGATACTAATGAGTTTATAATCTTTAATACCTTTGCTACTCTTTTTACTGTGGACCCCTCATTATCTACAATTCTAATGTGTAAATCATATCTAGCTATAGCAGTCTTAATAGGTAGTGTACTTATTTCTTTCGTTATTTCTTGATGAGAGAATACTTCATATTTTTGTTTTAATGGTTTATTTGCAGCATCTTTATCTTTATATATGCGAATTTCTCCCAACATAGAATTCCCTTCTTCTGGAAAAGCTGCATACTTATCTTGATTAAATAAAGTTAATATTATTCTTGCAATTCCCTCACAAACTATTGTTATGGTGTTAATATCTTCTGAATCCAATATTTTTCCAGTGAGATATTCTATACCATAGGTAATATATTTTTCAAATTTAGTACTAAAATCTGTTTCAGCTTTATCTTTTTCATCTTGTGGGAAATCATTACAATTCTTGAACTGTTCTATAAGTTTATTATGAGATATTAGGTAGTACTCATTGCTGGTAGTAGATAATTTAAATATTTCAGATTTCTTACCTTGTAGTGTAATATTAGAAACTAGTTTAGAATATTGATCTGCTGTTAAACAGATACCTTTCTTACTTTTTATTAATGGCTTAATATTTTCTACTATACTATCTATGTAAGAGTAATACCCATGAGACTTTTCTGTTATTTCAATTTTTGCTTTTATAGCTGCTTCTATAAAAGAATATGGAGTCACATGACGCATTTGTTTTGTTGCACTTCCTAATACTTTTGGACGTCCTACTATTGTAGTTCGATTATCACATGGATTAGTAAGGTCATCATTAATTACAATATCTACCAATACATCTTGACTCATATCCATCTTAAAGAGGTTTTCAATAAAAGTATACAGATGAGATTTATGGTGTTTAGGTATTGTGCTTAGGATTTGTTCTGTAGAATCAGAAGTATCTGTTCTTGTTTTTATAACATTAGGTGATTTTGATGGACTGTCATTTTTTGCCATAATTTCCCCAGGTAAAAATTAATTATAGTAGTTAGCATAATAGTAGTTAGCATATGAGATCAATTATAAAGAGTCAATCATTTATTTTGTGTGTGTGCCAAGAAAGGTGCATTAGTCTTACAGGTGAAAGTCCTGTTATGGAAGGATTAGCTAGCTCCACCATATAGCAAGTCTTGCACTGCTGAAGGTAACGACAACGGTGAAGCGTAGACAGCGAAACATTTGAGCCGAAACCAAATGGTGAACGTGATAGCCCCGAAATTTTATTGGTAGTGGAAGCTGATGTTCTACACAAGACAGTAAGCAACAGAAAACTGGAGGTCAACCTAGCAAATCCAATAGTTTTCAACCACCGGGGTCTAAGGCATTAGCGAGTTTGTAGAGATTAATGACACAACTTGGGAAGTCCTTATAACTCTTACTGCAAAGTAAGTATCTAAAGTACAAGTGCCAAAACATAAGGCTTTGGAGATGGTGTAAGGATGGCTGAGTCAGCTGTAGTAGTGATGAAACTCCGTAATGGGAGTGGAGCAAAGGGCAGGCAGAAAGGTAAGAACGTGAGGAGGAAACAATGACCGTACTCAGAGACGGAAACTCATGGTTAACAAAATTTAAACGTATAAAGTTGTTAGCATCACAAAATCAACAAATATTAGTTCAATAATCTTGGACATATTATTGATTTAGAGATGTTATGAGAATAGTAAGGTTCATACACCTATCTTACTTTTCGGGACCGTATGCGGTAGTTCTGCACGTACGGTTCTGAGGAGGGGTCTAATTGAGTGATTGGTTAGACCTACTCACAAAGTTCTATTTTGTACATACCAATAAATCACATTTAAAATCTCCACAAAGTATCTCAAATTGATTCAAAGCTAATGACCAATCTTTTATGGGCATGGTTCATTTTTTAGCTGCATTTTGCAGAGCTAAAAATATTATTTTCTGAATTGATTTGTCATCTGGAAATATCCCCTTATTTTTGATAATTTTCCTAATTTGACGATTGACAAATTCAATGGTATTTGTTGTATAAATTTACTTCAAATCTGTGGTCACTTCCTTTAAATCCTTATATGAGACATACTTCACTGAATTGCGAACCATATGAACTATACATAACTGTACTATAGTAGCAGGAAATATACTACTTATGAAAATAATGCTTTCGGTAGGTTTACATATAAACCATTTTTTCTTGCTAGCTATCATCGCTAATCTTTTATCAAGGTAATTGTCAGTAATTACTAAAGTATAATCATCTTGGTTATTTATTTTAATATTATAAGTATTTAATAAATCTTGATATATCTTATCATCAATTTCACTAATGTTTATCAGATTAATCTCTGATAACATCAAAACATCGCTCTTAAAAAAGTCATTTATCTGCTGGTCAAAGCAGGATATTAAAGAAGTAGTCTTAGTATTTTCTTGAATATAATTTTTACGTTCTAATTCACTTAATATAAAATGAATTTCACCAATTTTATGCTTATCACTCAGTTGCTTAATAATATAGTCCGAAGAATTTACACCATTAATCATGTCGCAAACCTCTATATATAACTTATTAGGCACAACATTAGTAAAACGTTTCAATAAAAACACTACCCCAACATTTGGCATGCAGATACATATTTATATAATTTTTAAATATTGGCGTAAGAATCATATTTTTTTCTAATTTACAGAAAATAACTAACTGACGAAAGTGAATGCATACTCCAATTTTCATAGCTGATATCGTGTCTCCTAAATAATACTTTATGGTGGTCCCCTTTGTCTAGACAAAATTTTAGCAATTTGGCTCTATGACAATTTTAGTTTTTTCTTCGGCACCATACTGCTTAGCTTGTTTTTTCATCTCTAGCTCCTTATTCTTTTCCTAAAGAATTCTATCTCATTTCCTCTTAATTTTTTGTCTAAATTTTGGGAACCATTATATTTCTTCTTACATTATTTGTTGTAACAAGGTGTATAAATCTCACAACAAATTCAGCTCTTAATTTGCATTATACTACATTTTGATAGAGCCATTAAGAGATATATTATAATTTTATAGCAAAAATTTTGCTAATTAGCTATTAGTGGAGAATAAAAAAGGAGTATAATAATAGATATTAGAAAAGTAAGATTATATGACAGAAGAACAAACCAGTAATAATATTAATTACCAACCAAGAATGTTTGTTGGTACCGATGACTTCAAAACATTATTACTAAATAGTGATGTATTTGTTGATAAGAGTCTAATGATCAAAGAATTATTAGAAGATAGTGGAGCAGTCACCCTAATCACCCGTCCAAGACGCTGGGGGAAGAGCTTGAATATGGATATGGTTAGGAGATTTATGGAAATAGAAGTGAATGCACAAGGTCAGCCTCTCCCGCAAGAACAAAGGGTGAATTATAAGCTGTTTAGCGGAGGAGAAGTGGATTTGGGGTTAGCAAGTGGTAGAAAAAAGTTACTTAAACCACTTAAAATATCTGAGTATCCAGATATTATTTTAGACTATCAAGGTCAATTCCCAGTTATTATTATAAGTTTTAAGGGCGTTAGAGGAAGTAGTTATGAAGAAATTGAAAGTAAAATCAGATATCAAATAATTAAGTTATTTAGCAATTATCGTTATTTAAAACGTTATGTAAGTGAGAAAGAATATTTGTTGGAAGAAGTGGAAAAAGAGCAATTAACTAGATATTTTACTGGAAAGTTTAACAAAGTAGAGCTTGAAAATAGTTTAAAATTTTTAAGTGATTTACTTTATAAACATTTTAATCAAAAAGTTTACATACTAATTGACGAATATGATACGCCAATTAATAGTGCATATTTAGAATTTGGTCATAAAGAAGAATTTAATCAAGTACTTAAACTATTCCGTGCAATATTTGGCAATAGTCTTAAAGGCAATGATTCATTACAAAAAGGCATAATTACTGGTATCTTACGGATTGCTAAGGCTAATTTGCTTTCAGATTTGAATAATTTGACTGAGTGTAGTCTATTAGACAAAAAATTTGCAATCCAATATGGCTTTACTCAATCAGAAGTTGATGAGTTGTTTGGTAAAATAGGAACTAATACCAACGCAGAGCAAATTAAAAGTTGGTATAATGGTTATAATTTTGGTGGAGAAGTTATTTATAATCCATGGTCAATTATGCAATGTTTATCAAGAGAAGGTGAACTTGAGTACTATTGGATTGACAGTGGTGGGACTGATTGGATTGATCATATACTGCTCTCAGATGAAATGCAGCAAGATATCCAGGCTTTAGCTGCAGGTAAAACTATTACTTCTTCTATTACTAAACAAATAAGTTTTGCCGATATTAGACAACCAGAAGGGTTATTTAGCTTATTATTATTTAGTGGTTATCTAAATCCAGCTCCCAAGATACCAGAACAAGATATTTACGAACTATCTATCCCTAATTATGAGGTAAAATATATCTACCAAAAGAGAATGCTACAATGGGTTACTAAACAAATAGAAATTGATAATTCGGGCTATTATTCTTTCGTTACTTTATTACCAGATGGCAGGATAGAGGAGTTTAAAGAGCGTTTGCAAGAGTTACTACTTAATTCTACTAGTTTCTATCAAACAGGAGAGAAAAAAGCCGAATTATTTTATAGTGGCTTTATGCTTGGGTTTATTAACATGCTAGGTTCTAATTATATAATATCAAGTGAACAAGAATCAGGGGATGGCAGAGCCGACGTTGTAATGATTCCAAAAATTGGCAAAGGTGATAAAGCGATGATTATCGAGTATAAAATCGCTAAATCCTCAGAAGATTTGGCTCAAATAGCCAAAACAGGCTTGCAGCAAATTATTGACAGGAAATATGATGCTAAAATAAAAAAACATCAATACGTTAAACAAATACTTAAAATTTCCTTAGCATTTTGTAGGAAAAATATGGAGTTGCAATATGAAGTAACGAAGCTCTAATAATAGAGCGTCATGACTTGGATAATAAGCAATTTAGTATCTGTCTGGGTTCGGAAATTGTTCACTACGCCCCGCCATTCGGTACGAGTTGTCGTTTTTTCAAAAATATCGAACGGGAAACATAGAAAGGTCTCAAGTTTTTTGCCATTCAGTTCAAGGTTCTGAAATACGAATTTTATCATTTTGCGTTTTTGGGAGATTTCAGAACCATGAAAAGTTTTATACGTTTCAGAGGCTAGAGTTATTAGCATTGTAACGTTATATATTAGACTTAAAATACCACATCAATCTGATATTGCAGGGCAACTTCCTTGCCGCAAAAAGCCATTAAATTGATCTACCATTAATCTAGAGTATAAATTAGTAGAGAGAATTCAAAGCAAACAAAACCTTTAAAATTAGTATAGTATTTTGTAATAAAAATATTGAGAGAGTTTACATTATACATAATTGCTATTGTGTAAAAGTGATAGGAAGTTTGGTGGTCTAGCTAATCATAAAGCAGCAGCAATGGAAAGAACTATTACCTGACTAAAACATTATATGACAAAAGATTTAGTGCAAACTCTTGCTAATACATGTTACGTATTAAATCTATAGGAAGTTTAGCTTTCAATTCTTTTAAATTTATAATTGCTTGTGTACCAACACTATAATTATGGCTAGGTAATTAGAGTTGTTGGTACGCACAAGCTGCTAATATAGTTATCACACTATACAAGTGTTACAAATACAGGTGCTGATTTATAACAATTCTTACCTCGATTTGGGTTCGTAAATCATCCACTAGGGTCCGCCAGATATGTATTACCCTCCCAGGTTTATTATAATTTTTTAAAAGCATTTTTATTTTGGTTTTATTTTGGTTTCTCGCCAAAAGTCCCCAAATTTAACCTACAAAAAGGTCTATTTTTAACCGTTTTTCACGGGGGAGAAATATGACAGAATCGTTAATTTTTTCCGACGGTTTAGCTGAAAATTCCGATACTATCTTTTATAATATAGTCGGTAATTTCGTCCCACCTGAATGGCGAAACCTTACTAATAATTGCGGTAAGCAATTAAGTAAAACTTCTCGTCAACTTCTATCTTTAATAGTTTCTCGCCTACAGGTTTATCAAAAAGATAAACTATCGGAAGAATTACAAGAAGGCTATCACTTTTTCGAAAAAGAGCTGGGTTCTGTTGACAAAATTTTATGTTAAGTTATCAGAGGAGAATAAAGAAGTTGCAATAGTAAGAAGAAATGGCAGTTTCTAGTTATCGAAACCAAGAAACTACCAATATGAAGTATTACATAGAAGACCAAGCATGGGAAGCAATTTTATCATTTTTTAAGAAAAAAAAAGCTATACACAACAAGAATGAGGAAAAAATAAGACAGTTTATTGAAGCAATATGGTTTATTGCTAGAACAGGTCGTCAATGGCGTCTTCTGCCTGATTATTATGGTTGTTGGTACAGTATTACTATAAAACGTGGATCAACAGAAACTATGACAACATATAATTTATTTAGTTTCTAATAATAACTATTCCAGTCATCAGGGATCATTAAAATTATCGTTCTAATAAAAAATTGTGCTGACACTCTTAGTGCTAGCTAAAAATCTGTTATTATTGATTTTTTTAAGATAATAATGGTTATAAATTTATGGTAGTAAGTATAAAATTTGCCGCTGAGTTACGGGATAAATTACATGGTCTAAATCTTTTTAAGCCAGAACATTTACAATTTTATCAAGAAATGGCACTTGCTTTTATTAAAGGCAATGAAAATGAAATATTACAAATATATAAAGATATTAAAGGAAATAAGACTATAGGGATAGGTTTTAATATGGATAATCCCGAAGCAAAAATTGTTTGGCAGGCAATATTTCAGGGGTTAATATCATTGATAAAGTTTATAATGGTCAGCAAACTATTACAACTGAGCAATCTCGAATGATATACGACTATAAGAGTGCTGCTAATCGCATCGAACTAAAAAATATTTATGGTAAGTCTTGGGATAAGCTAAAACCTAACGAGATGCTGATGATTGAGGATCTTTATTGGAATGGTGGTAATAAGTTAGTGGGTAAGTTCACAAAGTTTTTTCAGCATATGGTTCTTTATGCTGAAAGCTCTAAGTTAAAATATCTAGAGCAAGGATTAATCGAAGTAAGAGAAGGTTCTAATAAAGAAAAGATTAGGGGAATTCAAAATCGTAGAAATGTGCAAAGTGAAATAGGTGATTCGTCCAAATGCCCTACCCTACTCCCATATAGTGGGTATTCTCATGATTTTTTTCATCACCACCTCTTGTAAAATAGATTGTAAATTACTATATCAGAACTTGTTAAGTTGAATTGTTTAATCGGAATTAGGAGTGTATATGGCAAAAATTATAGGTATAGATTTAGGAACAACAAATTCCTGCGTTGCAGTAATGGAAGGGAAAGAACCGAAAGTTATAGCAAATGCCGAAGGAGTTAGAACGACTCCCTCAATGGTAGGATTTGCTAGCGGTGGTGAAAAGTTAATTGGCGAACCAGCAAAGCGTCAAGCTGTGACCAATCCAAATAATACTTTATATGGCATTAAAAGATTGATAGGTAGAAGTTTTTCTGATCCTATGGTTAAAAAAGATCAAGACCTTGTACCGTACCAAATCGTAAAAGCTGCTAATAATGATGCTTGGGTTGAAGTTAACGGAGAAAAATATTCACCTAGTCAAATTAGTGCTTATATTCTGCAAAAAATGAAGGAAACAGCTGAAAATTATCTTGGTGAAAAGGTAACGCAAGCAGTTATTACTGTACCAGCATATTTTAACGATGCACAACGTCAAGCAACCAAAGATGCTGGAAAAATTGCTGGTTTGGACGTATTACGGATAATCAACGAACCAACAGCCGCAGCTTTAGCATATGGTTTTGATAAAGCTGAAAGCAAAATAATTGCAGTTTATGATCTTGGTGGCGGTACGTTTGACGTATCAATTTTAGAAATAGGTAACGGAGTATTTGAGGTTAAATCTACCAATGGTAATACTTTCCTTGGTGGGGAAGATTTTGATTCGAGAATTCTAGATTATTTAATCGATGAATTTAAGAAAGAAAGTGGTATGGATTTACGCAAAGATCCTTTAGCTTTACAGCGTTTGAAAGAAGCTGCCGAAAAAGCTAAAAAAGAATTATCATCTGTACCGCAAACCGATGTTAATTTACCATATATTACAGCTGATAGTTCAGGTCCTAAACATTTAAATATAAAATTTACTAGAGCAAAGTTAGAATCCTTAGTGGCAACGCTAATTGATGATACAATAGAACCATGTAAGAAAGCTTTAAAAGATGCTGGGCTAAAAGCCTCAGATATTCAGGAAGTAGTGCTAGTTGGCGGTATGACTAGAATGCCAAAAGTTATTGACAAGGTAAAAGAATTTTTTGGTCGCGAACCACATAGAGGAGTAAATCCTGATGAAGTCGTAGCTCTAGGGGCTGCTATTCAAGGGGGGGTATTAAACAAAGAAGTTACTGATATATTATTACTAGATGTTACCCCTTTATCTTTAGGTATTGAAACTCTTGGGGGGGTATTTACTAGGCTGATTGATCGTAATACAACTATTCCTACCAAGAAAAGTCAAACATTCTCTACGGCGGACGATAACCAACATGCGGTAACGATTAGAGTATTCCAAGGTGAACGGGAAATGGCAGCTGCTAATAAGCTACTTGGGCAATTTAATCTGGATGGTATTCCTCCTGCCCCACGAGGAGCACCACAAATTGAAGTAACCTTTGATATTGATGTTAATGGTATAGTTCACGTTTCTGCCAAAGATAAAGCTAGTGGTAAAGAACAGAAAGTAACTATCCAGGCTTCCGGAGGGCTTAGTGATGCAGAAATTGAACAAATGGTCAAAGATGCGGAAAAAAATGCTGATGAGGATAAAAAGCGTCGTGAATTAATTGAAGCTAAAAATAATGCCGATAGCTTGATTTATTCAACTGAAAAGACTCTAAAAGAATATGATAGTAAAATATCAGTTAGTGATAAACAACAAGTAGAAAATGCTATAACAGAGTTAAAGGCAGCTTTAGAGTCAGATAATCCTGAAGAAATTAAAGCGAAAACTGATACTCTTATGGCAGCAAGCATGAAAATTGGAGAAGCTATGTATAAATCTCCGTCAGAAGATGATAGTAATGCAGAAGCTAAGGCAAGTGATGACGATAAAGTAGTTGATGCTAATTACGAGGATGTAAGTAATAAGTAATTACTATGTCATTGCGAGCTACCGTAGGTGGCGTGGTAATCCATTTTTTCTGGATTGCTTCGTCGACCTTACGGTCTCCTCGCAATGACAGTTTCTCAATTATTATTTTCTTAAGCCTATGTGCAATGACATGTATGCATCTCAAGCGTCATTGCGAGGAGGCGTAAGCCTCCGAAGCAATCCAGAAAAAATGGATTACCACGCTCATATACGTTTGCTCGTAATGACGTTTTGGCTAAAAATAAAATTTAAAATAAAATATCCTTATTATGTCTACAAAAGATTATTACCAAGTACTTGGAGTTAATAAAACTGCTAGCCAAGCAGAAATAAAAAAGGCTTATCATAAATTAGCTATGCAATATCATCCTGACCGTAATTCACAGGATCAACAAGCAGAAAAAAAGTTTAAGGAAATAAGTAGTGCTTATTATGTACTAAAAGATGAGCAGAAAAGAGCAGCATATGATCGTTTTGGACATGAGGCTTTTCATAATTCAGGAGCAGCATCGTCAGCTGGAAGGCAGGCTTCTAGAGGGGGGAATCATGATTTGAATGATATATTTGGTGAGTTTTTTAATGATTTTATGGGTGGCGGGGCAAGAAGGTCGCACCAGTCCACTAGCGTTAGAGGTTCAGATTTAAAATATGAAATCACAGTTACTTTGTCAGAAGCATTTCGTGGTATCGAGAAAAATATTAGCTTTACTAGTGAAGTAAAGTGTTCACCATGTAACGGTAGTGGTTCAGAAAATAATGATACTGGCATGACCAAATGTGATACTTGTGGAGGACGCGGGGCTACAAGAATACAACAGGGTTTCTTTACCTTAGAACAAACTTGTGCAAAATGCCAAGGTGCAGGGCAAATAATTAAAAATCCATGTAAAAAATGTCATGGTCAAGGGCGTCATTCACAACATAGGAATTTATTGGTAAATATTCCAGCTGGTATTGAGGAAGGCACAAGAATAAGACTTACTGGTGAAGGAGATGCCGGAATGCGAGGAGGCAGTAATGGAGATTTGTATATTTTTGTTACTATTAAGCCACATGACCTGTATAAAGTTGATGGAATTAATTTGCATTGTCGACTACCTATTAGTTTCATTAAAGCTATTTTAGGTGGAGAAGTAGAAGTACCAGACATAGAAGGTGGTAAGGTAAAGTTAAAAATACCAGCCGGCACACAAAATGGCGAACAACTAAGACTAAAAGGTAAAGGTATGTCTAAGGTTAGATCAACCATTAGAGGGGATATGTTTGCCCACATCCATATTGAGATACCGAAAAATCTTACTAAAAAACAAAAAGAATTACTAGAGATGCTAGATACAGAATTGACAAGCGACAAAGATGAAGATGATGCTAGTTTTTTCAATAAAATGAAAAACTTATGGTCATAACATATTTTTTGGATCAGATAAAGTTCTGATATAATACACCACATAGTAAAATATCGGGGTGGTTACTATGGTAAAAAATAGTTTAAATAAATAACTATTAAATATTAAAGATATCATTTGTTCGTAAGGCACCACCCCAATAATCGTAACAAAGATAATTACGATTGATGTATCAACAAATAACGATATTGCACTACTCAAATTTCTTAGAAAAAGGTATTTATTGTTTGTAAGTTTGCGAATCAGTAAATAAAGTCTTATATCTATCATCTGAGCTGTATAGCTAGCTATCATTGAACCAAACAGTGAAATGCTATATGCCCCAAATACCGAATCAAAAGTATTATTATCAATTTTTGACCAGTCAGTAGCTTGTAGATAACCCATAAAACTTATAATACATAATACTAAAATATTTATGCTAGTTGCCAATCTAACGCAAAATTGTGCTTTTTCTTTTCCATAAAACTCTGATATTAAGTTAGTTATTAGAAAAGTGACCGGATAAAAAATCGCACCAACAGATAGCTCAAATGTATAAATAGAGAAAATAGGTAAATAAACAAATTTCTGATATACTAGGTTGCTAACTACTATTAACACAACAAATAAAGCACATAAGGAAACATAAAATTTTTCTTCTAACTGCATATATATACTAAAAAGTGATTAACAATGGATTGCCACGACCTACTTGCGTGGTATCACAATAACGTTTGAGGGATATTACAAGCTTTACAACCGTCCATTAGCGAGGAGTCGTTTTACGACGACGAAGCAATCCAGTTATGAAACCAAGAGTAATATCATTCCAGCATGGGTGGAAATCTATAATATCTCATGACTTTTTTAGATATCTACTTTCACAGAGATAACATCTTGTTATCAGTCACCTGAAGGAAGTTCTCCCGTAAGATTAGATGCATCACTACTATAACCACTACTATAATCATGCAGCTCTAAAACATGTTTATCTACAGACTCCAGTATAGATTGAAATTTTTGTTGTACAAGGATAAATAGGGAGCTATATTATCTAGTATATTCTGGGGAACATATGCTGTTTCTAATTTTAATAGAGCGTTTTCTACAGTACACTTATATTTAAAATCATCATATACAGGTATATTAAGTCCATCAAATATACTAAGTATCCCTAGAATATTTGGATTTGGAATATGCAAATTTTCTACAGCTTCAAGTATTATCTTAGAATTTTGTATCTCAACGATGTATCTCTCGTCAATTTTAAATGGTATGTGTATCCCATCAATTTTAAATGATATAGTATCTTGTTGTTTAGACATAATAATAATCTTTTTAGTTAAAATAACCAGGCTATGTGCAGGAAGTTTGAATAGACCTGACGATAATGGTAGGAATTTATAACAATATCAACAACCTATTCGGGTTAGCTATAAGGATTACAACCATGTCCTTCACATATCCTAACAAAACGGCTTGTACTACTATTTTAGCTAGGACGCAACAAAAATTTCACAAAAGTAAACAAAGATTTACTTTTATTTAACAATTCAGTGATGTTTTTTTAGCAAATAATTAAATTCTGCACCATATATAAAAATCATGTTAATAATATAAAAGAACATTAGAGTTATTATTATACCACCAAGTGAACCATATATTATGCTTAATTGGTTATAACTTCTTATCCAAGTAGATAATAAATATCCACTTATCACCCATAAAATTACTGTTAATAAAGCTCCAGGAAATACCTCTGTAAAATTTAATGTTATATTAGGAACGATATAATATAATGATGATGAGGTAATAAATAATGAACAAAAAATTATAACATATCGAAAAATAGTTAAAGTTAGCATATGTTCTTCCATTATTTGTAAAATCATCGGAAGTTTTGTCAATATTATTGGCACTATAATTAAAATGAACATAGCAAAAGTAACGAATATGCTGATTACTAAGAACTGTAATATGCTAAGTAATCTTCGTCTTATGTATGGAGGGGGTGATTTTATTTCATATACCCTATTTAAGATTGTTCTTAAACATTCAACAAAAGATGATGCGGTCCATATACTTCCTACTATCGCTACGGTCATTAGACTTTGAGGTGGAGTTTTACTAAGTTCATTTATCCTAGTTTTTATTGAGTCAGTAGCCAATTCTGGCATACTCTCAAGAAAGATAGTTATAAAATTCTGCCCGAGTTCTGAAGCACCAATAAAACTTGTTAATGCTAATAAAAAAACTAAAAAAGGAAAAAATGCCATGAGTATCATAAATGACATATACCCTGAATGTTCAACACCATCATGTTCAATTGTTTTTAAAATTGCCTGATATAGGCATCTTATAATTCTTTTCATCAAATGACTTTATTTTGTTTTATATTAGTTAACTATTTAAGGCTCTAGATAGCCTCTCCGTCATTGCGAGACCATATAATGGTCGAATATGATACGTTCATGAATTGCCACGCTCACATACGTTCGCTCGCAATGACGTTGGTATTGATATAATCATGGATTTTTATTAAATCATACCAGGTAGTTTTTTTCTGCATTGGCTGTCTAAGCAGGTAAGCAGGATGGAAGATAGAAGTGGTTTGAATTGGCTTGCTAAGATACTGATTGGTATATAAATAATATTCTTGTCTGATTTTACTTATACCAGCATTCTTGCCAAGTAAGCTAGTTGCTGCAACGTTTCCCACTAAAACAATTAATTTTGGATTTATTAAAGCGATATGTTTTTCCACAAAAGGTCGGCAAATATCTATTTCTTCTTGTGTTGGTTGGCGATTGGCTGGTGGTCGCCAAAATACCGTATTAGTAATATAAGCATTATGTTTTCTTGAAATATTGATAGAGGCTAAAACATTATCGAGTAATTTACCGCTTTCACCGCAAAATGGTATTCCCTCTACATCTTCGTTACTACCCGGTGCTTCTCCAATAAACATTATGGAACTTTGTGGATTACCATCAGCAAATACTGTTTTATTAGCTAATTTCTTTAAATCACAACCGTTAAAACCCATTAATAGTGTTTGTAATTCTTCTAAACTGCTAGCTGAGTCAGCCAAAGATCTAGCAAGTTGTATATTCGAATGGTTTGAAGAATTGTTGTCGCAAATAGTGGTAGGGATGCTCACCTGCTTCATTTTACTTAAGTTTACCACACTATTCTCTTGTTTGTTGTTGCCATTCTTCAAATCATTTGAATATATAGGAGCTGTCATTGGCTTTTTTTTCTTAATATTAGAATTTATCTGTATTTTTTGCTGATTAATAGTTGATTCTGATAAATAATAATCTATACCAATTGCTTGCAGCCATTTTAGTTGGTTGATTTTTTTTGTTAAATGAGTCATTTTATTATTTTAAAATATTTCAAGTAATGGAAGAATATAATATACCCAAAAATCTAGATGGATTTAGACTTGATAAGGCTTTGGTAAGTCTTATTAGTAAAACATCTAGAAGCCAAGTTCAGAAGATGATATGTGACTCCCAAGTACAAGTTAACAGTATGATTATTTCTGATTCTAACTTTAAGGTCAAGGAGAATGACATTATTTCAGTATTTTTTAAAGACCCTGACCCTTTAACGATGCAAGAAGCTGATATTAAACTTGATATTTTTTATGAAGATGAAGATTTAATAGTCATCAATAAAGCAGCTGGTATGACTGTTCACCCTGGCAGCGGAAACCACCAGGATACCTTGGTAAATGCCTTGTTACACCATGCAAAATCTTTATCTAGCATAGGCGGGCTGGAAAGACCTGGTATTGTTCATCGTTTGGATAAAGATACATCAGGACTTATGGTGGTAGCAAAAAATAATTTTGCCCATGTACATCTTGCAAGTCAGATAGAAAGCCGTAATTTGGTGCGGAAATATAAAGCTTTAGTTTGGGGTATTATCAATCCACAAGAAGGAGTCATAAGAAATAATATTGGTAGAGACCGTATCATACGACAGAAAATGACTGTTTTAAAATTTGGAGGTAAAGAGGCAATTACTCATTATAAAACGGAGAAAATATTTTTTAATGGTATTATAAGTATGTTAGAATGTCGGCTTACTACCGGGCGAACTCATCAAATTAGAGTACAGTTAAGTCATTTAAAGCATTCTGTAGTAGGAGACCAAACTTATGGCAAAAATAGCAAAAAACTTAACTGTAATTTTAGCATAGTACCACAAAAATTAATGGATTTCAAGAGGCAAGCATTACATTCTTGGTATATAAGTTTTTCCCACCCGGTAAGCGGTAAATTATTAGAATTTGAATCTCCCTTACCACCGGATATTACGGGGATAATCGCATGAATATAAAAGAATCCTTAATTTATGCTACTAGCAAATTGCAAGCAGTAGGTATTAAATCAGCCCACTTAGAATCACGCATATTGATGCAACATGCGACTAATAAGTCTATTGAATATCTATTAGCAAGGTCAGAAGAAGAATTGACCCAGCAACAACAAACTATTTTTGAGAATTTGGTTAATAGACGTAGGTTACTAGAGCCAATAGCCTATATTGTAGGATATAAGGAATTTTATAGTTACCAATTTATTATAAATGATAAAGTACTTATTCCTCGGCAAGATACCGAGACTATTGTAGATGTGATTTTAAAGGATGTTAAAAAAAATTGTTCATTCAAAACAGAGTTAATAATATTAGAACTTGGCACTGGTAGCGGCTGTATTGCTATAAGCTTATTACTAGAAATGCTAAATGCTAATACCAATGTTAATGTAACTGCTACTGATATAAGTAATGAAGCTATTGCTATTGCTCGTCAAAATGCTATAAAATATAAGGTTTTTGATAGATTTAAAATAGTTAATAGTAACTGGTTTGAGAATTTAAAAAAGCAAAAATTTGATATTATTGTAAGTAATCCACCTTATATTTCCTTTGATGATACTGTTTATATGTCTCCTGAGACCCTAAAATATGAACCACACTTAGCTTTATTTGCTGAAAATAATGGTTTAGCGTCATATTACATAATTGCTAAAGAAGCTAAGGATTTTTTAAAACAAAATGGTAAATTATTTTTAGAGATTGGCTTTAATCAAGCGGCATCTGTTACAGAAATTTTTGTAAGTCATGGCTATACGGTTCTGCAAGTGTATAAGGATCTAGAAGGTCTAGATAGAGGGCTATTGATAGTTGATAGCAACTATCAATATAATTGATAAATTACTTAAGATTTAGAAAAGAGAAAAATCATGCAACAATTTAGTTTTTATCACACTACTGAAGGATTAGTATATAAAACAAGCTGTCTTTTAGTAGAAAAATCTTACCATAGCAATTTGAGAATTGTGGTTTTAGTTCCAGATATTGAAGTGCAAGAATCACTAAATAAGATGATATGGACTTATTCTAGAAAACAGTTTATTCCGCATGGTAGTAAACTTGATCCATTACCAGAAAAGCAACCAGTCTATATTACTCATCAGTTAGAGAATCCTAATCAGGCTACCATCCTAATAATTATTGCCCCATTTGATATACAAGAAATTCTTAATAACAAAAATTTTGCACATTTTCAGAGAGTAATTATAATATACGAGGCTTTAGATAATTTAAGTTTAATAATTAAAACAATAAGTGAACTAACTATTGCAACACCGATAATTGATTGTTATAAACAGAGTCCAATGGGAACGTGGAGTAAGATTTAATATACTAATCAGGTTAGTATTAGTTCGTCATTGCGAGGAGCTGCTTTGCGGCGACGCGTCAATCTATAAAATAGATTAGAAAGGATTGCCGCGTCGCTACTAAAGTAGCTCCTCGCAATGACGTATGTACCTATAATTCGTCATTGCGAGACCATGTAATGGTCGAAGCAATCCATTTTTAATCTCTTTTCTGGATTGCTTCGTCGCCGCAAAGCGGCTCCTCGCAATGACGAACTAATAGTAATCAGGTTAGCTATATTATTTTTTTGAAGGAACAAATAAATTTACCAATATGCAAAAATTATCATTTCAACAAATTATCATGACCTTGCAAAATTATTGGCAGGATTATGGCTGTGCAATTTTACAACCATATGATGCTCACGTTGGAGCTGGCACTTTTCACCCTGCCACTGTATTACGAACTCTTGGTAAAAAACCTTGGTTTGTAGCTTTTGTTCAACCTTCTCGGCGTCCTCATGATAGTAGATATGCCATGCATCCTAATAGAATGCAGCATTATTATCAATTTCAGGTTATACTAAAACCATCTCATGACGATATACAACAACTATATTTAAAAAGCCTTGAATGTCTTGGTATAGATTTGCAAAAACATGATATTAGGTTTGTTGAAGATGATTGGGAGTCTCCTAGTCTTGGAGCTGCCGGACTTGGTTGGGAAGTATGGTGTGATGGTATGGAAGTATCGCAATTTACTTATATGCAACAAATTGGTGGTATTGATTGTCGCCCAGTGGCTGGTGAGATTACCTATGGTTTAGAGCGTCTGGCACTTTATATACAAGGTATCAATGAAGTTAAAAATATTGACTGGAATGGTCAGGTTGGAGAAAAAGCTTTAACCTATGGTGAAGTAGATTTTGCTGCTGAAAAGCAATTTTCTAAGTTTAATCTAGAATTAGCTGACACAGCAATATTATCTCAGCATTTTATTGATAGTGAAAAACAATGTAATGAATTAATTGCCGCAGATTTACCGTTACCAGCCTATGATTATTGTATTCAAGCTAGCCATCTTTTTAACCTGTTAAATGCTCGGGGAGTAATTAGCGCAACAGAGAGAGCCTCTTACATACTCAGGATACGTAATTTGGCAAAAATATGCTGTCATAAATGGTTAGAACTAGAAGATAAAGAAGAATTAATATGAGTGAGTTATTATTAGAGCTTTTTAGCGAAGAGATACCAGCTTTGATGCAAAAAAATGCAGCCGAAGCTTATAAAACTATATTTACAACAATCTTACAGGAAAGTGAGATTGTTGCTGATGTTCAGGTATTTATTGGACCTAGGCGTATTGCTATATATATTACAAATTTACCGAAATTTATACCAGCAAAAGAAATTATCATAAGAGGACCAAAAGTTTCGGCAGCACAACAAGCTATAGAAGGATTTTGTCGAGCAAATAATATTGAGCAAAATAAATTGTCTACGCTATTAGTGCAAGGGCAATTATATTATATAATAGTAAAGAGTACCGCAGAAACCGATATACGAATATTATTGCAAGAGATAATTCCTAAAGCAATTAGTAAGTATATTTGGTCAAAATCTATGTATTGGGGGAATTATGATATAAGTTGGATTAGACCGCTTAGGAATATTTTATGTATATTTGATGGTGAAATACTAGCAATTAAATATGGGCATTTGACGGCAAATAATATTACTTTTGGGCATAGATTTCTTAGTCCCAAACCGATTGTTATAGGCAGTTTTTCTGAATACCAGAACAAGCTACGGGAAAGTAATGTCATTATTGATCAACAAGAACGCAAGGAGATAATAAAAAATCAGCTATCAGAAATAACCAAACCACTTAATTTAGTAATAAAAGATGATGAGAGATTATTAGAAGAAGTAACAGGGCTAGCAGAATTGCCAGTGGTTATGGTCGGTAAAATACCTGAGATATTTTTAACGTTACCTAGTGAAGTACTGATTAGCTCAATGCGTACCCATCAGAAATATTTTAGTACTTTTGACCAGGCTGGTAATTTCGCTCCTTATTTTCTTTTTGTTAGTAATATGCGACATGATCAAAATATTATAGTAAGTGGTAACGAAAAGGTATTGGCTGCTAGATTATCTGATGCTTTATACTTTTATCAGCAGGATTTGTCTAACAGCTTAGAATCTAGATTATTAAAACTTGAGCAGATAACTTTCCACGCAAAGATTGGTAATATAAGACAAAAAACGGAGAGAATCGCTAATATTTGTAATTATATAATAGACTTCCTGGATAAGTCAGAGATAGTTGAGGGATTTTTAGGAGAAACGAAGCCGAGTACCGCAGCGTACATAGACGTACGTGAGGAACGGAGGCGATTTTCGACGACAAAATCACCAACTAGATCGACTTATCCAGGAAGTCAGGATTTGCAAATAGCAGCTAGAATTTGTAAAAGCGACCTAACAACGGAAATGGTGGGAGAATTCCCCGAATTGCAAGGTATTATGGGATATTATTACGCCAAATCTGAAGGGTTAAATGATCAGATTGCCTTGGCAATAAGAGACCATTATAAACCACAAGGTCCATCGGATAGTTTACCAATGGGGGATACTGCAATATTGGCTATTGCCGATAAATTGGATAGTTTAGTAGGTTTGATATTAATAGGAGAAGAACCAAGTGGCTCAAGAGATCCTTACTCACTTAGACGACAAGCATTAGGTATTATTAGGACAATTTTAGCTAATAAACTAACTATTAATATTAAGCAATTAGTGGCGTATGTAATTCAGCTATACTCTGAAGAGAACATAACATATAATAAAAGTAGTCAGATAATTTTAGAGTTTTTAGAAGAGCGAGCCAAGTATTATTTCAAAAATCATTATGATCTATCGTTAATTAATGCCGTGCTTGATTTTGATATTGAAGGAGATTTAATGATTAGCGAAATAAAGCTTAGTGCTTTACAAAAGTTTCTAGCTGGATATGAGGGTAAGAATTTATTAACTATTTACAAAAGAGCAAATAATATATTAGAAGGTAATAATATAGCAGGAGATGTTAATCAGGAGGCTTTTATTTCACCATATGAGCAACAATTATTTTTATCGTTGGGAAACGTTTCTAAGCAAATAGACATATCCATTGCCGAAAAGGATTTTACTAAAGCATTGAGAGGACTACTGGAAATGTTGAAACCTATCAATGATTTTTTTGATAATTTGATGGTTAAAGATGAAGATCGTAAAATTGCTAATAATCGTTTATTGTTATTAAAAATGGTTAGACAATTATTTAATAAATTAGCAAAATTTAGTGTTTTATGATTAGTACAAATGAATTAGATTGGTGTCTTAAACGCCATTGTGAGGAGTCGTTTTTTGGTTCAATCGTCATTGCGAGAAGCCACTTTGGTGGCGACGAAGCAATCCATATGATAAGCTTCATGGATTGCCACGCTCACGTACGTTCGCTCGCAATGACCTTTAAGTTAGGCAATTAGGGAAAGGAGATAAATGTTGACGACAAAATTACCCACTAAATTGAGTTATGTAGCAAGTCTATTAGATCAGGCTGCCAAATTTATTAAATCTGGTAATATAGTAGCCTTTCCCACAGAAACAGTATACGGACTTGGAGCAGATGCTAGTAACGAACAGGCTTGTCAGAAAATTTTTAAGGTAAAAAAGCGTCCAAGCATAAACCCTCTGATTGTTCACGTGGCAACCATGAGCCAAGCTAAAACTATCGGGGAATTTAATGCAGATGCTCTTAAATTAAGTGAAGTATTTTGGCCTGGACCTTTATCGATTGTTGTGCCATTAAAAAGTGAAGCCAATATCGCTAAATCAGTATTAGCCGGACTAACAACGGTTGCACTCCGTATACCATCGCATAATATTGCTTTGGAGCTAATAAGAAAATCTGACACACCGATAGCGGCACCTAGTGCTAACCCATCAGGTTACATTAGTGCTACTACTCTAGATCATGTAAAAGAGCATTTTTCAGGTGAGAAAGATGTTTTTATTTTAGAAGATAATTCGAGTGATTATAAGTGTCAATATGGTATAGAATCAACCATAGTAGATAGTACTACTAATAACTTAACTATTTTGCGAGACGGTTTTATTACGTTGGAAGCGTTAGAGAAGGTTCTTGGTAAGAAAATAGACAAAGCTCCTTCCTTGATACAAATTAAAGCCCCAGGGATGATCAATAAACATTACTCACCAAAAGTGAAAATGAGACTGAATGCAGAGAGTTTGGAAGCTAATGAGGTAGGTCTTAATTTTGCTAATAGTAAGCTGGATGGCAATTTCTCGCTTAATTTAAGTTTAACTGGAGACTTAATTATCGCTGCTAGCAACTTATT
The DNA here is from genome assembly GCF_964264705.1 of Candidatus Tisiphia endosymbiont of Xenochironomus xenolabis. NCBI lineage: Bacteria > Pseudomonadati > Pseudomonadota > Alphaproteobacteria > Rickettsiales > Rickettsiaceae > Candidatus Tisiphia > Candidatus Tisiphia endosymbiont of Xenochironomus xenolabis. The sequence continues at coordinate 58,266 of NZ_OZ183473.1, forward strand.
TGCCAGTCTTAGAATATTGGATAATTATGCAGAATTAAATGGATTAGCAATTGCCGTTGCCTCTATCCCACAAATTGGTATCGGTGTTGCAATTAATGACAGACTTAAAAGAGCGGCAATAAAATGACCTCTATATTTACTAAATTAAAACAGGTATTAGTCAATAGTTCCAATAAAATATCTTCGGGCATTGACCAAATATTTTATAAAAAAAAACTAGATGAGCAAACTTTAAGTGAATTAGAGGAGTTGTTAATATCGGCAGATATAACTGCTTCTGTGGCAATAGAACTGGTCAATAAACTAAGAACTATCAAATTTGATAAAGAAGTAAGTAGCTTGGTAATCAAAGAGCAGCTTGCCAACATTATCGAGCAATTATTGATCAAGGCTAGTAAAAATTTTGAATTACACGATAAAAAGCTTAATGTCATATTAGTCTGTGGCGTTAATGGTTCAGGAAAAACTACCACAATAGGTAAGCTGGCTAGTATTTATCGTAAACAAGGTAAGAAAGTAGCAATTGCCGCTTGTGATACATTTAGAGCCGCCGCTGTTAATCAATTATCTAGCTGGGCTGATAAAAGTGGTTCAATGTTTATCACTGGCGAAGAATCAGCTGAACCTGCTAGTGTTGCTTATCTTGCTATGCAGTCTTCCATAAAAAATGATGTGGATATATTATTTATTGATACAGCTGGTAGGTTACATAACAAGAAGAATTTGATGGAAGAACTTGCAAAAATTGTTAGGGTTATTAAGAAAATTGATGATACAGCTCCCCACCATAGTATATTAGTAATTGATGCAACTACTGGACAAAATATCTATAACCAAGTCGAGCAATTTACTGCTATTGCTAATATAACAAGTCTGATAGTTACTAAATTAGATGGTACGGCAAAAGCTGGTGTAGTGGTTGGTGTGGTGCAAAAATTCGCCTTACCAGTATGTTTTTTAGGGATAGGAGAGAAGGTAGATGATTTAAAGCCGTTTGATCCGGCTGCATTTGCTAGTAGTTTAGTAGGGAATTAAATTGGCATCATTGCGGGGAGCTACTTTAGAACAATGAAGCAATCCATAACAAAAATCCAGATGTCACCCCTGCGTAAGCAGGGGGCTAGATTCAGCACCGAAGCGGGAATGACAATAGTGGAACTATAATGAATATTATAACAAGAGAATTATCTATTCAATCCAATTATTACAAAGAAATTTTGTCAATAATTAGACTAGGTGGTGGAGTGGCAAGGGTTGTCGGGGGAGCTGTTCGTGATGCTATCCTTAATGTTGTCAATTATGATATTGATATAGCAACCAATTTATTACCGCAGCAAGTAACAGATATTTTATCAGCAGCCAACATTAAGGTTATCCCAACTGGCATAAAATACGGTACAGTTACAGCTTTATTAAATAATGAAACATTTGAGATTACTACACTTAGAAAAGACATGAAATGTGATGGTCGGCACACGGAAGTTGTTTTTACTGACGATTTTATGGAGGATGCTGCTAGAAGAGATTTTACTATTAATGCACTAAGTTATTGTCCATTTGAGCATAAAATTTATGATTATTTTGGTGGAATAGACGATTTACAACAATCAAAAGTAATATTTATCGGAGAGGCATTTGCACGAATTCAGGAAGATTTTTTACGTATCTTACGTTTTCTTCGTTTTTCCTGCTATTATGCAAGACAATTAGACCTTAATGGGTTAGATGCTTGTATTAAATTGCGAGAAAATCTCAAATTCTTATCAAAAGAACGGGTAAAATGGGAGATGGACAAATTGATTATCTCAGATAATAGTCCAAATATTTTGCAGCAAATGTTTGATAATGGCATATTGCAAATAATATTACCAGTTAGTAAGTTTGATAAAAAACCTTTGATGGAAGCAATTAATTGCGGTTCCTTAGAGCCTTACGCTAGATATTCACTTTTATTCTACCACATAAAGAACTTATCACTAAGTGATTTATTAAATTTAAAATTTTCTCGGCAACAAGCAAACAAAATCATTACTATATATAGGTTTATAAATCAAGAAATCAACGAATTTACATTACGAGAAATTTGGTGGGAAACTGCAGATTATCCTGCTAATTATCTACAATGTATAAATATCTTGCTATCATTAGGCAAATTAAACAGAGCTACAGCAAATAAATTTCTAGATACATATAAATCCAAACCACGACCAATATTTCCAGTAAATGGGCATGATTTACAGAAAATAAATATTCATGGTAAAGATATTGGCACAGTGATAGGTAAATTAAAAAAATCCTGGATAGAAAGTGATTTTACGCTTAATAAGCATCAATTACTTGAATTATACTCAAATGATTTGAAGAATTAGAATAATTATCATACAATAAATTCTTAAGGCACTGAATTAGGAAAATGCTATAGTCAATTCAAGAAAATTTGGGGCTAGGAGCGATGGAGCAACACATAAGTGTCAGTTTAAGAAAACAATAATTGAAAAACCGTCATTGCGAGGAGACCGTAAGGTCACGAAGCAATCCAGAAAAGTGATTAGAAATGGATTGCCACGCCACCTACGGTGGCTCGCTAATAGACGACTTTTCTACTTTATTTTTTAAACTGACGCCTATGTGGAGCAACGCCTATAAGTAATAGGCGAGCATTGAGAGACAACATCTCCAACTTCTCCTCAATTGACTATATTAGATACAGAGTTAATATGACTATACTTAGTAACTTAGAAAAACCTCGTTGGTTATATCGTTTTGATAATTTTAAACGTGCTTTTGCTTTATTACGTGAGGCTATATATATAATGCGAGAACGTAAGGTAAGCCAGTTAGAACAAGAAGGAATTATTCAACGTTTCGAATATACATGGGAATTGACATGGAAAGTGCTTAAAGATTATCTGGAATATAAAGGTGTTGTACTGGAAACCGTTACCCCAGCTGATGTAATTAAAGCATCAATAGCTGCTAACTTAATCAACAATGGTGAAATATGGATGGATGCTCTAGATTCTCGTAATAAAATGTCACATACTTATGACTTCAAAAAATTTGAGAAGATTATTATAGATATTGAAAAAAATTATTACCCTGAATTAGAGAGCATGAATCTAAAAATGTTGGAACTTGCCAGCAGAATATAGAAGGTAAAGATGTCTAACCATGGATTAAGTGCAAAACAATTAAATACACTGCGTAGTATTTTGTTGCCCTTCTCAGAGAAAATCGATCGTGTTGGTTTATTTGGTTCACGTGCTACTGGTCTTTACCGTCCTAACTCCGATATTGACTTAGTAATTTATGGCTCACTTGATGAGAAGACTATGGATCGTATATTTACGCTACTTAATGACAGTAATTTACCAATCAAAATAGACTTACAAGTTTATGATTTGATCACCTGTTCTCCTCTTAAGGATCATATTGATAATAATATGTTGTTGTTATTTACACATGATCATTTTATAGTCAATTCAGGAAAATTTGGGGCTAGGAACGATGGAGCGACGCCTATAAGTAATAGGCGAGCATTGAGCGACAACGTTCCCAACTTCTCATCAATTGACTATACAGATAAAAATCAATGTTTATAGTAGTAAACTAACGTCTGTTAGTGAACAAATTATTTATTCATCATAAAAAAATTAAAAAAAATGAAAATTAATATTAGTGCTAGCATTTTTATTGCTATAATTATCATATTATTTAATTATGGAGCTTTTGCAAGTAGAAGTAAGGTGAAAATTGTTACTAGTATCACCCCACTAGCAAGCATTATAGCGATGTTAGTGAAAGACCAGGCAGAAATTGTTGCTATTGCCAATAACAATGATTGTCCGCATCATTATAATTTAAGACCTAGTGATCTTAAAAAAGTTAAAAATGCAGATATTGTATTTTATATAGATGAGCAATTTGATGGCTTTGCTGGCAAATTAATGAATGGTCATAGTAAAAATGTCATTAAAATTAGTAATTTTAATGGGTTAAGAGTTATTAGTAATAATTCTTATGATAATTGGCATATTTGGCTTGATTTAGACAATGTAAAACTATTATTAGAACAATTATTTCAGGTATTATCTCAACGATTTCCTGAGATTAGTTCAGCTATTTACCAAAATCTTGAAGAAGCAAAAAAACAAATAGAGGAGCTTACGAAAATCAAACATCAAAGATTAACGTCTTTAACAGACGTTATCTTACTTAGTGACAGTCTAGAATATTTTTTTAATAATAGCCAAAAAAATGTTGCAAGATTATATAGCTCTGATCAGAAAAGTCTGAGATATATCAGTAATCTTGAGCATTTATTAAGCATGTCCAATAGTAAATGTTTATTACTAAGTACAGAGCAAGATGTTGCTCTTTATAAAAATTTTAAAGTAGAAGTAGTGGAGGTTGAAAGTGAGAATTGGCAAGCGACTAACATCAATAGTGATTTATTTTATAATCAATATTTAAAAATAATTAATCAAGTGTCTAAATGCTTAAATTATTAAATCCTTATTTTTTTAGTAAGCTAGTACGAACCATGTTACCATTATTGCTAGTTGCAATGTTAGTAGTAATGGGGTTGGGGTTATACCAAGCTTTGATAGTATCGCCACCAGATTACCAACAAGGTGATATGGTTAGGATTATGTATGTTCATGTACCAGCTTCTTGGATGGCACTAGGTATTTATACATTTATAGCTATTTGTAGTTTGTCTAACCTAGTGTGGAAAACTAAAATGTCCTTCTTAATGGCAGTAGCAGGTGCTCCTATTGGGGCAGTTTTTTGTATGATTAGTATAGTAACAGGGGCATTATGGGGAAAGCCTATTTGGGGAACTTGGTGGGTTTGGGATGCTAGACTTACCTCAATGTTCGTATTATTCTTACTATATTTAAGCTATATCGTGGTGGTGAATAGTGGTGATAGGATAAGCCGTACTGAAAAACCAGCCTCGGTGATTGCTTTAATTGGCTTTATCAATGTTCCCATAGTAAAATTTTCGGTAAATATTTGGTATAGTTTACATCAGCCAGCAAGCGTTTTAAGGCTAGGTAGTCCGACTATCGATAATTCTATGTTATTACCCTTAGTGCTAATGTTTATAAGTGCTATACTATATTTTCTATTAGTATTGGGTTTGAGATCTTGCATGTTAATTGCTAAATTCAAGGAGTATGACAATTTATGACTTATGTTGTTACCGATGAGTGCGTAAAATGTAAATATACTGATTGCGTAGAAGTATGCCCTGTCGATTGCTTTTATGAAGGGGAGTTAATGTTGGTAATTAATCCCGACGAATGTATTGATTGTGGAGTATGTGAGAGTGAGTGTCCGGTTAAAGCTATTAAGCCAGAATCAGAACAGCTGATTGACTGGATAGAGAGAGCTAAGTTTTTTTCCAGTAAATGGTCAAATATTACGGTTAAGAAACCAGCCCTACCGGATGCAGATAAATATCAAAACGAGAAAAATAAATTCGAAAAATATATGGAGAGAGCTTAACTTTTACGTATCTTTAAAAAGGCTAATACAAATAGCATGCTAAATAAGGTAGTGAATAAAAAAAGATTGGACCAATCCATATAGTTTGCACAAATACCGGATAAACAGGATAAAATAATACGTACAAAGGAGCTAAAAGAAGAAATAATTGAGTATTGCGTGGCGATCAATTCGCCATTACATAAACTAGAAAGATAAATAACAAGAGTGGTATTACCAAGTCCGCAACAGAAATTCTGTACAGTAATTGTTATAGTAAATATAACTAGATCATGACCTACTATAGATAAAAACATTAGCATTAAGGGGGATAGTAATTGTAGAATACCGCATATTAGTAAACCTCGAGATATCCCTACTTTTGTAGTTAGAATACCGCTAATAATTCCCCCTAAGGTCATTAGCATGAATCCATAGGTTTTTGAAATAGAGGCAATTTCTTGGGAGGTAAAGGATAAGTCAATAAATAAGGGAGAGCTCATTGCCATAGTAATTGAATCGCTTGCTTTATATAGAAAGACAAACAGCATAATCAATATCCAATTTGGATGGTGTCGTTTTAATAATAGTAAGCTATCACCAATGATTTTAGAATATTGGCTAAATGAAATTAAATTAGTAAAAATATGTTCAGTTTTTTTTGTAGCAGGCTCTTGCATGCATAAGATTATTAGTGGGGCAGCCATTGTTATAAAAAAGGTACATAGATATACGCAGTACCAATTAAAGAAGCAAGAGACATATAATGCTCCTGTACTATTAATCAGCATTCCTATGCGAAAACCAGTGCCACTGAAAGTTGTAGCAACTGAAAGCTCTTCCTTTGTTACAGAGCGTTCTATACGATAGGCATCTAAAATAATATCTTGAGTTGCCGCACAACAAGAAATAGTAAAATTTAAAATGGCAGTAATAACGATGTTAACAGGGGGAGCTATAATTAAAAATCCACTAGTAGTAACTAATAAACATCCTTGTACAGCTATTGCCCATCCTCGACGTTGACCAAATTTTTTACATATAATAGGTACAGAATATTTATCAATAAATGGCGCTAATATTGGTTTTAGACAATATGGCATAGAGGTTAGAAACATTAAGCCAATAATATCAGTTGAATATCCTGCTTGTGATAATTGGTAATGAATAGTAAATGTGACCAATGAAAAATTTCCTCCCGCCACTATACCTAGCAAGAAGAAACAAATAAAATAAGAACTTATGTGATTAGTTAACATTCAGGAGTTATATCCACCTTTTAGTCTTGGAAGATTAAATACCACAATTCCCTTCTCATTTCAATATAAATGCGATTTTAGGATAAGGAAAGTCTAATCATTTCCCTGGATTGCTTCGTTGCTATTAAAGTAGCCCTTCACTAATAGACATCTGTGAATTTAGCATATATGTTAGTCGGGTTAGCTATATAAAAATGGCTAATAATCTTATTTTTAATCTGAAAAATAAGATTATTAGCTAAAAATTAAGTTAAAATGCATTCGTAGAACCGCTTCAAGAATGCATTTTTCCTTATTGCTTTAACAGTTTTTGGATTAGAATTTTTAAATTCTAATCCAAAACTTAGGTATAAAAGAATAATTTTTATAAAAAAATAATAACTTCTTTGCTAATATGTGCTAGAATCCGATATTAGGTTCTGTACACAGAGCTTAATTAAGGTAATCAATTATTTTAGGCTAATGGATAAGGTATTAAGTTCTGTTCAAGAATATATTAAGTCTGGTGAATATTTTGTTGATGCTAGAAGATGGTATAATTTTGAATACCTATATCCGCTTGTACAAAGATCATTTTTGTTGATATTTACTGTAGTTTTCTTTGTATTATTTCTAGCTGTGGTGGTTAATTTTCAGACTTTATTACCAGCAGTTCGACAGGTAAGATACGCAATTAGTGCTGAATCTCTTAAAAGTGCGACGATAACTGATGCTAATCATATAAAAAATGATGCTATCAATTCTATTGCAGATATTATGATTAGAAATTACGTGATACACAGAGAATCTTATGATTATGATTTTCTTCGCCCCCAGTTTATATTTATTCAGAATAGTTCTACACGTATAATATTTAGACAATTTGCCAATTTTATGAATATTGACAACTCATTGTCACCAGTTATGCGTTACCAAAGATCCTTAAGGCGTTCTGTTAATATATTATCAGTGGTTTATCATAAAAATAATAAGGCTGAGGTCATATTTACATCGATAGCAAAAAACTCCGCTAATGATATTTTGGAAAATATGGTGTGGCAAGCAACAATAAATTTTGAAATAGATGCCATTAACATCCATTTACCTCCTAACTCAAATTTTAATTTTGTGGTTACTGGTTACAGACTTAAGTTAATAGAAGATAAAAGTAAGAAATAAGATGAAGCGATTAATAATATTGTTTGTGGTAGTATTTTCTGTAAATACTGCTTTGGCTGTTAGAGAATCTAGACCATTGCCGATCGATAGCAGAATTAGGGTAATGGTGTATAGTCCCGATGATGTATTTAAGTTCACCGGATACTACGGTTATCAGGCTAGTATAGAGCTAGCAAAAGAGGAAGAAATAGTTAGTATTTCCATGGGGGATACTACTTCTTGGCAAATAGTACCAGCTGGTCATCGAATTTTCATTAAGCCAATGGAACAAGATGCTACAACTAATATGACGATTATTACTAACAAGCGAACTTACTTTTTTGAACTATATGCTGCAGAAGCTTCGGATATGAGAGATCCAGAAATGGTTTTTAATTTAAGATTTATCTATCCTGATGATGAAAATTCAGGGGATTATTTGCAAACTTATGTTACATCCTCAGCTAACCTAGATTTATCTCATCCTGAGAAATATAATTTTAATTATTCGATAAGTGGTAATGAATCGATTGCCCCAATTAAAATTTTTGATGATGGAGTGTATACTTACTTACAATTTAGAGATAAAAATGCTGAGTTACCAGCTATTTTTGCAGTTGATGAAGCTCTTAGAGAATCGATGGTAAATTATCGACTTGCCCAAGATAATGCTAATATGGTAATTATCGAACAGGTATTTCGCAAACTGTCAATACGTCATGGTAAGAAAATAGTATGCGTGTTTAATGAAGCATTTAAACCGTATTAATTAAGTTAAGGAACAATGTTTTTAGAAGCTATATATATCTCAAAAATTTTATATTTTTTAACACTGCTCGTATTAACTAGTGGTTTGTTTATAATGTTAATCAGTGATAATTATGTTCGTAAAATCATAGGGCTTAGTGTTATGCAAAGCTCTGTGCTAATTTTTTACCTGATGCTTGGTAAGGTAAATGGGGGTATTGTGCCAATTGAGCGTAGTTTACTGCAGAATTCTCAGCTTTATGTAAGCCCATTACCTCAGGTGCTAATGCTCACGGCTATTGTTGTTGGTTTTGCTACATTGTCATTAGGGCTTAGCTTAATTTATCGTATCTCTAAGCAATTTAATACTATATCGGAGCATGAAATTAATTCTAGCGAAGCGACTCCGAATGATTGAAATAAATGATATTAATTAAACATTTTCCAGCTTTACAAGTATTGTTGCCATTTTTTGGGGCGTTATTTTCAATACTAACTTTTCGTTATGTGCGTGTCACTCGAATTATAGCAGTTATTTCGATTGCACTAAGTTTATTTTTAAGTATTTATGGATTATCGGTAATTAATAAAGGTACCATATCATATGATTTTGGTAATTGGCATGCCCCAATAGGTATTGAATATAGACTAGACTACCTGAATCAACCTATAATTACCTACATTAATGGCGTATTATTATTTTTTCTAATTTTCTGTAACAAATTGCTGGCAACTACCGTACTTAAATTTATTGATCAAAAAAGGCAATCGTTATTTTACGCACTTTTATTATTTGCCCATAGCGGATATCTCGGTATATTGAGTACTAATGACCTTTTTAACCTTTATGTATTTATTGAAATATCTTCATTAAGTGCTTATGCCCTAATGGCACAGGGTAATAACCCCAAGGCTGTTATCGGTGCTTTCGATTATCTTATGCTCGGTACAGTCGGGGCAACTCTGATATTAATAGCCATTGGATTTTTATTGAGTAGTACTGGTAGTCTCAATATGTCAGATGTTTCAATGTTACTTCAAACAAATTATGACTGCAAAATAGTCAAGCTAGCTATTAGTTTTTTTCTAATTGGAGCTATATTAAAAACGGCTTTTTTCCCGATGCATTTTTGGATGATTCGAAGCTATTCTTCGGTTGCTCCGGTCATTTTGACGTATCTTGCCAGTATCTCTAGTATAATGGGTATTTATATAATATTGAGGTTCATTCATTTTACCATTGACTATAGTATAATCATTAATGATTTAGCAATTTTTATCAAACCGATCGCTTTGGTAACTATTATTTTATGTACATATTTTGCTTGCCGAAGCAAAGAAAAAGTCAGAAATATTGTGATATATTCTTCGGCAGTACAAATTGGTTATATATTTTTGCTATTAGTTGTTCCTAGAGGCGAATTAATCCTAACTCCATTTTTGTTAGCTGATAGCCTTAATAAGATTGCTCTATTTCTAATCATTGCTTATTTTGATACTCATAGCGTACCCAGTACCAGTATGTTATGGCGTGTCTTGGTAGTATTTAGTCTAATTTGTAGCTGTGGTTTGCCAATAAGTAGTATGTTTTTCATTAAGCTTTCTATTTTTGAGTTGTTGATTGTTGAAAATCTGTGGCTCGAGTTGGTGATTGTTGTTATCAGTTCTGCTATGTCATTACTTTATCATTATAAGATTGCCAAAAAACTATGTTGGCATCACTCTAATTATACACTATTACAGTCTAGCACTAAGTATAAATATTATGGGCTAATTTTTGTTAGTGTAATACAACTTCTCCTACCAATATTCTTAAACCAATTACAACTATTAGGAGGGCATTAATGTACCCTTCTGTTACCCCTAGTTTTTTGATTATATCAACTTTACTTTTAGCTATGTTAAATTTAGTTACACCTTTTATCAGTAATAGTGATAATAATACGCGTAACTCTTTATTAATTACCATTAGTAGCTTCTTTTTTGTCAATATTTTAGTTATTGATTGGTTATTTCTGAAGGGCGTAAGAGCCAATCTATCAATAACCATCTTTAGTAATTTTGCTATTGGATTGCATTTAGAAGCTCTCAGTCTCATTTTCTTAACCTTACTGAGCTTCTTATGGATTTGTGCATTAATTTACACCACTAAATATTTGGCAATTAATAATATTGATAATTCTAGTCGTTTTCTATTCTTCATTAATCTAAGCGTATTATCTGGGGGGATGGTAGCATTATCTTCAAATCTCTTTACGATGTTTATTTTTTATGAAATATTAACATTATCAACTGCTCCATTAATTGGTCATAGTGGTGGAGATAAAGTTATGGCAGGAGTCTATAAATATTTAAAAATATTGATGATCTCAGGGATATTACTATTCTTGCCAGCTATAATAATTATTTATGCTAAAGCAGGGCATGGTGACTTTACCTCCCAAGGTTTTATCGAGCATTATTTTTCCAAAAATCAAACCATAATTTTGTTATTAATGTTTATTTTTGGCACATCGAAGGCAGCCTTATATCCTTTGCACCAATGGTTACCAGCGGCAATGGTAGCACATTACCCTGTAAGTGCTTTGCTACATGCAGTGGTAGTTGTTAAAACTGGACTTTTTTGTATTTATAAAATTCTGATATATATTTTTGGTCTTAAATATTTACACTCTATTTTTGCCGAATTTAATTGGATCATTTTCTTACCTATTATCACCATATTTTATAGTTCCTTTAAGGCATTAACTAGTGATAATATTAAGAAGATTCTAGCCTACTCTACGATTAACCAATTAGGGATAGCTTTACTTAGTAGCTTGATGTTTACCTCAAAATCTATAGGAGCAGCTATCCTACATTTATCTTCACATTCATTTACTAAAATCTGTTTATTTTATGGAATGGGAAGTATTTATAGCTTAAAGAAGACTAACCAGATATCTGACCTAATCAACGCTGGTAAAGAAATGCCAAAAACTAGCTTTATGGTATGTATTGCAAGTTTATCGTTAATTGGCATTCCCCCCTTTGGTGGTTTTATTAGTAAGTTTTATATTATGCTTGCCGCTGCTGAACAAAATCAAATATTAGTTATGGGTGTGCTAGCTTTAAGTACTTTATTCTCTGCACTTTATTTAGCAAAGCTTGTGATATTTATTTATAAGCCAACTATAGCTAATAGTTCTAAAATGGTTTCAGAAAATAAATTGCCTACTGCCATGATGGTTAGCCTAATTATATGTACATGTTGCATCGTATTATTTTATTTTATACAGATTTTTATTAAGAAGTTTTTTATATTTATATGGTAAGTATGTTTTATCATAAGCGTTTACATATGAATTAACTAAGTTATATAGTCAATAGTTCTAGCATTACTTGATATACTATCACCCGTCTCTCCTAGCCAAGTAGGCATAGTCATCGTGTTTTAGTAAATCAATATCATACGAAAAGCTTTTATTCGTTATATAATATTCTAGTAATCGTATCATACCTTGTTTATGCCTAGCCAATTCCTCTTTAGTGAGTTCTATCTCTAAAGTTTGGATTATTGGCTTTGAGCTAGAAATTTTTACGTAAACAACCTGTTTAACGTTATGGATTTGCATACCAAAACCACCTTCTTGTAACATTAACGCCTCAATTATCAACTGCGGGGATAACCCAGTTTCTATATCTTTTCTACTCGGTAAGCTACCGGTTTTATAATCGATAATGCTCGCTGCCCCAAACTCATCTATCTCAATTCTATCAGCCACTCCAATTATTGTTAATTCTTGCCCAGCAATATTTAATGAAATTGCTCCTCTAGTTTCAGAATAAATATATTTACAACCATTTCTACGTTGTTCATCAAATTCAACAAAAGACTCAGCAATAGGCATAAATTTTATTTGCCAAATTTTTTGCGTATAGGTTGGTAAGATAACATCTTGTAACAGATTATTACTAATATCCAATATTAAGCCAATTTTGTTATTCTCTAACTTGTTATAATTTTTCGAATATTGCTCTAAAACCTTATGAACAAAACTACCAAATTCAGATATTTTAGGCTCCTGCCCTACCCTATCTCTACTCCTGACATTCAAAATCTTCTTAGCATAAAAACTATAAGGATTCCGTATTAACATTTCTATATCAGTAACTGATATTGTATCAGGAAAAATTGGACTATACACATGATTACTACGATTAATTGACTCAACCATATTAATATTAACATTATTTTGTACATCCACTAAGTCACTTTCTGATAAATATGTTAAATAATTTTCTGAAATCAAACTTTGTTGTGCAATAAGTTGCAATTTTAGTAACAAATTCGATGGTAACAAACCAGATTTACCATCCTGTCTTTTTGATCTAGTAATTATTACTTGGGCATTATGCAGAAATAAATAAAAATAATATTGATCGATAGAAGTTCCAACAACCATATGTAATTTTTTTAACGTTTGCTCATTAATCCATTGGCTGATAGATGAGGATGATGACCAGCATCCTTGATTAAAGTCAGTTAAAATTACTAAATCAAATTTAAGTAATATTAAATCTTCTACTTTACCAATAATTATATTTTTAGAATAATTATTATGAGCAAAATACTTACAATTAGACATTAAACCCTTCAGTAACTTTGGAAAATCTTTTTTATTATCTAAGGTTAAATTACAATTAGTATTTATTAACTCCGATAAAAAATTTGATAATTCAGCAGCTGACTGCTCATGCCAAATATCTCGGTAAAGTTTTTCAGCAATGCTAATCGAAGATTTTAATATTTTAGCAAAATTATTGCCACTATTGCTATAAAGTAAGTTTATTAGCTTCTTAGACCATTCTATTAATTCATTATCATTGGTTTTTTCTACTAAAAACAGCATTTGGCTAGATTGTCGAATAAAGCGGTTTTTACCACTCGTTAAAATCTCTAATCTTTGAACTAATTTATGATTAATCAAAGGATGCTTTAATAGTAAAAATAACTTTTTTATATCAAAATCATTACATAATATTTCACTAATGGCAATTATTAGAGAACTAATTAGCGTTTCTGATAAATTATTACCTAGCAAATCTTGGAATTCTAGGGAATATTTGGTCAAAAAATTACAATAAAAATTCTTGGTTGTTTGATTATTGACAATAATAGCTATTTTCTTATCACTAGACTGTTGGCAAAATTGTTGACAAATCAGACTTATTTGCTCTGCCTCTTGAAAAATATCTTCAAGCTCATAATATTTTATATGATCTACGGCTAATCGTTTAGGCTCATCAGGTATACTCGAATGCTTTGAAGAATTGGCTCCGCAAAACTTCGGGGCATTCGCGTGCTCACGTAGTTCATCTACGCTCCTCTCGCTCACCCCTTGTTTTACGTTCCAATTCTCCAGATCATCCGAGTATATATTGTTACAAATTATCCGATCGAAAAGCAAATGATCTGACCGCTTATTACCCAAAAGTTGGGAATCTGATAAATTTTTATTGAGAATTGTCAGTAATTTTTTAAAGTTATATAAGCAATCTTCTTCAGGATTATAGCTATAGTCAAGTTCTCCTAAATTGACTATATCTAGATTCCCGCCTACGCGGGAATGACACGTACTAATAGGCGGTAAAATTATAAAACCATCCGATGAATTAGCAACATTCTTTAAGAAATTCCATGATATGGGATTATGCCCTACTATACCGGCTACTATCAAACTAGTATCAGCTCTTTTCAGCCTTGCTATCTCTGCATCCATCATAGTGACCTGATAATTTAGCCGATCTTGCTTTCCTAACAATTTTATCTTCTCTTGCCATTCAGAATGGACGTATTTAAGAAATTGATAAATAACACTCCAATGTTGCGATGGATTGATTTTTTCTATTTCATTTACCGAATCTATCGATAAATTATTACCAGCTAGCTGGTAAAATAACTCAGATATTGTTGAACAAAATTGTAAAGATTGGGTTATACTGAATTGTAAATCATGATAATTATGAATGATTTCTGCCAGGATAATTTTTTCTTGCAAAAACGTTATTGGCTGTAAATTTTCTGATGCGATAGCAAAAATTTCTTCACCTTCAGCCATAATATTAGACCAAGGAATAATATTTGGCAAAATCGCAATATGCTGTTTGTTAATCAAAATATTTTGTAAATTCCAACAAGCAAAACCACTCGGCAATATAACCTTAAGATTGCTAATAGAATTCTTCTCACTGAAATTATCTAAAATAAAATCAGCTAATATATCTAAAAACGATAATGATGGGTTAATTCTATAGAGGTTCATTAATTCCTTATTAGTTATATTATATAAATGCTATAGGTATAATAGCATAATTTAATAACACCACTAATAGCTAAAACCCTTATAAAATTTGTTTTAGTAAAACCGGCAATTAAAGGAATAAAATTTCCCCACGATGGTATTAGCATAAACCATAATATAAATATGTTATATTTAAAAAAAATTGAGATAATAATTGCTGATTAGTATAAATCTGTGCATTTTTAGCAAGATAAAAAACTCTTAATAACATTATACCAAAAAAATAATTTATACTAGTAGCAACTAATGAAGCAATAGTTGCTACAATAAGTATTATTAAATTATTATAAACACCAAACATCTTCATAGAATAAACAATTAGTTCACTATCTAAACTTATAACTAAATTACCTACTAAACTATCAGTAAATAATAGCGAATATGCTTCAAACTGCTCCATAATTCAAACTAGTCTCATCAATTATAAATTCAAAAATGACAGAGCCTAACAATTCGAGGGTCAGTCATTTTACTCTCTCGATTTGCTCTGCCTTATGTTTAAGTAGCATAGTTTTTGCTATAGCTTTCATTGCTTCGGTTTTACCCTCGACTCTACCTTTGGCTTCAGTCGCTACTAAAGTAACACCTTGCTAATAAGTGCCAGTTTACTGTACTTTCAATAGTTCATTGATTCTTGTAACAGATAATCTAGTCATTCTCGCTACTTCTTCAATAGAGCTACCATTATTTATCATCATTTTTATTAATTTAGCTTCACCCTCGGCTCTACCCTCGGCTCTACCTTTAGCCTCTCCGATTTTAATACCATCCTGTAGCCCTATCTCTATCCCTTCTTCTTTCCATACTTGAGCTATACTAGGCATAAGTTCTTCTCCTTTTTCTTTAGTTAAACTATTTTTTAATATTTTTTCTAACTCTATTTTATCACTTTGCTCAATAAAGGTCAAAGTATAGCTCAATAGATTTCTTATGTGGTCATGGCCTATTGTTATTTTACTCAATTTAGGCAAGAGATGAGAAATTTCCTGCCATCTTTTCAGTAATTGACGTTCGTGGATGTGTTTAAGGAAAAATAACAAAATTCCAGACCATACTTTTTTCTTGAGTTCTTCATCAGGAATATCATGTACGTTAATAAGCTGACAATCATTCGTCCAAAAGCCTCTGGCTAAATCTGGATGGCTAAATAAATTCCATATATTAAGAGGTGAGTTATATTTCTTCTTGCCATTATAAATTATTAGGGGATAAATTACTGGAAGGCATTTAGCTTTAGGATTAGTAGTTAAATATCGATCACAAATATTAATCATATATTTAAATAACCTAAATGCCATCATTTTATCAACAGTACTTTGATGTTCCAATAGCAAAAAAATATAGCCATCCTGATCATTAAACTTAACAGAAAATAATACATCAGAAATAGTTTCAGAAAGGTCTGGCTCAATAAAACTATCTTTTTCTAATTTTAAAGATGTACTATCGATTAAAGCCAGCACGTCTTTAGGCAAATGAGTTACCAAAAACTCTTTAGCAACTATAGGATTCTCCATAGATTTGCGAAAGATTTCGTCATGTTTTGGCTTGTCTAGAGTCATAATACCATTTCCCTATTAATTACTTTAGTTATTTCCTACAACCTCCTGTCTATAAAGGTTTGACAAAATACTATTCAATACTATAATTTAACACCTTAAAATACAACGTTATTATAATTTAAATTTTTTATGAATACAGCTCTATCCTTGAAAAAACCATTTTTATTATGGTCTCTTGCCAGCATGTTTTTTGCCTTTCAATTTATATTAAGACTTTCGACTGGAATTCTTAGAGAAGAAATTATGCAAAAATTTGCCATTGATACCATAGCATTTGGTACAGTTGCTGGATATTATTATTTAGGTTATGCAGGGATGCAAATACCAATTGGCATAATGCTCGATAAATTTAACTTTAGAATTGTTACATTCATATCTATCTTGGTTACTTCTCTTGGTACTTTAACTTTTGTTGCCAGCGAAAATTTCAATTATTTACTCATTGGTAGATTTATGATTGGAGCTGGTTCTGCTGTTGGGTTTTTATCAGTAGCTAAAATTACTAGAAGCTGTTTTCCAGCTAAATACCACTCCGTAATGCTAGGGCTTTCTTTTACTTTTGGCTTAATTGGAGCAGTATTTGCTATTACTCCAATGAAACTATTATTCACCCATTTTGGTTATGACGTAACTTTTAATAGTTTAGCTGCCATCGGATTTATTATTGGACTAATGATTTTATTGATAAAAAATGATGATGTAAGTAGCAATTCTACTACTACTCTAGATTCCGAATTATCGATATTGAAACTCTTATTAAACCCTACTATTCTGTTAATCGGAATTTTTGGTGGTTTAATGGTAGGAGCATTGGAAGGTTTTGCTGATGTATGGGCTATTCCATTTTTCAAACAAATTTATCAAATGAATGATATGGATAGTAACTTAGCTACCTCATTTGTTTATATAGGGATGTGTCTTGGCGGTCCAATACTTGCTCTTATTGCTAATTTAGTAAAATCATCTGATGCTATAATAACTATCACCGGATTGCTGACAATAGTAATTTTTATCATTCTATTATATTGTCCTTCATTAAATTTCTTTACTAGTAGTTCTTTAATGTTTTTATTAGGAATTTTTTGTTGTTATCAGGTTCTAATCTTCACCATTGTCAGTAACCTTGTTACGGAGAAATCTATTGGACTTGCCGTTGCGATAGTCAATTGTATCAACATGTCTTTTGGGCATTTCTTTCACAAAATTATGAGTTATTTAATCTCTTATAATTGGGACGGATTACTGAGTGAATCTGGCACTCCTATTTATAGTCACTATGATTTTATTGTGGCAATTTCTATAGTTCCCATTTGTTGTCTTATCGGAATTATCGGCTTTTGCTGTTTGTCTAAAAAGTCAAATAAAATATCAATCAAGGGATTTGTGGAAGAACCTGTTTCAGCTTAAATATAATATTATTTATAAAATTATTACTAATAAAGCTTAGTGCAGATTATAATTGTTGTATACTATACTCAAATGATTTGGAGAATTGGAACGTAAAACAAGGGGTGAGCGAGCGGAGCGTACATGAAGTACGTGAGCACGCGAATACCCCGAAGTTTTACGGAGCCAATTCTTCAAATCATTTGAGTATACATAAATATAACAATTTGACCCAATAACAAAATGACTAATAAAAATACTTTATTAATAATTGATGGCTACGGATTTATCTTTAGAGCCTACCATGTTCAGCCACCGTTAACTTCTCCGAGTGGCTTAGCTGTTGGAGCACTTTATGGTTTTACTTCAATGTTGTTAAAGCTATTGAATGATTTTAAGCCAGAACATGCTATTGTAGTTTTTGATTCTGGTGGTAAGAATTTTCGTCATCAAATTTATCAGCAATATAAAGCAAATAGACCCCCTATACCAGAGGATTTAAAGAGTCAATTACCACTTATTCGCCTTGCAGCAAATAGCCTAAATTTTCCAATGATTGAGAAAGCTGGTTATGAAGCAGATGATATAATTGCCACTTTAGCCCATAAAGCTTCTGCATTACAACAAAATACTATCATTATTTCTTCTGATAAAGATTTAATGCAATTAATTAATTCGCATACTAAAATGTATGACCCAATAAAAGCAAAATATATTTCCGAAGATGACGTGATAGAGAAATTTGGTGTAGAACCAAGTAAAATCAGGGAAGTAATGGCGTTGATCGGCGATAAGTCCGATAATATACCAGGCGTGCCAAGCATTGGTCCTAAAACTGCGGCAACACTTATTAAACAATTTGGTTCATTAGCAGAGCTATTAAATTCACTCGATCAAATCACTAACGATCGCCAGAGAGCAATCATCAGCTCCTCAAAAGATTTAGCCTTAATTTCCTGGCAATTATTTAGTCTAGATTATAATGTTGATATCGATTTAGATTTTAGTTTATTGCAGTATACCCAACCTGATAGCAAACAAATATCTGATTTTCTGGTAGAATATGGTTTTAAATCTCTAAATAAAAGAGTGGAGAACTTATTCCAAATACAAATTACCAACGAATCTTTACCTACTAAGCAAATTATAATTCAAGAAGTTGCTTCTCAACAACAGCTTGATGCTATGCTAGCTAAGGCAGAAGAATATGGGATTATCAATATTCATTTATCCGATTACCCTGGGCAAACTCCTTCTATAATTTTATCAATTGATGGTAAATGCTACAATATTAAGTTTATTGCTAAAATTTCTGGCAATATGTCTGATTTACTTGCTTACGATTTTCGTCAAAATTACCTGGAACAATGGTTTATGGCTGATATTCTTCAATTGCTAAAGAATAAATCTATTAAGAAAATCACCTATAAGCTTAAATCATTATTAAAATTCTTTATCGATAATGAAGTATATTCATGTGAAGATCTTGAACTAATGCAATATCTAATTTCTGCTGGCAAGCCTCAGAAGAATCCATTTGATGGAATACAGCAGGATAGTTTAGACAATTTAGCGAGAGTAGTTACCGGCTTTAGTGATAATTACCAAAAACTGTTGCTAGAACTAAAAGATAACCATGCCTTAACACTATATCGAGATATTGATTTACCTTTATGTTATATAATAGATAAAATGGAAAAAATTGGGGTTAAGGTCAATTCACCATATCTTAAACAATTATCGGATGAATTTGGCAGTGAAATTACTCAATTAGAACATAATATTTTTGCTATTACCGGAACAAAGTTTAACATCGCTTCACCAAAGCAACTGGGGGAAATTTTATTTGAAAAAATGCAATTACCCTTTGGTAAATTGTCATCAAAAGCAAAATCTTATTCTACTAGTGCAGAAATTCTTGAAAAAATTAGCGAAAGTGGCTTTGCTATTGCTGATTTATTGCTAAAATGGCGTCACTTTACTAAATTAAAAAATACCTATACGGATAGTTTACCTATGCAAATAAACCCAATAACTCATAGGGTGCATACAACATTTTTACAAACTTCAACTAGTACTGGTAGGCTTAGTTCTCAAGAACCCAATTTACAAAATGTACCAATTCGCTCGAAAGAAGGTAATAAAATCAGAGCAGCTTTTATTGCAGAAGATAAGCATAAATTAATTTCAGCGGACTATTCACAGATTGAACTGCGAATATTAAGTAGCATGGCAGATATACCTTCTTTAAAACAAGCTTTTGTTAATGGTGAGGATATTCATAGTAAAACCGCTTGTAATATATTTAAAATTACTAAAGAGCAGTTAACTTCCGAACATCGGCATAAAGCAAAAGCTATAAATTTTGGCATTATCTACGGTATTAGTGCTTTTGGACTAGCAAAGCAGTTACATATTAGCTCTACACAAGCAGCTGAATATATAAAGAAATATTTTGAAGAATATCCAGAAATTCAAAAATATATGGAATATACAAAAAACTACGCCAAAGAGCATGGTTATGTCCTAAATCTCTTCGGACGAAAGTGCTTTATTCCCTTAATCTATGATAAAAAACATTCTTTACAGCAATTTGCCGAAAGGGCAGCAATCAACGCTCCAATCCAAGGGACTAGTGCCGACATAATCAAAATAGCGATGATTGATCTTGACCGTAAAATTCAACAACTAAAATTGAAAACCAAGCTAATCTTACAAATCCATGACGAATTACTTTTTGAATCGCCCATTGATGAAGTAGAACTAGCGACCCAACTAATTAAAACTACTATGGAAAATTCATCTAAATTAATGGTTCCGCTCATTGTCGAAACCAAGGTAGGAGATAATTGGATAAATATGCATACTATAGTCAATTAACCTGAATTAGTACCGAATAAGCACCCATCATGTTGTCCTTGCGAGTGAGCCACTTTAGTGACGACGCGGCAATCCATTCCTGAGCATTTTTTAAATTGCTTCGTCGACTACACCTACTAGCGACTTATCTTCCAGATGGAGAGGAGCAAAAATTATGCTACAAGACGGGATTAGTATGCGGCACAATGTCTAGAAAATTAAATTTTCTTTACTGACTACATGTTATCATTTGCAGATTTTGTCATTTGGGGCATTTTGAGATCAAATAAATTGAACAAATCTTGCTGAGACTGTGTTAATTTTGGTAATCTTGCAACGACGCAACCTTTTATATTGTAATATAAAAAACATACTTTATCCTTATTCTTCATATGTCGCCATATTTTTAATGCCAACATACACACAAATACATGCCCTTTCGTTCTGCTGCCTTTCCTTAGAAATATTGGTCGTACTTCTAGTAATCTTGTCTTCATACTGCTAAAATTTGCTTCTACTTCATGTAAATTATGGTAAGCTTTATCAACCAATTCTTTACTCATCAGTTCAATTTCAACCTTACTTAAGCTTGTAATGTAACCCCATCCCTCTTTGGTAATAGCCTCTTTACCTGCCCCCTAATCATTCCTTTGTCACCAACAAAGACGATATTCTTAATGCCGAAATTAGATTTTACTAGTTCAATCTGAGCATAAATAGTAGAAGAATCGGCACTATTACCCTTAAATACTCTAACAGCCAAAGGTTCACCATGATCATCAGTCAGCAGACCAATAACGATTTGCTTTTTGCCTTTCTTTTTGTCTCGGTTGTAGCCATATTCTTCAAGCTCATTCTCTGTTCCTTCAAAATAGCTTGAAGTGATATCATATAAAAGCATAACAGGAGGAGTGTTATTTTGCTTTTGATAAGTTTTAAATAATTTCATTTCTATCTTTTCCTGATTCTATTCTAGCCATTCCAGAGCCTGATATAGATGGTTTTCATCAAATGAATCAACGGATAAAATATCGGATATAGCATGACCTTTTGCCCATTTTACGCTGAAAAGCCTAGAACCTTGATAAGCAAAACGTGCTAAAACCAAAAACAAACTTAGAAGAGCCAGCCTATTTTTAGTGCCAAGAGCCTTGATAATACCAATTTCATCAGCAATTCTTTTTAGCAGAAAAATAGTTCCAAAACTTTCACCAATTTCTGGTACCCCCTCTAAACCATCAAATTCACCTTTAAGCATTTTTTTAAAAGCTTCAATACGCAAGTTATCCCAGCTAGTCAAATTAGCTAGAGTTTTATTTAATATTTTCCCACCTTCACAATAGGAAGTGCGAAGCAATATTGCAGGACAAGAATTTCTATTTGGAACGATTGTAATATACATGAAAGAGATTACATCTCTGGAATCTGATAATATCAAACAAAAAACATCATTTACGTGACTACAAATCCTATAACAAAATCCCTACAAACCTCTTTACCTTCACATTCTTAGCACTTTTCTATCTCGAAGATAAGTCGCGTACATAGACGATTGTTACGGAGCAAAGGCAAATTTCGACGACAAAATCACCAACTAGATTGACTTATGCAGGAAGTCTACAAAAATACAAGTCGTAATTTCATCTGACAATTACCTTGTAACAAGGTCTATGAATCTACCGTCTTAAAAGTCAAGAGTAAATTCTTTATTATTTTTTAACATAGCATTTAAACAAATAATAATTTTTCTCATTACCGCCACTAAAGCAATTTTTGCAGACTTACCAGCAGCAATAAGACGATTATAAACTAATTTTATTTTTTCGTTATATCTAACTGCAACTAAAGCCACCATGTACAGTGCCTTTCTGACAAAGAATCTGCCCCCATTAATGTGTGCCTTCCCTGTCATTTTACCACTTTGAAAAGTCCTAGGAGCTACCCCAACCAAATTTGCAATTTGCTTGTGATTAAATTTTCCAAGCTCTGGTAATTCTATCAACAATACACTAGCTATCTTTTGACCAACACCCTTATAGCTGGTTAATAAATTACTCTTGGATTTTAAAACTGGATCATCATTTATTATTTGTTCAATATCTTTTCTAACTCCAACAAGTTGTTTTTTAGTAAAATCAATTTGGTTTTGAAGATAAGCTTTTGCTTTATCTTTAGTATGATCAAGTCTGCATTTATTAGTATTTAAATAATTTTCTAGATTATGTTCCATGGAACGTAGCTCTTTCAAATGTTGCTCTTGCTCAGATATGAATTCATCACCTTTTTCTTCTTCAGCAACAAACTTAGCATAATTTTCTAGTAAGATAGCATCTAGTTTATCAGTTTTTGCAAAATGACCTTTAGCTTTTGCAAGAACATGTACTTTATTTGGGTGAACTCTGTGTACAGGTACGCTATATTCTTGTAGAATACGCATGGTGCTACTTTCATAACCTCCTGTAGATTCCAATACACATAGCACAGCTTTGCAACCCATGATATACTTATTATAAAAGGTTGATAGGGCTTCCTTACTGTTAGCTATTTTATAGTGTTTACCTGCAATTGAGATATCAAGGGTTTCCTTAGAGACGTCTATTCCTATAAATATTTCTTTGTTATTCATTTTTATTCTCTTTTCTAATATAATTACCTTTACCTTAAGTATTTTTTACTTGATTGTAAATTCGATCTTTTCCTATCACGCTACCGTCCGTATTTTACTTAAGTTCACCTACAAGGAGGTACCTTAGATTCACTCGGTCTCTCTTAACCTATCACACGATCGGTATCACTCCTTGCTTTTACTCTAGTTCTTTAAAGACTTATTTCAAGATACAATCACACAATTTATATCTAAAAATTAAATAATTTTAGAAATAACTTGATTTTTCTGAGGAAATGGGGCAATATCTGCCTTAAGCTAAAGAAGCGGGCGATTAGCTCAGTTGGTAGAGCATCTCGTTTACACCGAGAATGTCGGGAGTTCAAGTCTCTCATCGCCCACCATATACCTCTAGGCTTTCAGTTTTTTTATAATCTTAATAACCATTTCATATGTAACTCATATGTCACTTCTCAGACAAAAATCCTGAAATTTGACCTACAAAAAAATCTATTTTTAACCCTATTACAAGGGGAGGAAATATGACAGAATCATTAATTTTTCCTAACGCTTCAGTTGAAAATCCTGATGTTATCTTTTATAATTTCGTTGGTAATTTCATCCCACCTGAGTGGCGAAACCTTACTAATAATTGTGGTAAGCAATTAAGTAAAACTTCTCGTCAACTTCTGTCTTTGATAGTTTCTCGCCTACAAATTTACCAAAAAGATAAACTATCAGAAGAATTACAAGAAGGTTATCACTTTTTCGAAAAAGAGCTAGGAGTTTGTCAAAAACGGGTTAAACAATGTCTAATAGAATTACAAACAAGTGGGTTCATTGATCACTCTTTAATTACTACGATCAAACATAACCTAAAATGCCGCAATATTCTATGTATTAGAACTCTTAAAAAATTTATAAGTTTTCGTAAAGCTAATGATAATTCTTACCACTCTGATTGTATAAATATTCAATCTAGCCATAAAAATATTTCACTTCAACCGGAAAAAAATTACCACTCAACTGTAAAAAAAATCAAAAAAAAAATACATCTATATATATATCTATAATATCTAGATGCGGTAAAAAGGATTGTTTTTGTGGACAAAATTGTGGACAAAGTTTGCCAGAGCTTGAATCAACTGAGGAGCAAAGCTTTAATTTGCCGCAGGAGGTAAAGGTAAAAAGAGGTGAACAAAATTTACCAGAGCTTGAGTCAACTAAGGAGCCAAGCTTTAATTTGCCGCTTGAAGTAACGGTAAGTTCAGGTGAACAAAATTCGTCAGAGCTTAAGTCAACTGAGGAGCAAAGCTTTAATTTACCTCAGGAGGTAACGGTAAGCTCAGTAAGTGAAACGTTACCTTACAATTCCCCAGACAGTAATTCCGGCGACGCATCTCCAACTGATGATGAGTCAGACTCAGATTTAGACTTAACAGGCGGTTCTTCAGGTAGCAATGAGGCTGAGCAAGAGCCGGAAGCTGCAAGTTGGATTAGCAATATTGCTAAAAAGGCTAAAGGTTGGTATTCGCCTAGGAAGCTAGAGGAATTTTACCCATTAACTGAGGAAGATGCGGCTTTGTTAAGAAGGAGAACAGGTCGTAACTACGAATTGAGTTATGTTAATAAGTTGTTGATTAAACATAGTGAAAACTCTCCTAATAATCGTTTTCCTAGCAAGCAAGCAGTACTAAATTACATGAAAAAAACTTTGATTCATGAAATGCGTCCACCATCTGTGGCAAATAACCCAAACTTTAACTTCAAGTTGGACAATGCTATTAAGGCAAGAGAGGCTTATTTACGGAAGATAGAAGCTAGTAAGGGTGTTAACCCACTGAATCAGTTGCAACGCAAGATTGTTGGAGCTTTTGAGCCTGATACTGCTTATAACTTGCTGACTAGATGTAGTTTTTTTGGAGTATGTGACGATAAATACCAGATTGATTTAGGGTGTGTCGTCACGAGATTTGAGTCCACATTAGTAAAGCCCTTAAACAAAGACCCGCCATGTATGATTTTGTATTTTTAGCATATCTTGTTGCTATACCACGCCATTCTTTAAATTTTTGAAATGTATTTTCAATAATGTGCCTTAGCTTATATAGATATTTATCTATCTCTCTTTGAATCTTCCTGTTTCTTTTTGATGGTATTACAGGAATTATGTTTGCATTCACAGCCGATTCTATTATGGCGTTTGTATCGTAAGCTTTATCAGCCATAAGATGTTGTGCCTCCATATTCTGGATTAACTCACAAGCTTGAGTACAATCATTTCTGGAACCTTCTGTAACAATAATTCTGACCGGCATACCATACGCATCCACGGCCATATGTACCTTTGTATTGAGCACCCTTTTGTGCGACTAACCTTTTGATTCCCGCCTTTCGCTCCAAGTCCTGCTTTGTGAGTTTTTACAAATGTAGAATCTATCATTAACCATTCAAAATCAGGAGCATTTATAAAAATATTTAGCAAATTCTCCCATATCCCATTATCACGCCATCTACAGAATCTTCTGTGTACATTCTTCCAATTGCCATAATCAGGAGGCAAATCTCTCCATGGAGCTCCCGTTCTAAATATCCACATCACTGCATTTATAAAAGTTCTATTGTCTCTTGCAATACCTCCCCAACAACCTTTCTGACCAGGTAAATTACTTTCTATCTTATTCCAAAGCTCATCGCTTATATCATGTCTTCTATGTGCTAAACTCATTGCTTCTTATCGCCTATTTTTATTACTACAATTATAATAACAAATCACATAAAATTATGCAATCACAATCTCGTGACGACATATCCTAGAATGTTATTGACACTCATCAAAATATTACTGGATTTCAACATGGTAATGGACTATTATTACCCGGGTTTACTCATTATAAATAATTATTACATATGCAAATAACAGGTAAGGCTACTAACAAAAAAACATCAATACAAGAATTCTCATCTTTTATCTTTGGAATATTTTTGGTACTGATGATAAAATTTTTTGTGACGGAAAATTACTTTGTGCCAACAGGTTCAATGAAAGCAACATTGCTGGAGCATGATTATATTTTTTCAACAAAATATTCTTACGGATACAGCAATTATTCTTTTCCTTTCTATCCTAATATTTTTAATGGTAGAATATTGGCGTCGCAGCCACAAAGAGGAGATATAATAGTTTTCCGCCCACCCAATAATATGAATATTCCTCGATACATAAAAAGGTTAATTGGGCTACCTGGAGATAAAATACAATTAATCAATGATGTAGTATATATAAATGATAAAGCTATAGACCGTACTGAAGTTGGAACATATAAAAGTGAACAAGGCAGAAATTATATAAAATATAAGGAAGTATTACCTAACGGCGTAAATTATTTTTCTTATAAATTAAAACAAGATAATCATTTATTAAAAAATCAATATGGTAATACCGAAATCTTTTATGTACCAGAAGGGAAATATTTCTTTCTTGGTGATAACAGAGATGAATCGAATGATAGTAGGATAGATCTAGGATTTGTGCCATTTCAAAACTTTATTGCCAAAGGACAATTTATTTATTTTTCTACAAAAGAAAAATTATGGCAAAGTGATATTGGGATAATTAATCAAATACTCCGTGTTGGTACTTGGCTGGCATCTATTAGATTTAACAGACTATTTACCTCTCTTTATGCAGAAAAATACAATAATGTGTGTAGCGACAACTAAAATTACCGAAAAATTGGTGAGAAAATTTTGATACATCTGAATTGAAAATAAGCTAGGGCGTGTCATCAATTAAGTAATATTACAGAAGAAGCCAAATAAATTGCTCCCAGAAAATTCTGAGCTAGTTTATCATAACGCGTAGCAATGCCTCGAGATTGTTTAAGTTTTGCAAAGAAATTTTCAATTAAATGACGATACTTATAAAGCTCTACATCATATTCTACAGGAAATTTACGATTCTTCTTGGATGGAATTACAGGAGTGCAATTCTTATCTTTTATCTTATTCTTCATTCTTGCCTCAGCATCATAAGCCTTATCTGCAATTACGGTATCCGCTTTTGTCAAAGTTTCCATTAAAGCATCAGAACCTTGTAAATCATGCGACTGACCAGGGGTTAAATAAAAAGCTGTCGGATTTCCTAAAGCATCAACAGTTGCATGAATTTTAGTTGATAAACCACCTTTACTACGACCTATTGCTTGGTCATCTACTATGACTTTTTTTTAGCTCCGATACTATGTTGATGTGCTCTAACAATCGTTGAATCAATCATACTATATTCATTATCTGCATCTTGTGCAAGTAGTTCAAAAACCTTCTTCCATACATCTTTTTGGCTCCAACGTGTATGTCTTGTATGAATTACTCTAAAATCTCCAAATCTTTCTGGTAAGTCTCTCCACGGTATACCAGCACGATATCTATATAATACAGCTTCTACGAATAATCTATTATCTTTGGCACTTGCTCCTACGTCTCCTTCTTTTCCAGGTAAAATATCCTTTATCCTTTCCCATTGATCATCTCTTAAAGCATATCTGCACATTGGTCACCTTCTTATTTTTTTACCAATATCTAATTTGCCTCATCCTAATATTTATGTCAACTTAATTGATGACACGCCCTAGTTCAAGTAATCCTATTTTTGGTCTTATTATTTTCTGATTTAAATTCATTTTAATCTCCATTTAATAATTTGTTTATTTTACTAAATGTAAGATTAAATCTCAACTACTTCAAATTATGGATACAAGCAATGTATTTCGTTTTTCGTACGTTCCATTACGCTAAGCCTAATGATTGTGTTTCAGCTACTTCACCATAGTCCAAATATATAGGATACATATTATTTATTGAAGTTATTAATCCCTTAGTTATCTCTAGTTCTAGTATCGCCGCATCCATATTCCCTATTAATTCTTTGATTGTAACCATAGTTAAATTTTTCAGCGATGGTATTTCTTCTGTTATAGTTGTGAGTTCTTGTTTAAGTTTTGGAGTAACATTAGTAAAAGAAATAAGCTTATGATAGAGCTGAGTTAATTTTAATGGACATTGATTATTATCTTTCCATAAAGGCATAAAACTTACTGCTACTCCTTGGCTATTTAATAGAGAATAGTCTGCTCCTGTGTTTAAAAGTTCTAGTGTTGCATCAATATTTTTTTGTTGAGTTGCTATATGTATCAAAGTATTGCCACTATCATCTACAGTATTAACGCAATGAGGATATTTCTTTATAAGAAATGCTAATATTTTAGGTTGGTTTAAGAGTATTGCATCATGAAAAGCAGTATTACCTCTTCCATCTCTATAGTTTTCAGGACTCTCTATAGAGTTTTCGACTAATAGTTTAATAACATCAAAAGAACTGTTCGTTAATGCAAACTGTAAAAAAGAGCAACATGAAATACAAAGTATTGATTGATTCATATTAAAATTTGGCTTAGTTGCTAAAAATTCTTGTATAGCAGAAACTTCTTTAGCTTCAATTAAATCACAAAATTTATCATTTTCTCTTTCACTTAGGGGCATATAATATTCATATTGTACATTTTATTGTTAACCTCAGTTTTGGATTAGAATTTAAAAGTTCTAATCCAAAACTGGTAAAGTAATAAGGAAAATGCATTCTTGAAGCGGTTTTACAAATGCATTTGCACCTGATTTTTAGCTAATAATCTTATTTTTCAGATTAAAAACAAGATTATTAGCCATTTTTATTATTTTAACAATCAGGCGACGAACCGCTTCTAGCCTAATTGTTTACATTATTATTCCAATTTTGGATTAACAAAGTTAATCCGAAATTGTGGGTGTTAGTTAACATAGGGCTAATTGTATCAGTTAACAGTAATAAATTGTAGAAGTCAAGATTTAATCTTATAGCTGGAATTTATAATTTTGAACTCTTATGATTAGTTTCGAAAGAGGTCTAATTTTTAATTCTTTCGATTCCTTCTATATCTTCAAAGGTTATCTTGTAGTTGCTTATTTCTTCTAATATGTTCAATTTTCTCATACAGTTTATTGAAGTAATATGGTTTATTGTTAGAACAGGTTGTCAATGGCGTCTTCTGCCTAATTGATTATGGTGTTGGCGCACCCTAAAGGATTCGAACCTTTGACCTACGGATTAGAAATCCGTTGCTCTATCCAGCTGAGCTAAGGGTGCGTATACTCGCATGCTTTCAAGACCTACTTATAATTGAATTTGAGCAGACGCTAGCTACCATAAAGCATGTGATTCCATGATAAATGAAAAAGAAATTCAAATACGCAAAATAGTATATACAAAGCTGTTTGTCTTATATCAGCTAAAAGCGTTTTTTTCAAGCGAAAAATAATAACTTTTCTCTACATAACGCTTATTGATAATGCAAGTAATAGGATAAGTGATTAGGAAGTATGAAGTTTAAATTAGATTTTTTAATGGAATAGCTACTTAATCTTCCAGATGAAGAGGAGCAAAAATTATATAAAAAGAGACCTGGCTAAAATATCACATGAAATTAAGGGGGTATTAACCATCAAAACCATATCCCATGCGAGTAGAGTGTAGAGTATTGAATATTGTTTTTATTAACAAAAAATAAATATATTTTAATAAAAAATTAGTTGACTATTTAATGTAGGTTATATTTAATTAAAATTATAACTATTGCTAACAAGATTTAAACACGGTGAAAACACGATATATGGCTGATGATTTTGAGGACGACAAAGACGATAAAAATAATAAAGGGCAGAAAGATACAGCTTATTTAGCTCAGTTTGATAATGCTGTTCGTGATATCAGGTCACAGATTCATACTACTAATCCAGCTGAGTTGGCAAGGCTTAATGCTTCCATAACCAGCTTATTGAGTAGTAATCTTCCACCAGAGACATTAGCCAAACTACAAAATTTACAAGCATTCGTTAGAGAAAGAGAAGAGCGAGCTGAACAAGTTGTACTTTCACAACAATTAGCAGAAGAAAGAAAGGCTGAAGCCGATAGGCTGGCATCTTTATTAGAGAGGGAAGTAAAAGAAGCTGCAAAACTTGAACAAATTCACCAGGAAACTGCGAGATTGGAAGAACAACATAAAGAATTTACAAAAGATGCAGATGAGTATTTATCTGCAATGAAAGACGAGAATGCTAAATTAGATGATGTAATTAAAGATCTTGAAAAAGATGGGGATGTAAATCAAAATAAACTACTACCACTCATAAAAACAGAAGAACAGATAAAAAAACAAAACGAAGAATATAAAAAATTATATAAACATCGTGACGAAATACACAAACATTATAATGAAGTAAGTACTCATCATCAGGGATTGCTAACAGAAAGAAAAAGGTTAGGCAATGAGCTTACTGCCAAGGAAAAGACAGAAAAACCTCAATCACCAACTATAATTAATACAAAGGAACTAATAAAGCATCAGGATAAGAAAATCAAGGCATTTGAGCCTGTTTTGGCAAAAGTTATGGAACAGAAAAAAGAGGTAGATGCTGGAATTCAAGAATTGGAGGAAGCTAAAGTAGAAGCTCAAAAGCAATACACAAAAATCGATAAAATAGCCGAAGAATGTAAAGGCACAGATCCTGGGAAACACAAAATATTAAAGCAATTTACTACTTTGCTCAAAAACCAAGATAATGCTGTTACTAATGATGGAAAGATTGAAGATACACTTCTCCGCAGTGAGGTCATAGATAGGTCAAAAAGGGAAAAGAAATCAGAGTATGAAGTCGATGGGTTAGGAAATGACGACACTTCACAACAACATATTAAAGCTACTAAAGTGGAAAAAGGAGAAATAGCTAAAATCCCCCTAAATGTTAAACACATGATAAGTAAAGCTACTGTTTCAGCAGAAGATAAAATTTCGCCTTTAACTACTCCAAACAATGTAAAAAAAAATACTAAAGGACAAACTAAATAAGGTGGATAGCTATGACAAAATTAAAGCAAAATAATTATTTAGATCAAGCTAAAACCTTAATTAGAACTGCTAATAATTTATATGACCATGCTCTAGATGGTCTAAGTAAAGTAAATATCATAATAGAGGAACATGGATTAACACCAGAAGTAATTAGTGGTTCTAAAGCGATGCATTTTGAATTAAAAGAAGCTTTACTATTTGGTAAAGGAGAGGCGGCTGCTGGGCTTGCCTATCTTTATCGTGAAGGCTTGGGAGTAGAGAAGAGCGAATATAAAGATAAACTCTATGTATCTATTGGAGCTAAATTAGGTGATTCATCTTGTCAGGAATTGCTACCTCAACGGAATCATAAAGATGTGGAGTTAGAAGCCGAAAAATGGCTTAAGGCTATTAAGGTAATTACTAAAAAATATCCCAACAAGGATGCAGAGATAACTTCAGCAGATACAGTTTGGGTTCAAGGAAAATTGGAACATTATTGTGGAAAACAGCATTCATCGTATCCAGCAGCTATGTATGTTCCATCATCTACTCCAAGCAATATCAAGAAGAATACTAAAGGTCAAACTAAATATAGGTAGGTAAACGATATGACAAAATTAAAGCAGAGTAATTATCTAGACCAAGCCAAAACTTTAATTAGGACGGCTAATAATTTATATGACCATGCTCTAGATGGTCTAAGTAAAGTAAATATCATAATAGAGGAACATGGATTAACACCAGAAGTAATTAGTGGTTCTAAAGCGATGCATTTTGAATTAAAAGAAGCTTTACTATTTGGTAAAGGAGAGGCGGCTGCTGGGCTTGCCTATCTTTATCGTGAAGGCTTGGGAGTAGAGAAGAGCGAATATAAAGATAAACTCTATGTATCTATTGGAGCTAAATTAGGTGATTCATCTTGTCAGGAATTGCTACCTCAACGGAATCATAAAGATGTGGAGTTAGAAGCCGAAAAATGGCTTAAGGCTATCAAGGTAATTACTAAAAAATATCCCAACAAGGATGCAGAGATAACTTCAGCAGATACAGTTTGGGCTCAAGGACAATTAGAGTATCATTGTAAAGAAGCTCAGTCATTACCAATACTTCCTTATGATGAAATAGGTGGGGCATCTACTTCTCGTTTTGAGGGTTCTATGCATCCGCTTGGACAAGTAGATGAAACGGCGTATTCTGAGGGTTCTAGCTGTTGTGTAGTTATGTAGAGTTTAGAAAACGTCATTGTGAGGAGGCATGAGCCGACGAAGCAATCCATGACAAGTTTTATGGATTGCCACGCTCACGTATGTTCGCTCGCAATGACAGAATAAAAATTATGTTTAACAAAATAACCATTGGGGAAATATGAACTATAGGAAGTCAACAACAACATTGAGTCAATTATGAGTACAATAGTTCAAGAAAATACCAGAATTATCCCTAATCGCCAGACTAGCCTCACAAAAGAACAAAAAAAAGCTGTAGGGTTACTCTCAATAGGGACTTTCTTAGAATATTTTGATCTGCTGCTATATGTCCATATGGCAGGAGTTCTTAATGAGTTATTTTTTGAACCGACTGATCCTCATACAACTTCTTTAATGATGGCTTTTGCTTTTTGTTCTACTTATGTCTTCCGACCTATTGGGGCAGTAATATTTGGTTGGTTGGGCGATAATATAGGACGTAAGTCAACAGTGATCATCACAACCTTTATGATGGCTGCTTCATGTCTGGTGATGGCTAATCTGCCTACTTATGCCCAAATAGGAATTACAGCTACCTGGATAGTAACAATTTGTCGGGTTGTACAAGGCATGTCTTCTCTGGGTGAAATAATAGGTGCAGAACTTTATTTAACAGAAACGCTTAAGCCACCAGTCCAATATGCAACTGTCGGATCAATAGGATCTTTTGCTGCCTTAGGGGGTATAGGGGCTTTGGGGGTTGCCTCACTTGTAACTTCGCATGGGTTTAATTGGCGTCTGGCATTTTGGTTTGGTGCAGCGGTGGCAGTGATTGGTTCTGTTGCTAGAACAACCTTGCGGGAATCCCCAGAATTTGCTGATGCCAAACGTCAAATTAAAAAAATTTTTGAAAAAGCTAATATCGATACAGCTAGCTTAACAAATCACCCAATATTGCAAGAAAAAGTTAATAAAAAAACAGTATTTGCTTTCTTTTTATTACGATGTTTTGGACCTATAAGTTTTTATTTTATTTATATATATTGTGGTAATATTTTAAAAAACAACTTTGGTTATACAGTGGCTGAGGTTATTCATCATAATTTTATTGTCTGTATAATGGAGTTTGTAACTAGGTTAATTTTATGTTATTTAAGTTTAAAAGTGAATCCATTATTAACAATGAAAATTATACTGTTCATATGTTCTATTTTTATCATATTTTGTCCGTATTTATTGAATAATATTAATGCTGTTTATCAGTTATTTTTGGTTCAATTTGTTATACTTTTACTTGACGGCTTATCTCCTGTTCTTCCCATTTGCTATAAAAGCTTTCCAGTCTTTAAACGTTTTACCTGTGCTAGTATTACATTTGCTGCATCTAGAGCCTTAATGTTTGTCATTACCTCTTTTGGTTTTGTCTATCTTATTGAACATTTTGGTCATTGGGGATTATGGTTTATTATGGTTCCTGCAATTATATCTTTCGCATACGGATTCTTTCATTTTGAAAAGTTGGCAAAAGAATGTGGCGATTTACCTATTGCTCATAGAGACGTGG
This sequence comes from Candidatus Tisiphia endosymbiont of Xenochironomus xenolabis, assembly GCF_964264705.1. NCBI lineage: Bacteria > Pseudomonadati > Pseudomonadota > Alphaproteobacteria > Rickettsiales > Rickettsiaceae > Candidatus Tisiphia > Candidatus Tisiphia endosymbiont of Xenochironomus xenolabis. The sequence continues at coordinate 92,334 of NZ_OZ183473.1, forward strand.
CTATTTATTCCGAAAAAAACAATTATTCGAGTCAATTATGAGTGAATTAGTTCAAGAAAACACCAGAATTATCCCTAATCGCCAGACTAGCCTTACAAAAGAACAAAAAAAAGCTGTAGGGTTACTCTCAATAGGGACTTTCTTAGAATATTTTGATCTGATGTTGTATGTTCATATGGCAGGGCTACTTAATGAGTTATTTTTTGAACCAACTGATCCTCACACAACTTCTTTAATGATGTCGTTTGCTTTTTGTACTTCTTTTGTTTTCCGACCTGTTGGGGCAGTAATATTTGGTTGGTTGGGTGATAATATCGGGCGTAAATCAACAGTAATCATCACAACCTTTATGATGGCTGTGACATGTCTGGTGATGGCTAATCTACCTACTTATGCTCAGATAGGGGTTACCGCTACCTGGGTAGTAACAATCTGCCGGGCTTTGCAAGGTATATCTTCTATGGGAGAGATGACAGGGGCACAACTTTATTTAACGGAAACCATTAAGCCACCAGCCCAATATGCAACTGTCGGGTTAATGGGGGTTTGTTGTGACTTAGGGGGGGTAGGTGCTTTAGGGGTTGCCTCACTTGTTACTTTGCATGGTTTTAATTGGCGTCTGGCATTTTGGATTGGTGCAGCAGTGGCATTAGTTGGCTCTGTTGCCAGAACGACCTTGCGAGAAACTCCAGAATTTGCTGATGCCAAACGTCGAATCAAAAAAGTTTTTGAAAAAGCTAATATTGATACAGCTAGCTTAACAAACCACCCAGTATTGCAAGAAAAAGTTAATAAAAAAACCATCATAGCTTTCTTTTTATTAAAATGTGCTTCACCGGTATGTTTTTATTTTCTTTATATATATTGTGGTAATATTTTAAAAACTAATTTTGGTTATACCATGGCTGAAATTATTCAACATAATTTTATTGTCTGTCTAATGACGTTCTTAACCATATCAATACTATCTTATTTAAGTTTAAAAATATATCCGTTACTAACCATAAAAATTATACTGATCATATGCTCTATTTTTATCATATTTTGTCCATATTTATTGAATCATATTAACGCTCCTTATCAATTATTTTTGATACAATTGGTTATGGTTTTATTATATGAATGCTTAGGTCCTGCTGGTCCCATTCTTTATAAATGCTTTCCGGTATTTAAACGTTTTACCTGTATTAGCATTATATTTGCTATATCTCGAGCTTTGATGCATATCATTACCTCTTTTGGTTTTGTATACCTTACTGACTATTTTGGTCATTGGGGATTATGGATTGTTATGATTCCGATAATTATCGGTCTTGCTTACGGGCTATTTTATTTTGAAAAGTTGGCAAAAGAGTGTGGCGATTTACCTATTGCTTTTAGAGACACGGCTATTTATTCCGAAAAAAACAATTATTCGAGTCAACTATGAGTGAAATTGTTCAAGAAAACACTAGAATTATCCCTAATCGCCAGACCAGCCTTACAAAAGCACAAAAAGAAGCTGTAGGGTTACTCTCAATAGGAACCTTCCTTGAGTATTTTGACTTAATGCTATATATCCATATGGCATCATTTCTTAATGAGTTATTTTTTGAACCAACTGATGCTAAGACAAGCTCTTTAATGATGGCATTTGCTTTTTGTTCTACTTATATTTTTCGACCTGTTGGAGCAGTAATATTTGGTTGGTTGGGTGATAATATAGGGCGTAAATCAACAGTAATCATCACAACTTTTATGATGGCTGCCTCATGTCTGGTGATGGCTAATTTACCTACTTATGCTCAGATAGGAGCTATGGCAACTTGGATAGTGACCATCTGCCGGGCTGTGCAAGGTATATCTTCTATGGGAGAAATGGCAGGGGCACAACTTTATTTAACGGAAACGCTTAAGCCACCAGTGCAATATGCAAGTGTCGGATTAATGTGGGCTTTTGGTTCCCTAGGAAAGTTAGGAGCTTTAGGAATTGCCTCACTTGTTACTTTGCATGATTTTAACTGGCGTCTGGCATTTTGGTTTGGTGCAGCAGTGGCATTGGTTGGATCTGTTGCTAGAACAACCTTACGGGAAACACCAGAATTTGCTGATGCCAAACGTCAAATCAAAAAAGTTTTTGAAAAAGCCAATATCGATACAGCTAGCTTAAAAAATAATCCAATATTGCAAGAAAAAGTTAGTAAAAAAACAGTAATAGCTTTGTTTTTAATCCAATGTGCTGGACCAGTAAGTTTTTATTTTATTTATATATATTGTGGTGGTATTTTAAAAACTAACTTTGGTTATACTATGGCTGAAGTTATTCAACATAATTTCATTGTCTGTATAATTGAGTTTCTGACCATATCAATATTATGTTATTTAAGTTTAAAAATATATCCATTACTAATCCTAAGAGTTATATTGATCATATGTTTTATTTTTATCATATTTTGTCCATACTTATTGAATAATATTAGTTCTCCTTGTCAATTATTTTTGATGCAATTTGTTATGATTTTATTGTATGAATGCTTAGCTCCTGCTCTTCCAATTTGTTATAAAAACTTCCCGGTATTTAAACGCTTTACCTATGTTAGCGTTATATTCGCTATATCTCGAACTTCGATGTATGTAATCACTGCTTTTGCTTTTACCTATCTTTATGATCATTTTGGTCATTGGGGATTATGGATTATTATGGTTCCAACAATTATCAGTTTTGCTTACGGGCTATTTTATTTTGAAAAGTTGGCAAAAGAGTATGGCGATTTACCTATTGCTCATAGAGACGTGGCTACTTATTCCGAAAAAAACAATTATTCGAGTCAATTATGAGTGAAATTGTTCAAGAAAACACTAGAATTATCCCTAATCGCCAGACCAACCTTACAAAAGAACAAAAAGAAGCTGTAGGGTTACTATCAATTGGAACATTCCTCGAATATTTTGACTTAATGTTATATGTTCATATGGCAGTTCTTCTGAATGAGCTATTTTTCCCCAAAGCTGATCCTCATGCTGCAACTATTCTTTCAGGAGCTGCATTTTGTTCCACTTACTTACTAAGACCTTTTGGGGCTCTAATATTTGGTTGGATAGGTGATAATATTGGGCGTAAAGCAACTGTTATCATCACAACTTTTATGATGTCACTATCTTGTTTAGTAATGGCTAATCTACCAACATACGAGCAAATTGGTGTTAGTGCTGCATGGCTTATCACTATTTGTCGTATTCTTCAAGGTATGTCTTCTATGGGGGAGATTGTCGGAGCTAAACTTTATTTAACAGAAATGGTCAAGCAATCGACATCGACACGATATGCTACTGTTGCACTTATTACAGGTTGTTCAGCTTTAGGAGCAACAGCAGCTTTAGGTATAGCTTCATTAGTTACTTCTTTTGGATTTAATTGGCGTATGGCATTTTAGTTTGGTGCCGGAATTGCGTTAATTGGTGCAGTAGCAAGAACAGCTCTTAAAGAAACACCTGATTTTGTCAATGCTAAAAAACGAATAAAAAACATAGTTGAGAAAGCTAATATAGATACAGAAGAGCTAAAATCTAATCCGGCTTGGCAAGAAAAAGTTAACCGAAAAACTACAATAGCTTATTTTTTAATAGAATGTACTGGTCCTATATGGTTTTATATAGGGTATATTTATTGCGGTAATATTCTAAAAAATACTTTTCAATATAGTGCAGAACAAATTATCCATCAGAATTTCATCGTTACTTTAATGGATCTATTAAGTTGTATAATAGTCATCTTTCTTGTTTACAGAATACATCCCTTGAAGATTCTTAAAGTACAATTAATAATATTTTCTATCTTTTCTGTTATATGCCCTATTTTATTACAGAATATATCAAGTCCAATGGAGTTATTTTTTATTCAAATATTTTTTACAGTAGTTGCTCCTACAGGTTTCCCAGGTTTTGCTGTATTTTGTATGCATTTCCCAGTATTTAAGCGTTTTACATATACTAGCTTTATATTTGCTTTATCACGTTCTTTAATGTTTGCTGCTGCTTCTTTTGGTATTGTTTATTTGGTAGATTATTTTAGTCATTGGGGGTTATTATTCATGATTATTCCAATCCTTATGGGCTATGCATTTGCTATCTCTCATTTTAAAAAGTTAGAGATGGCAATTGGAAGTTATGATTAAAAGAAAATCTATAGCTATTGTGTTTCTCCAAAGCATTTAAACATAATTGAGCTAATTCATTTTCTAATTCTAACCCGCTAATAGTTGTGGTTATTGACAAAAATGTAATTAAAGTCTCTCTTATTATCTTCTTAATCTTCTCAGGAGATTTTGCACCAATAGTTTGCATATTATGAATTCGATCAAATAGTTTTATTATTAAAATATCTTTCTTATTTTGAGAATATAATATACTCATTGTCTCTGCCGCACTGATTTTTTCATAAGATTTCACCCTGGTCAAATCTACCACTTGACTAGCAATTTGTTCACCAAAACCCCTAGCAATCATGTTTTCGGTAAGAGTTGTATCTTCAATAGTATCATGCAACAAACTAGTAATGATCATATCAGTCTTGAAGTATTTTGGTACCTTTAATGCTGTGTGCTCAGCAACCATATACGCTACCTCTATCGGATGGGAGTAATATGGATCGCCAGATTGCCGCATTTGACTGCCATGATATTTTTTGGCGTAATATATACCTTTTCTAATCTCATAAATATTGACTGGTATAGTTACTTGCTGATTTAGTTCAGCTAGTTTATTGACTAACCTATCAGCATATTTACAAGATTCATATTTTTCTTCCCAATTATCAATATCTTCCATTTTAATATCCACTATATCATTTTAATTATAAAGTATAATAAACTAAAAATTAAAATACTAGCAAATAATTTATTATATGCTTCTTAAAATAATAAGTATTTTGTTATATTTAAGTTACATCCTCTATTTTTGTCTTCTCAAGTTGCGGTAAAACTCTCATGGTTATATTAAGATTGTGATATTGTTACAACCCAAAATTTATTATTTCAACTTTTCTATATTATTTTTCCTTGCTATCATTAGTCAAATCATCAACTATTATATAATAAGTATATTAAACAGCAAATAAAAGTAACATGGGAAATATGAAATATACGAAGTCAACAATAACATTAAGTCAACTATGAGTGAAATTGTTCAAGGAAACACTAGAATTATCCCTAATCAGCAAACTAGCCTTACAAAAGAACAAAAGAAAGCTGTAGGGTTACTCTCAATAGGGACTTTCTTAGAATATTTTGATCTGCTGCTATATGTTCATATGGCAGGGATTCTTAATGAGTTATTTTTTGAACCATCTGATCCTCAGACAACTTCTTTAATGGTGTCTTTTGCTTTTTGTTCTTCCTTTGTTTTTCGACCTATTGGAGCAGTAATATTTGGTTGGCTGGGCGATACTATAGGACGAAAAGCAACAGTGATCATCACAACTTTTATGATGGCTGCCTCATGTTTGGTGATGGCTAATCTGCCTACTTATGCTCAGATAGGGGTAACAGCTACCTGGATAGTGACCATCTGTCGTGCTGCTCAAGGTATATCTTCTATGGGAGAGATGACAGGGGCAGAGCTTTATTTAATGGAAACTATTAAGCCGCCAGCCCAATATGCAACTGTCGGATCAATGTCAGCTTTTGCTGCCTTAGGGGGTACAGGGGCTTTAGGAGTTGCCTCACTCATTACTTCGTATGATTTTGACTGGCGTCTGGCATTTTGGCTTGGTGCAGCAGTGGCATTGATTGGATCTGTCGCTAGAACAACCTTGCGGGAAACCCCAGAATTTGCTGATGCCAAACGTCAAATTAAGAAAGTTTTTGAAAAAGCTAATATTGATACAGCTAACTTAACAAATCACCCAGTATTGCAAGAAAAAGTTAATAAAAAAACAGTAATATCTTTGTTTTTATTACAATGTATTGGACCGGTAACTTTTTATTTTCTTTATATATATTGTGCTAATATTTTAAAAACCAGCTTTGGTTATACAACTTCTGAGGTTATCCATCATAATTTTATTGTCTGTCTAATGGAGTTTATAACTAGGTCAATATTATGTTATTTAAGTTTAAAAGTGCATCCATTATTAACAATGAAAATTATACTGTTCATATCTTCTATTTTTATCATATTTTGTCCGTATTTATTGAATAATATTAATGCTCCTTATCAGTTATTTTTGATTCAATTCGTTATACTTTTACTTGAATGCTTCTCTCCTATTCTTCCCATTTGTTATAAATGCTTTCCGGTATTTAAACGTTTTACCTGTGTTAGTATTGCATTTGCTGCATCTAGGGCTTTAATATATGTCATTACCTCTTTTGGTTTTATTTACATTACTGACTATTTTGCTCATTGGAGTTTATTGATTATTATGATTCCGATAATTATCGGTTTTACTTACGGACTATGTCATTTTGAAAAGTTGGCAAAAGAGTGTGGCGATTTACCTATTGCTTTTAGAGACGTGGCTATTTATTCCGAAGAAAACCTTGGAAAATTGGGAAAATAGACGGGAAATTATCGAAAAGACTGTGCAAATCCAATGTCGAACAGTGTGTGGTTGATAAATGTTGAAAGCACATTTTTATAAAATTCAATTTTATTTCTGGTATCTCTAAATATATAGCGAGGATTACAAACCCTTGTAAAGTTTCCTCTATAATCTTCTTAATTTTCTCAGGGGATTTAGCACCAATAGTTTGCATGTTATGAAGTCGATCAAAGAGTTTTATTATTAAAATATCTTTTTTATTTTGAGAATATAATATATTCAATGTCTCTGCCGCACTAATCTTTCCATAGGATTTAACCCTAGGGCGTGTCATCAATTAAGTTGACATAAATATTAGGATGAGGCAAATTAGATATTGGTAAAAAAATAAGAAGGTGACCAATGCGCAGATATGCTTTAAGAGATGATCAATGGGAAAGGATAAAGGATATTTTACCTGAAAAAGAAGGAGACGTAGGAGCAAGTGCCAAAGATAATAGATTATTCGTAGAAGCTGTATTATATAGATATCGTGCTGGTATACCGTGGAGAGACTTACCAGAAAGATTTGGAGATTTTAGAGTAATTCATACAAGACATACACGTTGGAGCCAAAAAGATGTATGGAAGAAGGTTTTTGAACTACTTACACAAGATGCAGATAATGAATATAGTATGATTGATTCAACGATTGTTAAAGCACATCAACATAGTACCGGAGCTAAAAAAAAGTCATAGTAGATGACCAAGCAATAGGTCGTAGTAAAGGTGGTTTATCAACTAAAATTCATGCAACTGTTGATGCTTTAGGAAATCCGACAGCTTTTTATTTAACCCCTGGTCAGTCGCATGATTTACAAGGTTCTGATGCTTTAATGGAAACTTTGACAAAAGCGGATACCGTAATTGCAGATAAGGCTTATGATGCTGAGGCAAGAATGAAGAATAAGATAAAAGATAAGAATTGCACTCCTGTAATTCCATCCAAGAAGAATCGTAAATTTCCTGTAGAATATGATGTAGAGCTTTATAAGTATCGTCATTTAATTGAAAATTTCTTTGCAAAACTTAAACAATCTCGAGGCATTGCTACGCGTTATGATAAACTAGCTCAGAATTTTCTGGGAGCAATTTATTTGGCTTCTTCTGTAATATTACTTAATTGATGACACGCCCTAGTCAAATCTACCACTTGGCTAGCAATTCGCTTGTCAAAGAGCCGAGTAATCATCTCTTCAGTAAGAGTTGTATCTTCAATAGTATCATGCAGTAAACTAGCAATAATCATATCGGTTCTGTAATATTTTGGCATATTTACTGCGGTATATTCAGCAACCATATACGCTACCTCTATTGGATGGGAGTAATATGGATCGCCGGATTGTCGCATCTGCGAACCATGATATTTTTTGGCGTAATATATACCTCCTTCAACCTCCTTCACATTTACTGGTATAGTTACTTGCTGATTTAGTTCAGCTAGTTTATTGACTAACCTATCAGCATATTTACAATTTACATACTTTGTTTCCCAATCATTAATATCTTCCATATAACTACCTATTACATTATTTTAATTATAAAGTATACTAAACTAAAAATTAAAATACTAGCAAATAATTTATTATATGCTTCTTAAAATAATAAGTTTTTTGTTATATTTAAGTTACATCCTCTATTTTTGTCTTCTCAAGTTGCGGTGGAACTCTCATGCTTATATTAAGATTGTGATATTGTTACAACCCAAAATTTATTATTTCAACTTTTCTATATTATTTTTCCTTGCTATCATTAGTCAAATCATCAACTATTATAAGGTATATTAAACAGCAAATACAAAGTAACTATGGAAAATATGAACTATATGAAGTCAACAATAACATTGAGTCAACTATGAGTAAAATTGTTCAAGAAAACACCAGGATTATCCCTAATCGGCAGACTAGTTTAACTAAAGAACAAAAAAAAGCTGTAGGGTTACTCTCAGTAGAGACTTTCTTGGAATATTTTGACTTAATGTTATATGTCCATATGGCAACGTTTCTTAATGAGTTATTTTTTGAGCCGACTGATCCTCACACAACCTATTTAATGACGGCTTTTGCTCTTTGTTCTACCTTTGTTTTCCGACCTATTGGGGCAATAATATTTGGTCGGTTGGGCGATACTATAGGGCGTAAATCAACAGTAATCATCACAACTTTTATGATGGCTATGTCATGTACTATCATAGCTAATTTGCCCACTTATGCCCAGATAGGAAGTGTAGCGGCTTGGATAGTGACCATATGTCGTATTGTGCAAGGTATGTCTTCTATGGGCGAATTAGTAGGTGCAGATCTTTATTTAACGGAAACACTTAAGCCACCAGCCCAATATGTAAGTGTAGGATTATTAAGAGTTTTTACTGCATTAGGGGGGTTAGGGGCATTAGGCATTGCATCACTTGTGACTTTGCATGGATTTAATTGGCGTATGGCATTTTGGTTTGGTGCAGCAGTGGCATTGATTGGTTCTGTTGCCAGAACAACTTTGCGAGAAACACCAGAATTTGCTGATGCCAAACGTCGAATAAAAAGAATATTTGAAAAAACTAATACTGATACAGCTACCTTAAAAGATAATCCCATATTGCAAGAAAAAGTTAATAAAAAAACCATAATAGCTTTGTTTTTATTAGAATGTGCTGGACCGGTAACTTTTTATTTTATTTATGTATATTGTAGCACTGTTCTTAAGGCTAATTTTAGTTATACAACGGCTGAGGTTATTCATCATAATTTTATTGTCTGTCTAATGGAGCTTGTAATCGCGTTAATCTTATGTTATTTAAGTTTTAAAATATATCCATTGTCAATCGTAAGAATTATACTGATCATCAGTTCTATTTTTATCATATTTTGTCCATATTTATTGAATAATATTAATGCTCCTTATCAGTTATTTTTGATGCAATGCGTTATGGCGTTATTGCATGAATGTTTAGGTCCTGCTTTTCCCATTCTTTATAAAAGATTTCCGGTATTTAAACGTTTTACCTGTGCTACCATGACATTTGCTATATCTCGGGCTTTAATGTGTGTTGTTACCTCTTTTGGTTCTATCTATCTTATAGAATATTTTGGCAATTGGGGATTATGGGTCTTTATGGTTCCGATGATTATCGGTTTTGCTTACGGGCTATTGCATTTTGAAAAGTTGGCAAAAGAGTGTGGCGGTTTACCTATTGCTTTTAGAAACTTGGCTACTTATTCCGAAAAAAACAATTATTCGAGTCAATTATGAGTGAATTAGTTCAAGAAAACACCAGAATTACCCATACTAGTTTAACTAGAGAACAAAAAGAAGCTATTGGCTTACTATCAATTGGAACATTCCTGGAGTATTTTGATCTGATGCTATATGTTCATATGGCGGTATTGTTAAATGAGTTATTTTTTGAACCCACTGATCCTAAAACAGCCTCTCTAATGACGGCTTTTGCTTTTTGTTCAACATATATTTTAAGACCAGTAGGAGCTTTAATATTTGGCTGGATAGGTGATAATATAGGACGAAAAGCAACTGTTATCATCACAACTTTTTTAATGTCATTTTCTTGCCTTATCATGGCTAATCTCCCAACTTATGCTCAAATTGGTATTACTGCTTCTTATGTGATTACTATATGCCGTATATTACAAGGCATGTCTTCTATGGGAGAAGTAGTAGGGGCTGAGCTATACTTAACTGAACTAATAAAGCCTCCTATGCAATATCCAGTAGTTGCATTTCTTGCTATTGCTATATCCATAGGCACTACTGCTGCTTTAGGTGTTGCAACTTTCACCATGTCAATTGGATTGAACTGGCGTGGAGCTTTTTGGATTGGAGCCGGAATTGCTTTGGTTGGTGCAGTAGCTAGAACAACTCTTCGAGAAACACCAGAATTTGCTAATGCAAAACATCGTGTAAAACAGAATATAAAATTAGTCATCAATACTAATGTGTTTGAAAAAACTCTTATTTGGAACGAAAAAGTAAATATAAAAACAGCATTATCCAATTTTGCTTTAATATCTACTTGGCCTATATGGTTTTATACAACTTATGTATATAGTAGTAATATTCTTAAAAACACCTTTAAATATACTACTGAACAAATTATCAGTCATAATTTAGGTGTTTCTATGATATCAATGTTAAATGCCATGCTATTGACTTACTTATCTTATAAAATACATCCTTTAAAAATTCTTAAAATAAGATTAATAGTTTTTGCAGTAGTTATTTTACCTTGTCCTTACTTATTGAATAATCTGACCAATGTTTTTGAGTTGTGGTTATTTCAGTTAATTGTAATTATTTTAGGTCCTACTGGATTTCCAGCAGTTCCAATCCTTTATAAGCACTTTCCTGTATTTAAACGTTTTACATATTCTACTGTTATTTATGCTTTATCACGGGCTTTAATATATGTCATAACCTCCTTTGGATTTGTATATTTAATTGAATATTTTAGCCATTGGGGCTTATTAGTAATTATAATTCCAGCACTTACTATATATTATTACGGTAGAAATCATTTTGAAGGATTGGAAATGAGCCTTTCAAACCATGAGATAAAATAATCTTTTGAAAGATAGGTTCTTTATTAAGAACACTTAGAGACAGTTGATAAAAATGCTTCTCGGCTTTTGGTATTCCAAGATATACAGCAAGAATTACAAAATATTCCATAGTTTCATTAATGATCTTCATTGCTTTTTCCACTGATTTAGCACCAATAGTTTGCATGTTATGAAGCCTGTCAAATAACTTAATCAATAAGACATCATATTTTTTTTGTTGAAATAATATATTCAATGTCTCTGCTGCACTAATCTTCCCATAAGATTTCACCCGGGTCAAATCTACAACTTGACTGGCAATTAGCTTGTCAAAGAGCCGAGTAATCATCTCTTCAGTAAGAGTTGTATCTTCAATAGTATCATGCAGTAAGCTGGTAATGATCATGTCAGTTCTGAAATATTTTGGCATTTCTAATGCTGTATATTCGGCAACCATGTACGCTACCTCTATTGGATGAGAATAATAAGGATCGCCGGATTGTCGCATCTGCGAACCATGATATTTTTTTGCGTAATATATACCTTTTCTAATCTCATAAATATTGACTGGTATAGTTACTTGTTGGTTCAGTTCGGATAATTTATTGACTAACCTCTCAGAATAGTTACAAGATTCATATTTTTCTTCCCAATTATCAATATCTCCCATTTTAATATCCACTATATCATTTTAATTATAAAGTATACTAAACTAAAAATTAAAATACTAGCAAATAATTTATTATATACTTCTTAAAATAATAAGTATTCTGTTATATTTAAGTTATATTCAGATATAAATCAATTGAGTCTTATATATTTCCAACTATAATTGTTTCTATTGTTCTAACTTTAATATAAAAATATTATCTGTTTTAATTCAGTATAATCAATACTTCGGTCTAAATGAACAAAGTTTTTATGGATGCCGATAGTTCAATCTAGTTGCCAAGCAGTGGCAATTAAATCGCCTTTAAATGATTTTATCTAGGGTTAGAACGTCAACGACACAGCAACCGCCCCCACTATGGTGCGGGTAGTCGTAGATATGAAAGGAGTTTCCTGACTTCGGAAAATAGTTAAAGATAAGTGTATAGAAAAAGCAGGAGAAAAAAGGTTTTGTTAATTAGAGGACGTTTGTTGTGCCTCTATATTTCTTATTATTGACATACACTATTTTAGTAGATATACTAACCAACAATTAGTTTTAAATATGCTACCGATCACACTACTGAACAAAAATGCTAAGTTGATTGCAAATCATATAATTAAAGCAACTTTATAATAACTGAATCAAGAGAATATTTAAAACAACTATAAGATTGTTTAATTAATTTTATTCCTAATTGAAGTACGGAATAAGCCCTGCACCCTAATGTTTTCTTCGTTTTGACTGGTTGTTTTAGTTCTTCAATTGACCCTATTTTTATAGCTATCGCATAAGATATAAATATGCATTTAATAAAACTTTCAAATCTCACTTTGTCCTTTATATGGCTATCCTCCATTCGAAACCCATTACTCTTGCATCCTTTAAATGCTGACTCGATATCCCATCTTCGTCGATATATTTTAGCCCCGTTGCTCATATTTCTACTATATACTACCGATAAATATTCTCCGCTCTCTAATTTGATATGATCTAATTTTATTGGTATAGAATAAAACTGTGTTTCTAGATTTAGTATTTTGCTCTTTTGAAGATTAACAACTTTAATCCATTCTCCTTCCTTATTCATTATTCTATTTGTTTTTCTAATCCTTAAAGCATAATTAATAGATTTACTGTTTAAATAAGTTATTAATTTTTCATTATCAAACTCTCTATCTCCAGTAATTACATCTATTCTAGCTACCCCAAATTTTCGATAAATTTTTCAACTACTTCAACTTGATCATCAGCAGTACATTTACCTCTGTAAGGAATTATTTTATAGATTAACGGCATAGCAATTTTATCATAAGATACTTATAATACTAATATATTTCTAATCTCTTTTCCTAACTCCCAAGTAGTCCTATCTAATGATAATATGACTTTACCTTCAGGAAGAAGAGGGGTCATAAATTTGTAATAGTCATCAATATTAATAAAATCTTTTTCTAAAAATCTATATACAGATTTTATTTTTGAATCTAACAAAGCATTTCCTTCTATTTCCTCTGCCATATTTTTATATTTACTACCTCGACATAAAATTAACGATTTTATTATGCCTTTAAATGTATTAGATATTGAATTTATCATCTTAAAATGATTAAATAATAACTTGGCTAGCAAAATAGAATACCTAAGATTTTTTATGTATCCTATCTAAAATATTCTATTTGCTAGCCTTTTCAACCCTTCCTACATTTTTGTCCAGTAGTGTGGCATTTAGTACGTGAGTACACGAATTCCCCGTAGTTTTACGAAGCCAATTCTTCAAAGCAGAAGAGTATTATGCTATTAGTGGCTCTTTTATAATAGGTTATTGCGAAGTTGCAGCCTTAAATGAGTTGTCACCTACATCATAACTTTAATGATTGGTTGGTTGCGTTATTTTTTATTGTTTTTTATCATAAGCGATTCTGTATAATTGTTCCCTACGCTTAACAGCTTGCTCATGTCTCGTATGGTCTTTACTCCTTAATTTTACCACAAACTCAGGATCAGATTCAAGTTTTTCTATCTCTGCTAATGCCCCATCCCGATTATTAATTGTAGACAGCTCTTTACCAGTTACTAACGAGTCGGATTTTTGTGAGAGTGACGTGTTTGCTCAATAGCATTTTGTTGCTGTTTCTGCAAATCCTGCGAGAAACCATACAGAGAATTAAGCAGCTTTTCACCTTGCCTTTTAGATAATCCGCTTTGGTAAAACATGTCCTCATAACGAGTTAAATACTCCTCATCTTCCTTGGATCGTTTATCAGTATATTTCTTATCTTCAGGCAATCCAAGCCGACAATAGAATTTATGCCATTCTTCATCAGAGCTGTCATCTTTTGGCACAGCGACTCGCTGATTTAAGCTCTTCTCTGCCTCTAAATAGCTCTGAGCTAAAGATGAGACATCCTTGAATTTACCAAGTGACTCAGACTTACGTATTTCCTCAGGCATGTTAGCTAGCCAGTCATTACCAGAGGAAGTAGGGCTAGTTTCATAGTTATTGGCAATTAGTTCTTTGCTCATCTGCTTATTCTTCTTTTAACGTTTCTATCTCTTCTTTTAACTTCTTTATTTTTTCAAGAGTTAGCCCGGTCAATTTACTTATAGCTTCCATAGGATAGCCTTCTTTCAGCATTTTCTTTGCTATGGCTATAGCATTTTCCTCCCTACCTTCTTCCCTACCTTTTTCAATACCTTCTTCCCTACCTTTTTCAATACCTTCTTCCCTACCTTTTTGCTCAGCTGAAACTATATAATCACGTTGCTTTAAGGATTCATTGACATATTTATTATAATCTATACGTTCTTGAGTAGTCATTTTTAGGATGCTAAGACGCTCAGCTACTTTCTTCATATAAGGTGATTTAAAATCATCTCTAACCTCAGAATGTTTAGCAAAATACAACCATTCATCCATTTCCTTTTTTACAATATCGTTAAAAAGTGGTACGGAAATAATAAAATATTCTGGAAATACATTATGAAGCTTCACTTCATTACCTTTACTATCAGCAAGATGTACGTCTATAGGATGTTCTCGGTCGATTTCTCTAAAAATAGTCTTACCGTGACATAAAGGCGATTTCAGCCCTGCATATGGAAAATATATTAAGTTGATATGAAATACTTTCTTGATACTAGTATAATCCTGACTAGCATAAATACTATCGACAATCAATCGACTAGCATTAAAGCAAGCTTTATGGAGAAAGAGGCTAGTATATGTGCGATCTATTTCAACAATATATTTATGACCTTGTTGGTCTTCAACAATAACGTCAGCAATGCTTTTCTTTAGGTTTTCACTTTCTTTATTACTTTCACTTTCAAGCAAGGCAATGATTTTTACTGCTGGATAACCACCAACACCTTTAAGTATCGCCGAAATAAATCCCTCGACTATTTCATAGTCACCTTTATTCTTGAGTAAAAATTTAATTGCGTAGTCCAACGATATCAGCGGTTTACTGCTCATAACTTATCCTCATCATAAAAATATTTTTTTACTATTGTAAACTACTACCCTTTTTAGCACCATCAATATTATTAACTCCATCATCTTCTGAAGCCTGTGAGCATATATATAGGAACAATGCTCGATGCCCTTCAAGGAAGGCAGTGTAATCACTTTCTTGCCGAACGAAATTGCTACGATATATGCCACTCATTTGGGCTAAATCCTCTAATACTATTTTACCATCTTCTCCACTAAAAAGCTTCAAATAAATTGATTTTAATTGCTCTTTTGTTAGTAAATTTGGTGGGGATGATGAGTTAATTGATAGTTTCATTTGATCATTGCCCTTGTATCTGTTGCTGTTGTAACTGTTGCATTTGCATCATCTTACGTTGTTGTCTTATTTGTAATACTTCTTGCTCATTCTTGAGGATTGAGTTTGGGGAGCCTCGCAGCTCAAAAAATAGTTTAAAACATTCATCCCAGTTGATATTATACCAATTCCCAAATTTAATTTAGTATAAAGATGAGAAAAATAGGTTATAATGTAAAAGATAGATAAAATTAGGAATGTAATGGGTACTCATCAAAAATTAATAACAGAAGATTTATACAAACAGGCTATAGCTCAACTTGCAAGTACGAACAAAGAGAATAGGATCGCTATTAGGTTAAGAGCTATAGTAGCTGCAAAAGAGCATGGTATTGGTATGGTGTCTAAAATATTTGATATCACAACTAATACGCTAAGAAACTGGATAAAAAGCTTTGCCCAAGGCGATGATAAAAATCTTGAATATAAAAAAGGTAGGGGAAGGAAAAGCGATTTAACGGAAAGCTGCTATGAAGCAATAAACAAATGGATACAAGAAGATTGTAACATAACAATAAAAAGTATCGTCATAAAACTTAAAGAAAATTTGGGAATTAATGTAAGTAAATCGGCTGTACACAGGGCATTGCACAAGCTTAAGTTTGCGTACATTACTCCAAGACCAGTGCATTACAAACAGAATAAAGAAACTCATGAACAGTTTAAAAAAAAATTCAAGAAAAAATAGCAAGCAATCCAAGAAGTTTTTTGTATTTCTTTGATGAATCACGTTTTGGAACTCATTCTAAATTAGGTCATGGTTGGTTTCGCAAAGGTATCAGAACTCAAGTTAAAATCAAAATAGGTTTTCAGAATTTTTATGTTTACAGTGCTGTTAACCCAATAACAGGAGATGATTTTAGCTTAATGATGCCAAATGTTAATACTATGTCTTTGAACATGTTTCTTGCGGAAATGTCTAAACATATAGGCGATCAAAAAGCCATTGTTGTTATGGATTGTGCTGGATGGCATAAGGCTAAGGACTTAGTGGTTCCTGCTAATATAGAAATTCTTTATTTGCCACCATATTCTCCTGAATTAAATCCTGCGGAGCGATTATGGGAACATTTAAAGTCTGAGACTATAAAGAATAAAGTATACAATACAATTGAACAATTAGAAATAGTAGTATCTTCCTCTATTAAAAATTTAAATACCTTGCTAATTCAATCTATTTGTTGCATGAATCATTTACTAAATTAAATTCGGGAATTGGTATAATATGGTTGTAATCTTAGTCCTTCAAATATTTTAATGATATATTCTGCTTTACTATTACTATCAATATTTGTAACCATTAACCTTACCATTGCCGTTGCCATTTACATAGCCGTAACCATTGCCATAACTGTTATTATTACCATAACCATTAATTCGGTGTCTGCCAAAAGCTCGATGACCAAACCAAAAACCAATAACCGCACAAAATATACCTTGATCCTCACTGCTCCATATGGTGTCGACTGATGCACCAAATTTTAGGAAGATGGCTAATTTTAATGCTACATAGAGCAGAAAAAATATATAAGTGATCATTGGTCTAACGCTGGTAGCTAAAAAATCAAACCAATTATTATCGCTGTTACTGGCTGTTTGCGTACTCGCATATTGATATAAATACTTACTTTCATCATTATCAGCCTTAATTTGGATTTCCTCAAGCCTAGCACTATGACCAGTCTTTAAAGCTTTTATTTGCATCTCAATTAATTTAAGTTCATGTTCTTTGTCCTTCTTATCCTTAAGAAAATGCAAAATTTCTGGTAAAAAACTACTGAAGAACCACATAAAGGCACTTAATATCGCTATCATATAAATCTCAAAAATTATTAAATATTAGACCTATTGGGCTTAAGCAACATTAACACGACCACAACTATTACCACCAATAATTAGTTTCTTATTAATAAGATCAAGAGTAACATTACCTACAACATTATCAATAATGGCATGATTCATCACGCCTGTTGCTATTATCATAGAACCACTAAAATTCATGTTTGCAGCTATGTTACTACCAGCACTTAGGCTGATTTTTGGTAAGGCTACAGTCCAATTTTGGTTTCTATCAGCTTGCAACCGAATGTATAGCTTATTTTGTAAATCTTCTATTTGTTTTTCTAAATCATCTATTTTATTAACCAAGTTTTCTGTTTCATCTTCTGCCGCAATATCTGATAGGTGCAAACTAGCTAGTGAGGTTATGATTTGGCTTAAGTCTTTACTACTCTCAAGGCTAAGGCTGCTTAGGTTTTCATAATCCTTAACATAAATGATATATTTTAGTTCTCTAATATTGCTAGGAATTCGGTTTATTAGGTTTTTCAGATTATCTCTACCAGCTTGACTACCTAAGTTCCAAGGTAGGACGATATAATTACCTTCATCCTCAGAGGTCATAGCTACTTTAGTGAAAGGATGTTGGGTGCCTAAATAAAAGCTTAGTGCAGCGTTAGAAAATGTTATAATTTCAGTGCCGTTGTTAGTTGTTATGTGCAACTCCGCTTTATCCACCTAGCTCGGTGTAAAAATCTTTCCGCCCAAATGAAATTTAGCAATATCTGGCAAATGATCACTATTACTTGAGTAAACATTTTTCATGATTTTTTTAAGATTTTCAATATCTTGTAACTTGTTAAATTCGACAGTAATTTTTCGCATATAATCCCCTGTAGTATCTGTATTTCAAGGGAATTATTATACCATAAAAAATCACCATTTGCATCATATTTTGTGATATTTTTACATCGTATTTTTATTAAAATGAATTAGTATATTTTAAAGTTATAGGTTAAGATTATGAAATAATTTTTTTTATAAAAATAATGCTTGCAATATTAATTATATCTGATAATTTGCATTCAGTAACCCGTTTAATACGGTGAAAAATTACAAACAAATTAGTCTATCCCACTAAAACCATTAACTTTTAATATAGGTAAAAACAATGACAATAGATTTTAATAAATATGTAAAAGAGGGTAATTTTTTAGATTTACCCAAAACAGCAATATTCAAAGGTTCTTGCTTTGGAGAAACTGAATTACATGAGATAAACGCTAATATAGCGAATAATCCAGGTAGTTATAAAATCAATCTAGCTGAGTTAGTTGATTTTATAAAGAGTAATACAAATATTACTAGAGTTAGTTTACCCTACTGTGATCGCATTGATGAAAACAATATGAGCTTCGTAGATTTACTAAAAAATTCTAATATTACTAAACTTAATATAGCAGCTAATGGTTTAGGTGATACAGCAGCTAATGATTCAACTAATATAATAAAGTCTATAGCCGAAGCTTTGAAGAACAATAAGACCCTTACTATCCTTGATCTATCATCCAATTTTATAGGTGATGAAGGAGCAAAAGCAATAGCTGAAGCTTTGAAGAAAAATAAGACCCTTACTAGCCTTAATCTATCATCCAATTTTATAGGTGCTGAAGGAACAAAAGCAATAGTTGAGGCTTTATTAGTGTACAATAGCACCCTTGCTAGTCTTAATCTATCATTAAATAATATAAAAGATGGTGCTGTAGAATTAATAGCTAAAATGTTGGAAAGCAATAGAACCCTTACTAACTTTGATCTATCACACAATCGTATAACTGTTGAAGGGATAAAAGCAATAGTTGAATCTTTGAAGAACAATAAGACCCTTACTAACCTTGAACTATCATACAATTGTATAGGTGCTGAAGGAATAAAAGCAATAGCTGAAATGTTGGAAAGCAATACTACTCTTGTTAATATTAATCTAAAAGAATATGTGCTTATAGACGATACTGTTATAGAAAACATAAACAAGAAACTGCAACGTAATAAAGAAATAAAAGATATTAGTGAAGCATTTAAACCAATCATATCTGAAATAACTCTAGATACTGATGGCACTCCGTTACTGTCTTTGGACAAAGAAGACAGTGAACAAAATAGTTGCTTGAATAAACTCAAGGGATACAGTGAAAAATATGGGGAACTCCTTTTACCTGCGTTAGAACAAAGTATAGCCCAGTCTCTATACCAAGACACAGTACATGTTCACAAAGATGGAATAGAACAATTATCGTTTACTGCCAGATCAAAGCCTCTAACAGAAATAATGCAGACAGTATTGGAACATTTAGGATTCAAGGAAGACAAGATTAATGAATTTAACTCTAAGATAGTAGAAATTATTAGGGAAGTAGAAGAAATGTTTTTAGTAGAGTTGGATATATTGAACAATAATTTGATGAACACAGACGAGATTGATGTTCAAACTAATACATTTGATCTAAAAAAGCCCCTTGAATTTTTGTGCTATCATGAATTTATTGTAGGAGAGGGATTGAAACCTTCATTTGATTCTGACATAAATGTTGAATCACTAAATGATCAACAAAAGGTTGAATTGAAAAATAACCAACAATTAACTGATTTGTATGAAAAACATCCTGAACTCAAGATGCCAGGAACTATCTTGCGTGATTTCCTTAAAAGTGACTCAACTATTTACCTTAATACTGCGAGAGAATTAAAGCAACATACTGATGAACAAACTTTTAAACATAACCTTCAAATACAAAAATTGTTAAATGAGTTTACAATTGAGTTGAATAATATTTCTGCGATAGAATTGCAAGAAAGCTCATTAGCACCTAAACAAAAAGTAAGTCTTGAGGCTCCTTTAGCACAGCATTCTGATAGTCATCTACCAAATATTAGCGAACATACGTCAATCGGCTTAGCTACAGATGACCCAATAACACCGGTTTTAGGAGATAGTTCGCATCATATAGATTAACTGGTTGTATATCGTAACAACAGCCAGCATGGCAAATATATGCTTATCCAATGGTTGGGGTAAACCAACCATTGGATAAGCAATGGATTGAAATAACCGGGAATACCAAAAGCCATCAATAATAATTTTGAGTTTTTTAATCAATATCTGTTAAATTGAAACAATAAAATTCAATTAGTAACTCACCTTGCTCATGGTATAGTCAATTCAGGGGAATTGGGTAGCAGGAGCGATGGAGCGACGCCTATAAGTAATAGGCGAGCATTGAGCGACGACGTCACCAACTTCTCATCAATTGACTATATTTAAAAGCCATAGGGAAAATAGCTTGGCGTCATGGCTCAGAGCCGCTTTGCGGCAACGCGGCAATCCAAAAAACGCTCAGGAATGGATTGCTTCGGAGGCTTACGCATCCTCGCAATGACGTTATCTGTCATTGCGAGACCACATAGTGGTCGCGGCAATCCACACTTATTGGATTGCTTCTTGGCTTAAGCCTTCTCGCAATGACGTTCTTACCAATGCAAGCTATTACATTCATGAAAACCACACAAAGCCGGTTGTAGGTAGAAGAGATTTCTGCCTGGGATGTTTCTTTGAAGGGATTTTTTAAGCAATTCTTCTGCCTTATCCAACTCACCATTTTTGATTAAAGTAACTATTGTGCCAAAATCAATAATGTCACTACCCATAGTTCCTGCTAGAGCTTTAAGCAGATTATTATGACTATCATACTCATTAAAGAAAAAATCCCCAAATAATCCAAGACCACCGCCCTGTAATAAGGATGCCATAAATACTCCTTCTTCGTGTGGATCAAGCCACTCTTCCCCTTGCACCAACCTTTTAGCATTGATCGATAAATAACCAAGCCCTATGGAACCTGGCAATAACTGAAACAACATTTTAATACTAGTTGGGTTTCTCATTGTTTTAGCAATATCCTGCCATGTTCCTAAATCAAACAAATTGCCACTACCTATTTGTTGATGAGTTGGTATTTGATCGATAGTTACTGATTTTAAGGGTCTAGTAATGTAAGTATAAGCAAAAGTTTTAAACTGCATGATACACTGAATCACCGCGGCAGCTGGTGAACCTGGCTTAATGCCTAAATTGCCAAATAATATGGCATTTCTCTCGGCAATATGAGGAGTGGCAATAGCTGTATCAACCCGGTCAAGCAAATATCTTCGTAAGTTGTTGGTTAAATCCTGCTTTAGTCTAATTAGACTACCTGCATAAGCCAATCTAGTTGGTGATTTTGTCGTCGAAACTCGCCTTCGTTCCGAACAATCGTCTATGTACGCTGCGGTACTCGGCTTCATTTCTCCTAAAAATCCCTCAACTATCTCTGGCTTATCCAGGCAGTCTATTATATTAAGAGGTCTATTACCACTTTGTTGTAAATGTTGGTCTAATAAATTATCAGGTAATAGTGCCATATCGGGTATTAAATATGGCTTATTGTCTATTTGCTGGACTAAATGCTGATAAAGATGCCAGTTACTTTCATTAATTCCATATCTATTAAGCAAAGTCTGTAAATTATGATATAGCGAGTTAAAGGGCTGATTGACTTGTAACGCTAAATTATGTGATAACAAATTACCCATTGTCGATTTCCAACTATTATCCCACCATTCCATAAAATTTAGTTTAAAAAATGCATTGGTAAGTTTAAATATGCTCCCAGATACTGGGTATTCTCCTGCAAAACGACAATGACTATGACCAAGCAGTGAATCTACCGCCACACCAAGCAAATTAGCAAGTTCTTTTTTCTTTTCGCCATTAAAGCTTGTTGCCGCCACTTGTAAGATATTCGCATAAGATTGCAGTAGTGGTATGCCATTATTCTGTAACTCACTAACAAAACTTATCATATCAGGAATTGAAGAAAGTACCACTTTGCCAAGATTTGCCATACATTTCCAAGAGCGATAAGCTCCAAGGATACGGTCAACTGAGGGTATTTGTGGTTTAACTCCTAGCATTAGGTCTAACTGATTGATAAAACTGTTTGGATTACTAAGCACTGCCAGTTGCCCTAAAATAGTTGGGTCTTTAGTCGCTAACTCTTGTAGCTCCCTGGTAAAAGTACCTTTGATCGATTGTAGCATTAACTCAGGATTACAACCCATATTCTCCTAGTACCAAACTGGTCTTGCATATGTTGTTGTAATTCTGCTATTTTCTGCAGTTGAGCAAAATATAAAGGATATTGTTGCTCGGCTGCCGTAATTAATTGTAACTTCTTTGCTTACAACTCAGCTAAACTTAATAAAGAATTGTTTTCAATATTACCATTGTTACCCTGACTATCAACTTGCCCAGTTTCCACTATTTTCTCCATCGATTCAGGAGATGACTCTTTTAGTACAGTATCAATATTATCTTTTAACTGACTATCAACTATCGGATGTAAAGTCTCAACTTCCGGACGTAACTTATTGGAATACACGTATAATCTGTCTCGCAAATATTTAGCCGAATAACCAACACCGTGCAAAGTTGCACCAAATAAACCACTTTCTATAATATTAACCAAACTATCTGATAAGTCATATGGTCTTTGTTCAACATGCCGCTCATTATAAAGAAATGGTTCGATAGCTGCCTGACCTACCGCCCCACCGACCAAGCCCTTAGCTAAGGTTGTTGGAAGTTTGCCATATTTTAAAGCAGTTGCCGCCCACATTGCAGGTTTACCAATAGGCACGAAGCTAGCCGCAATGTTAATTAGTGACAAATTACCAAATACTATCTCAGCTCCAAATTTGCCAATAGCCTCAACTAATCCGCCTTTACCTGCCGCAATAATATAGTCATTAATTTCTCGCTGTTTTTTCCTCTCTAAAATATCTTCTACTAGTTGATTGGTAAAATTAGGGTCATACTTTAAACCTGATTCACTATATTTTTGCTCAAACTCTTCCTTGGTTAATTTGTTATTATAATTTTTAAAATATTCAGCAATATCCTGTAACTCAGGATCAATAATATTTTGTGGGGCAAAAGCTTGCAGTAAGGTTTATAGGTTTGGGCTATCTGCATAAGCTTGGCTACTAACTGCCCGCAAAACATCCATTTTGCTGCTACCTAACAAATCAAAGACACTATTATAAGATATACGCTCCGGTAATAAGGTAGAATAGTAACGTTGGTGAATTGGTTTGCTATTTGCCTGATAATCTAAGTAATTATTTAAGCTGTCATTATTTTTCATCGTACTAATTTATTGAATATGATTCAGAGATACCTTGTAATAACCTTTGCTTTTGTCGCTCTAAAGCTTGAGGCTTGTTGAGTTCTATCAAATCAAATTTTAATATATTACCATTTTCTGTCATAACTGGCATATACTGACCGTCTTTCGTCAGGAAAGTATAATAGGCGTTAGTTTCCATCTGCCTTGTTGTAAAGATTCTCGTACTTTTACAGCGACATATTGTCCTGTTGGGTCGTTGATATTATCGATAATATGGCTACCACTACCCTTAGCTACAATAGTACCATAATCACAAGCGATATTACCGCTAATAATAGCAAGTTGCAGCTCTGCTAGACTACTTTCTATGTAATCAGCATTCAAATCAATAATCATACGTTGTGCTACCACCTGACGGGGTATTATTATATTCTTACTATCTAGTCGCATATAGACCTTACTAATCAATTCTTGGGTTGCTTTTTCTACTGCTTTGTCAATTGGTAAATCTTCCGTACGTTGGTAGTATTTAGCTAAATATTTTATGGCTTGCCGTGTTTGGTTAATCTCTGTTTCGTTTTGAATATCAGTTTTAGCTAAATCCTTACTCCATAGCTTTAATATATCATTTTTGTCAATTTCTTTGTTAAATTCTGTCATTTCATGATTGATAAATAATGGCTGACTTTTTAATGATAGCTCATTAACTAATGCGATCATCTGTATAAAGGCTGACGCAGTCTTACGGTCGTAAAGTCTACTTTCAGCATAGAATTGAGTCAAACACTCTAAATCTTCCTTACCCCTTAAGATTTCGTCCATTATCTCCAAGCCAAATTGTTCCCCGCCTTCTGTATCATCATCTCGCAGACTAATTATACTATCAGTGACTTGTTTAATTTGGTTAACATCTTTAGTCTCAATCTTTTTTAAATACTCATCACGTTCTTTGTTCATTAAATATCTCTGATCGTAACTAGGAATGCCTTTTTGTTCTTGCAATTGTTTCCTAAGCAATAAACGTTGTAACAATGGCATGTCTTTAGGTATTTCGCCGTTTTCCTCAACCAATCTAGCTGGGTCTTGTTGAGCCAATTTAAGCTGTTTGTTAAACTGCTCTAGTAAAATATGATATATTTGCTCTTTTTTGTCATAATCAACATCTCCGCTCTTTGGAGCAATTTGTTGTAATATTTCATGACATTGGTTGAATGGTAGGTATTTTAATTGTTGCGAGACAATAAAAGCCTGCTTATACAAAACTTCTTGGGTTCTGAATTGCAATAATCGTGGAGCATCAATATTAAAGCTGGCTTGTAGTAGATTTTCAACGCCATCAACACCTTTGCCAGTATTTAGGATACTGTGCAAATGGGCATTGGTAAGCGAACTAAGTTGATGTTGTCTCATTAATTGCTGATGATGTATTAGATTATTTGCTTGCCCCTCTAGCTTAACCCTTTGTTCAAGCGATAAAGCTTCTTTCCATTCAGCAACTATATTGGGATTTAATATAGCATCCGGCGAATGCTTTAAAGTACCTTGTGCTGCAGCAAATGCCAAAGCTTGTTTAGCATTCATCAGCATTTGTTCTTTTTCTTGCGGCAGTAATGATAAAGAGCTAATAGCTATTATGCTATCTTGTAAATTACTACTATAAAGTTCAGGATTATCATAAGTAGCAATCTTAAACTTTTCGATAGCTTCAATTGCTAAATGGTTACGTTTACCATCAATCAGCTTGGCTTCTGTATGGCTTATATGTCCAGCTAAAGATATTTTATATTCATTAATCTTGGCTTGCAACATCCGCCTGGTCAGTGGGTTTTTGGCTTGTTGCAGATAATCTACAGCCCGCTTATCATACTTACCTAAAAAATACTCGATGAACGGTTTGTTATTTTCTGAAAAATCCGGATGAAATTCATCAAATTGCGTCAAGCAACCAAAACCACCAGTTTTGTTATCGCTAACTACCTCAATATTGCTCTGTGATTGATGCAAATGCGTAGTGGTCTCTTTAATAAAATCCGCCCATAAATTAGGCATTTCTACGCTAGCATCTTTCTCCAGTTTACGTATCAAATAGCCTTTAGCTTCTTCATTAATCTTCTGACTTATCCCAGCTATAACTTGCCATTTCATCTTCTTGCCATTCCATCTTATTTGGTCACTTTTTTATTAAACTTCCTATATATAGTCAATTCAGGAGAATTTGGGGCTAGGAGCGATGGAGCGACGCCTATAAGTAATAGGCGAGCGACGAGCGACAACGTCCCCAACTTCTCATCAATTGACTATAACAGATTTTTATCATCCACTAATAGCTATTGCCATTATTTTTGCAGTATTCTTATTTTTTACTTTTCTGTTGTCCCTTCATTAATTCTTGCTATCCTAGCAAGATCAGACACCCCACTTAAAACCGTACCAAGATTTTGCCAAGGTGAAGCTGACCTAATCGAACCAATATTACGGTTAATTGCTTCCTTGTTTAAATCAATCATTGCCGTATTTAAGTTTGATCTTGGTCTTTGGTGAAAATGTTCAGCTTCTACACTTCTTGCCTTCATCTC
This sequence comes from Candidatus Tisiphia endosymbiont of Xenochironomus xenolabis, assembly GCF_964264705.1. Lineage (NCBI taxonomy): Bacteria > Pseudomonadati > Pseudomonadota > Alphaproteobacteria > Rickettsiales > Rickettsiaceae > Candidatus Tisiphia > Candidatus Tisiphia endosymbiont of Xenochironomus xenolabis. The sequence continues at coordinate 118,504 of NZ_OZ183473.1, forward strand.
ATCCATATAAGCCATATGCCGTAGCAATAAACCAGCTGAATCAGTGCCAGTGATACCAATACCAGTTTTCAGGATATTATAGCCCAATTGTTGGCGATTATATAACTGCTCCTGCCTCAGCATATCAACATGATAACTTGATATTGCTCCATATTCCGCAGTTCTTTCGATTAGTTGTTGACGGTCAAACCTGACATTCTCTTGTTGCTGTCTTAATAAATGCTGCTGCTCATATAAGGCTTGCTTGGTTTTCTCTTTATTACTTCTAAGTTGGGAGTAAGTATTAAATAAAGACGCTCCTGTAGCAAATATACTTGCCCCGCTCGAGAAAAAATTTAGGAGATCAAACATTGCTATTTTTTACCGTTTAAAGATTTTTAGCTATTTAATTTGTTGCAAAAATATGTTATACTATAACTAGTATCAGTTGTGTAATGTACTGAAAAATCTGCTTTTGGCAGTCGATTCTTTCGAAGAATAGGGCATTATCCGATTGGTACTTGGACTGGGGAACTCGGTTGGCGTTATGACCCTTGTGGTTAGTGGGGGTCTCTCGCTTTAAAGAAAAGCTTACCAAGCTGATAATTAAGAAAATATAAAGTAGTAGCTAATTTTTGGGGAGAAGTCTCTAAATTGATACAGTCTAAAGAACGATCTTAATTTATGCTTCTCTCCCATTCTTGTTAGACTAGTAGGTATCTTCTTCATTAGTGGTGGTGCCTATTATCATGCCGTAATTATTCATAGTATCATCTGCATCTAATAATGGTGGTACACAACTAAGTGCTGTGGGTATTAAATATTTCAAATCATGCTTATCTTTATCCCCCTTTACAGTTAATAGATCGTTTAAGGAATGATTATCATATTTTATTTCGGTAACACAGTACACATTTTGATCATTATTATATTTCTGCACAGGCTTCTTTTCTTGTTCTTGTTTATCTCTCTTGTCTGGTGCAGTCTCAAGTGATTCTCTGATTTTTTTCCATTCTTCAGGCGTTGTCCAGATTTTAATACCTTCGTCAGTTTTTCCGATTCCTGGATTGTTGTCTTTACTCATATTCAAATACCTCCAAATTAATTATTATTAAGTTACAAATATTTTTAATTATACTTTTTTATGGTATGTAAACTATCAACTTGCAAAATATTTATGCTTTTATTGTTAAGCAAAACACTAAGCAAATATTATGCTAATATGATTTATTACACATTTCAATAGATATTTTAATTGTATTATTTAAGATAATTTAAAGATTGCTTCCTAAGGTTATTAATTTTTATTAAACTATAATCTCTGTTGCAATTTAACAATTTTTGTATTTCTATGATAGGTTAATTTCATAAAAATTTATGGAAACTCATAATTTCATTTCATCCACCACCCTTATAATTTGGCAAGATTTTTGCCTTAGCATAGATTTTTAATATACTAACTGGATAAGGTTTATCGACCTTAAAAGTCACATCAATATCAGTTTTAATTTCCCCGTGCATAATAAAATTTATCCAACCTGATTGATAGGGAGTGGTAAATAAGTCACACACTTCTTTAGTAGCTGTTGATGTTGTTAAATATTTCTTATCATTAACCAATCTAATCAATGCATCACTATCTACATATCTACTATTAATATGCTGCCGATCTATTTGCCCATTATCAAGCCTTTCTTCAATATAACCACCTTTACTATTAAAGACCTTCAAGCCAAGTTCCGCATCTTTTTTCGGAGCATGTTCTACTTCATCTGGGAATATCAGAGGGAAAGTCTGTAATATCGAAGAATAAGGAAAGCCTACCGACAAATGTCTTACCGGATGTTTTAGTTTAATCAGCTCATTATCGATAATTCGTAAATCATGTAATTCTTCATCACCAATAATAGACACAGCTATTTTCTGAAAGATTGGTAATATAGTGGCAATATTTATTTGCTGGAATGATGGCAGACAGTTGCGAGCTATACTACTTAATTCATAACCACCAATATCAGGAAATAGTTTTTTAAAAACAGGAAAATATCTTTTTGATAACAATAAATATTTCTCTAATTTTATGCTCTTCTCATCTTCAAGAATATCTTTTAGTAAAGCTGGATGAAAGCTCGGCATAATTAACTGACAATACTCAATAATGTTCCGCTGCAAATAAGCTAGCCCTTCTTTGAGTTCTTGCATTTGCTCAAATATTTTACCCGCTAGTGGATCAGTATAATCTTCTTCGCTATATACCGACGCTCTAGAGGACGATAATGAGAATTTACGATCTCTTGCCATTGTTGGGGCAATTTTGTTTGTTGCTTCATCTATAATCCTATCGATAGTTTGACTAAAACTATCAGACAAAATATATTCCCGAACATCTTTACTTAATAGTTTATCGAGTATGATACTTCTTAGACAAACAACTATTTCTTCTCGCCTCTTAAAATTGGTTAGCTCATTAATCTTGTTGTCATTATGTATTTGTTGTAATTTATCGATTAATTGATTGGTAATAGTTGATAATTTATCGTTTATTTGTTGCTTGTTAGTATGTTGGTCAAATTCAGTAATTTGCTGGCTAATTAATTGTTTGCTTTGCTCACCAAATATATATTTAGTCAGCTCTGGATGAGCAATATTTAGCAATTCTGGGTAAAAATCCACTCCAGTTTTGGCAAAAAACTTTTTTAAATTAACTAGCAGTCCTGATTTTTTATCACTATCCTGCTGGGCATAATATAGCAATATTTTCTTATTAATATGGCTAACTGCTGATCGCATTTCTTGTATTTCTCTACTTATTTCAAACTGTAGATCGATATTCTGCTTGGCAGTTGCCATAATGTCTTGTACCGTGCCAGCAATGAACCTGATTAGCTCGGTATTTAGCTTTTTTATTTGCAAACAAATAGTTGGACGGAAAGAAAAAGCACTATTAGGCAGATATTCCATCAAGCCACCATCTCTTAAAATAGCTGGTACATCACCTTCATTTAGTCCTTCCACAGCTTCAATAATATCACCACCAAGCCGCTCACCATCATATAATAATTGCTCGATTGTTACAAAGCTTTCAGGATTATTTAAAAATATATTGTCTAATTCCGCATAAATACGCGAAAATATTCGATGATAGGCAAAAGATATCGCCAAAATATTCATAATCTTAGGCAAATAATTTTGATAATATTTTTGTAAAAAATTCTCTATTTCGGGTCTATATTCATCATAATTAGCAATTAGCTTGTTTTTGTATTTAAAAGAATTACCGACATTATCTAACTTAAGTCTTAAGATAGTTTCTGCTTGAGCTTGTACAATATGCTCTAATTTGGTTATATCACCTCTAAACTCATAAGCACTATCGTCCTTTAATGCTTGTATCATTGACCGATAAGCCGCATTCTCTCCAGGCTGTTGGATATTAACGTGACAGTCAGCATAAACGGCTTTATCGGTAACAAAATGCTTGGCAGAAAAATAACGAGTTTGCAGTACTTCTAGATATTCCTTACTGCTTATGCCAGTATCATCACTTCTCCGAACGTGCAGATATAGCATATCGGCACTTTCCGCATAAATCGGCGTGATGCCTAATACTTGACCATTACCACCTAGCCAATGTTGCGACCAACCCATAATTTTTAAATCATGTGAATAGATAAAACTAGCAAAAGAGCCATTTTTTAACACTGCCACTATCATTGAAAAGGGACTATTACAGCCGACAATTTGTCTAATGCCACCAGCAAATATATGCTCAGCATAGGCAGTGATGTCTGATATCTGAAAACCACCTTTTTCTTGTGAATAATACAAACTATTAATTTTACAACCATTACCTTCAACAAAAAAGATGGTCTTACCGATTATTACTGGTTTCAGTGGTGATATTGGTAGCTCAATCTCTTTATGGATTTTGACAAATTCTCCCTTAGCTCGATCTCCTTCTTTCACTAAATAGATGCCATCACTAGTGCCTAATAATAATTCATCGGCAAAAGGCACCGACCATAGGACATTATCAAAAGTTGAGGAGGAGAAAGTTGCCGAAAAAGCACTTAAAGGATTACGAGCCTCTAGCAGGGTTCTATATGCCATCCTAAAATCACCCTTATAGCTTGCCCAAATTGAATGAATATTTTTATTGACTCCAAAGCACCATAACCGGTTTTCAAAAGTAACCACTGAAGTACAATATAATTTCTCCTGCTGTGCTTGGTAGATGGGAGATTGATTAGTATATGATAAACTTGCTGCTCGCTGGTAAAGGTCTTTTAGTGTATCGTTAATTTTATCTACTTCCGCTCCATAGATTACTTCATTAAAAGGTTTTTGTATTTTATTATATCCGGTTTGCCCTACAGTAAAATAATTAACTTGGCATTTCAGTGGTTCAATAATAAACATCTTCTCTTTACCAGGGAAATTGCTGGCTAGCTCATAGCTGCTACTAGAGGCTATCTCGGCTCTTTCACCATATTCTACCTGTCTCTTTCTTGCCTGCTCTTCAATATGTTGGTAAAATTGCTCAATAACTTGCGGGTCAATGGAGAATTTAAAGATTGGTCTCTTATCACCAAAGGAGATATAAGCAATTCCTTGAAATACTACATAAGAAAAATCCTTAGGACGAAAATGAAAATTTTGCCCCTCATCCTGTATAACTTTACTAGTTAACAACAATTCCCCACCAACAAAGAATAAGCAACGAGTCTCTAGCTGATGCGATTCAAAAACCAGCAAGTAAGATAATTTCCTTGAGAACATCACTGCTGCCATTTTCTTTGGCACATTATCGCTGAACAAATGAACAAATTGTGTACCATGTCTACGCATAATACCACCTGACGGCAGTAGCATGAAGTTAATCAACTTTTTAACGCCATTCTGATACAATGCTAGCTCAGTTCTGCCCTCAATGGTTGGCGTTAACTCACCACCTGAAAAGTTATTTTTTTGTGAGTAAACAAATTGTTCTTGTTGCATATTGCTAACATGGTTAGAATGAATCTAAGAAGTAGAGTATAATAAAATTTTGAGAGATTTAAAATATTAGGTTATTATGAAAATATATGATTAAACCCTTTCTGGGTTAGCTATGTATTATAAAAAAGCTAGCAATATATGGACTGAAATTGTTAGCGTATTGGACTACAGCTTTGGGTGAAATACTCTATCGCCTTGTTTGTTGCCCTTTTATTATCGTATAGCTAACCCAGAAAGGATTTAATCATAACAGTTCTATTTCTTGATAGTTTCTTTTTAGAGTCTATATCCAGAATAACCCATATTTCAAATATTTCAAAGTTTTATTATACTCTACTTCTTGGATTAATTATGTTATTTATGTCTAACATAATTTGATTTTTAAATATTACACTTCGCCGGAATTAATCAGATTATAATCAACCGCGTAAATCCTTCTTGTTTCTTCTAGTTTGATTAAATATTGTTTCTTTAGTCCATCAGCAAACAAACTATCTGAATACATAGCAAATGATACTTGTGAGGCTAACGATAAAGCCGCTAATAACTTAAAGCTCGCAGGCACTTGTTGCCAAATAGTCGTATCGTTATTTAGTAAATTATCAACAATATTTCTGCTGTAGTAAAACAGCGAGGTAAGTTTACCGCCCTTAAAGTAAATCTTACCTGCCTCCGTATAAAATTGTAGATTAGACGGTACTATTACTGCACATTTAATACAATCGTCAATATCTGGTATTTCGGTGAAGTTATGTCTATTAGCTTTGTTAGCTTCAATATTATCAACTCTCCGTAAGGCAAATGACCATTTAACCATTAATATAGTATCTTCAATAGCAGGGTTAACAAATTCCTCACATAATTCCTCGGCTTTTGATACTCTACCACCACCAATGCTACTAATACTAACATTTGATCCAAGTAACACTACTGCATTCTTGATAATTTCATATTTCACAATTACACTCAGCTACAAATAATACAAATTTTTCATGCATAAATTTTGTAGTTAGACATCTACGCCTCACCACCACCGCCGACTGGTCTTCTTGCAACAGCCGTTTGTGGCATAGCTAAATTATTATTAGCAATTACTGTTAAATCATTATCTTCAATATCCTCTGTATTATCTATATTCCGACATTGATTGCCAAACATCTGCCATGGCATTGTTATGCTATGCACACCTCTTTTGTGATTCATCTCCTCTATTGCTTTCCATAATTCACCACGATGGCTGTTACGATCGTAATTCTCTAAACATTTAATTACCACTATTGCTTGTTCATTATCACGGCTAGCTCCAAAGGCTTCACTGTAATATAACACCTTGGCATAATGATATTGTACTAGCTCTTCAATGCCCTTCTTGTTAGAACCACTGACCGTGTTAAATCTTATAGCTCCTTCATTAAAGGCATAGCAATCCCTAACAGCGTATCTAGATTGATTCCCCTCCCCAGTATTATCAAATATACCACCCAACATCTCGCTAGTAATAAAGGTAAATCCTAAGAAACTATTAACTTCACCACTTACTAAAGCTCTAACGTTATTATAGTCATAATTAGTAATTTGCGGGTCACGTAACAAGTCTGAGATTTGATTGCTTGAGCATAGTAAGTATAATTTATCATACATACCAAAAGAGCGTTTTTTTAAGATATGATGAGCTTTTATTAGTTTGTCGACAGTTAGCCCTGCTCTTTGCGAGTCAATGACCCCTCTATTAGCAGCAACCGTAGCTTGAGCATTTAAGGTTAAATTGCTATCCGTAACCCTAATTCCTACTGGTACCACATTGTTAGCTACGTCGAAGTTAATTACATTGCTACCTGTCCTTCCTGCTCGAACTGGACTGGCAAAAGCACTAATAATTACTCTATCTTGTTGTCTACCCATAGCCCAACCTGCCATTTTAGGAAAATGTGAAGTGGGATCGGTTAGTAGGTTCAACTTATCATTTCTATCCATAGTAGCGTTCCAATGATAGGCAGAAGCAGTCAAAAAACGTCTTGAAATAGTTGGGATTTTAAATTCTATTTGTTCTAATCTACCAGGATCTCCAGCATCAGTATAATGTCCATGTAAATGATCTTCAGGATCAATTGCCCGTCGATTCCTACTCTCCACCTCGTGGGTAGTCATTGACTCAAAGCTAATTACCTCAGTATCCTGCGTACCATTAGTAACGCATTTTCGTAGTTTAGAGCCTTCTTGTTGAATGACTAGGCTGATATTTTTGGCAAATTGTTCTTTAAGACCATCTGTTATTTGTTCCATATTTTCTCCTCAATAATCTATCAATATTTAAAGTGCGATACAACTATACTCAAATGATTTGGAGAATTGGAGCGTAAAACAAGGGGTGAGCGAGCGGAGCGTAGTAAACCTACGTGAGTACGCGAATTCCCCGCCGTTTTACGAAACCAATTCTTCAAAGCAGAAGAGTATTATGCTATTAGTGGCTCTTTTATGATTAGGTTATTGCGAAGTTGCAGCCTTAAAATGAGTTGTCACCTACTTCATGACTTTAATGATTGGTTGGTTACGTTAATTTATGTTATTTTTCATTGTTCTTTATCATAAGCGATTTTATATAATTGTTGCATACGTTTAACAGCTTGCTCATGTCCCGTATGGTCTTTAGTCTTTAATTTTACCACAAACTCGGGGTCAGAATCAAGTTTATCTATCTCTGACAATGCCGCCTCTCGGCTGTTAATGCCAGGTAGCTCTTTACCAGTTACTAACGAGTCAGATTTTAAAGTTTCACCGACTCGTACTAATAAATCTACTAAAGCTGGTGCATAATGCGAATCTTCAATTAATCCAGCCAATTCCTTAGTACCAAACTTAGATAAGGCTGCCTGCATCACTGTCATTTTATTATCAAAGACATTACCATAAGTATTTTTTAGCCAATCAATGTGAGAGTTACGTGTTTGCTCGATAGCACTTTGTTGCTGTTTCTGCAAATCCTGCGAAAAACCATACAAAGAATTAAGCAGCTTTTCACCTTGCCTTTTAGATAATCCGCTTTGGTAAAACATGTCCTCATAACGAGCTAAATACTCCTCATCTTCCTTGGATCGTTTGTCAGTATATCTCTTATCTTCAGGCAATCCCAAACGGCAATAGAATTTATGCCATTCTTCATCAGAGCTGTCATCTTTTGGCACAGCGACTCGCTGATTTAAGCTCTTCTCTGCCTCTAAATAGCTCTGGGCTAAAGATGATACATCCTTGAATTTACCCAGTGACTCAGATTTACGTATTTCCTCCGGCATATTAGCTAACCATTCATTACCAGAGGAAGTAGGAGTAGTTTCATAGTTATTGGCAATTAGTTCTTTGCTCATCTGCTTATTCTTCTCTTAGCTTTTCCATTTCGTCTTTTAACTTTTCTATTTTTTCAAGGGTTAGCCCGGTAAATTCAATGATTTCATCTATTGGCTTTCTTTTAGCCAACATTTTTTTTGCCATGACTATAGCGTTTTCTTTAATACCTTCAGCTTTTCCTTCAGCTTTTCCTTCAGCTTTACCTCTAGCTTCCCCTCTAGCTTCAGCATCTTCAATTTTTTGCTGCTCTACCGCTAAATTATCAAGACGGGCTTTAGTTATTTCCTCATAAGTATTAAGTTCTGCTTCTGACCAGCTAGCTTGGTCTACAGCCTCAAAGGCTCTCCTAATAATTTCATCCTTACCTATTAAATGCTCTATATCTGTTAAGGTTAATGTACTATCCCCTGCATGCTTAAAAAAATACATCCACTTCTCTTCAATAGTTTCCAGCTCATTAATAGTTTTATTAAATTTCTCGAGTTCTAAAAAAACAAAATGAAAATCTTTTAAATCATTGGCATAGCTCTCTGTATCTAAAAGACAATGTTTTGATTTCCAATGTTTTTTATCGTCAAACATCACAAAATCTGCTATTGCTAAAAATATTACTCCTTTTAATTTAGCGTATACTGCCAACTTTTTATGGTTTTCATCTTCTTTGAGTATTTGCTTAGAATATGCTTTAGCAGCATAATATTGAGCTCTTTTCTCAAATCCTTTATGTTCACTTACCTGCATCTCTACGATGAATTGATTACCATGTTGATCTTTGCATAACACATCAACTATAGACTTTCTGTAAATAGCAATATCAGGGTCTTGGATAGTTGGTAAAAATACCACATTAGTTATTTTGTCACTACCTTCAAATTTTAGGACATCATTTAAAAAATGAACAAGTATATCTTTATTCTTTTCAGTACCAAAAATTTGGCGAAAACAAAAATCATTTTTAGGGTCAAGAAATTTTGATAAAAACATATAATATAGCCTCTTAATTATTACTAAATGTTGCCTTTATTTATCTGGTTCATTTTAGCACCATCAATATTATTAACTCCATCATCTTCTGAAGCCTGTGAGCATATATATAGGAACAATGCTCGATGCCCTTCAAGGAAGGCAGTGTAATCACTTTCTTGCCGAACAAAATTGCTACGATATATGCCACTCATTTGGGCTAAATCCTCTAATACTATTTTACCATCTTCTCCACTAAAAAGCTTCAAATAAATTGATTTTAATTGCTCTTTTGTTAGTAAATTTGGTGGGGATGATGAGTTAATTGATAGTTTCATTTGATCATTGCCCTTGTATCTGTTGCTGTTGTAACTGTTGCATTTGCATCATCTTACGTTGTTGTCTTATTTGTAATACTTCTTGCTCATTCTTGAGGATTGAGTTTGGGGAGCCTCGCAGCTCAAAAAATAGTTTAAAACATTCATCCCAGTTGATATTATCATAAATCTCAGGAAAAAAGTTACTGATTCCACTTCTTTGGAAGAAACCTAATACTTGCTCAACGCTTGATATTGCTGATGTTTTCTGGGCCCTGGATAATGGCGAAACATATTCAATCTCTATCTCAGGCTGGCTTGTTGTTCCCTCTAAGATTGGTACTCTGTTATATTTGATTAGCGTTTGATATATCGCCATAATTAACGGATTTAACAACTCACTCTCGATTCTACCAACCATTGGAGACATTAAACGATATTGTTCCTCCGTTCTAATTTGTACCTCGGTAGCAGTCATTTCTTTATTTTCCTTTTGCATCCTGAATATGTCAATATAAAATGCCTTGTATATGGCATCACGACATTGATTTTGCTCTATCTCAGTAGGTAAGATATTTTCCATACCAGTTAGTGGTATTATTTTATCTGCCATACCATTACGGTAGAAATTAACACTACCTGGCGTAGTATATAGTGGCAAGTAGTATCCGTCTTTTGGCACTAATAATGGTGGGTCTAGCTGCTTCTGGGCTACTTTTAGGGTGATTTGTCTTAAACTATTGAGTAATTTAATATCAGGTAGCACATGATGAGCTGGAGCATAGCCATATACTTCACCTTCTTCTTTTACCCACCGTGTTACAAAAAACGGGAAATAAGAATAACCTGATTGACTAATAATTTTTTGCTCAGCTAGGTATATATATTCCGAATTATATTCAAGTGTTGCCGTTGGTTTTCTGGCTTTATTCTTATGATTTTGAGTTTGTGGGCTAACTATGTGCAATATTTCTACTATCTCATCAGGATTCCGGGCTAACCTTTCCTTGAAAGGGGCAAATTCTGCCCATTTAGCCGATGCAGTTTTAATTGGCATACTAAATAGTCGGTACATTGTATTAACAAAGCCAAACTTGTTCTCTTCAAAATAACATTCCTGTAAATTAATATTACGGAAGAACAGAGTTTGGGTTAATTCTAAATCTTCTTCAACATAAAATATTGCGGTGCCAAAGGCAGCGAGATTTAAAAAAAACTGATGAATTTGACTATAAAAATTAGAAGACGGATTATTGAATATATCCATTAGGGTTTTTTCTAGCATTTGGGCTAGCATGTTGCGTTCAGTAGGGTCTAAATGCTGCTGCTCGCCATTTTCAGCGACTATAGTAAGGTTAAACCAGTTCATTGCTGGATTTACCAGTAAGCTTTGTAAACCTGATGCTAATTGCTCTCTTGACCAAATAGAAGTTGAATCAAATATTACCTTATTACTCTCAGTTTGTGGACAAACATATTTCTTCAGCTCATCCCATATATGATGCCATTTCTCCCGCTTGCTCTTGAGATTGTCAAAATATTCAATTTTTTTGTTTAAATCATTATCAGCCATAAGCTGTCACCATATTACGTGTCGTGTTTGGGTTTATGGTTGAGTTTGGGTTTAAATACGGCTCACCAAGCTTCTTTGACACTTTCTTGAGTTTCTTGATGAACTCGTTATCGTATAATACCAATTCCCGAATTTAATTTAGTAAATGATTCATGCAACAAATAGATTGAATTAGCAAGGTATTTAAATTTTTAATAGAGGAAGATACTACTATTTCTAATTGTTCAATTGTATTGTATACTTTATTCTTTATAGTCTCAGACTTTAAATGTTCCCATAATCGCTCCGCAGGATTTAATTCAGGAGAATATGGTGGCAAATAAAGAATTTCTATATTAGCAGGAACCACTAAGTCCTTAGCCTTATGCCATCCAGCACAATCCATAACAACAATGGCTTTTTGATCGCCTATATGTTTAGACATTTCCGCAAGAAACATGTTCAAAGACATAGTATTAACATTTGGCATCATTAAGCTAAAATCATCTCCTGTTATTGGGTTAACAGCACTGTAAACATAAAAATTCTGAAAACCTATTTTGATTTTAACTTGAGTTCTGATACCTTTGCGAAACCAACCATGACCTAATTTAGAATGAGTTCCAAAACGCGATTCATCAAAGAAATACAAAAAACTTCTTGGATTGCTTGTTATTTTTTCTTGAATTTTTTTTAAACTGTTCATGAGTTTCTTTATTCTGTTTGTAATGCACTGGTCTTGGAGTAATGTACGCAAACTTAAGCTTGTGCAATGCCCTGTGTACAGCCGATTTACTTACATTAATTCCCAAATTTTCTTTAAGTTTTATGACGATACTTTTTATTGTTATGTTACAATCTTCTTGTATCCATTTGTTTATTGCTTCATAGCAGCTTTCCGTTAAATCGCTTTTCCTTCCCCTACCTTTTTTATATTCAAGATTTTTATCATCGCCTTGGGCAAAGCTTTTTATCCAGTTTCTTAGCGTATTAGTTGTGATATCAAATATTTTAGACACCATACCAATACCATGTTCTTTTGCAGCTACTATAGCTCTTAACCTAATAGCGATCCTATTCTCTTTGTTCGTACTTGCAAGTTGAGCTATAGCCTGTTTGTATAAATCTTCTGTTATTAATTTTTGATGAGTACCCATTACATTCCTAATTTTATCTATCTTTTACATTATAACCTATTTTTCTCATCTTTATACTAAATTAAATTTGGGAATTGGTATAATAATGGTATTCCAATCGGTTATGAGATATTTCCTGGTGCAACCTATGAAGGTAATACTTTATTGAAAGCTTTAGATAGCTTGAAAGGCAGGTTTGCTATTGATAAAGTAGTGTTTGTAGCAGACAGCGGTATGTTGAATAATGAAAATTTAGCTCTATTAGAACAAGCTGGCTATCAATATATAGTAGGTGCTAAAATTAAGAATATGACTAAGGATATTACAGCTAAAATCTTAAATAGTGATGATTATCAGCCATTAACCGTTGATGCAGAAGAATATAAGGGAAAAATAATTGAACTAGCTGAAAAGGGTCGCAAACTGATTATGAGCTATAGTAGCAAAAGGGCTTATAAAGATGCTCAAGATAGAGAGCAAGCATTGAAGAAATTAATGAAAAAAATGAACAGAAGTAAAGGAGTTAAGTCGTTAATTTCTGCTAGTGGTTATAAAAAATATTTAATAATTAATAATAATGATAAGTTTGCAGTGAACGAGCAAAAGATAGAGGAAGATAGCAAATGGGACGGTTTGCATGGAGTTATTAGTAACCTAGAAAATGTTGATGTAGCGTATATATTGTCTCGTTATAAAGGATTGTGGCAAATTGAAGAAACATTTAGAGTTAGTAAACACGATATTAAGATTAGACCAATTTATCATTGGAGTCCTAGCAGAATCAAGGCACATATTGCTTTATGTTTTATGGCGTTAGTATGTATCAGGCATTTAGAATATCGGGTAAATTTACAGTCAATTAAACTATCACCGGAACGATTACGTAAGGCACTAATTGGGGTGGAGATTACCAGTGTAGTACACATTAAAGATAAAAGAGTATTTGGCATTCCATCCCCGGTATCAGATGAGGCAAAGATTATTTATAAAGCAATGAATTTACCGATTAGTACTATTCCTTATTTAATATCATCAGGAGAGTAAAACTCGATAATCAAGTAGTAAAGCTAATAATTATTATAGGATTATTTTGAAATTTTTATACTCAAACAAATAATTTGTTGTGCCTGAAAATTTTATCATTTCCTGAGCTGTCAACCACTTTTTGGCACAACAACACTGAAGTCGGGAAAAATAGATTCTCCGTTAAAACCCCAGATTGAATTTAAAAAGTCATTTAATTTGAGCCGGTTTTTACAATGAAAGCAAGCCAATGTCATTTCGAAAGCGAGCCACTACAACTATGCTAACCAACATCCTCTCCAAGAAGCACTAAAAGAATTTGGTAGGATTATTAAATCTATCTTTGTACTAAAATATATCGATGATATTACTTGGTGACAAACCATTGAGAAACAACTAAACAAAGGCGAGTTAGCTAACAAATTTGCTACTGCTGTTTCATTTGCAGGCGAAGAAGTCACTGCAGCCTATCGAGAAGATCAGGAAATATCGGCTATGTGTAAAACCATTATTCAGAATATAATTGTTTTATGGACTCTCTTTTTTTCCGAAAAGCAAAGAGGTTATCCGTTACATATTTTTAATTTAAGCAGACATGTGAAGTAATATTTTAATATGAGAAACATCAATATTTTTTTTGGCATTCCAAATATCATACTGTTGTTGAAGATTAAGCCAGTATTCAGGGCTTGTGTTTGGAAATGCAGCAGATAAACGAATAGCCATAGAAGAACTGATACTAGATTTTTCGTTGATCAGAAATGATAAAGTTTTACGGGTAACTCCAAGCGATATAGATGCTTCAGTGACAGTTAAATTTAAAGGTTCTAAATACAACTCTTTTAATATACTACCTGGGTGTGGAGGATTGAACATATATACCTTGCTTTAATGATAATCTAAATAATCAACGTCATAGGCATCTCCATTACTAAAATGAAATATCAGACGCCAATTACCATTAATTTTAACTGACCAGAAGTCTTTCATATTGCCTTGCAGCTTATGCAGTCCGAGTCCTGGTAAATTCATGTTTTCTACCTTAGTTGCAGCATTTAAGTTAGCTAATAACAGTCTGAGTTTTTTTATATGATCACTTTGTATTTTTGTAGTATCACCATAATTAAAGAAATTGCTTAGACCTTTATGGCTGAAAGTTTTGATCATATTATAAATAATATTGCCTTATCATAATTGTAACATATAACGTTATAGTTATCAAGATAATTATCTGAGATAATTATCTGGGTGTAACGGGAAACCACGTTATTTTTTGATTTTAACTGGAAGCTACGTTAAGTTTAGGAAAATCTAAAGTTGGGGGTATCGTTTTTCAATATATTTTTTCAGTGACCATTATTTACCATAGAGAAGGTGTGTAGAAATAATTTTATGTAAGGGAACTCCAAGTTTATACAAATGAAAGATTTTCTCTTGATCATTATCATACATCGATTTTTGTAATGTTCCTTTGGGCTTACCAAGTTTAATGCCCTTGGCAACTCTAGCACGCAAACCTTCTTTAGTACGTTCAGATATAAAATCACGCTCTAGTTCTGCTACCATAGCAAATACCGTAATCATCACCTTATTGGTAATATACTCAATTAACCTGAAGAGTTGCAGAAATGGTTAACAGTAATAGTTTGGAAGTTATCATTTATTAAGGTACGTAACCTATATTTATAATCGGCGATGTTGCTAAAAAATTTGTTTATTGCTTCCGAAAATTGTTCAAAATTATGATAAAATTTATTAGTAGTTGTAATACTGTGCATAAACTTCCATAATCTCTCAATTGGGTTAAGATTTGGACTGTATGGCGGTAAAAATACCATCTCTATCTTACTATTTGCTAGATATTCTTTCACTTTCTTGGATTTGTGGTAACTAGCATTATCACAGATTAAATATATTTTTTCCTTGTCACTATTCTCCTCTTCCAATCTCTGTAGGAAATCAACTATCTGCTCCCCATTTATTTTGGGACTCTCTGTGCTTACTAACTGTAAATTAACTAGGTTAATAGCACCAATCATGTGCTTTCTTCTCCAGCCACTGAATGTTGGTAAGGTCTTATCTTGGTTCTTTCTTATCCAACCGCACCTTGCCTTTGCTTGATACCGAGGATGAACACCGTCCATAAAATATATGGCTTCCTTATCTCTGAGATTCCCTTTTAGTAAACTGTAATTTAACTTAAATAATTCTTGCTTGTCAAAATCCAGCTTAGCTGGTACCACTTTCGGCTTCTTGTAAACAAACCCCAGTTTGTATAGTAATTTTGTTACTCCCGTTATCGTATATGTCACACCATATTTGTTCTCAATGTGATGCATGATATCTTTAGCATAAACATAATTATTTGCTTCTAGGTGATTCACTAATTCTGCCTGCTCAACATCATTTAATTTGCTTGTGCTACCTCCATTGTGGTATTAAGCTTATTGGTTTTTTGATAATCAACAATATGTTTTCTTATCGCTTCGTGGCTCAGGAGTAGTACCTTAGCAATCTCTACATTATTATACCCATCGTCATACATCAAAACTGCCTTAATACGATCACGTATCCGTCCGTCTCGTTCTGTCTTATGACGTTCCTTCAATTTTTCTCTTTGTTCTTCTGTCAATACATTTTTGCTCATAATATCATATACTCTATAATATCTCTCCTATCTTTGCAACCCTTCATTTATTAGTAGTATACTAATATATTTCTAATCTCTTTTCCTAACTCCCAAGTAGTCCTATCTAATGATAATATGACTTTACCTTCAGGAAGAAGAGGGGTCATAAATTTGTAATAGTCATCAATATTAATAAAATCTTTTTCTAAAAATCTATATACAGATTTTATTTTTGAATCTAACAAAGTATTTCCTTCTATTTCCTCTGCCATATTTTTTTTACTACCTCGACATAAAATTAACGATTTTATTATGCCTTTAAATGTATTATATCTTGAATTTATCATCTTAAAATGATTAAATAATAACTTGGCTAGCAACATAGAATACCTAAGATTTTTTGTGTATCCTATCTAAAATATTCTATTTGCTAGCCTTTTCAACCCTTCCTACATTTTTGTCCAGTAGTGTGATAAGTAATAAGCGAGCATTGAGCGACGACGTCACCAACTTCTCATCAATTGACTATAGTTAAGGATTTGAAGGATAAATCGATTAATACTAGGAGAATTTGTAATGAGTAGAAAGTTGGTATATGCTAGCGATTATCGTGGCATAGAATTGCGTAAAGCTCTGATAGATCAGCATAATTTAAGTGGTTTTGAATCTGAGGATTTAGGTATTGATGATGATTCTCCACTAGATTATGTTGATATTTCTAGATTGTTAGCAGATAGGCTCCGAAATACAGAAGACATAGGGGTGATGATATGCGAGAGTGGTCAAGAAGTAGCTATTGCACTCAATAGATTTACCCATATAAGGGCAATTATATCACGATCAACGGAAGACTCTATACAAACTAGGCAAAAGCTTAATGCAAATGTTGTATGTTTAGGTAGCCAAAACTCCTCTTTAGAAGAATCTCAGGATATAATTGAAAAATTTGTTACAGAAAACTTCACTGGTGAAAAGCATACAGCATGTGTACAAAAATTAGAATTATCACAAACAAAACACATTGATACTGGTATCAATGTAATAGTACGTGGAATAATTATTCATAATAATCACATATTGCTTACTACTGCTACATCTGATAATCCAAATTTTCCACCAAATATTTTTTTCTTGCCAGGTGGGCATGTTGAATATAATGAACCATCTTTACAAGCTTTGAAACGAGAAATATGGGAAGAAATGAATCTAGAGATAGAGGAATCAGAGTTTGCCGGTATATTGGAATGCAGTTGGAAGCGTAAAGGATCAATTTATCATGAATTAAATATTGTATATAATATTGATATTAAGGGGTTAGATTTATCTCATCCACCTGTAGCAATGGATCATAAATTCCATAGTTTCATTTGGAAGCCCATAGACCAAATTGATAATATAGTTATTCTGCCAGAAAGTCTAAAAACTATTATAAAAAATTATGTTGAGCAAGGTTCAAAGATGGATATTTTCTCACAAATCCTAAATGCATAAAAATAAGATAATATAGAGGATGTATGCTTTATAGCTGATCGAGCGATGTTTAGTAAAGCTAATCTACAAGCTCTTAATGAGTCGTTATAGTCAATTGATGTATGTAAAGGGTTAAGAGGTAAATTTTAGTTTTAACAAAAAAATATAAATTAAATGAGTCGATACACTTAGTGCAGAGATATTATGTGATATAGTATCTTATATTAACTAAAAAATATAAGATATTAATATGTTTAGTCAGATTCTAGGTAACATAGGAAGTAGCATAGGTGGTGTTTTTGGTGGAGGTATATTATCAACTATTGGACGATTTGCAGGTAAGACATTAGGTGATTATTTAGAATATTTAAATCATCAACCCGAGGAATATTATCATTTTAAAAATATTAGGGAGAGTTTTGTCCTATCAAAAGCTGTTTATGGACATCCAATAGCGTTAGTTTTTGGTACGGCAAGGGTCAATGGTAAAATAATTTGGGCAAACCAAATTAAGGAAGTACAAATTACCAACGTTACACAACCAGGTGTATCAGATACTCAAGGAACTACCGCCATCCATAATTTAACAGAATGCGAATATTATTTATCCTTTGCAGTTGCCATATGTGAAGGTGAAATTGCTGAAATTAGTAGAGTATGGGCTAATGATCAGTTGCTCAATCTTGAACAATATACATTCAGGCTTTATTTAGGGTCAGAAGAGCAAATAGCCGATCCTTTAATTGCTGCGACTGATCCTCAAGGGCAAGTACCAGCTTTCCGTGGATTAAGCTACGCGGTATTTGAAGAGCTACCATTAGCTGATTTTAATAATTCTATACCAAATTTCTCCTTTGAAGTAACCAGGAAAGCTAATATTCCTAGTCATGTTGAAAGCAAGAGCGTAGAGGATTTGGTTGAGGCGGTTGACATTATCCCAGGTTCAGGGGAATTTGTTTATGATTGCCTAATACAGTATAAAACCATTACCAATTCTTTGGGGGGTGTGATCAATAAAAAACCAATAAATTCCAATAATTATCGTAACATTGCTGATAGTGTTTATAGTCTGGATCAAATGAAAATTATATGTCCTAATATCAAATGGGTTGCACCAGTTGTATGCTGGTTTGGCGATAGTTTGGATATTAAAAATTGTATTATCAAACCTGCCGTAGAATTTAATGATCCGCATACCCAATACTCAGAACAATGGCAAGTTGGTAAATATTCACGTGATACGGCAAGATTAGTATCACGAGATGCAGATAATTTCCCTAAATATGGTGGTACAGTCAATGATGCGAGTATCATACGTTACTTACAGGAATTAAAGCGTAGAAACTTTAAAATCATGTTTTATCCAATGTTTTTTTTGGATATTTGGCAAAAACCATGGCGGGGTCATTTGACAGGTTCGATAAGTTCGGTAGTAGATTTTTTTAATAAAGATCAAGGTTATAATGATTTCATTCTACATTATGCTGAGTTAGTTAAGGATCATATTGATAGTTTTGTAATCGGGTCTGAGTTAATAGGTTTAACTAGTATCAGAGATCAACATAATAATTTTCCTGCTGTTATGGAACTGATAAAACTAGCAAAATTAGTTAAAAATATCGTTGGTGATAATGTACTTGTGACTTATGCTGCAGATTGGTCAGAATATCACCATACCAAAGACGGATGGTATAATTTAGATAAGTTATTTGCCTCAGAATATATAGATTTTGTTGGTATTGATGCTTACTTTCCTGTAACAAGAACGGTAAATTCCAGAATTTCGTCAGAAGAAATCATTAAAGGTTGGCAATCAGGCGAAGGATATGATTACTTTGTAGATGACAATAATAGTCAACGTCAATTATCAGAAGATTATGCTTGGAAGAATTTAAGATATTGGTGGGAGAATTATCATCGCAATCCTGATGGGATAACAACAGAATGGCAACCAAAAATGAAGAAAATTTGGTTTACAGAGTTTGGTTTCCCTTCTATTGATAAAGCAACTAATCAACCTAATATATTCTTTGATCCTTTATGTATTGATGGCGGAGTACCAAAACATTCTACTGGTGAAGTTGATTTTTCCATTCAGCGTAAAGCTATACGGGGATTTATTGAATATTGGCAAACACAAGAATATATCGAACAAATGTTTTTATGGACTTGGGATGCCAGACCTTATCCAGCTTGGCCCCATAATAATATTTGGCGAGATGGTAACTTATGGGCAAAAGGACATTGGGTGAATAATAAGTTTGGGGCTTGTAATTTAGCGGCAATAATTCTTGAATTGTCTTATAGATGCAATATTCCACTAAAGAACATCGACATATCTACTCTTGATGAAGCGGTAGAAGGGTTGGTATTAAATAAAGCGTTATCTTGCATTGATATTATTAACTCTCTAAGGATTATATATTTCTTTGATATCATAGCTTATCAGGAACAAATTAAATTTACCAAGCGTGGATATTCACCTCTCTGTAAGGTTAGTTCAAAAATATTGGTTAAATTATCAAGCAATAGTTATTTAGAACAAATGGAAATTTCTAAAACTAGCATTATTAGTAAATTAGGGCTAAACTTTATTGATCGGTGTGATAATTATAATAATGGCTTTTGCCAAATAAATAGTGAGAATTTTTCACATAGAGCTATTCCAGTCTTAAGGCTACCTATTATACTATCTTGCCTGGAAGCGGAAAGATTAGGGCAGCTAATCCTAAAAAATGCTGCTACTGAAACTAAAATTTTAAGATTTATCATGCCGGCAAATTTTATCAAATATCAACCGGGAGATTTTGTCTTATTATATTATCGGAATTATCAATATCAAATTAGGATTATCTCCATGAAATTATCTCGTTTAACAGTAGAAATACAAGGAATTATCGATGAAGTTGAAAATTATGTACTAGGATGCTGCCTACGATAATTATTAAAGATAGATTTTTTTATCAAAACTATTATAATAAACTAGACAAGAAACTAGTAGGTTATATGCAAAACTCAATATCAGCCTTTGATGCAAAAACTCATTTTTCTAAAATACTAGATCGGGCAAGCAAAGGTGAAGAAATATTAATTACCAAAAGAGGTAAAGTAACTGCAAAAATAGTACCAGTAAGTCTCGTAAAAGATATTGATAGTGTCCAAATGGCAGTATAAGAATTAGGAAATTAGCTAAAGAAATTAATTTTCAATTATCCGATTGGGAAGATTTTTTAAGCTATAAAGATGTGGATAGAGTGTTCACGAAAAAAAAGTTAAAGTAACAAGACGTCTATTAGCGAGGAGCTACTTTAGTAGCATTGATGCAATCCAAAAAATAACCAAAAATGGATTGCTTCGTCGGCTATTCCTTCTCGCAATGACGTATGCACCTGTAATATCAATTGAAATAATCATATGGAATTTGATCCTAATCTACTATCTCGTATACAATTTGCTTTTACTATAAGCTTCCATATAATTTTTCCGTCCTTCACAATTGGTCTTGCTAACTGGCTGGCTGTAGTAGAAGGGTTATGGCTCAAAACTGGCAATAATATTTACCAAGAAATATATAAATTTTGGATTAAGATTTTTGCTATTACCTTTGGTATGGGGGTAGTATCCGGCGTTGTTCTGTCTTACCAAATTGGTACTAATTGGTCAGGTTTCTCTGATAAGGTAGGTAATGTACTTGGACCACTTCTCGGTTTTGAAGTGCTTGCTGCCTTCTTTTTGGAATCGTCTTTTCTTGGAGTGATGTTGTTTGGTTGGAATAAAGTTAGTAAGAAAATGCATTTTGCTGCTACTTTAATCGTGGCAATTGGTACAATTATCTCTGCCTTTTGGATTCTGTCAGCTAATAGCTGGATGCAAACTCCTACTGGTTATGAAGTACGAGCCGATAATATTTTATATCCGACAAATTGGTTAGAAATTATTTTTAATCCTTCATTTCCATATCGTTTCTGTCATATGATTGTTGCATCATACTTAACTACAGCCTTTGTTATTGGTGGCGTCGCTGCTTGGTATCTTGTACAGAGAAAATTTGTTGCCCATGCTAAAATCATGTTTGGTATGGCAATGTTGATGGCAGTATTTGTTGCTCCAATACAGCTTTTTATTGGCGACCAACACGGGTTAAATACCCTAGAACATCAGCCTGCAAAAATTGCTGCTATGGAAGGTATTTGGGATACAGAAAAAGGTGCTGCCCTTAGGGTCTTTGGCTGGCCATCAGATCAAGAAGAAACAACAAAATATACGATAGATATTCCAAAAATTGCTAGTTTAATACTGACCCATAGCTTAGATGGAGAAGTACAAGGGCTAAAAGAATGGTCAAAAGAAAATCGCCCCCCGGTATTAATAGTATTTTTATGTTTCCGAATAATGGTAGGAATCGGTATGTTGATGATAATTACTGGGGTGATTGCCGTAGTCTTATATTTACGTAAAAGATTGTTTGATACTAAATGGTTCCAATATTGGTGTATGTTGATGACGCCAACTGGCTTTGTAGCCGTGCTATCCGGATGGTTTGTTACGGAAATTGGTAGGCAACCTTATATAGTATATAATATAATCAGAACATCTGAAGCATCTTCACCAGTACTAGGGCAATATATCTTTACTTCATTAATTGCCTTTGTGATAGTTTATGTTTTTATATTTGGCAGTGCCACTTATTATATTATAGATTTAATAAAGAAAGGACCTACTATAATAATAAAAGAAGAGACATATGGTTTCCACAGTTTAGGAAATCCAATAGAGGAGGATAACAACCATGCTTAACTTTGCTCCCTATATAGATTTACCTTTAGTTTGGGGTGGACTAATTGTCATAGCAATATTTCTGTATGTATTACTAGATGGTTTTGATCTGGGGGTTGGTATATTATTTCCATTTGCTCCTACTCAAGATTGCCGCAATAAAATGATGAATTCCATAGCACCATTTTGGGATGGTAATGAAACTTGGTTAGTTTTAGGTGGTGGTGGATTATTTGTTGCGTTCCCACTGGCTTATGCAATTTTGATGTCAGCCTTCTATATACCAATTATCGCAATGCTTTTGGGCTTAGTTTTTCGCGGGGTAGCTTTTGAATTTAGATTTAAAGCCACTCCAAAGGATCGCTACATATGGGATTATTCTTTCCATTTTGGTTCTATCATTGCCACCTTATTTCAGGGAATTATGCTGGGAGCTTTTATCCAAGGCGTTAAAGTGGATGGCAGGGTATTTGCTGGCGATGCTTTTGATTGGCTCACCCCTTTTTCTCTGATGACCGGTATTGCTCTGGTATTTGGTTATGCCCTACTTGGTTGTACTTGGCTTATCATGAAAACTGACAAAGATACGCAAATATGGGCTCGTAAATCTGCAGCATATGTATTAATTTATGTTATGTTATTTATGGGGCTAGTAAGTTTATGGGTACCATTTTTAAACGAGAGAATTCGTATATTTTGGTTTACTATGCCTAATTTTGCATATCTATCATTCATTCCTATTTTAACTATTTTTACATTATTTATGTTATTCACCACTCTTTATAAAAATAAAGAATACCAACCTTTTTGTTACTCAGTTTTACTTTTTACTCTGGGCTATTTAGGGCTAATTTTAAGCATTTGGCCTTTTACCGTACCATATCAAATATCTTTATGGCAATCGGCAGCAATAGCCGAATCACAATCTCTAATGTTGGTAGGAGCTGCGTTACTTTTACCGATAATATTAGGTTACACAATTTATTGTTATTATATATTCCGTGGAAAATCAACTCATCACCCAATGTATTAGTAAATTGAGAAAAATTTTTATTTCTCAGAAATGCAAACAATGGCTTTGGTTTGTAATTTTATACTTAGTGGGGCTAATATTTGTGCTATCATTATCCTGTATAATTAAAGCTATCTTTTTTATATTTGGATAAGCAATATTACTAGGTGTGAACAAAATTTTAATTGGGTCTAGATTTTGACTCTTTTTAGCTGCAAATTATAAGATTTTTTTGAAATAGATACACTATCCTTGCAAAAATCTTATTAATTTTTGCTTAAAAACACTCGAAATCTAGACAATTAAAATTTTATTCACAGAACCTAGCAATATCCTATCTTTAAATCAGCAAAGCATTAGCGACAAACTTAGTTAATGTAGGCTGCAAGAATGATGCTAATTCTTTATTGATTTCATCAATATTCTCAATTTTATTACCATCACGACTTAAGGTCATCTCACCAGAAGTAACATGCTGCATGACAGATTCAATTATTTGCTTGTGGTCGTGCTTACCGTCCATATATCGTAGAGCAAATTTCTCAAAAAGATTGATAGCTACCACTTCATGTCTTTGGTTTGTTACCCACATATTGGATGTATGAGTTACCTGATATGAAATAAGCTTTGATGTTTTAGGTTTATCAAGATTTACTTCTTTCCTAGTATTTTGTAAGGTGATATTAATATATCCTTGCAACACTAACTTCATGGCATTAGCTAAAAATTCAGCCTTTATTTCATTCAGTTTTGCTCCTTGCAATTTTTTATTACTACTAACAGCAATTTTATCAAAACTCATCGGATTATTGATATTCTCAGAGAAAGTATAGAGTACCGCTTTCATATAAGGAGAAGATGTTGATAAACTATTATCCTTATTACCATTATAAAAAAATTTCTCTGGTTCAAGTGAGTTAATATCTATATCAACAAAAGGCTTTTCTGGCACTATATTAAATGTCATATTAAATTTAGTAATATCTTCGTTATTGATAGACCTATTTAATTTAACACTATTATGGCAAAGTAAGGTCGACCTAAATCGACGATTGGTAATGAAATCCATATATTGTTCTGTTCTAACAATATCATTTATTGCTTGTAATTTTTCCACTGCTTTTGCTGGCATATTTCCTAAATACATGGTAGAGACACTACAATCAGACAGATATTGCAAATTATTTTTCTTAGCCTCATCCATAAACTCATGAAAATAATATTGTACATTATCTTCTTCTAAATGGTCATGACGCAAATAATGATCATTTTGTTTGGCAAGCAAACTAGCTTCAGTTTGTAACACTTGAGCATAAGGAGAGTTGGAAGCTTCCAAGCTATCATTAATGAATTCAAGTAATAATCTAGATTGAGCAATTTTATCTTTAATGTTATTAAAGGTATTTGAGTGATAAAGCATCATATCTCTTATAGTACGAATCATATTCCAGCCGGGTAAGGTATTATAACTAATATACACAATACCATTATCTGATAAATTTTTATTACCTACTTCAAAAATTTTATCCTGAACAAATTTTGGCACCCAAGAGATTACCCCATGACAAATTATATAATCAAATTTACCAAATGATTCATCAATATCTGTAATCGAACAATGTCGGAATTCTATATTTTTAAGATTTAATCCTTCTTTATGTTTATTAGCTTCATCTATTTGTACTTTAGATAGATC
Organism: Candidatus Tisiphia endosymbiont of Xenochironomus xenolabis; assembly: GCF_964264705.1. Lineage (NCBI taxonomy): Bacteria > Pseudomonadati > Pseudomonadota > Alphaproteobacteria > Rickettsiales > Rickettsiaceae > Candidatus Tisiphia > Candidatus Tisiphia endosymbiont of Xenochironomus xenolabis. The sequence continues at coordinate 143,397 of NZ_OZ183473.1, forward strand.
GACTCCAATAAAGTGTGCTTTAGGATAATTAACAGCATGAGGTATTAAATTACCTCCTGCAGCACATCCTAGCTCCAAAACTCTAGCAGTTTCAACAGCCGGTGGTTTCATACCAAATAACACAGCAAGTGTTTGTAGGTGGTACGGATCGGTTAAAGCATACGGATAGCTTTCATAAGGTAGTTCATCGTATGTATTATGAGAGGCTGAGGTAAGCTCTAAATCAGTAGTCATATGTTCTCCACACTAAATTTAAATGCATTATATACTAAAAAACTTAATACACTAATAGTCTTTTTACATTAAATTGGTAATCTATAAGTAAATCCTATACCAAACTCTCCAACCCCTATGGTTTTTTTGATAGGAATTGCTGGGATAAATTTCTGAGTTTGCATATCCAAAGTATCATAATTAATCTTTATGGAATGAGCAGCTTGTAATTTTACTGCTATATCAACGCTAAAATTACTAGATAAATCCTTAGAAATCCCAAGACCTACTTGCCAAGCAAAACAATTACTACGAGTGTTTCTAATTCTAAAATACTCTACATCCATTAAGTTCCAACGAGAGGAAGCGGAACTAACTTTTACTTGGGCAATCCCAGCCCCTAATATGATAAAAGGAGTTACTTCTTTAATTTTGTCAAAATCATATACAATATTAAGCATATATAAATTGGAAATTATCTTAGTGGCACCTGGAGTTTGTGGTATAATTAAACCGGCAACCTCTTGTTTGGGTAAAACATAATTTAGCCGGTATTGTGGATGATGTGTTGCTGAAAACTCAATAGCCATTTGTGGGTAGAAGCTGTAACCAATCTTACCGCTATACATCTTAGACCTTTTTAAAGTAAAGTCAGTACCCGAATCATGGCGAAATTTCTCTACCACCGGCTTTACTATGCCAGCTTCCGCCCCAATATAAAAAAATCTCTGATCAGCCTCAATCTCATCTGCCTGAGCTTTGGTAAAAAACAAGAAATATATACAAATTATAGATAATATTTTTGCTAATTTATTCATTATACAATTTTATCTTTATAGAAACCGTGGATTATATAACCATCCACTGATAGGTCAACATAAAAAATTTTTTGCAGCAATTTTAGGTTCTGTTGACAAAATTTTTAACGTAACCATATTATACCAATTGAAATAGTTAAGGAGGTATTATATATGGAAGTATAAATTTGTGCAGGTACTAAAATAGCAAAAACATATATTACCAAAAGGTTTTCATGAACATGATTTCATAAGCCTAATGAAAAACGAGTTGCACGGAAGAAATCGCATACGCTTATTAGCAATGCATCACCTGCAATCAGGCAACTGTATCTATGATAGTTGGATCGCACTGGAAAACAATACAATCTTGGCTTATAAGATTTAGAAACTCTAGTTTTGATGGATTATTTGAATCACATAAGAGTAGTGCGTTTAGAAAATTCAATAAGTTATCCTAATACTACAGTTGTAGTTTAGATGTGAGCATTCACGATTTTTTTGTGATGAATAAAAAAACCTGATCACCAAGCGTCATTGCGAGGAGACCGTAAGGTCAACGAAGCAATCCATTTCTAATCACTTTCCTGGATTGCTTCGTCGGTCTGGCAACCTCCTCGCAATGACATCTTATACTTTAACCTTTTTTCCGTGAACACTCACATTCAATCTACAACTGTAGTACTAACTAGAGTTTTATTTAATATTTTTCCACCTTCACGATAGGAAGTGCGAAGCAATATTGCAGGGCGAGAATTTCTATTTGGAACGATTGTAATATACATGAAAGAGATTACATCTCTGGAATCTGATAATATCAAACAAAAAACATCATTTACACTATAACAAAATCCCTACAAACCTCTTTACCTCAACATTCTTAGCACTTTTCTATCTCGAAGATAAGTCGCAAGGACATCATAGCGTATGTTCACTATTTAATAATCACAATTCCTCACCTTTTTCAATCGGCTCTATTCCATATAGTGACACCATTCGCTCAAGGACTCTCCCAACGGTAGGAGCAGCAGTCCAGCCGGCAGTAGCAAAACCAAAGGACTCCTTTGTTCCTTTTGGCTCATCAAACATTATAAAAATAACATATTGTGGATTAGAAGCTGGTAATACACCTAAAAATGATGACATTCTGCTATTCTTAAGATACCTTCTTTTGCCATGCCCATCTGCCGTTAATTTCTCAGCCGTACCAGTCTTCCCACCAACAAGATATCCTTTTACATCAGCTCTACGTCCGGTGCCTTCTTTTACCACAAAACGAAATAATTCACTCATTTGCTTAGAGGTTTTTTCACTAAAAACCTTTGTGCCAACAAGAGGTTCATCTTGTCTTTTGATTAGAGTCAAATCATATAATGTCCCACCATTCACTACCGGCAATACTGCTTGTATAAAGTGTAAAGGACTAATTGAAATACCATAACCATATGACATTACAACACTCGTTAAATCACTCCATCTCTTATCGGATGGAAACAGAGGGGTGCCTCTCTCTGGCAATTCAATTTTAAGCTGATCTAGTAACCCTAATCTTTTTAAGTATTTTTTGAAATCATTTTTGCCGACTTCTAACATAATTTGGCTAACCCCAATATTTGATGAATGCAGAAAAATTTCTGGAACACTATGCCACCCATGCCTTGGGTGATAATCTTTTACATTAAACGCCCCTACCTTCATATAGCTAATATCATAAGCATCGTTCATTGCTATAGCATCAGTATCAAAACCTACAGCCATAGTTAAGGTTTTAAATACCGACCCCATCTCATAAATACCAAGACTTGCCATATTAAACAACTCTTCTGGCTTTGCACTACTCGGGTAATGTGGATTGAAATCAGGTTTACTAATCAGAGCTAGAATTTCACCATTATTAGGATTGGCAATTATCCCTACCGCTCCTATTGCACTAAATTCCTTTAATGTCTTATCTATTTCTTCATTTAGGATATTCTGTAATCTTACATCTATAGATAATTCAAGTGGTTTTTTAAGTTGTTCTGGCTGTGCTAAGTCAAAATCTGAATTAGTTAAAAATTTGTCATAACTCCTTTCCAACCCAGCAAGACCAGCCAAATCCCTACCCACATATCCTATAACATGTGATAATAAATTGGAGAAAGTATATATCCTCTTTTGTTCTTGTTCAAAACTAAAGCCTGGCATTGCCAAATTTAACACCGCCTCTTGTTCTTTTGGCAATAAATCCCTTTTTACCCACACAAAACTTTTATTACCCTTTAGTTCTGCAAGTAATTTCGTTTTATCAATCTCAGGCAAGATTTTAGATAATCTTTCTAAAGATTGCTCTGGGTTGATTACTTTTTGTGGATTAACAAATAATGAGGAAGAGGGTAAGTTAACTGCTAATAAATTACCATTGCGGTCTACTATCTCTTTTCTAAAGTTACTACTCTTTACTTGATATTCTGGCTTAACATAACCATTAGTCGCAACGATTATTAAGCGGTATGACAACCCACAAAAAAACACAGCAAAACAAAAGCTAACTATGAATAATCTGATTTTGGTATTGTCAGCACAAATATCCCATAAAATAATATTACTAAAACTTCTTTTCATTTTAGTTATAGTATTTTTTATCAATGCTAATAAAACTATATTATTACTCATAACCTACTCGCGTCATTGCGATGAACCACGAAACTCGAACAAAGCAATCCATTCCTAATCACTTTCCTGGATTGCTTCGTCGGTACTAAAGTACCTCCTCGCAATGACCAGTGGGTAAGAAGTCCTTCCGTCATTGCGAGACCATGAAATGGTCGTGGCAATCCACACTCATTAGATTGCCTCATCGGCTTACGCCTCCTTACAATGGCGTATTCATAGGCAAAAAGAGTACCTTTCATCGAATATACTCTGATTTTTTAGTTGAAACAGTTTTTATATATTTACTATTAGGAGTTGTTTTATAACGCCACTTAACATTGGTTTTATTAAAATATGAACCACTCACTTCATGAGACTTGGCATATTTCTTACTTTCAGGCATTAAAGGATCACTAATCATTTGCTTAACTTTAACAGTATCTAATTGTAAATAAAGTGATGATAATTTTCTTAGTCTAGCTGGAGAAGTAAGGTATGATTGTTCGACTTTTAACACGTGAATTCTATTACTCTCATCAATCAGTTGTTTTGAAACCTCTCCAAGCTGATAATGTAAGATAATAACCTTATCTTTTACTCTAAATAACCCATAAATGGAAAAAATTATAGTACAGACAGCTATATAACTAAATATTCTAACCGCCATATATAGCACCCTCTATTTTCTGTCCAGCCCTTAACTTTGCAGACCTTGCTCTTGGATTAAGTGCAATTTCTCTAGACGATGGACATAATGGCTTCTTTGTAATAATCTTAAGCCATTCCTTAGAATTTTCTTTAGTAAAAACCTTTGCCGCATATTTAGACCTGGCAACTAACTTAGCAGAATTTGCTTTAAAAAAATTCTTAACAATTCGGTCTTCTAATGAGTGAAATGAGACAATTACTAGGCGACCATTTGCTGATAGAATATTTTTGCTATTACTTAGAAATCTTTCTAATTGACCCAATTCATCATTAATGTAAATGCGAATTGCTTGAAAACTCTTGGTAGCAGTATCTATCTTACCTTTTCGAAAACCTATACTACTACGAACAATATGAGCAAACCTTGCTGTATTGCTAATAGGCTCTAACCTCCTATGTTCTACAATTCTTTTAGCGATTCTTCGAGAATAAGACTCATCGCCATATTTATAAATCACATCAGCTATTTCTTGTTCATCAGCATTATTTATAAAATCTGCAGCACTCTGCCCTACTCCACTCATTCTCATATCGAGTGGACCATCATGAGTAAAGGAAAATCCCCTATCGCCAGAATCAATCTGCATAGAAGAAACCCCTAAATCCATAACTATGCCGTCAAATTTCAATGAACCTAATTCTGAAAAGCTTTCAGCAAACCCTGTTTGAATAAATCTCACTCTACCAGGATAATCTTTTATCAACTGATTGGCGTAAGTTATAACATTTGGATCACGATCAATTGCCACTAATTGACAATTACAAGAATCGAGTATCATTCTACTATAACCACCAAAACCAAAAGTGCAATCCAGATAAATTCCACCATCTTTAGGACACAAGACTTCCTTAACTTCATTTAACATCACAGCTGTATGAGAGGACTCTTGTATCATATTTCCTTATTAATATTCTTAAGAGTTAAACGGTTATTTTGAGCAATTTGCCGAGCTGAAGAAAGATAGGTCTCAAAATTTTGCGGCTGCCAAATTTCGAAAACTAATCCCTTTCCTACAAAACAAACCTGCTCTGATATGTCAGAATGCTCTATTAAAGATTTAGGCAAAATCACCCTACCCTCACCATCAAACGCAAGTTGGATAGCCTCGCCAAGAATGATTGTTTCAAAAGCATCTCGTTCCTCAGAATATGGGTCTAAGGTTTGAATCATTTGGCTTAACTCCTCAAGCCTCTTTAAACTACACGCTTCAATACACTTATTTCTAAAAGACGGATAGACAATAACCCCATTAAATGACTGGCTAGACAAAGCTGCTCTATAGCTAGCAGGTACCGAAACCCTACCTTTCTTATCAAGATTATTTATATATTTTGACAAAAAAATATTCATTTACCTATTTACCTTCCAATAATTGGTAGTGTCATCCCTGCTTGCCTTAGTGTCACCCCTGCTTCAGTGCGGGGTCTAGATTCCCGCCTACGCGGGAATGAAAGACATTATCCGATTAAATACAAATCAAATTAGCCATATAACCATACCCTGTACAAATTATTCCATAATTAGATTTGGTCATATTTGGGATAATTTGGGATTATATGGAATTTTTAGGATATTGTACTATAATTATAGAGTCAAGAAGGTTTTAAATAGTTTGTAAAAAATTTATGAATTTTTATTAATTGTGACTTATTTAATGTATATAGTCAATTCAGAAGGATTGGGTAGATGGAACACATAAGCTTAAATTTAAAAAGTCATAATTGCGAGCGAACGTATGTGAGCGTGGCAATCCACATTCATTAGATTGCTTCGCTCTAGCTTTGTGCCTCCTGGCAATGATCTTTAGCTATAGTCAATTCAGGAGAAATTGGTGCTAGGAGCGATGGAGCGAAGCCTATATATAATAGGCGAGCGACGAGTAACGACGTCACCAACTTCTCATCAATTGACTATAGTTCAATCTGAGCATAAATTGTATTTGTATGATAGGTGATATAGATAGTAATTTTTAAAATCACGACAAGGTGATAAATAAAAATATAATATTATAGTCATTAGCTCACAAAGCTTTAAGCTTCATTACTTGCAACCCTTATCCTTCCTATACTTCTAAACTTTCCTTATCCTATACTCGCATTAGTAGGGGTGCTATATCAACTATTGACTGTAACTAATTACCATGATCTAGAAAAGCCTACTTTGTTGGCTCGTAAAATTATATGGAACAAACAATAAACCATGGTATTTATTACAGTAATTATTGGTGTAATTGGTACATCAAGGTATAATGATGCTGTTAAACCAAGGAAATTTACAGTTAAAGCTATGATAACTGAATTGATAATCATTTGAGCAGGGTTACTAGAAATCATCCTAGCCGTCATGGCTGGAATTAGCAAGATACTAGTGACGAGCAGTGCTCCAACAATTTTAATAGTTGAGAATACTGATAAAGATAAAAGTAACAAAAATGCCAATTCAATGGTTCTTACTTTTATTCCTTTAATTTGAGCAATATCTCTATTAATTACAATTAGAATAATTTGACGGTAGAAATAGCAAATGAAAAAAATAACTGACACAAATATGCTTGATAAAATTAATATATCATTTAAGGAGCTAGATAAAATATCGCCAAATAATAGGCTAGTAATTTTAATCTGTAGTGGGTACATATAACTTACTACCAAAGCCAAAGATAACATAAAATTTGATACTAAAATTACTACACTACTACCACCTGACCTATTTTTTAGGGTGAATACTAAGATAGCAAAAATAATAGCGACAACTAACCCCGAATAAACAACAGGCAAATGGATCAGAATAGTAATACTTCCAGCCAGTAAACTAGCATGTGACAGACCATCACCAAAATAAATATATTTTTTCCATAAACTTAGACAACCAAGAGGGGCAAAAATTAAACTGATTAGAATTATAGTTAATATTATTAGAGGCATTTAATACGATTTTTAATAAATAAGTTGAGAATAGCACTTAGTGCTTAATTATTTTTGTGGTATATATTATTGTATAGCTAACCCGATTAATATTACTCTGTCTATTAGCGACGCGACAATCTATAAAAGTAACCAAAAATGGATTGCTTCGTCAGCTTACGTCTCCTCGCAATAACGTTTGAGATTCTAGAACTTATTCGGGTTAGTTATAATATTAGTAATATTATAACCAGTAAAGGAATATGTCTACAAAATCTTCTATTAATCAAATAGAGCTAGAAAAATTTAGTAAGATTTCTAGCCAATGGTGGCAGAAAGATGGAGAATTTAAAATTCTTCATAAAATAAATCCAATTCGTATTGGTTACATAATAGACAAGATAAAAGAGCATTTTAACGTGCAGGATGACATATTACCTTGTTCAAATTTAGAAATTCTAGATGTAGGATGTGGAGGAGGATTAATTACCTCTCCTCTCTGTAAATTAAATGGCATAGTTACCGGCATAGATGCTCTACAAAGTAATATAGATATTGCAGTACAGTATGCCTCGGAACAAAATTTGAATATACAATATCTTAAATCAACTATTGAGGAGTTAGTATATTCAGATGATTTAAATAAAAAACAGTATAAGTATGATGTGGTGCTGTGTTTAGAAGTAATAGAGCATATAGATAACCCTGGTGATTTTATAAAAAACCTGGCTAGCTTAGTAAAACCAAATGGTATGATTATAATTTCAACGATTAATCGTACAGTGAAATCATATATGCTAGCTATTTTGATGGCAGAATACCTACTTAATTGGGTACCCAAAAACACCCATGATCATAGTAAATTTCTTAAACCATCGGAAATTTACTCGATGTTCAATGATAATAATATTGGGCTTAAAGAACTCAAAGGCTTAACCTATAATATCGTTAATGGACGTTGGCAGTTGAGTGATGATATAGATGTAAATTATTTTGCTTACTTAACTAAATAAAGGAAAATATGACTATAATTACTAGATTTGCTCCATCTCCTACTGGCTTTTTGCATATTGGCGGAGCAAGGACGGCATTGTTTAATTATTTATTTGCTAAGCACCATAACGGTAAATTTTTGCTGCGAATTGAGGATACTGATCAAGCAAGATCAACCAAAGATGCAGTAGATGCTATATTTTCCGGCTTGAAATGGCTTGGTTTAAACTGGGATGGAGAAGTAGTTTTTCAGTCTAAAAGAAATGATTTATACAAACAAGCTGCTCTGAAGTTAGTAGATGAGGGGAAAGCTTATTATTGCTTTACTTCTCAACAAGAAATAGATAGACAGCGAGATAGTGCCATAGCTAATAAACAACATTTTTTGTTCGAAAGCCCTTGGCGGGATGTACCACCTTCTAATTCGCAGGAGCAGAAAAGTATCCCCGTTATCCGCTTGAAAGCCCCAAAAACTGGGCAAACAATTATTCATGACGCTTTACAAGGAGATGTTACTACTGAAAATTCGCACCTTGATGATATGGTGTTGTTACGTAGCGACGGTACTGCTACTTATATGTTAGCGGTAGTGGTGGATGATCACGATATGCAGATTAGCCATATTATCAGGGGGGATGACCATTTAACTAATGCGGCTCGTCAAAAAATACTTTATCAAGCTTTTGGCTGGTCTGTACCACATATGGTACATATACCGTTAATACATGGAGATGATGGAGCGAAATTATCTAAAAGACATGGGGCTCTTGGAGTAAAGGCTTACCAAGATATGGGGTATTTACCTGAGAGTTTGTGCAATTATTTACTAAGATTAGGCTGGAGTCATAAAGATGACGAGATTATTTCAAGATCCCAAGCTATAGAATGGTTTGACCTTGATGGGCTAGGTAAATCACCAGCTCGTCTTGATTTTGCCAAAATGGATAGTTTAAATTCTCATTATTTACGTCAGCTTGATGACCAAACATTAACAGAAATGACTTGTCAGAGTCTACAAGAAAATTATCAAGTTACTGAGAAAGAAAAGGAATATATTAGACAAGCAATGCCAAGTTTGAAAATAAGAAGTACCAATTTAGTCGAATTAGCAAAACTAGCTAGGATTTATTTAGTTAATGTTCCTATTATCTATTCTGAAGAAGCTAAAGAACTGATCAATAATTGTGATAAAAATTTGGTGGGACAAGTTATAAAGGAATTGGAGAATCTAGCAAATTTTGATAAAGACTCAATTCAAATAAAATTTAAAGAAATTGCCAAGGATAATAATATTAAACTTGCAGATATCATGTCACCCATTAGGTCTTTAATGACAGGTATGACTACTTCCCCAAGTGTTTTTGAAATTATCGCTATAATTGGTAAAGAAAATGCTATTGATAGGTTATTGTATAAGGACGCTAAGGAATTAGGGAAATGATACATATAGTCAATGCAGGGGAATTTGGGACTAGGAACGATGGAGCGACGCCTATAAGTAATAGGCGAGCATTGAGCAACGACGTCACCAACTTCCCATCAATTGACTATATATTCTACAACCTAGTTGGAACCTATACTATTACGAGAATTTTAGGTAATTATGGCACAGCTAAAGGAATTGCTTATTTTATAGAGGATAAAAAGCCTATATATTCAAAATATCCATCTATATTATATAGAGAAGAACTTGATGTCAACTATCACGGTAGTAGCACTAAGGTAAAAGCCTTTAAGGAATATATATACTCTCTAGAACAAGACAAAATTGTAAAGTATTTTGTTAATGAGAATAACAATACTTTATTTTACCAAATGCATTTTATCTCGGGTAGTCCTTGCCAGGCTGAAGCTATACATCAGTGTAACTTGGATATTTATCAAGCTAGTTACATATTCTTAAATAAAGATTCTTTTGACTTGAGTTATAAGATTTTAGGACCTAATAAAGATTATACCATCAAAACTAGTTTTATTAGGCTTTGAGGCTTGCAATATCTTTCAACGTCATTGCAAGACCACGCAAGTAGGTCGTGGCAATCCATTTTTGGTTACTTTTATGGATTGCTTCGTCGGCTTCGCCTTCCTCGCAATGACGTCAGTTCTAGTTTCTTCTATTACCAAAGAATCTTAGAAGATATAAGAACAAGTTGATAAAGTCTAAATATAAGCTAAAAGCAGCCATTATAGACATTTTTTGTCCTAATTCTCCACCACCAGACATAAAATACATCGACTTAATTTTTTGAGTATCCCATGCAATAAGCCCCATAAATACAGCAACCCCAATTAGAGATGTTGCGAAATATATAGCAGAGCTTTGTAAGAACATGTTAACCAATGATACAATGAGAAGACCAAACAATCCCATAATAACAAATGATCCCATTGATGTTAAATCTCTATTGGTACTGTATCCATAAAGACTCATTGCTCCAAAAACAGATGAGCAGATAAAGAAAGTTCGAGCAATTGACTCTCCTGTATAGATAAACCCAAGAGATGCTAGAGACATACCAGTTAAAGCAGCATAAACCCAAAATAACACTTTAGTAGTATCTAAGCTCATCTTGCCGAATCCCATAAAGAAGTACAAAGCAATTCCTACAGGAGAAATCATTACCAACGTTCCCAAACCAGTATTGCCTATAAATTGTCCATTTGGTGCAGTCTGAAATAAAAGCCTGGTCAATGGATCGAATGATATAGTAGCAAAAGCTGTTACTCCAGTTAACACCAAAGCCAAAGCCATATAATTATAGACTTTCAGCATGTACTCCCTCAGCCCCGCATCATATGTTTTCTGAGTGGCAGTAAAAGTTTTTGTATAATCAATCATAAGAAACCCCATGAATATGTTGTTATTTATATTATATAGTATAGGATGCAAACCTTTTATTTTCAAGAAGAAAATTCTAAATATGTCTTATAGAAGTTTATTGACAGAAGAAAATTCTGAAATATTATTTTAGTTTTAATTCAATAACTTATTTACATAGTACAAAGATATAGCTATTTTGTTGACAAAGCCTCTGTGGTGGAATGGTAGACACGGTAGACTCAAAATCTACAGCTCAAAAGGCGTGCTGGTTCAAGTCCGGCCAGAGGTACCAATAAATAGACTTACCTAGGATAAGTTTAATAACTCTCAAAATCTATGTTAAATAATAATTTTTAAAATAATCTTGTATAATTCCTGATGTTTCGTGTATAAATTAAGTTTAAAAAACTTATCAAGTTCTATGATGAAATTAGCAAAATTATTATTTTATACAATCACTACCTGCTTAATCCTATCTGGTTGTAAAACTAAGAAGACGGACGAAGACTTAATAGTTCCAGCTCCAGAATTATACAATGATGGTCTTATTTTACTGGAAAAGCAACAATATTTGAAAGCTGCCGAAGAATTTTCGAGGATTTTTTATCAAGATCCTGGTAATAAAATGACTCCTCAAGCTGAGTTGATGCAGTCATATTCTTTATTCCTCGGAGGTCAGTATGAAGAAGCAGTAGATGTACTGGATATCTTTATTAAGCTTCATCCAATGCATGAAGATATTGCATATGCCTATTACCTAAAGGCATTATCCTATTATATGCAAGTCTCGAATGTACAACTTGATCAATCAAGAACCTTTTTAGCTAAAAAGAGTTTTGAAGATGTGATAAGACTTTTCCCAAAAACAAAATATTCAATTGATGCAGCTTTAAAAATTGATTTAGTAAATGATCATTTAGCAGGTAAAGAAATGGACGTAGGTCGTTATTATCTCAAACAAAATAACCCTATAGCTGCTATTAATAGATTCCAGCTTATCGTCGATAATTACCAAACTACATCACATATACCAGAAGCACTTTATCGCTTAGTGGAAAGTTATTTAATGCTAGGTCTTAGCAATGAAGCAAAGAAATATGCCGCGGTACTCGGTCATAACTATCCGGACAGTACTTGGTATAAATATTGCTACTCACTAATTAATAACTCTTTAAAAGAATGAAATATAATGTTACAAAGTCTTTCGGTTAAGAACTTTATTCTGATAGACGAATTGGAGATAGAGTTTGAAAAGGGGCTATGTGTAATTACCGGAGAAACCGGAGCTGGTAAGTCTATTTTGCTAGATGCAATTTTGTTCTCTTTAGGTAACAAATTCTCTGATAATGTAATAAAACATGGGAGTGATTACTGTTCGGTTGCTACGACCTTCACTCTCAATGATGATTTAAAAAAGCTTTTGGAGCAATTTAATATTGAGTATGACCAGGAATTATTAATAAAACGTATTCAAAAACCTAACAACCGTAAGAAATTTCTTATTAATGATCAAGTAGTAACGATAAGTACCTTGCAACAAGTAGCAGATTATTTATTTGAACTTCATGGGCAAAATAGTCATACTTCTCTTCTTAGCCCTTCCTTCCATATTAACATTTTGGACGATTATGGAGGGCTTGTAAATTTAAGGTCTGAATTATCAAAACATTTTGATATTTTACAGACAACTACCAAAGAAATCAATAAAGTTACCAGAGATAAAGATGCTATAGAACAAGAAATAGATTATTTAACCTTTGTTACCAAAGAATTAGAAGCTCTTGATTATCAAACAGGAGAAGAAGAAAAGCTTGTTACTATAAGGCGTAGTTTACAAAATCGTGATAAAGAAATACAAGTGACCCAAGATATATTATCATATCTTGAAGTCCCTGAAATTAATAAGTCAATTAATAATGCTCAACGTTTGATAAACCGTAACTTACAGCAAAACGAAGAATTTGCCTCTATTTCATTAAATTTAGATGATTGCTATAATAGCTTAGAAGAAGCACGTATAAAATTACAGAATATTATTAATAACATTGATAGAAATGAATTTAACTTAGACGAAGTGGAAGAAAGGCTATTTAAAATTCGTGATATAGCACGAAAATATAATATTTCTTGCGATAAAATACCTGAATTTTTTGATAATTCTAATCAACAATTAAATGCCCTTAAAAATAAAATCAATAATGTTAAAATCCTAGATATTAATAAGCTAGCAGAACATAAAAAATATTTTGAACTAGCTGAAGCTTTATCATACAAGCGTTCTATTAGTGCAAAAAATCTAGAATTAGCTGTACAAAAAGAGCTTGAACAGCTTAAAATGGAAAAGGCGATTTTTAAAGTAGAAATAGCACCTAAAAATAATCCTTCCAACCAAACCAATAATAAAAATTTTGCAGAATTAAACATAAGCGAGGAGTTTTTAGAAGAAATTAAGCAAAATACGGAAGGTAGAACTAGTCAGATGCTATTATGCAAGATGTCTGATGGTATTGATAATATACGTTTCGTTGCCTCAACAAATCCAGGTATGCAACTTGCACCTATTGATAAAATTGCTTCTGGTGGCGAATTATCAAGGTTTATGTTAGCACTAAAAACTTGTCTCTTTGATAAATCACTGAAAGACATTATTATTTTTGATGAGATAGATACCGGAATTGGTGGTATTGTGGCTGATAAAGTTGGAGAAAAACTTAAAAAGCTTAGCTCTATTGCCCAAGTAATTGTTATTACTCACCAACCTCAAGTAGCAGGTAAAGCAGATCAGCATATTATTGTCAACAAACTACAATTGGATGAAACTACTAAAATTACGGTAAAAAGCCTGAATCTTCAGGAAAGACAAGCTGAGCTTGCTCGCATGATTTCAGGAAAATCCATTACCGATGCGAGCCTAAAAGCAGCTAAAGAGTTGCTTAAGCCTTAGGAGGTTGCCTCCTAAGTGATGCACACAAAATTAATGAGATGTATTATATCTTAAAAGTCATTGCGAGAAGGCGTAGCCGACGAAGCAATCCAGGAAAGTAATTAGAAATGGATTGCCACAACCACTACATGGTCTTGCTAAAGACGTATATGCACCTTGCGAGATAGCTGTATCCTTCTTAAGCAACAACTTTTTTCTTATTTATTTTTTTAGTGTTTACTTGAAGTTTTTCTTTAATTCTAGCTGCTTTACCACTTAGGTTTCTTAGGTAATAGAGTTTAGCACGACGTACTACACCATATTTTACAACTTCAATTGCATGTACCATCGGTGAGAAAATCATAAATCGTCTCTCTACGCCTTCACCATGACTGACCTTACGAACTACGCAAGAAGAGGCAACTCCACTATTTCTTCTAGCAATTACCACACCTTCATATGCTTGCAGTCTCTCTAACAATTTTTCCTTGCCATCTTTTTCGACTGTCCGGTCAATTATCTTTACAGTGACCTTTACAGTATCTCCCGCCTTAAAATCAGGGATTTCTTTATTTTCGGTTAGTTTTGCAATTTGCTGTTGTTCAAATTGCTCAATAATATTCATCGCTTTAAACTCCTATAAAATTTAATAAATCTGGTCTACGTTTTTTAGTAATCTCCATAGACTGATTACTTTTCCAATCTCTAATTAACTGATGATTACCAGACAACAAAACACTTGGAACTTCTCTGTTTTTCCATTTTACTGGTCTCGTATATAAAGGGCATTCAAGCAATCCAGCAAATTCACCATTTTTCTCAAAAGACTCTGATTGCAATGTATCTTGGTTTGCTAATACATTCGGAAGTAGTCTAATCAAACAGTCGAGAATAGTAAGGGCTGCTACCTCGCCACCAGATAAAATATAATCCCCTATACTAATTTCTCTAACATTATACTCTTCAATTATACGTTCGTCAATCCCTTCAAATCGTCCACATAAAATTATTATTTGTTTTTCTTGTATAATTTGATGAGCAATATTTTGGTTAAATAATTTTCCTCTTGGTGATGGGTAATATATTGGGGTATTAGGACTTGAAGACAAAACATTATCTAAACAACTACCAAGTACATCCGGACGCATTATCAGTCCGCTACCACCGCCATAAGCTTCATCGTCAACATTTTTATGTCTAGTTAACCCAAAATCTTTTATATTAACCACATTATAAGACCAAATACCTTTTTTTAAGGCTTGCCCTGCAAGGGAATATTGTAAAGATCCAGGAAACATTTCTGGAAATATGGTTAATATTGAGGTATGTAATGAAGACATTTTATAAATATGCTGAATTTTTAAAACAAAAAAATTGATTTGGCTTGTATTATAGTCTATATAATTAAACAATACCAATCTACTTAGTACTAGTGTTTAATTTTTATCATTTATTCGGGGCATAGCGCAGTCTGGTAGCGCATCTGGTTTGGGACCAGAGGGTCGGGAGTTCAAATCTCTCTGCCCCGACCATATATAATGGACTGACTGTATTCAGTTTTTTTGCTATTATATATTATTTTTTTCTTGTATTATCGGGTAGGTTCATTCTATTAGTCCATTATTAGTTCCTATTATAGTGTTAAACCCACAATCTACATAATGTATCTCACCGGTAACTCCTGATGATAAGCTACTCAGCAGGTATAAAGCAGACCCTGCAACATCACTAGGCGAAATATTTCTGCGTAACGGTGAAGTAGCCTCATGGGAAGTGAGCATAGTTTTAAAATCACTAATACCACTAGATGCTAGAGTTTTAATAGGGCCAGCTGATATGGCATTCACTCGGATGTTATTTGACCCCATATCAGTTGCAAGATATCTTACACTGCATTCTAATGCAGCTTTAGCAAGTCCCATCACATTATAATTACGAACCACCTTTTGGGAGCCATAATAAGTTAGAGTCAGGATACTCCCACCATCTTTCATCAAAGGTTCTGCACGCTTTGCCATAGCAGTTAGAGAATAACATGATATATTCATACTATTAAGAAAATTAGGTAATGTGGTATCTATATATCTACCTTTTAATTCATTTCGATCAGAAAAAGCTATAGAATGAACTAAAAAATCAAGCTTTCCCCATTTTTGTTCAATAAGTTTAAATAAATTATCAAGTGACTGTTCATCGGTTACGTCACATGGAGCAACAAAATTACAACCAATTTCCTCAGCAAGGGGCTTAACGCGTTTTTCAAGCATTTCTCCTTGATAGGTAAGGGCTAAGTCAGCACCATGTTCTTTGGTCATTTGAGCAATAGCCCAAGATATTGACAAATTATTAGCGACGCCTGTAATTAGTCCTTTTTTACCATCAAGTAAACCCACAATTTGCATATATTCTCCATACTTTATAATTAGACCTTGCTCAAACAATAGCATTATGTATATTTTTGTAAATAACTTTTAAAATATAACCAAAGTATAACACTAATAATAGATAGCACTAATGTTTTTATCCAAAATATTTCTACTTATTTCAGGTATGGTTAGCGGTTTAGTTTTTGCTCCAACTTTCTTCGTACCTGGGTTATTTTTCTTGGCACTACTATGTTATCAAGTACAAATTGCTAATAGTTGGCAAGAAGCCTCTATATTAGGCTTTATATTTGGTTTTGGGCATTTTTTAGTCAATATGTACTGGATTAGTATAGGGGTCACTGTTTATATTGATGAATTTTGGTGGGCGATACCATTGGCGTTATTTGGTTTACCAGTTATTCTTGCTTGTTTCATCGCTATAACCTGCGGTTTAGGGTTTTTAGCGAAGAATAATAATTTATATCAGTTTATATTTTGCCTTTATTGGGTATTTTTTGAATGGGTAAGATCATGGATATTTACCGGATTGCCGTGGAATTTACTTGGATACGCTTTTTCATTTTCCGATACTCTCATCCAGTCTTCTAGTATTATAGGAATATATGGTTTAAGTTTTATTGTAATATATATATCAACTAGTTTTTATCACCTATTTACTAAACAATATAATCTATTAAAAATATTATTAGTGAATTCATTAATAATATTTTCTCTAATAACTTCCTACGGTTTATTAAGGTTACATAACAATCCTAGCGATTTCTCAAATATAAAAGTTCGATTAGTTCAGCCAACTATTCCACAAATTGCTAAATGGGACGTTGAAGAATTTTGGAAAAATTTAAATCTTCATATTGCATTATCTGAAAAACCAGGTGACGTAGACCTAATTATATGGTCGGAGGCCGCTATGGTAGTACCATATGACTATAAACCAATCAAAAGGAAAATATTAAAGATGCTAGAAAATAAAAAGGCAATTTTAATTACTGGTGGTATAACAAATAATGGTAAACAGGGAGATGATTTTGAAATTTATACAAGTTTATACGCTTTAACAAAAGAAGGGGACAAATTATTTGAATATCATAAATCTCATTTAGTGCCATTTGGTGAGTATATGCCTCTTAAATGGATATTACCATTGAAGAAATTAACCCCTGGGTTATTAGATTATACTGAAGGAAGCAAACAATTGGTTAGTATTGACCAACCTGCTATAACCATAAAACCTCTTATTTGTTATGAAGCAATCTTTCCAAATCTCGTTCAAACGAGTAATAAACTTTCAGATGTGATTATTAACGTTACTAATGATACATGGTATGGAAACTCTTCTGGTCCATACCAACATTTACAAATTAGTCGTATGCGTAGTATAGAAAACGGTCTTCCTATGCTTAGAACAGCTAATAATGGTATATCGGCTGTAATAGACCCGGTAGGTAGAATTATTCAACAACGAACTCTCAATGAAGTAGGTTATATAGATAGTTTATTACCAAATAAACTGAAATATGAAACTTTATACTCCCAATATGGCGATATATGTGCTTTATTAGCAATAATATTTATCTTAATTAGCTATAGTCAATTGATGAGAAGTTGGGGACGTCGTCACTCGTAGCTCGCCTATTACTTATAGGCGTCGCTCCATCGTTCCTAGCCTCAAATTCCCCTGAATTGACTATAAATGCTCAGTACACGACAAAAAGATTAAGGAGAGGAAAAAAGAGTGGATAACGCCTAACCAATTATCTATTTTTCACATTATATTACTTAGTGCTTTATAGTTTGTGTGCTATACTGTTTCTTAGGTACTAATAACTACTAATAGCAGCATATATATGGATAAAATAACTCCTCGCGTGGATTTAGCTTTCAAAAAGATATTTGGTGTAGAAGAGAATAAGGATTTGCTGATATCCTTGATTAATTCTATCGTTGGACAAGAGGATCAAGTGGCAGAGGTAACTTTGCTTAATCCATATAACCCTAAAAACTTTAAGAATGATAAACTGTCAATATTAGACGTTAAAGCCAAATCTGTTGATGGCAAAAGGTTCAATATTGAGATTCAAATTAGCGACGAAGCTGATTATGATAAGCGAGCTTTATATTACTAGGCTAAATTATATACTGAGCAATTAAAGGTAGCTCAGGACTATTCGACCTTAAGCAAAGCCATTGGTATTCATATACTTAATTTTACTTCTATTCCTAAAGTAGATAAATATCACAATGTTTTCCATATAGTCGAAAAAGATAGTGGCTTGTTATATTTCAAGGATCTCGAATTACATACTATTGAGCTTAATAAGTTTACTGATAATTCTCATGAGGAATTAGCGGATATACTGAAAAAAGTAAAAGACCCTCTAGATATGTGGTTAGCTTTTTTAACAAGACATGATCTACTTAACAAAGATAATTTGCCTAAAGAACTGGACAACATTGCCTTAAAAAAAGCTCTAACAGTGCTAAATGTTATGAACTTTACTGATGAAGAAAGAGAGGCTTATGAAGGCCATCTCAAATGGCTGCGTATCGAAGCTAATACTATCAGGAAATTTGAGGATAAAGGTAGAGCGGAAGGTAAAGAGGAAGGTAAAGAGGAAGGTAAAGAGGAAGGTAGAGTAGAAGGTAGAGCGGAAGAAAGAATATCTATGGCAAAAGAAATGCTATTAAACAATGAGTTGATGGAAAAAATTATTAAATACACTAAGTTAAGTAAATCTCAAATAGAAAATCTAAAATGACTTACGATCTTCAAACTGTTACTGCTCTAAAAATCGACAATTGGTTAGACGTTATCCTCTCCTTAATCTTCTTGTCGTGTACTGAGCTATAAATGTCAATTTAGGAGGTAACAAGTTTTTATGCTATTCTTAGTCGGAGAGGCAATGAAACTAATTATATTAATTTGTTCGGTGAAAGTCGACGTAGTATTACTTAGAATAGAAAGCATTTGCTTTGATATTAGGTTATGAGGGTTTTGCAGTAATGCCCCAGATTCTCCAATATTCTTTAGCTCTCTAATAAAATCTAAAGGACTGTTATAGCTCAACTGAATATTTTCATAATCAACGATAATCTCTGTAAATCCTGCTTGTTGTAACAAAGGTGTGACGTGATCAAAATGTATAAAAGGGGAAACATGTTGGAAGTGAGGGCGATTTGCTGCTATTTCAGCTTCGATAAATTTCATTCGTAGTTCCTTTAGGCTGTTACCACCGATAAAATTAGCAATAAATAGACCATCTGGTTTTAAAATACGTTTTATTTGTGACAGAAAATTTTGTACATCATTGATCCAATGTAAACCTAAGGAAAAAGTTACTAGATCAAAACTAGCTGTTTCAAGAGGTAAATTTTCTTCATCAAGTAGCAATTTTTGATTATGCTCAAAGGATTGTAACATAGTATTAGATGCATTAGTCACTACAATTATAGCATAGTTATAGTTCTGCACTAATAGTTTTGTTAATTGACCAGTACGCCCCCCTAAATCTAGAATATGGGGAAATTTTTTATCAATAATACTCAAACGTTCAATAATATCTTCTGCTGCATGTTGAAAAAACCAACATTTAGCGATATTATGAATCACTTTTTCACGGTTAAATTTTAACTTATCACGATCAAATATAATTGTTACCTAAATCTAGCTAGCTCGTGGTAGTGCTACCATAATACCACTCTTATATTTCCTAATATTACTTACAAATGAAGGTCTTCGTTTATTTGTTGGGGTCGTTGTAGCGATATTATTAGGGTAATTCCCACTATACATATTAACAGAATTTTTATACAAGTCCATATTGTTAGCAATCTTGATAACATCTTGTTTATATTTATAGCCAAGATCATGGGTAGCTGAATGGTAATAGGCGATGGCTTTGTGCCAACTACCTAACTGATCATATTTAGCTTTGAGAAATTTAGCACCATAAGCAACGTTTTGCTCAGGATCAAAAGCCTGATTTAAGGAGTTAAACGCCTTTAAATGGTGTTTTAGGTTAATTTGCATGCATCCTACATCAATATTTTCTTTGCCTTGAATAATTTGATTTTTTACAAAAGCTATCGCGTCTCTTTTAGTATTAAAATGATACCCTTTCCCCTCAACATTGACAGTCCAAGGCCAAACCACCATGATTTTATGTTCAGTATGTTTTTTGCCAGATTCTTTTAAAGCTATTGAGTGTAGGGTATCAGGAGGAATTTGGTGTGTTTTTTCGAAGTAAGGAAACATCTTTGAACATTTATGTGATTCAGCAATTTCCGCATCCATATTAGCATATGAATATAAAGGAAAAAGGCAAAACAAATATAGGGCTAATATCAACCTAATGGACATAGTATAAACGTAATTTTATTTTGTATACTCAAATGATTTGAGTATATTTGTAGTATATTAAAAATTTCTCTACAAGACAAGTTCTGCTTCGGTTTTTAATGTTATATACTAAAATGACTTAAGAAATTGGCACCTGAAAATAATGCAGGTGCTAGGTTCTACACCTGCATTAGTTTCTTATACTATTCTATTAGATTTGAATAATGAATGATGAACACTTATAGTTTACATCTATGTCGTTTACAGTAACCTATGGTATAGCAATAAACAACACTGTATTAAAAATTGTCAGCACTTTTTGAAATAGTGCTATACAAGCCATTTTCTTTCTTAATTATATCGTACTCTCTTTGGGCTATTGAATCGATAAAGTGAATATTACCTGATATACCAATATATGGAGCTGTACTATTCAACGCTGCTAAAAATCGTTCTTCCGTAAAGTTAGTATCTATATATTTTGATGTTATTTTTCCTAAATCATAAGCCACAGCGTGCATGAAAGATAAATGATTAATGCCTATATTTTTAGCTCTCTCTATTATATTACTATTTACAATATTTAATGAACCAGTAAAGATAATATCCACCGGTTCAGAATAATCAATATTTATTCTGTTATCGCCTATTATAATTGCTTTTTTATCTAAATTATGCTTATGAATACTATCAAAAAGCAAATTTAGATTTTTACCATCATCCGACAGATAAATTACAGGTTTAGTTTCTGTATCCTCCATTTCATTTAAATTATCAACAGTATTTGAGACAGTTAACACCGCTTTTTCTATTGATTCTGGTATATTAGCATAAAATTCACTCCGCACTAAGGTAGAATTTTTCTGAATTAGTATATTTTGAATAAGTTGATTTGTTGTTTGTGCATGACGCCCTGAAGGTAGCAGGGCAATAAAATTTTTATAATCATTATCTGCAAAGTAATTAATTATTTTTGTAAGCTGCTTTGATGGAGCATGCCCAAATACCAAAAGTTTCTGGTCTGCCAATACAGGATTATTAGACATGGTAATTATAAAAATGTTATGCGTTTTAGCTTTATTGGCAATTAGAGAAGTAAGGTTTGAATATAATGGTCCTAGAATAATTTTTGTTTTACGAGCTAATATTTTATCCATTGCAGCAAGTACCTGCTGCTCATTAGAGCCATCATAAGAAGTGACATGGACATAAGTTTTTAAACCATCTTCTAGACCCATTTTAATTAATTGGTTATATTGTCTACCTAATGTAGAATTTTCTCCCGTTAGAGGCATTAAAATTGCCACTTCTAGAGTTTCTTGCACAACTTCTTTCGTTGTAGGAGTAACAATAGGCTCTTTATTAGATTGGCAAGAAAATAAAGAGACAAGACATATAAATGATAAGGTGATATTTAAAAATTTTTGCTTTATACTGTTCATAATACTTACTTTATCTTAATTAGGGATAATTGGCAATTGGGGTTAAATCATGATCTTTAAACCAGGACTATATATTGTTTCAACACCTATTGGTAACTTAGATGATATAACATTTCGGGCTTTAGAAGCACTAAAAAACTCTACAGTAATACTGTGCGAGCATACCAGAATATCAAAAAAATTACTAGTAAAACATAATATAAAGACCAAGTTACAAGTATATAATGATCATAGTGATAACCAGTCAAGAGAGATTATCTGCAAGCTCATTGATAATGGAGCAATAGTCAGCCTAATATCTGATGCTGGAACACCGTTAATTTCTGACCCTGGTTATAAATTAGTTAGGCAGTTGAGAAAACTTAATTATCACATAGATGTTATACCTGGCGTTTCTGCATTAACTACCGCTATACCCATTTCTGGATTACCGTCAGATCGTTTTTTATTTGCTGGATTCTTACCAAAAACCATTGAAGGTAAAAAGAAGATTTTCACAGAATTATCTAGCATAAAAGCAACTTTGATTTTTTTTGAAACTGCTAGCAGAATAGAGCAATCGTTACATACTGCTCTTGCTGTTTTTGGCAATAGAGAAATATGTATAGCACGTGAACTTACTAAATTGCACCAAGAAGTAAAGTCAGGATTAATAGAAAACGTTATAAATTTCTATAAACAGAATATTATCAAAGGGGAAATAGTATTGCTAATTTCCGGTGTTTCTGAAGATGCTAATGCAGCTAATCTAGCAGATGACTTAGAAAAATTTATACATTTGTACTTATCTAAAGGATGGAGTGCCAAAAGTATTACAGATACGGCTAATGAAAATTTTGGCAAAAGCTACAGCAAGAAAGAAATATATGCTATAGTTAACAGGCTCAAGAGTTCAAGTGATTAATTATATTAACCCGTTAGGCTCTGTGAACAAAATTTAAATTACTAGATTTCGACTCTTTTTAGCTGCAAATTATAAGATTTTTTTGAAATAGAACTAACTATTCCGGCAAAAATCTTATTAATTTTCGCTTAAAAATACTCAAAATCTAAACAATTAAAATTTTGTTCACAGAGCCTAGTCTATGATGTAGTCTAACCGCTATTTCCCTTATTCCATACGTTTTATTTTCTATTAAATAAATTGTGTCATCAAATAACATCTTTAATTCTTGTCTTATATAGATGCTTTCTATTCCTATATTAGTTTGATGCTGTCTAAATTTGCCAGCCCAAGTCCAAGTTTTATTAAACATTTTCTTATGCATATCTTGAGCAAACTTTATTAAAAATATTTGGTTTCTCTTATGTTTAAATGCTCATTCTTCTCCTATTACAATATTATATTGTTCCCATTCATTTAATTCATTCTGGGTAGTCAAATGTTTGGGTATCAAATTGTATATTTCATCATTATTAAGCGGTGTTGCCCCAATTGGATAAACAAACTGCATTTCATTCCCATAAAGATTTTATATTTTTTCTCATTAGCTGATCTTTTAATAAATCAAGTTGGTCTTTTTGCATTTTATTTACTACTTTCTGATCCTCAAGTACCATTGAATGTGATATCCTATTTAACTTTTCTAAAGCTTTTTTTTCAGCTTGTTCTTCAATTATCTTTAAAAAATCCTTCTTTGGTACAAAAGCATATACTAATCTACATCCAAGTTGCTCGGCTGTTTTTTCTAATGTGGTTAAAGTAGTACGTCCAAGGATTTCATCCTGCTCTATGCGTAAAATACGCTGTGTGCTTACAGCACATTTTTTAGCTAATTGAGCAGTACTCATCCCAATTGCTTTACGTATCGTTTTTAGCCAACCTGTTGGAGGTGTTATAAAGCCATTTAAAGGAGTTAATTGATACATTAACTGTTTACAAGTAAGTTTCCGTATATTCCAATCCATAAAAATAATTCAATAAATATTTACAATATATATATTACTTAATATACAAATAAATGCAATATATATATTGTAAATTATAATCAATCAGAAGGACATATTTTTTCCAAAAGGGGTTTTGTAGATTAATGGATTGGGTCTTTTTCTTTATAGTACCCTACATTTTTTTTACTATTTTCCTATGATGAATAAAAAATCGCCAAGCGTCATTGTGAGGAGCAGCTTTGCGGCAACGAAGCAATTGTCCATATTATTAATTTTTATGGATTGCTTAGTCGGCTTACACCTCCTCGCAATGATGGTTGGGTCTTATGTACTCCTCGCAATGACGTTTGGGATATCTTAAGTGATCTCACTAATATACGGATAAGCTAAATATACTCAAATCATTTGAGTATATTTAAACTTCTGAAAGTTTTTTTGCCTCATCAGCTGATATTAAAGCTTCAATAAATTCGTCTAACTGTCCATTTTTTACGACATCTTCTATTTTATAGAGAGTTAAGTTAATTCTATGGTCAGAGACTCTACCTTGTGGGAAATTATAGGTACGAATTCTTTCCGATCTATCACCAGAACCAACTTGACCTTTACGTACTTCGGCTCTTTCCATATCTTTTTTATATCGCTCTGCTTCATAAACCCTAGAACGAAGAATTTTCATAGCCTTAGCTTTATTTTTATGCTGTGATTTTTCGTCTTGTAAGGCAACGACAATACCAGTTGGTAAATGGGTAATTCTTACCGCTGATTCTGTGGTATTGACATGTTGTCCACCTGCTCCCGATGCTCGATATGTATCAATTCGTAAATCTTTGTCATCGATCTTAACGTCTACATCTTCTGCTTCAGGCAAGACAGCAACGGTAGCTGCCGAAGTATGGATTCTCCCACTTGACTCAGTCTCAGGGACTCTTTGCACTCGGTGGACGCCTGATTCGAATTTAAGTTTAGAGAATACATCGCGTCCTTGAATCAGGGCTGATGCTTCTTTATATCCGCCAATACCAGTATCTGAGATTGATAATATTTCAAAACGCCAGCTTTTTAATTCGGCGTATCTGTGATACATATTAAATAAAGTTGCTGCAAATAATGCCGCTTCTTCTCCACCGCTACCAGCTCTTACCTCGATAATAGCATTTTTTGTATCAGCTTCGTCTTTTGGTAACAAAGAAAGTTTTACCGCCCTTTCTAGTTTAGGCATCAGAGCTTCTAAACGATGTATTTCATCATATATCATCGACTGCGTATCATGGTCTAAATTTGGCTCTTGTGCCATTTCTTTGATATCGCGTAACTCGGCTATAGAATTATTATATTCATTAATTGTTTGAACAATTGGCTCTAGTCCAGCATATTCCTTCGATGCTTTGATAAATTCTTCTCCGACTATACCAGTGCTTAATTTTTTTGATATTTCTTCATATTTGTTTAAGATTTTTACTAGATTATCAGAAAAGCTCATAATTTATTCTATGATTTAAGTTTTAAGTTGTGATGAAGATAAGATGCAAATCAGAAATTATATAAGCATCAATGCAGGGCTTTCTATAAATTTTTTGAATGAAGTCAAAAATTTGGCTCCAACAGCACCATCAACAACTCTGTGATCAGAAGAAAGGCTAACATCCATCATAGTAGCAATTTTTATCTGATCATTGTCAACTATTGGACGTTTTGAACTTGCTCCTATTGCTAGGATACAGCTTTGTGGTGGATTTATTATAGCATTAAAGCTCTTAACACCGTACATACCTAGGTTAGAGACGGAAAAACCACCCCCTTGAAATTCTTCAGGAGTTAATTTATTATCCCGGGCTTTTTTTATAAGAGTTTGTAATTCGCGGGATAATGTCACCAAATCTTTTTGATCGGCATTTCTGACGATAGGTGTTATAAGACCGTTATCGATTGCTACAGCAACTGATACATCAACGTTATTATAATATCGAATAGCAGATTCATCCCAACTGGCATTTGCTTCCGGTACAATTTTTAGAGCTTTGGCTACTGCTAAAATAACAAAATCATTGACAGAAATTTTAATATTACTCTCTTCTATCAGCGATTTATTGATATCTTCTCTAATATCAAGCAACTTATCCATATTACATTCTATTGAGAGATAGAAATGTGGAATGGTTTGTTTAGATTCAAGCAAACGTTTAGCGATGATTTTACGAATATTGTTATTGGGGACAGACCTGTACTCCTGGTTATTTCTGTTCACCGCCCTAATCTTACCACTATTTGTTGGTTGCACTAAGTAGGATAATACATCTTTTTTAATTATTCTACCATGTGGTCCACTACCTTGAATATTTGACAAATCAATATTATCAATAGCTGCTAATCTTCTAGCCAAAGGCGAGGCATATACTCTAGCAGTATCTTTTATTGTTTTGTTTTCCGGAGTTAAATTAACTGATTTACTTTCCTCTACAACTATTGCCGGCTTTTCAGATGATTTAGCTACATTATCACTACTTGCTATAAAATTATCCAATAAGC
This sequence comes from Candidatus Tisiphia endosymbiont of Xenochironomus xenolabis, assembly GCF_964264705.1. Classification (NCBI taxonomy): domain Bacteria; kingdom Pseudomonadati; phylum Pseudomonadota; class Alphaproteobacteria; order Rickettsiales; family Rickettsiaceae; genus Candidatus Tisiphia; species Candidatus Tisiphia endosymbiont of Xenochironomus xenolabis. The sequence goes on from NZ_OZ183473.1 coordinate 169,977, forward strand.
TTATATCTTCACCTTCTTCAAGTAATACAGCAATAAGTGAGTTGACCGCTACATTCTCTGTACCTTGTGGTACAATTATTTTAGCAAGAACCCCTTCATCTACAGATTCCACTTCCATAGTAGCTTTATCTGTCTCTATTTCTGCTATAACATCCCCTGGAACAACCTTATCTCCTTCTTTTTTTAGCCATTTGCTAACATTCCCTTCAGTCATAGTTGGGGATAGAGCAGGCATGAGAATCTTAATTGGCATAATATTAGTTCTAATTAGTTCGTTGGTATTTTTATGGTATTAGGACTGACTAACATAATTATCTGTTTACCCTCCATTTTAGGAGCAGAATCAATCTTAGCCAAACCTTCTAGTTCTAACAATATAAGGTCAAATAACTTCATACCAATATCGTTATGGATAATCTCTCTACCTTTGAACCATAAGGAGATTTTTACTTTGTCACCTTCCTTCAAAAAATCCTTGATTTTACGAAGCTTCACATCAAAATCACCCTGACTAATGTTTGGCTTAAACTTCATCTCTTTAAGGACAATAATTCTTTGTTTTTTCCTAGAATCTTGAATACGCTTTTTACTATCATATTTAAACTTACCAAAATTCAATATCTTACAGACAGGAGGCTCAGCATTTGGTGAAATTTCTACTAAATCTAAAGCAGCCTTTTCGGCATACTCCAAAGCTTCCCTAATACTGACGATGCCAAGCATCTCACCATTTTCACCGACTAAACGAACTTGACTAGCCCTAATTTCCCTATTAGCCTTCGGAAAATTACTGCTCTTAACTCCAGAAATAAAACTTCTCCATAATTATTGTTTAAATAAAATTATATTATTACTCAAATTATTTTGAGCATATAACTAACCCATTCTAGTTAACTCGTCATTGCAAGGAGTACATAAACCTCAACTGTCATTGCGAGAAGCTACTTTAGTAGCATTGAAGTAATCTATTTCTTAATGAAGAATGGATTGCTTCGCTCACATATGTTCGCTCGCAATGACAAACTACAAGCACAACCGTCATTGCGAGAAGGCGTGAGCCGACGAAGCAATCCATTTTTAATTACCTTTATGGATTGCTTCGTTGCCACTTTGCAGCTCCTCGCAATGAAGGAGTGAGTGGACTCGCAATGACATTTAGCTATATTCAAAATACCACTTACGTTAAATAGCGGGTATTCTGATCTTTCACAAGCTTTACTAGATTTTCTAAAGAAATAATTTCTTGTTGATCATATCCGAGTTGTCTTATAGTCACAGTATTATTTGCCATTTCCTGTTTACCAACAACAGCTATTATAGGCACTTTATCATTAGAAAAACAACGTATTTTATAATTAATCTTTTCAGGCGAAATATCAATATCTGACCTTACCCCTTCACTAACCAATAATTTATGCACCTCAAGTGCATAATCATTTAAATCACTAGTGATAGTAGCAATAGCTACTTGTACAGGAGCTAACCATAGAGGGAATCGTCCGGCATATTCTTCAATTAATATACCAATGAATCGTTCAAAAGAACCAATTACAGCCCTATGCAACATTACTGGTCTATTTTTCTCACCGTTTGCTGCAACATAGTGGGCATCAAGACGTTCTGGTAAGACAAAATCAACCTGTAGAGTACCGCATTGCCATTCTCTACCTATTGAATCTTTAAGACAAAAATCTAGTTTTGGCCCATAAAATGCCCCATCACCAGGGTTTAATATGTAAGAATAACCGGCTTCTTTTACGGCATTTTTTAGAGCATTTTCGGCTTTATCCCAAACTTCATCACTGCCAGCCCTTACCTTAGGACGATCTGAAAATTTAATTTTTATATCCGAAAAACCAAAATCTTTATAAATCTCGGTTAAGAGACTACAAAATTTTACTGTCTCACTGTTAATTTGCTCTTCGGTACAGAAAATATGGGCATCATCTTGCCTAAAAGCCTTTACTCTCATCAAACCATGCAATGCTCCAGATGCCTCGTTTCTATGACATAAACCAAATTCAGACATACGCAATGGTAAATCTCGATAACTTTTGATACCTTGCTTAAAAATCTGCACATGACATGGACAATTCATTGGTTTCATAGCCAGCGTTTTATCATCAGCAAGATTTAGAGCAAACATATCTTCCCTAAATTTCTCCCAGTGACCAGAAGATTCCCACAAGCTTTTATCAACAAGTACCGGAGTTTTTACCTCAATATACCCCATTTTTCTAATTTTATTTCTGATATATTGTTCGATAATGCGGTATATGCTCCAACCCTTATCATGCCAAAATACCATACCTTGAGCTTCTTCCTGAAAATGGAACAAATCAAGTTCCCGCCCTAATTTTCTATGATCACGTTTCTCTGCCTCTTCAAGCATATACAGATAATTGTCCAACTGCTCTTTTGTTGCCCAAGCTGTACCATAGATTCTTTGTAGCATAGGATTTTTACTATCACCTCGCCAATATGCTCCTGCTACTTTCATTAATTTAAAATGTTTAATGAAGCCAGTTGATGGAGCATGCGGACCACGACAAAGATCAATAAAATTACCTTGCCGGTATAAGGTAATATCCTCATTGTCCGGAATTTCCGAGATTATCTCAGCTTTATAATGTTCACCAATTGATTTAAAGAATTCTATAGCTTGATCACGATTCCATACTTCTCTAGTGATTTTCTCATTTCTTTTAACAATCTCATGCATTTTTGCTTCTATCTTCAGCAAATCTTCCGATGAAAAAGGTTGCTCCTTAGCAAAATCATAAAAAAAGCCATTTTCAATAGCTGGCCCTATAGTTACCTGGATATTGGGAAATAATTCTTTAACTGCCTCCGCTGTTATATGAGCAGCATCATGACGTATTACCTCTAAGCATTTAGAATCTTTATAGGTTAGAATTCTTAAATTACAATCAAATTCTATCGGCAAGCTTAAGTCCTTTAGCTCATTATTTACCTCAATAACCAAAGCATCTTTTGCTAGAGAAGTAGAGATTTGACTAGCTATCTCCAACCCCGTAATATTTTTTGTAAATTGCTTTTGTGTTCCATCTGGAAAAGTAATAGTAATCATTGTATCTTATCTAATTTCAACATCTCCATATTATATTGTTAATAGCTTATATTCAACTTAAATTTTAATGAACTCCTCACTAACAGACGTATAGCTAACCATAACATAATAGGTTATTGATATTAGACCTATTATCTGTTGGACTTACTACTGCATTATCATATTAGTGTCCCTACAACCATTTTATCTTCCTCAGTGCTTTCTTTTAACTCTTTCTCTGTTTTTACAGTTTCTACAACATCAGTGATATCTTATACTAGTAATTCTTGAGGTAAATCTTTGATCGAGTAAGTACGCACATTAGTAGCACCAGCATATTGGGTCAATAACCTTGTCATTTCATGCATTTGTTCTTTTAACAACTGTTCTCCATCAAAACTAAAAATTACTGTAATAAGATCAGTTGTTGAGTTATGAATTAGGGTTTTATTTGAATCGGATGTTGGGCTTCCAAATGGTCCATCCTGATCACATAATACAGGTAAATGCTCAAGATTAATTGCTTTCTTTGTAGTACCAATATAAGTTTCTCCTGTTTTTCCTGGTCGAAACTCAATATCTCCTGATAATTTAGATAAATCATAAGAGCCTACAGATCGTAGTGAAATAATAGAGATATAATTATTTATGTCTACAACAGTATTAATTTGATATAATCCTTTATCTGAAAGAATTCTTTTTAATAAGGCTTCATTAGACCCTTGATAACTAGAAACTTTTACTCCTAAGTTCTTATAAGTATCGCGTAAAGCTTTAATTGGGATAATATCACTAACTGTTTTAGGATCATATTTTTTTTGACTTTTTCCACTATCTTGTAATAAATCCCATAAGCTCTGGTTTAATGGACTTACTTGTACCTTTGCTGTGACAACTCCTAACGTTAGAATTCCTCCTGAAGCTTCTATCCATTCTTTACTGACAGATATTCGTCTGTTAAATTCTCCTACAACGTTCTTCATATTAAATCTCCAATATTTAAACTTAGGGAATAAAAATTATAGTAGCAATGAATTGTCATCAATTATTGGTATAGCTCCATCTGCTTGTGATAGTACATAGGCGTCAGTCTAAGGAGAAAAGAAAACATGCTATAAACCGCATATCTGAACGGTTGAAGACCTGTTTTTTTCTGGATTTTTGAGCAAGTTTTTTTAATTTAGATGATGTAAAAAAACTTTTATTTTTTTGTATACTCATGTATGGATTCCTTATTAATTGTGTGTGTGAATCCTCATTATACAATCTTAAGTCATATCTCCCTATAGCTTTTTCATCTCGTTTTCCTTAAACTGATGCTTATGCGTATGCTTTCTCCTCATTTTCAAATCCAATTCTCCAAATCATTTGAGTATATATCTGCTCTCAACCCCTCTTTAATCTGGTGTTCAGTTGGAGGGATTATTCAGCAAATAGTCAACTCTTCCTCCACTATACCTCCTAGCCATAGCTTTCTTCGAGACTAATTTGCTGTTGCCTTTCTGATCAAGCAACTAACATTATTATTTTGCTCATCAGAGATTTCCAATGCTGTTCTATAATGATAATCAGTAGCCTTAATGTTTACCCCACGCATAATCAAAAATTTTGCCATATAATAATTGCCAATTTCTGCAGCTTCATGTAAAAGAGTGTAATTATCATCTCCCCTTTTTTGAATGATTGAATAATTATCCAAAAGAGTCCTAAGAGCAAATAAATTATTTTTTCTAACCGCCTCAAACGCCTTATCTGTTGCATCATTTACTATATTATTAGTAATATACACATCACTATTATAATTATCAATAAACCTATTTATTATCTTTCTTTGATTCTCTCTATGCTCACTATCATAAATTCTCTTAAACGTTTGAATAAATGCATATATCGGCATTTGATTTAATCTTGCCTCTTCTGTAAGCTCTCCTAATACTATATCATCATCTGGCAAAAATAACATTTGTTTTTCATCTTCTATGAACAGAGCCATTTCCGGTGATATTTCTTTAATGCTACTAGTTGAACTTTTAGCAATTGGAGTAGATTTATCAGGCTGTTTGTTATTTACTGATCTCTCTTCAACAACCTTACTAGATTGCTCTGATGGCTTATTATCTTTTACGAATACTGGTACAGGTGTTTGAGCTTGTGGTGTCACAGAAACTGGGGAGCCTTTAGGAATAACCGGTACAATGGCAGGTTCAGTCACTTTAGGTTCAGTATTTTCCTTAGGTAATATTGCTGGTATGATATAGGGAGTTGCTTGAGCCTCAGTCGGCTTTTTTTCTTGTGAAGAAGGTAATATATCTAAGTTAGGCGTAACCACTTCCTTTTTATCTTCACTACCTATTTGCGGGAACTCTACTGAATTTTTCTCTTTATCAGGCATAGTTACAGGCGGTACAGTATCTTGACTCTCTATATTTTGATTTTCAGTTGGTGGCAGGGCAGGAGAATTGTTGTTAATATTATTATTGTTGTTTTTACTGGATTCTTCTAGCTCAATTTTCTGGGACGGAATTTTATCTAATTGCTCCGATTTTTTTTGGTTATTTATTTTTTTATCATATAGAGTATTGTCTAGAATTGGTAATTTATTATTTCCTAAATCAATGAAAGAATCTGTCTCCCCTTCTTCTTTACTAGCTTCATTACTGTTATCTTGTGGTTTAGATGCTGGTTTTACTGATTCTGGTGCTTGATCATCCGTTTTCTTGGAGTGCATAAATTGTTGTATTTCTTTCATTAAAGAATCTGTCTCTTGTGGATCTTCTTTGTGTTTATTCACTTTATCATTTTCTAATTGTGGCAACGTTGGAGACGGCAGAGGAGGTGGATCAGAATAAGCCCTATCTATAAACAAAGAAATAGTTATTAGAAGGGTTATTAAGAATTTCCTGTAACTTAATCTAGCTAATAATTTTAGAATGACGAAACTCCTACTATCATTTCCAAGAGTTCTATTAAAGTACATTGGAATTCTCACGTTATTTTATATTATTAGCTCACATTACGCTGATTATAACATAATTTACTTCTTGCACTAAGTTATTTCTGATCATTTGGCAATAACTTTTGAATCTCTTTTTCTACTAACTGCTTTACTAATAAAGGCAAGTTTTTATCTAACCATTGACTCAATTGTGGTCGTATCATCTCAACAACTATATCCTCTAACGTTTTAACCTTAGAGTTCGAAGCATTTATATTAATCTCTCGAGCTGTTTTCGAGAAATGTTGGAAAATCTTAGTAGTTTCTGCTGCAGATTTATCGGATATCAAGGATTCCTCCAATAGTTCTTCTGCTAATTGACTATGTGTACTATCCTCTTCTAGCTTATCTTCTTCATTCCAAGCTATATTAGTCAATTCTAATATATCGTCATCATTAGATTGGGGTTCATTACGATTATCAATCATCCCTTTAATTGATTTCAATATCTCTTCAATTGACATATCTTGGTTTTTCTTATGGTTTTTACTCATAATTAAAAACCTATAATAAGTTTTTTCTTGAGTCCTTTAAACTCATCTTCAGGAGTAAAATATTTAACTTTTAATTTCAAGCTTTTTGCAGTTAATTCCCCTAGTAAAGATTTTATTTGGTAAGCCGCTAAAATAGAGTCTCTGGATGCATCAACTTTTGATATCTTAGCATTATATAATTTTTCTTCAGCAGTAAAAACTTCTAAGACTGTTTTAGAGCCAACAATTTCCTCCTGCATTATCCCATCATAAGCTATTTGAGCCGCTTCTACTCCTTGTGATGTGGCGATAATTTTAGATTTTGCTGCTTCAAATCCTTCCCAACTACCAATAGCACTTGCCCGTATTTGTTTTATTGTATCATCAAGTTGAATAACAGCACTCCTAGTACTATTTTTAGCTTTCCTAATTTTTGAATATTCGCTACCCCCATGAGAATAAATAGGTATGTTAACTGATAAAGTTGATGTAGTACTTCTGCTATTATTAGTCATTGGAGTCTCTGGGGTATAGATGTTTTTACCAGACTCAATTCTAAAATTTACCTTAGGCAAAAGTTCAGCCATTGCTGCTATTTGGGCAGCTTTATGGCTTCTAACACTATGTCTTGTACTGTCTATGCTAGGATTAATATTTACTGCCTTCTCTATTAAAGCATCTAATGAATTAGGTAAGTTGTCTGGCATAGGAGGCATAGCAATATCATCCGCTTCTATACCAAAAACTCGACTAAAGGTTGCTTTTGTTGCTTGATAATTAGCATATAGGTTTAATCTATTAGTCTCAGCCACTGCAAGACTTGCCTTGGCACTAGCTAAATCTATTGATGTTGCTTCACCTAATTTTAGTTTTTCTTCAATGGTTGCTAATTGATGTTTGTTAGTTTTTACACTAATTTCAGAAATCTCATATTTCTCTTTTGCATCATAACAATCGAGATAATTTTTTATTAAGCTTAAAAGAACCCTCTGTTCTTCCGCATAATATTTAGCACGCGATGCTCTAAAAGCTGACTGAGCAGCTTTCAAATTTGCAACACTACTACCACCACTAAATATAGGCTGCTCTAATATAAAAGTGTTTTGTTGTGATTTTGTCTCTTTTTTAGAAGAATTAGGAGCATATTGACTATTCGGTTTATTCTTACTAATGTTAGAGTTAATATTATAAGATATATTAGGCATAAAACCTGAGAAAGCTGCAGAAAATTGTTCAATCTCACTTAAAAAGTTTTGTCTAATGATTTGTAATTCACCATTATTATTATATGCACTAGATAAAGCATCAGGTAAGTCGACAGCAAAAACTGAACAATTGAACAAAATGATAATGGCAAAATGTGTAAATTTATACATAGTTGATTTTCTAAATATGTTTATGTTAAAAAAATTTGCTAGCTTCTGTAATAAGTTAAAGATATCATTGATCTAAAAATTGACCTATTGTGATAAAGCCAATATGTAACATATCAAAAACTAAGCTTGAGAGCAACATAACAGTTTTAAACTATAGTTTTTATTTGTATTATCTTTAAGCACAGTTGGTAAATTATCGATTCAAAAATTTAAATATAAATAATTTATTATGCCTAATATATATTCTCTCCTTGCAGAAAGTGCTTTACCTAGTATCTTATCGAACACTTCTATTGCTAGTACTATAAAGCAATTGAAATTTGATTCTATGAAAAAACTCAAAACGTTTTCCAGTAACTTAAAGAGTATAAAAAAAAGAGCTGGTTATATATATGACATATTTATCGATTCAGATTCGAATGATCAACAACAAAATCGAGAAATAGCTGAATATTTCAAAGAAACAGTCGGCAACTCCTTAGATGAATTAGACCTATATCTTGACGAACAAGAGCGAGTAAAGGAGGAAATGTTGTTTTTTGAAAGTACTTTCATTGAATACATAATAAACATTCTTGAAAGTATTTTACAGTTTCAAAACAAACTAAATGCCTCGTATCCTGGAGCGTCAGAAAAGATCATTGATTTTTGCGGGAATTTATTAATTGCTTTAATATCTATACAAATGCCGATAGTCGGTTTGGTACTCAAAGGAAGTGGCTTGTTAGATTCGGTAAAATCTTTTCTCAGTACGGAAAATCTAACAAAGACAGTAGATAATTGGAAGGCAAAACTAGGAGTAGTTGAAGAAAAATTAGTAAAAATAGAAAAACATCCAGACCTTAAAGAAAAATACTGTAAAGCTAAACAAATTGCTGAAATAGCAGAAATAACAGGAGTTTCACCGGTAGCTGTAGTAGAATTAGGGTTAGATGTAGACTCTTTGAAGAAAATTAATAAATCGGTTAGACAAGAGCCAAAAGAAAAAGAATATTTTAAAAAACTTGTTGACTTATCCGAAGAACTTCCTTATAATAAGAGTGGTATAATTAGGGTTGTTAGTGCTATACGTGATGGTGTAAGTAAAATCCTTGGAAATATGCCAAATAAAGAAAAATATCTAAAAAATTTAATCGAACCAGAATTATATGGTATAAAAGAAAATCTCCTATCTACCTTAAATCCTAATAAAACTATCATTGAGAAGTTAGATTGTTGCTATAAAGCAACAAAATATATATTTACTATCACATCTCAAATACAAGAAGCAGTCAAATTAATACCCAACAGAGAAAAAATCATCACAGCTTTTGCAAATTTAGTTAAAGACAAAACAAAAAATATTATCCCTACACAGTTTTTGCAAGATCTTACATCATTAAACACTACTTTAAAACCGCCATCAAAACTAGTACAGATTGGTAATGCTATGAAAGTAGCACTTGGCAATAGTAGCAACAAAACCCAAGGCGTAGTACGAGAAAGGTAACAGGTGTTATAGTCAATTGAGGTGACGTCGTTACTCGTCGCTCCTAGCACCAAATTCTCCTGAATTAACTATACCCTTGCGAAACTTACTATTACCAACAAACATTTGGTCAGCATGAACACACACCACCGTCTATTAGCGAGGAATCACTATAAATCTTCACCTCTTGTTTATTGTCTCCATTCTTCAAATCATTTGAGTATATAAGATTAAGATTTTGATATCTAATAATCAATAGTTTATTGATTCATTATTTTTATTCCTACAAAAGAAGGGGGCTTTTTTAACCCCTTTCTTTTTTGTGCTTTTTCAGTCTTTGACAAAAATAAAATATAGTTAATCTGTAATTAAATCTTGCATAAAAAATTAAAGATTTGTTAGAATTTAATTGAAAGTCTATTAAAATTTTTTTACTTATATAGGAGCAAGCATATGAAAAAATTATTGTTGGTTGCCGCGACCAGTACAGCTTTTTTGACTTCTACTGCATCATTTGCTGAAACAGGGAGGTTTTATCTTAAAGCCGAAGGTGGTGCAAGTAAGTTGAGTACTATAAACTGGGAGTATGCTGACGTTAGTTTAAAGCTGAAATCTTCTATTTCTGGTATTTTTGGTGCTGGTGTTGGTTATTATCTAATGGATAATGTTAGAGCAGAGCTAACACTTAGCATCCTTGCCAATCCAGAGCATAGAGGATCTTTTAACGGAGTTTTTATCTTTGAAAAGCCTAAATTTAATGAATATAAAATATCTGAAACAACAAAAATTAAAAGCAGGGTGAAATCATTATTGCTTAGTGGCTATGTTGATTTGTATGATGCAGGTGGTATTGCTAAGATCTTTGTCGGAGCTGGTGTTGGTATGGCAAAAGTGCAAGAGAAAAGAGTTTGTACTGCAACTGCAACTAATGAGAAAGGTAAATCTGAAACAATAGTATTTTCTATATCCTCTAAGAATGCTAATAATTTTGCTTATCAGTTGACTGCTGGGGTTTCTTTTAATTTGGTTAATGGCATAAAATTAGATTTTGCCTATAGTTGGAGAGATTATGGACAAACAAGTTCTAAAGGTAATGACAAGGATGATCCCAAATTATATAAAAGTGCTTACAGAGGGCATAATTTAATGACTGGTATAAGGTTTGATATCTAACTCACCTTACGCATAAACCCCATAGCAATTTAAAAATTGCAGAAAAGTACAAGACGTCATTACGAGCTGATGTATCCACACGAAATTATTGCAAAATAGCAAGAATTGATAGAATATCTTCATTATTTAATGATGATGGAGATAGTAGGTTATGGATGTAAAAACAGTATTAAATGAAGTAATAAAAGAACATTGTTCTTTTATACATAATAATCGTTTAAATGCGTTACTTGATGTTGCAGAAGGCTTGCGATATAGTCAGAATTTGTCTTTGAGTGCAATTGGCAGGAACTTGAGTGGTGATAGTAAAGTAAAACATAAAATAAAAAAAGTTGATAGATGTATATAACAAATCTTTATATAACGAGGTTGATAGTCTCTATAGTGCTTTATCATATTTCATATTTGAGTTTATCAAGCATTCTAATGATGAAAGCGTTGTGATTGATTTATGTTATCTTAAAGATGATCGCATGGTACAAATGCTAAGTACTTAATTTTGTACAAGAAGGATGAGTTTACCTTTATATCAAGATGTGTTTGAAGAAGGTGAATTAAAGGGCAGAACGAAGGAAATAGAAAAACAAGGGTGGAGTTGGATGTGTCGGGTACGACGAGGAAAAGATTTAAAATTAGCTAAGAATGAGGATTGGATATCAGTTGAAAATTTCATACTATCAATTGGTTCAAAAACGATGGAATGTGGTACGATTCTGCTAACCAAAGCTCATAAATATTCCTGCAGAATGGTTACAACTTGTAAAGTCCCTAAGGGGCGAGTGCAGAAGGTTAGCAGGAATCGTACTAGCAGCAAAACAGCAAATGGTTCATATAACAAAGCTGCAAAAGAACCTTGGATATTGGTAACTAACTTAAGTTCTGATGAATATAAGGGAGCGGAAATAGTGAGGTTATATAGCAAACGTATGCAAATAGAGGAGACGTTTCGAGTGATAAAAAGTCATCAAATTGGTCTTGCTGGAAGATATATTAGAACTTTAGATGTGAATAGATGGGGAGTTTTAATGTTACTATCTGCCATTGTTATTATAACATATTGGGTTATAGGTGTGGTAGGCTATAGCCAAGGTATGCAAAGAATTTTCCAACCTAACACAGTAAAAGATAAAAAGATTTATTCGTATTTTACCCTTGGGAAATTTATTATTGAATTTAATTATTTGCATACCATAAAACCATTGCTAGAACCCCTGGCATCTATTATAAAGACGGAGCTTTGTCGTGCTTAATTTCGTGGGGATACATCAGATTACGAGGAGCCGCTTTGCGGCAACGCGGCAATCCATAAAAGTTGATTAGAAATTGCTTCGTTGGCTCACGCCTCCTAGCAATGACGTTTGAGGCTTATATACTCCTTGCAATGAAGAGTAGTCGGGCTAGTTATATGTTAATCATTTAAATTTATAAGGAATAAACATGCAAATCTTATATTTTTTAAAGGCTACACCATTTTATGTATATTTATTATTTGGTTACTTAATTTTTATAGGAGTTAAAGCAACTAAGCAAAGAGTTATATCACCACCAAAATTATTTATTTCTCCTGTTGTTTTCTTGTTATTTTCTATAAAAGGATATTCTAGTATGAAAGATTTAATGTTATTTTTTATAGTACTAATTATATCTATTATTGTTAATTGGCAATTTTTTGACAAACCACTTATGCAAATTAATAATAATAAAATAATTATTCCAGGATCGTGGCAACCATTTATATTGATAATCATCATCTTTTCAATCAAATATTTTTTTGGGTATATGCACGTTGTAAATCCAGAACTAGCCACAAAATACAAAATAATAGAATTAATAATCTCAAGTTGGACATTGGGAATCATGTTTTTTAAAGCAATATATTATTATAGCTGTAAAACAAAATAAATATGGCAGAAAATTGATCAGAACCTAGGAGCCTGTCGAAGGTAACTAATTAATTAAAACTTTTTCAAGTGTTATACAAATTTTACTAGACTTATAAAGCTAATAATTATATAAAACTTATCAATCGTTATAAAAGGGCCTGTAGTTCAGTTGGTTAGAACCCACCGCTCATAACGGTGTTGTCGCAGGTTCAAGTCCTGCCGGGCCCACCAAAATTAACAGGTGAACATTTTATTTTAAAATGATTAATTTCAGAATACTTTCAATTTACCTATTTAGACTATATTGTAGCTATTTTATCGGTATATTGCTTCTGCTTATTGGGGTTTTAATTCTTTCAAATATCTTTGATCTTTTACAGAAATTTAAAGATATTTATATTCCCACACATTCTTTTTGGAAACTAGTATTATATAAAATACCTTACTTGGCTAATGAAGTAGCTTCTCTGCTTAGCTTTATTGCAATGTTATTTTTTCTAAGAAGACTAACTAAACATAACGAATTAATAACTATTTTATGCAATGGTATACATATTTGGCGGGTTATTGCTGTTCCATTTTTTGCAGCGATTATTCTTGGTATAATATTAATAACTATATGTAACCCTATTGGTACACTCGGCTTACATAAATATGAATCTTTACAAGCAAAATTGCTTAAAAAGCCAGCTACTAATCTTAGCATATCAAAATCGGGTTTACTATTTCTTGAAAATTACCAAGGCAATAAAAGAATTATTCAGGCTGGGTCTATTGATATAGTGAATAATAAGTTAAATAAGGTTATTATATTATTCTTGGATAATGAAAATAGCTTCGTAAAAAGAATTGATGCTCAATATGCTATTTTAATCGATAATAATTTTGAATTAACTTCTGTAAAACTTTCGGATGCTAATAACTTCAAGCAATATGAGAATTTTGCCATTCCAACAAATTTGTCAATAAATAACTTACTAAATAGTTTTATAACCCCTGAAATGATTGCTATTTGGGATTTACCAGATATAATTCAGCAATTAGTAAAATTTGGCTTACCCATAACTAATTATCAGATTTATTTCTATAAACAGTTATTTAAACCTATAATTATGGCTACTACCGTAATTTTAGCAGCATGCTTTTTTAGCCTTAGGCAACGTGATAATTCTCAGGAAAAAATTTTAGTAATTGGTTTATTTTTAGGTTTTATTATTTATTCTTTATTAGAGGTGTTGTTTAAAATACTTGCATATAATGCAACTCCTCCTTTCTTAGCTATTTTATTACCAAATATATGTATATTATTTTTCAGTAATTTTGTTATTATGCATTCTAAGAAAATTTGATATATTCAAATGTATTTAATCTTGAGAATTGATATAAGATGGTTAGAACTTAAGACTTTGGAGAAATAAAAATGCTAACAAAATTTTTCAGTAGATTTGCAAGTGATATGGCAATAGATCTTGGTACTGCTAATACTTTAGTGTATGTCAAAGGCAAAGGAATCGTATTAAACGAACCTTCTGTAGTTGCATTGATTAAAGTGGATGGAGCATTTAAACCATATGCATTTGGTCATGAAGCAAAAAATATGTTAGGACGCACCCCAACCGATATTGAAGCTAAGAGACCACTAAAAGATGGGGTTATAGCTGATTTTAAGGGGGCTGAGGAGATGATAAAGCATTTTATCAGAACAGTACATAGTCGCCGCTCATTTACTGGTCCAATGATTATAATTTGTGTACCCTCAGGTTCTACACCCGTTGAACGTAGAGCTATCCAAGAAGCAGCGGAGAGTGCAGGTGGTAGAGATGTGTATCTTATAGAGGAACCTATGGCAGCAGCAATAGGTGCTGGCTTACCAGTAACAGAAGCAACTGGTTCAATGATTGTTGATGTAGGCGGTGGAACAACAGAAGTAGCCGTCTTATCATTAGGCGGTATTGTATATGCTAGATCAGTGCGGGTTGGTGGTGATAAAATGGATGAGTCTATTATTTCCTACATTAGAAGGCATTATAATTTGCTAATCGGTGAAGCTACAGCAGAAAAAATTAAAAAGCAGATTGGTGCTGCTTATGTAGATGATAGTTTAGAACCAAGAGTAATGGAAATTAAAGGGCGGGATTTAATTCATGGCATCCCTAAAGAAATGCTACTAAACGAGAAACAAATTGCTGATAGTCTAATTGAACCAGTCAGCCAAATTGTCGACGCAGTAAAAGTAGCGTTGGAATGCACCCCCCCTGAACTTTCATCGGATATTGTAGATAAGGGGATTGTTATGACTGGTGGTGGAGCATTACTTCGAAACCTAGATCATGTTCTAAAAGAAGCAACTAAATTACCGGTAATTGTTGCTGAACAGGCTTTATCATGCGTAGCTCTTGGCACAGGAAAAGTATTAGAAGATTTTCAAAAATTAAAGCATGTGTTATTTAAACAAGATTAACAAATGGCATTACTAGCAAATAGAATAAAGAATCCTAGTAGAATAGCAGGGTTAGCTAAATTTATACTTGTCACCGCAAAACGTGGTTTGATTTTATTTTTTACCATAGCTTCGCTTTACTTATTTATTGCTACTCCAAAAAGACTCTCTTCTATGTCTCTTGAAATCGTTGGACATGTTATGTTTAGTGGCTTGCTAATTCATGAAAATATATTTAAACAAATTAACCTAATAACCCAAAATTTTATTTATTTACGGGACTTAGCAAGAGAAAATATTGAATTACAATTAGAGGTGGCAAGATTAAAGAGCTTGCAGAGTGATATATATTTAATCCAATCTGAAAATAGAGAGCTAAAACAACTATTATCAGTTATAGAAGAAGAGCAATATAGCTATGTTAGTGCTAAATTGTTAAGCGTCTCATTAAATCCCTTCAGCAAAACTGCTTTACTGTCAGCTGGTGCAAAACATGGTGTGGCAATTGATCAAATAGTTACCAACAGTAAAGGATTAGTTGGACGAGTAATACAGGTAAGCAACAATTATTCTAAGATAATTTTAGTTAATGACGTGAATTCTAGAATTCCGATCACTACAACCTCTTCAAAAGAGAAAGGTATTATGAGTGGATATGGTAACGGTAGTAAAATACTCTATTTATCAAAAAACCACTTGGTCCAAAAAGGTGAAAAAGTTATAACCTCTGGTTATGGAAATATTTATCCTTATGGCATAACAGTTGGTTACGTAAACAAAGCAAATTCAGAAAATGTTCTTGTAAAACCTATAGTTGACTTATCTAAAACTAAGTTTGTCAGCATATTACTTCCACAATGAATCTTTTATACTATATTTTATGTTTGGACAAAATCCCAAAAGGGCAGCAATATTTAATGACGGGACTAGCCTAGAGATTAAAAGTATCTTTAAGACTATTCAGGGAGAAGGGCCTTTTGTTGGTATGCCTGCTGTCTTTATTAGGCTTGGTGGATGCAATCTAGCTTGTAATTTTTGCGATACCGACTTTGAAGATTTTAATATATTGACTATTAATAATATTATCGAAGAAGTCCAAAGATTTACGATTAATGTCAAATTAGTGGTTATAACTGGAGGTGAGCCTTTTCGTCAACCTATAGAATTATTGTGTCATAAATTAATAAATTTGGATTATATAGTGCAAATAGAAACTAATGGCACGTTATATCGTGAAATTCCAGATAAAGTGCATATAGTTTGCTCACCCAAAGCTGCAAAAAATGGTTATTCCTTATTGCGAAATGATTTACTATCTCGCATTAATGCCATAAAATTCTTAGTAGCTAAAAATATACCAGAATATTCTAACATACCTGAAGTCGGGCAAAGTAAATATAATATACCAGTATTTATCCAGCCTATGGATCAAAACAACCCATTGCTAAACAAAGAGAATGAACAACTGGCTATTGATTTGGCACTTAAGTACGGTTATCGCCTTTCTATACAAGTCCATAAGATTTTGGGTATTGATTAGGTTACTAAATAAAGCTACCAATATAGTTGTCAAAGTTTTTTATTTTTATACTTATAGTAATACTGAATTATAGAAAAAATAAACCAAAAAAATAGTGAGTAAAGGGTATCGTATAATACATCCTTGCTAAAGAAAAGTTCATAAAAACCTATATTATGCTCAATTAGATATTGTATCGTTTGAAACAAGATAGTCATATATAACGTCATCCTGATTGTATATAACAGACATTGATCCCACTTAAACATAATTAACCTCAGCATTCAACATAAGCAATAAACCAGTTATGCTTGCATAGCTAACCCGAATACATTACTACGCCTCCTTGCATAAGCGTTAGTTTAAAAAAACAATAATTGAGAAACCGTCATTGCGAGAAGACCGTAAGGTCACGAAGCAATCCAAAAAAGTGATTAGAAATGGATTGCCACGCCACCTACGGTGGCTCGCAATGACGATTTTTCTACTTTATTTTCTTAAACTAATGCCTATGCACCTTCTCGCAATGATGTCTAGTTATTAATAGAAATCTCAAATATCTCCCCATGGTGACCTATTATTAGCATACTATCTTCATCGATTGCCATAGCTACCGGATCTTTTAGTACAGTAGTTGTCACAACATTAGCAACTTTTGCAGGGATTTTTTTAACGTTAAGATTAATAAGGGCTAATCTACAACATTGTCCAAGTCTATATCAAAACAATTAATTTTCTTAGGCTCTGGCTTTTTAGGTTGCCTTGCCTTAGCTTTCTCTATACCTTGTACAGTTTTTTTACCTTTTCCATAATTCTCTTAACAGACATAATTAAACCTCCAAATTGTATAAATTGATGAGCTTTGTAAAAAATTCTTTATATAGTCAATTCAGGAAAATTTGGGGCCAGGAGCGACGACGCCCCCAACTTCTCATCAATTGACTATAACAATCAATATATCAAAAATTCTCTTATATAACAAGAATATTTTTCTATAAAACAAAACTTTTTATTTACTATATATAACAATCTAAAATTTTATTTATTTACAGGAGTTAGCAAGAGAAAATATTGAACTACAATTAGAGGTGGTAAGATTAAGAATTAATAAAAAAGCTTCGGCGACTTCTTTTGGTGATATTTTTCCCTTGTAGTCTAATATATATGGATAAGGTTGCTCAAGAGAACGAGTTAGCCAACCACTTTCAGACATTGATGGAAATTCATATTTTCTTAAAAATGGAGTAACATATTTTGTATCAAAGCTTCTACCAGAATATCCATTTTGCATATTTGATTGATGGTACCTAACATCCTGAGAAGGATGAAAATACTTGTATACTACACTTGTAATGAGAACTGTTAGCACCCCCTTACTTAAGCTCTGGTAAATTTTGTTCACCTCTTTTTACCTTTACCTCCTGCGGCAAATTAAAGCTTTGCTCCTCAGTTGATTCAAGCTCTGGCAAACTTTGTCCACAATTTTGTCCATTTTTTTTATATCTAGATAAAGATATAGATATATTATTATCTATTATATTGAGTGGAGAAAAATTTTTTTCAGTTGAGTGGTAATTTTTTTCCGGTTGAGTGAAAAATTTTTTATGGCTAGATCGATTATTTATGTGATTAAAGTGAGAAGAATTATCGTTAGCTTTACGAAAACTTATAAATTTTTTAAGAATTCTAATACATAGAATATTGCGGCATTTTAGGTTATGTTTGATCGTAGTAATTAAAGAGTGATCAATGAACCCACTTGTTTGTAATTCTGTTAGACATTGTTTAACCCGTTTTTGACAAACTCCTAGGTTCTGTTGACAAAATTTTATGTTAAGTTATCAGAGTAGAATAAAGAAGTTGCAATAGTAAGAAGAAATGGTAGTTTCTAGTTATCGAAACCAAGAAACTACCGATATGAAGTATTACATAGAAGACCAAGCATGGGAAGCAATTTTATCATTTTTTAAGAAAAAAAAAAAGCTATACACAACAAGAATTAGGAAAAAATAAGACCGTTTATTGAAGCAATATGGTTTATTGCTAGGTTCTGTTGACAAAATTTTTTGTTAAGTTATAGTCAATTGATGAGAAGTTGGAGACGTTGTCGCTCAATGCTCGCCTATTACTTATAGGCGTTGCTCCATCGTTCCTAGCCCCAAATTCTCCTGAATTGACTATATACTTTGCAGTAATTGATAAAAGAAAAGGAACCATCTTGGATAAAACTATTTTTTGGGTTATTGTTGTTGGCACTATTATAGTAACTTTGACTCTGATCTCTAATATATTGATGCCATTTTTTATAGCTGGGATAATATCATATATATTACAGCCTATAATTGATAATCTGTTGTTACGATATAAATTATCTAGAACTATAGTGGTTTCAGTAATTTCCTTTCTATTTTTTAGCATTTTTGCTATAGTAATGGTAGTGTTGCTGCCTATCATATATCAACAAACAACTTTGCTAATTAGTAAAATTCCAGCTTATAAAGATTATTTACAAACTGAATTAATACCTGTTATTACGGCAAAATTTTATTCAATAGATCCAGATATTGCTGATAATATAAAAAATTCTATTAGTAACTTTGTTAATGGTATATTTTTGTTGATCACAGGGCTTGCTAATAATATTTGGCATGTTACTATGGTAACAATCAATTTATTTGTATTGATTTTATTAATACCACTTATATTATTTTATTTTTTACGAGATTGGTTAACAATGTCAGAAAATATAAACCTTTTACTACCTTTGAAAGGTAAAAAGAAAATTCTAAAAATATTATCAGCCATTAATACTTCCCTGTCTGCTTATATAAGGGGACAGCTAAATGTTTGTTTATTATTATCAATATATTACGGAGTTTCTTTGTCGATTCTTGGTGTAGATTTAGGATTATTGTTAGGGGTTTTGTCTGGTTTTTCAATAATTATACCATTTGTTGGCATCTTAATATCCTTTTCGCTTACCATGATTGTTAGTTATTTTGCTTTTGGTATGGTCAGTACATTATTTTATATAATCATTATTTATTTGGTTGGCACAATAGTTGAAGGATATGTTTTATCACCGAAAATTATAGGTGATAAGATCGGTCTACATCCCCTTTGGATAATATTTGCAGTTCTTGCATTAGGTAATATATTTGGTTTCTTGGGTATATTATTTGCTATACCAATTGCCAGTATAATAAAAGTTTTGTTTTTAGCTGCTATCGATTTTTATAAATCTAGTAAGTTTTATAAGAGTTAAAGATTATCTATTAATTATGCGAGATTCCCAGCAATATATATTACCATTATTTGGTAATGATCGATATGTTCTAGATAATTTTATTAATTCACCTTCTAATCAAATCGCATACAATTCAATAAAAAACTGGTCGAGAATTTGGGGCAGTAAACCCTATGAGTTTACAATTTTGCTTTATGGACCTCCTTCCTCTGGTAAAACATATCTTAGTAAAATATGGCAAAATTTGTCGAATGCATTTTTTATAAAAAAAGATTCAGATATACTTAGTGCAGAGCATGTTATGAAGTATAATGCTTTTATTATGGAAGATATAGAATTTTGGCAGGAAAGAAATATCCTCCATTGTTTTAATTTAATAAGTGAGTGTCGTAAATATTTGTTGATGACTACAGGAAGTTTAGCTAATAATTTTGCATTACAGGATTTATCATCAAGAATCAATTCTGTTCTAAGGTTAGAAATAAATCAGCCAGATGATGAATTGATGAGCAAATTAATCTTTAAATATTTTTCCGATCAGTCGGTTAAGGTATCTGACTGTGTAATTGAATATTTATTAATTAATTTACCACGACAATTTGATCAAATAATCAAATTATTGGATGTAATAATGCACTATGCATTAGTTCGTAAGCAAGCTGTTACCATCTCTCTTATCAAACATGCACTTAAATAGGAAAATTGTATAGTTTTGATTATGTGGTAAAAATGTTATAAAAATTAGTTGATTTCTTTTATATTAGCTATTAACCTATAATTTCAATAATTAGTTTTAGGAAAAATTGATGTCTATAGATGTTCTTGTGGTTGATGATGAAGCAGATATTAGAGATTTAGTCTCAGATATTTTAAAAGAGGAGGGTTTTACTACCAAAACTGCTGCTAATAGCATGCAGGCTTTAAAAATACTTCATGAAAAAACCCCCTCAGCAATTATTTTAGATATTTGGCTGCAGGGTAGCGAGCTTGATGGACTTGGAGTTCTGGAGATAGTAAAAAAACGTTACCCGCTAATGCCTGTGATAGTTATCAGCGGGCATGGTACTATTGAAACTGCAGTAAATGCTATCAAAATGGGGGCCTATGATTATTTAGAAAAACCGTTTAGTCATGATAAGCTAGTGATCTTGTTAAAAAGGGCCTGTGAGGCAACTAAGTTAAAGCGTGAGAATCTTGATCTAAAATCAAAGGTTATTAATAAAACTGAGCTTATAGGTAACTCTCACATTACCGCCAAACTTAAGTCTGATATTGAAAAAGCTGCTTTAGCTACTAGTAGAGTATTTATTCAAGGCAAAATTGGTAGTGGTAAAGAACTAGCTGCTCGGTTAATTCATAAGAAATCAAAAAGGGCTAGTGGACCTTTCGTAATCTTTAGTCCAGTATGTATGGATCCTGACCGTATTCATCAAGAATTATTTAAGGGAATAGATAACCAGGACATTAGACGTCCTTCGATATTAGAAGTAGCAAATAGTGGCACTTTGTACATAGATGAAATTAGTGGTTTACCAGTTTCAGTGCAAGTAAACTTACTTAAATTTTTGCAAGACCAAATGTTTCATAAGCCAGGAGGTAAACCAATAAAACTAGATATAAGGGTTATTGCTGCAACTTCTAAGACTATACAAGAAGAGATAAGTAAAGGAGAAGTTTTGGAGGATTTATATCATCGATTAAACGTTATTTCCCTAAAAGTTCCATCTTTATATGAGAGAAAGGATGATATGTCTGCATTAGTGAAGTATTTTGTTAAGCAACTTTCTAAGTTTTCTGGTTTAAAAACACGTGAGTTTTCTGATGAAACAATTGCCGCTTTTCAAGTTTATAGTTGGCCAGGTAATATAAGGCAATTACGTAATGTAATAGAGTGGACTTTAATTATGAATCCGTTATCTTCAAATAATAATCAAGTGATAAAACCAACTATGATACCACCAGAAATTTTAGTTAATGGTTCTAGTCCTGCAAAGCAGGAAGATAATGTTGATATAATGATCATGCCGCTCCGAGAGGCAAGGGAGGTTTTTGAAAAACAATATTTAGCTGCTCAGATGCATAGGTTTAATAATAATATTTCTAAGACCTCAGCCTTTGTAGGTATGGAACGTTCTGCTTTACACCGTAAATTGAAATTACTCAATTTACATATTCCTAGTAATAAATTTAATGACGAGGATTTTTATGACAATTATGAATAAAACAACTTTACCAACTATCATAGCTAATAACTATCTTGTAATTGCTAAAGTAATGCTGGGGGTAGCCGCTCTATTTGCTGGCTCACAAATCGTTATTCCTATCCAGCCAGTGCCGATATCCATGCAAACTGTGGTGATTTGTATTATTGCTGTTACTTATAGCCCAAGACTTAGTTTTGCTACGGTTTTAGCTTATATTACAATTGGCGTGGCAGGGGTGCCAATATTTGCAAAATTATCCAGTGGGTTACATGTTTTGTTTGGTGCAGCAGGTGGTTATCTGATAGGATTTTTAATCGCTACTCCTGTGATGAGTATACTTAACAGTAAGTTTTCTGAAAGATTTACTGGAACATACTCACGTCATTTGAGTATATTTTGTACTTGTCTTATAGGGCATCTTATAATTTACTTTTTGGGAGTTAGTTGGTTAGCAACATTTATGGGAATTAAACAAGCTATTTATAGTGGATTTATAATATTTATACCGAGTGGCTTAGTAAAGATGCTAATATTTTCTTCTTTATATTACTACTATATAAGAGGTAGAAAGAACACTCTTTAAAATATATATTAGTGAAAGTAGTTTTATTTTACCTTTGTAGGTATGGAACGTTCAGCATTACATCGTAAATTGAAATTACTCAATTTACATATTCCTAGTAATAAATTTAATGACGAGGATTTTTATGACAATTATGAATAAAACAACTTTACCAACTATCATAGCTAATAACTATCTTGTAATTGCTAAAGTAATGCTGGGGGTAGCCGCTCTATTTGCTGGCTCACAAATCGTTATTCCTCTCCAACCAGTGCCGATATCCATGCAAACTGTGGTGATTTGTATTATTGCTGTTACTTATAGCCCAAGACTTAGTTTTGCTACGGTTTTAGCTTATATTACAATTGGCGTGGCAGGGCTACCAATGTTTGCAGAGCTATCAAGTGGTTTACATATTTTGTTTGGTGCAAGAGGTGGTTATCTGATAGGATATTTAATCGCTACTCCTGTGATGAGTATACTTAACAGTAAGTTTTCTGAAAGATTTACTGGAACATACTCACGTTATTTGAGTATATTTTGTACTTGTCTTATAGGACATCTTATAATTTACTTTTTGGGAGTTAGTTGGTTAGCAACATTTATAGGAATTAAACAAGCTATTTATAGTGGATTTATAATATTTATACCGAGTGGCTTAGTAAAGATGCTAATATTTTCTTCTACATATTCTTATGTAAAAGGCAGAAAGAATACTATTTTATGATTCAAATAACAAGGTCATTGCGAGGAGGCACTTTAGTAACGACAAAGCAATCTAGGAAAACTTGTAGCACAATAAATAATCTGGATTGCTTCGTCGCAGTTTTGCTGCTTCTCGCAATGACGGTTACCTCTATATCACGTAGACAGGAACCTGTAATATCGCATGGCGGTGTAAAATTCTTTATTGTAACTTTGCTTTTAGTTCTTACCGGATGTTCAGATTCTTCAAGAGATGCAGATGGTTTGTTATCTAATAGTCAAAGTCTCATTATTAGAAATTATATAGCAGAGCAAAATAAAAATAAGGTACCAGTAAATATTAAAAATAAATTTGGTGCAAATCTTAGAGGCTTAAAACTAGTAGGTGTTAAACTGATAAATGAGGATCTTTCTGGTGTTGATTTAAGTTTCTGTGAAATATCACGGGTAGATTTCTCAGGAACAAATTTTGAGAATGCAATTTTAACAAAATCTATAATTCAAGAAAGTGATCTTTCTAATACTATATTAAAAAATATATCAGCTTATGGTGCAGATTTTCAAGCATCGATGTTTGAGAATACTCATTTTAGAAATAGTAATCTTATTCAATCAAATCTTGAGGACACTGACTTTGTCAAAGCTAATTTAGAAAATATTAATTTTGAAAATGCAAATCTTACTAGAGCTGTATTTGATGAGGCTATGATCAGTAATTCTAATTTTCAAAAAAGTAATTTAGCAAAAGGTAGTTTTAAAAAAGCAGTTATCTCAAATTCTATTTTTTATGGTACAGATTTACGGCAAATATTAGCTAATTACCTCAATATGACTAATTGTTATTGTGAATCTGTGGATCTAACTGGGGTGGACTTTACTGGAGCGGTGATTAGCAATTCAGATTTTACTCATGCTATTATTAATCAAGCTCAATTAAAAAATATAAAGCTTACTAACTCGTTATTTTCTTTCTCTTCCTTTCAATCTGCAGATTTTGCCAATGCAATTATTGAGAATTGTAATTTAAAAAATACCAATTTGAATAATGTGCAATTGAATCAAGTACAAATTCAAAATAGTGTGATGGATAATGCTCATTTTAATGATGCTATTATAAAGGAGCTATCAATAAAGAACTGCCATAGCATTTTGCTCAAGTTAAATAAAATTAATATCGCTAATGCTCATATTGAGAATAGCAATCTTACCAGCGTATCATTGAATAATAGCTATGTCAAGCAAGCAACTATTATTAACTCTGATTTAACCAATAGTGAATTAATAAACTCTAATTTCTCTGCTACTAAATTTAATACGGTAAATTTTACTAAAGCACTGATACAAAATACTGTTTTAAATGGGATAAAATTTGTTGATAGCCATTTTTATCAGATAGCTATCATAAATTCAGATTTATCAGAAGTCATTTTTGATAGTTCACCAACCATAAATTCTCAATTAAGTAACGTGAGATATAAAGATGCTGATTTTATTAATTCAGATTTCAATAGAAATATTGTATTAAATAGTCAGGACTTTTATAAGTTTAAGTCAGTAAACACTATATATTCTGTAAAAGATTTAGAACAGGTGAAAGACTTATCAAATATCAATTTACAAGGTTTAAATTTGTCAGGTCTGGTATTTAACCAAACTATTTTCTCAGGTTCTGTTCTTAAAGGAGTTGATTTATCTAATGCTATAATCCAGAATTGTATATTGCAAAATACTAATCTAACTATGGCAAATCTAAGTAATGCAGATTTCAGTAAATCGTCGCTTATTGGTAGCAATTTAGAATCCGCTAAACTTTATAATACAAACTTTAATGATACTGATTTAACAAATGTTAATTTTATCAGAGCTTTTGTTAGTAAAATATCTTTAGTTAATGCAAAGTTGGATGGCACCAAAGGTCTTGATGATCAGGGTAGTAAAAATATAGAATAACTATTGTAAACAATTAAAGGGAATTTTTACCATAGCATCTTACATTTTTTATTCTATCATAAAAGTGTAATTCTGTATACGTATCAATTTGAGGGAAAAAGCTGAGTTCTAAGAGTCATTGCGAGGAGCCACTTTAGTGGCGATGAAGCAACCCAATTTATACAAAGATATTATTAGCGTATGTTTTTGGATTGCTTCGTCGTGCTTCTCCAGTTCTCGCAATGACGCTTATGTATAGCATAATACCTTATAAATTTTTACTTACTGATGTGCAACAAAGTTTTAATAAACTAACCAAAGTATAAACTCATGAAAGCAACATTATATATTTTAAGTGCATTTGGACTTGGAGCAATGAAAGCCAGTATAATAAAATCCCTTAACAACAGTGTTCCTATTTCTTTAGTGGTATTTTCACAATTTTTTCTTTGTACTATCTATTTTTTACCAAAAGTTATAAAGTCTCATGGTAGATTAATAGTGTCGCAACATTATTGGGCATTAATTAGCAGGGGATTATTAGGCATAGGATATTGGTATTGCATGTTTTCGTCAGTAAATTACTTGTCTCTTTTTAATGTCAGTGTACTTACAAATCTTTCTCCACTTTGGGTGTTACTAATAACTGGCATTTTTATTGATAAATCTATTAACAAAGAACTATTATTTTTAGCGATAATTGGCTTTATTGGGTGCTTATTAATATTAAAACCATCAAGAGAAATTATAAATTTGGGAGCAATTTTTGGATTATTTAGTGGAATATTTATGGCACTAACTCTCATATCAATAAAAAATTTACTAAAAACAGAAAATTCAGATAGAGTATTAGTATATTATTTTGGGATAGCTTCTCTTAGTATGTTACCTTTTTTAATGAATTTTGCTATAACACAAGTTTCTTTAAATGACTGGGTCTTGTTATCAATCAATGCTCTGTTGATGCTTTTACACCAAATATTATTAAATAAAGGATTAGAAATTGGTTTAGTTACAGAAACGAGTATTTTAGCTTATAGCAGTGTTTTATTTTCTTTAATTTTAAGTATAGTTATTTGGCAAGAAATACCAGATATTTTCTCAATTGTTGGAGCAATAATAATAATCTCAAGTGGAATATATATAGCCAAGAGACAAAAATCATGATCAGAAAGCAAACCAAAGTTCTGGGAACATATTTAGTGATCGTTCACGAATTTTTTTGTTATCATCTTATGATGAATAAAAAATAAGCAATACCGCAAAAATAGTGAAAACAGCTATTAGTGGATTAAAAAAATCTGTTATATTTATAGATATAACCGAATTTGTAATAAATTGTTATATCTAATTCAGGTTAATTATATTTTGAACTATTTTCGACAACCTCCTAGTAATATTGGATATTGGATAATCTTTTATGATAAGAAAAATAATTATATCTACTATCATTGCTATTTCATTGTTAATATGCTCTATATTAGTTGCTGTAAACTTTGTTGACTATAATTCTGTCAGTAACAGTTTTGTCAATGAATTAAAAATTTCTCCTCAAAATCTAAAAAACATAAAAATAACTAAATTTCCTAGACCTTATTTGACTATTGATCGTATAAAAGAAGATGGCAGGCTAGAATTAGAAAATATAAAAATTTACTTTGCTCCGTGGTCATTATTAATTCTTAGACCAAAAATTAGTGCTGTAACCATAAATAATGCCACAATATATTCAGATGAGCAGGATTTTGACATTATAAACCATGATAGGATAGTTAGTTCATTGATAATAAATGGTATAATAGATATAAATTTTGATGTTAAAAATCTGACTATTTTAAATAAAGATAACCAACCTATTCTTACTTTAAATAACTGCTCTCTATTTAAAAACAACCCTGTTTCTAGTAAAATTTCATTCAAGGGAAATGGGGGGTATGTAGGAAAATTATACGGATTCTTTGAAAGAAATGCTAATCAAATAAATCTTGACCTTACTATCGCTAATAGTGATTATAATTTTCACCTGTTAGAAACCTATATAGACTCTAAACTGATAAATGGCAAAGCAGAATATCTAATACAACATTTAGCTGATATATTACATATTCTTATACCAGATTTAGATTCTTTGTTTAGAAGATTTAATCCGAATGAAAAGATAAATATAAAATTTGATATTTTACCTACTCCCCAATTACTTAAGCTAGAAAATATAATTATAGATTCTAATTCACTAGCAGGTAATGGTTCAATATATTTGAATAAAAGTGATGATGTTACTAGTATAATAAAATTACATTTTCCTAAGATAGATGCAAAATCACTGATTACCTCATCAAATAATATTAAACAATTTAGCAATTCAATTTTTGGGTTAAGGTTTCTCTTTGAGAATAAATCAATTATCACCAATATTTTAGTTGATCAAATAATATTAAATAACGATGAGGTATTAAATAATACTAAAATTTTGCTTAATTTAGACAAAGGGGTATTAGTGGTTAATGATTTTTCTGGTACAATAAAATCCGGAGGAAATTTTCAATTTGTAGGTAATGTAACTCAAAACTCAGTAAGAAGTATATTTGACGGCACAATTTACTTGCAACATAATGACCTTAATTCTGTATTGAATACTTTAGGTTATCAACAGGCAGTTAGTAAAAAGCCTACAGCTTTTATTTTATCCTCAGATTTAAAACTAACTTTAATAGATGTATATTTACAAAATCTTATGCTAAAAACTGAGAATACTAAAGTTACCGGTAATATTACGGCTAGATTTATTGGTTCTATGCCGCATTTTATAGCTATTCTTGACTTTTCCTCGATAGATTTAAATAGAGAGGATTATCCAATAATTTCACCATTGGTAAAATTTGCCAAAAGTTTGTCAGAAAATATGAAAGATGAATCATACTTAGCTAAATATATTCCCATTAGAACAGTTAATTATTTAGGTAATTTTGATATCACGATCAATGATATACTTATGGGAGATAGTTCATTTGGGAAAGCATATATATTAGCAAATATTTCGCCAGGTAATATTGAAATTAGTAATCTTGATATAAGAACCAATAGTGATTACATCAATCTTAGTGCCAATTTGTTAGCAAATAATATTAAACCACAATTAGAAGTTACAATAAATGATGGTTCTCTTAATGTTAACTATTTAACTGCTGAATCTTTACTTAATCTACGAAATAAATTACTAAATGAATTTGATTTAGAAAAAATAGAGTTAAAATTAGATGGCATGTTATCAAAAATAACGCAGAATGATCTAGTATTACAAAATATTAAATTTGCTTTAGCAAATAACAATGCCCTATTTAAGATCAGTAACCTTGAAGCAAATTTACTTTCTGGTAAATTAGCAGCAGAAGGTAATATTTTATTAGATCCATATACTCTTAACTTTGTTTATGCCCTAAATTCTATTGATTTAGCTCAATTATCTAATATTTTTCCAAAAGGGTTACTAAACAATTACGGGGGAATGAGTATCAATGGAACACTCGCCACTAATGGTGATAGTTTAAAAAAATTGTTATATGAGCTTAGCACTCAATCAGAGTTTGTCATAAAAAATGCTAAGATTAGTAATTTTTCCATTGATTCATTTATAGAAAAAGTTAATAATAAAGATTATAATCTTAAATATTTAAAAGAAGATTTAGCCCATGCTATGTATCAAGGGCAAACTGAATTAGATAGTTTGCGTGGCAACATTCAGTTAAAAAATGGCATAGCTACAATAAAAGGTGTAGTATTTAATACGAAATATACTAGCGGGTCTGCATCATTAGCTGTAAATGTATATAATTGGGACATGACATTATCTTCAATATTATCTTTCTATATAGCAGACTCAAAACTTAATTTAAATGACTCTAGTAATCAAAATACTCCTATAAATCTTAAAATAAAAACATCAGGTACTATATTAGACCCTATAAAAACGTTAGATGAAACTGAATTAACAAAGGCTTTAGAGAACAAAAAAAATCCACAGTTACAAAACAATAATTTTAACCTTGCCGACTAGTAATATTATTCTATAGTCAATTCAGGAGAAGTTGATGCTAGGAGCGATGGAGCGACGCCTATAAGTAATAGGCGAGCGACGAGTGACGACGTCACCAACTTCTCATCAATTGACTATATCTTAACAAGAAGATTTTTAAACCATATAATTATGCTAATGCGATTACAACTATTGCTATTTTTTTCCTGTATAATAACATTTAGTATAAGTTCATGTCCTGCTTATGCTGCAAAAAAACCGGTATCTTTGCCAACTCAGACAAGTCTTGTTGTAGATTACAATACTGGTAGAATCTTGCATGATAAAAATTCTACTACTAAAATATATCCGGCTTCATTGACAAAACTAATGACCTTGTATTTATTATTTGAAGCAGTAGAATCTGGCAGATTATCAATGAACCAAAAATTATATGTTTCAAAAAACGCAGAGAGAATGTTGCCCTGTAAGCTAGGACTTAGAGCAAAAGAATCTATTACTGTAAGAGAGGCTATTTTAGCCCTAATTGTTAAATCTGCAAACGATGCAGCTATGGTCGTAGCTGAAAATATTAAAGGTAGTGAGGAAAAATTTGCTCGGTTGATGACTATTCGGGCCCATCAGCTTGGTATGAGAGATACTTATTTTAAAAATGCTTCTGGATGGCATCATCCTTGTCAAAAAACTACCGCTCGGGATCTTGCTAAATTATCTATAGCTATTAAGCGAGATTTTCCTAAATATTATAGTTATTTTTCTAGAAATAACTTTGTTTTTAGAGGTAAAACTATACGAGGGCATAATAAAGTGAATGAAACTTATGAAGGAGTTGAAGGGTTAAAAACTGGCTATACCACTCCAGCTGGCTATAACTTGATTACTGCTGCAACTAGAAAAAACAAATCATTGGTTGCTATTGTCACTGGTGGCAGATCTGCTGAGTCTAGAAATTTGCAAATGGTAAAACTATTAGATACGCATTTTGATAAACCGAGCAATAATAAGACAATGGCTAATAAATTGATAGCAAAGATAACGGTACCATCAAAAACATATAGCAGAAAAATAAAGTCAACTAAAGTTGCAACAAATCTTAAAGTAAAAAACAAAAAAAAACTTGTTCAAAGTTAGGAGGTATACTCGAATGATCTGGAGAATTGGAACGTAAAACAAGAGGTGAGCGAGCGGAGTGTACATTTAGTACATGAGCATGCGAATACCCCGAAGTTTTGCGGAGCCAATTCTTCAAATCATTCGAGTATATAACTAACCCGATTAGCTATACTTCTATCTATTAGCAAAGAGCCACTTTGGTGACGACTAAGCAATCTAATGAGTGTGGATTACCACGACCTATTTGCGTGATCTTACTAATAGACGTTTTGTACTTTTCTGTAATTTTTAAATTGCCACGGGGTTCGTAAGGTGAGCTACTTAGTGAATAGGGAGAATATAAAAGCAAAAATGGGCAGATTGATACAAGAAGAAGGGTCGCATATTCAAAGCAATCTAACTAAAAAACAAAAAAAGGCCGTTTTGTTACTCTCAATCGGTACATTCTTAGAATATTTTGATCTGATGGTATATATACATATGGCGGTAGTTCTTAATGAACTTTTTTTTCCAAAATATGATCCACATGCAGCACAATTACTTTTAGCTTTTACTCTTTGTTCCACATATTTATTGCGACCTATAGGAGGATTAGTTTTTGGATGGATTGGTGATAATATAGGACGTAAAGCAACCGTTATTATCACCACTTTTATGATGGCAATTTCTTGTCTTATCATTGCTAATTTACCAACTTATGCTGAAATAGGTACCACTGCTACTGTGATTTTATCAATATGTCGTATTATGCAAGGTATTACTTCCATGGTAGAAATAGTAGGGGCAGAACTATATTTGACCGAAACTATAAAATCATCACAACAATATTCAGTTATATCACTATTGGTTTTCTTATCTGTATTAGGGGGAACATTTGCTTTGGGAATTGCATCTATTACTATCTATTACAATTGCAATTGGCGTTATGTTTTTTGGTTTGGTACATCAGTTGCGTTAATTGGTTCAGTAGATAGGACAACTCTACGAGAAACACCAGAATTTGTTGATGCAAAACGTCGAATGAAAAGAATTTTTGTAGACATTAATGAAGCACAAGATATACTAAAAAATGATCCTATTTGGACAAAGAAAGTTAATAAAATCACAGCCTTATCTCTTTTTTTTATAAGATGTGCTGTGCCGGTATATTTTTATTTAATATTTATTCATTGTGGAGAAATTCTTAGAAGTAATTTTGGTTATACAACTGAGCAAGTCATTCATCAAAATTTCTTCGTCTCAGTGGTAGAAATATTAGGAATCTTACCATTAATATATTTAAGTTATTATATATATCCTATAGTGATTTTAAAAATTAAACTAGTAATTTTCTGGATTTTTGTTTTGATTTATCCATACTTATTAGATAATGTTAGAACCCCTTTTGATATTTTTTTACTCCAATCATTTATGGTGCTTTTTGAACCTCGTACCATTCCAGCCACACCAATTTTTTACAAATATTTCCCTATCTTTAAACGTTTTACTTATTGTGCTTTTATACATGCTATATCACGTACGGTAATGTATATTATCACATCTTTTGGGCTTATTTATTTAACAGAATATTTAGGTAATTATGGATTGCTGGTTATTACAATTCCAATCATGATTGGATATAGTTTTGGCATATTGCATTTTGAAAAATTAGAGAAAGCATCTGGAAATTATCCTAAAAAGAAAAAATGGTTTCTCTTAATGAATTAGGTGTACTCAAATAATGTCTATAAAAGAAGGTTTAATTTTTGTTGGTGTAGTACTATCAGCACAAGGAATAAAGGGCAATGTTATAGTAAAATCTTTTACTATGCCAAATACTAATATCATTAAAATGAATTTAGTTGATGAATTAGGAGAAAAAATTATTCTTAAACTACTTAGTCAAAATTCTAAAGGTGATATAATATGTAGATTTAACCAAGTGAATAATAGAACCTCCGCTGAAGAATTAAAAGGATGTAAGATTTTTTGTCATAGGTCAGATTTTCCTACATTAAGTGAAGACGAATTTTACATTGAAGATTTAAGAGGTTTATTAGTGCTAGATAGCAATTTAGTCGTTATCGGAAAAATTACCAATATCTTTAATTTTAATGCAGGTGATATCATTGAAATTGAGTTTGTTAACAATAAAACATTAGAGTTATTTCCTTTTAACAAACAATTTTTTCCAGTAATTACTAAAGAACATGCTATTCTTACAAAATTCGAGTCATCCTGAAATAAATTCAATTAGAAATGAATTTTCGACCATTACATGGTCTCGCAATGACGTATTATGTACTACAATTATCATTGCGAGGAAGCGTAAGCCGACGAAGCAATCCATTCCCAATCATTTTCAAGATGACCCCAAAAAGTTAGCCCTCGCGTCGTTCCGATCTCTTCCGGTCGTTAGGATTCAACATTGCCTTACGAAGTCTAATTGATTTAGGAGTAACTTCTACCCTTTCATCACTTTCGATATAGCTGATAGATTGTTCTAATGTCATAATGGTTGGTGGGATAAGCCTCATAGCTTCATCCTTACCCGAAGCCCTAACATTTGACAATTGCTTGGCTTTTAGAGGGTTGACCTCTAGATCATTATCCCGATTATGTTCTCCTATAATCATTCCCTGATATACTAGTTCATTAGGGTTTATAAACATTTTTCCACGATCTTCAAGATTCCATAGAGCATAGGCAACAGCTTCACCATCTCCATTAGAAATTAACACTCCATTACGCCTTCCTTCAATAGCTCCTTTATAGGGAGCATAGCTATGGAAAACACGGTTCATAACACCGGTACCCCGAGTTTCAGTTAAGAATTGACCGTGATAGCCAATCAGACCACGTGATGGTCCTAAAAATGTTACTCTAGTTTTACCGCTGCCAGATGGACGCATATCAGTCATTTCTGCTTTACGTATGGCAAGTGATTTAACCACAACTCCAACAAAATCATCATCAACATCAACTTGGATTTCTTCAATTGGTTCTAATCTCTTCCCCTGTTCATCTTCTTTGAATAATACGCATGGTCTGCTGATTGATAGCTCAAAACCTTCACGTCTCATAGTCTCGATTAATATTCCTAATTGTAGCTCACCACGACCTGCAACTTGAAAAGCATCTTTTTCTTCAGTTTGGCTGACCCGTATAGCTACGTTACTTTCAATCTCTCGCATTAATCTATCACCCAGAACTCTTGCTGTAAGCTTTGAACCCTCTCGTCCAGCAAGAGGAGAATCATTTACCCCAAAGGTCATAGATAATGTTGGTGGGTCTATAGGTAAGGATGGCAGTGCTACAGTTATTTCAGGGGTACATATCGTATCCGCTACAGTAGCATCCTGAATTCCAGCAATGGCAATAATATCTCCAGCATATGCAACATCAACAGCTACACGTTCTAGTCCCCGAAATGAGAGTATTTTACTTATTCGAGCATTTTCAATTGCCATATTATCACAATTAAGCACTTTAACATTTTGGTTAGTCTTAATTGTCCCACTATGGATACGACCAGTAAGTACACGACCAAAATATGGGTTATATTCTCTAGTGGTAACAAGCATAGAAAAAGGATCTTCGCTATCAGCGATAGGAGTAGGCACATGAGATACTATCAAATCAAAAAGTGGAGCAAGGTCTTTTTGCTCATCGTCTAAGTGACGCGATGCCCAACCGCTACGTCCTGAAGCATATATAATAGGAAAATCTAATTGTTCATCATTTGCCTCTAATGCCATAAATAATTCGAATACTTCATCGACTACTTCACTTACTCTTCTATCAGGACGATCAATTTTATTGATAACAACAATTGGTTTTAAACCAAGTTTCAGAGCTTTTGACAACACAAATTTTGTCTGAGGCATTGTGCCTTCAGAAGAATCAACTAGTAATATGACTCCATCTACCATAGTAAGAATACGTTCTACCTCACCACCAAAATCAGCGTGACCAGGAGTATCAACTATATTGATACGGATATCTTTCCACATCAGGGAGGTGCATTTAGCTAAAATGGTTATACCACGTTCACGTTCCAAATCATTTGAATCCATAGCACGTTCTGCTACTTCCTGGTTTGCTCGGAAAGTCCCACTTTGCTTGAGCATATTATCAACTAGAGTGGTTTTACCATGATCAACGTGAGCGATAATGGCAATATTGCGAATAGCAGACATCAAAAACCTTTAATATATTTTTTGATTTGCATTATAGAGCATAATAGATCAAAAGGGAATAGAGTTCTTATACTGTTTGTATAGTATTTTAAATTATAGATTCTATATTTGCCATCTTACAACTATTAGCTAACCCATTAATGTTTTAGATAGCTCCTTGTTAATAGACGGAAGTATAGCTAATTGAGTTAACTATATAATTTCATTTGACTTAAATAATTTCACTTGTAAAAGTTTAAAATTTGATTTATTAGATTATGAGTTTTTTGCTTTCCCCAAATTGTTTGAGTATACCCATTGTAAAAATAGCCCGCTTGCACAACTCACTTATGCTGAGGAATTTGAAGGAGACGCTTCACCTCGAACCGCAGCGTACTCTAGCATCATATCTTTACCCATAAGTTTTTAATGAATTATAGTCAATTCAGGAGAATTGGGTAGCAGGAGCGATGGAGCAACGCCTATAAGTCACAGGCGAGCGACGAGTGACAACGTCACCAACTTCCCATCAATTGACTATATCAGAAAATTGCGATCAAATTTTCTTGAACCGTGTGTTTAATCTCTCATCTCACAAATCTACACATTCTACTTCACTTTCTATCCATTTATTCATACCAATACCAACTTTATGATTTCCTTAGTTGATATTATTACACTATTTTCTCCCTCTTGCAACTTGTGGGCAAAGATATGACATTTGAGTACGCTGCGGTTCGAGGTGAAGCGTCTCCTTCAAATCCTTGTATATACGCGAGTTTTGCAAGAGGTCTATTATTATCTTTTTAAATCTTTGGACATCTTATCAACTGTTTTTAGGCAATGTCATTAACGTTATTCATCTTTCTTCTTATCATCTTTTATTCCTTCCTTAAAAGCTTTAAGACCTTTAGCAAGATCTGACATTACTTGAGGCAATTTACCAGCACCAAACAATACTAAGATAATTAATAAGATCACTAATAAGTGACTGAAGCTCATTCCCATAATATCAATTTTGTAAGTTTTAAGTTAAAGTTATTATAGCAAATATTGTTAATTTTATCTAGGTTCTGTTGACAAAATTTTATGTTAAGTTATCAGAGTAGAATAAAGAAGTTGCAATAGTAAGAAGAAATGGTAGTTTCTAGTTATCGAAACCAAGAAACTACCGATATGAAGTATTACATAGAAGACCAAGCATGGGAAGCAATTTTATCATTTTTCAAGAAAAAAAAAGCTATACACAACAAGAATGAGGAAAAAATAAGACAGTTTATTGAAGCAATATGGTTTATTGCTAGAACAGGTTGTCAATGGCGTCTTCTGCCTGATTATTATGGTTGTTGGTACAGTGTTTATCGCAGATTTAAGAGATGGGTTGACAAAGGTATATGGGAAGCTTTAATGGATCATGTTAAAGTAGATGTAGATATTGAATCAATGATGATTGATGCAACTATTGTAAGAGCACATGCTTGCTCATCTGGATATATTAAAGGTAATCAAGAGGAAGCAGCTTTAGGTAGAAGCAAAGGTGGTTTTAGTACTAAAATTCATGCCCTCGTTGATGCATTGGGGAACCCACTGAAGTTTATACTAACTGCTGGGCAAAGAAATGATATCACTCAGGCTGAAAATCTTACTAAAGATGTTCAGAATACGACGGTGATAGGTGATAAAGGATATGATAGTAGTGCGTTTGTAGAAAGCCTAGAAAATAAGGGGTGTGAGGTTGTTATACCACCAAAATCTAATCGTAAAGTACAACGTGAATATGATAAACATATTTATAAAGAACGCCATTTAATTGAATGTTTCTTTGGTAAAATCAAACATTTTAGGCGTATATTTTCTAGGTTTGATAAAGCCCCAGCCACCTTTTTAGCCTTTCTAAATTTTGTTGGAGCTTTAATATGGTTACGTTAAAAATTTTGTCAACAGAACCTAGTATGAAAGAATCAGATATATCAATATGAAAACATTCAAAACTAATATCATTAATATCTATGGTGATCAAGGTAAAGTTTGGTTAGATGATTTACCAAGAATTGTCGATGAATTGGCTGGAAAGTATGGTTTGTCTGACTTAAAGCCAGTTGAAAATTTGACCTACCACTATGTTCTAGAAGGTTTTCAAGGTAATCAGCCGATCATTTTAAAGTTGGGGCTAGATATTGAAGGGCTTAGGAGAGAATTAGTAGCTTCAAAAGTTTTCTGGGGATTTGGCAGTGTAAAGGTTTTGGCTGAAAACAGTGGTTTATTACTACTTGATAAGGCTATTCCTGGTATATCATTAAAATCCTATTTTCCTACTAAAGATTGTGAGGCTATTCAAATAGCATGTGATGTAATGACAAGATTACACCGAGGATATTTGTTGCCTGTAGAAGGTTTTCCTTGTATTAATGATTGGTTGTCAGTACTAGATAAAGAATGGGATATCCCAACCTATTATTTAGAAAAAGCTCAAAAATTGCGAGATAAGCTACTTAATACATCGTCAAGGTTAGTTTTATTGCATGGCGACTTACATCATGATAATATTCTGCAAAATGGTGATGATTGGGTAGTTATTGATCCTAAAGGGGTTATTGGTGAACAAGCATATGAGGTAGCAGCCTTTATTCGTAATCCTTTTCCTGAAATCCTTGCCTTAAAA
This sequence comes from Candidatus Tisiphia endosymbiont of Xenochironomus xenolabis, assembly GCF_964264705.1. NCBI lineage: Bacteria > Pseudomonadati > Pseudomonadota > Alphaproteobacteria > Rickettsiales > Rickettsiaceae > Candidatus Tisiphia > Candidatus Tisiphia endosymbiont of Xenochironomus xenolabis. Next base: position 206,986 of record NZ_OZ183473.1, read on the forward strand.
AATGTTGAAAGTATTATTGCAAATCGTATCACTAAATTTGCAACTATCTTAGGTTTAGATACTCAACGAATTAGCAATTGGTGTTTTGTTCAAGCTGTACTCTCCTGGGTTTGGGCTTTGGAAGATAGTTGTGATGGGCTTGTTTGGGCAGACCTTACAAAAATTTTTGATGATTTGCTTGTTAATATGAAAATCAATCAGTAGATATAGCTCACCTTTTTGGCAGGTGAATTTGGTATAATATTAGTAGGGTTAGCTACAGGTTAGACAATTTTCTTATATTCAAAGTATATTTTTCTTACCGAGTAAATCCATGCAATGCAAACAATGATAAATACTCCCATTAAAAATGGTGAAATAGAACTAAAAGTTGCTGTTGGTACTAATGTAAAAATAACTGACTGTATTAATCCGCTCGAAGATTTACCAACTTTCGAGCTAATAACGTCAACAGCTGCTTTACCTTTGGTTTTTAGCTCCTTATCTAGAGGGATATATAGCATCTCTTTAGAGGTGTCCCAAATTGAATATTTAGTACCTTTCACTAGAATGTTCTGTAAAGCACCAATTGATACCGCAAGAGCCAGTGGTGTCATAAGAATAGCACTGTCAAATAGAGACAATATTTGATGATCAAACACGATTAAAATAAAGAATAATGTACCAGTAACCATCATGATAATTGGCGAAATTACAGCCGCAACAAACCAGCTATGACTACGCATTATATTGTTGCCTATTATAGTCATTATCATGATAGTAACCCCAGTCCAAAGAATATAAAGGCTATTAAATTCTGCATAACTATTAACAGTGGGGTATAATTCTTTTATTTTTGCTTTCCATACAGCTTCTACCAAATTCATTGATAAACCAAAAGCAGCAGAGCAAATTAGCATTAACCATAAATATTTTGATCTTATGATATATCTAAAACTTTCGATTAATCCCATTCCATCTTTAGTCGATCTAGCAGATTTAGCCTTTGCATAAAATGTTGGATTGGTAAAAACATTTTTGCTAATAAATCTTACAAGTAAATATGATATAACAGCTGCAACTACCACAAAACTTGTTGATATTTTTACCAATATAGTTTTGTTGTCCGGTACCGTAAAAAAATACTTAGCTATAGTGTTAGCAGATGATAAGTTTGACATCAAAAAGCCAACAAATATTAAAGCAGAATTACCAAATAATGAAAAAAGAGTGTAAAACCTTTTTGCTTCTTCTGTTGTAGTAAGCTCATTAGCAAACTGCCAAAACAGTAAAACATAAAAGATATTGGGCCAAAGCTCAGATAATGTATAAAAAACCACATAACTCCAATTACCAATTAAAGCTATATACCATTTTAAATGAGGATAATTCCCCATAATTTGTTCCAGCGAATTTGGATTAATGTGGAAAATATGGACATTAGGATAAATGATGAAAGCAAAAACAATAAAGAAACTAATAAAAAAGGTAATTAAATAGCCATAAATCTTCTCAAAACTATAATGATTAAGCATCTTAGCATAGATTATAACGAATAGAGCCGCTGCAGGTGTTACACAATAAACTTTAGTGAAACTGACTACTTCAGCACTAATCTCTGAAATTAAAATACTATCTTTTAAAATTCTTAATATATTTTGGTTAAATAAGACACAGAACATCAAACCACACATCGGTATGAATTTCCCGAGTTCATGATTATGGATAGGCCAAAAGATAGTTCTGAATTTGCTGCTAAATGAATTTGACTGTATACTAGTCATAATAAGGGTTCCCTAAGACAAAAAAAAAACTCAATGCATGTATCAACTTAAAGAGTGATCTTTTAATGAGTTGAAAATATTCAAGAGTTCTTCCTTAATTGCTTAAGGATTATTTGTACAAAATATACAGGTTAGGAACTTATATATTATTAACCTTCATATGTCAAGCTATTTAGATTTATCTTGTATAAAAAATCAAAAATTGCTATACCAATTAGTAATACTTTGTATAGGGGGAGAGCAATAGGGTTAGATATATGTGCAAATTGATTTAGGTAAATTAGCAGTGCAAAAATTTTCATTTGATTTACAATCTCAACATAAAAAGGCCAGAACTGGTATTATAACTACTAAGCATGGTCAAATACGTACTCCAGCTTTTATGCCGGTCGGCACGAAAGGTACGGTAAAAGCCATGTTACCAGAAGCAGTTGAATCTACCGGAGCTGATATAATACTTGGTAATACTTATCATTTAATGTTGCAACCAGGGGCTGAAAGAGTTGCCAAGTTTGGCGGTTTACGTAAATTTATGAATTGGTCAAAGCCTGTACTTACCGACTCAGGTGGTTTTCAGGTAATGTCCCTATCAAAACTACGTAAGATTACAGAAGAAGGAGTAATTTTTAACTCGCATATTGATGGTAGTAAGCATATGTTAAGTCCTGAGCGGGCAACAGATATCCAATATCTTCTAGATAGTACCATTACCATGGCGTTTGATGAATGTACCCCATATCCGGCAACATTTGAGCAAGCAAAATCATCGATGGAATTAACATCTAGATGGGGAGTTCGATCGAGAAAAGCATTTGTTCAAAGAGAAGGTTATGGTCAATTTGGTATTGTACAGGGAAATATCTATCAGGAATTACGTGCCGAGTCAGCAAAGAATTTGGTAGAATTAGATTTTGAAGGTTATGCTATTGGAGGGCTGGCAGTAGGTGAGGGACAAGAAATAATGTTTAAAGTGCTAGATTATGCTCCAGATTTATTACCTAAATATAAGCCAAGATACCTTATGGGGGTTGGTAAACCAGATGATATTATTGGGGCAGTTGCCAGGGGAATAGATATGTTTGATTGTGTTATTCCAACGCGTTCTGGTCGAAATGGTCAAGCTTTCACCAAATATGGTGTAGTAAATATTCGCAATAGTCAGTATAAGGATGATCAGGAGCCGCTTGAAGATGATTGCCCATGCCCAACATGTAAGGATTATAATAAAGCTTACTTGCATCATTTGGTAAAGAGCCAAGAGATTTTAGGAGCAGTACTTATGACTTGGCATAATTTGGTGTATTTCCAAGAATTAATGTCAAGAATAAGGCAATATATTCAACAAGGAAAAGACTTTGATTTTATGCATTAGTTATCGATAATTTTGCATGGTATAGATATTTGAAAGACTATAAATGATTACAGAATGTTGATATATAAACGTTATATAATAAGAAATATAGTACCATCCTTGGTAATAATTATTTTCTCAGTCACTAGCCTTGTATGGATTACTCAGATATTAAAGATGTTGTACTTAATTGATAAGGGAATAAAAGCTCAGGATTTCTTAAATTTAATTATTTTAGTTATTCCATCTTTGTTGTTTATTTTATTACCTTTTGCAACTGTTATTGCTGTTATTTATACTTATAATGCTTTGAGTGAGAGACGTCAGATAATTATTTTGCAAAATTTGGGATTAAATAATATCCAACTAGCTAGTCCAGCGTTGATTGTAGCTCTGGTAGTTACGTTATTTGCTTATTATATTTCGATTAGTTTATTGCCATTATCTCATAGCAAGCTTAAATCAGATCTTATTTTTATGAGGAATAATTATGCATCCAATATTCTAGATGAGAAGACATTTAATCCAATTTCTAAAGATATAACAGTTTATTTTGATAAAAAATTACCTGATGGCACTATGAAAAATTTGATCATTTTTGATAATCGTAAGCATGATAATCATGCAATCTTGTTTTCTAGATACGGGGTGTTTAAAATATATAATAACAGCTCGTCTTTTCAGTTAAAAGATGGAGTTAGGCAGGTATATGATCATAATGGTAATTTAAATAATTTATTATTTGATGTTCTAATCGTAGAATTAGTTAGTAATAATGGTAAAAAATTGGTGAGGGAGGAATATAGCCGGGAAATCAATGAGTATTATATTGATGAATTATTAAAACCCAACAATATTTTATCAGAGCAAAGGAAGATTAAATTAATTGCTGAGGGACACCAAAGATTGATTTGGCCTATGTATAATTTTGTATTGGTCTTTCTTACATTATCGGTTTTTTTACGACAGCCTTATAATAAAAAATCTAGTTTAAGACAGATTCTAATTACGGCAATTTCTGCCATAATTATCACATACTTGCATTTTGTATTACAAAATCTTGCTTCAAAAGATTTAAATTTTATCTTTGCTTGTTATGCTAACATGATTATTGCTATTATTTTAAGTATATATTTATATTTTCGTAAAATTATATGAGTTTCCAAGATTTACCACAATTTATAAAACTTCTTGAACAAAATGGACTCCTTAAGCGTATATCCTATCCCGTATCATCTAACCTTGAAATAACAGAAATCAGTAGAAGAATTTTAATACAAGATGGTCCGGCTCTGCTGTTTGAAAATGTTATTAAAAATGATGGAACTAAATCTAATATGCCAGTTCTAACTAATTTATATGCTAGTACTGAGCGAATCGCCTTGGGGCTTGGTTTGAAACGTAAAGAAGATTTAAGGAAATTCGGAGAATTGCTAGCTTTTCTTAAAGCCCCCGAACTACCTTCTTCCTTTAAAGAAACCTTTGCCATGTTGCCATTGGCAAAAAGAATGTTGGCTATGTCGCCAAAAATATTATCAAAAGCTCCCTGCCAGGAAGTTATAATTGATGATCCTGATGTTAATATATTACCGATACAAACCTGTTGGCCTCTTGATATTTCGCCATTAATCACTTGGCCAATAGTTGTTACTAAAGGACCTAGTCTAGAGAAGGTAGATAATTTTAACCTCGGTATATACCGAATGCAAGTAGTTGGGCGTAACAAACTTATTATGCGATGGCTTAAAATGCGAGGTGGAGCACAACAACATAAACGTTGGCAATCATCAGCAAAAAAAGAGCCTTTTCCTGCTGCAGTGGTTATTGGGGCAAGCCCTGCTGTGACTATGGCGGCTGTTATGCCGCTGCCTGATAATATGTCTGAGTATAATTTTGCTGGATTATTAAGAGGCAAGTCAATTGAATTGGTAAATTGTGTTAGTATAGATATGAAAGTGCCAGCTTATAGCGAAATTGTTATAGAGGGGCATGTAAGTTTTGATGAATATCTACCAGAAGGACCATTTGGTGATCATACAGGTTACTATAATGACGTTGAATATTTTCCAGTCTTTAATGTTAAGGCTATTACCATGAAAAAGCAACCTATATATTTAAGCACTTATACTGGTAAAGCTCCAGATGAACCATCGGTACTTGGCGTGGCATTAAATGAAATATTTACTCCGATAATTCAGCAACAATTTCCAGAAATCGTTGATTTTTGGTTACCGCCTGAAGGTTGTTCTTACAGAATTGCCATTGTATCTATCCGCAAGGCTTATCCAGGTCATGCAAAAAGAATAATGATGGGGATTTGGTCGTTTTTAAGACAATTCATGTATACCAAATTTATTATTGTGGTAGATGATGATATAGATATTCGAGATTGGAAGGAAGTAGCTTGGGCAATCTCAACTAGGAGCGATCCTTCTAGAGATAGCACGTTTATTGATAATTCGCCAATAGATTATCTTGATTTTGCATCCCCTGTATCAGGACTTGGTAGTAAAATGGGGATAGATGCAACTAATAAAATGTCCCCAGAGACTAATAGAGCTTGGGGAAAGAAAATAGAAATGACTAGTAAAGTCATTGAAAAAATTGATAAAATTTGGGGTATGCTGGGTATCTGAAATATCATTGCGAGGAGTCGCTTTGCGGCGACGCGGCAATCCAAATGACCATGAATGGATTGCTTCTACCATTATATGGTCTCGCAATGACGTTTTTATGCTGTTTATAATACTTAGGTACTATAAGCTATAGCTCTATCTTTTCTATAATAATAGCCGAATCTGCTTGCTTAGTGATTTTTTCAATCTTCAATCTAGCCGCCTGTAGCTTTTTTTCACAGCGTTCTTTTAGTAACACCCCTCTTTCAAAGCTACTAATCGATGAATCTAAGCTTTCCTCACCAGTATCAATTTTTTTTACAATTTCTTTTAATTCTGCTAAGGCAGCTTCAAAGCTCATATTTTCAATAGATGTCAAGTTTGGCATCGCCCCTCTATTATTATTTGTTGTTTCAATTTTATCTAGTTCCTAACATATTTCCTATCTAGTTCATTATATAATCTATAAATTGCCATCTCACGATCTTTAATTTTTTTACTAGCAATTTTTAGTAATCGCTCTGACGATTCTTCTGTTAACTGAATTGATGAATGTAGTTGTTCAGCAAGCTTTTTCAGTGATTCCTGAATTTCTATAAATGATTTTTGTAATTGCACTTTAATCGATATAGAAGAATTTTCAAGCTCGTTAAGTTTTACATATATTCGTTCTCCCAACTGATTAATTTTATCTTGCAGTAAACTTAATTGTTGCTTTCTTCCCTCTATTAGGTATTTACTAGTCTCATTCACCTTCGCTTGTATCCTAACTTCAGGAGTAACTTCTAAATTCCAAGCCAGCCCTAATTTACTCATCACATATATTATCCATTTATGGACATCAAAATGATACCATTTAGCACCATTACGGTAATCTGATGGGAATGCATGATGGAAATTATGCCAATTTTCACCTAATAAGAATAATGCCATCCACCAAATATCCCCGGCAGTACCTTTGTAATATTTCTTGCTACCAACAAAATGACATAGAGAATTAACGCAAAAAGTTGCGTGTTGTTGTAATGCTCTACCCATACCAATAAACAAGAACCCAACATAAGCAGAGATGATAGTACCACCAATCAAATAACCTATTAATGCGGGTACTATAGTGTTCATAAATAGAGAAATTTGCCAATAATGCTTTAATTGCCATCTCAGCAATTTATTTTTACCAAGTTTAACCATAGTAACTCGGTCAATGGACTTATAGCTTCCATCAATTATCATCCATCCAATATGTGACCATAAAAACCCTAAAATTCTATTCTCAAACTTTAATGGGCTATGCGGATCTTGATCTTTATCAGTATAAGTATGATGCTTATAATGATTTGATGCCCAAGATAAGACTGGTCCTTGGAAAGTAGCGGCTGACATCATAACAAGAATAAACTCCACCACCTTATTTGTTTTAAAGGCATGATGCGACCATAGACGATGCAATCCAACACCAACAGCAATATTAGAGCCGTAATAGCCAGCTATGAACAGACTTATCTCAAATAGACCTATCTTATAGCTAGCATAGTATTTTATAACCAAGCATGAAAGTATAATTGGGTATATAATTAGAACAAAGAAAATGCTCCAAACGATTCTTTTTAGCATATATCTAATCTTTTAATTAAATAAAATTCTTAGGCAGTATTGTAGCATATTATGTCACAATATACAAATAATATGTTGCATTACATTTTACGTTTCCATAATTTATTAAGCATACGCTGTCCGAAATAGAAGCTAATAATGCCAGCAAAAATAGCCTGATCGTCTATATTCCATAAAACATCAAGATATTCCACAAGGATTGCCGTACTTTGTATAGTTTTATATTGCACATATTTGACATAGGCATACATAATAAAAAAACTATATGCCAGAACAGGACGAACTGAACCATTTAAGGCATCAACCCAATTAATGCCTGATTTATATGTTGAATATAAAGTATTATTCTCCGCAATGTCTTTGGAAGTGTTAAGCTCTGAGAGCAGTTTGGTATTCCCTAATTTATGGCTTTCAATTTGCCGATCTAAAAGATTAAGCTCATGTTTTTTATCATTTTGATCCTTTAGAATTTTTAAAATTTCTGGAATAATTGAGCTAATAAAGCCCGTTATTGAAGCAAGTAGTGTAATCATAAAAATCTCATTAATTCTTGTATAATATCATTATACCAAAATTTTTTCTTGCACTAATACCCGTCATCCACTTTTTTAAAAATTCTAATCAAATTATTTGACTATCAAGTATATGCAGGAAATAATACCAAATCACTATCAACTTAGCATGATATTATCCAATTCCAGAAAGTAATTGATTACAATTTACAGATCATTACATATTTACAGACAGGCTACAAAATTGGGTTTTGAGATGACTAAAATAGAGTTTTTGCCACAAGTTTGTTAAGAGAAATAAAAGAAAAATTCTTCTACAACAAATTATTTCATTCAATGGAGGATGTGTTAAATAGAATGTCGGATGTTATATTAAAATATGAAGCAAGTCCTCAAATTGTTAAATCTATATCTCAGTAAAATTACCAAACCAAAATTTTGCTCCTTAATTTTCACTGATACATAATCCCAATATATTTTTTCTACCAGATACATCAATAGGGGTGGATAATAAAGCTTATTCGTAGGTAAAAGATAGGAATCTGCCTGCAATAACTAAAATAATTCTATATTTGGCTCTTTTTAGCTGCGAATAAACATGATTTTCTTGAAATAGGTACACTATTCCTTCAAAAATCATATTTATTCTCGCCGAAAAATAGCTCAAAATATAATTAATTAGTTATCGCAGGCAGACTCCTGGTGGTATTAGAAGTCCATACCGCCCATGCCACCCATACCACCGCCCATACCACCACGTGGCATAGCAGATTCGTCTTTATCAGCTGGTTCATCAGTAATAAATGCTTCAGTAGTAATAATCAAAGAAGCAACTGATGCTGCATCTTGCAAAGCAGTACGCACGACCTTAGTTGGATCGATAATACCAGCTTTAATCATGTCAACATAAGTCATATCTTGAGCATTGAAGCCAAAGTTTTTATCTTTGCTATCAGTAAGTTTTCCAACTACAATAGCTCCATCCATACCAGCATTCTCTGCAATTTGTCTTACTGGAGCTTGCAGAGCCTTCTTAACGATGTTAATACCAGCCTGTTGATCTGCATTAGCACTTTTTAGTGACTCTAAAGCTCTTGCCGCATAGAAAAGAGTAACACCGCCACCAGCAACAACGCCTTCTTCCACGGCAGCTCTAGTAGCATGCAAAGCATCTTCTACACGATCTTTTCTTTCTTTTACTTCAACTTCAGTAGCACCACCAACTTTTAAGACAGCTACGCCACCAGCAAGTTTAGCTAAACGCTCTTGTAATTTTTCTTTATCGTAATCTGAACTAGACTCATCAATTTGTGCTCGAATTTGAGAACAACGAGCTGCGATATCTGCCTTACTACCAGCACCATCAATTATGACAGTATTTTCTTTGGAGATAGTAACTTTTTTAGCAGTACCTAGCATTTTGATATTAACATTTTCAAGCTTCATACCAAGATCTTCACTAATAAGCTTACCACCTGTTAAAATAGAGATATCTTCCATCATGAATTTTTTTCTATCGCCAAATCCAGGAGCTTTAACTGCAGCAACTTTTAACCCACCACGTAATTTGTTCACTACCAGGGTAGCAAGTGCCTCTCCTTCTACATCTTCAGCAATTACTAATAAAGGACGTCCTGATTGCACTACGGCTTCAAGCACTGGTAACATTTGCTGTAAATTTGATAATTTCTTTTCAAATAATAAGATAAAAGGATTTTCTAATTCAGCTACCATCTTTTCGGAATTAGTAACAAAATATGGTGATAGATAACCTCTATCAAACATCATACCTTCAACTACATCTACTTCAAAACTAAAATTCTTAGCTTCTTCAACGGTAATTACCCCTTCTTTACCAACTTTTTCCATTGCTACGGCAATTTTTTCACCAATTTCTTTATCACCATTTGATGAAATAGTACCAACTTGAGCAATCTCCTCTTGGCTGCTGATTTTCTTACTAGCTTTCTTAATTTCTTCAACTATTAAATTAACTGCTGAATCTATACCACGTTTTATATCCATAGGATTCAAGCCAGCTGCTACCGCTCTGTTACCTTCCCTTGCTATTGCTTGAGTTAGAACAGTTGCGGTAGTTGTTCCATCACCAGCAACATCAGATGTTTTACTTGCCGCAGATTTTACTAATTGAGCTCCCAAATTTTGGGCTTTGTCTTTTAGTTCAATGGCTTTTGCCACTGTTACACCGTCTTTGGTTAGTCTTGGTGTACCAAATGACTGTTCAATTGCAACATTTCTACCTTTTGGACCTAATGTTACTTTTACGGTATCAGCTAAAATATCAATACCTCTTAGCATTTGTTCACGTGCATTTGAGCCGTGTCTTATTAATTTTGTTGCCATATTATATTCTCCTTACAAATTAAATAATTCTTATAATAATTTATCTAAATTATTAACTAATTATGCCCATGACATCACTTTCTTTCATGATTATCATATCTAAACCATCAACTTTAACTTCAGTACCAGCCCATTTGCCATATAGTACTTTATCGCCTACTTTAACTTCTAATGGGTGGATAGTACCATCCTCCCCTCTCGTTCCTTTTCCTACAGCTATTACTTCCCCCTGCATAGGCTTTTCCTTAGCTGTATCAGGGATAATAATTCCCCCGAGTGTTTTTTCTTCTTGTTGAATTGGTTTTACCGCAATTCTATCATGCAACGGTCTAAAAGACATTCTTACCTCCATAAAATTAATACTTACACATTGTGTATTCTATATATGTTTGGTTTTGTAACAGTTCAAGGGATAAAAGAAAATTTTTTAATTAATTTCAAAGTAATTATACGCTATGTTCAATTTTTTTATACGATACGAGACTTAATTTTAAATAATATTAGGTTCTGTTGACAAAATTTTTAACGTAACCATATTAAAGCTCCAACGAAATTTAAAAAAGCTAAAAAGGTGGTAGGGACTTTATCAAACCTGGAAAATATACGCCTAAAATGTTTGATTTTACCAAAGAAGCATTCAATTAAGTACCGTTCTTTGTAAATATGTTTATCATATTCACGTTGTACTTTACGATTAGATTTTGGTGGTATAACAACCTCACACCCCTTATTTTCTAAGCTTCCTACAAACGCACTACTATAGCCAAGTCCTAATAAATAGGATATAATAATGTCATTATGACATATTCAATAGATTTTCAAAAGAAAGCATTTAAGATAAAAGAAAGATTAAGTTTTGCGGAAACATCAAAACTTTTTGGTATAGGGAAGACAACATTAGTTCGTTGGACAAACAGACTAGAGCCTAGGGCAACTCGTAATGAATCTGCCAGCAAAATAGACATGGAATTATTAAAACAAGATATTAAAGAATATCCTAATGCTTACAACTATGAGAGGGCAAAGAGATTGGAAGTAAGTAAGACTGGGATTTGGAGTACTCTTAAACGTTTAAATATTACTTATAAAAAAACTATTGTAAATTGTAATCCTCTTAGACATTGTGCAACCCGTTTTTGACAAACCCCTAGCTCTTTCTAGAAAAAATGATAGCCTTCTTATAATTCTTGTGTATTGTTGTAGTTATCAGTTTTCATGCAAGAAACTACCAAAGATAGAAGTTGACAAGAAGTTTTACTTAATTGTTTACCACAATTATTGGTAAGGTTTTGCCATTCAGGTGGGACAAAATTACCGACTATAAAAGATAGTATTGGAATTTTCAACTAAACCGTCGGAAAAAATTAATGATTCCGTCATATTTCCTCTCCGTGAAAAACGGTTAAAAACAGACCTTTTTGTAGGTCAATTTTGAGGAATTTTGGCAAAAAAACGCTATAAAAACAATATAGAAGCTTTTTAAGGAATTTATGAAGTATTTGAAACGATAATATATATAAGGGGTTGGGAAGAATTTTTTAAACCCCACTCTTCACTCTTGCGAGGAGGTGTAAGCCGACTAAGCAATCCATAAAAATTAATATAATATGGATTGCCGCGTCACCGCAAAGCAGCTCGTCGCTAATAGACGATTAGCGAGCAGATTTTTTATTCGTCATAAGAAAATAGCAAAAAAACAGTGAACGCTCACAATTAAAAATATGAAACATTATATTTGGTTAACAATAATAAGTTGTTTAGTAGTTAACTACTATTCAAATACTCATGCGTCTAATGCAAATGTTGATAGCAGCCTTATGATCCGTAGTCATAGAGGCAATAGCCATATTGACAACAGATTTGCTGCAAGAATTGCTATTGTAGATATACATTCTATTCTAGAACATTCTGTAGCAATCCAGTCTATAAGGAAATCTGCAGACCAGATAGGTAAAAAAATTCGACAAGATTTATCAAAGAAGGATGTAGAACTTAAAGGAATAGATAATCTATTAATGGAAAAACGTAACTCTTTAAGTGAATCAGCCTTTGAACAAGAAGTTGATGCTTTTAACAAAAAAGTAAACATAGTACAAAAAGAAATACAAGATAGGAAAATACGTCTTGAACAGGCTCATTCTGAAGGTTTAGGCAAGGTACACGAAACAACTATAAAAATTATAAATGATTTAGCAGAAAAATATAATCTTGATTTGGTTATACCTAGTACTCAAATTTTATTTGCTAAAAATACCTTAAATATTACGCAAGAAGTGATAATGGAGCTAAATAATCGATTAAAACATGTTGCAATTAAATATGAATAATATAGCTAGTATACGTATATGCATCTCAAGCGTTATTGCGAGGAGGCATAAGCCGACGAAGCAATCCATTATAGAACATAGAATAAAACCTAATTAATAGGAATAGTTTTTACATCTTCTACTTTAATAGGAGTTCTTGGTAAAATAACAGTTAATACTCCATTCTTTAGATTTGATGAAATATTATTTCGGTCTATGTCTTTTGGTAAGAATAATTTCTGATGAAACACATTACGAGCTTGCTGACCAGAATATTTATTATCACCCTTAACCTGATCATTCTGAATTTTTTGAGCAGTAATAACTAAATAATCTCCTTGCAATTCAATTTTTATCTGCTCTTTATCAAAACCTGGTATCTCAATATTCAAAGTATATTGCTTGTCGTTAATATCTAAATAACTATTTAAGCTACTAGTCATAACAATAGGTGAGTCAAAAATAAAGCCATTATGGCGTATAGTAAATCTATTCCATAATTTATCCATTTCTTGCGATAATTGTACAAATGGATTGCCATAAATTTCTGAATAATTATCAGCTTTGTTTTGTTGTTCTGATACTGTAGCAGTAGATGTATCTTGTGATTTTGGCAAAGCTGCATAAGCATTAATATCATACCACAACCCGCTTACCCCACTTGTCACAGATATACCCATTAACAAAGCACCAAGGGTTATCTTTTTCTTAAGCTTATTTACTGATGATAGATTATTAGTATTATTTAATTGAGCATTATCACTCTTAAGTTGATAATTACTTACATAATTGCTTATCATATCTACTCCATATATTCAGTTGTATAATAATATATATAATATCGTGAGTACTAAATTCAATAAGAATAAGCATTTAATTATAGCAATATTTTACAAATAATTATTAAATATTCAATGCTCCACGATATATTTCTATTAGGCTATCTTCTTCAGCAAGAGCGTCTTTATCTTTTTTCTTAAGTTTCAGAACATGCTTAATTATCTTAATATCATAGCCTTTATGTTTAGCTTCTTCATAAGCATCCTTTATTAGATCAGTTAACTCGTTTTTCTCTTCCTCTAGCTTCTCAAGTTTACTGATAGTGTCAATTAAATCTTGTGAATCGATTATCTCTGTCATAATTATAAATATTATAATTTTAGTAAAATGCCAATTACCAAATTATTTGTTAAAAAATAAATAATTAAAGTAACAAGCTATTCTCTTCAAAAATCCTACTTTGTCAATGGATTCTTTAGCAAGAAGAGCTATTTCTTGCACATCATTGTCAACAATTACAGTTATTTTACCAACAATATCCCCAGCCTTTAAAGGAGCTGAAACAGTTGGTGGTATCGATATTTTTATATCAATTTTTTCTTGGTTAGAACGTGGCACAACCATTGATAACTTTTCGGCTGCTACAAGTTGCACTTTATCCTTTACACCAAGCCATACATTAATTTCTTCTATTATATCACCTTTAGCATAAAACTTTTTGTGAATAAAGTTTTGCTTAATCCAATCTAATAGCATTAGAGATTCATCCGCTCGCTTTTTCATAGAACTAAGACCGTTAACAACCATAATATAACGACGCCCATCATCTATACATGATGCTACCATACCATAACCCGCATTATCAGTAAAACCGGTTTTAATACCATCGCATCCAATATCTTTGTATAATAAAAGATTACGATTTCCTTGAGTAATAGGTCGACCTTTTTGATCTTTACCGAAAGTAAAATATTTTTTACTATAAATATGATAAAATTCCGGGTGGTTTTTAATAAGAGCCATACTAAGTATGGCAAGATCATAGGCAGTGCTATAGTGATTTTCTGCTGGCCAACCACTAGCATTAACAAAATGAGTATCCTTCATACCTATTTTCTGTGCTTGTAAATTCATAGCCTCAACAAAATTTTCTTCCGTTCCGTACAATCCTTCAGCAGCTACAATACAAGCATCATTTCCTGATTGAACAATAATACCATTCAAAATATCTTCAAGACGTACCATTTCACCTAGAGGCATGAAAGACTTTGACCCTCCCATACGCCAAGCTTTCTCACTTACAATAAAATGCGAATCAAACGACGCCTCGCCCTTTTGAATTTTCTCCTCAATAAGATAAGATGTCATTATTTTGGTCATTGATGAAGGAGTCATACGCTCATAAGCATTCTTTGCCAACAACACTTTACCTGTAACATAATCTATGACTATTGCTTGCTTTGCTTCAAGGGTTATTGCATTAGTATCAGGATGGCGAGTAATATTATTATTTTCCTCTGTGCTAGATGTCACTGCTTTAACAGGAGACTCTGCCTTAACAGTAACAATAGACCTCTTGCCTAACTCTACTTCTGCTGGTAATTTGGACAATGATGCGGTACTCGAATCCTCACGTACACTAGAGTACGCTGCGGTTCTGCGTTCCGCGTCTCCTTCAAATTCCTCAGCATAAGCGAGTTTTGCAAGAGGTCTAATAGGTAATATTAAGAGACAAATTAATATCAAATATAGTGTAAATATCGGGGTTTTATAAATCTTGTTCATGTAATGCAATGCCATAATTATCAATTTTGTTTAAATATAGCAGATTTTTATACTACACTAATAGCTGTTTTCATTATTTTTGCAGTATATAGTCAATTGATGAGAAATAGGGGGTTATACCATAAAGGTGGTTCTCTGTTAATCCATTTCGGTGGTAATTTATCATAGTGCCATTTTGCATTGAGATATTTTCTATAAGCTTCGCAAGGATCGCTAATATGCTTAAAATCCACCTGCATACTTTCTGATTTAGTACAATTAGCAAATGGAGTTATTATGCCATCTTGAATATCAGCTCTATGTTCTAACAAATATGGTAATAACCTTGTAGTCGCATGTTTTTTGTTATAACGAAAACTATATTCTTCGCATAATGCTAAAAAATGCTGAAATAACCAGTCCCAATTGCCAATGTTCAATGCCGCCCAGATAGTACATGGGTGCTTCATGTGAGTTGGTTTGTAGATATGCTGATAAGTAACACCACTATTAATGAATATGGCGGTACTTAACAATTGGGCTGTCTCTAAAACCATTTTAACTACCCGTTTGTTATCCAAGGCTTGGGCAGATATTATAGGACAGTTATTGGTAACAAAAATATTCATAAATTTTATCTATTAAATAACAATATAATTTATTATTAGACTTCTTTCGAAACTCGCTTATGTGAGGAATTTGAAGGAGACGCTTCACCTCGAACCGCAGAGTACTCTAGCGTCATATCTTTACCCATAAGTTTTTAATGAATTAAAAGTTTTGAAAGGCAAAGTAAAGTCCCTTAGCCTTTGGAGTCCTATCCACATAGATTTAATGCCCGGAGCTTTATCACTTTTTCTATTTAAAAACCCACCGAATACGGCGATTATCTTATTTATTTTACCAATCGAAGGGGCATTATTAGGTGGCGGCTTTTTGTAAGCAATAATATATACCGATTTCCACTCAACTTCTTCATAAAATAATTCACAACTAAGTGACGGATGGTATCTGCCTATATATGTTAAAAATAAAACCCTCCAAGCAATAATCATATAAATTGCTACGCAATTCTATAATCTATTTATATTTTCTAACTGCAATTTTTCAATATTGCAACCACTTTTCAGCGTCTTAAAATATAATTTAATTTGCCCCACAACTGCTTGAGCCATTAATTTTTCCCATAGTTTTTTTCTGATTCCTCATCGCCGCAATCTAAAACTCTATTACTTTTAGCACGAACAATGATATGTGCTTTGCTTTTTTCCTTATCGTATTCCTGCAATAATTCATAAAAATCACCCTCGCGATCAGCTATATTAATAAATAATTTATCAGAGAACCTAGGATATGTCGTCACGAGATTGTGATTGCATAATTTTATGTGATTTGTTATTATAATTGTAGTAATAAAAATAGGCGATAAGAAGCAATGAGTTTAGCACATAGAAGACATGATATAAGCGATGAGCTTTGGAATAAGATAGAAAGTAATTTACCTGGTCAGAAAGGTTGTTGGGGAGGTATTGCAAGAGACAATAGAACTTTTATAAATGCAGTGATGTGGATATTTAGAACGGGAGCTCCATGGAGAGATTTGCCTCCTGATTATGGCAATTGGAAGAATGTACACAGAAGATTCTGTAGATGGCGTGATAATGGGATATGGGAGAATTTGCTAAATATTTTTATAAATGCTCCTGATTTTGAATGGTTAATGATAGATTCTACATTTGTAAAAACTCACAAAGCAGGACTTGGAGCGAAAGGCGGGAATCAAACGGTTAGTCGCACAAAAGGGGGCTCAACACAAAGGTACATATGGCCGTGGATGCGTATGGTATGCCGGTCAGAATTATTGTTACAGAAGGTTCCAGAAATGATTGTACTCAAGCTTGTGAGTTAATCCAGAATATGGAGGCACAACATCTTATGGCTGATAAAGCTTACGATACAAACGCCATAATAGAATCGGCTGTGAATGCAAACATAATTCCTGTAATACCATCAAAAAGAAACAGGAAGATTCAAAGAGAGATAGATAAATATCTATATAAGCTAAGGCACATTATTGAAAATACATTTCAAAAATTTAAAGAATGGCGTGGTATAGCAACAAGATATGCTAAAAATACAAAATCATACATGGCGGGTCTTTGTTTAAGGGCTTTACTAATGTGGGCTCAAATCTCGTGACGACGCACCCTAAGGATTTACCGAATATCATAAACAAAATTAATGATTCAAAGTACGGTCTTTCTGCTTCTATTTTTTCTAACGATCTAGGTAGGACTTTGCTTTTAGGACAAGATATCAGGGTAGGTAATTTATCTATAAATAAAATAACAGATGGAAATATTATAAATCCTTTTGGTGGGTTTAGACAATCAGGAATAGGAAGAGATAGATCTTTAGAAGCTCTTAGCAATTACTCTGAAATAAAAACCACATGGGTTTCTTACTGCTCAGTATAGTTGGATCAAAGTAACGGAACGTGCGAAAAACAAAAATGCATGACTGTAAATTGTAATCAACTATTTACCCCTTTGAAGGAAAAATTGTAAATACTCAAAAAAATTATACCTTAATCAAAAAATAAATGTTATATTTTTTATAGGAGCAGCAATTGATAACTAAGAACATTTTATGAAGTATAAAAATTATTTTAGCAGTTTTGATGTAAGCAGTGTATCTAATCATATAAAACTTGCACTACAAAAAGCAAATTTTATAGTTTATTATTTTAATAATTTGCCTGATAGGTATCAAATTACAGAAGACAGTTTTAGAGAAGAAAGCATACGTTTAGATTATCCAAGAAGTTCTTATAAAATTAAGTTACATGATAAATTAACAAAAAGTACTATTGAAGTGAAACAGTTTAATTATGACTGGGCTCCTCCTGCTTATGATTGTCCATCTCTTTGGGCTAATAATATAAAATTTGACCATACATTAATTCCAAAACCTTTACATTTTGTAATTAATAGCAAAGTAGGTTGGATAGGAAAAAACTATAGAAATGAACAAGCATTATCAATTATACAAAATAGAACTACAACTGAGGTTTGTATTAAAGACAGTGCTGGTAAAGAAGTAAATGTTGATTTACAGGAACTCATAAGATATTTAAAGCCAGCTGATTTAAAAGCACAAAGTCAGTTACTTGGTAAAACTTATGCAGAATTAAGCTATGCATATTCAGGTAGTGTAAATATAGTTAATGTACCATTTAGTTTTTGGAAATCCTCTTCAAGTAAAGAACTAAAGTATCAGAAAGCTTTTTCATATCCTAATTTGCCTGATTTTATAGATAAATTAAAAATTAGCATACCTGACAGTTATAAATATAACCTTGATACAGTTTTTTACTATTTTAAAACTTCAGAAATGGAAAAAACAGGTAGGGTAGAATTTATATATTCATACCAAAATGATAGAGATGTAAATATTAGAGTTGTGGTATGGTCTAGTTCTGAAAATCATAGTATAAAATATCCCCCAGAGCCAGACATTACTCAAAAATTTGAGCATTATCTTTTAAAGATAGGTGATAAAGAAGTTTATGTTGCATATAGAAACAAAGAGGTGGGACCCTTTGAAGCTGTGTGGAGTAGAGAAGATTATAATTATCTGTTAATTACTAAACCTGAGGTATTTACGGACGATAAATGGTTTCAGAATTTACTATGGGATGTGATTCAGGATAATAATCTTGATACATGACTAGGTTCTGTTGACAAAATTTTTAACGTAACCATATTAAAGCTCCAACGAAATTTAAAAAAGCTAAAAAGGTGGTTGGGGCTTTATCAAACCTAGAAAATATACGCCTAAAATGTTTGATTTTACCAAAGAACCATTCAATTAAGTACAGTTCTTTATAAATATGTCTATCATATTCACGTTGTACTTTACGATTAGATTTTGGTGGTATAACAACCTCACATCCCTTATTTGCTTCTACAAACGTACTACTATCATATCCTTTATCTCCTATCACTGTCGTATTCTGAACATCTTCTTTAGTAAGATTTTCAGCCTGAGTGATATCACTTCTTTGCCCAGCAGTTAGTATAAACTTCAGTGGGTTACCCAATGCATCAACGAGAGCATGAATTTTAGTACTAAAACCACCTTTGCTTCTACCTAAAGCTGCTTCCTCTTGATTACCTTTAATATATCCAGATGAGCAAGCATGTACTCTTACAATAGTTGCATCAATCATCATTCCATATCCGTATCTATTCTAACATGAGCCATTAAAGCTTCCCATATGCCTTTGTTAACCCATCTCTTAAATCTGCGATAAACACTGTACCACAACCATAATAATCAGGCAGAAGACGCCATTGACAACCTGTTCTAGCAATAAATCATATTGCTTCAATAAACTGTCTTATTTTTTCCTCATTCTTGTTGTGTATAGCTTTTTTTTTCTTAAAAAATGATAAAATTGCTTCCCATGCTTGGTCTTCTATGTAATACTTCATATTGGTAGTTTCTTGGTTTCGATAACTAGAAACTACCATTTCTTCTTACTATTGCAACTTCTTTATTCTCCTCTGATAACTTAACATAAAATTTTGTCAACAGAACCTAGGTAAATCTACTAAAGATAAATGTTCACCTAGTTTTTTATGAGACACAGTCGACTAAGACCTGTTCGTACTGAGGCTCTAATCCTTCAAGTTCCATCATTTCCTGATCACAAGAGGTAGTATAGATACCCTCATAAGAGTCAGAAATTAATGACTTAATATTTTGTAACACACCTGAACGACTCTCTGCATCTAAACTTACGATCCACTGAATAATCTCTTGTACTTCTTCAGGTAATGATTCAATCTCAGCAATATCTAACTCTACAGTAGGATACTTAACATTCTCTAAATACTCTAAATATTGTAAATATTCTGATGTATTTTCATGGTTATGTTTAATCCACTGAATAGCTTTTTGTAGCGTTGCTGCGTTAATTGTAGACTCTGTATCCCGGTTAGCTAAGGTATTACCAGGTTCTAACTTAGCACTTACCGTTACTGAAACTTTAGGTTCTACAATAGTCTCTTCTATATCAAAGTTTAAGTTGTTATTACTTTCATATCCTTCATCATTATTCTCATCACCTAGCATTGCATTTGAGTTTGTGTTTAAGAGTTTAGATTCCTCAAGATTATCCTGGTAACTAGCCATTAATCTATCACATAAATCCTGTACCAACTTGGAATTATTTGCTAGATATTGTTCAGCGATTATCTTTAATTTTGCTATATTACTTTTACTAGAATCATCTAAATTTTTACATTCTTTGGTAATAGGCAACACTATTTCTGTATTTTGTCCTTCACCTGTTAGATCTAACCTAACCTCAGTTGCATCACCTTCTTCATCATTTTTCATAATTATATCAACTAAGCCGTTAAGCAACCATCCTAATACCCCATCAAAATTAGCTGACGGTATTTGGGCTTTTATTTGTTTATCTACACCAAAATTGATAGAACAAACTGTGGTACGCTCCATAATGTCTGCTTGTTCATGATAGGTATGACCTTCTTTAAGCACCTGTAGTACTATAGCAGCTGGGCGATTAGCCCCAAGACCACCATCCGCAAAAGCATAAGGCTTGCCGGCAGCATAATCATAATCCATTACAGCTTCCTTATTAACAACCGCTTTAAAATAGGTCGGTGCTGCTGTAGTTGCAAGAAGTACATCCTTTGTTCTAATATGTATACTATGTTTATCTTCGCTATCAAAGATTTTTATACTATCTCTTCCCTCATTCAAATCAGCAACTGGTATAATAAGACGACACAGACTATCATCCAACCTGTTATCCCCTAAATGTTTTTCTAATATTTCTTCCAAAGGTTTTTGGCTATATTTGTGTTTTATTATTCCCCAATTAAACCAATTTTTAGGAAAGATTTCAGGAGCAGTGTTTTCAAATAATTCTAAAGCTTCTTTGGCTGAATAACGAGGTTCTGTTGATCCTTCTTCCTTAGGAATTGTTAACAATGCTGCAATTAATCCACCAACGCTAGTGCCAGAAATAATATTAAATAATTTAGATATGGGTTTGCTGGGTTATTTCTTCTATTTTCTGTAGCACGACTAACTCAGCTATTCCTTTTACTCCACCACCTGAAAGACAAAGAACTTTATTTTGTTCCATTTGATTTGTACTCATCCTAACCTCCATAACATAATTTAAAAATTTCATAATATTAAGTTACTATAAGTTTAATATTATAACAAATAAAAATTTATAACAACACATAAAAGATAAACTTAAAATTTTGTTTACAACCTAGTTATTGCAGGCAGTATCCTAAAACATTATTGCTTACTTTTAACACTCATCTTTATAAACTCCCCACAATACTGTTTTAGGTAGCCATCCAGTATAATTTTTACAACATACTTGGCAATAATCTTTTTTGCATTTTTTAAGTAAGCAACGGACATAATTACTTATTCTTGCAACAATTTTATTTTGATCGTTAGGTACTCTAGTAAGAGATACTAATTCTGGACTTACTACAATCACCGACCTTTTACCGGATAATACACTCA
Source organism: Candidatus Tisiphia endosymbiont of Xenochironomus xenolabis (assembly GCF_964264705.1). Lineage (NCBI taxonomy): Bacteria > Pseudomonadati > Pseudomonadota > Alphaproteobacteria > Rickettsiales > Rickettsiaceae > Candidatus Tisiphia > Candidatus Tisiphia endosymbiont of Xenochironomus xenolabis. The sequence goes on from NZ_OZ183473.1 coordinate 228,640, forward strand.
AATGTACCCAACCTCCTTCTCCTTTAATATCACGAATTTGCCTCCATTGTTCATATTCTGCAATAATTTCTATCGGTTCCCCTTTTTTTATAAATACCCATTCTATAGGGGCTTTTATCGTAGGACCAACTCTAGCATTTACCTCGTTAGCCTTTATCGAGGCAAATCTTGGTATAGGCAACCTCTGATTATCTGCTTTTGTTAGTAAAGGTATAGTGGTCAAGATAAGTACAATCGAAATATATAGCCCCATATATAGTTTTTGTTGTAATAGTATACTCAAATGATTTGAAGAATTGGAACGTAAAACAAGGGGTGAGCGAGCAGAGCGTAGTAAACCTACGTGAGTACGCGAATACCCCGAAGTTTTACGGAGCCAATTCTTCAAAGCAGAAGAGTATAAATGTAATTTGACCGCCATGAGTAACACACCTAGTATTTCTCTGAATCATTTTCTTCTAATTCATTCAATGCATCATCTCGCTTAGCTGTTACATAATTACCTGACCTAAATTGCCCTTTGATACGATTTATTTCATATTCACTCAAACCAATAAATTTTAGAATAGTTCCACCAAGCTGTAACCCAGTCTCATAATTTTCTGGTATGATTGTGGTTGCTCCAGCGTCATAAAATTCTCTAGCATTTTGTAAATTTTTTAATCTTACAATAACCTCAATATCTGGAAAATTACTTGAGATTGTTCGAAGAGATTTTTTGATAGTAACCTTATTATTCATTGTAAGCACTAGAGCTAAAATCCTTTCTGCTCCTACGGCTTTTAACGTATCAATTTGTGATACATCTCCCCTAAAAACTGGAAATCCATTAGCTGTTTCTTCTTTGACAATTTCGTCATTAACATCTAATGCTATATAATTGATCCCTTCAGCTTCTAGCACTGATGCTACCATCTTACCAACGCTACCAAAACCAGCAATTATTATATGGTTTGTTAAATCTCTTGCCCCAAGTTCTATAATTTGTATTGGAGTTTTTCCAAGCTGCTTATCAAGTTTCTCAGCAAGTTTCCTGCCTAAAATTGCCAGTAGTGGAGTTAGTGCCATAGTACATGTCACCACTAATAAAAGCACATTGGCCGTACTCTCTTCAATAACCCCAGTTTCTTTACCAAGACCAAACAAGATAAAAGCAAACTCCCCACCTTGTGACAACAATAAACCGGCGTGCAATGCCACTCCCCGATTAAAACCAAATAAGATACAAAAGGCGGTGATAATTAATGTTTTTACCATGATCAAGGCAACAGTACAAGTTAGGATAGTTGATATTTGAGCATATATTTCTTGTGCGTCGATATTCATACCAACGCTCATAAAAAATAGTCCTAACAATAAGCTTTTGAAAGGATATATACTCTCCTCAGCTTGCAATCGAAATTCTGTTTCTGCAACCAGAACACCTGCAACAAAAGCTCCTAAAGCAAGTGATAGACCAAAATATTCTGTTGCCCAAGCAGCTGACAAAACTACCAATAAAGTCATGGAAATTGGCAGCTCATTTATATCACCATTATCCGATGAAATGAACCCAAATAAAGGTCTTAGCAATACCCTACCTGCAACAAATATAGCAAGTAGAGCAATGATAGCCTTAAGCAAAGCTATCCCTAGAGCTGATACTAAAGAAATTTTACTATCGCTAGCAAATAGCGGTACAATAACTAGCAGTGGTACAACTGCGAGGTCTTGTAATAACAAAATGGCTAGGGATATACGCCCGAGTTGAGTCGCCTGGCTACGGCTTTCTTCAATCACTTGCATGACAAGTGCCGTCGAGGATAAAGCAAGACCACCCCCAATAATAATTGCAGCACCACTATTACCGCTAATTAGAGCAACAGCGGCAGCAATTATTATAGCAGTTGTTAATACTTGCAGTGAGCCAAGACCAAATACATACCTCCTCATTACCTTTAATCTTTCAAAAGATAATTCCAAACCTATAGCAAAAAGCAAAAAAACTACTCCTAATTCTCCTAAGAATTTTGTCTGATCATAGGTTACGATCCTGAATCCATTATCACCAATTACCGCTCCGGCAATTAAATATCCCAAAACAGGGCTGAGGTTAAGACGTTTCAGTATTGCTACAACAAATACAGCAGTTCCTATTAAAATTATAATATTGATAAGAATATGTTCTTCCATTTACACCTTTTCTTTAGAAATATTTATACATTATTTTTTAACTACACTAAATAGTTTTCAGTAAAAAATCTAATATTTTTAATTTATTTTTTTTCTCCACATTTCTTCCAACTTAAAATGTTCTCTAGTTTCTGGGTAGAAAATATTAACTAATATATTTCCAGCATCTATTAATACCCATTCAGACTGTGCAAGTCCTTCAATATTAGTATTGACATTAGCTTGATTCTTTAACTCTAAAGATAAATATTCAGCAATTGCTCCAACATTTTTAGTGGAACGTCCGCTTGCAAAAATAATATATTCAGCTAATGTGGTTTTTTGTTTTATATCTATTACCAGTATATCTTCTGCTTTTTTTTCTTCTAAACATTTAACTACAAACTCTTTTAATAGTTCAATATTTTCTATCATAATTATCCTTTTGTTTTTTTCGAATCGAAAATGATGACATTTTTGGCATAATTCCAAGATATATTATTATATTGCTAGTTTGCTTTTTATCAATGTTTGTCTTGAAATTCATGATAAAATGATTAAAAAATTGAACAAATTAGAATCTCTGCCGAAAATTGCATATGATAAACAAGATAGGATTGGCTGCAAAGGTGGCAATAAATTTTGGTATACTCAAATGATTTGGAGAATTGGAACGTAAAACAAGGGGTGAGCGAGCGGAGCGTAGTAAATCTACGTGAGCACGCGAATACCCCGAAGTTTTGCGGAGCCAATTCTTCAAATCATTTGAGTATATAGTGTAGATATTCAATCTGGATTGTGCTGGTAGGGGAATTCATCTATGTGCCATCAAGAAAAATAATATGAAAGAGAAGAATTTTTATCTTTCAACGATCCCATTATACCATACCTATCTCTTCTTTCAACAGTCCCGTAATATCTCCACTCCATATTTCATTAGCATTAGGTACATGCACAGTTCTATTTGCTCCAGAACTAGCCCAGTATTTATCAAGGAAATAATTATAAGTCTTATAGTTTTTTCAGTCCATTGTATCTTAACTTATTTTATAACTTGCATTAATTCATCCCATTCTCTTTTGGTCATACCACTAGACTCTAGCGTGACATCTTCTTTATTAATTAGTCTTTTTACGACAGCCAGTCCTTTTTTAGAAATATTATTACCCTCTAGCCTATATTCCTTAAAGGCATCATACGTAAAAGGTACCCAAGCTTGTACTATTTCTAGCATTTTTTCTGCATATACTCTGATTTCATATTGGGCATGAGAATCGGCTCGGAGTAACAGAAAATTTAACAAATTATGCAAATTAATTTTCCAATACCATTCTGTATAATAGTTCAAAGTTAAATTCATTCTTGCCAGTTCTCTAGTAATACCTAAGGTATTTTCATCAATAATATTGCCATGTTCATCCTGATTCATCATTTCAGTATAATGCTGATAGCATATTTTAGCATCTTTTTCTAGTAGCACTAATACTTTATCTGCAATTTTTTCTGGAATTTTTTCATCACTTCTTCCTTGCTTATTTATTGTAGATTGAGCAGCAAGATTCTGTTTTTCTGGTAAATAAAATTCATTTCCTAATATAGAATATCTAGCTGAATATTCATTAACACTAGCAGTTCTATGACGTATCCACTGTCTTGCAACAAAAATAGGTAGTTTAATATGAAATTTGATATCACACATTTCAAATGGTGTGGTATGTTTATGACGCATCAGGTAATTAATTAGCCCCTTATCTTGGCTTAGTTGTTTTGTCCCTTTACCATATGATACTCGTGCTGCTTGTACTATGCTACTATCATCCCCCATATAATCAATAACTCTAATGAAACCATGGTCTAGTACTTTTATCGGTTCAAATAATAATTGTTCGAGAGCTGGTACAGTTGCTCTTTTAGTATTGTAAGTAGTATCGTGCATTTTTTCCCCAATTAATCTGTTTGAAAATTCGTTAATTCCAGCATTAAATATTCGTCCACAGGAATCTTACTTTGATTAAGCATTTTATTGATATTAGAACCAAGGGCTTTAAATAACTTACCTTTAGCAATTACTGTTCTAGTGCCAACTGGTACTTTACCATGTAGAGCATATGATACAATTAATGGGTAATTAATATCGCCAATTTTTATATCTAGCTTTTTCCCTTCTTGTGCCGAATCATAAAGTACCTGCCCATTCGATAATTTAGTAATTTTTGCGTCAATTCCTACTTTATCTCCACATAATAATGGCATCCTATAAGCTATTTCATCATCAAATATCTTTACTTCATTACTATTAACAAAATTATTAGGTAATATTGAATTTAAGACAATATTAACCCTATAAGGTTTATTTTCTTCGTTAGAAGATGTATATTTTGTAGGAAATATAGCTTGTCTGGTTTGTCCAACCATCATCCCTACTACTACAGAATCAATTCCTGGCATAATCACTCTAGAACCAAGAGTAAAGGTTTTAGTATTTTCGCTAAGTAAATTATTGTTAATATCCAATAATTGGTAATGTAATGTAACTACATGACCACAAGTCGCTGGACCGACAGTCCCATTACCAAAGGTGTTAATCTTAAACATTGGCTGAATTAAATCTCTATTAACCTCTATAGTATATTTACCATCAGCAATAGGTTTGTTAGTTGGTTGTAGTAAATTTTCAAAGAATAGTCGACCTTCTTCTGTTTTAAGAGCATTGATCAAAACTTTTGAAACAGTTTTTTCAAGGAAATTACCAGTTAATGGTATATTTGCTTGCTCAGGGGTACTAGTATTGTTATTACTTTCAGCTTCACTTGTCTGAACCTTAGGGGCATTTTCCTCAGGCGGAGATTGCATTTTCATTTGTACAATAGAGTAAATAATTGCGGCAGCAATTATAAAAGTTAGAGCTTTTTGCATATAATATTTCTTCTTTAAGTATCTTTTAGTTTGGTTTTATAGCTAACCATGCCTAACATTATTCCGTCATTGCGAGCCACCGTAGGTGGCGTGGCAATCCATAAAAGAGTGGATTGCTTCATCGGCTTTCGCCTCTTCGCAATGACGATTTTAGCTTCCAAGGTCATTGCGAGACTACTTAGTAGTCGCGGCAATCCATAAAAGAGTGGATTGCTTCGTCGGCTTTTGCCTCTTCGCAATGACGGTTTTAGCTTCCAAGGTCATTGCGAGACTACGTAGTAGTCGCGGCAATCCATAAAAGAGTGGATTGCTTCATCGGCTTTCGCCTCTTCGCAATGACGATTTTAGCTTCCAAGGTCATTGCGAGACTACGTAGTAGTCGAAGCAATCCAAATCATCACTTCTCTGGGTCAACTATATTTCAGTTATTGCAGGCAACCTTCCAGATGGTCAAAAGCATTTTTGGTAATAACTCTGCCTCTTGGGGTACGTTGTAATAACCCTATTTGTATTAGATAGGGTTCGATAGTTTCTTCAACAGCATCGCGTTGTTCTGATAGAGCTGCGGCAATTGTTTCTATACCGACCGGACCCCCATCATAATTATCAGCGATAAACTTTAAATATCTATAATCATTACTGTCTAAACCTATTTTGTCAACTTCTAATCGATTCAGCGAGAGATTGGCAATATTCCTATCAATTTCTAGCTGATCATCGACAGAAGCGAAGTCTCTCACCCGTCTAATTAGCCTAAGGGCAATTCTTGGAGTTCCTCTACTACGCTTTGCTATTTCTTCTAACGCCTCATCGGTTACATTAATTGCCAGCAATTTACTAGCTCTACTCAAAACAAGTTTTAATTCAGCCACATTATAAAAATGTAAACGTAGTGGTATACCAAATCTATCTCTTAAAGGGTTACTCAATAGACCTAGTCTAGTAGTTGCTCCAACTAAAGTAAAATTGGGTAAATTGATTTTTACTGACCTTGCGGCTTGACCTTCTCCAATAACTATGTCCAGAGCAAAATCTTCCATTGCTTGGTACAATACTTCTTCAATATTGGTGCTAAGACGGTGAATTTCATCAATAAATAACACATCATTATCTTGCAAATTGGTAAGTATAGCAGCTAGATCAGCCGCTTTTGATATAGCAGGTCCTGAAGTGGATTTAAAATTTACTCCCATCTCCTTAGAAATAATTTGGGCAAGAGTGGTTTTACCAAGTCCAGGCGGTCCATAAAATAAGGTATGGTCTAAATGTTCTGACCTATTTTTAGCGGCTTGGATGAAAATAGATAAATTCTCTTTGATCTGTTGTTGCCCAACAAATTCTTTTAAATAGCTAGGTCGTAGAGAGAACTCTTGATCGTTTGGCAATATATCAGCTGATAAAACATTTTTAGAAACTGGGTTTTTAGACATTGGAACTACGGGCCTTTAGTGCGAGTTTAATTAGCTCATTAATAGAGAGATCAGGATCCTTTGCAATAATTTCCTGTACCAAATTATGGGCTTCAGTTCTATTAACCCCAAGTGAGGTTAAAACTAATGTAGCATCAGATGATATCTTAGATAAATCACTATCATTCTTATCGATGGGAAGATTGGTAGTAAGGTTAGTTAAGGCTTTATCCTTTAACTCTATGATAATTCGTTCAGCTAATTTTAGTCCAACACCGGAAACGGCTTTAAAAGCTTCTTTATCCCGCCTAGCTATCGCTGATTGAATTTGCTCAGGTGATAAATTTGATAAAATAGCTAAAGCCATCCTTGTCCCAATACCGTTTACTGATTGTAATAAATTAAAAACAAACTTTTCTTCGAGTGATAAAAAGCCATAAAGATTAATGTGATCTTCTCTTACATGCGTTTCGATAAATAATTGACAAAACTCATTAACCACTAATTTATTTAGAGTTTTACTACTACAATACACTAAATACCCAACACCATTAACATCAATAATGACATAATCATTAAAACATGCATCTATTGTGCCTTTTAGTTTACCAATCATAATTTTTTAGTATCAGATTTTGTTTTCAGCTTACAATTTTTCGTACATATATAAGTTATCACTGGGGCTGTAGTTACTATCAAAGCCAAAATATAATGCAGTAAGGCTGGAGTTTCGGAGCAGTGACATTGCCCATCATCTGGGAATGTTGATATAAGTATAATTTTTGCGATAATCCAAGTGACCAGCCCATATATAAGCAAGTATACTATACATTTAACTTTTTTACAGATATCTTTCATTGTGGCGTCCTCTTCTATTTAATATAATAACAATAATAGAATATTTGAATAAATGATAGAGAAAGTAAACTCTAACCCAGCAATTCTAATTATTCAATAATACACTAAATATTGCACACACTAATACCAATAATGATATAATAAGTAAAATATTTCATTTATTTTACTTTTTAGTTTGCTAATCATAATTTATTTAATATTTAGACTATATAATTAAAAAAGTTATTGTGTTTGTATTATAAAATATGTTATCTAAGATTTTTAGATTATTCAGAGAACAACCTGGATTGATTAATAAAGTTGCTTTAACTCCTGCTAACGTTACAGATGCAAAAGGTTTCGCCCATGTTTTACCAACTAGCAGAGCGGTATATTCAGAATGCCTGATCAACTTAGTAGAAATGGCTTCCGGAGCAGCAGAAGCTTTCAAAGGTTCGACTACTGAGGGAAAACGTAAATTGGTAAATTTAGTATTTGCGAACCTGGAATTGAAAGACGGGAAGCTAGACTTTAAGCTACGTTCACCATTTGATATGTTCGTAAAATGTACTAAAATCGAAGAATGGTGCACTCGATTGGATTCGAACCAACGACCTCTGCCTTCGGAGGGCAACGCTCTATCCAGCTGAGCTACGAATGCTTAATTTGTTGATATACCTCAAATAAAAAATATACTCGAATAGTTTAAAAAATTATGTCATAAAACAAGGAGTGAACGAGAACAGCTTAGTAAACCTAAGTAAGAACACTAATGCCCCAAAGTTTTACGAAAACAATTCTTCAAAGCAGAAGAGCATACATCTATCATCTAACTACATTATACTATAAAAACTTAGGAAGTGCTAACGAATTTTAAACTTTCAAATGTCAGCTAATTTTTAAGAGAATAGCTTGAATTTCTCTAAACTGTTCCAACAAAAACTATATTCTAATGATTTGGGGAATTGGGCTTGAAAATAAGGGGCGAACAAGCACAGAATTACTTTAGTTATCGCAGGTAACCTCCTAGGATCTTATATCACATTTTCAAGATATAAGAACCTAAAGTACGATTATTCTTGAGGTAATAATATTTTTGTGATTTAATCTTTAATTATGTTGATAGGTTGACAGTGGCTTTGAAATTTGAAGACAACATATATATCTAATGAGGGACGTAAGTGCCAATACTTAACGTTTACTCACTAATAAAATTTAATATGCTTAAGAGGATAGTATGTCTAAAAAAGATGGTGATGATGTTAGCTTAGATTCAGCTTATGGTTCAGATGATGAGAGTATGGCTGTACCTAATAAGGTATCACGAGTGGCTGCGGAAAAAATTAAAGATATAGATGCTTTGATAGGTAGGTTAGGTAAGTATAAAGAAACTTTTAATGTGAAGATTTACGCTGACGAGATATTACAGTTTAATGAAGCATCTATGAGTGTAATAGAAAGTTTGGGAGCAGAAAATTTTCGTACAAGTCTATCAGATGACAAAATACAACAATTTGTTGATACTATTGCCTTAAATTCAGAATTATGCTCTAAATTTATAAGTACTGATCAAGAATTAGATAAACTTAAACTTAAAGTTGCAAAGACTGAAGGTGCCTTAAAAGGTTTTGTTTTGCCACTTGAAGAGCGTAGTGCTTTCGCTGGTAAACTAACAAATTTTGGATTAGGTAGAGAGGAATATAAAATTCCTATGGAAGCTACTAAAGAGGCTTTGCTAAAATTGCAAGGACAGAAGCTTAGCAAGGTTGAATATGCAGATAAAGTTGTTGCTAGAACTATGGAAATTCTTAACCAGGATAAACGAAACTTTCCTGCTGAAAAACTACAGCAGTTTGAAAATTTTGTTCGGCAAGGAAATACATCCTTAAAAGTAAAAAATGGTCAATTGATAGATAGGGATGACAAACTCTCTCAACTTGACCAAGAGGAGATTTCAAGTGCAGCTATTAAATCGGTTGATGCTTTTATCAAGGAATTAGAGACTGAGAATGAAAAAGCTAAGAACACTTCTTCGGAGAAGGGTAGACAGCTCGTTTCCCAAAAATCTATGCCTCAACAGGATAACTCGCAAAAAGTTGCTTTGGATATTGGTGAGCAAAAAACAAAAGACTGGCAAGCAGCTAAAGAAATGGTAAGTAGTACAATAGATGAATCTATAAAACAATTAAAGTTAAAGATTTCTGATACAACTGCAAAGAAAATTAAGAAGAATTTATCTCAGGTACTAGATAAATTTGATCCACAATTTCTGCAGAAGAATAAAACAGCTATTATAACAAATATTACCCATGAGATAACACAAGGTAAAACGGCTATCTCTGAATTAAGAAAGGAATTTCACATTGCTAGTGATAAAGTTAAAAAAATAGCTCAGAAAATAACTGAAAAATATGCTGAACGAAATAACCAATTTATTGAAGAAAAAATTAATCCTTTGCTTAATGCAAAGAAAGATGAGTTGGCTCTGAGATTATCAACATTTATACAAGAGAACCAGATTTCTCTTGATTATGTAAATAAAGTACTGGGGGTATCTGAAGAGAATAAAATTACTGGTAATGCAAAATCGCTAAGCTTAACTGACAAACAAGTTGAACATGTTACTGTCGAGCAACTCAAGGGGTTAATAAGAGTTAACCCAGTAGGATTTAATAGAAATTTGTTTCAAGAAATACCAGATGAAGTTAAATCTATAAATGTAGAGACTGAAAAAGTTCAACAGCACAGTTTTGAGATGGAGCAACGCCAACAGTTGGAAGACGAAGGATATGTTTCTATGGATGAGGATATTCAGCAGCCAGAAAAAAATATTCTATCGCAAAATATAGTACAACAAGAACAGCAAGACTTAACACAACGAGTACAACGACAAGATATAACAGAGCAAGTACCGCAAGAAGTTACAAACATCTCTGCTGATAATATTAATAAGCAATTTAGTGAGCAACAAGAAATATTGTCAAAAGTAGCTGAAGTAGTAGAAGAGGCTGTTGTAGAAAAATCAACTGCTAGTAAAGAACAATTTCCTATAGAAATTAATCCAGAAATGACTAATGTTAATACTGAGTTAGCAGAAACATTATCAAACTTTATAGAAAATAATGCAGTTACAGTTAATGAGATGAGAATTATTTTAGGTACAGAACCATCGCTGCAAGATGGTAAGATACAATTAACTGCAGAACAAGCCGCCAACATTACAGGAGAACAATGGCAATGGTTTAGAGATATAGCACCAACGAATTTTGAAAAAGAATTTAAGCTTGCAAGAGAAGTCCAGGTCAATAATAGTATAGAGGTAGAGAAATCTACAGGACTAGGGGTTTCAGATAATGTTAAAGAGATGGTATTAAGTACGCAGATAATACATAAAGCTATTAAACTAGTTGAAGAAGGAGGAAAACGAAAATTAGACTATTCACAACGAAACAAAATTATTGAGAAATTATCTGATAAATTATCACAACTTGACGTCGACTATTTAAAAACTGAAGAACAAGCTATTGCCAAAACTATTGCAAAAAATATTAAAAAAGATGCGAGTAAGAGCTTATTTAGTAATAACATTACTGTTAGTGATAAAATATTAACTAAATATGCAGATGACATAAAAAGACTTGACGGTGCTAAAAATGATAAATTTGTTGCTAAGAAGATTAATGAAGGGATTTATAATCATCAGCTGAAAGATTCGCAGATAGCAGAGAAGTTATCGCAGTTTTTAACAACAATCTTTAATCCAGAGTCTGAACTGGTAAAAAAATAAAATCCAGTGAACCATCTGAACATACAACAGAAAAAATAGTAGACATCAGGAAGTTTAATCCAAAACTATTTGATGAAATTATGTTTCCTAAAGAAAGATTGACAGAAATAGCTCAGAGTAAAGTTACAAGTAAAGCACGGTTTGATGAGCTTACTAAAGAGGGGAATAGCTCAAGAGATAGTAAATCTTTTGCTACAGATATATTAGTAGACGTTATTAACAGTGTAACACAGAAAGAAGGAAAACTAAGAGTATCATTAAAACCAAAAGAAAAAGATAAAATTTTTTCTATACTACATTCATCGTTATCAAGTTTGGATTCGCAATACTTAAATGTTAATCGCCAGAAAATTACACAATATATAGCTGATAATATCGCATTTAGTGGCAAAAATGAAGGAAAGGATAAAATTTTTACTATTGATAAGAAAACATTAGATAAAATTGCTGTAAAAGTAATGGTAGCTCATGAAAGAAAAAGCAATGAATTTGCGGCAGAGGAGTTAAAGACAGGAAGTATGGAGATTAATGAGAAACTTGTTGCTCATCAAGTCACTAACAGCATTCTTAAAGAGAGAATATCAAAGCTCCTAGCAACTGGTAACATTAACGAAGCTGCAAATAGATTGGGTGTTTTTAATGATAATAAGACTGTAGATATTAAGAATATCACAGATAAACAATTAACTACTCTTAAGAAAATTGATCCCCAAAATTTTGATGAAACAGTATTTCCAAAAAGCGATATTGCTAAGATTACAACAAAAAAACAAGAACAAAAACAAAAATTATTTCCTGAGATTGACCTTAAAGAGATTGATTTCAAAGGTATAACAATTAAGCATACCATAAAGCATATTATTATGGATGCTGATGATAAAAGGGTGCAAAAAATAACAACAGTAAGAAATAAAGCTAAAGCTATAGAAAATCAAAATCAACGCTGAACAATATACTTACCTAGTACTACAGTTGTAGATTGAATTAATAAGAAAAATAGAACTAGGATAAGAGGAGAAAAATATTAAATTTTTATTATACTAATACTAAATCACTATCAATAGAGCAGTATATATGATATAAAAAAACTCTAACAAATGAGAGTGTACAACAATAGCAAGAGGATATCAAAAACTAGAAATAAATCCAGAAGAAGTAAGAGTTCTGATGAATAATAGTAATAGCAAAGATGAATTCAGGCGTTACCAAGCTTTATACCTAAGGGTAAGCGAGAAAATGTCTGCCCATCTAATAGCTAAAATTACATGTTTCTCAATAAGCCATATACATAGTATCCATAGCTTTGCTCGCAATAAAGGTATTACTAGCCTTGCAAGTGCTAAAAAAGGAGGTAGGAATCAGGGCGATTTAAAAGTCACAACTAAAGATTAAATATTTGTTGGGGTTATAATCTAATATTAGCTTAAGTTTAGAAAGGAAAGTGATAGAATTGTAGTAATAATATTTGCTCTAAGCTTGAAAAGTTTGGATAATATTTTGCCTTTGTAATGATTATAATGGTTCCAATATTTTGGACAGAAAAATAAGAAAAATGAGATAGAATTCTTTAGCAAACAAGGAGAGCTAGAGATGAAAAAACAAGTAAGGCAATATAGTGCTGAGGAGAAAGGCAAAATTGTCATAGAAGCAATTAAGGGAGAGCTAACAATAGCCCAGATAACCAGTAAGTATGGTGTTCATGCAACACAGATAAGTAACTGGAAAAAACAAGGTCTTGAGTTGTTAGTACAAGGTTTTAAGAATAAAACACAGAGTGCTGACCCAAATCAGCAGGGGTTAATCAAGAATCTATATGAGAAAATTGGTCAGTTAAGCGTTGAGTGTGACTGGCTCAAAAAAAAATCTGCATTGTTTGGAATTAAAGGTTAGGTGTAATATGATAGAGCCTAATCATAATAAGTTAACAATTGTACAACAGTGTAAGTTATTGGATATTAGCAGGTCAACCTATTACTATCAACCTACTGGTATTAGTGAACAAGATATCAAGATTATGGCAATAATTGATGAGACCTATACTATGCATCCATATTATGGTATGCGGCGGATGGCTAAATATTTACAAGCCCAAGGTTTTTCGGTAGGTCGTAAAGCTGTTAGACGTTACTACAAGATAATGGGTCTTGAAGCTGTTTATCCTAAAATAAATTTAAGCAAGAGGAATCAGGCACATAAAATATATCCTTATTTACTAAAAGGATTAGAAATAGTATTGCCAAACCAGGTTTGGAGTACAGATATAACGTATATAAGACTGAGCCAAGGGTTCGTATATTTAGTAGCTATTATTGACTGGTATAGTCGTTATATTCTAAGTTGGCGAATCTCCATTAGTTTGGAAAGTGAATTTTGTGTAACAGCCCTTGAAGACGCTATAGAAAATATGGTATGCCAAAAATATTTAATACTGATCAAGGAGTACAATTTACCTCGGAGAATTTTATTAGTATGCTAAAGCTACATAATATCTTGATTAGTATGGATGGTAAGGGACGAGCCTTAGATAATATTTTTATTGAACGTTTTTGGCGATCATTAAAACAGGAAAAAATTTATCGGATTATTTTAACAACAGTAAAGGAGGCAAAGACAGCAATTAACGAATATATGGACTTTTATAATAGACAAAGGATGCATCAAACTTTGGATTATAAAACTCCAGAATGTGTATATTTTGAAAAAAATATTGTATAAAAACAACAATTTAATTTTTGTGAATTATATCTCTATTTATCTAAATTTTTGTCTAGACAAAGGGGACCACCTTACCTCCTCAGAACCGTACGTGCGGAACTACCGTATACGGCTCCCGAAAAGCAAGATAGGTGTATTAACCTTATTATTCTCATAACATCTCTAAATCAATAATATGTTCAAGATTATTGAACTTTATTTGTTGATGTTGTAATGCTATCAGCTTTATACGTTCAAGTTTTATTAACCATGAGTTTCCGTCTCTGTGTACGGTCATTGTTTCCCCCTTACGTTCTTACCTTTCTGCCAGCCCTTTGCTCCACTCCCATTACGGAGTTTCATCACTACTACAGCCGACTCAGCCATCCTTACACCATCTCCAAAGCCTTATGTTTTGGCATTTGTACTTTAGATACTTACTTTCCAGTAAGAGTTATAAGGACTTCCCAAGTTGTGTCATTAATCTCTACAAACTCGCTGACGCCTGAGACCCCGGTGGTTGAAAACTGTTGGATTTGCTAGATTGACCTCCAGTTTTCTGTGGCTTACTGTCTTGTGTAGAACATCAGCTTCCACTACCAATAAAATTTCGGGGCTATCACGTTCACCATTTGGTTTCGGCTCGAATGTTTCGCTGTCTACGCTTCACCACTGTCGTTACCTTCAGTAGTGCAAGACTCGCTATATGGTGGAGCTAGCTACTCATTCCATAACAGGACTTTCACCTGTAAGACTAATGCACCTTTTCTTGGCACACACACAATCTTTATGACAGATTCTCTAAACTTTCCTGTTCATGACTATCCTTTTTATAACCACTACTGCAGACATGTACTCGTATCATTGTGGCATCAAGCATGGTAGATTCTAAATCTTTATCAACTTGCACATATTGCATTAATTGTTCCCATATTCCTTGAACCCAACGTTTGAAACGTTGATGCACTGAACGCCAACAGCCATAAGAAGATGGTAAAAGACGCCATTGACATACACTTCTTACCATAAACCATATAACCTCTACAAACTGTCTTAAAGTTGTCTCATCTTGAGTATGTATACCTTTTATTTGTCACAAAAAATCTAAAATTTGTTCCCATGCGTTCGAATCTATGTAATACTTTATTCTGGTAGTCCTTCTGTCTTGAATAACCGAAGACTACCATTTTCTTACATAAATTTAAATTTTTTGTTCACAGAACCTAGTGAAAGCATAAAATATTATATACTAGCATGGAGAACTTGAAACAAACAATTTTGAGTTTTCTTAAGTCCACTACAGAAGGGTAACAGATGCAACAAAACCTTGCATCCGTCCTTCTAATTAACTTAGCAAGAGGAATACCAGTATGAGCGATAACAATATTAATACTACTTATTTACGTACAAATTATGATATCCCACCTGATCCTCAAGCAAAACCTGAGGCAGGGAAATGTAATAATTATAACTTGAGAAAGAATAATGGTGCTGCTAAATGGATAGTAATGCATTATACGGAGTGTGATTTTGCTGAAACTATCGCATTATTTACCAGGAATACATCAAATGTTTCATCTCATTATGTAATAAATACTGATGGTACCATTTATCGACTTGTACCAGATCAGTATAGGGCTTGGCATGCTGGTAGAGGAAAATTAGAAGCAGATAGTGATCTTGACCCAGCTGATCCAACATTTATGAATTCAAAATTTTGTGGGGTTCATGGATCAGATGATGAATCAAATAATTTAAAAGAAAATAGTACGCTTAATCCCCATATTGTGACTTCAATACTTGATAATGATATGAACAGCTGGTCTATTGGTATTGAACACATTGCTTCTGGTAAGGAACCTTTTACTGATCAGCAAATAGATGCCAGTATTGAGTTAGTTAAAACATTAGTATCCAAATATGAAATAAATCCAAAATTAATAATAGGTCATAGTGATTGGGCTCCAGGTAGAAAAATAGATCCTGGTATATATTTCCCTTGGGATAGCTTTGCTAAAGCATCTCTCGGACTTTATTCTTTTGTTTCAAGAAAAGAGAACCCTAAAGTTATAATATCTTATAATGATAAAACAAAGCAAGATAGGAATAAGATTGAAGAAGTGCAGAAATTACTTGAGAAATTTGGTTATCCAATTATAAAAGCAGATAACTCAAATCTAGGTCTATTAGATGAAGGCACCATATCAGCTATGTTGGCTTTTAATATCCATTATACGGGAGATATTTTAAATAATATTGCTCTCAGAGAACAATGGGATATATTATGGAACAATTCTAGTAATAAGGATGCCAGAGGGATATTAGCTACTTGGAGTGAAAATAGTGAGAATGTATTAAATGATCTGCTAGGTTAATAAGCTAATTTGATTAGTTATACCACCGTCATTGCGAGGAGGCATAAGCCGATAAATCCATGTATGGACCTACCCGATAATGCAAGAAAAAAATAATATATAACAGCAAAAAAATCGAATGCAGTCATGTATCCGGCTTATAGCTAATCAATTACTTTAAATTTACCCTATAGCCCTGATGGAATTCGCTGGCTTACAAACTTATACTTATCATTTCATCGACTTCTAAAGAGCCATTGACTATTTCAGTTTTTTCGTAAGCTAAGGTTTGTCTTATTTACCATCAATATTATCATTCTTTCGCATATTCCGGATTAGAATCTATTAAATTTCTATTTACCTATAATATTCTCTCGTCAACAACTAGTTTGTACCAATTCTTTAGCTACAAACTTTACTCTCGGTATAATCATTGCCTGAACTGAGTACCGCAAACACCACCCTTGCTAGTTTGTTAGCTACTGCAACAGTTGTTTTATTATGCCCATTTCGTTCAGATAAATTAAACATCCACTCGGTAAACTTGCTATAATCTTTTTTAGATTTTTGCTCTTCCGTGGTAAATCTTATTTTACTATTCAGTACTGCTCTTGCTCCTTGAATCAACAAAGTGCGTAAATATATATCACCTCTTTTACTAATGCCAAGCAACTTATCTTTGCCACCACTAGAATGTTGCCTTGGCACTAATCCTAGCCATGCTGATAATTGCCTACCATTTTCAAAACAACTAGCATTACCTATTGACGCTATTAAGGCTGTAGCAGTAATTAACCCTATACCTGGTATCGTCATTAGTTGTTGGTGATTACTATACTGGCTAGCTATAATTTTTAATCTTTGTTCTAATTCTTTTATTTTTTTATCATTCTCCAGAAATTCTTCTTTTAACTCACTAAACGTTCGATAGCTTAGCTGGCTTAAAGCTCCTTCATCTAAAATCTCAGTTAGTTTTGTCATAATTTTATTAATTCCTTGCGGAATAACAAAACCAAATTCATGTAATAACCCCCTGATCTCATTAGCAAGAGCTGTACGGTTTTTTACCAATCGTTGCCTTACCCTATGAATAAATAAAATATCTTGTTGCTCTGCAGTTTTGATAGGCACAAATCTCATATTAGGTCTTGCTACTGCCTCGCATATTGCTTCGCTATCTGCTTGATCATTTTTATTAGTTTTAACATAAGGCTTAACAAATTGCGGGGCTATTAATTTTACAGTATGCCCTAGTTTTGTTAATTCTCTTGCCCAATAGCTAGAACCACCGCAAACTTCTATGCCTACTAAGCATTTTGGTAAGTTAGCCATAAAAGTTAGAACCTGCTCTCTCATTAATTTTTTCTTTAATATTGTCTTACCATTTTTATCTACACCGTGAATTTGAAAAAATTTTTTTGCAATATCTATGCCAATTGTGGTAACTTCCATACGGACCTCCTTATTGTTGTTTAGGATTCATTTCCTATCCTAGAAGATTAGCATTTGCTTCTCATTCTGTATATAGGGTAGGGTCCATACCATTATTTCTAATTACTTCCCTGGATTGCATCAATGCTACTAAAAGTAGCTCCTCGCTAATAGACGGTTGTGAGGTTAGATTGCTTCTTGGCTTACATCTTATCGTAATGACGTTTTCTACTTTAACTTTTTTCCGTGAACGTTCACAATTAAGGTTTACATAGAATTATTTTTAAAACCCAAAGAAGTAAGCATATGCATGGTTTCCAATAGTGGTAATCCCATAATATTGGAGTATGATCCGTATATGCTAGGAATAAAAGCTTCAGCATAGCCGTGAATCATGCAACCACCTGCTTTATTGATTCCTTCATCTAGGCTACAGTAAAATTCTATCTCTTGATGACTCAGTTTTTTAAACTTGACTATAGTTTGCACTATTTTTTGTCGTGTTAAGAGTTGTTCGGAAGTTTTTTTTATTATACAGACCCCTGTATAAACCCTATGACGTCTTCCAGATAAAATATTAAGACAATATCTAACATCTTCACTTGTTAACGCTTTGGGTAATATTTTTCTGCCGCGAGCTACAACAGTATCAGCTGCTATAATTATAGCTTCACCAGTTATTTTTTGGGCAACAGCTTTTGCTTTTTCCTGTGCCAATCTTATCGCTAATTGATTTGGTAATTCTCGCAAATATTCTGTTTCATTGATATTAGCAGGAATAATTTGGGTGGGAAATATTTTGATTCTTTTTAGCAATTCAAGCCTTGCCGGTGATTGTGATGCTAGAATTACATCTATATTATGTTGTTTTAAAGAAGTATCTTCTACATTTGACATAAATATGAAAAATCTTAATGACGATGGATAACACGACCTTTTGTTAAGTCGTAAGGAGTCATTTCCACTGTTATCTTATCCCCAACAAGTATCCTAATACGATTTTTACGCATCCTACCAGAAGTATGGGCGATAATAAAATGACCATTTTCTAGCTTCACTCTAAAAGTTGCGTTAGGTAAAAGCTCAAGGACAACCCCTTCAAAATTAATTAGCTCTTCTTTGGTCATTACAACTTAAATTAAATTATATTTAAAATGGCTCCCCGGGCCGGACTCGAACCAGCGACCGAACGGTTAACAGCCGTTTGCTCTACCACTGAGCTACCGAGGAACATTCGCCTTTGGCTAGACTTCTTATAACAAATCTTTTGACTAGGGTCCAGTGTTTTCTTATTTTTCTATAAAAAATAAATTAAAAATTACTACTATGCTGGTGTATTTGAGCATTCATTACCAATCCAAAGCCAATAAGCATTGATACCATCATTGTACCACCATAAGATATAAATGGTAAAGGTACGCCCACTACTGGTAATAATCCCATCACCATAGCTATATTTATAAATACATGACTAAATAGGATCGATGTTATGCCTATTACCATCAATTTACTAAATGTTGTTCGACAATTAGTAGCAATCATCAATGAAATTACTATAATTGCCGAATAAAGAATTAATAGAAACAAACTACCAACAAAACCAAATTCTTCAGCAAAAGTAGCAAAGATAAAATCGGTCTGATGCTCTGGTAAAAAATTTAGATGGCTTTGACTACCTTTGGTAAGCCCTTTACCCCATAACCCACCAGAGCCAATAGCGATTTTTGATTGGATAATATTATAGCCAGCTCCAAGCGGATCTTTCTCAGGATCCAAAAAAACCATGACTCTTTTTCTTTGATAATCATGCATCACTTGCCAAATAACCGGTACGCAAGTAACAACGATGATACCAATTATCATAAAATTTCTTACTCTAAAACCAACAGCAAAGAAAATAACACTAGCAATAATGATAGTAATCACTCCAGTACCTAAATCCGGCTCTTTTATTATCAGTAAAACTGGTACTATCACAGCTATTATAGGCAATAAAATCTTATGAAATCTGGTAAAATCTTCAGTTTTTAATTGATGAAAATACCTAGCTAACATTAACACTATTGCTAGTTTTGTCGGTTCGGAAGGCTGCAAACGGATAACTCCTAAATCTATCCAACGTTTTGCTCCCATAGCAATAGAGCCAAAAAGCTCAACACTAACTAATAAGATAATAACTGCAATATAAAATATATATGAAAACTTAAATATATATTTTATGTCAATAATCGTAATAATTATCACAATTGGTATAAACAGAAAAAAAATCATCATCTGCTTATATGCCCAAGGTTGAATATTACTATCCGAAGCGGAATATAGTACAACAAAACCAATACTACAAATTATGCTAATAAGAATAATTAAAGTAATCGGTAGTTTTTTTAGTTTTTCAAAATAATTTCCTTGAATTGACATTTTAGGTAGATATCCATAAAAATTAACTATAAAACAATAATAAATATTATATAATTATGCTCTTTAGAGCTAACCCAATAATATTACTCAGTCATTGCGAGAAGCTACTTTAGTGGCAACGAAGCAATTGTTCATATGACAAACTTCATGGATTGCCACGCTCACGTACGTTCGCTCGCAATGACGGAAGTATTTTTACCCAACGTCATTGCTAGAAGCTACTTTAGTAGCGACGAAGCAATCCCAAAAAATAATTAGAAATTGCTTTGCTACCTTGCAATGACGGTGTAATGTTAGTCGGATTAGCTACAAAGTTTAACACAACGATAAAGAACATGAAATTATTATTACATAACACACTAACTCGCAATAAAGAGGTTTTTGTACCGCTAGATAATAATCTAGTGAAAATGTATGTTTGCGGTCCAACTGTCTACGATCACCCCCATATTGGTAACGCTAGGTCCGTAGTAGTATACGATATTTTATATCGCTCACTAAGTAAAATATTTGGTAAAAATCATATAAAATATGTCCGTAATATTACCGACATTGATGACAAAATAATAAATAGAGCCAGAGAACTCAAAATAACTATTGCTGACTTAACAGCCAAAATTACAGAAGAATTTCATTGTAATATGCAATATCTAGGTTGCAAAACACCAAATATCGAACCAAAAGCTACTATGCATATTGATGATATGGTGATGATTATTCAAAAATTACTTGACCTAAAGCATGCTTATATGGCAGATAACCATGTTTATTTTGATATTTCTACCTCTCCAGATTATACAAAATTATCAAATCGTAATCTTAATGAAATGCTAGAAGGAGTACGTATTGAAAATAATCTATCAAAAAAGCACCCCCATGATTTTGTCTTATGGAAACCAGCCAATAAAGATGAAGAAATATTGGCAAATTTTGATAGTCCTTGGGGAAGAGGTAGACCAGGATGGCATATAGAATGTTCAGCGATGAGCTATAAATATCTAGGAGAAAATTTTGATATTCACGGTGGTGGAGCAGATTTAATTTTTCCTCATCATACTAATGAAATAGCACAAAGTACCTGTGCTTTCCCGAACTCTTACTTTGCTAAATATTGGGTGCATAATGGATTCTTAACCTGTAATGGTGAAAAAATGAGTAAGTCGCTCAATAATTTTATTACGGTAAAAGATTTGATAGATAAGAAAATCCCAGGTGACGTGATTAGGTTATTGCTAATGAGCAGCCATTACCGCAAACCATTAGATTACAACGATAAGGCTTTAGAAGATGCTAAAAAAACAATAAATTATTGGTATAGAGCGATAGAAAATTTAGATATTAACAAGCTTGATGTTCAGAATGTTCCAGAAGAATTTTGCTCAAGCTTATTTGATGATCTGAACACCCCTCTTGCCATAAAAATAATCAACGATTATGCCAAATTGGTTTTTGCCAGTACCACAGAAGAAGATAAATACCAATATGCGTCTTACTTACTTTCTTGCAGCAATTTTATAGGTCTAATGACCAAGCCAGCTAGCGTGTGGTTCGATTATGCAATAAATGATCAACAGGGCGATCAATTAATTATGCAGCTTATTGCCCAAAGACAACGAGCAAAATTACAAAAAGATTGGCTATTAGCCGATCAAATTCGCCAAGATTTATTGCAAGATGGCATTATTCTAGAAGATAAACCAGATGGATCAACTATTTGGAGAAAAGTTTGATTAATGAGTCTTTTGGTCAATAAGAAAAATAAAGACTATATTCCTTGCAAATATATTCATTAAATATATAATGAATCTTGCTTAAAATATGATAAGCAAAATTCACACGTAAGAGCCTAATTGTTAGTCCAGTTTTTTTGGTATCAACTCTTGCGGAGGAGTACCTGCTACTAATTATGTAGAGGTACATAACTAACATTTCAAGGAGATTAAATAATGTCTAAATTAAAAGCTGTTAATGTCAGAGAATTACTTGATGCTGGAGTGCATTTCGGTCATAAAACTTCACGTTGGAATCCCAAAATGGCACCTTACATTTATGGTATCAGGGATGATATTCATGTAATTGACTTACAACAAACTGCTGCCCTAATGCAAATGGCTCTCAATGTAATATATGAAACTGTTAAGAAAAATGGTAAAATATTATTTGTCAGTACTAAAATCCAAGCTAGTGATATAATAGCTGAATATACAGAGAAATGTGGGCAATATTACGTTAACCACAGATGGCTTGGAGGTATGTTAACCAATTGGGGAACAATTTCTGCTTCAATAAAAACGTTGGATAATCTTGAGAAAATTCTAGAAAATGAAGAAGAATATTCTGTTTATACCAAAAAAGAAATATTGGAAATGACCCGTAAAAAGGATAAATTACTTAAATCCTTAGGTGGTATTAGACATATTGGAACAAAACCAAACTTGCTGGTGGTAATTGATACTAATAAGGAACATTTGGCAATTCAAGAAGCAGTAAAGTTGGGCATTCCAATAATTGCTATTGTTGACACTAACTCTAATCCAGACAATATAGATCACCCTATTCCTGGTAATGATGATGCAATAAGATCTATTAGACTTTATTGTAGCTTGTTTGCCGATGCTGTACTTGCTGGTATAGAAGAAGCTTTAGCTGCATCTGGTGTTGATTTAGGCAGTATAGCTACTCATGAAGAAAAAAATACCAATGTCAAAGCTATTACTAAGTTAAAGCCAACCAAGAAATTTTCTAAAACTTCTGAACTAAACAACCAAAAGGCAGCTGAATCAGAGTTTGAAACAGCTTTGGAGATTACAGAAGTTGCTACAACAACAAAATAACTAGATATGTATACTCACAAATCACAAGAGTACTTAAGGTGGAAAGATGTCATGTCTGTTTAAAAATCATAAGAAAAACTGCTAGTGTCATTGTGAGGAGGCGTAAGTCGACAACAATCCATAAAAATAACCAGAAATGGATTGCTTAGTTGACCTATGATCTTCCTTGCTAATAGACATTTTGGGTTTTTAGACTGTTTTTCTACAATTTTTAACTGCCCTGCTTAAGGCGGGGATGGATGCCATCGCTTTCCCAAATTCAATTAAAATAACTTATAACCTTAATAAGGAGAATAATATGATAAATGCTGGACTTGTAAAACAATTAAGAGAAAGAACTGGTGCAGGAATGATGGACTGCAAGAAGGCTTTGCTTGAAACAAAAGGAGACTTTGAACCAGCTATTGATTGGTTAAGAAAAAAAGGATTATCAGCTGCCGCAAAAAAATCAGATAGAGTTGCTGCTGAAGGGCTAACAGCCATACACATTAAAGATAATGTTGGAGTTATTATAGAAGTAAATTCAGAAACAGATTTTGTGGCAAGAAATGATAAATTTCAGCAATTGGTTAAAAATATTGCAACATTAGCTTTGCATCAAAGTAATTTACAAGCACTAAATTTACAGTCACTAAAATTAGCAAAAACATCAACAGGCAGATCAGTTGATGAAGAAATATTAGACAATATTGCTACAATTGGTGAAAATTTAAATCTACGTCGCGTGGATGTCTTACAGGTCTCAGAAGGTGTGGTGGCATCTTATGTACATAACACTGTGGTTGAGGGGCTAGGTAAGATTTCTGTCCTTGTTGGTTTACAGTCAACTAGCAAAGAAAAAGCTAAACTTCTAGAATTAGGGCAAAAAATCGCCACCCATATAGCAGCAAATAATCCTTATAGTCTAGATGTATCGAGTTTGGATCAGACTTTAGTTGAACGTGAAAAAGATATATTCTTTGAACAATCAAAAGCTTCTGGTAAGCCTGACAATATCATTGAAAAAATGGTTGAAGGTAGAATACGTAAGTTTCTAGCAGAAGTTGTTTTGCTTGAACAAAACTTTTTATTTGATGATAAATTAACAATTTCTCAAGTTATTGATAATGCGGCAAAAGAATTAGGAGCTTCGATTAAAATTACTCAGTTTATAAGATATGAACTAGGTGAAGGTATAAAGCAAGAAGATAAAAATTTTGCAGACGAAGTGGCAGCTGTTATACAAAAATAAACAGGAGAGACTGAGAAGTTTAAAAGTCGTATGTGGTCAACGCCTATTAGCTAGGAAGACCGTAGGTTGATTAAGCAATCCAGAAAAGTGATTAGAAATGGATTGCACGCCACCTATGGTGGCTCGCAATGATGGTTTTTCAATTATTGCTTTCTTAAACTGACGCTTATGCTTTGGTGTGGGGTCTAGATTCCGCACCAAAATGGGAATGACAATAGTGGGCGGGAATAACAATTTATAATTGATTCTCAACTAATTTTGAGGATAGTCTTCTTCATCCCATTGTTTTTTAACTTCAATATAGCAACAGATATAATCGATCTTTTGTTGCAAATCAGATTGTTGTGTAATTAGCATCTTCATAATATGTTAAGATTATCTAAGGTTACTCTCTTTGTCTAGACAAAAATTTAGATAATTTAAGATATAATACCAAATATATATTAGACCTCTTGCATAACCTAAAGATAATTGAGGAATTTTTAGGAAAAACGAAGTCGAGTACCGCAGCGTACTAAGATGTACGTGAGGAACGGAGACGAGTTTTGACAACAAAATTACCAATTAGATTAGGTTATGCAAGAGGTCTATTATAGATTGGTTTTTTAATAGCAATATACCAGATAATATATAGTCAATTCAGGAGGATTTGGTGCTAGGAGCGATGGAGCGACGCCTATAAATAATCACACTACTGGACAAAAATGCTAAGTTGATTGCAAATCATATAATTTAAGCAACTTTATAATAACTGAATCAAGAGAATATTTAAAACAACTATAAGATTGTTTAATTAATTTTATTCCTAATTGAAGTACGTATTTTACCCTTGGGAAATTTATTATTGAATTTAATTATTTGCATACCATAAAACCATTGCTAGAACCCCTGGCATCTATTATAAAGACGGAGCTTTGTCATGCTTAATTTCGTGGGGATATATAAGCTCGCAATGACGTAACGTTGTAAAGTGACCTTCTCACTAATAGACATCTGTGAATTTGGTGTAATATTAGCCGGGTTAGCTATAACTAACTTCCCCTGAATAAGATTTAACATAGCAACTAATTTTCTTAACTTGCTATAATATACACTACAACACCACTAGCACTAAGTAGCAGAATGAAAAAAAAATATAATAATTTAGAAGAAATTATTATTAATCATATTGAGTATAAAGCACTTTAATTATTTGCTATTTCGGAGAAATGATATTTTTTATCATTTCTATCCATCAATTCATACATCTCTTTGGCTCCAGTATACACTTTAGACCATTCTGGGTGATTTAAATAATCTGTATCTGGCTTTTTTTCACCTATTTCAAAATCTAACAAATCAGAAAACCATTTGCAAAATCTATGAATTTGTTGTGCCTCATCTTCATCATATAGTATATCGCCAATATTACTTTCTTTATATTCATCCAAATCACACATATTATATAATGTATCTAAGACATCATATAATAAACTGTCCCAATAGGGGTGAAGATAATTTTTATCTACCCATTCTTGCATTTGGTAATCATTATCAGCTAAATATTCAAATGAACCTTTAATTTCCATACGGAGTTGTGGACGAGACAAAGATTTTACTAACATATGTTATCCTTTAATTTGGTTTATGAAAACTTTTCCATTTAACCCACATATCTGCTGGAATATGGGCATCTGGATGTTTTGTAGTTTTTTTTACTTGTGTATTTATATCAAAACCATGTTCTATACTTCTTGTTCCACTGTCAAACTTACTACGTTCTATTTTATATATTGCTCCAGTTGCTTCATCTTTAATTATATAATTCTTACCAGTATAATCAATAACCTTACCATTATAACTTACTATAACATGGTCTACCTGTTGAGTTGAGTGTTTAGCAAATAAATCAGCCTTATCTATCCTGATATTATGCATACCTTCTTTATCCTGCATTTGCCATCTTAAACCTATATCTTTTCTGTTATATATTGGTAAGCCAAATTCTTCTGGTACTTTTTTAGTTAAATCTGAAAGTTGAGTCCAATTTTCATATTGTTTAAGAGACGTTGTATATTGTTCTAGTTTAAGGTCTAAAGGTTTTTTAATGCCAGTAACTGTCTCAATATGTTTTTGTAATGATAGATCACTAGCTACATTTGATGTCCCTAATTTCACTTCTCCAACTTCAACCAATCCCAAATCACCAACTAGGGTATTTTCACCAATTCCAGCAACTTCACCAACCACTGCACCCTTGCCTAAAATAGCGGCACCCTCAGTAGCTGTTAAAGCACTACCCACACCACCAACTGCCTCAATACCTGCTGCTTTTAGCACTACTTTCTTAGCAGTATCAACCGCACCCTTAACCGCAAGACCAACTCCTACTCCTAAAGCAGCTCCTCCCGTTATACCAAGTAACGTTTTGGTTCCTTCATCTGGAATATTATCAATAGCTTGCCTAATCTTCCCCTTAGGATCAAGGTAGCTTACTACTGGATTAACTACGTACCCTAATATCTCTCCTGCACAGGCAAATGGTGTTGTAAGCAGTGCTTTGGTCTTTGGCAATTGATCAGTAGCCTTTTGAATATTATCCTTTATTGTTCGTAATATTAATCCGGTAACCTCACCGCCTATTCTATACTCTGCTACTTGCATTTTATATGGATCATTGCTAGGGTATATCGTCACGAGATTGTGATTGCATAATTTTATGTGATTTGTTATTATAATTGTAGTAATAAAAATAGGCGATAAGAAGCAATGAGTTTAGCACATAGAAGACATGATATAAGCGATGAGCTTTGGAATAAGATAGAAAGTAATTTACCTGGTCAGAAAGGTTGTTGGGGAGGTATTGCAAGAGACAATAGAACTTTTATAAATGCAGTGATGTGGATATTTAGAACGGGAGCTCCATGGAGAGATTTGCCTCCTGATTATGGCAATTGGAAGAATGTACACAGAAGATTCTGTAGATGGCGTGATAATGGGATATGGGAGAATTTGCTAAATATTTTTATAAATGCTCCTGATTTTGAATGGTTAATGATAGATTCTACATTTGTAAAAACTCACAAAGCAGGACTTGGAGCGAAAGGCGGGAATCAAACGGTTAGTCGCACAAAAGGGGACTCAATACAAAGGTACATATGGCCGTGGATGCGTATGGTATGCCGGTCAGAATTATTGTTACAGAAGGTTCCAGAAATGATTGTACTCAAGCTTGTGAGTTAATCCAGAATATGGAGGCACAACATCTTATGGCTGATAAAGCTTACGATACAAACGCCATAATAGAATCGGCTGTGAATGCAAACATAATTCCTGTAATACCATCAAAAAGAAACAGGAAGATTCAAAGAGAGATAGATAAATATCTATATAAGCTAAGGCACATTATTGAAAATACATTTCAAAAATTTAAAGAATGGCGTGGTATAGCAACAAGATATGCTAAAAATACAAAATCATACATGGCGGGTCTTTGTTTAAGGGCTTTACTAATGTGGGCTCAAATCTCGTGACGACGCACCCTAGCACTAAGTAGCAGAATGAAAAAAAATATAATAATTTAGCTGAAATTATTAACACGCAAATAATAATCTGGAGATTCATGGTATAATCGCCAAATGAACCTCTCAAAATGTTCTTCTATAATATTACCAATTTCATCGTATACAGCATCTGGTTTATCAGAGCTAGGTTTCATCACTAGAAAACTTGACATATCGGCTACTTCAAAGAAAATAACATCATCATCTTTTATATAACCTTCTTCAATATATTCTACCGCCTCAGGTAATATATAATCACTCTTCTCTTTAAGGAGCATAATATCAGCTATTTGTTGCGGGAAGAATATATAATTGGCATAATCAAAAGCTTCATTTCCATTGATTGATTTATTTAAAACTCCAGATCCTATTTCTACCCAAAATTCTTTTAAAGATTTTGGCAATTGAAAACCTAATCTATCTTCTGCATATTCGATATCTTGAAGATTAACTTTAGTAAAACTGTTACGAGGATGTTTTGCTTTACTATTATTTATATATTTTTTTAAATAATCATATTTTCCCATAATTATTTCTTTTTAGGTTTAAAAATTTCATTTGCTCTTGATCCTACTCCGTGAATTTTAGTATGCTCTTCTAAACCATGAGCAGGATGAATATTCCACCAAGTATTTGGACCACCATGATTTACTTGAATTATATGATGGGCATCATATGGTTGACCTATTCTATCTGGAACGGAATGTTCTTGATACACCGGCCATTTTTGTCCAGTATTTTGTTCCCATTCCATTCTTAATTGTTTTTTCATTTTATTAAATTCCGCTTTGTGCATTTTATAAGTTATCGCATCCAATTTCTCAAACTCCTGAGTTTTTAAAGCTTCTTTAAGTAGAGGCAGTTGTTTTTCATCTACTGGAAGTTTAGTAATATCTTTAATTTCTTTCAAGTAATTTTTAGTTAAATAAGGATTTTCTATAATTTTGGTTTTAGCAGTAATATCACTAGTATGGGTTGGAAGGTGTGGTTCTTTTGATAGTCCAGATGTTCCTGGTACTTCTGGATTATTAATATCAATTGCTTTTCCTTCTATAATTTTAGGCTTTGGTGCTGTGTCTTTTCCTAGCTTGTTGGCACCACTAACATTAGGTAAACCAATTCTTTTCTGTATAAAATCTGTAGGGTCAATCTCACCTGGTAATTTAGTACCAGTAACTTTTTCCACTCCTACCTTAATTATTGCTGATATTGGATCAGAAGATAGTCTTAGTCCTAATGCTTCTATATTTTTTTGTCCTTCTGCCTCAGGAAATCGTTTTTTATGTTCTTCTATTATTTTTGCACCATATTCACCCGATCCAAAGAAAATATATTTTATACCACTTGTTACTGACCCAAATGCGGTTCTTAGCTCATCATCGCTTAAATTTTTAATATTGCTTTCCTCTACTGATATGTCAGAAGTAGCTACCGTTCTTGAAGTAGTCGGCAGTGATTGATCTCTAACCATTATGTCTAATGGTGGTATTGGTTGTGTTATCTTGTTTGCAGGATTAGCGGCAAGCAACTTTGTTATCCCCTCTTCAGTCCATTTAAACTCGGTTGATTCAGCAGCTGACTTGCTGCTAGGTGGTATGTCTGGAGGAACAGTAATTTGCGGTGGGGGTTTTCCTAGTAACTTTAGGGGCAGTGCTATCTCGCCGCTACCAGCTGCATTAAAGCTATAAAGAGGCTTCTCGCCTGTGCCAAAAAGGCTTTTTTGTGGCTGCCCAATAGTTAGTCCAGGCTGAACATTAGTATTGTGTGGATCAATCTTTAGAGCAGGCTTACTATTAGACCTCTTGCAAAACTCTACTTCTGCTGGTAATTTGTGCGTCGATCCGGTACTCGAATCCTCACGTACATTTGAGTACGCTGCGGTTCTCTGTTCCGTGTCTCCTACAAATTCCTCAGCATAAGCGAGTTTTGCAAGAGGTCTATTGCTGCTTTTTTCTTTACCCCGCATCGTTATAGTGCCATCATCATCACCAGCCGCTACTGCTATTATTTTTGGATCAGCCAGATTTACCACTCTATGACCATTTCGACTCTGTATGTCTCTTATAGCGTCATTCAAACGATAAGAATCGCCAAGCAGCGTATCAGTGATTTTTTCAGATAAAGATATTTGTTGCATTCCTTCCTGGATTATCGGATTTGCTAGCTGATGTTGGTAATGATCCATCAAACTCTTACCAACCCTATCTGATTGTTGAGTAATTGCTGTTGGCGTCACTTCCTCCAAGGCTGATAATTAATATACACCATAAAATCACTAGCACTAAGTAGTAGAATGAAAAAAAATATAATAATTTAGAGAAAATTATTATTAATCATTGAGGGGCTGATCTTCCAAATTGAGTATAAAGCACTTTAACCATTTGCTATTTCGGAGAAATGATATTTTTTATCATTTCTATCCATCAATTCATACATCTCTTTGGCTCCAGTATACACTTTAGACCATTCTGGGTGATTTAAATAATCTGTATTTGGCTTTCGCTCACCTATTTCAAAATCTAACAAATCAGAAAACCATTTGCAAAATCTATGAATTTGTTGAGCCTCATCTTCATCATATAACATATCACCGATATTACTTTCTTTATATTCATCCAAATCACACATATTATATAATGAATCTAAGACATAATATAATAAACCATACCAATATTGATTAGGAGTTCTTTTTTCTACCCATTCTTGCATTTGCCATTCATAATCAGCTAAACATTCAAATGCACTTTCAATTTCCATACGAAATTGTGGACGAGATAAAAATTTTATAATCATATGTTACCCTTTAATTTGGTTTATGAAAAATTTTCCATTTAATCCATTCAGTTGCTGGAATATGGGCATCTAGATGTTTTGCAGTTTTCTTTACTTGTGTATTTATATCAAATCCATGTTCTACACCTCTTGTCCCACTGTCAAACTTACTACGTTCTATTTTATATGTTGCTTTGGTTGTTTTATCTTCAAGTATATAATTTTTACCAGTATAATCAATAACCTTACCATTATAACTTACTATAACATGATCTACTTGTTGAATAGGGTAATCAGATAATAAATCAGCCTTATCTATCCTGATATTATGCATACCATCTTTATCCTGCATTTGCCATCTTAAACCTATATTTTTTTTGTTAGGTATTGCTACACCAAACTCTCCTGGCACTTTTTCAACAAGTTTTGATAGTTGAGGCCAATTTTCATATTGTTTAAGAGACGTTGTATATTGTTCTAGTTTAAGGTCTACAGGTTTTGTAATGCCGGTAACATTCTCAATATGTTTTTTCAATGATAGATCACTAGGGTGCGTCATCAATTAAGTATTCAAATTAACATATTTTTTTGAATATTAGGGTAATAATTTAATAAAAATATGATTTTAAAAATAATGTTTTTATAGCGTTTTTATAGCAGATTTTTAAGAATTTGCCCCAATTTTCATGATAAATTGACCATATATTAGTTGAAATAGTTTTTAAAATATCAATTAAAATTAGAGGAGAGAAGCTTATGAGTACTAAAGTTTTAATAGTACAACCCGGTAACGGGGATAGTAACGTTGCAAAAGTGCAAATTTCACTCTGTATTCCTCACAATGACGCGTAATGCTAATCGGGTTAGCTATAATCTCAAACTAAAAAATCCAGTGTAACACTCAAGCGTTTAGCTTATTAATAAAGCTAAAACTTGAATGTTACATTTAGGTTATAAACTAGTAAGTACTCAAAAGTTTTACAGACAAAAAGTACTTACTAGTGAAATTAATCCAATAGCATTGCTATTAAATTACAACCATTATCGAGGTGTAACTATGATCATACACAAATTTTCTCCACTAGGGCGTGTCATCAATTAAGTAATATTACAGAAGAAGCCAAATAAATTGCTCCCAGAAAATTCTGAGCTAGTTTATCATAACGCGTAGCAATGCCTCGAGATTGTTTAAGTTTTGCAAAGAAATTTTCAATTAAATGACGATACTTATAAAGCTCTACATCATATTCTACAGGAAATTTACGATTCTTCTTGGATGGAATTACAGGAGTGCAATTCTTATCTTTTATCTTATTCTTCATTCTTGCCTCAGCATCATAAGCCTTATCTGCAATTACGGTATCCGCTTTTGTCAAAGTTTCCATTAAAGCATCAGAACCTTGTAAATCATGCGACTGACCAGGGGTTAAATAAAAAGCTGTCGGATTTCCTAAAGCATCAACAGTTGCATGAATTTTAGTTGATAAACCACCTTTACTACGACCTATTGCTTGGTCATCTACTATGACTTTTTTTTAGCTCCGGTACTATGTTGATGTGCTTTAACAATCGTTGAATCAATCATACTATATTCATTATCTGCATCTTGTGTAAGTAGTTCAAAAACCTTCTTCCATACATCTTTTTGGCTCCAACGTGTATGTCTTGTATGAATTACTCTAAAATCTCCAAATCTTTCTGGTAAGTCTCTCCACGGTATACCAGCACGATATCTATATAATACAGCTTCTACGAATAATCTATTATCTTTGGCACTTGCTCCTACGTCTCCTTCTTTTTCAGGTAAAATATCCTTTATCCTTTCCCATTGATCATCTCTTAAAGCATATCTGCGCATTGGTCACCTTCTTATTTTTTTACCAATATCTAATTTGCCTCATCCTAATATTTATGTCAACTTAATTGATGACACGCCCTAGTCAAACTTCATTATTTTTTTTTGTAGTCTTATGGTTAACTAATATGGATAATAGAATACAGTTATTAATGATCTTAGTAGTTGGCATGCTCATTATGGAAATAATATTAATCATGATTTCTATTAAGTGGCTTTACAATATTTGGGTTAACAGTGAAAATATTGCCGAGAGTAGCAAGGACTTTCCCAGCATTTTTACCAAGGATATAGAAGAAGTAAAACTACTATACCAAGAATTAAAAAAGCTTATTCATATAAATGGTAAGAAAGAAGATAAAATATTACATGGATTATTTTTTTCAGAAGAGATAAAAATACATATCGAAATGTTACTTACTGAAATCAGGGAATTTAAGAAGCAGTGTCGGATGAGTGAAAAAGCATGCAACAATGAGGATGATCAATTGATAAGTGGAGTTAAATAGAATGATTAAAGAATATCTTGAATATAGATTTAAACAAGGCAGGCTTTATAATAGTTGGCTGATTGACGTGGATGATACGGCAAAAGCTTTAGAGAATTTACTAATATTTATAGAAACCAGTTTATTTAAAGATAAAATTCAATTAAAAAATCATCCAGATTATCGGTTAGTAGCAAGGGATAATTCTGTTACCACTAATGTCAAAGATATATCTGTTGACCAAATTAGAGATTTACAGCAATTTTTTTATAAAACATCGTCAATATCTAAATATAGAGTGGCTGTTATTTATCAAGCCGATCTAATGAATCTTAATGCAGCAAATTCTTGCCTTAAACTTTTAGAAGATACTCCAAAAGATAGTTTTATTTTCTTAATTACCTCAAGAGCCGCTGGCATAATCAGCACTATAAGATCTAGATGTGCTAAAATTAATATAAAATCACAAAATCGCTTAGTGGGGAGTGAGATATATGTTAAATTTATTACATATATTGCCAATTGTTCAGACCCTAAAGCGAGGCTAAATATTATAGCAGAGTTTACCAGTAAAAACAAAGAATTATGGGGAGATTTTGCTTATAGTATGCTATATCTAGTGAATAGAATTACTAAGAAATCTCTTAATATCAATATTGAATTCAATGAATTAGAGAATAAAATATTTAATCAATTATCCTCTAATTCACCTGATTGTTTGGTAACAAAATTTGCCAATATTAAGCGAATAATAAATAATACTATAGATTATGATCTAGACCTAAGGGCTAGTACCATAGCATTAATAGAAGAATTAACTTAAATATATCATACGCTATTAGTGAGACCATGTAGTGGTCGTGGCAATCCATATTCTAGAGTCATTGCAAGACCATGTAATGGTCGAAGCAATCCATTTTTGATCGTTTTCTGGATTGCTTCGTTGGCTTACGCCCCCTTGCAATGACGGTGTTGTAAGGGGCCTTCTCGCAATGACGTCTTGTACTTTAACTTTTTTTCCGTGAATGCTCACTGTTTTTTTGGTAATTTATACAGCTACGCTGTTGCTTCACTTCCATTGCCTATCGTTGAAACTACATCTTCTGCCATATATACAGCACTCTCAACTATTGTAAATACGTTTTGTGCGAGGTCTGTCCCAGGTAGTAGGGATAACATAATCTCACCGGTATCAGACAGGATATCTTCTGCTGCAACTATTGCTTTTTGCACGCCATTACAACGTTTATAATGAATATCCTTAACTTTCTTGCAAGTATAAGCAGTAGCAGCTGCTGCTACTGTAGCAATAACTGCAATCGCTCCGTATACTGCACCCATTACTTTTCCTTCTTGACCTATAGTAGTTTGTTCCTGTGGCGTTGCTGTAGGAGCGGCAATGTCCTTAAATGCAGCATTAGAAGGGTCTACGGAAGTAGTTGTTTCTTCCGTTATAATAGTAGAGTTTTCCTCAATAAAAGAGGTAGAAGAAGATGGTTCAATGGTAGTAACTACTGGTTCTAGTATTGTGTTCAGCTCATCCAACAATTTCCTGGCTGGTGCAAAATTTGGATGTGCTTCAAGAGACTTAGTGCATTCTACTAGAGCTTCCTCATGTTTACCGTTAGACTTCAAACTTTTGCATTCCTTAAAATGTTCATAATGCGATGAAGATGGTAAACCACATTTGTATTTCTTAACATAAGTGTTTCTTTGACCACTCTTATAACGTTCCTGATATGTAAAAACTATCTGTGCTGTTTGCGGTTCCGTAGAGCTTAATACTTTTAGCTCTCGTAAAGAATCTCCCCAAGTAACTTTCTCCCTTTCTTCGCTTGAAGTAAATTTCTGATCTTGGCAGGGTTCATCCACTAAACACTTGGCATATAAGTTAGTTCGCTCTGGAGAAAATAGCCAGTGCTTAGGAGTGTACACTTCTCCCTTTCCAACCATCACACAGCTACCATTTGGCAAAGTAAGGGTCTTTACTTCTACGATCTTATCCGCAGCACGCTTACTTCTATTATGAAGAGCTACATCAGAATTATCTACAGGGTCATCGTATGTAGGTTTTTCAGTAGCTTCTTTAATTATTTTTACCAATGCTGGATCATTATGATATTGATAAATAGACGGTAGGGATGATACATCTAGCTCAGAAGTACTATCTTTTTCTATACCCGTATTTTTTCCTGTAAAGACTACCTTAGCTAAAGTTGAACCTGTAGCCCTAGCTAAAGTTGAGGTTGTAGTATAAAGTAGAACAAGAGATGTGGTAAGAAGATAAGAAGGCGAGAAATATTTCATAAAAATTGTTTCCGATTTAATAATATTGATTAATATTTAGTTTAACAAGATAGTTAACAGAAACTACCTGGATTGATAAAATAGGTTTTTCATATATGAAGTCAAGATTTAATTTCAAAGTTGTATAAAAAATAACATCCAATGAATAGTGGATTGCTTCGTCGGCCCACGCCTCCTTGCAATGACGTCTTATAGTAAGTAATGGTTATATCGTCACCAGAGCCTGTTACAGAGAAAAAGATTGTCCTAAATATACTTCCCTTACTTGATAGCTTGTAGCTATTTCTTGTGGGGTTCCTTCTAATAGGACTTTTCCGTTGTAAATAACGTATGCCCTATCCACTATATTGAGGGTATCTCTAACATTATGATCAGTGATTAAGATGCCGATATTACGGTTACGTAAGTGTACGATCAAATTTTTAAGATCCTCGATCGCTAGTGGATCAATACCTGCAAGTGGTTCGTCAAGCATAATAAATTTAGGGTCTAATGCTATTGCTCTTGAAATTTCTAGCCTACGTCTTTCTCCGCCGGATAATCCTGTTGCCGGCATATCTTTTAGATGGAGAATAGAAAATTCTTTAAGCAAATCTAATGTTTTTTGTTCGATAATTTCTTGATCATTTTCTAAAGCCTCTAGCATTAATCTAATATTATCCCCAACAGATAACCCACGGAAAATTGATGGCTCTTGAGGAAGATAGCTAAAACCAAACCTAGCTCGTAAATAAATTGGTAAATGAGTAATATCATGATCGTTATAAAATAATGCCCCACTATCTGGTCTGGTAAGCCCTATAATAATACTAAAACAGGTAGTTTTACCTGCACCGTTTGGACCAAAAAGACCAACTATTTCTCCTGTTTTTAATTGAAGAGATACGTCGTTTAGTATCACCCTCTTATTATAAGATTTTGAAATACTATTTACTTGTAATTTATCTATTATTAAAGGTGACATAATTCTTTGTTCCAATTAATCCTTGGATTTACTGTAATCTACATTATTAAGTTTCGTATAATATACTAGCTTGTCGGTTTTTATAATACCATTCTTATTTTGTACTATTACGTCACCAAGCAGGACTAGCTCTTTTCTTTCCACAAAATATTTGGCAGAGGTAGCAATTAATAATTCCTGACCATCATTCCTCTTAGCAGTCAAGTTTGACGGTATAGATATGTAATTAATAGTTTTTTTATTATCAACTATTTTATAAAAGATTTCTAAATTAGTCGTTTTCACCATTATATCATCAAACCATAAAATCACCTCACCCGTAAAAAAAGCTTGCTGCTTAATCTGATCAATTACTAAATTATCAGAATTAATATACAATTTATCCATACTAGAATGTTTTGAGTATGGGGGTTCTCCACAAGCTATTGCTGAGTTCATTATTAGGAAAAGCAACATATAACAAATCATGCTAAAAATCCGATACATCAATAATCGTTGATACGCTACCTTTGAAATTTATAATATTATTGTCATTTGTGGAATTAAAATTATCAGAAGTAATTTGACAATTTTTATAAGACAATATCACACCTGTTCTACTAAATGTTTCTTTATTTAGTAAATTAAGTTGGGCTTCTTGTGCTTTTAATATGCTTTCTCCTAAAAAAAACTGGACATCATCTCTTAATTCTAACATATGACTATTCTCATTCAATATACCATTTTTTGCATTGATCACTAATAGTTTATTGTCATTTATTTTATATTTAGCTTTAATTTCTTCTAATGCATATTTATTATCTAAAGTCCTAACCGCTTGTACAGCCTGAATTTGGTAAGGATTTAAGTTTTTACTTAACCCCTTAAAAGTTGAATTTGAAATTTTTATTTCATAATTTGTTTTATCACTTGGGGTAAAAGAGCTATCCCCACTATTGTTTTCAATTAATTCTAAATTATTATTAATTGGATTAAAATTGATATAAATTAAGTATAAGGTTAGTACTAGCCCTAAACAAGATAAGATTTTTGATATACTAATTGAACGTCTATAAGATGAAATGATCGAACTACTACTTTTATCGATGAAGGGAATTTTAACCATAATACTACCAACATTATCATGGACATTCATTAACTAATTCCTGCCCGAAGTAAGTCATGGATATGCACAATACCAATAACTATATTATTTTCAGTTACCGGTATGCTAGTAATTGATTTGCTATTCATGAAACCTAAGGCCTCTCCTGCTAATTTCGAGGAAGAAATTTGTTGTGGATTAGAAGTCATTACATCGCATGCATATTTCATATTTATTTTATCGTTAATATGTCTACGCAAATCTCCATCTGTTATAATACCAACCAAACTTAAATCTTTATCTACTACTATAGCACATCCAAGGCTTTTTTGATTCATAACTAATATAGTATCAGTAAATGAAGTATCGGCATATACTAAAGGCAACTGATCTTTTACCCTCATTAAACTTTCCACCTTGATAAGATTACTTCCAATCTTTCCTCCAGGATGATATAGCCGAAAATCATCTTCCGAAAAACCTCGAGCTTCATGTATAGAAGTGGTAAGTGCATCTCCAAGAGATAACATCATTATTGCGGAAGTTGTCGGAGCTGCAATATAGGATGCTTCATTAATTCTTGGTATTAATAATAAGAAATCGCTATTGATTGCTATAGTAGAGTTGGCATTCATAGTCATGGCAACTATCTTTATAGAAAATCGCTTACAATATTTCATTATATCAAATAATTCTTTGGTCTCTCCTGAATTAGATAACATGAAAATTAAGTCGCCTTCAGTTACCATCCCAAGATCACCATGGCTAGCCTCAGCTGGGTGCAGATAAAAAGCAGCCGTACCAGTAGAAGCAAAACTTGCTGCTATCTTATGGGCTATATAACCACTTTTTCCTATACCAGTTAAAATAATCCTGCCTTTACAATTAATTATATGATCTACTACATTGTCAAAGCAACTAGGAATATTATTAGATAATTCAATTAGTGCAGTAGATTCTTTTAATACAACTCTTTTGGCAACGTCACGATGATAGTGCATTTTTACTCTAACCCTAACAAATTATATATCAAGCCTTATACCAAGCGTTACATTATGACCTTTATAAGGCAATGACTTAATATAATTCTCTTTTGTGCTACCAAAATCTTTCCAACTATAAGCTATCTCAACTTTTACCACAGGAGCTAATTTGGCAGCAACTCCAAGAGTAAGATGGTAAACTAGATTATTTTTTTTGTTAGTAGAAGTTGAAGCACCAAGCTTATTATTACCGATAATTTCGTTTTTCAGCTGACCAACCCCAGCACCAAGCCCAATAAAGAATTCACAAATGCTTATATCAAAAACATCGACATAACCACTAAGCACTAAAGTAGTAATTTGGGATTTAATTTTTGAGTCTGTACCGGCAAAAAAATACTTTGATTGCTGATTAGCAAAAAAATTAAGCATAAGATCAGCTCTAACATTATCTAGAATGTAATAACCTGCACCTCCTCCACCAACAATACCAGCCATATTATGTTTTAATTTTTTATCATTTAACTTAACATTATTCATTTTACTTGTCCCAACTTCGGCTTTCAAATAAAATTGATTTTCAATAGCCCAAGAAGAAACAGAAAATAACAGTGAAATGCTGGTGATCGTTAGTAATAATAAATTTCTCATGCTTCTATTTTTTTATTTAAATTTTACTATAAATTATACTTATTAGCCAGCTTATTTTGTAAAATAACCAAGTACACAACAAAAAAAAGGGCTAAAAAGCCCCCTTTTTTGTAGAATAAAATAATGAATAACGACGTGGTTCAAATATATTTATTTCTCAGAAATAATATTTATTAAATAACTAGGGTGTGTCATCAATTAAGTTGACATAAATATTAGGATGAGGCAAATTAGATATTGGTAAAAAAATAAGAAGGTGACCAATGCGCAGATATAATGGTTCCAATATTTTGGACAGAAAAATAAGAAAAATGAGATAGAATTCTTTAGCAAACAAGGAGAGCTAGAGATGAAAAAACAAGTAAGGCAATATAGTGCTGAGGAGAAAGCCAAAACTGTCATAGAAGCAATTAAGGGAGAGCTAACAATAGCCCAGATAACCAGTAAGTATGGTGTTCATGCAACACAGATAAGTAACTGGAAAAAACAAGGTCTTGAGTTGTTAGTA
Organism: Candidatus Tisiphia endosymbiont of Xenochironomus xenolabis; assembly: GCF_964264705.1. Classification (NCBI taxonomy): domain Bacteria; kingdom Pseudomonadati; phylum Pseudomonadota; class Alphaproteobacteria; order Rickettsiales; family Rickettsiaceae; genus Candidatus Tisiphia; species Candidatus Tisiphia endosymbiont of Xenochironomus xenolabis. Next base: position 267,856 of record NZ_OZ183473.1, read on the forward strand.
CAAGGTTTTAAGAATAAAACACAGAGTGCTGACCCAAATCAGCAGGGGTTAATCAAGAATCTATATGAGCAAATTGGTCAGTTAAGCGTTGAGTGTGACTGGCTCAAAAAAAATCTGCATTGTTTGGAATTAAAGGTTAGGTGTAATATGATAGAACCTAATCATAATAAGTTAACAATTGTACAACAGTGTAAGTTATTGGATATTAGCAGGTCAACCTATTACTATCAACCTACTGGTATTAGTGAACAAGATATCAAGATTATGGCAATAATTGATGAGACCTATACTATGCATCCATATTATGGTATGCGGCGGATGGCTAAATATTTACAAGCCCAAGGTTTTTCGGAGGTCGTAAAGCTGTTAGACGTTACTACAAGATAATGGGTCTTGAAGCTGTTTATCCTAAAATAAATTTAAGCAAGAGGAATCAGGCACATAAAATATATCCTTATTTACTAAAAGGATTAGAAATAGTATTGCCAAACCAGGTTTGGAGTACAGATATAACGTATATAAGACTGAGCCAAGGGTTCGTATATTTAGTAGCTATTATTGACTGGTATAGTCGTTATATTCTAAGTTGGCGAATCTCCATTAGTTTGGAAAGTGAATTTTGTGTAACAGCCCTTGAAGACGCTATAGAAAAATATGGTATGCCAAAAATATTTAATACTGATCAAGGAGTACAATTTACCTCGGAGAATTTTATTAGTATGCTAAAGCTACATAATATCTTGATCAGTATGGATGGTAAGGGACGAGCCTTAGATAATATTTTTATTGAACGTTTTTGGCGATCATTAAAACAGGAAAAAATTTATCGGATTATTTTAACAACAGTAAAGGAGGCAAAGACAGCAATTAACGAATATATGGACTTTTATAATAGACAAAGGATGCATCAAACTTTGGATTATAAAACTCCAGAATGTGTATATTTTGAAAAAAATATTGTATAAAAACAACAATTTAATTTTTGTGAATTATATCTCTATTTATCTAAATTTTTGTCTAGACAAAGGGGACCACCTTAAAGTTTCAATAAAGGCAAGGCTCATGAATTTAACCGTGAAGTTGGTGAATTAAAACAAGAGCATACCGTTATTCAAAATAAACTCGATAGATTGATGGATTTCTTAGCAGATGACACCTTAACTAGAGAAGAATTTTTTCGTAAGAAAACTCAATTAAAGGAAAGACAATATGAATTAATTGAATTAATTAAGAGTTATGACAAAGTAGATGATAAGCTTTCTAAAAAGCTTGCAGGCCTTATAAGTATCAGCAAAAACGCCTATGAAACTTTTAAAGGTTCGACAATTGCTGAAAAAAGGTAATTATTAAATTTTATATTTTCGAACCTAACACTTGAGGGCTGTAAGCTGCATTACGTTCTGGCTTTTCCATTCACAGAAATGCAAAAAGTAGCAAGTTGTGCCGAATGGCTGGGGCGGATGGATTCGAACCACCGAATGACGATACCAAAAACCGTTGCCTTACCACTTGGCTACGCCCCATCACTCTAAGAATCTTATAGCAACAAACAATTCTCTAGTCAAATAATTTATACAATTACCTTATACTTGACGCAATTCACAATGATATAGTATAACATAATTATAGCTAACCCTAATAATGCCAGTTTAGGATAAGTGATTAGAAAGTATGAAGTTTAAATTAGATTTTTTAATGGAATAGCTAGTCAAACAAGCTAGGTTCTTATATCTTGAAAATGTGATATAAGTAATTGTAATACCAATTGAAATAGTTAAGGAGGTATATTATGATATGGAAGTATAAGTTTGTGCAGGTACTAAAATGGCAAGAACATTAATATTACCAAAAGGTTTTCATGAGCATGATTTCATATGCCTAATGAAAAACGAGTCGCACGGAAGAAATCGTATACGCTTATTAGCAATGCATCACCTGCAATCAGGCAGGTCATTGAAAACTGTATCGATAATAGCTGGATCGCACTGGAAAACAGTACAATCTTGGCTTAGAAGATTTAGAAATTCTAGCTTTGATGGATTATTTGAATCACATAGGAGTGGTGCGTTTAGAAAATTCAATAGCTTACAAGAATCTTTTCTGTCTGATAAAATAAATATGTTAAGTGAAAGTAAGACAGGTGGTTATATAACAGGAAAGGAATTACATAATATGTTATTTGAACATATTATATTAAATGTAGTTTAAAAACAGTTTACAATACTATACATCGACTTGATTTTAGCTGGATCACTTCTCGTTCATTACACCCAAAATCTAATCAAGCAACTCAAAATACATATAAAAAAACTTCGCCAATATGCTAAAAGTATTATTACCAAAAGATATTGATTTGAGTAAGGTTGACATTTGCTCGCAGGATGAAACTAGAATTGGACAGCAAGGTAGCTTAAGTCGCATATGGCTAAACGTGGGAGCTGCCCTAGGAAGTACGGCAACAACGATTTATCTCAACATACATTAGTACCACTTCCGCCATACGCACCGGAATTAAATGCAATGGAACAAATTTGGCAGTGGATCAAAAATCACTTCCTATCTAATCAATGTTACGGTGTATACGAAGATATCGTTGCTAATGCTTGCTATGCCTGGAATCAACTTAGTAAAAATGTAAATTTAGTAAAATCAATTATGTATAGAGAGTGAATTAATATACCGCGTTAATTATTTCAATTGGTATAATATTTTGCTTTGAATAATTATTTTTTGTTTTACTTAAGGTATTATATGTTTATCTTTCAATAATGAAATAAGGTCACCATTTTCATACATTTCACGTACTATATCACAGCCACCTATAAATTCCCCTTTTATATAAAGCTGTGGTATGGTAGGCCAATCACTGAAAGATTTGGTATCCTCACGTAAGCTAAGACTGGTCAAAACATTAATATCACGAAATTCTATGCCAAGTTTTTTTAAGATAGAAACAACGATAGCAGAAAAATTACATTGAGGAAAATTACTAGTGCCTTTCATAAACAACACAACATCATTATTAGCAATTTCATTTGTTATAAAATCAAAATTTTTATTCTCTAACATCTCCAAACCTGGTAAAAATTATAACTTCTTTTTACTCTTAAATGTTATATTATGCAAGATCAAATAGTAGATAAAATCTTTGAAATTTTAAGCCAGACTAATACTACTCCCCGAACAGAACTAAAATATATTAATAATTTTACTCTATTAATAGCTGTGGTATTATCCGCACAAGCAACTGATATTTCAGTTAATAAAGCAACAAGATTTTTGTTTGAAGAATATAATACACCGGAAAAAATATTAGAACTCGGTGAAGAAGGGTTAAAGAATTATATACGATCAATAGGTTTATTTATGACCAAAGCAAAAAATATTGTTGCACTTTCTCGTATTTTGATAGATAAGTATGACAGCAAGGTGCCAAATAATTTTGACGAGTTAATTAAATTACCAGGAGTTGGTAGAAAAACTGCTAATGTAGTATTGAATTGCTTATTTGGTAAGCCAACTGTGGCAGTTGATACGCATGTATTCAGAGTCTCTAAAAGATTGGGACTGGCAAGTAGTAATACTCCCAAAAAAGTGGAATTTGAATTAGTTGAAATTATCGATACAAAATGGTTACAACACGCTCATCATTGGTTAATATTACTTGGTAGGTATATCTGCAAAGCACGAATACCAAATTGTCCTGCTTGCCCAGTTAAAGAATGTTGTGAATATTATGCTAACAATTATTTGAAGTAGCAAATAATTAGTTTTAGTTAGATAAATTCGGGATAATTCTTTATTCTGAATATGTGTATGTAGTAGTTATGGAGAGGTGGCCGAGTGGTTTAAGGCGCTCGCCTGGAAAGCGTGTTCACGGTAACGTGTCAGGGGTTCGAATCCCCTCCTCTCCGCCATTCTGCACAACTTGCTACTTTTTGCATTTCTGTGAATGGAAAAGCCAGATATTTATGTCAACTTAATTGATGACACGCCCTAAATTAAAAGGAAAAACATGAACTATGCAGAAATCTCTAAGTACACAATGTCATGCCTATATGAATCTTATAAAAGTCTTGATAACTCCCCCCTTGATAAAGGGCTAAGATACTTAATTGAACTAAGGGTATCGCAAATAAATGGTTGCTTCTATTGTTGTAATTTACATCTTTCAGACGCCAGAAAGCATGATGTTCCTCAAAAGAAACTAGATTTGTTACCAATTTGGTTCTCTACTAAAGAGGTATTTAGTAAAAAGGAAATTATAGCTCTAAAGTGGTGTGAATCCATAACATGTAGCTCATTTGAAAAGATTGATGAAATTAAAGATGACATATTCAAACATTTTTCTGAGAGGGAAATTGTGGATATTACTATTTGTATTTCGATTATGAACGCTTTAAATAGAATAGCTATAAGTTTAAAAACGCTTTAATAACCCGAATTCTGGATTAAAAAACCTAGAGAAGTCTTTAAACATCAGTATTTTACTTACCTTACGCATGGTGTTTAAAAGTCATAGGGAAAATAGCCTGGAGTCATTGCTAGGAGCCACTTTAATGGCGACGGGCAATCCAAAAAATAATTAAAAATGGATTGCTTCATCGTGTTTACGCTTACACCCTCCTCGTAATCTGATATATCCCCACGAAATTAAGCACGACAAAGCTCCGTCTTTATAATAGATGCCAGGGGTTCTAGCAATGGTTTTATGGTATGCAAATAATTAAATTCAATAATAAATTTCCCAAGGGTAAAATACGAATAAATCTTTTTATCTTTTACTGTGTTAGGTTGGAAAATTCTTTGCATACCTTGGCTATAGCCTACCACACCTATAACCCAATATGTTATAATAACAATGGCAGATAGTAACATTAAAACTCCCCATCTATTCACATCTAAAGTTCTAATATATCTTCCAGCAAGACCAAATTGATGATTTTTTATCACTCGAAACGTTTCCTCTATTTGCATACGTTTGCTATATAACCTCACTATTTCCGCTCCCTTATATTCATCAGAACTTAAGTTAGTTACCAATATCCAAGGTTCTTTTGCAGCTTTGTTATATGAACCATTTGCTGTTTTGCTGCTAGTACGATTCCTGCTAACCTTCTGCACTCGCCCCTTAGGTACTTTGCAAGTTGTAACCATTCTGCAGGAATATTTATGAGCTTTGGTTAGCAGAATCGTACCACATTCCATCGTTTTTGAACCAATTGATGGCATGAAATTTTCAACTGATATCCAATCCTCATTCTTAGCTAATTTTAAATCTTTTCCTTGTCGTACCCGACACACCCAACTCCACCCTTGTTTTTCTATTTCCTTAAACCATTCAATATGAAAGCCAGCGTCCATAATCACAATTACCTTTTTACCATCAGGTATTATACTCTTTAATTTATTTAGAAATTCTACCGTTCTGCCCTTTAATTCACCTTCTTCAAACACATCTTGATACAAAGGTAAACTCATCCCTCTTGTACAAAATTGAGTACTTAGCATTTGTACCATGCGATCATCTTTAAGATAACATAAATCAATCACAACGCTTTCATCATTAGAATGCTTGATAAACTCAAATATGAAATATGATAAAGCACTATAGAGACTATCAACCTCGTTATATAAAGATTTGTTATATACATCTATCAACTTTTTTTATTTTATGTTTTACTTTACTATCACCACTCAAGTTCCTGCCAATTGCACTCAAAGACAAATTCTGACTATATCGCAAGCCTTCTGCAACATCAAGTAACGCATTTAAACGATTATTATGTATAAAAGGACAATGTTCTTTTATTACTTCATTTAATACTGTTTTTACATCCATAACCTACTATCTCCATCATCATTAAATAATGAAGATATTCTATCAATTCTTGCTATTTTGCAATAATTTCGTGGGGATACATCAGCTCACAATGACGTTGACCATATATGTCATTGCGAAACCACGCAAGTAGGTTGTGGCAATCTATCATTCATTAGATTTGAATTGCTTCGTTGATCCACGGTCTCCTTGCAATGACGATCGGAGTGCAATGACAGTAATACTAATCAAGTACAGACAAAAAATATAACCATTTACCAACAGTTATGCAAGAGGTCTATTTATTTACTACATATTTTTATATATATTTAGTATAATAGACTTTTGTATAATCTAAAGATATTCTCGTGTTTAAAAAAATCAATTTTGCTAAAATGCATGGATTAGGTAATGATTTTGTGATTATCAATCAGCGTGATTTACCTATAAATTGTGATTTACAGCAATTATCGCTAAATATCTCCAATCGTCGTACTGGTATTGGTTGTGATCAGTTTATTATTTACGATCAAAAAGCTAATTACTATGAAATGGCTGTATATAACCAGAATGGCTCAAGTGCCAAATTATGTGGGAATGCTTCAAGATGTCTTACCAAATTGTTATATCTTGATTTCGGTATAACAGAAGTTACTTTAAGAATATACGGAAAAGAATTGTCTTGTAAGATATTAAGTGACAACGAGATCGAGGTAAATACTGGGATAGTTAGTTTTGAGGAAGATTGGATGCCTTCAGCCGAAAAGATTTGGCCAATTATGGAACGTTATATGATTGATATCAAGGAAGTTATTTGTGCTGATATTGGCAATCCACATTTTATTATTTTTAGTGATTTAGCTACTAAAGATAAAGAAATAATTGGAGAGAAATTACAAGCAAAAGAGTTGTTTACTGATGGGGTTAACGTTAATTTTGCTTCAATCAAGGATAATAAAATTTATTTATCGGTTTGGGAAAGAGGAGTTGGTTTAACTCTTGCTTGTGGTAGTGGGGCATGTGCTAGCTTTGCTTCAGCAGTAAAGCTTGGCTTTGTTAGCTCTCCTTGTGAAGTGGTATTTCAATTAGGTAGTCTACAAATGTCAAAACAAGGGGAGAATATCATAATGCTTGGTTCTGCTGCTTTAGTGGTACGTGGAGAGTTTTTTTATGGCTAAACCACAAGAAGTCGTAACTCAAAAAGTTGTAACTTTTGGTTGTCGATTAAATATTTATGAAAGTGAAGTGATTAGAACTAACCTAGCTCTTTCTGGTTTAGAAAATGTCATGGTGTTTAATACTTGTTCTGTCACTGAGGAAGCTGTAAAACAATCACGTCAAGCAATTCGTAAAGCTAAGAAAAATAACTCTAAGGTAAGAATTATTGTTACTGGTTGTGCTGCTCAAAATAACCCAGATATTTTTGCTAATATGGTTGAGGTCGACAAAGTACTTGGCAATGAGGAAAAATTGATTGCTAGCAATTATCAATTTACTGACGAAAAAGTAGCAGTAAATGATATAATGTCTGTGACGGAAACTGCTAATCATCTGGTGGCTAGCTTTGATGGCAAATCTCGGGCTTTTATTCAAGTGCAGAATGGTTGTAATCATCGTTGTACCTTCTGCATTATACCTTATGCTAGAGGCAATAGTCGCTCAGTCCCAATGGGAGTGATAGTACAGCAGTTAAGGACATTAGTAGCTAATGGGTATAATGAAGTAGTATTTACCGGGGTTGACGTTACGGCATATGGACCAGATTTACCAGGAGTTCCAACTTTTGCCCAGATGATTAGAAGGATTATAGGGTTGGTTCCGGAGCTAAAAAGGCTTAGATTATCTTCCATTGATGTAGCTGAAATCGATGATGATTTGTTTGATTTGATGGCTTATGCTCCACAAATTATGCCGCATTTTCATATTAGTTTACAAGCTGGTGATGACATGATACTTAAGCGTATGAAACGTCGCCATAATCGTCAAAATGTTATTGATTTTTGTCATAAATTGCGTAACTTAAGAGCAAATGTATCATTCGGGGCAGACATTATAGCTGGGTTCCCGACGGAAAATGAGGTAATGTTTGAGAATACAAGAAAACTTATCTCTGAGGCGGATTTGCAATATTTACATGTTTTCCCGTATTCTGAGCGTGAGGAAACTCCAGCTGCCAGAATGCCGCAAGTAGCAAAGTCTGTTAGAAAAGCTAGAGCAGAAATTTTAAGGGTAACAGGGAAGCAGCAATTACAACAATTTTTCCAAAGGAATATAGGGCATGAAGTGGAATTACTTGTAGAGCAAAATAACATAGCTCATACAGAAAATTTTATTCCGGTAAAGTTGCAAGGTAATTTTGACGTTGGGCAAATTATTAAAGCTCGGTTAGTTGCTGTAGAGGATAATTATATGATTTCAGAAATTTTGGTATAGTAGACTTACCTAGCATAAGTCAAAATCTGATAGAGATATATGTAGTTTTATCAATTTAATATTCTTTTATGACAAAAAAGTTAAAGCATGATTCATTAGTCAAAACAATAATGGCTGATCCTGTAGCAGCTCAAGAATTTTTGGAATATTATTTGCCGAATGATTTTAAGAGTTTAGTAGATTTATCAAAAATAACAGTAGAAAAAGAAAGCTACATAGAGGAGTCTTTAAACAAGAAATGTAGTGATATAGTATATGGAGTTGCTACCAAGAATCAGGGTAAGGCTTTTGTGTATGTGTTGATTGAGGCTCAGTCGGGCGTTGATTATTGGACAGCTTTACGATTATGGAAATACACATTATTATTGTGTGAAAGGCATAAAAAAGGAAGAAAGAAATTACCATTAGTATATAATTTAGTGATTTATAATGGGAGGGAAGTGTATACTGCTCCTAGGAATTTATGGAGTTTATTTACTGATTCAATTATAGCCAAGAAATTAATGACAGAGGATTATCAATTGGTTGATTTACAAAGCATGTCTGATGATGAAATAATGAAGAAGAAGCATATTGGGATGTTAGAATATATGCTCAAGCATATTCATCAACGAGATATGATAAAGCTTTGGGAAGAATTTCTTCAAAGGTTTAAATTAGAGATATTAATTGATAAAGAGAATGGTTATATTTACTTAAGATCGTTTTTATGGTACACTGACATAAAATTACCTGAGGCAAGACAATCAGAATTAGAAGAGCTACTAGCTAAGTATTTGTCAGAAGAAGAAAAAGGGAACATTATGAGAACTGTTGCACAAAAATATATTGAGGAAGGTGAAGCTAGAGGTATCCAGCTAGGCGAAGCTAGAGGCAAAGCTAGAAGAAATTTCGAAGTGGCAAGAAATCTTCAGAAAGCTGGAATATCGATTGAGATAATATCTCAATCTACTGGGTTAACTAAAGAGCAAATTGAAGAATTAGAATAAATATAAGGATTCTTACAATTGCCACGCCACCTAACTAGGACTCGCTAATAGACGTCTTTTCAACTACTATTTCCTTAGGTTGCCACCTATGTGCAATGACGCTAAGGCTAAATACTAATCGGATTTATAACGTTGCCAATTTAAGTTAATTCACTATATAAATAATTGCTATGAAAAAATTTAAAAGCATTGCTGTCTATGGTGGCGGTAGCTGGGGAACTGCACTAGCCTGTCAAGTGGCAAGGTGCTATGAGGATGTGTCGATATTGGTACGTGAGAATAATATTATCGAGGAAATATTAAATAATCGAACTAATAGTAAATATCTTGGTTCTGATATTACATTACCAACTAATCTAGTTCCTTGTGATAATTTGTCAGCTTTACTAGACAAAGAAGTAATAATTATTGCGGTACCATCTTTTGTTTTTCAGGAAACTTTGAAGATATTAAAAGATGCTGGGATATCCGAAAGCGTAGCATTATTAGTTGCAACTAAAGGATTTGGCAGAGACCCTACGGAGTTATTATCTGATAAAGTAAAAGCCATATTACCAGCTAATCCTTTAGCCTTTATAGCTGGACCTAACCTCGCTAAAGAAGTTGCTCAAGATTTATTAACTTCAGTAACCATTGCTTCTTTAGATGTTAATCTTGCCAAACGACTAGCAATTAGCTTGGCATCTCAACAATTTAAGTTGACCATAACTGACTATATGGTAGTGATGCAAGTGGCATCGGCTGTTAAGAATATTATAGCAATAAAGAGTGGTTGGTATGATGCAAAAGGTTACGGACAAAATGCAAAAGCCGGGCTTATAACTCAAGCAATTCAAGAAATAAGAATTTTATCTGAGGCTATTGATGGAGAGCTTGGAGATGCTTCTATTTTATGTGTTCCAGGTATATTAGGGGATTTGGTGCTAACTTGTTATTCTAAGGAATCACGAAATACTAGATTTGGTTATGAGCTTGGTAAACATTTAGATGTTGGAAATTTTTTAAATCAAAATTTATACTTAGTGGAAGGGCTAGAATCTGCTAGACTGGTATTGGATCTCATAAGAAAGTATGACCTAGTACTGCCTATTATTGAATCAGTAATTAAAGAACTGAAAATAATATGAAATTCTTTAGCAAATTACCACAAACATTATCACAAATAGTTAGTAAAATAATATTATTAGAATGTTGTTTGTTATTAGTAATTTTTCCACTAGAAAATTTTAGAATTAACACAGAAACTGTTATTTTTCCAGCTTTTGAAGTTAGTTTACTTTACTATTTTGCTACATTTTATCATATTGGTTTTTGGCTAATATTTTTAGTAGGAATAATTTTTGACCAATTATATTCTATGCCAATTGGTACAAATTCCTTGGTTCTTGTAACTGCTCACATAATTTTACAATTTGCTGGAAAATTCTTTATAGTTAGAAGTTATTTAACAAATTTCCTGATTTTTGGGTTATATTATTTTTTTATATTACATTTTAGATATTTGCTAATTTTAACTAAAGGTCTATCTTCCCAAGGTTATCTTACGATGTTAATGCACTATCTTACTACGATATTTTCCTATAATTTGCTACGAATTCCTCTTGATAAGGCATTGTTCCCCAAACGTCATTGCGAGGAGGCTTAACCCCCAAACGTCATGGCTCAGAGCTACTTTAGTAGCGACAAAGCAATTCAGAAAAGTATTAGCAATGGATTGCTTCGACCATTACATGGTCTCGCAATGACGTTTGGTATCTAGTACTACAAAAACATAATAGGAATCGCTATCAAAAAAATATGCTAAATAATAAAATATTACATAACCAGTTAATATCAAGACGGTCTTTTCTGATAGGTTCAGGAAAACTGACATTATTTTCATTATTGGCTGGAAAAATGTTTTACATGCAGTTATTTGAAAGTGATAAATATCGTACTTTATCTGATAAAAATCGTATAAGTTTTATTCTAGTGCCGCCATTCAGGGGACAAATTTATGATGTTAACGGTAATGTTCTAGCTACCAACCAAACTTGTTTTAGGTTATTACTGGATATGCATGAGACTACTAATTACAAACAGGAATTAATTCTAGTAGCAAATATCTTGCAACTAACTGAAGAAAAACAAAATTACATTAATCAAAAAATAAAAAAAGCCAATAAACGTGTTCCTTTACTGATATTAGATAATCTTAGCTGGCAACAAATGTCACTCATTGAGGAACAAAAGTTAAATTTAACTTCTATTTTTGTAGATGTCGGTTATGTAAGATTTTACCATTTTTCAGAAGCCGCTTGTCATGTAATAGGTTACGCTGGACAGATTAATGAGCAAGAGAAACAAGAGCTAGAAATCAATAATTTAGGGGATTTTAATATTGGTAAATCTGGTGTAGAAAAATATTATGAAGAAAAGTTACGTGGGAAATTTGGTTATAAGCAGATAGAAGTAAATGCTTTAGGCAAACAAGTCAGAGAAATTACCAATCTTCCAAGTCAACAAGGAGAGGACTTACATCTAAATATTGACGCAGAGTTACAACAAAGAGTGCAGCCTTATTTAACTAAACAAGGCTGTTCGGCGATAGTTATTGATACAAATAACGGTAATGTTTTAGTGCTGGCTATGTCGCCGGTATTTGAAGCCAATAATTTTGTAAAATTGTCTCAAGATTATTGGCAAAGTTTAATTAATGATCCTTATAAGCCGTTAATTAATAAAACCATACAAAGTACTTATCCACCTGGTTCTATTTTCAAAATTATTACAATTTTAGCTGGTTTAGAGAGTGGAATTAAACCGGATAAAACGGTTAATTGTACTGGGGATTCGGTATTAGGTACTAATAGCTTTCGGTGCTGGAGTCGTCATGGTCATGGCACAGTGGATATGTATAATTCCATTAAGCATTCTTGTAACTCTTATATGTATGAAATAGCTCGCTTAACAGGTCATAAAAAAATATTAGATATGGCAAGAAATTTTGGTTTCGGTACAAAAACTGGTATTGATTTGATTGGAGAAGCCTCAGGTTTCCTTCCTTCAGAAGAATGGAAAATGAAAAAATTTAACTCTAAATGGACAATTGGTGATACTCTTAACTTATCGATAGGGCAGGGATTTTTATCAGCTACTCCAATCCAGTTAGCTAGGTTTGTAACAGCAATTGCTAATAATGGGAAATTGTATAATCCTAGAATTGCTAAAGATATATCGGTATTTGATCAGGTTAACATCAATCAAAAATACTTAGATATTTTAAAAGAAGGCATGTATAAAGCAGTTAATACTGAAGGAGGAACTTCCTATTATAGTAGGATTTTAGCAGAAGGACATCAATTAGCTGGTAAAACAGGTACCGCACAAGTGCAAGCAAAAGCTAATATAGATGATGATTTAAGCAGTAAATCAGTTGTTTGGCAAAGGCGTAACCATGCTATATTTGCCGGGTTCGCTCCCTATCAACAACCTCGTTACTCTATTCTGGTCTTTGTCGATCATGGCGGAGGTGGAGGCAGGGTGGCAGCTCCTATAGCTAAAAAAATTATGACTATGGTACTTGATAAATATAGCTAACTCAATTATTAGACTTCCTGCATAAGTCTAAAAAAACCCTCAGGATTTTTAGGAGAAACGAAGCCTGCTACCTTCGCGTCTTATCTTCCAGATGGAGAGGAGAAAAAATTATGCTACGAGACGGGATTAGTATGCGGTACAATGTCTAAAAATTGAATTTTCTTTACTGACTACATGTTATCATTTGCAGCTAAAAAGAGTCAAAATCTAGACAATTAAAATTTTGTTCACAGAACCTAGTTGTACGCTCTGTTCACTCACCCCTTATTTTACGTTCCAATTCTCCAAATGAGTTCTGAAGTCTCCCTATCAAAAAACTGCTATGAAGAGCTATATCTTCTTCAAAAAGAAGAAACTTTTTATCAAGCAAATTAAGTTGTTTTTTCTTTTCCTCTTCCGTTAAGAAAGAATATTTAATACTATTATAGACGACTTGTTTTAATTGATCATAAGATGGCTTATAACGACTAATAAATAATAAATATTCTTGAGTTAAATTATTGCGTAATACTCCTGCATCATCAGTGCAGATTACGATTGGCACCCCATAACGCATATATAGCTTGATAGGATGGTCATCACCTAAGACTCCTAAAATAAATTCATTACTACTTAAATTAATTTCAACAGGTATATTCCTTTCCACTAATGTTCTTATTAGTTGGTAAGGATTAGATTCATGCATAATATCTACTCCGTGACCAATACGATTTGCTCCGGCTATCAATATGGCATCCCAAATATGATGACTTAGCCCTTCTGGAGGAACTAGCCCTAATGCTAATTCACCAGCATGCAAAGATAATTTAACATTAGGAAATTTTTGTTTAAGAAAACGAAACATTTTCATATGTAATATATAATCTTTGATCGCAACAACTGAGTTTTCTGTACCGACTATATTCACCCCAACTATTTTAGGATTATTTTGTGCTAAAGAAAAGGCTGAATACAAACCAGAAAATACCATAGATGGCTTACTTTCACGGAATACATATGGTTGAAACCTCAGAGTAAAGTGATCATTGTCAATATCTTTCGATGCATCTGTTACTATTGTTGAATAGTGAGTAATAGCTTGGTGTATAACTTTATCCTGATCTAATAATGACGTAGCTTTTGCTAAAACTTGATTAATAGCAAGATCATCTGTATTACTTGTTAACTTATTAATCTCATCTAAAGCAACGTTTGTACTAATAGGAGCAAAAGGAAATATAGTTTCTATATATTGCACATTTTCTGCTTCTGCCCTATTCTTCAAATCTATCAAACCATCTTTAATAATATAGTCTTCTAACCAAGCAAAATAGTTAAAACAATCAAAAAATCTGGCATCTGGTGATAACTGTTTGTGATAATGATTGTTAAAATTTTCTATTGACCAAAGTGACACGAGCTGATTATATTTGTGTATATCAGCACGTATCTCATCTACAGTCATACATTTTTTCGTAGGTTTTTTAAGAATTTCATAACTGTTAGGATCAATACAAAATCCCTCCTTCTTAACATAATCTAATAAAGTTTCAGCATAAATAGCACCGATAAAATGATGATGAATATCACCACCCTTGGGCAATATATTTACCAACATACCAAGCTCTGCTATAGGAAGAGTATTAGAGGTGATCAAACTATTGTAATAATCACGTGTAATGAGATAATGATTATTTTCATTTGTTTTTACAGTGTCTGCGTGAGTTTGCATATTAAATATACTACAAATTAATAAAATGAAGGTTATGAGTATTAGTGAAATTATGGGTTTTACGAAGTCTAACATTATTTTCATATGATTGTTCCTATGTACAAATATAGCTAATCGGGTGTGAACATTCACAAAAAAAAAGTTAAAGTAAAAAACGTCTATTAGCGAGAAATTAAGCCAAGAAGCAATCCTTTCTAATCATTTTCCTGGATTGCCGCATCGTCGCTCCCTTGCAATGACGTTTTGGGATTTATAACAATACTATTAATTTTAATAATATATATTGTAGCATAATTACTATTCAACACAAACTATATTTTAATGAATCTGCTGTAAAACTATAAAAAAAGTAATATAGACAACTACAAATAAAACTATATATAGAGTATAATTAAATATGTAGCCTGTTTGCGATCTACTTACCAAAATTCCAAAGTAATTTACTGTTTTGGCAAAATTACTTGGACCAAATCTATCAACGACTCTTTGGTCGATCAAATTCAATAGCTTACTTAAGTTGGCAACTAATCTTACTATCAGCAAGTCATACACTTCATCAAAATAATATTTATGTATTAACAATTTCCTCATAAATGTTATTTTCACTTTATCAATAATATTCTTATACAAATAAATACCCAAAACAATACCCATTAATCCCAAAACCATTGGCAATAATTTTATATAAATAGGTGGATGATTTGCTAATCTTTGATAAATATGAATATTGAATATACTATCAAGGAAATAACCATTTGGTTTGTCAAGAGCAAGAATATAATGACCTATCATCCCCGCAACAAAACTACCTACCACTAAAAGATTAAGTGGCAGATTCATAATATTGGGTGATTCGTGAGCGTGATTAAATTGCTCTATAGTTAATCTAGTTTTGCCATGAAATACTAATAAGATAATTTTCATAGAATAAATAGCAGTCAAAATTGCCGCCACAATTCCAAGAATAAACACTGTAGTACCTATGACCCCACCGCTACTATATGCTAGCTCTAAAATAGCATCTTTTGAATAAAATCCAGCTAAAGGATAAATACCGATCAGTGCCAGTGAGCCGATTAAGAAATTACAGTAAGTAACTGGCATTTTATCTTTCAAACCACCCATCTTAAAAATATCTTGCTGATGACAAGCGTGAATAACACTACCAGCTGATAAAAATAATAAAGCTTTAAAAAATGCATGAGTAACTAAATGAAAAATACCAGCATTATAAGCTGATACACCGCAAGCAAGAAACATATAGCCAAGCTGGCTACAAGTGGAATAGGCAATAATTTTTTTTATATCATTCTGAACTATGGCAATAGTTGCCGCAAATATACAGGTAATACCGCCAATAATAGCAATAAAGCTCAATACCCCTACACTATATTCAAATAAATAAGAACACCTAGCTACTAAAAATACTCCAGCTGTTACCATAGTTGCAGCATGAATAAGTGCTGAGACTGGCGTTGGACCTTCCATAGCATCTGGTAGCCATATATGTAAGCCAATTTGAGCCGACTTGCCCATACATCCAAGGAATAATAGCAAACAGACTATGTCAATTATCGATACTGTAAAACCCCATATACTCAATTGTATATTAGACAATAATTGGGCTTTATCAAATACACTAGCAAAATCAACTACCCCAAAATAAACAATAATGGTAATAATCCCCACTATAAAGGCAAAATCCCCTATCCTATTGACGATAAAGGCTTTAATTGCTGCTTTATTTGCCGCTTCTTTTTGATACCAAAAACCAATTAATAAGTACGAACATAAACCAACACCTTCCCAACCAAAAAATAATTGGACAAAATTATCGGCTGATACCAAAGCTAGCATAAAGAAGGTAAATAATGATAAAAATGATAGAAATTTAGGTAACCCTTCATCATCTGCCATATAGCCAAGAGAATAAATATGTACCACCGCTGAAATCCAAGTAACCACTATAAACATAATAGCGGTCAGCTGATCGACATAAATTGCCCAATCTATCTTCATCTCACCAATTACTAGCCATTTTGCTAAAATTAGATGAATAATGGCTTTGTTTATTGCCACATTATAAAATATAAAGCTAGCGAATATTGCCGCTAAACTTATTGCAATAGTGGCAATGCAAGCTGCTTGCTTCTTGCTAAAACACTGACAAAACAAACCATTAATCATACCAGATATTAATGGTAACATTACCGTGAATATTGCTAATGCATTTACCATACCAATTCCTAAAATTACCCTTTCATCTGATTCATATCACTCAGCTCTATCGAACCTTTATTTCTAAAATAAACTAATAATATTGCAAGACCTATAGAAGTTTCGGCAGCTGCTATTGTTAAGATTATTATACTAAAAATTTGACCCGATATCTCATGGGCATAAGCAGAGAATGCGACAAAATTGATGTTGACAGCTAGCAGCATCAATTCAATCGACATCAGAATTGTTATGACATTCTTACGATGCATAAACAAACCGACCATTCCTATACTAAAAATCAGTGCCGACAAAATTAAATAATGTTCCAAAGTAATAGTACTAATCATATTGAATTTCTTCCACTCCTTCACCTAAACGCGGTTTAACCATTAATATACAATTATCCTTGTTTTTAGCATGTTGCTTGGCAATATCCTGCCTCCTAACTCCACTACGATGCCTAATAGTTAGAGTAATACAAGATATCATTGCCATAAATAGAATAATACCTGAAATTTGGAAAGGTAACATATATTCAGTATATAGTACCTGCCCAATAGCATGAGTATTAGAGTCAATTGATGAGAAGTTGGAAACGTTGTCGCTCGTCACTCGCCTATTACTTATAGGCGTCGCTCCATCGCTCTTAGCCCCAAATTCTCCTGAATTGACTATAGTATGGTTAGCTATCTCTGAAGAGTCCATATTATCTAACACTATACCTTGTACACCTAAGCAAATTATCAAAACAAGATCAGCAAACATAATGAGTGCTACAGTCATACTGATCAATAAGTTTTTTTTGAATTGTACAATAATATCCACAAAACGAATATTCAACATCATTATAAC
Source organism: Candidatus Tisiphia endosymbiont of Xenochironomus xenolabis (assembly GCF_964264705.1). Taxonomy (NCBI): domain Bacteria; kingdom Pseudomonadati; phylum Pseudomonadota; class Alphaproteobacteria; order Rickettsiales; family Rickettsiaceae; genus Candidatus Tisiphia; species Candidatus Tisiphia endosymbiont of Xenochironomus xenolabis. Next base: position 285,461 of record NZ_OZ183473.1, read on the forward strand.
AAACAAAAACAATACTGCTACCGCTCCAACATATATTACAACCAACATCATTGCTAAAAATTCTGCTCCTAATAGAATCATTAGCCCTGAACTGTTACAGAAAGTAAAGATCAGCCATAACACAGAATAAACAGGATTTTTACTCATGACCACCAAAACACTACTTATAACCATTAGCCCGGCAAATAAATAAAAAAACATTTCCATAATTATCTACCCGTAACTATTTATATTTATAATCATTATGTAGCTTAATTGCTAATTCTTGCTCCCACATATCACCATTCTTCAATAATTTTTCTTTATCATAAAGCAATTCTTGATGACTAATAGTAGCAAATTCAAAATTAGGACCTTCCACTATCGCATCAACTGGGCATGCTTCTTGGCATAGACCACAATAAATGCACTTAGTCATATCAATATCATATCTAGTAGTACGCCTACTACCATCTGCTCTTTCTTTTGCCTCAATAATAATAGCCTGAGCTGGACAAATTGCTTCGCAAAGCTTACAGGCAATACAACGCTCTTCACCATTAGCGTAACGCCTTAATGCATGTTCACCCTTAAATCTTGGGCTTATCCGCCCCTTCTCATAGGGATAATTTATCGTTACTTTAGGTTTAAAGAAATACCTCAAAGTTAGACTAAGCCCTGATACTATTTCAAATAACAAAAAAGACTTCAGGTAATTAATTATTTTCATTTCATTATACACCAAAAATTTGTAGCACTAAGTATGTTTTACAATTTATTTTCTTATTAGTTTGTTAATTTATTTAATTACAAAAGATATCCAGGGTCATTTTTATTTTCCAATAATTCATTAATTCTGGTAATAGATAGACCTGTCATTTTCGCTACTTCCTCAATAGAACTGCCATTTTCTATCATCATTTTTATTAATTTAGCTTCTCCCCTAGCTTCACCAATTTGGATACCTTCTACTCTACCTTCTTCTTTGTCTTCCCTCCGTGCTTTCTTGAGAGTGTTAGCTTCAATACGTAGCCATTTCAGGTGTTCTTCATATGAATCACGTTCTTCTTTAGTGAAATTCATCACATCCAGAACTGTCAGGGCTTTTTTTAGGCTAGCATCATTTAACTCTTTAGGTAAATTATCTTTGTTCAGCAAATCATGTCTCGTTAAAAAAGTACTCCATCTATCAAGAGAGGTTTTTACCTTCTTTACTATGTCCGTCAGCTGTTCCTTCGGATTATTAGTAAACTTATTTAGCTCAATAGTATGCAATTCTAAATCTTTGAAATATAACAAACCACTATCTTTTTCTACTATATGAAACACATTATGATATTTATTTTCATGTAAAATAGAGGTAAAGTTTAATATATGAATACCAATGGCTTTCGATAAAGTAGCATAATCCTCTGCATTCTTTAATTGCTCAGTATATAACTTTGCCCAATAATACAGAGCCCTTTTGTCATAATCATCCGCATCAGTAATTTGCATTTCGATATTAAATCTTTTGCCATCTTTTCCTTGAGCTTTAATATCTAAAATTGACAATTTATCGCTCTTGAAATTTTTTGGATTATATGGATTGAGAAGTTGTACTTCTGTTACTTGGTCTTCTCTAGATACAATCGAATTGATCAGCGAAATAAGCAAATCCTTATTCTCTTCAACTCCGAAGATTTTTTTAAAGGCAATATCAACCCTAGGACTAATATTTGACATAAATCTAACTCTATATTTATTTTAACTAGTAATCATGACTTTTATACAATCTGCTAAAGGGTATTTTTCTCTTTGCAAACGTATATTATGTTCAAAATATCTGAACATCCCACCGTAACCTTCCATGATGATTTTTCCATCCATAAAATACGAGATTAAACTGTAACATAGGCAGATATGCTCGCTAAAGCCGTTGTCACGGATTACCTCTACATATTCAATTATTTGCTCAACTAACTGAAAATTAACAAAATGTTCATCTGCGGCTAATTTTATTATTTCTTCGCCGTTCTTAGTTTTTGTTAATTTTTCAATAACCTCTTGCATATTTCTATGTTTTTTACTTGTGTACATTTGGAATTGAGCATCTAGAAAATCCACTAGGTTTCCTTCAAGAGTTTGTGGTTTAATTTCCCAGTAATATCCGTCATTATCTTCACTATAATTATAATAATCAAGATTTAGTTCATCGTTTAATCGCCTGGTAATATGCTCAACTGTTATATCTGGATACTTTATGCGTCTCTTATCGACTGCAATATTTTGCACTATGCCAACGGTTAAATATGTTCCCATAAAATTCTCCTATAAAATTCATTTATAAATTAACTAATAAAGGCATTCATTACTTACTCGCCTTACGCATAAACCCCGTGGCAATTAAAAAATTGCAGAATTAAGTACAAGACGCCATTACGAGACCACGCAAGTAGGTCGTGGCAATCCACATTCATTGCTTCGTCCACCACCAGTGGCACCTCGCTAATAGTGTCAGGTTGTTTTCCCTATGACTTTTAAATGCCATGCGTAAGGTGAATTATTTTAGCTAGTTTGGTAAATTACCAGTAAACATTAAAACACTTGATACTAACACCACCCAAAATAAAGTAAAAGGTAAAAATACTTTCCAACCTAAACGCATTAACTGATCGTAACGATATCTAGGTAATGTCGCTCTTATCCATAAGAAACAAAATAATAACAACCCAACTTTTACTATAAACCAAATAAAGCCTGGTATAAAATTCAAGAATTTAATGCCAAAAGGCGGGAAATAACCACCTAAGAAGAATGTTGTGGTCATACCGCTAGCTAAAATCATATTAGCATATTCACCAAGAAAAAATAAGGCAAAACCCATCGAAGAATATTCAACATTATAACCAGCAACCAGTTCAGATTCAGCCTCTGATAAATCAAAAGGCAATCTATTAGTTTCTACAAGTACTGATATGAAGAATATTACTGCCATAGGTAACAACATCAAATCAACCCACCAAGGCAATAATTGTTGCCTTTCTATGATTTCTGAAAGATTAAGAGTTCCAGTCGTTAAAAGTACAGTAACAATCACCAACCCTATAGATACTTCGTATGAAATCATCTGAGCCGACGAACGAATAGCCCCAAGGAAAGCATATTTCGAATTACTTGCCCAACCAGCTATGATTATACCATAAACCCCCAATGATGAGATTGCCATAATATATAAAACACCAACATTGATGTCAGCTAATACCAGTTTTTTATCAAAAGGTATCACTGCCCAACCAATTAAACTAAGCACAAAGGTAACCATAGGAGCCAAGGTGAATAATATTTTATCAGCTTGCTTTGGTATAATTGTTTCTTTAAATAATAGTTTTACTGCATCAGCAATTGGTTGCAACAACCCAAAATATCCAACGACATTTGGACCTTTTCTTAACTGCATTAAACCTATTACTCTTCGCTCAGCATAGGTAAGATATGCTACACACAGCAAAAGAGGAATAGTGATAGATAGGACTTTCAATGCCACAATAATTAACGGCAATAGATATTGTTGAAATAACGATATCATGCAACTTTTTCCCTTTCTTGTTTTGATTCCAAACACTTTGCCATAGTAATAGATGCCCTACTAATTGAATCTGTCATGTAATAATTTATCGGTTTAGTAACTATATCATAGTTAAGTAATTTATCTGTAGAGGTAAATTTTATAAAGTCACCACTCATTATTTCAGAAATATTGTCAAATACTGGAAACTCTGCTGCCAACTTATTTCTTATTTCAACTAAATTATTCATACCAAGATTTAGCCCTAAACCACTGGCTAGGTTATTTATAATAAGCCAATCTTCTTTTGCTTGTCCTACTGGATTAGTTGCCGCCCTAGCATATTGTGGTCTTCCTTCAAAATTTAGGTAAATAGCATCTTTCTCTGTATAGCTACTAGCAGGAAAAATAACATTTGCTGCATTTGCTCCATTATCACCGTGATGCCCTTGATATACAACAAAAGATGATTTGATTTTACTCATATCAATCTCATCACTACCTAGTAAATAGACAAATTTGATATCACCTATTTCTGCCTTTTGTAAGATTTCATAAACCCCATTACCACCACCCTTAGCACTAGAATTTTTAGGGCTAAAACCTATATCTAAACTACCGACCATTGACGCATGGTTATGCAATATATTAAAACCATTCCAATCCTCTCTAACTATCTTATATTTATCCACCATCTGATGAATGAGTGCCAAAATAGCATAACCATCCTCCCGAGAATATACTCCATCACCAATGATTATTATTGGATTTTTTGCGGCTGCCAACTCCTTAGAAAATTGATGGTCTCCTGATATTATTGCTTTAATTATTTCAGGGCTAGCCCCTAATTCATTGATAGAATAAGTTTGATCGCTAATATTACCAATTCGAGCTATTTTTAACCTACCCTCTCTTTGTAATATACCAATACTAGCATTAAGGACTGGAGCTATTTGCCTAATATTTGCCCCAATTAACAAAGCAAGATCAGCTTTTTTAAGTCCAGAAATCGTTGTGTTAAATAGATAGTTTCCTCTACTAGATCGGTCTATTTTATAATTAAATTGATTACTATCAAAATTATTACATCCTAGCTTCTGTAACAATGTTTTTAATAAAAACATTGATTCGGTACAGGCGAGTGTTCCAGCGATCGCCGCCATTTGATCACCGGCAAGCGATTGTAATTTTTGTGCTACTAGGGCAATAGCGTCATTCCAAGAGGCTTCAACTAATTTACCATTTTGTCTGATATACGGAGAATCTAACCTTTGATATTTCAAACCATCATAAGCAAATCGTGCTTTATCGGATATCCACTCATCATTAATGTCATCATTAACCCTAGGTAATATCCTCATTACTTCCTCCCCCCTACTATCGATCCTGATATTACAACCTTGGGCATCAAATACATCTATTGATTCAGTTTTCTTTAATTCCCAACTACGAGCTTTAAAAGAATAAGGCTTTGAATTTAATGCTCCAACTGGACAAACATCGATAATATTGCCTGACAACTCTGAAGCAAGACTACGATCAAGGTAAGAGGTAACTTCCATATGCTCTCCTCTATAAAGAGCTCCTATTTCCTCAATTCCAGCAATATCAGTGGCAAACCTTATACATCTTGTACATTGTATGCATCTAGTCATTTGGGTTTTAATCAAAGGTCCCATATATTTGTCTTTGACTGTCCTTTTATTCTCCAAAAATCTAGAACGTGCTCCACCATATTTAAATGCTTGATCCTGTAGATCACACTCACCTCCTTGGTCACAAATAGGACAATCTAGAGGATGATTGATCAATAGAAACTCCATTACCCCTTCACGAGCCTTTTTAACGCCGATAGTATTAGTATGGATCACCATACCTGGGGCAACAGGCGTAGCACAAGAGGCGATAGGTTTGGGGGATTTTTCCATCTCTACCAGGCACATACGACAATTACCAGCAATTTTCAAACGTTCATGAAAGCAGAAATGGGGGATTTCTATACCAAGCTTGCTGCAGGCACGAAATACGGTTGTACCCTCTTCTACTTCAATTTCAATATCATCTATAGTAAGTTTTATCATTGATGTTCATATTATAGTTTTACATTATGTCAAAATTATATATTCTTCTATAGTCAATTGATAAGAAGTTGGTGACGTCGTCGATCCTAGCCCCAAATTTTCCTGAATTGACTATATAATTCAAATTATTTGAAGTATACCATATTATATACTACTCACTAATCTAAATTTTTCAATTTTGCAAAAATAACTTATAATTAAAAATATTTAGCAAATTTTCCATATTATCAGTATCAGCAAGCTTATTATTTTTATATTCTCGACATTTAAGGCATTTATGGGTTAAGACCAAACCTTTTTTACCATCTATTTTATAAGAAATTGGTTGCATTAGCCCATTACATCCAGATGCCCTATCGCCAGGATTAATATCTACATGCTTACTGTAGAAACATATTGAACAATGATTAGTATAACCATTGCCTTGGATAAATTCACCACACATCTCACAAATAAAATCTTCCTTATTTCTATAAAACTTTTTTGCTACCATTAATTTAACTTATTATTTGGATATATTTCTTGATCATCCTTTTTACTGAATCATCCAGCAGGAGTTCTTGGTGATTGCCAGCAAAATCTAGCCATCTTAAATCATGTGATTCGGCATTTTTTACAAAACAATCGTTACAAACGGTTTTTAATAAAAATCTCACATCATAATGATAATGCTCCTGCTCTTTAGCATTATAGTCAATTGATGAGAAGTTGGGGACGTCGTCGCTCATCGCTCGCCTATTACTTATAGGCGTCGCTCCATCGCTCCTAGCCCCAAATTCTCCTGAATTGACTATAGTAGGAATAAAATGAACATCTATATCGTAAATTTGTTTAGAAACTGCCTCAATATCTAAAATTCCAGATTCTTCTTGAGCCTCTTTAATTGCTACAGCTAAAAGATCATTATTACCATCACAATGCCCTCCTGGCTGCAACCATTTACCCAACTTACGATGATGCATCAATAAGAATTTTGTTTTACTAGAATTAAGCAAAAATCCTGAACTAGTAAAATGCCCTTCTTTTGTCTCTCTACTAAAAGGATTTTCACAATTATCTAAAAAGTCTAACATCCTTTGTTTATACTCATTTTCTTCTTGAAAATTGCTGACATAATTTTTTATATTCTCACGCAAGTTCATAATATTTCTTTTCGTCCAATTTCGGTCATTTCTATTACCAGCTGCTTTATTTTTCTGATTTCTGACTTATTTGCGATCAGTAACGCATCTTTAGTATTAATAATTATTATATTATCCATTCCTATTACCGCAGTAAGCTTATTATTAGAGCTAATATATGAATTGGTACTATCAATGTTGATCACATCACCTTCACAGTAATTATTGGTTGTGTCTTTCTCTTGCATTTGCCATAAAGAATGCCAATTACCAATATCATTCCAACTAAAATTGGCTTCTATCATAATCATTTGCCTAATATTTTCTATTATAGCATAGTCTAAAGAAATTGGTGTAATATGTAGATATGGTTCTAAAGCAAGAGTTATATTACCACAATTTTAGTTGCAAAATAATACGCTTTATATGCATGTTTAAGTAGTTCCTTTTGCCATAATTTAGCCTGCTCTAAAATAAAATCTATATTAAAAATAAAAATTCCTGAATTCCAAAAATATTTGCTATTTTTATATTTGTCATTTTCTTCTAAATAATTTTGTGCCTGTTGAATAGTAGGCTTTTCTACAAATTGTTCAGTTTTATAAATTCCATCTGCTAATAACTTCTTTATTTTAATATAACCATATTCGCTATTCGCAAAACTAGGTCTAATGCCAATAGTACAAATACCAAATTTTGCCAAATAATTCAAAGATTTATTAATAGTATCTAAGTAGTTATTAACATTGTGTATATAATGGTCAGAAGGCAGCAATATAATCGTATCATAGCCATTATTCTTTGCTTGAATAGCTGATATAATCGCACATGATGCTGTATTTTTAGCCACAGGCTCTATTATTAAATCTGCTTCTATATTTAGCTCTCTAAGTTGCTCCTGTGCTATTGATTCATAATCCTTAGCAATTATTAAAGTTGGTTTGCCTAAAGTTTTATTGGTAATCAAAGTTTTTTGGATTAAACTAAAATTATCAAATATTTTGATGAATTGTTTAGGTTGCATTTGTCTCGATAATGGCCATAATCTTGTTCCTAGACCACCAGCCATAATTACTGGTTTTATTTTCATCGCTATTAATTGTATTAATTTCCAACTAATTCAATTAATAGTATAAAATATATGACAAGTCTACTAAAAATAAATATAAGAAACCTGTATGCACAAAAAAAATAAAAAAACTAATAAATTTTTCTTTAAAGTAGTTGGGATAATTATAATTATCTATGGTTTGTATCGAGGTTATGTAGAGTTTTATGATCACCAATGGAGGTATGTGACTCCTACCGACCAACAAGTACAGAAATATACAATTAGTGCAGATACAGCCCTACACTTATACCAATTAATGAAAGACACTCATGAAATATTGACTAAACATAACATAAATTATTGGATTGAGAGCGGCACGCTTCTTGGAGCAGTAAGACACCAAGGTATTATACCTTTTGATGATGACTTAGATATTGGCATAATGCATGCTGATGAAATCAGATTACAAGATATATTAACGGATTTCACAGAGTTAGGTTATAAAGTTCGTCATCAAAGTTTTTACACGATATGTTCTAAGGTTTGTATAGATATTTTTATCTTCCGGCAAAAAGATGACAAGTTTTTATATAGTAATTTTAGAACACTACATAGATTTCCCAATGATTTCTTTTATATAAATGAATTATTTCCACTGAAAAAATATCAATTTGGTGAGATTGAAATTTATGGTCCTAATGAATCTAAAGGAAATTTAGATAGAGCTTATCCGGAATGGGATAAATATGCTGTAATTCAACAACCGCATAATTTTCATGTTACCCTTTCACCTATTGAACAAAAGACTAAATTTATTTTAACTCCGAAATTATTAGAACCAGCTAAACCAACTGGCCCTTTAGAAAATCGGGTAATTCCCAAACCATTAATTAAATAGTTAGTTGAATTCAACAGAATCGAGGAATTAGAATAAACACTGTTAATATTTGATTTATAGGATTAATATGTTAGACTATACTTACTTGTGGATTAAACATCAAAATTTGAAGGCTTAATGAAGTTTCAAAAAGAGTCGGTTATTTTAAATAACGAACAAGACTCTATATCGTTTGCACAAACTATCGCTAAAAATTTAGAGTCTAATAAAATTATAACTTTTTCAGGTGATTTAGGTTGTGGAAAAACATTTATCTGTCGAGAGATTATAAAGCATTTTTGTGAATCTGATATTAATATCAGCAGCCCCACTTTTAATTTGCTACAAATCTACAAGACTTCAAAATTTATGATTTATCATTTTGATCTCTACCGTTTAAATTATTTAGAAGAAATTTATGAACTAGGTATAGAAGAAGCCTTGCAGGGCAATATTTGTCTAATTGAATGGCCAGAAATAATTGAAGAAATATTACCGCCACCTATAACTAAAATTCATCTACAAATACTCGAAGATAATAAACGATCTTGTAGTATTTATCATTTCTCATAATCTAACCTCAATTCGGGATAAAAATAAGCAATATCATAAAAATAATGAATACAGCTATTAGTGGAGCAAAAAAATCTGTTATAGTCAATTGATGAGAAGTTGGTAACGTTATAAATCTGATTAGTATTTAACCTCAGAGTCATTGCGAGGAGCTACTTTAGTAGCAACGAAGCAATCCAGAAAACGAGTAGAAATGGATTGCTTCGGAGGCTTATGCCTCCTAGCAATGACAGCATGATGGGTACTTATTCGACACTAATTCAGGTTATACGAAGTATGTCTGAGTTTCAATTCAACAAAAAATAATTAGTAATGACCATTGATAATATTATTGTATTACTATATTTGATATCGATACTTGTTATTGGTATCTACTATAGATCTAGACTTAGAGGTTTTGCCAATTATGCTACCGTTCAAGACAAGATTAAAAATAGCAGGATATTATTAGTTGCAACTATTTTTACTTCATCGGTTGGCGGAGCTACTACTTTGGGTATTGCAGAAAAAGCTTTTTCTGGTGATTTATCGTATAGTTATGGACTGATACTCTCTATACCAGTCGATATACTAATAGCTATTTATCTTGTACCCCAAATAACTAAACATTATGGAGCAGAAAGTGTTGGCGATATAATGGCAAAATATTATGGAGAAACAGGACGTTTTATTGCTGGCATCACAACTATTATGGTATCTATAGGCTTTGTTGCTGCCCAAATTAGTGTTAGTGGATATATTTTTCAATATATTTTAAAAATTAACTACTTAGAAGGAACTCTATTAAGTTATGGGATTGTTATTATCTACACAACTATTGGTGGGTTACAATCAATTATGTTTACTAATTTACTACAATTCTTCGCGATGATAATTGCTTTGCCAATTATTGCAATATGTGGTCTTAACAAAATTGGTATTAGTGATTTTATCAACCAATTACCTATTGAAAAAGTATATTTTATTCATCATAATAATTTTGCCAGTGAGCTATTTATTAATACGATAACTGCTATGCTAGGATTTTATGTAATGAACTTATATCCTATTTTTATTCAAAGAGCTTTAATTAACAATAATGCCAAAAAGACTAGTAATGCTATATATATAAAATCAAGTATATATGCTATATTTTTAATATTTATAACCTTAAATGGGTTAATCGCCTATAATCTTTACCCCGACTACTCTTCTAATTTAGCATTGCCACACCTAATTGATCAAATAGTTCCTTCAGGGTTACAAGGCTTTGTGATAATTGGCTTACTTGCATCAGTCATGTCTACTGCTGATTCTGATTTAAATGTTACCTCAATAGCTCTAGTGAAAGACTTGTTGACTCCTATTTTTAAAATACAGAATCAAAAGAAATTATTGCTAATTACTAGAATTACTAATGTTGTAATCGGAAGTTTTGCCATAATCATCGCTTTAAAATTTGATAATGTAATTGATCTAGTAGTGTTTATCACCGGGTCTTGGGGACCAATAATATTAGTTCCTCTAATATTTGCCTTTTTCAACATCACTATAACACAAAGAATGATGATTCTATGCGGATTAAGTGGAGCCTCCTCTTTCTGCATTTGGACATATTTTTTTGCTAGTAATTTTCGACTAAAGGGTGTCTTTATTGGTACTATGTGTAGTTTGTTAGTTTTTTGCATAGGATTACTTAGAAAAAGGCTCGGTTATGTTACAAAATTCTAAACTTATAGGCAGTGATTTAATAAAATATCACCTCGAGAATGCACCTAGCCTGCCTGGAGTTTATAAAATGCTGAAAGCTGATCGGCAAGTTATCTATGTAGGCAAAGCTAAGAATCTAAAAAAACGTCTTACTAACTATATTAAAACTGATCTTGATAATAAAACAATATTAATGATCTCTCTAACGCATTATTTAGAGTATAATGTTACTAATTCTGAGGTTGAAGCTTTATTGCTCGAAGCCCAGTTAATTAAAAAATTTCAACCTAAGTTTAATGTATTACTTAAGGATGATAAGTCTTTTCCTTATATTAAATTACGCTTAGATGTTGATTACCCACAATTAATTAAATATAGAGGAAAGAACTTATCTGGTGGCGAGTTTTTTGGTCCATTTGTTTCCTCAGAGCAAGTCGATACTACCTTAAAAGAATTACAGAAAATTTTTAAATTACGGTCTTGTAGTGATAATTATTTTAACAATCGCAAACGCCCTTGTTTACAGTACCAAATTGGTCGATGTTCTGCCCCATGTGTTGAGAAAATTAGTAAAGAAAATTATAGTGAACTAGTATGCCAAGTAAAGAATTTCTTAAATGGTAAAACTAAAGAATTACAAAAAACTTTATCTCACAAAATGGAAGAATTAAGTATACAATTACGTTTTGAAGAAGCTGCCGAAATACGAGACCGAATAAAAGCGCTAAGTTATATCCAACTAAAATCAACTTTATCTAGTAATTCTATTAAAAACGCTGATGTTATAGCTATTGTTGAAAAGAATAATTATTATTGTATTCAGCTATTTGTATATAGATTTGGTCAGTCTTATGGGAATATAGCGTACTTTCCGTTTCATACGGAGGACAGTAATAAATCAGAAATATTGACACAATTTATAAATCAATTTTATCAAAATGCTCAAATTCCGAATGAGATAATTATAAACCATCCTATCATTGATCTAGAATTAGTAACCAAGGCTATTAGACAATTGAGTGGGAATAGCAAATTTAACATCAGACTATACTCGAATGATCTGGAGAATGGGGACAATAAACAAGGGGTGAGCGAGCGGAGCGTAGATGAAGTATGTAAGTACGCCAATCCCCCGAAGTTTTGCGGAGCCAATTCTTCAAAGCATTCGAGTATAAGATTATTAGAAAATGCTGAGTTTAATGCCCAGTTATCACTTAATCAGCATTTAAAACAATTTGCTAAAAATCAAATTATCTTTCAACAAATACAACAATTATTCGATCTGCCTACCATACCAGATAGAATTGAAGTTTATGATAATAGTCACATTATGGGAACATTTGCCGTAGGTAGCATGATTGTTGCTAACCAATCAGGTTTCGATAAAAAAGAATATAGAATTTTTAATATATCTATTCCCCAAGGGAATTCCCAAGGTGATGATTATGAGATGTTAAGAATCGTTTTAACAAGAAGATTTACTAGATTAAAAAAAGAACATCTACCAAATGAGCATGCAAGTACCAACTTCTCATCAATTGACTATAAAACTTTAATGATTATCGATGGAGGCAAGGGGCATCTATCTGTAGTACAAAAAATAATGAAAGAATTTGATCTTAAAATTCCAGTTGTTTGTATGTCAAAAGGACCTGACAGAAATGCTGGATGTGAACAATTTCATATGCCTAATAAAGAGGCTTTTACAATCGATAAGAGTCTTCCGGTCATGAAATATTTACAAATTTTGCGGGATGAAGCACATAATTTTGCTATAAAAAACCATAGGCTACGCCGTTCCAAAGCCATTAAAGTTTCTAGTCTAGATGACATAAGTTCAATTGGTGTCACCCGAAAGAAAGCCTTGTTACATTATTTTGGCTCATATAAAGCAATATGTGATGCCACTATTGATGAATTATCTAAAGTCAATGGTATAAGCCAAACCCTTGCAAAAAACATTTTTACATCGTTACATAATAAATAGGAGCTATTTTAGTAGCGACGAAGCAAGATTAATGGATTGCCACGACCACTACATGGTCTCGCAATGACGTTTGGTGAGTAGATTGCTACGTCGCCGCAAAGCGGCTCCTCGCTAATAGACACTTGGCAAGCAGATCTTTTATTCATTATAAGAAAATAGCAAAAAACCGTAAACGCTCAATAATTTTAAAATTTCTGCTTGACCAATAAAACAAAATATGTCAAAAAGATCATATATTTTATAGAATCTAAAACTATGCCGCTATAGCTCAGAGGTAGAGCACACCATTGGTAATGGTGTGGTCGAAGGTTCAATTCCTTCTAGCGGCACCATATATCTCAAACTTTGTGAGCATTCACAGAAAAAAAGTTAAAGTACAAGACGTCTATTAGCGAGAAGGCTTAAGCCAAGAAGTAATCAATTTATGGTCACTTTTTTGGATTGTTTCGTCACTATAGTTAATTCAGGAGGATTGGGTAGCAGGAGCGATGGAGCGACACCTATAAGTAATAGGTGAGCGACGAGTGACGACGTCACCAACTTCTCCTGAATTAACTATAGCCGTTCATCGCAATAACGCCTTGTATACAGGTATTATCGTCATTGCAAGACCATGTAATGGTCGAAGCAATCCACATAACAAGCTTCATGGATTGCCACGACTTACTTGCGTGGTCTCGCTAATAGACGTCTTGTACTTTTCTACAATTTTTAAATTGCCACGGGATTTATGCGTAAGGTGAGTTACTAATCTAAATATAAGGATGCTAATAATGTTTCATCTTAATAATTATTGGCTTAATATCTATAAACCTAAGGGCATCAGCTCAGCAAAGCTTGTTTCTATAGTTAAAAAAAACCTTTTAGGAGTTAAAGTTGGTCATTGCGGAACCTTGGATGTTGAAGCGGAAGGGGTATTACCTTTGGCAATTGGTGAAGCAACAAAATTAGTACGAATTCTGGTAGATGCAAAAAAAACCTACATTTTTACGGTGCAGTTTGGTAAACAAACTGATACAGCAGATGCCTCAGGTAAAGTAATAGCTGTTACTGATCATATTCCTAACGAAACCGATTGTCATAATATCTGTAAAAAATTCATATCTACGATTAAACAGCGTCCCCCTGCCTTTTCTGCTATAAAAGTTAACGGTGTTAGATCTTATAAATTAGCTCGAGAAAATTTGGCAGTAGAATTAACCCCTAGGAATATCCAAATATATAATTTGGAATGTCTTAATTTTGATCATCAAAATAATCAAGCTACCTATAGGGTGGAATGCTCTAAGGGAACGTATGTAAGAACTTTAGCAGAAGATATTGCTTTATCCTTGAAAAGTTTAGCATTTGTGCTAGAATTACAGCGTACTAAAGTTGGAATATTTACAGCATGTAATGCTATTAAATTAACAGAACTTGATGAACAAAATCAAGGAATAAAAGAATTTCTTGAAAAAAGAAGTATAAAAATTGAAGCAGTACTGGACGACATCCTGGTACTTGATGCTACTACTGACCAAGCTAAAAAAATTATTTATGGTCAGAAATGTTATTTTGATTGTCTTGAAAAGATTGAATTAGTTTGGATTCGATATCAAGACTCTCTGTTGGCAATTGGTAGCTTGAGTGAAAATTGCTTTAATTCTTTACGAGTATTTAACCTATAAAATAAACATGGAGATTACTGATGTCGGTTACAACACAGCGTAAGCAACAATTAATTGCAGAATATGCTACTAAAGAAAATGATACTGGTTCTAGTGAAGTGCAATGTGCAATTCTAACTGAAAGAATCAGCAATTTAACAGAGCATTTTAAAACTAATCACAAAGATTTTTCCTCGAGAAGGGGATTATTAATGTTAGTTGGTCGTAGACGTCGATTATTAGATTACATCAAAAAACAAAGTTTAAGCAGATATTTGTCGTTGATCAATAAACTAGGAATAAGAAAGTAAAATAAAACCCGGCTAAAGAATCAAAAATTAGCCGGGTTTTTTTGTTAATTAAATAAGGAAAAAGAATGTTTGAAGAAATAGTTAAAACAATAGAATTAGGTGGAAGAACACTTGAATTAACGACTGGTAAAATTGCTCGTCAAGCTGATGGAGCAGTTATGGTAAAAATGGGAGGAACTGTCTTATTGTGTACTGCCGTAAGTGCCAAAGAGCCAAAAGAAGGAATAGGATTCTTTCCTCTTACTATCCATTATAAAGAAATGGCATTTGCTGCTGGTAAAATACCAGGGGGGTTTTTTAAAAGAGAAGGTAAAGGATCGGAAAAAGAAGTATTAGTCTCACGCTTGATTGATCGACCAATTAGACCATTATTTCACCCAGCTTTTCTTAATGAAACGCAAGTAATCTGTACTGTTCTTTCATATGACCCTGAGTGTAATAGTGATATACTAGCAATTATTGGAGCATCTGCTGCATTAGCTTTATCTGCAGCACCATATCAACATATAGTAGCAGCCAGCAGAGTCGGTTTGATAGATGGTAATTTTATCCTAAACCCTTCATTTAACCAGTTAAAGACTAGTAAACTAGACTTAGTAGTGGCAGGAACTGACACATCAGTTATGATGGTTGAGTCTGAAGCCGATCTATTGTCCGAAGAGCAAATGTTAGAAGCTATTGAGTTTGGTCACAAGGCATTACAGCCTGTAATCGAATTGATTAATGACTTAGTAAAAATTGCTGGAAAGCCTAAATTACAGCCTACTAGCTTGTTCCCTGCTAGCTTAAAAGAACAAATTAGCAGCATAGTGCAAGAAGATATTAAGCGGGCTTTTGCTATTAAATTAAAACAAGAAAGACTATTAGCGGTAAAGAACATTTATGATATAATTAAGCGGCACTTTGCAGAAGATATTGCGAATAATAATCTTACTAACTCACAAATTGAATTTGCTCTTAAAGAAGTAGAATCAGAAGTACTGCGTCAGGACGTATTAATGAAAAATACTCGTATAGATGGCAGAAAGCCTGCCGACATAAGAAACATAGCTTGTGAAATTGCGATATTGCCAAAAACACATGGTTCAAGCTTATTTACTAGAGGAGAAACACAAAGTTTAGTAGTTACTACACTTGGCACTGGTCAAGATGAACAAATTATTGATAGTTTAGACGGCGAATATAAAGAGCGTTTTATGCTCAACTATATTTTCCCTCCTTATTCAGTAGGAGAAGCAACGCCAGTAAGGGCTCCTGGTCGCAGAGAAATAGGTCATGGCAAACTAGCATGGAGAGCCATTAACCGCATGTTGCCAACTAAAGAACAATTCCCTTATACCATTAGGGTAGTGTCAGAAATTACCGCCTCTAATGGCTCATCATCCATGGCTACTATTTGCGGTGGTTCAATGGCACTTATGGATGCTGGAGTGCCGATCAAAACCCCTATAGCAGGTATTGCTATGGGCTTGATAAAAGAAGGCGATAAATTTGTAATTTTATCTGATATTATTGGGGATGAAGATAATCTTGGAGATATGGATTTTAAAGTAGCTGGTGGTACGGAAGGTATAACCGCCCTACAAATGGATATTAAGATATCTGGCGTAACATTTGAAATAATGAAGCAGGCTTTAGTTCAAGCAAAGAGTGGTCGTATTCATATTCTACAAGAAATGGATAAGGCTATTAATAAAACCAATAACCATGTTAGCCAATACGCTCCTTGTATTTATAGCTTTAAAATTGATAAAGATAAAATTAGAGATGTTATAGGACCTGGTGGTAAAGTAATACGTGAAATTTGTGATACAACGTCAGCTAAAATTGATATAAGTGACGATGGTAATGTAACCGTTTCTGCGATAGGCAAAGAAAAGCTAGATATGGCAATTGCCAAGATTAAGTTAATTGCCATTGAACCTGAAATTGGCGGCATATTCAATGGAACAGTTGTCAAAATATTAGAATCCGGAGCGTTTATCAATTATTTAGGTAATCGTGATGGATTTATCCATATTAGTGAAATCTCGAAGGAACGTATTGAGTCTGTGTCTAGTGTTTTAAAACATGGTGATGTGGTAAAAGTTAAACTTATTGGTTTTGACAATAAAGGCAAAGCCAAGTTAACCATAAAAAATATTGACGCTACCGTTACTCCAAACGTTACGACTAATCATAAATCTGAGCCTTATAAAGATAACGCTGATATTAATAACAATAAACGGGAATCTGCCAAAAAATGGCAAAATAACAAACCATCTAATGAAGATGAAACAGTAACTAAAGAACGAAAATACTTTAATTAATTCACACTACTAACCTTTCGTATCAGGAAAGGTTAGTATATTGTCGGAAATAACTTGGTAAGGATGTATCAATTATTATTTCTTTACCAAATATTTTCTCAGGTAAGATTATTTTTTTGGCATGTAGTAACATCTCCTTGGATAAAGCTATTGCTTCTAAAGTTCCATATTTTCTGTCACCTAATATGGAACAAGCTAGCATTTTCGCATGGAATCGAAGTTGGTGCATCCTGCCAGTAAGAGGAGTAAACTCAACCAGTGTCAAATCCTTATTTAACGCGAGTTGCCAATTAATTTTGGTTATAAAAAGCTTCTATTGGAAGTAAATTTTTGATAGAAGGCTTACGATCCTAGGGTATATCGTCACGAGATTGTGATTGCATAATTTTATGTGATTTATTATTATAATTGTAGTAATAAAAATAGGCGATAAGAAGCAATGAGTTTAGCACATAGAAGACATGATATAAGCGATGAGCTTTGGAATAAGATAGAAAGTAATTTACCTGGTCAGAAAGGTTGTTGGGGAGGTATTGCAAGAGACAATAGAACTTTTATAAATGCAGTGATGTGGATATTTAGAACGGGAGTTCCATGGAGAGATTTGCCTCCTGATTATGGCAATTGGAAGAATGTACACAGAAGATTCTGTAGATGGCGTGATAATGGGATATGGGAGAATTTGCTAAATATTTTTATAAATGCTCCTGATTTTGAATGGTTAATGATAGATTCTACATTTATAAAAACTCACAAAGCAGGACTTGGAGCGAAAGGCGGGAATCAAACGGTTAGTCGCACAAAAGGGGACTCAATACAAAGGTACATATGGCCGTGGATGCGTATGGTATGCCGGTCAGAATTATTGTTACAGAAGGTTCCAGAAATGATTGTACTCAAGCTTGTGAGTTAATCCAGAATATGGAGGCACAACATCTTATGGCTGATAAAGCTTACGATACAAACGCCATAATAGAATCGGCTGTGAATGCAAACATAATTCCTGTAATACCATCAAAAAGAAACAGGAAGATTCAAAGAGAGATAGATAAATATCTATATAAGCTAAGGCACATTATTGAAAATACATTTCAAAAATTTAAAGAATGGCGTGGTATAGCAACAAGATATGCTAAAAATACAAAATCATACATGGCGGGTCTTTGTTTAAGGGCTTTACTAATGTGGGTTCAAATCTCGTAACGACACACCCTAGATACATTTCCTAAGCTTTTTGCTAGTTCAACTAATCCTATTTTTGGTCTTATTATTTTCTGATTTAAATTCATTTTAATCTCTATTTAATAATTTGTTTATTTTACTAAATGTAAGATTAAATCTCAACTACTTCAAATCAGGACAATTATTTTGAAATTTTTATATTCGAACAAATAAATAATTTGTTGTGCCTAGAAATTTTATCATTTCCTGTTCTGTCAGCCACTCTTTGGCACAACAACACTGAGGTCGGGAGATAATAAATTGCTTATTATCCAAGTAATTAAGCTCTATTATTAGAGCTTCGTTACCTCATATTGCAACTCCATATTTTCTCCACAAAATGCCATCGAAATTTTTAATATTTGTTTTACGTGTGAATGCTCTTTTATTTTACTATCATATTTTTTATTAATAATTTGTTGTAAACCAGATTTAGCTATATCTGCTAGCTCTTCTGAGGATTTAGCGATTTTATACTCGATAATCATCGCTTTATCACCTTTGCCAATTTTTGGAATCATCACAACGTCAGCTCTGCCATCCCCTGATTCTTGTTCACTTGATATTATATAACTAGAACCTAGCATATTAATAAAGCCGAGCATAAAGCCACTATAAAATAATTCAGCTTTTTTCTCTCCTGTTTGATGAAAACTAGTAGAATTAAGTAACAATTCCTGCAGACGCTCCTTAAACTCCTCTATTCTACCATCTGGTAATAAAGTAACGAAAGAATAATAGCCAGAATTATCAATATCTAATTGTTTACTAACCCATTGCACCATTCTTTTTTGGTAGATATATTTTACCTCATAATTAGGGATAGATAGTTCGTAAATATCTTGTTCTGACATCTTGGCTGCAGGATTTAGATAACCACTAAATAATAATAAGCTAAATAACCCTTCTGGTTTGTTAATATCAGCAAAATTTATATGTTTAGTAATAGAAGAAGTAATCGTTTTACCTGCAACTAAAGCCTGGATATTTTGTTGCATCTCGTCTGAGAGCAGTACATGATCAATCCAATCAGTCCCACCACTATCAATCCAATAGTGATCAAGCTTGCCTTTACTTGCCAAA
This sequence comes from Candidatus Tisiphia endosymbiont of Xenochironomus xenolabis, assembly GCF_964264705.1. NCBI lineage: Bacteria > Pseudomonadati > Pseudomonadota > Alphaproteobacteria > Rickettsiales > Rickettsiaceae > Candidatus Tisiphia > Candidatus Tisiphia endosymbiont of Xenochironomus xenolabis. Next base: position 304,936 of record NZ_OZ183473.1, read on the forward strand.
CATTGCATAATTGACCATGGATTATAAATGACTTCTCCACCAAAATTATAGCCATTATACCAATTTTTAATCTCTTCTGGCTTTGTAGTGGTTGGTACTTTAGTTAATAGTTCATCAACTTCTGCTTGAGTAAATCCGTAACTGCTAGAAAATCTTTCATCTAGTAAACTACATTCAGTTAAATTATTCAAATCTGAAAACAAATTAGCCTTAGCAACACGCAATATGCCGGTAATAACACCTTTTTGTAATGAATCATTGGTTTTAAGACTATTGCCAAATATTGCCCGAAATAGTTTAAGTACCTGATTAAATTCTTCTTTATGACCAAATTCCATGTAGGAACTATTAATTGGTGTATCATATTCGTCGATTAATATATAGACCTTTTGATTAAAATGTTTATAAAGTAAATCGCTTAGAAATTTCAAACTATTTTTAATGTCATCTTCTATTAACTTTCCTGTAAAATATCTTTGTAATATTTCCTTTTGTGCATCAATCAATAATTTTTCATCTTGTTTTATATAACGCTCTAAATAACGATGCTTGGCAAATAAATTAATTATTTGACTTTTAATTCCCACCTCAATTTCTTGATAACTACTTCCCCTAACGCCCTTAAAACTTATAATAATAACTGGAAACTGACCTTGGCGTTTCATAGAGTTTGCTACATTAGCAATTTTTAATGGCTTTAGTATCTTAGTCTCATCAAAACCCAAATCCACCTCTCCTCCGCTAAACAGCTTATGATTCACTCTTTGTTCTTGTGGCAGAGGATTGCCATACTCACCTACTTCTATTTCAAAAAATCTCCTAACCATATCCATATTCAGACTCTTACCCCAACGTCTTGGGCGGGTAATGAGTGTGACTGCTCCACTATCTTCTAATAACTCCTTAATCATTAGGCTTTTGTCAACAAATATATCGCTATTTAGTAATAATGCCTTGAAGTCATCGGTACCAACAAACATTCTTGGTTGGTAATTAATATTATTTTTATCTTTTTCTTCTATCATTGTTTTCACCTGTTCCTTCCAACTATAATATCCATTATACTCCTTTTTTATTCTCCACTAATAGCTAATTAGCAAAATTTTTACTATAAAATTATAATATATCTCTTAGTATCTCTATTAAAATGTAGGATACTATAAAAATTAATAAAATTGGTGAACGCTCACTTCATTTTATCTTCTCTGAGTTGTATGGCAAGATGCTGTTAATGATATTGCAACAGAACTCTCATGATTTATAGACATATTACTGTCTTTAGTTACTGTAACCCCATGATTAACTAATATTCTAATTGCTGCTTGCAGATTAGGATATTGTACTACATTCGATAATTTAATACGTTCCAGTGGGGTGCTTAATGCAGGATCATCTGCTGCTAATTGTTCTAAAGTAGTTACTAGATATTTTCTTGTTTCCTCAGGGCTGTTGTCTGCTCCTTTGTTAGTAATCTGTCTAGAGATAGCTAATTTGTCAACAAAATCATTAATTGCTTTATTAAACTCCGGGCTGTTATCAGGATATTCCCTTGTTATAGCTTCTACGCATTTTTTTATTTGCTGCTTATCGGCTTTGGTAGGATTAGCTTCATATGTATCTGCTAATTTTTTTCCTTCTTCTAGACCATAATGTTTTAGGAGGGTGAAAGCAACTCCTCTAGCGTAATTTCTTTGTGCCTCATATGATATCAGATATTGTATTTTCTCTAACTCTGTATCCTTTAGATCATCAAATGTAGCACGCTGTTCCTCATACATGTTTAATATAGTTGGTGACATCAAAAGCTTTATTTTATCTGATTCTAAATTTTCTAATTGATCAAATGTTGCATACTTCTCCTTAAATATTTTTACCGCACTATCTGATGTTAGTGCTATAATGTCATCTGGTTGTAATTTTGCTAGCTGAATAAATTTAATACCAGCTACATACAATTCTGTCGCATTATTTGATGTTAGATATCTAATTTTATCGTCTGTTTTTTCAAAGCCTTGTTGTTCAAGTAATTTTGATGCTAAAACAGATTTATTAGAAGAATTAAGATTTTGTAACCAATTTTCTGAATTATTTATCAATATCTCATTAAGAGTGGTATGGAGAGTATTTTTATCTTGTAACTTGAAAAGCTCCTCTATAAAAAACAATTGTGTGTTTTGATCTAGAACGCTTACTAAATCTTTTGAGCCTTGGATTAATATATCTTTGAATAAGTTTAAAGATTTATCATCTGCACTATTTTGTAATGCAAAGAGTTTATCTATAAAAATATTTTGATTATAAGAGGATTCGTTTTTTAAGAACTCCCATGTTGAACTATTAAGTGTTTCTGGTCTATCTGCGATATTGTCTATATAAAGATTTTGTAATGTTTCAGGTAACAATTCAAAATTACCTATAATAGCTTTAACCAGTTCATTTTTATTGCAAAACGGAAGAAATGTTGTAAGTTTTGCAAGGTTACTATCATCCAATAACTCCAATTGACCAAACTTCTCTGGTTCTATTAGCATAATCTTTGCTACATTAGCAACTTTATTTAATTCTGCATTAGAGAATTCGTTTAGTAAATCTAACCTATCAACTAATAACTCTTGTTTTACCTCAGAGGCTTGGGGTTTATTTTCTATAGAAAGTTTATAGCTAATATCTATAGATTTATTTATCATATCTATTAATGATTCAATTTGTTCTTCTTTAATTTTGATTTCATATTCAAATATCCCCTTTTCTTTGTCATGACGTGGTGGTATTACAAATTCTATCCCTGCTTTAGTAAATTGAAGGTAAGTATCTAGCGTAATATTATCCCACCTATTCTGTTCATTAAAACCGAGCATAGTAAATTTAACAAATGCTCCATCTTTAACATTATATTTAATACTGGCCATACAGGAATGAGCACGTAGTGGAATATTTTTTTCTATTATTACAGTCTGGTCTTTTAAACTAATCATAGTAGAAAGATTTGATATTCTGTCAGAATAATAAGGATTACTTGAATCTAGAAGCTCATTATTAAAAGCTATATCCAAATTTTTAACCAAATTAGGCAGTTGTTGGTACAGAATTTTATTTGTCTCTGTTGCCAGATCGGTAATAACAACAATCATATTTTGGTGTATTAAGGTCAATATATCTTCTAAAGTATCAGGAAGGGTTCTATCTCCTGTAATATTTATCGTTGCTCTGTCTACAGAAAAATAGGGAGAGGGATTGAATTGATTTTTGGTTAATATTTGCTTACCTTGTACTTGAAATGATCTAATTATCTCTTCCAATGAGTTTTGTGCTAACTCATCGCCCTTAAACTTCCCTTCAGCCACCCAGACTTTCATCAAATCATAAAACTCACCGACCATATCTTTGAAATGGGCTACTTGTAGATCATTGCCATTCTTGTCTTTGGCATTGTCTGGATAAATGGTTGAGCGCTCAAGCGATTTGGTACTTTTATCAAGAATATCAGTTAATTGATTAACTTGCTCTAATATCAAGATTTTTTCTAGATTACTTGCTTGAGAATTCCATTTTAACTGTCGGTTAAGGCTGCTAATATTTTCCTGTAATCCCTTAAATAACCCAGAGAATTTGGCTGGGTCACTCCATTGCGGAATTTGGGCTTGCATACTATCAATCGTTGCTTTAGCTTTCTGGATTTTGCTAAGATCAATATCTTTAAAATCTTGTTCTAATTTATCTAGTGTCTGTAGTGAATGCTCAGGTTTATTATCTGCGGTGAAAATTAAATTAAGCCATTGTTGATGCACTCCCAGCGATACTAGTTGATTTACTAATTTTCCTAATCTTGCAGCTGGCAACTCGTTTAATTTATTATCGTCTGTTCTTGCCGTACAAATCTTTCCACAAAATTGCAGCCATTCTTGCTGCTTTTCTTTACTGAGGAAATAATCTGCAAGCTTTATGCTTTCAGTTAGGTAAACTTTTTGCTTGTCGGTTGCTGTTCCGTCTGGCAGGAATTTATTGATTAGCTCCCCAGCTTGCTTAGCATATTTATTTTGTTTTAAACTAATTGCCAAGGAATCAGCTAAAATATTCTTGCCGCCAGCCCCAATAATCATACCGGTAAATTTCTTCTGAACGTTAAAATATTCTAGATAAGCTTGCTCTCGCTGTTGTTGAGTATGGCTAGATAGATGCTGCATTTTATCAAACAGTACCGACAATTCAGCTCCGGCTATCATAGTTTGTTTAAATAGATCAGCCGAGATTGCCCCTTTATTATAGCTATCAGTTACAGCTCTTAAATTATAGCCTAGTGCCTCTTTAGCTTGCTCATTACTCTCACCTATTTTAGGTAGCGATAATGCGGCAATATTATCTCGTAATTTTTCAGCCTTGTTTTGCAATGACGCTTCAACATTTTGTGGTAATCTAAAATTCATAGCTTGGTAAGCCAGCGATAATAATTGATCGGTACTAAGCTTATTGCCAGCTTGTGCCTCGTTTGCCAATTTCCCAATACTAGGGTTTTTATCTAAAGTTACTGGATTTTTACTTAAATTTTCTTTAGAAAAACTATAATTAATCGGTGTTACATAGCCAGACAAGCTTGAAGCATATATGCCTTTGGCAACAATTCCTGTATCATATAATGCTTTCTCAATATTTATTGGATCAAGCTCTTGAAACTTTGTTTCTGATAATTGGTAGACACTACTATGTTGTGGATCGATGATTAAATGATTATTTTTCTTCAATAATTCCTGCACTGCCACAATATCACTCACTTGCATTACCGGTATAGCACTAGCATTAAACACTCCAGCCTCATGCGAAGTATCAGGCGATGGTTGTTGCACTATAACCCCTACTATCTTATCATGGTTCTTATTATATTGAGTCAGAGCTTCTTCGATGGTATTACAGATTATTACTTGACTTGGATCAGTAATAACTGCCACCTTATTGATTTCTGGAGTAATTACCTGCAAACCTTGTATGGTAGTCATATTAGCTTTATTATCAGCCAAAAATTGCGGAGAAATAGCGGATGGTTCAAGCCCTTTTCTTGACCCTTCTGGAATTGCCCGAGCTTGTACTATATTAATTTGATGATCATCAGGATTATAAACAAATTCTATATCCATCCTCTTGCCATATTCTTTTGCCAGATGCTGGGCAAACTGATGGGCATAATAAGCCACATCACTAGCAATTGATGGTTGGTATTTCAGCTCAGCTGGATTCTCTTGCCGCTCTAAACTGATTTTCTGACTATCCTCATCTAACTTGGGCTGCAAGCGAAAATCTTTAGCAGCAATTTCACAATATACTACCCCTTGGGTACTAATATAAAAATTATCTACCAGTCCTTTACTATTAACGACATATTCACCATGACCGGGAGCTACTTGCAACCTGCTTGCCCCGTCTTTACTATAGATCACCCCTGATACAGGTACTTTATTTTGACTATCTGCAGTCTGGCTAACACCCATTCCCTCACCAATCATTTGTTGAATTAACCCTGGCATTACTGGAAAGTCAGTAATGTGCTGATCACGAGCTATCAAACGTTGTGCCAAAGATTTAGGACCGACATATGAAGCAGCAACTCGACCAAGTGCCTGAGATATCTCGCGAATATTAGCCTTGCAAGGCAGACTCTCATTGCCACCAGGATTAGCCATATCCGCCTTATCCTCATGAACCCCTGTACTACGTACCATTAATAATTGACCAGGTTGAATCTTATTTGTTTGTAAGAAACTATCAAATAACTTCTGATCCAAATCATGCTGATTAAAACAATCAATAATGCAATTTTGTAAATTTTCTAAACATGTAATAGTATCATCGCTTAAAATATCTTTCTTGGACTGTGCTTGATAAGTATCAGCAAATTTCTGGAAGAGTTTTACCCATTCCGGAGCATGTGTATCTAAATGCCGTTTTATTACATCACCTTTTACTGGCTCAAATGCTGGCACTTGAACCTTGATAATATTATCCCCTAATTGACTATCTTGGTTTGTCGCAAGTAATTCATTAAATTCCTTAACAACCTCCCGCAAATTGAGTAAATTCGCTGCTTTATAACCAAATGATTTAGCATCATCCTCAATCTTCTCCGAGTAACGCGATGTTCCACCTGCAACATCTACAACCTCATTATTCTCTTCTCCTGCCACAATCCCTCAATTGCTATTTTTAATTATTATAACATATTTTTTACCCTCACTAATATAAATTCTCAGAATATTAAAGGAAAGACAATATGAATTAATTGAATTAATTAAGAGTTATGACAAAGTAGATGATAAGCTTTCTAAAAAGCTTGCAGAGCTTATAAGTATAAGCCAAAACGCCTATGAAACTTTTAAAGGTTCGACAATTGTTGAAAAAAGGGAATTATTAAATTTTATGTTTTCGAACCTAACACTCGAGGGCTGTAAGCTGCATTACGTTCTGGCTTTTCCATTCACAGAAATGCAAAAAGTAGCAAATTGTGCCGAATGGTGGAGACGAAGGGAATCGAACCCCCGACCCTCTGCGTGCAAAGCAGATGCTCTACCCCTGAGCTACATCCCCAAACCGTATTAATGAACAGGTAGTTTATATACCTTTTCATATGTAAGGTCAATAACCTTATTTCCAAATTCTATCTCAAGTTAAATTTTTGTTCTGTCCCAAGGTAATGCCTTACCATCAGAACCAACTACTAAGTCTCCTGAGACGTCATATTCTGCTGCCAAAAAAGAAAATTTACCGGATATAAGTTTTACTGGTCTAATTTTTTGTCCATTATGAAAATACTCTTTAGCTTGCTCTCTGGAAGTTGGGTTATTTTTAGACGCTGTTTTAGCTTTTGACATATTATGTAATTACCTCAAATATTTTTCTATATATTACTCTAATGTTTTAAAGAATTGGCTCCGTAAATATACTCAAAGTAATTTGGAGAATTGGATTTGAAAATGAGGGGCAAGCAAGTATAACGTACATGAGGTATGTGATGTTACTTCATCCCTAATATTAAAAACAATTCTTCAAAGCATTTGAGTATACTTTGCTCACGTATGTTTTGTACGTTTAGGAGACTGCCTACGATAACTAATTAATTATCTCCTAGCATCGCCATTATATTCCAAATTTAGTAAAATCATTCAAGTATACTAATGTAACTACAAAATACCTCACCTTTAATATTTGTCAAGGAAAAGCTGTAACATATATACTCAAATGATTTGAAAAGTACTAGCTTATAACTAACTTAATTAGTATTTATGTCTCCTAACTTTAATTGCTAATTGCCTAGCAATTAAAGTTAGGATATTATCTCTGATAATTTAAAAAACCTTGCTAGATGATAAAAACATTGTTCAATTTTCCTATTGTTAGAATTTATCTAATATTTCAGTTTATTACCCGCAGCCTATTAAGCTCATACGCTTTATGGCAACAACAAATAACCATATCTGATCTAGTGTCAATTTTTGTTATTGGCAGTCTCAATGATCTAGTATCTCTTTGTTATTTTTTACCGGTAATTTTACTGCTGATCATTGGATTCCATAAATTATTGGCTCGGTATAAATTGTTGTATTTAAGCTGTTGCCTTGTTAGTTATTTCTGTACCATTGCTCTCTTAATATTTATTACAATTGCCGAGATTACTTTTTGGGATGAGTTCAGTGTTAGATTTAATTTTATTGCGGTAGATTATTTAATTTATACCCATGAGATTATTGGTACTGTAAAGGAATCTTTGCCTTATATAAAAATATTACTAGCCATTATAGTTATTACACTATTAATTGTTTTTTTCTTTAGAAAATACATAATTAACCAAGCAAGTACTATAATAAATAGTAAGAAATATATTCTTTGCACGATAATGCTATTTTTGCTTAGCCTAGTTGCTTTTAATTTCTATAATCCTAATAAAATTGCTTTTAATTTTAATAAATATGCTATCGAACTTGCTAAAAACGGTCCATATGAGTTTTTCTCTGCCTATTTTAATAATAGCTTAGATTATAATAAATTTTATCCAGTAATTGATAAAAACCAAGCTTTAGATACTGTTCGCACTAGTTTATCAAAAAACAAAGAACTATACTCAGATGACTCTACTATAGCACGTTATATCAAAGCTAATTCTTCTAATAGTAAGAAATATAATATTATTTTCATTACCGTGGAAAGTTTAAGTGCTGAATTCATGGGCAAATTTGGCAATCAACAAAATATTACGCCAAATTTAGATAGATTAGCTGATCAAAGCATATTTTTTACCAATTTATATGCAGTAGGAACTAGAACAGTAAGAGGTTTAGAAGCTATTACTTTATCAGTACCACCAACTCCTGGTTCTTCCATTATCCGTAGACCTGAGAATCAATCGCTATTTAATATAGGTACTATTTTTAAGAATGAAGGTTATGTTATTAACTTCATAAACGCTTGTTATAGTTACATTGATAATTTGCAGAATTATTTTCATGGTAATGGTTATAATATAGTTGATCGAGGTAATCTAAAATCAAATGAAATAAGTTTTTCTAATATTTGGGGAGTAGCTGACGAGGATATATTAATAAAATCACTAGAGTTAGCTGATCAAAATTATAATGAAGGCAAACCCTTTTTCTCATTAATTATGACTATTTCTAACCATCGTCCTTATACTTTCCCCAAAGGTAGAATTGATCTGGCATCTGGTGGTGGGCGTAATGCAGCAGTTAAATACACCGACTATGCTATTGGTAAGTTTCTTGAATTAGCTAAAACTCGCCCATGGTTTGATAATACTATCTTTGTTATCACAGCTGACCATTGTGCGTCAAGTGCTGGTAAAACTGATTTACCAATTAATAAATATCACATACCTCTATTAATATATGCTCCTAATATATTAAAACCACAGATAGTTGATAATTTAGCAAGTCAAATTGATATTGCCCCTACTATTTTGGGATTATTAAATTTTTCGTATAATAGTAAGTTTTTTGGTCAAGATATATTAAATACGCCGGCAAACAGAGCTTTTATCAGTACTTACCAATTGCTTGGGTTTATGAAGGATAATCATTTAGTTATCTTACGCCCACAGGAACAACCAAAAACTTATAAATTAGTTAATGAAGATATAGTCAATTTAGGAAAATTTGGGGCTAGGAGCGATGGAGCGACGCCTATAAGTAATAGGCGAGCGACGAGTGACACCGTCCCCAATTTCTCATCAATTGACTATAAAATAGAGATTGATAATATTCCTAGTCTAGTAGAAGAAGCTATTAGTTTTTATCAAATAGCTTATGATTTATATATTCAGGGTAAGATGAGAGAATAGATTCTGTGAGTGTTCACGGTTTTTGTACTAAATAAAAAATCTGCTCGCCAAACGTCATTGTAAGCAGCTCCATAGATGTATGTTGAGATAAATTATTGTTGCCGTACTTTCCTAGACACTGCTAACAAAGATATATGAATATAGAAGAAGATATGATATTATTTGAGATATATTAAGAAAAAAGGAATAGATATATAATGGATTCGCGATTATTTCCTGTAAAACAAGAATTTTTTGAAAACGAAATAGAAGCAATCATAGAGAAGAGTTATATTTGGAAAAGATGCCCCCAAAGATTAGCCATTATAAGGTATTTTGTGCAATAATGTATGTATTAAGAACCGGGATACCGTGGAGGAATTTACCAAAATGCTATGGATGTTGGCACACCATCTACCAACGCTTTAAAAGAGGTAGCGAAAAAGGAATATGGTGGAAAATCTTAATAATCTTACAACAAAGTAAGAAATTATTAATTAACATAGTAATTACGGATAGCACAACCTTTAAACTATATCAACACAGCGGTAGGTTAAAAGGGGGATGCAAAGCAAAGGAAAAAGTAAAAGAGGAATGAGTACAAAATTACATCTTGCTATGACTACATCATAGCACATAATAGAAGGATTTTTAACTGCTGGCAATAGGAACGATATTGCTGTAGCAGAAGAGTTAACTGCAGACATCGTTGGATGTGATGTTATCCAAGATCGTGGATATGATAGTAATAAAAATAAACCTTGAGTCTCAAAATAATATTACCGTTATCCCTGGCAGAAAAAATAGAAAAACAGAAATTAGTTTATAATAGAGAAACATACAAACTTAGAGGAGCTATTGAAAGATTCTTTGGAAAAATAAAAGAAAATCGGAGGCTTGCTGTTTGATATGAAAAAGATGATCTTTCTTTCCTCTCTTTTATCGCTCTTGCTGCTATTAAATTACACCTTTGTTAACAACATCTAATTTATAGAGGTATAAAAAATCAAACTTATTATAAATTTCAGTAGCCATTTTTATTACTATAGTTATAGTAGGCTATATTAAAAAAGCAATGAATGAATAGCTGGAAATATTAATGGAAAATTATGATATAGCAATTATTGGCGGTGGACCTGGTGGTTATGTTGCGGCAATTAGGGCGGCACAACTAAATAAAAAAGTTGTGTTGATTGAGAGAGAGCATTTAGGAGGGGTTTGTTTAAATTGGGGATGTATACCAACAAAAGCCCTACTTAAATCAGCTGAATTATTTCAGAAAATTAAGCATGCTCAAGATTATGGTATTATAGTCAATGAACCAAGCTTTGACTTAAAAAAAATAGTACAGCGTTCTAGAGATATATCGACGCAGTTAACATCTGGCATTAAGTCCTTACTAAAGAAAAATAAGGTTACGGTCATTGATGGCACTGCTGTACTTGGAGCTGGCAAAGTGGTAAATATTGATAGTAACGGTCAAAAAATTTCAATTAAAGCACAAGATATAATAATTGCTACAGGTGCAAGAGCTAGGATTTTAGATGGATTTAAACCAGATGGTAAGCAAATTATTACTTCTAAGGAGGCTATGATTTTGGATAAATTACCAAAATCTATGATTATAGTTGGATCAGGAGCGATTGGTATAGAATTTGCTTCATTTTATAACTCTTTAGGAACAAACGTCACCATAATTGAAGTACAAAATAGGATTTTACAAGCTGAAGATGAAGAAATTTCTTTAATGGCACGAAAAATTTTTGAGAAAAAGGGTATAAAAATTCATACTAATAGTAAGTTGTTAAATCATAGCCAAACACAAGATCATGTTATGATTGAAGTTGAGATAGAAGGTAAGAACCACAAAATACAAGCTGAAACTTTGCTTATGGCAGTTGGTATAGTTGGCAATACGGAAAATCTTAATTTAGAAAAAACTAATATAAAAATAGATAGAGGGCATATTGTTACCAATCAGTTTATGCAAACTGATGAACAAGGAATTTATGCAATAGGTGATGTTACATCTCCCCCTTGGCTTGCACACAAGGCAAGTCATGAAGGTATTATTGCTGTAGAAACTATTGCCGGTCTTAAAGCTCATCCTCTAGAAAATCGTAATATTCCAGGTTGTACTTATTCCTCGCCGCAGATTGCTAGTGTAGGGCTTACTGAAGAACAAGCGAAAAAAGCTGGTTACCAAGTGAAAATTGGCAAATTCCCATCTATCGCTAATGGGAAAGCCCTGGTTGATGGCTGTACTGAAGGAATGATTAAAACGATATTTGATACAAAAACTGGGGAATTGTTAGGAGCACACTTGATAGGCGAAGAGGTTACCGAGCTAATTCAAGGTTATGTAATTGCTAGAACTATGGAAGGTACAGAGCTTGATTTAATCAATACCATTTTCCCTCACCCAACTTTATCTGAAATGATGGGTGAGTCAGTATTGCAGGCTTACGGTAGGTCCATTCATATTTAAGCAAAATTTTTTTAAAATATACTTAGTGGTAATGATAGATTGTGTTATAAAGTATAGCTAACATTACTTTGTCATTGCGAGGAGCTACTTTAGTACAACGAAGCAATCCAAATTTATCGATTTCCTGGATTGCTTCGTCGGCTTACGCCTCCTCGCAATGACGTGTAATATTATTTAGATATAGAGTACAGGCAATGAGTAAGATGAATGTAGAGGATTATGAAGCTTTTCCACGGAAGCGGCGAATAAATATTGTTATGCGGCATGGTGTATCATTTGGTTCGGCACTGGCTATGGCTATTTCATTTAATATCAACCATTCTGTGTTATGGGCAATCTTACATGGCTTATTTTCCTGGCTTTACGTGGCTTATTATTGCTTGGTTTAGTTAGAATTTTTGGATATAACAACATAATGAACAACAACAAACTAGTACTAAATTATACTTCCGCGTTATTTGATAATGCACTAGCTAATGCTTTGGAAGATAAAATATTTGAGCAGGTTACGATTATCGATCAATTTATCAACGATAATCCACAAATCAAGGCTATTATATTTTCTCCTATAGTAAAGGGTATTGATAAATGTAAAATAATTGAATTAATTACCAAAAACTTTAATGTTGAATCTATAGTTAAGAGGTTTTTGTTAATATTGCTAAAGCATTCACGTATGCCTATTTTATCAAGCATAGTGGTATTATACCAACAACTACTTAATAGAAACAAAAATATTAAGATGGTAACAATAACTTCTGCTAAAATTCTGCATAGTAAAGAAAAACAATGGCTAACTAAATATTTAGAAGATGATTTCCAGCAGAAAGTTGCGATAAAATTTAGTCAAAATCAGTCAGTTATTGGTGGTATTATTATACAATATGATAGCATGGTTAGGGATTACTCTATTGCTGGAATGTTAGAGAAAATAACGAAAACCTTAAAGACTGCAAAGATTTAGGTTATATAGATAGTTAGAAATGGATTGCCACGACCACTATGTGGTCTCGCAATGACGTTTGGATTAAAAATTATTAAATAAGATTTACGAGGTAAATAATTATGGGTTCTACCCAAAAATTAAAAGCTGTTGAACTTGCTGAAGTACTAAAAAAAGAAATTGCTAATATTGAACAATTTAGCGATTTACGAGAAGTAGGACAAGTTATAACAGTTGGGGATGGTATAGCTAGAGTATATGGTATCGATAATGTCGAGGCTGGCGAGGTAGTTGAATTTGCTTCAGGAGTGAAAGGTCTTGCTCTTAACCTCGAAACAGACTCTGTAAGTATCATATTGATTGGCAGTGACCGAAAAGTAAAACAAGGTGATTCGGTAAAAAGAACTGGTAAGACTATACAAGTGCCAGTGGGTAAATCATTGCTTGGTAGAGTCGTTGATGGTATGGCTAATCCTATTGATGGTAAAGGCGAAATTATAACCGATAGCTATAGAAATATCGAGGAAAACGCTCCGGGGATCATTGCTAGAAAAGGCGTTACAGAGCCGGTGCAAACAGGCATTAAAGTGATCGACTCTCTAATTCCTATTGGTCGGGGTCAGAGGGAGTTAATTATTGGTGACAGGCAAGTAGGAAAAACTGCTATTGCTATCGATACGATTATTAACCAAAGACAAGCTCATCTTGACAATGATGAAAAAAATAAGATTTATTGCATTTACGTAGCTATTGGTCAAAAAAAATCGACTATCGCTCAGGTAGTAAAAAAATTAGAAGATTCAGGAGCAATGGAATATACAGTAGTTGTAGCCGCTACCGCCTCTGATCCTGTTGCGTTACAATATGTGGCACCTTACACTGGTTGTAGTATAGGCGAGTATTTCCGTGATAATGGTATGCATGCACTAGTGATTTACGATGATTTGAGTAAACATGCTGTTGCCTATAGACAAATTTCACTATTACTCAGAAGACCACCAGGACGTGAAGCATATCCGGGAGATATATTTTACCTACATTCTAGGTTACTGGAACGAGCAGCAAATATGTCGGATAAAGATGGTGGTGGTTCTCTTACGGCTTTGCCGATTATTGAGACCCAGGCAGGTGATGTTTCCGCATATATTCCAACCAATGTTATATCAATTACTGATGGACAGATTTTTTTAGAAAATGAGCTATTTTATAAAGGTATTAGACCAGCGGTAAATATTGGTATCTCAGTAAGTAGGGTAGGATCAGCTGCACAAGTAAAATCTATGAAGCAAGTAGCAGGAAGTGTCAAACTTGAGTTAGCACAATTTAGAGAATTAGCCGCTTTTGCTCAGTTTAGTTCAGACTTAGATAGTTCAACTAAACAACTTATCTCACATGGGACAAAACTAAGCGAGATATTGAAGCAGGATCAATATGCCCCCTTCCCTATTGAAGAGCAAGTGGTTAGTCTTTATGCTGGGGTGAAAAATTATCTCGATAATATTCCTGTTGAGTTAGTAAAAGAATTTGAGCTTAAATTACTCCAAGAAATAAAACTTAAAGAAAACGATATTTTATTATCCATTAAAAATCAGGGACAAATCATTAAAGAAACGGAAGAAAAGTTAAAAATTTTCTTAGAAAAATTTGTACAGAACTTTCTTACTGACAATAAAGTTGGGTAGCTATGTCAGGTTTAAAACAATTAAGATCTCGTATTAAAAGTGTTAAATCAACGCAAAAAATTACTAAGGCTATGCAAATAGTCTCGGCTACCAAATTTACCAAAGCCAAAAGCCAAATTAAGGACTCAGAAGATTATATTGAGACTCTACGAGATATAATGGCTAATATGGCATCTAGAAATAATTTACAGGATATGGCTGAAGAAGAGAAAAAATTCTTCTCAGAAGAATCATGTCCAAGTGATTTGAATAGACCGCACTTATTGATAGTAGTTGCCTCGGAACGCGGTTTATGTGGATCTTTTAATTTTTCAGTATCCAAGCAAGTGAAATTTGATATTACAAATTTGGAAAATGCTGGTAAACAAGTAAGACTGATGATTATTGGTAAAAAGGGTTATGATCTATTAAAATGGCAATATTCCCATTATATTGACAATTATTTTGATTTTCCTAAATATCATAATAATAATTTGGCATTTCAGGTTAAAGATAAACTAATGGAGATGGTAGGTAGTTCTAAAATTAGCAATTGTCAAATATATTTTAATAAATGTAAAAATGCTATGACACAGATTGCAACTAAACAGCAAATATTACCAATTGAAAAACAAATATCTTCAAATAAGCAATATTCAAGCTATGAATATGAAGGTGAAGGGCTTATTTTGAATATGATTAATCTTTATGTAACCGCACAAATTAATTATGCTCTACTACAAAGTAGAGTTAGTGAAGAAGGAGCTAGAATGACAGCGATGGATAATGCCACAAAAAATGCTAATGAGCTTATTAATAAGTTAACACTAACACTTAATAGATCTAGGCAAGATTTAATTACTCGGGATTTAATTGAAATTATTGCAGGAGCAGAAGCTATATAAATTAATTAGGTTGCTGGATGCTCATGAGCGAATGGATTGCTTCGTCGGCTCACGCCTCCTCGCAATGACGTTTGGTAAATCAGTTCCGTCATTGCGAGCGAACGTATGTGAGCGTGGCAATCCATAAAGGTAATTAGAAATGGATTGCTTTGTTGTTACTAAAGTAGCTTCTCGTAATGACAATTAGGGTCTAATTTACTATAGATAGACAAATATAATGTAAGGTAAAATATGACAAAAATTATTGGCAAGACTATTGGTAAGATTGTGCAAATTATCTCAGCTGTGGTTGATGTACAATTTAATAGTGGTGGGAAATTGCCGAAGATTCTCAACGCACTTGAGTGCTATAATAATGGAGAAAAGGTGATATTAGAAGTATCACAGCATATAGGTGATGATATTGCTAGATGTATAGCTATGAATCCAACAGAAGGGTTAGTACGAGGTCAAGAGGTGGTCGATACCGAGGATACCATTAAGGTACCCGTTGGCACTGGGACTCTTGGGCGTATAATGAATGTAATTGGTATACCAATTGATGGAAGAGGTGAAATTAATTCCACTAAATGTGCTTCAATTTACCGACCAGCCCCAGACTTTGTTGACCAATCAACTGAAAAAAACATTCTGGCTACAGGAATTAAAGTCATTGATCTCCTAGCTCCTTATGCAAAAGGAGGAAAAATTGGATTATTTGGTGGTGCCGGAGTAGGAAAAACAGTATTAATTATGGAACTTATTAATAATATTGCCAAGGCTCATGGAGGATATACGGTTTTTGCCGGAGTTGGAGAAAGGACTAGAGAAGGCAATGATTTGTATCATGAAATGATTGATTCCAATGTAATTGATCTAGAAAATCCAGAAAAATCTAAAGTAGCCCTGGTTTATGGACAAATGAACGAACCGCCCGGTGCAAGAGCTAGAGTTGCTTTAACTGGACTCACTATAGCCGAAAGTTTCAGAGATTTAGATGGAGGACAGGATGTCTTGTTTTTTGTCGATAATATTTTCCGCTTCACTCAAGCTGGTTCTGAGGTATCAGCTCTTTTAGGTAGAATACCTTCGGCAGTGGGCTATCAACCAACATTAGCAACTGATATGGGTGAGTTGCAAGAACGTATTACTTCAACAAAGTTTGGATCAATTACTTCGGTACAGGCTATTTATGTGCCAGCCGATGATCTAACTGATCCTGCTCCTGCTGCCTCTTTTACTCATTTGGATGCAACGACTGTACTTAGTCGACAAATTGCTGAGCTTGGTATTTATCCGGCAGTAGATCCTCTCGATAGCAGTTCACAATTGCTAAGTCCGGCAATTGTTGGAGAAAAACATTACTCAGTTGCTCGTGAGGTGCAAAAAGTTTTACAGACCTATAAGTCGCTACAAGATATCATTGCCATTCTAGGAATGGATGAGTTATCAGAAGCGGATAAATTAACTGTTACCAGGGCAAGGAAAATTCAACGCTTTTTATCTCAACCTTTCCATGTTGCTGAAGTATTTACAGGTATGCCTGGAAAGCTTGTTAGTTTAGCTGATACTATTGAGGGGTTTCATGGCTTGGTTTCTGGTAAATATGATCACTTACCAGAGGCTGCTTTTTATATGATAGGTAGTATTGACGAGGCAGTAGAGAAAGCTGAAACACTTAAAGCCAAAGTAGCATAATGAATAAAACAATTAGGGTTAAAATTGTAACACCAATAAATGTGCTGTTTGATAAGCAGGCTCAAGAAGTAATAATGCCAGGAGAGTTAGGGGAATTTGGGGTTTTACCTGGTCATGAATTATTGATTGCCAGTTTGAAAGCTGGATTGACAAAAATAACAGTAGATAATTCTGTATTCAAATATTTTGTCTGTTCAGGATTAGCTGAGGTTACGGATAGCAAGGTAAATATAATAACTGAATTCGCTGTTGATACTAGCAATTTGCAACCAAATAAAATAATTGAAAAAATAGAATTTTTAAAAAAAGAAATAAACCAAGAAAATGACGATACAAAAAATGACATTATTAAGTTGGATATAGCTAGATATGAATCTTTGCTAACTTATCTTGAGTAAATATGTCATTATATAGCTAACATTACTACATCATTGCGAAACTACGTAGTAGTCGAAGCAATCCAAAGAAATGATTAGAGATGGATTGCTTCGTTGTGTTTACACACTCCTAGCAATGACGTAGTTTACTAATTAACACAACTACTTTTACTACAGTAAAAGATAAACATTAGGAGATATATTATGTTTACAGAAAATGCCTATGCAGATGACGATACAATAGCAATCAAAGAAACTGTAGAAGTAGTTCCAACAGCACCTGAATCATCCATGCAGTCAGTATTAACAAGCATGGTGCCGATGGTATTAATTTTCATTGTATTTTATTTTTTCCTAATTAGACCGCAAGAAAAACGTCGTAAGGAGAAAGAAAGTGTGGTGAGTAGCGTAAAAAAGGGCGAAGAGGTAGTAACTAATAGCGGAATCTTTGGCATAGTAAGCAAGATTAACGATGCTGACAACACAATAGACCTTGAAATATCTGAAAATATACGAATCAAAGTTTTAAAATCTGCAATACTTGATATTACAAGTCGTAATAAAAAAGAAGCTATAGCTGTTAATAAAAGTAAAAAAGACAAAGGAAAATAACGGTGCATAATATTGCTAAATGGAAAATATTCTTGTCTATTTTATGTACAATAGGAGCTTTTATTTGTGCTTTACCTAATTTTACAACTATAGATTCAAAAATATTACCCAATTATAGGGTAAATCTTGGGCTTGATTTAAGAGGTGGTGCTCATCTATTGCTAGATGTCGATTTTGACGCCTATTTAAATGATGTAATGGAAGGTTTGGCTGACCATTTACGGAAATATTTACGGGAAGATAAGGTAGGCTATAAAAATCTTATTGCTAAAAATCACATGGTGCAGTTTGAATTAAGAAACCCAGAAGATTACAAAACAGTAAAAAAGATTTTAGGTAAAATTGACCGAGAAATTACTGTAGAAAACGATAATTTTAATATTAAGCTTAGTTATAATGATTCTAAACTTGCCGAATTAAGGCAAAAAGTAATTGCTCAATCAATTGAAATAATTAGAATGAGAGTAGATAGCACAGGTACCAAAGAGCCTAACATACAGAGGCAAGGTGATAAACATATATTGCTCCAGGTACCAGGTGAGGAAAACCCACAACAACTGAAAAATATTCTTGGTAAAACTGCAAAATTAACCTTCCATTTAGTTGACGAAAATGCCAACATACAAGAAGCAATAAATGGGCGTTTACCCTCTGGCTCAATCTTAGTTAAAGGAGAAAATTCAGATAAAAAAGAATATTATGTAGTTGTTAAGAAAAAAGTTATTGTTAGTGGTGAGCAGCTAATAACTGCTCAAGCTTCTTTTAACCAAAATACTCAACCAGCCGTTGCTTTTTCCTTTAATAATCTTGGTAGCAAATTATTTGCAGAAATAACCAAAAATAATTCTGGTAAAAGGCTTGCGATCGTGCTTGACAACAAATTATTAAGTGCTCCAGTAATTAATGAACCAATTCTTGGAGGAAGCGGTATAATTTCAGGTAATTTTACTGTTGAATCAGCCAATGAATTAGCCTTATTACTTAGAGCGGGTTCGTTACCAGCTCCTTTAAAGATAATAGAGGAACGAACCATAGGGCCAAATCTTGGGGCAGACTCAATAGAGGCAGGTAAGAAAGCAGGGATGATTGGTTTTGCCAGTGTGGTGATATTTATGATTTGGTCGTACGGAATTCTTGGAATTTTTGCCAATATAGCATTAAGTCTAGCCCTACTCTATATTCTAGCTTTATTGTCACTTTTCCAAGCGACATTAACTCTACCGGGAATTGCTGGTATAATCTTAACGATTGGCATGGCGGTTGATGCCAATGTACTCATTTATGAGAGAATAAGGGAAGAGCTTAAAAAGGGGGCATCTAACCTGTATGCTATAAGGACAGGGTTTGAATCAGCTTTTGCGACAATTCTTGACTCAAACGTGACAACTTTGATAGCGGCATTTTTACTTTTTATGTTTGGTGTTGGTGCTATAAAAGGCTTCGCGGTAACACTAACTATTGGTATAATATCATCGATGTTTTCTGCGATTATTATTACTAAATTGTTAATTGATATTTGGATTAAATACCAAAATCCAAAAAATCTGGGATTGTAGTAATAACCGTCCATACAGGACTAGTGAGTTTGTCATTCCCGCTTCGGTGTGGAACCACAACTGTTGAAAGTTAGAAGGTAAAGCGGGTTTTAGATAGGTTTTCTGTCATTGCGAGACCACGTAGTGGTCGTGGCAATCCATCTTTGGTTACTTTTGTGGATTGCTTCGTCGACCTACGGTCTTTCTCGCTAATAGACGTTGACCACATACGACTTTTAAACTATCCGGTCTAAAACCGCTTCCTCTTCTAACTTTCAACAGTTGTGGTGCGGAATCTAGACCCCTGCTTACGCAGGTATGACAAGAGAGTAGGTATGACAAGATGAGTAGGGGTGACATGTAGTATTAGTATGGATAACACAATAATTAAACTACAGGATTTACAATATGTCTAAAGCTAAACTCTTACAAAAAATGATGCTACCTATTATAGTAACAGGGATGTTTACTGGGGTAACATATGAAGGTTATAAACGCTCGTCAGAACTTTCTAAATTTGAGATAGCTGCTAAGGGATTAGGTTTCACTTCCCCAACTCAGCAAGACAGCTTGTTAAAGATTCTTCATCTAGCCGGATATTTACAACCAGAAAAATTATGGCGTGATCTAGCATGTTTTGATAAAACTGGTAATTCAGAAAAAATATTTGCTTCAATTTCTAGAAGTTTAATGAAATCTCGAGCTACTCAAGATGCTCCTGATCAATTCGATGCTAAATTATTGCGTAAAAATTTATTTAAAGCTACTAATGAATTGAGTGTACGAGATGTTGAAGATTGGTTACTATATGTTGCTCAGAATGCATTTAATCGTAAAGTTGGTCAGGAACGTAATGAACTAACCAATGAAAATTGGATGATTAAATATGCCTCTCAATATATTGATGCTGCCAAACAATTAGGGCTTATTGATGAAATACCACCCCAACATCAGGAATATGCTGAAAGCTGGATTGCTGGAACCTCTAGAATTGGCTTATTGGCACGGATAATTTATCATAATAAAATAACAGAACAAATTAAAATTAATGGACCAGTATTAGTATTAGCCGGAGCAAGACCATTATGGGCTAATATTGATGGTATTAACCCAGAGACATACGATAAATTACTAAAAATATGGCAAGATAAGGGGGATATCAATAAATTAGATGCTTCTTTATTAGTTGGAGAAGATTCAGCTCGTACAGAGGAAGGGAAGGCCTATCTTAAATTACTTGCTCAAAATCATAATATTGCCTTAAATCCAATACAGCCCTTCATTAAATATACCACAAAAGAAGAATGTCCCAAAGGACTCTTTCCTGGAAGAGTATATCCTAATTATGCAACTACAGATGAAACAAAGCTCACAGAAAGCCTGATGAGTGAGGATTTATTAAATAACTTCCTTAATAAGGAGCAGAGAAGCTCAGCTGAAGTAATAAATACCGAACTGGGCAACAATAACTCAAGACCTAATACCGCTACTACTGCTTATGATGCTGCAGTGATTCTTGTTAAGAAGATATTGAGAGGGGAGTTTGGTGAGCAAAAAGATTATGTTATTTTATTTATCAGCAATAATCCTTACATTCAACGCCAAACAATTGCTACTCAAAGAGAAGTTGATAAAATATTACAAGAATATGGATTGGATAAAAAAGGTTATCATATTAAAGTCGAAGGAGTAGGTTTTAGTTCCAAACAGGATGTCCCAACTATTCATTCTGAACTGGCGTGCTTGATAGCAGAGCTATGGAAAAATAATAATCTACTAGTTTCTAATGAAGCGGGGCATTCTATCGAGCAATTATTGTTTCAAACTCGTAAGTATCCTGAAACAATACCGCCAATGCCAGAAGTCAAAGAAGAGAATGTATGGATAATTGGTCAAATGGTTTTATGGACTCAGGATGTATTGGATCATTTATCGTACTAAATAACGCCAAAGTTTATCGGTACCTTTGCTAATGCCAATTCTAGGGGTAGTAGAGGTGTATCACCTACGTCAATAACGCAAAAGGATTTATTACTAGTCATATCTTGAGCATTTTGGGTTTTATTAATTCCAAGGGTACGACATAATTTTCCAGGTCCATCAAGTAAAATTTGTGAAGGTTTATATTGATACACTCCTCTAATTAATACAGCAGCTGGAAATCCTAGTTTTTCTGTTACTATATTTAAACAATAATACATACCATAAATTAAATATACATAGGAATTACCAGCAGAACCATACATAAGCTTTGTACGAGGTGTTAACCCCTTGGCTGCATGACAAGCAGGATCATCTTCTCCAACATAAGCTTCTGTTTCAATAATTCGTGCCTCTATATTACCAAAACACAAAACCTTTCCAAGTAACTCCTGCGATACAATAAGCGTATTTCTTTCGTAAAATGTTTTTGGAAGTATTGTAGACATATGTGAATGCTCATATATTATAATGGTTCCAATATTTTGGACAGAAAAATAAGAAAAATGAGATAGAATTCTTTAGCAAACAAGGAGAGCTAGAGATGAAAAAACAAGTAAGGCAATATAGTGCTGAGGAGAAAGGCAAAATTGTCATAGAAGCAATTAAGGGAGAGCTAACAATAGCCCAGATAACCAGTAAGTATGGTGTTCATGCAACACAGATAAGTAACTGGAAAAAACAAGGTCTTGAGTTGTTAGTACAAGGTTTTAAGAATAAAACACAGAGTGCTGACCCAAATCAGCAGGGGTTAATCAAGAATCTATATGAGAAAATTGGTCAGTTAAGCGTTGAGTGTGACTGGCTCAAAAAAAAATCTGCATTGTTTGGAATTAAAGGTTAGGTGTAATATGATAGAGCCTAATCATAATAAGTTAACAATTGTACAACAGTGTAAGTTATTGGATATTAGCAGGTCAACCTATTACTACCAACCTACTGGTATTAGTGAACAAGATATCAAGATTATGGCAATAATTGATGAGACCTATACTATGCATCCATATTATGGTATGCGGCGGATGGCTAAATATTTACAAGCCCAAGGTTTTTCGGTAGGTCGTAAAGCTGTTAGACGTTACTACAAGATAATGGGTCTTGAAGCTGTTTATCCTAAAATAAATTTAAGCAAGAGGAATCAGGCACATAAAATATATCCTTATTTACTAAAAGGATTAGAAATAGTATTGCCAAACCAGGTTTGGAGTGCAGATATAACGTATATAAGACTGAGCCAAGGGTTCGTATATTTAGTAGCTATTATTGACTGGTATAGTCGTTATATTCTAAGTTGGCGAATCTCCATTAGTTTGGAAAGTGAATTTTGTGTAACAGCCCTTGAAGACGCTATAGAAAAATATGGTATGCCAAAAATATTTAATACTGATCAAGGAGTACAATTTACCTCGGAGAATTTTATTAGTATGCTAAAGCTACATAATATCTTGATTAGTATGGATGGTAAGGGACGAGCCTTAGATAATATTTTTATTGAACGTTTTTGGCGATCATTAAAACAGGAAAAAATTTATCGGATTATTTTAACAACAGTAAAGGAGGCAAAGACAGCAATTAACGAATATATGGACTTTTATAATAGACAAAGGATGCATCAAACTTTGGATTATAAAACTCCAGAATGTGTATATTTTGAAAAAAATATTGTATAAAAACAACAATTTAATTTTTGTGAATTATATCTCTATTTATCTAAATTTTTGTCTAGACAAAGGGGACCACCTTATATATTAGACTTCCTGCATAAATCAAAAAAGCCCTCAGGATTTTTAGGAGAAACGAAGCAGAACAACCGCAGTGTACATAAAAGATTGTTACGGAGCGGAGGCGAGTTTCGACGACAAAATCACCAACTAGATAGACTTATGCTAGGTAAGTCTATTTTGTCCTAGCTCATCCTATTAGTCTCAGCTTGCTTCAATAATTTATCAACTTTATCGGCATTATCAAATCCGTGATCATAATGAAAACGAATTTCCGGTGAATATTTTAAATTAATTTTAGCAGTTATAAAATTTCTTATAGCATATTTCGAATTATTTAAAGATTCAGTAAGTTGTATTTTATTAAAAACCGTATTAAACGGTAAAAAGTAACAATCTGCTACTTTTAAATCAGCTGTAACTAAGACTTTGGTAATAGTTACTGGACAATTAATCAATCGTTCATCTAACATTTTACCACGTCTTAGTACTTCCACTAATGCTGCATTTATTAATGTTGCAACTTTTTTTTGTCTTGAAGATTTTTCTCTATCTGAAACTTTTTGCATTTACAATAATTGTTTTTTTTCTTCAATAATTTCAAAAACTTCTACAATATCAAATTGTTCGATATTCTCATAATTTTCAAAAGCGATACCACATTCAAAGCCCTCATGAACTTCTTTGACATCATCTTTAAAACGTTTGAGAGTTTTAATTTTTCCCTCATGAATAACGATATTGTCTCGTAATAAGCGAGCCCTAGCACCTCTTTTAATAGTACCTTTAGTAACATAACTCCCAGCAATTTTCCCAACTTTTGAGACAGTGAATATTTGTCTGATCTCGACTGTACCAATATATTGCTCACGAATAATTGGTGAAAGCATACCGCTGAGTATTGATTTAACATCGTCTAGTAAATTATAAATAAGAGAGTAGTATCTAATATCCACTTTTTCTTTTTCTGCCATAGCAAAAGCATTATTATTAGTTCTAACGTTAAAGCCAATAATAATAGCATTGGATGCTTTAGCTAAGGTAACATCTGACTCCAATATTCCACCTACTGCATGGTGTAAAATTCTTACACGAACTTCATCATTTGGTAGCTTTAATAGGCTAGTAACAATTGCTTCAATCGAACCTTGTACATCACCTTTAACAATTATTGGTAATTCTTTTATCATACCAGCACTGCCAGAAGCTTTTAGGAACAATTCTTCTAGGCTTGATCTTTGAGTAACAGAAATTTTCTTTTCTTTTGCCAATCGTTCACGATATTCTATAATATCCCGAGCCTGTTTTTCATTCTGTACTACATTAAACTGATCTCCTGCCCGCGGAGCTTCATTTAAACCATAAATCTCTACTGGTAAACTTGGTTCTGCCTCGGTAATATCCACTCCCTTATCATTATTCATTCTCTTAATTTTACCATATTTCGTTCCGGCAACTACTATATCTCCATTTCTTAGAGTACCACGTTGTACCAATATAGTAGCCACAGCTCCTTTACCTTTATCAACTTTTGCTTCTATGACCACACCAGCAGTGAGTCCGCTAAAGTTAGCCTTAATATCCTGCATTTCTGCCACCAATAATATAGCATCTTCTAACTTATCTAAATTAGTTTTCTTCAAAGCGGAAACTGGTACAATTATGGTATCACCACCTAATTCTTCACTAACTAAATCGTACATTAACAGATCATTCTTAATTCGGTCAAGATTAATATCCGGCTTATCAATCTTATTTATTGCAACAATTATCGGGACATTTGCTGCCTTAGCATGATTAATTGCTTCAATCGTTTGCGGCTTGATTCCATCATCTGCTGCAACTACTATAACTACTATATCAGTTACCTTAGCACCTCTAGTCCTCATCTCTGAAAACGCTTCATGCCCTGGAGTATCAATGAAAGTAATAGCCCTACCATCAGGCAATGTTATCCGATAAGCACCAATATGTTGGGTGATGCCACCTGCCTCTTGACTTGCCAAATCAGTTGATTTTAAAGCGTCAAGTAACGAAGTTTTACCGTGATCGACATGTCCCATAATCGTTACAATAGGAGCTCTATGTTTTAAATCTTCTTCTTTATCAGCTTCACTAATCAATATATTCTCAACATCGGATTCTTGCACCCTTTTTACTGTATGCCCTAAGGTCGTAGCAATAAGTTCAGCTGTATCTGTATCGATTGTTTGGCTGGTCGTAGCCATGATGCCAAGCTTCATCAATTCTTTTATAACATCGGCTGCCCGCTCAGACATTCTATTGGCTAGATCTCCGACAGAAATGGCTTCAGGAATAATAACTTCTCTATACACTTTGTCGGGTGTTTGTTGATAAGCTTTACGTTTTTCTTTTTCCCTTGCTCTTCTTATTGAGGCAAGGCTTCTAGTCTTACCGGCATTATCACTTCCGTCTGCATCAAGCATATTGAAAATATCTGCCTTTTTTAATTTTTTAGGCTCCTCAATTTTAACCTTTGGCACTACTATTTTATTGTCACCAACCTTATCTGTTGAAGAAATATCTTCAAGTGCAACACCAAAATGGCTCTGAGAACCAATCACTGGTGATCTAACAAAGGGTTTTGATTGATTTCTATCTTGCGAAGATGGAGTTGTAGGAGGTACCTCAAAATCATTTTCAATATCTTGTGAGTCATCATCCTGGATATTTTCTGGGATACCTTCTAAACAGTCTTGTGACACAGATTGATTGATAGTTGCAAGTTTACTAAGAGTACTAATCTTATTATCAATACCCTTAGATTTTGCATCTTCTGCTGCTTTTTTTAAAATAGTTAGGCGTCTATTAAATTCTTCTCCAGCAGCAGATTCCCCGCTCTGAGCAGTAGAACCATTAGACCAAAGTTTGTTAAAAGACAAAGTACCAGTTGGAGTACTACTCTTCCTAACTTCTACAATAGTTTTTGCAGAACTAACAAAACCTCTAGTAACATTAGTAGGTTTAGAGGGCTTGTTAAGCGAGAGTTTTGAGCCACCAAGTGTTAATTTCTTTGGTTTAGGTTCCTGGTCATACGTCATAAATATTAAACCTTTAAATAGCAATTATATATGCTAAAGTTTTGTAAATAATTCTGCTACCTAATTCAACGATTAGCAGATAGTATACTCTTCTGATTTGAAGAATTATTTTGTGAGCATTCACGGAAAAAAAGTTAAAGTACAAGACGTCTATTAGCAAGAAGGCATAAGCCTAGAAGCAATTCATTCCTGACCATTTTTTAGATTGCCACGTCACCGCAAAGCGGCTCCTCGCTAATAGACGGTTGGTGAACAGATTTTTTATTCATCATAAGAAAATAGCAAAAAACCGTGAACGCTCACAATCTTTGTTGGTAATATTATACTAGAAAACTACCTACGATAACTAATTAAATTATATCAATAAAATTCTGAGTACTAATACTTAATGTTAAATTATTTGAAAAAATTTTTAACTTTCTAGGATTTGAAACATCCATAACCAAATATTTCTCCCCAACTCAAACAGCTTACTCATCATCACCAGTACGAGCTGTGCGAATTAGTAATTCGATATCATTATCTACCATGTTAGAATTAGGCACTAATGATTTAAACTCATTAACTGTTAGCTCTCCCAAATCTTCTATAGTCTTTATACCGTATTCAGCTAATTTTAATATGAATTCTGGTTGTAAATCCAATACATCAATTAATTCTTGTTCAACACCTAAATCCTCAAGCTTAATAATAATTTTTTCATTCTTAGCATTTACATAATTTATTGATCGTTCCATTATTTCAGTTGCTAATTCTTCTTCAAACCCTTCGATGTTCATTAAAGTTTCAATCTTACTAGAAGCCAACTGTTCTAAAGAAGTAAAACCTTCAGCAGATAACAGTTGTGCTATCACTTCTTCAACATCCAATGATTCCATAAATAACTCGGTAGCAGAACGAAACTCATCACTTCTTCGTTTAGATTCTTGATCTTCGGTCATTATATTAATATTCCAGCCAGTAAGCCTAGATGCTAAACGAACATTTTGACCTCTTCTACCGATTGCCAGACTCAAATTATCTTGAGATACGACTACATCAACTATATTTTTATCTTCATCGATGACAATTTTTGCAATTTCTGCAGGAGCCAATGCATTCATAATAAACTGGGCAATATTCTTACTCCATAATATTATATCTATCTTTTCACCATTAAGTTCATTAGTAATAGCTCTAATTCTATTACCTTTAATTCCTACGCATGAACCTATAGGATCAATGCTAGAATCAGAAGCAAATACTGCAACTTTTGCCTTTGATCCAGGATCACGGGCTATAGCTCGCAATTCAATTATATTATCATAAATCTCTGGAATCTCTAATTCAAGTAATTTTATTAGCATTTGGTCATCGCTTCTAGATAGAAAAATTTGTGGACCTTTAGACACCAATCTTACATCTTGTACATACGCTTTAATACGGTCATTAATTTTAAAGTTTTCTCCTCTAATTAGCTGTTCCTTTTTAATTATTGCCTCAGCACGACCAAGATCAACTATGATATTATTAAACTCTACTCTCTTAACAATACCGTTTAAAATCTCACCTTTCTTATCTTTAAAATCTTCATATTGTTTTTCTCTTTCCGTTTCACCAACGCGTTGTATTATTATTTGCTTAGCTGTTTGAGCTGCAACACGCCCAAGATCAATGGGTGGTAAGAGTTCATAAATTTTATCGCCAATTTTAGCGTCAGATTTCTTCTCAGTAGCATTACTTAAAGAAATTTGAGTAAAATAATCATCTACATCATCTACTACATCAAGGACTCTAAAAAGACTAATATTACCATTTTTTCTGTTAATCTCAGCTTTTATATTATGTTCATTGCCATATTTCTTACGTCCTGCAGCCTGTACAGCCTGTTCCATTGCCGAAAGTAAGGATTCTTTAGGAAGGTTCTTTTCTCTAGCTACAGATTCTATGATCTGTAAAATTTCTATGTTACCAATATTGACCATAATGTCACTGCCTTTTAAGATTTTTTATTCATTAAATTTTTGAACATTTCATCTGTTAATACCAAAGAAGCCTTTTTTATCATATCAAATGAAAATACTATATCTTTACCATTACTATTCAGATAAACTTTGTTATTTTCAGCTTTAATTATCTTTCCCTGATATCGAGTTTGACCATTTAGTAATTCTTTTAATTTTATGGTAGCTTCTCTACCGATAAATCTAGTATAATCTTCAAATTTTATTAATGGACGTTCGATACCTGCTGAACAAATTTCTAAAAAATATTTATCACTAATTATATCTTCAACATCTAAGATTGCCGAGATATTTCTACTAACATTACGACAATCTATTATATTAACCTTTTTGCCATCTAATCTATCTATTAACACTTCAAGTACTTTATGGCTTGAACCCTTTAAAGTTACTTTTACTAAATCAAACCCAAGGTCTTTTAGGTTATCCTGGATAGCATTAATAATTTGTTGCTCTATAGTTTTCATTACTATATAAATATTTTAAATACTTCAATATACTTCCTGCATAAGTCAAAAAAGCCCTCGGGATTTCTAGGAGAAACGAAGCCTGCTACCTTCGCGTACATAAACGATTGTTACGGAGCGGAGGCAAGTTTTGACAACAAAATCACCAACTAGATTGACTTATGCCGGAAATCTAATAAAAAAGGTGGGTTAAACCCACCTTTGTTCTTCACAACAATTTCAACCCACTAAATTAAAATACAATATTTCTATGATATTAGCAACAATTAAAAAATATTACTATAGTTGTAAATTTACTATTACAACTAGCCTATTTATATAGTGAACACAGCTATTTATGAGTTATTTAGTTACATTATGATTTATCTTATGCTATAGTTTTAAATAAGAAATTGGTCTGTGTTTAAGTATAGATGAATGAAGATAAGTGAATTGAAATTTAGGTATTACAATGAAAAAATTAATGATGTTACTATGTCTTTCTTGTTTTTCAAGCATAGCATTCGCTAGTGGTAGTACTACTCCAGCTGATGCTGATGCTGCTTCAGATACAGAAATAAAATTAGAAGGATGTTTTGATTTCCAATCTGGTTATAGAAATCAGAAAAAATTGTCAGGGACAAGTAAAAATATTACTGATAATAAGAAAAATCTTGGATTTTATACGGAATCTGCTTTTATGGCTACTGTCAAGCAAGAATTGAATGATGTAACAGCTGGAGCTAAAATAGTTTTACTACCAACAACTAAACCAAAACTTTCTGCAGCTTATAATGGTTCTCATATTTTTTTAGCAACAGGCTATGGTAAAGTAGAGTTAGGATCTCCTGATGGTGCTGCTTCTAAGATAGGTGTTGGTACTGGTTCAACTGCTGTACCACTTGGTGGTTGTGGTTGGAGTAAGTTTGCAGTGCTAGATGATGACAACATGAAATATAAGGGTCTAAAGCCAGATTTTGACACATCCGGTAGCAGTACTTCTCACATGGATTCGTTCAGCAATAGCTTTGATGACATCAGTAGTAAAACAGAGGCATCTAGAAAAGTTTCTTACTATACCCCGGAAATGCAAGGTTTTCAGTTTGGTATTTCTTATATTCCTGATTCAGCAAATACTGGTGGTAATCGTAGTCTAAAAAATTTAGACGATAATGGATTGAGTAAATTAGGGGTTGGTGTAACTAAAGTAAAAGTACCAGATATAAATGGTGGTAAAGATAATCAGGTGATTATAAATCAAAATGTCAGAGATGCGATTTCTGCAGGAATATCCTATAAATATGAAATTATAGATGATGTATCAGTAAAAGTGGGCATTACAGGAGAGTATGGTAAACCAGCTAGTAAGATTATAGTATTAGACCCCGATGACAAGGTGTTATCTAGACATAAGCTATCAAATCTAGCTGCTTACAATTTAGGAGCAATCTTTACTTACGGTAATATTTCCTGTGCAGCTTCTTATGGTAATTTAGGTAAAAGTTTAACTTCAAAAGCTTACCATAAAGTTGGTCGTAACACGCAATATTATAAGGGGGCAATTGCCTATGGGCAGGGACCTATGAAAACAAGTGTTTCCTATTTTAGATCGCTAAGGTATAAAAATACTGTTGATACAATAAGTCTTGGTACTCAGTATTTAGTAACACCAGGGTTGTTGCCTTATGCTGAAATATCTTATTTCCAAGCTAAAGGTAAACCAGTTTATTTTGTTGAAGCTCCTAAAACAAAAACTAGAGGTACTGTTGCTCTTATTGGCACAAGGCTTAAATTCTAACTTGTGAGCATTCACAGTTTTTTTGCCGTTTTCTTATGATGAATAAAAAATCTGCTCACCAAGCGTTTATTAGCGAGGAGACCGTAAAGTCGACGAAGCAATCCCAAAAATGACCGGAAATGAATTGCTTCGTAGGCTACGCCTTCTCGCAATAACGCTTTTATGCTGTTGTAATACTTATAGAATAAAAATTGTAGGGGACTATGCTCACGCCTTCTCCCTAATAGACGTCTTATACTTTAACTTTTTTCTGTGAACGCTCACAATATCCTTCAACATTTACAAGAATGTTATTAAATATGTCACAAGGATTTAAAATGGCATTTTTAGCCCAGGTGGTAAACCAATATTACCAAAAGCATTATGCATAGAATTTTGTGAATCCTCATCAACTTTGCTTTTTGCATCACTGAAAGCTGCAACAATTAAATCTTCCAGCAACTCTTTCTCGGTCTCTTTAAGCAAAGAGGCATCAATAGAGACCTTACGAACCTCTCCTCTACCACTAACGGTAATATTTACCAACCCACCACCAGCTTTCCCAAAATATTCAGTACTTGCCATTTGCTCTTGCATTTCCTGCATTTTTTTCTGCATTGACTGAGCTTGTTTTAAAAATTGATTAAAATTTACCATGTTACATCTCTTTAATTCTTTAATAGGATATCCGAAATCGTGACATTTGGAAAGTGTTTTGTTAAAATTTCCCAATCTTTACTTAATTTTACTTTATTCATCAATTGTTCTTTAAGAGTGATTATTTGGGATTGCTTGGTAATGATAACATTCCAGTTTTTACCTGACCAAGCAAATAACAAGCTAGCAATTTGCTCTCTTATTTTATTATTCAGATCATTTCCAGCGATTTCCATAGTCTGAAGTGCAAAAGATTTTAATTCCACTTGGTTTAGCAATCTGTAATAAATTTCCATTTCATTATGCAAATGTAAAAACTCCAGAAAATCAGTCACAAGAGAAGCGGTAATTTGATGATTTTGAGTTGATTGTTGTAATATTGGTTGCTCTAATTGCCCCCCTTCATTATGTATATCCACTAATTCCTCTAATGATGGCAACATTTGTGAGTAGATGGATTTTATCACCAACATTTCAGCTTCTATTAACTGATTATGGGAAGTTTTCATTTCTATAATCCCTTTACTATATATTTGCCAGATAATAGACAATTGAGAAAGGGTAACTTTTGTTAAAATAGCTGTAACCTGATCATTAAAAGGTAAATATATAGGATGTTGATAATCAGGTAATATCTTTGCCTTATTAAGATAGGCACTAAAATCAGCAACTAAGCCTACAAAAATTTCTAAATTTGCTGAAGAGATATAAAGTTGGTTTACTAAATCAATCGACTTAGCCGCATCTTTTTGAATAATATACTCAAAGAATTTGATGATACTAGCTGTATCAACTAAACCAAGTATTTGATAAACGATTTCAGGGGTAATAACCTCCCCTGCCCCCAAACTTGTTGCTTGATCTAGTACTGAAACTGCATCTCTAGCAGACCCATCAGATCTAGATGCAATTATTTTAAGAGCCTCTATTTCAATTTTTAACTGTTCTTTTTTGGCAATTTCTTGAATTAATTGGAAAATATCATCAAATGTTAATCTTCTTAAATCATAGCGTTGACATCTAGAAATTACGGTCAATGGAATTTTTTGTGGTTCGGTAGTAGCAAATATGAATATAACATGGGCTGGTGGTTCTTCAAGAATTTTAAGTAACGCATTAAATGCCCCTTTAGACAGCATATGAACTTCATCAATTATAAAGATACTATACCTACCAATTAGCGGCTTATAATCACTGCTTTCTATTATTTTACGAATATCATCAACACTTGTCTTACTGGCAGCATCCATTTCAATTATATCAGGATGATTATTTTTGTTAAAACTATTACAATTCTGACAATCCTCACAAGGCTTAATATACTCACCTTTAACTATTGGATTGATACAATTAATAGTTTTAGCAACAATACGTGCTGCCGTAGTTTTACCAACTCCTCTAATACCAGTAAGAAGATAACCTTGAGATATACGATCTTTTTGAATAGTATAATTTAGAATCTTTGTTAAAACTTCTTGCCCGTATAGCTCAGAGAAATTAGTAGGACGATATTTTCTAGCGAAAGTAATATACTGATCTGTTGTTTTGGTCACGGTACCCCAAGTTTGTTTCTTACTAATTTTCTTGTCCTATTGAGTTTTATAGTCAATTGATGAGAAATTGGAGACGTTGTCGCTCAATGCTCGCCTATTACTTATAGGCGTCGCTCCATCGTTCCTGCTATCTACTTCTCCTGAATTGGCTATAACATTAGTGCTGCTAAAACGAGCTAGTTTTTGAGGGTAGCGAGCTTAGCGGGCTGTAGATTTAGGGGTAACTTCTAACGAAGTTCTCCACAATTCCACAGCCACAACTACAGCAATCTAAATTTTAAAAATATTTTTTAAGAATTTTTTAAAAAGATTTGGAGACCCCCCATTATTGCATTTTCAGCAATTCATTAATTTCATTAATAGACATACCTGTCATCTTAGCAATTGACCCCACAGAATTGCCATTCTTTAACAGTAGCTTTACAAATTCAGCTTTACCCTCAGCTTTACCCTCAGCTTTACCCTCAACTTTACCCTCAACTTTACCTATATGGATACCTCTAGCTTCGCCTTCTTCGATATATTTTTGTGCAATAGTTCTCATAATAACACCTTGTTCTTCTTCTGATAAATATTTGGTTAGTACTTCCTCCAATTCTGATTGCTTTGCTTCAGGAAGCTTAGCATCAGTGTACCATAAAAATGATTTTATGTAAATATAGCCTTTTTCCTTATCTACTAATATCTCTAATTTAAACCTTTGTAGAAATTCTTCCCAAAGCTTTATCATATCTCGTTGATGGATGTGTTTTAGCATATATTCTAACATCCCAACATGCTTCTTCTTCATTATTTCATCATCAGACATGCTTTGTAAATCGACCAATTGATAATCTTCTGTCATCACTTTCTTGGCTATAACTGCATCGGTAAATAAGCTCCATAAATTCCTAGGGGCAGTATACACTTCTTTACCATTATAAATTACTAAATTATATACTAATGGTAATTTCTTTCTTCCTTTTTTATGCCTTTCACACAATAATAATGTGTATTTCCATAATCGTAAAGCTGTCCAATAATCAACGCCCGACTGAGCCTCAATCAACACATACACAAAAGCCTTACCCTGATTCTTGGTAGCAACTCCATATACTATATCACTATATTTTTTGTTTAAAGATTCCTCTATGTAGCTTTCTTTTTCTACTGTTATCTTTGATAAATCCACTAAACTCTTAAAATCATTCGGCAAATAATATTCCAAAAATTCTTGGGCTGCCACAGGATCAGCCATTATTGTTTTAACTAATGAATCATGCTTTAACTTTTTTGTCATTTGACTAACTTAACTGATTAATTTGTCATTTAGCCAAACTTGTGCCGTTCTTCCTTTAATATTTTGTATACTAAGTTATGGCAAAATCTGTTATATCTATAATATAGCAGATATTTTTGCTCCACTAATAGCTGTTTTCATTATTTTTGCGATATTGCTTATTTTATTATTCCATAACTAGTGCATTAGCAAGAACAGGTAGTGGTGTGGCAATCCACATTTATTGGTTAATTAATGATTTAAAGTGAGATAAACCATCTTTTTCGTATCTAGATAATAAATTATGTAAACCATCAGGTAAAAAGTTAAGATTTATCAGTTCATTAAATTTTATCTAATGGAATTTTAAGTGATCTTCCTTTGATTTAACTTCTCTATTTATAGATAAATCTTTTGAAATAACTTTAAAAATTATGCAATGCTCATGAACAGCTTTGCAATTATAATCCCATATATTTTCTATCATGCCAACAAAGTTGCCTAATTCAAAATTAATTAGACCAATTTCTTCTCTTAGTTCTCTTGATAATGCGGTATGAATTGGCTCTTGATACTTTATGTGACCACCAGGCAGAAATAGATTTTTTCCATTGTCAGCAACTAACACAGAATCTTCATCTGTTATATAAGCCCGTGCAATAGCATGAATTTTGTTTATTTTCATAATAGACCTCTTGCATAACCTAATCTAATTGGTAATTTTGTTGTCAAAACTCGTCTCCGTTCCTCACGTACATCTTAGTACGCTGCGGTACTCGACTTCGTTTTTCCTAAAAATTCCTCAATTATCTTTAGGTTATGCAAGAGGTCTAATATATATATGCTAGTAATGACCCACCAGAGACTATTTTGGCTGCTTCCTTTCGAACCTGACCAACTGAACAGAGCCAATGCCCACTACTAGCATGTGATAAAATAGTGCTTTTTTCATCTATAGGCAAGCTATTTAACTAGCTAAATTATATTTTTTTTCTATATCGCTTTTGTTCAGTCTCTTTGGTGCTCCAAATATGTCTGGATGTTTGAGCTTGAACAAATCATCATCAAAATTCTGTACTTTTGCAATATGATTAAATTTTATGGTAATAACATTGTCATCCTCAAGTATTTTTAACATTTTCATCTGTTTAGTCTCTTTGTCAAAGGTAATTTGACTACGTCGCTCTGATAAAGTATGATAAATAGTAACTTCAAACATACTATCTCGCTCTATCGTCGACTCAATTTTAAAATATTTATCAAAATCTATGCTGTCTTCTAACAAAAAATTAAATACGTTCTCCTCTGCCTTAATGCGACTTACATGTTTCATATCATAGTCATATACCGACACATAGTTAGCATTACCAATAATCACCAAAGGAAATGGTGGATAATAATTACAGCGAAATTTCGCAGGTTTATTAATTAACAGCTTCCCTTTAGCCTGATTTCCCGCCGAATCTTCTTGGATAAAATCCACAGCAATAGATTTTATTTCCCGTAAATATATTTTGAGCTGGTCAATAGCCTGGTTGTCAACAGGTCTATTCTCTAACTGTTCAGCCTGTTTTTTAACTACAAAAAAATTTTCAGCATGAGCTGCATGGGTTATAGTTAGAAGAAAATAAACAACAATAATACCTTTACAAAACCAGTTAGTCATTTATACCTACATAAAGTTACATTTGTTTTGTATACTACATGAAGATATTATTATTTCAATTTATTTTCCGCAGCTGGTTCAACACATCTTCAGCATGTTTAGCCACTTGCACTTTTGACCAAATGTGAGCTATCGTACCTTTTTTGTCTATTAAAAAGGTAGTTCTCTCGACCCCCATATATTTTTTACCAAACATCGATTTTTCTACCCAAACTCCATATTTTTCACAAGTATCAGAGTTAGAATCTGACGCAAGATCAAAATCCAAACAATATTTTTTCTTGAATTTGTCATGAGAATCTAAACTGTCCTTTGATACACCAACAATTACGGTATTCATTTTTTTAAATTCTGGCTTTAGCCTATTAAAATCACCTGCTTCAATAGTACAGCCTGGTGTATCATCTTTCGGATAAAAATATAATACAACAAACTTACCTGATAAATCTGATAAATTGATTTTACTATCTTCGCCTATTGGCATAGTAAAATTTGGTGCAATATCGCCTACTTTTAATATCATAACCACTCCTTTTTTGTACTTTTTTGCGTCTCATAGTCCAGTTTACACTCTAATTTTTTTTAGGCAAATGATAAATTACAAAAATCACTATTAATGAAATTGCCAAAGCAAACCAAGTAATGGCATATTCTAAATGATCATTTCTGACATTCAGCAAATTTTTAATCGATAGAGCTTTAAGAATATCAGAGTGATTACCTTTACCTTCCATAATTAAATAAAAATTCTCTAATGTTAAACCAAGAATATCAGATGCTTGAGTTAAGTCTAAAGTAAACCAAACATTATTTTTAACATCATTATCTAAGACAAACAGCTTGGTTTTCTCCCCAGGGAGAATCACACCAGTAATTTCCGTCGAATCATCTGTTATATTATCAATATCTTTCTTATACCTCGCAGCAAACCACCCTAGGGCAACTAAGATTATCTTGTTATCATCAGTTTGAAAAGGTCTGACTAAATAATAACCATCTTTTTCCGTGGCCATTGATTTACGTCCATAAAGATGCAAATTCTTACCAACCAAAAAATGCCCCTTCATTTTTACTTTAGCATATAATTTATCTACACTAAGTGTTTTTATATCAAGAGGAGAATTATTAAGGTTATTTTTTATTGAACTTAAAAATAGTTCTTTTTCCTGTAATCTAGCAACTTGCCAAAACCCCAGTGATAAGAGGATGACAAATGCTAATATAGTAAGCAATAAAGGTAGTAACTGTACTTGACACTTACCGATTTTTAAAGTCTTGGACATCATAATTCCTATTAAACTGAGGTCGATTACTGGAAAGTTGATACTCATGTACAACCAAATAATCTCATAGAATTCCCATTCTATCAATTATATATTGTACGGAACTTTTATGTCAGAGGCATGAATAGGAAAATCTTTGGTATTTCTAGTTATTAACAAACCATTGCAATATTTAGCTGTTGCCCATATTATTGCATCAGGTAGTTTGATTTTATGCTCTTTTCTAATAGAGATGGCAATTTCAGCTATTTCTTTATTTAAGTCAATTATGGTAAAATTATCTAAGAACTCTCTGGTGGTTTCGTCGTTATCCTCTGACGCTCCAACTAATATTTCCATTTTAGTTATTATACTAATTTGACAATCTTTATATTGCTCAAGTTCTTTACTAGCCACTGTATGTCCTAACAAATAATCTATCAATATATTAGTATCAAATAATACTTTCATTCACCCCACTCACCACGTAATTTTTGTTGATATAATAAGCCATCCAATTTTTGATCTTTCCATATACCAAATGCTGATTTATAGCCTTTTTTACTTTTAGTATAATTGGTTATGTAGTCAGCCAAAGCTTGTCTTATAATTTCTGCCCTCGACACTTTTTTTTTCTTTGATAGTTGATTCAAAATTTTTACTTGCATGTCAGGTATATCAATAATAGTTCTCATACTATGCTACTATATTAGTTATCATTATCTGATATATAATAATGTACTTTATTAATTTTTTCAAGAATGATCTTACAATTGCTTCATAGGCTTACGCCTCCTCGCAATCTGATGTATCCCCACGAAATTAAGCACGACAAAGCTCCGTCTTTATAATAGATGCCAGGGATTCTACCAATGGTTTTATGGCATGCAAATAATTAAATTCAATAATAAATTTCCCAAGGGTAAAATACGAATAAATCTTTTTATCTTTTACTGTGTTAGGTTGGAAAATTCTTTGCATACCTTGGCTATAGCCTACCACACCTATAACCCAATATGTTATAATAACAATGGCAGATAGTAACATTAAAACTCCCCATCTATTCACATCTAAAGTTCTAATATATCTTCCAGCAAGACCAAATTGATGATTTTTTATCACTCGAAACGTTTCCTCTATTTGCATACGTTTGCTATATAACCTCACTATTTCCGCTCCCTTATATTCATCAGAACTTAAGTTAGTTACCAATATCCAAGGTTCTTTTGCAGCTTTGTTATATGAACCATTTGCTGTTTTGCTGCTAGTACGATTCCTGCTAACCTTCTGCACTCGCCCCTTAGGTACTTTGCAAGTTGTAACCATTCTGCAGGAATATTTATGAGCTTTGGTTAGCAGAATCGTACCACATTCCATCGTTTTTGAACCAATTGATGGCATGAAATTTTCAACTGATATCCAATCCTCATTCTTAGCTAATTTTAAATCTTTTCCTTGTCGTACCCGACACACCCAACTCCACCCTTGTTTTTCTATTTCCTTAAACCATTCAATATGAAAGCCAGCGTCCATAATCACAATAACACTTTTACCCTCAGGTATTATACTCTTTAATTTATTTAGAAATTCTACCGTTCTGCCCTTTAATTCACCTTCTTCAAACACATGTTGATACAAAGGTAAACTCATCCCTCTTGTACAAAATTAACGCATTTAAACGATTATTATGTATAAAAGGACAATGTTCTTTTATTACTTCATTTAATACTGTTTTTACATCCATAACCTACTATCTCCATCATCATTAAATAATGAAGATATTCTATCAATTCTTGCTATTTTGCAATAATTTCGTGGGGATACATCAGCTCGCAATGACGATTTTTAAATGCATTCCTATCTTAGTTTTAGCGAAGACAAACCAATTAGAGCAAATATTATAGCTATAATCCAGAAACGTATCACAACTTTTGACTCTGACCAGCCATGTTTTTCAAAATGGTGATGCAACGGAGCCATTTTGAAAAGTCTTTTACCACGGGTAGCTTTAAAATAATATACTTGAATAATTACTGATAAAGTTTCAATAACAAACAATCCACCAATAATTGCTAGAACAAATTCGTGTTTGGCAATAACGCTAACAATACCAAGAGCACCGCCGAGGCTTAGGCTACCAGTATCTCCCATAAAAATTTCTGCTGGCTGGGCATTAAACCATAAAAATCCTAGGCTAGCACCAACAATTGAAGCACAAAAGATAGTTAATTCAGAAATATTTGCTACATAAATAATTTGCAGATAATTTGCATAGAAACTATTACCCACCAAGTAAATAATTAAGGTGAAAGAACCTGCAGTAATAGCAATCGGCACGATGGCAAGGCCATCAAGACCATCAGTTAGATTCACCGCATTTGATGCTCCAACTATAACAAACATACTAAAGGGAATGTAAAACAATCCTAAATCAATCAACAAATTCTTAAAAAATGGAATAGTCAGCAGGTTATTTCCTTGATTATTGGCATCCCTTAACAATAAACAAGCAATTAGACAAATAGTAAACTGAAACAATAATTTCTTCTTACCGCTAACTCCTTTATGGTGGTTTTTTGTTACTTTAGCGTAATCATCCATAAAACCAAGTATACCAAAGCTAATAAAGACAAATAACACTATCCATATATATTTATTAGTAAGGTCAGAGAATAAGAGAGTAGAAAGACAAACGCTGAGGATAATCATTATCCCGCCCATAGTTGGTGTCCCTACTTTTGCTTTGTGGGTTTCTGGTCCGTAGTCACGAATTGGTTGACCATATTTTTGTAAATCTCGTAAAATTCTAATTATTCTAGGTCCTATCAAAAAAGAAATAGTCAAACTAAATAATATGGCAAACCCTATACGGAAAGTAATATAGTGGAATAAATTTGCGACATGCAACTTATGTATATAGGGGGCAAGAAGGTTGTATATCACTAGTGTAACTCAAAAGATTGGATGATTTTACTAAGTTGGGTACTATTTGACCCTTTTATTAAGATTAATTCATTGCCCTTAAGTAATTTACTTAAGTTTTCTATTAACAGATCAACATTATCAAAATGTATTTTTTCTATTTCATCTGGCAAAGATTGATAGATATATTGGATATTATTGCCTACTAAAAAAACTCTGTTGGCACCAGAATCGAGAATTGCTGGTATTAAATCTTTATGGAATTTTATCGAATTGTCTCCCAATTCTAACATATCACCTATTATAGCAATTTTTTTCTTACCACTAAGCTGTTTTAGATATAATAAAGCAGCTTTTACTGATTCTGGATTAGCATTATAATAATCGCAGATAATTTGGTAGTCCTGACCATGATATTTGGCATTGATTAGCTTACCCCTACCATCCATTAATAATATTTTGTTTAATTGTCTTGCTGCTACATTAATATCTAAGTTCAATATGGCTGACATCTGAAGAGCGATAGTATAATTTCTAGCATAATGTTCTGGTACAAGGGGAATCTTGATATCTATTTTAGTATTATGAATCGAATAACGTAAACGAACTTGTTGGGTAATTTGTTGATATTCATATGATATTAAGCTACAATCTGCATATGGTGATGTGCCAAAACTATATATATTATTAATCGATAATTGCTTAAGATTTTGTAAAACTCGGTTATAATATGGGCTATCTAAATCTATAACAGCTATACCATCTTTTGACATTCCTTCAAAAATTTCACATTTAGCATCAACCAAATGCAGTTGAGACTGAAAAAATTCAAGATGAGCTTCTGATATTGTAGTAATGACTGATATATCAGGTTTAACCATTTTTGTTAGAGTTCTTATTTCTCCTGGATGATTCATACCCATTTCAAAAACAGCATATTCTATATCATCCGGCAGAGAAGCAAGATTTATAGGCACACCAAGATGGTTATTGAAATTTCCTCGACTAGCAAAAGTAGAGCCAAAGTGACTTAGTACAGTTTTGATTGCTTCCTTAGTTCCAGTTTTACCACTACTGCCAGTAACCCCAATAAACTTCGCCTGGGATTTCTGCCGTTTATACTCTGCCATCTGATGCAAAGCAGTTAAGGTATCAGGAACCATAATTACTTTTTCATCAGGCAGCCCTGTTATTTCCTGACTAATAATTACCGCATTTGCCCCACGTTCTAGAGCATGTAATGCATAATTATGTCCATCATTAGCTCCTTTAAGAGCAATGAACAAATCACCATCTGTAACGGAATTAGAATTGAATTGAACTTGTCCACCATGAATATCAGGATGTACCTCTATATTCAATGCATTACTCAAGTCTCTTGCTGACCAAATCATTATATTATATCTTACGTAAAGTTCAAAAATGAGAGTTTACAGAAAAAAGTTAAAGTACAAGACGTCATGTCATTGCGAGACCATGTAATGGTCGAAGCAATCCATTTTTTGTTACTTTTATGGATTGCTTCGTCGCTAGCCACTCCTCGCAATGACGCTTATACTTTAACTTTTTCCATGAACGCTAACATTCAAGACAATTCTTACCCCAATTTTGCTTTAATTGTCAATAAGTTTATTCTTATTTTGTAGAGCTTTATTGGCTATATCGAAGTCGTTAAAGGGTAGTTTTTTATTACCGATTATCTGATAATTTTCGTGACCTTTGCCGGCAATTAGCAAAATATCATCTTTTTGTAAATTATGTATCGTCTCAGTAATTGCTATTTTTCTATTTTTTATTTCTATAAAACTATTAGTGATCGCTATAATAGCTGGTATAATTTGTTGCCGTATTAATTTTGGATCTTCGTTTCTTGGATTGTCATCAGTAATAATAATCTCATCAGCAATTTTCGCCGCAACTTGCCCCATTAATGGTCTTTTACTGCTATCTCTATCACCACCACAGCTAAAAATTACTTTTAATAACCCCTTATCTGATTTTATTTTTCTTAACTCCAGTAAACTTTTTTCCAAAGCATCTGGGGTATGAGCATAGTCGATAAACACATTACTATTACCTACTCTCTCTAAACGCCCTTTAACTGCTTTAACTTGCGATAACTTCGATATAACTTGTTCCAAAGGAAAGCCAGTCAAATGCACCATCATAACGGCAATCAGTAAGTTACTAGCTTGAAAACTACCAACTATATCAGTAGTAAAATTATATTTTTGCCCTTTATAGTCACAAACCTTATGTCCAGGAACCTTATGTCCAGGAATTGTACTGTCGATAATTTTCAGATCGCCATTCATACCCACTGTTAAAAACTTTATATTACGTTGTTGTAAATAATGTTTAATATAATCTAATTGTGCTATTTCTGAGTTTAACACAGCCGTTCCTGTTGGCAATAAATTATCTGTAAATAATTTTAGTTTGGCTAAAAGATAATTAGCCATATTTTGGTGATAATCAAGGTGATCTTGACTAAAACTAGTAAAGCAAGCAGCATTTACTTT
This sequence comes from Candidatus Tisiphia endosymbiont of Xenochironomus xenolabis, assembly GCF_964264705.1. NCBI lineage: Bacteria > Pseudomonadati > Pseudomonadota > Alphaproteobacteria > Rickettsiales > Rickettsiaceae > Candidatus Tisiphia > Candidatus Tisiphia endosymbiont of Xenochironomus xenolabis. The sequence goes on from NZ_OZ183473.1 coordinate 347,279, forward strand.
TACACCACATAATCTTTGTTGATCTAAACCATGGCTAGAAGCCTCAAAAGCTACATATTTTGTGTTATTCTCAGCTAGCTTATGTAAAATATGTCTAAAAGTTATAGGGTCAAGAGTAGTGAGAGCCGGGGATTTGTCTAAAATGTCTTGAACACTTAAATCCAAACCACTGGCACATTCTACGCCAATAGTCCCAATAGAACAACTTGGTACTCCTAATAATGTATATAGTTGCCTACAATATGATACTACCGAGGTTTTACCGTTAGTACCAGTAGCAGCTATCATATATGATGGTAATAATGGGTAGAGAATATTAGCAGCTTGACTCAGTGCCAACCGTGCATCACTCACAAGATTTATATGTACATCATTGGCGGTAATATTGGGGTTGTTTAAGCTCTCAGCATCATCTGTAATAATGAATTTCACCCCTTTATTTATTACATCATCGATAAATTTATTACCATCAGAGCTTGCTCCTTTAATCGCAAAGAATATATCGCCAGCTTTAGCTAGTCTAGAGTCACAGCACAAACTGCAAGAATTCATCTGAGAGATAATTTTATTATCAAATAGTTTTTGCAATTTAAATATAGCCTAATTAATTATTAAATAGTATATAAGTGTGTTTATCACGTATGGTAACCTATGTAAAGAGTTAGTATGATAACACTAAACCAAATTCACAGACACTTATTAGCGAGACCACGCAGCACTCCCATCATTGTGCATAGGTGTCATTGCGAGGAACCGCTTTGCGGCGACGCGGCAATCGATAAAAGTAACCAAAAATGGATTGCTTCGTCGACCTTACGCTCTCCTCGCAATGACGGTGTGTTGCACAAAGTGCCTCCTCGCTAATAGCACCAGTTACTATGGATAACATACTAATCGGGTTAGCTATAGATAATTTTTGACAAAAATTTTACGGTCTCTCATGAAAAAGAAAGATTTATCAATTTTAATAGGTAATAGTCTAGATCATTTCGATACGAATATTTATAGCTTTCTTGCTCCAATTTTATCAATAGTCTTTTTTCCCAAAGATGACCCTATAGTTGCTTTGATCTTAACCTATGGCATGTTAGCAACTTCAATAATTACCAGACCAATTGGTTCAATAATTTTTAGTATAATTGCAAAAAAACGAGGGGCAACTTTGGCTCTATCCTATTCATTAATAGGGGTGGCTATTACCACTATGTTAATAGGAATTATACCAACTTATCAAATGATTGGCTGGTTTTCACCATTGATGCTGCTTATTATTCGAATGATGTTAGGAATTTTTGGTGAAGGAGAACATTGTATTGCCAAATTATATATTGTAGAAAATAAAACGCAGAGTCGAGGAGTGAAAGCATCTTACCTATACGAACTATCAACAATGTTTGGGATTATTATTGCCTCTTCTGTCAGTGCAATTCTAATTAGTTCTAGTCACCATGAATATTGGCGTTTATGTTTTATATTAGGAGGTAGTACAGGGATTGTAGGGGTTTATCTTAGACGTTATTCCAATATGTCTCAAAGAGCAATAGAACAAAAATCTTACCCATCAAATGTGATATTGAATAATAAGTACAATATTCTGCGTATATCTATAATTAGTGGCTTTTCCTATATGACATATGTCATACCTTTTGTAGTGATGAATAGTTTTGTCCCTCTTATTACCTCTATATCTTTGGAAGCGATGATGAGTGTTAATACTCTTTTATTAATCGTAGATGCAGCAATGATTCCATTAATAGGGTATTTTGTTAAAAAATATCGTCCTGTGGATGTAATGATCGTAAGTACTAGCATTCTATTTATTAGCATAGTACCATTATGGTTATATATGACTGATGCTTCTATATGGTATGTTAATTTTGTCCGTTTGTGGATTATTGCCTTAGGGGTAACTTTCTTATGCCCACTAAATTATTGGCTTAATAGCTTATTTCATGGTTCAGATAAATATATGCTGGTTAGTATTGGTGATGCTTTAGGTACTTCAATATTTGGACGCTCTGCTCCTGCAGTGTGCATAGCTCTTTGGCACTTTACTGACTCTTCTATATCTATAGGAGTTTATATTGCAATGATTACTTTAGCTACTATATGGGCGGTGAAGAGTCGGTAGCATTACTTGCTTAATATAGCTAATCCAGAAAGTGATCAAAAATGGATCGCTTCGACCATTACATGGTCTCGCAATAACGATGGGGGTACATATATGTCATTGCGAAAAGGCGTAAGCCGACGAAACAATCCAAGAAAATAGTTAGAAATTGCTTCGTCGCTACTAAAGTAGCTCCTTGCAATAGACTTCTTTCATTAAGTATTACAGTTGCAAGCATGTGATATGAAGTCAAATGGGTTAACATGCTTGTTATTGAGGCAAATCTCAAAATGCAAATGCTCTCCTGTACTGTTACCACTATTACCTTGCACTCCAATACTCTGACCTTTAATAACCATATCTCCTTCTTTTACGTGTATTTTTTTTAAGTGAGCATATTTGGTAATGAATTTATCTGAATGTTTTATTTCTATCAAATTTCCATAAGCACTTTCTCGCCTTACGGTGGTAATTATTCCATCAGCAGAGGCATAAATGGAAGAGTTTTTGTGTCCTTTTAAGTCTGTTCCGCAATGGAATTTTTTTTGTTTTTTCCTAGGATGCTTACGCATGCCATAATGACTAGTAACCTTTACATTATATTGTGGTAACATTATAGGAATAGTAGCAGTTAGTTTATCTAATTGTCCTAGCTCCTTAATATTATCAGAACTATTTTTATTACTAGCTTTTTGAACAAGTTGTAATTCTGTTTTAGATAAGAATTTATACTTATAATTTAACTTTATCAGCAAATCTTTGATCTTAGTTGATTTAATCATTGCCTGGTTATTAATTGCTTGGCTATTAATATTCTTAGCTCCAATAGTTTTAAATTTTTGTAAAAAAGCCTTGTTATATTTTTCATTATTAATAATGAGACCAAAATTTTTTGCATAAATGCAGTTATTTTTACTTAGTGCTGCTAAATTATATTGTATAATTAAAGTGCTGTGATTTAGTTTGTAATCTTTTTGTAATTGTTGTGCCGTGACGTTTAAAAATGTCTTATTGACAGATGAGGTGCTACATCCTTGTAGGAATAATATTATAGTTAATAATAATATACAGGACTTAAGCATTTATATCCTTATAAGATTTGTTTACATAACCTAAGAAACGATTGCTTTTTATACCAAAGATAAACAGGTATTCCGCTTAATACAAATGAGATAGCTTTTATTGTAACATTTAATGGTGTTTCATAAATAATCCATAGGCAAAAGGTCATTGATCCTAGGGCAATTAACCATTGAGATGTTGAAGATTTTTCTGATTTTGTTAGCAGTAATTTTAAAAAAGCTACGCTACAGGCTAGATATACAAATAAAAAAGAGATAACGGAAAAATCAATTATTTCGGTAATTTGTTCTGATAAATCTTCATTGGTTGTACTAATCAATAATAATAATATTCCAATACAACTTATGATTAAACTCCAAATTGGAGCACCATTTTTATTTTGTTTAGCAAAAAAAGATGGCATTAAGCCGTCTTGGGCAAGTCCCAAAGCAATTTGTCCACTGATTAGTACCCAAGCATTTAACGTTCCAATACAAATAATTGAAGCAATCAAAGAAATAAGTAGATGCCACTGACCACCAAAAATTATTTGGGTAGCGTCTACATAAGGAGCTTTAGAATGTATTAAGTCTTCTGGTGGGATTAAACCAATTATTCCAACGCTATTAATGAGATATAAAATAGCAACACAAAGCGTACCTATTACTACAGCTCTTGGTATTGTTTTTGATGGGTTCATTACCGAACCAGCTTGAGCAGTTGCTGATTCTAAACCAATGAATCCCCAGAATGTTAATAATGTTACCTTACCAAGAATTTGAGAAAAAGTTAAATTAGTTATTTGCTTATCCATAACAAAATTATTACTATCAAACTGATATAATGCCGCAATTGGCACTACTATTAATGGAATGAATTTTAGAATTGCTAGTATAAACTCAGCTCGCCCTGCTACTTCCACACCTTTAAGGTTTAGCAACATAATAGCAAATAACAATAATATCTGCAAAATTAAGATCACAAAACTATTATTCACCCCAATTAAAGGTGTTAAATATGTAATAGCTGAAATAACAACTACAGCCGTACTAACCCATGAAATAACCCAATAAGTCCAGCCGGTAAAAAATGCTACATCATTACCAAATGCCTTTTTTAAATAAACATGGGGTCCACCTGTTTGTGGGAATCGGTAACAAAGTATAGCAAATAACAGTGCTAAAATTATAGCACCGCAGGAGGATACTACTCCTCCAACTAAACTAAAAATACCGTATGGTGCTAAACTTGCTGGTAATATTAAAACACTGGTGCCAATTTGGCTACCAATAACTAAAGCAAAAACTGACCAAAAACCGAGCTTTTGTGACATATAATCCTGTATTGTATGATAAACCCTGAACTTATTTCAGGCTGTAATAATTACAAACTGTACATAAAAAAATAAAAACTTGAAAATTGATAAATCAATTACTCAAGTTTTTGTAAACTATACACTAATAATATATTATTGAGTATAAACATAATTTTTTTGAAATAGGTATACTATTCCTTCAAAAATCATATTTATTCTCGCCGAAAAATAGCTCAAAATATAATTAATTAGTTACCGCAGGCAGCCTCTTAGTGGATGATTTTCAAACCCAAATTGAAGTAAGAATAATCGTTACACAGTGTTCTTATCGTAGGTTTGTTTAGTAATAAACATTCCGTTAGTAAAAGCAATCAACTTATTTCTATTGATCATCAGTTTGTAATTTCTCAACAAGCCATTTACTAGACTTCTGATCTACTTGTTTACCATTTTGATTAAGGATTGTAAATATATTTTTATTATTATGTTGAGAACTTTGCTGAACTTATATACTCAAATGCTTTGAAGAATTGTTTTTTGAAAATATCAGGGACTCGCATACTCACGTACCTTATGTACACTGCGTGTACTCGCCCCTCATTTTCAAACCCAATTCTCCAAATCATTTGAGTATACAAACAAAAAGGACCTCCTTTTGGAAAGGAAGCCCTTTTGTAGTAATAGATAAGTAAACTTAAATGATTAGTTTAGAAGTTTACACGAACTTTCAGAGTACCTTGGTGAGCAACATATTTATTAGCTAAATATGCATCATAACCAGCTCCATACTCCATAACTCCGGCTTTAGCACCAATAGCTACACCAACATTATATGATGTTTTGCCACCTTTCTCAGCTCTAGTAACAAACGGATCAGTCATGCCATCTAATCTAGCATCAACTTTTCCTGACTTACCACTTAATTTGTGAGAAACAGAACCATGTAGTTCAGGAGTTATTGCAATACCATCAGTATCTATAGTAGTTGCAATTCTAGCACCGATAACAGCTTCAACTATATTGGCTTCTTTCTTAGCAAATATCTTATTTTGATGTGTTGTACCAGTTTCCTTATGCTCTGCATCATTAAACCTTGTATAACGAATTCCAGCAGTCGGGGTTAGTGATACTGAGTCAGCTAGTTTAGCATTGTAACCAAATAATACTTCTCCACCGAAAGATGTAGAATCATAACTAGCTTTAGCAGTTTCCTTACCACTAGCATGGACCTTAGTAGATACTTTTCTAACATCATTACTGTCAATTTTACTTGAACTAAAGGAAGCCACAGCTTGTACAAAGAAATCTTTATCAAGTTGTTGTGACCCATAAAGAGAGACCCCAAAAGTACCAATTTTGGTTTTTTCGTCTTTATAACCTTTAAATTTCATATCAGTATTAGCGACATTAACAGCAGCACCGATTGTTAGATTCTCATTAAATAAAGTATCGAAACCCAAGACTCCACCAAAAGATTTTGATGTATAGCCAATAGAATTATCTTTTTTATCCTGATCCTGAGTAGCTTGGCTATAATATGGCATAACCCATGCCCCCATTGATGCATTACCATCATCAGACCCAGAACTAACAGCGATTTTAGTATTTCTGTTCTGTACTATATTATCAATACTATCAGCAACACGACGAGCAGCGTCAGCACATGCTGTGGTTACATGAGCATTTTCACTATTGAAAAGTTTATCCATGACATCCTTACGTTCTTTCTTATCTAGTATAAGACTTACATCATCCGCAAATTTTGCTCCATCAGTACCACGTTTTGCAGTAAGAAGTGCCTCAACATTTTGATCATTGATAGGATCATGACCAAACTGATTCAAGTCACTTTTCATACCTTGGCGTTCATTGACCTTACGTGTAATCATTTGTTTGCCATCTCTACTTTCAATAGCCCACTCAGTATATGCACGGTTTGTGGTTGGCATTCCACCAATGAGTGTGATTTTACCATCTTTCATAACTAAGTATTTATCACCATCTATGAGGGTAAATGCAGTATCACGATAATCCTGTAAAGAAGCATCATCAATAATGTGAATACCTATAGTCTGAACATTTACTGGTAAATCACCAGCAACAGTATTACCAAGTTTAATAGAACCAAGTTCACCATTTGCAGTTAATGTAGTTGTAATACTAACATCTTTTCCCCAAGTTCCGCCTTCTTTTAAGAATAGCTTATTAGAACCTAAATCAATATTTGCATCGATATGTGAAACAGCATCAAGTGTAACATTAGCAGCAACTTTAATCTTTTCTTTACCAAAGTTAGCTGTTTTCGCACTTATAGAATCACAGCCCAAGGTTGCAGTACTGTTTTTGTCTCCATTAAATTTAATTTCCTCAAATTTATTGTCAGATTTACCAATATTACTAATAATTGTAGCATTACCTTCAAAGTTGATTTTGTTATTTGTTCCTACATTGATCAGAGTATCTTTTAAAACAACACCATCCTTAAAGCTAGCAATAGCACCACCATTAGTACTACCAATATTTAATACATCACCGGCTACTGTTCCACTAGCTGTATAAGTTATACCATCATAAATCGTAGCTTTTTTAACATGGGTACTACCACGGTTTTCGACATTTGATTTAAAATTAGCCTCTTTTAAGCGGTTATTCTCAGAACCTAAATAATCGACTAATAAATTATTACCACCAGCAACCTCAAAGTTAACAACACCTGAATTATTAGTTGTAGTGCTTACAGCAATAAAGGCATCTTGGCTTTTAACATTTAAAGCATTATCTTTAGTAAGTTGTATATCAACATAATGATCTTTTTCTCCAATATGCTGACCTGCACTAATTTCATCATCTTTTTCGTTTGTCAACTTAATTGTAGGTCTTTCGGTAGCACTACTCTTAACATTTATTCCCGCAAGTTGCATATCTTTATCTAACTCTAAGATAGCTTTATCTTTAGTGGTGAAATTAATATTCTTGAATGATATACTGTTATTAACTAATAGAACATTACCACCATTCAGTTCTAAGCTCTCGATCGCATTACCAGCATTAGTAGCACGAATTTGAGATGTTACTAATTCTACCTTATCCTTATTAACAAATCTTAGTGTTCCAACACCAGCAGCGTCAGTACTAACAACTCTTTTAACGTAATAGTTACTATCTATATTTAATACAGATCTGTTTGCCAAGAGTACATCTTCTTTAAGGTAAGCTACACCAGATGTAGTTGCCTCAATACCTTCCAATACTTGGATTTCTTTAAAATTACGATTCTCTTTTCCTATATTACCTTTCAGAGTAGATTTGCCAGCAAAAATTAAAGTACCTTGATCAGCATTTTCAGTTGTTATAGAGCCAGCAACAATATCATTACCACTATATAGAGTTAAAATATTATCTCCTTTAAACTGAATTTCCTTTAATATACCTTTATCAGCAGTGCTTGTATTATATAGTGAGATATTGTTACTAATTACAACTTTAGCACTCTCTGCATTTTCCAAGGTTCCCAAGGCATACTTAACATCAGCAATATCCAACTTAACTGTCGAAGATTCTTTGCTAAAATCAATTCCACCAACATTAACAAAACCTGCATTAGGGACAACAACAAAATTAAGATTCTGTCCAGCCAATACTATTTTATCTAAAGCCTTAGAGTTGGTTTGAGAAGGATCAGTTCCTATATCACCCTCAATTATTAAATCCTTGTTAGAGGTCATTGCACTTGCATTAATAGTACCACCACCAACTTCACTTATTCGAGCTGTAATGGTTACATTGTTAGATTTATTATTTAAGGCTAATGTTCCTCCACCAGTCTCAGTAAAGATATTAGCAGCGGTAATCGTATCAGTATCTAATGTTACTGTTTTATCCTTATCAGTGATATTAATCTTACCAAGGATTCCACCCTGACAAATAGTACCCTTAATTTCAGCATCACCTAAGAAAGTTAGATTTGGAGCAAAAATATTAGCAGTTTTATTAATATGACCAGTCAATTTATAACCGTCAGCAAATTTAAGATGTGCATTAGCTGCCAATACTTTTATTTCCGTTACATCGTTCCACTCAGTTCCTCCTGAAAATGTCAAAGTACTAGCACCTTCAACTTCAATAGTAGCTAACTTAACTGCCTGACCGTTAAATGTACCATTACCATCAAAATGTATTTTTCCTGTTATATTATTAGGATGTTTTGTATCACCATAAAATTTTCCTGTAAGTGTTTTGTCAACAGCAACTTCAATTGTACTGTTGGTATTATTTAAGTCTACTACACCAAGATTGGTATTATCTTGAAGAACCACTGCTGAGTCAACAAGCATTTTTGTTTTTCCATCATCACCTACATCAACTTCACCACCCCCAAAAGTGACGTTTCCAGCGTGTAATTCAATTTCCTTACTATATACTTTCCCTGTAATGGTTGCATCATTACCAGCATTAATAACTATGAGTTTCTTAGCTCTATGCTCCTTATCTTGACCGATTACGGCTGTATTAACAACCTTAGAAGAAAGCACACCAGCTACATTTGTAGTATCAAAACTAATTACACCATAATCATCCGTAAGAGTACCAGCATTTTTACCACCAAGCGATCCATAGTCAACTACAAAATCCCTGGCACCAGGATTTATAGAAGTAAGTAACAATTTACCTGTACCAGTAGTACCAAAGTTGATAGCACTATCACGGTCTTGCTGAAGGTGTAATGTATTAAAACCAATAGCATTAGAGCTAAATTGAACAGTACTGCCATCGTTGATATTAATTGTTTTAGCTGAGGCAAAACTGTGTTTGTTGAATTCTGTTATGAAAGCAGGGTTACTAATATTCAATGTTGCATTCTGACCATCAACTATTGTAGCCTTAGCAAAAACGAGGTTATCAGGATTAGCAGGAGCAATATTTAAGATCGAACCAGCATTGAAAGTAATTGCACCTAAACGATCATAAATGTTACGAGCAATAGCACTAGTACCCCCACCAGTACCAGTTAAAGTCACAACTTGATCTGCTAGCATCGCTATATTAAGAACATGAGCATGATTAGCATCACCACCGATAGAACCAATAGATGTAGGTCCAGTGCTAATAGTTAGCAGACCAGGAGCATTAACAGCAGCAGCACCACCAGTGCTAATTGCGTGTATGTTTTGCCCCCCAACAAGGTTAGCATCAAAATTATAAGCACCACCACCACCATAGATAATATCCTGTCCTGTAATAAATGGGGTTCCACCATCTAGACCTCCACCAGCACGTAGGTCGGTGTGACCTACTACCGTCCTAGTCACAGCAAACGCTGAACTACTTGCACCAACTATCACCGAGGCAACAGAAGCAGTAGTCAGCAAATTTTTCAAGAAATTGCTTTTTTTTCTTTTGTTATTCATAATTTTTCCTAATTTAAGTTAATTTATTTTCTAAATCAGTTTCTTGGAGTAATTAACTCTAAAACCTGTAATGTCCTTTCCGTGTTCTAATTATGTCCCTCCTACACGAAGTTCTGGTTATTTTCCCCTCATCTTATGTTATTCTTAGCAACAGCGAGAATATCAGGTTTTTTAGATTCCCATCGTTGCTAAGAATAACATCATTTTTGAGGGGACGACACCTTTTTTGCAGAGACGACAGCCTTTTTACATGGATGACACTATCTATTCTACATAAAACCCTTTTAGAATATCCACGCAAGTACTATATATGTAAAATTAATTAATTACAAGCTACTTAGAGTATTTTTTCATAAATTCCTATTAGTTGTGTTTAGTTGTGTTATATTTGAAACAATATTGATTTGGAAGGTTAAAATTTAACGTCATTGCAAGGAGTCGTGACGGGTTTAAACTGAAGCGTCATTGCGAGGAGCCACTTTAGCGGCAACGAAGCAATCCATATAACAAGTTTCATGGATTGCCACAACCTACTTGCGTGGTCTCGCAATGACGATGTGTTGCGAACTAGCTTCTCACAATGATGGAGTAACAGGTTAGCTATAAACCTTATTCAACATCAAAATCAAAATACTGATCCTTATAAGGCTCGTCTTGTAAAGTATAGTGCCACCATTCAGGCAAATATTCTGCAAAATTATACTTTTTCATTTTTGCCCGTAAATAATTACGATTTTGTAAGTAACGTTGATCAATTAGGTCACTATCATGACAAGATACTGAATCCATAAGGTCTACAGAACTATACATGTCAACCGTATTATCATCAAAATAAGGTATGGAACGACCATCTTTTATGGTTCTTTTGATCATTTTAGGGTTGCTATGTAATTGTTTTCCAAGTTCAATAATAGTTAGATCAACCGTACTTCCGCGACTATGAGGTGATTGCTTAGCAACATAACCTAACAAAAAGATTTCAGTCTTATTAATGTATGGATAGTGAGATTCTTTCATTGTTTGATCAGCCCTATCCTCTCCCCAGGCAACAAAATGTTGTACAGCTTTCTGTGGTCTATAAGCATCATAAACTACCAAAGAATAGTTATCATTTTTTATATCTTGCTGAACATTTCTTAGGGCAATCGCGGCTTGTTTAGTTAGTATAGCTCTAGGAGCCTTATAGCCCCTAATCCTCTCTCCTATAAAATTCCTAGTACTATAATACATCATTTGTTGAATTATGGTTGGATCTATTTGATCCAAATACTCAAAACCTTTAGGCAAATTAGTTGTTTTATTCAACATAATTATCTCTCAATTAGACTAATATTCAATACTTAGTGACAAAATTATTGTTAATAAAAAATAATAATTTATTATCCATTTTTCTACAAAACAATGCAATATCTTTTACGTCATTGCGAGGAGCCGCTTTAGCGGCAACGAAGCAATCTAAATCTAATGAATTTGGATTAGCTATATCGTATGTTATTTTAAAATTTATAAAAAAATTACTAACTAATTATGAATGAAATCCTATCAGTACCAAATGGTGAAAATAAAGTTCTACTACATTCCTGTTGTGCTCCATGTTCAGGAGAACTTATGGAGAAAATGTTGATGTCTGGTATTGACTTAACTATTTTTTTCTACAATCCCAATATTCATCCTAAAAAAGAGTATGAAATCCGTAAAAATGAGAATATTCGTTTTGCTGAAAAAATGGGTATCAATTTTATTGATGCAGATTACGACGTACAAAATTGGTTTGCGAGAAGCAAAGGTATGGAATGGGAGCCAGAAAGAGGCAAACGTTGTTCTATGTGCTTTGATATGCGTTTTGAACGCACAGCCCTTTATGCCTATGAGAATGATTTTAAAGTTATTACCAGCTCTCTTGGCATTTCCCGCTGGAAAGACATGAATCAAATTAATGAATCAGGCATTAAAGCTGCCTCTCATTACGATGGAATAACTTACTGGACTTATAATTGGCGAAAATCAGGCGGGAGTAGTAGAATGTACGAAATAGCTAAACGTGAGAATTTTTATAAGCAAGAATATTGTGGCTGTATCTACTCACTAAGGGACAGCAATAATTGGCGTAAGTCAAATAACCGGGCTGAAATTGAAATTGGAGAAGAATATTATAAGGAATAGGAATTTTTTATATATGCACTGTAACAATTATCTTGATTATCGATAGTAGTAGGGGTAGTTTATAGCTAAGTCTATCTATTAGCGAGAAGTAGTTTTGCTGCGACGAAGCAAAGCCCCTCAGACGTCATTGCGAGGAAGACCGTAGGTCAACGAAGCAATCCATAAAAGCAATAAAAAATGGATTGCTGAGACCTACTTGCGTGGTCTCGCAATGACGTTGAGACATTGCTTCGTTGCTGATAGGGTAAAGAATATTATTTTTTTAATTATTTATCTTAAAAAGTATTAGTGGTCAATTAGTTATAGTGTATATTATATTTATGAACAATTTTAGAGTTTTATTGGTAGTTTTTTGTCTGTTTTGCACTAATAATTGTGTCTTAGCTTCGCAAAAAACAATAAGAATTGGTTCTGGTTCGATTTTGAAAGGTTATTACTCTATCGGATTGGATTTGTGTAGAACCATGACTTTAGCTGATAAAACTGTAAATTGTGAAGTAGTACCTACCAATGGAGGTGTTGAAAATTTAAATTTGCTAAGAGAAGGTAAGATAGATTTAGCTTTGGTGCAATCCAATATAGCATTGGAAGCGTTTGAAGCTATTGGGCATTATGCCAATACAGAGAAAATGCAAGAAATGCGTCAGGTGCTTAATTTATATGACGAGCTTTTTACTGTTGTAGTAAAAAGTCAGGATAAGGATAAGATAAAAGGCTTTTCAGATATTGAAGGGAAGAGAATATCAAATGGTTTGTCATTGTCTAGTAATACCATTACTTACAATGCTATCAGGAAGTTATATAATTTTACCAAAGAGCCAATAGATTGCGATGAAATGAGTTACGAAGAGTCAATAAAACAATTTTGTAATGGTAAAATTGATGTGATGATTATGACGGTAGGTCATCCTAACGCTTTAGTAGGGTTTACTGCTAATAGCTGTGGGGTTGATTTTATACCTATGGAAAATGATAAAATTGAACAATTACTAGCCACTAATAAAGCTTTTCATAAGGGATTGCTGGATAAAAGATTATATCCTGGAATCACTGCAGATTTGAATACAGTGGCAGTAACGGCAATTTTAGTTACTAACAGTAGTATGGATGCTAAATTATTGGATAAATTTATTGGTATGTTTCATAAAAATGTAAAACATTTTAAACATTCTAATTATATGTTATATAATATTGATATTAATCATTTTGCTGATACTAATAATTTTATTTTGCCAAAACATTCAGCAGTAAGAAATAGATAATAAATATCGGAGTAGTTGTTAATTGTGTTTAAAAATATAATAATACCATTAGATTTGTCGGATAAACAATCGGTTAAGGCAATATTACCAAAGGCTTTAAGTTTTGCTACTATCTTTAATGCCAAATTACATTTTCTTTATATCATCTCGGATTTTGGTATGAAAATGGTCGAGGATTATTTGCCTAAAAGCTGGGCAAAAGACCAAAAAGAAAAATATCGGGTACAGGTAACAGAGCTAATTAGGCAATATGTACCTGAGGAGATCGAAGTTGAATTACATATTGGTCGAGGGGCGGTCTATGATGAAATAATACAATATGCTAATGAAGTAAAAGCTGATTTAATTATTATTTCAGCAGTACGACCACAGCTTAGAGATTATATGCTAGGTCCTAATGCGTCGAAAATTGTGCGGCATTCTGGGGTATCTGTTTTGGTTGTCCGAGAATAGTTGGAATATGTATATACAACTTCTTGAAAAATTGATTAGTTTTCAATCAGTAACGCCTAATAGTAGCGGTTGTATTGAATATATTAGTAATTTATTAGAAAAAAATGGTTTTAAGACTGAAACCAAAATATTTGGTGAAGATAATTATAAAGTAACCAACCTTTATGCTGTTTATGGTACTGCCCGTCCTAATATTTGTTTTGCTGGACATGTTGATGTTGTGCCAGCAGGTGATAGAGCATTATGGCTTAATGATCCTTTTATAGCAAGTAAAGTGGGTGAGAAGATTTATGGTAGGGGAACTGTCGATATGAAGGGAGCGATAGCATGTTTTCTGGCTGCTAGCTTGCAGTTCATTGAATGTGTTAAAGTTCCTAATGGTTCAATTAGTTTTTTAATTACTAGCGATGAGGAAGGAAGTGGTAAATATGGCACTGTAGAAATGCTAAAATATTTGCATCAACATGATAATAATTTGATCGATCTTGCTATTGTAGGCGAACCAACAAATGAACAGCAAGTAGGGGATACCGTAAAAATTGGTCGACGTGGAAGTATTAACTTTAACTTAGCTCTATATGGTACAGCTGGGCATGTAGCATATCCATTGCAAGCCAATAATCCGATTCATCCTTTAGTTCAAATACTTAATGAATTGGTTAATTATCGATTAGATGAAGGGAGTAAATTTTTTCAACAGTCAAATTTAGAAATTACATCTATTGATGTAGGTAATGATACCACTAATGTAATCCCTAGGAAAATTACAGCAAAATTTAATGTTCGCTTTAATGATCTTCATTCATTATCTAGCATAACAGATTTGATAGATCAGATAATTAACAAATATTGTGCTAAATACCAATTTAAATATGAATTAAGTAGTGTATCTTCAGCTGATTGTTTTATCCAAGAACCAACAGGGTTAATTGCTGATTTTGTTCAAGTAGTATCTGATACAACTCAAATATCTACAAAATTATCTACTAGTGGTGGCACTTCTGATGCGAGGTTTATTAAAGATTATTGTCCTGTTGTGGAATTTGGCTTATTGTCTGAGACAGCTCATAAAATTAATGAATATACAAAAGTTAGCGATTTACAAAACTTGTATCATGTGTATTATGACTGTCTGACAAAATTTTTAGCTGAGACTAGTTGATAAATAGTCAAGATACACTATGCGGGTGTGACGGAATTGGCAGACGTACTAGATTTAGGTTCTAGCGCCGCAAGGCGTGGGGGTTCAAGTCCCTCCATCCGCACCACTAAATTAATAACGCAAAAATTGGAGTGATTTTGCAGCCCTTCAAGTTTTTGCATGATATTTTAATATTGCTAATGAGTTTTTTAGTATGCAAGTCACAGAACTTAAAAATGAAGATCTAAATTTTGAAGTGAAAGTAGTTCTTCCTTCTTCTAAAATTGCCAATCAAGTGCAAAAAGAATTAGATAATTTATCAAAAAAAGTTAAACTCAATGGATTCCGTGCTGGGAAAGTGCCAATCAACATTGTTAATCAAAAATATAAGCAATCTGTTAGGTCTGATGTGGTAAGCCATGAAATTAATCACGCAGTACAGCATATTATAAAAGATCATAAACTAAAAACAGTAGGTAATCCTCAATTAGGAGATTTATGTGATAAAGATAATGAAGATCTAGAATTTACTCTAAAATTTGAGCTACTACCTAACATTGAATTACCAGATTTCAAAAAAATAAAAATCACTTATCCAAAATTAGTAATTGAGGAAGAGGATATTAATAAGCAAATAGATAAACTTGCGTCTATGTCAAAAAATTATACTAAAGAAAATAAAGGGAAAGTAGAAAAATGGCAGGAAGTTACTATTGATGCGATTGGTTATGTCAATAATGAGCCTTTTGAAGGTGGTAAAGTTACAGATTACAAATTAGTAATTGGTAGTGGAGCTTTTATTGATGGGTTTGAAGATCAGCTTATTGGTAGTAAAGCTGGAGATAAGGTAGAGGTTAATGTTACATTCCCAAAAGAATATCATATGGAACAAATTGCAGGTCAGCCTGCTAAATTTATTGTTCAGGTAAAGGCGGTACATTCTGCTGATGAAATAGTCGTTGATGATGAGTTTGCTAAGAAATTTAATTGTAAAACAGTTGAAGAATTGCGTACTAATATTTCTAAAAGTATAGCAGATGAATATAGGGAGCATATACATACTTTAATGAAAATGAGATTATTTGACCAATTAGAAGAGATATTAACGTTTAATGTTCCCAAATCTTTAATATCTCAGGAAGTAAATACTTTAAAATCTCAAACAGAGAAAAGTAACGACTCAGATTCAATATTTAAAGATAAATCAGAAGCAGAAATTAATGAGTACTATAATAAGCTAGCCTTACGTCGTGTTAGAGTAGGTCTGATGTTATCAGAATATATGCAAGTTAAGAATTTACGTATTGAACAGGATGATATTAAAAATGCTATTATAGCTCAAGCAAGGAGATTTCCGGGTCAAGAAAAAGCAATATTAAAGTTCTATCAAGAAAATCCTCGATCTATTGAGCACTTAAAAGGTCCATTATTAGAAGAAAAAACAGTACAACATATTTTTGACAATGAAGTAATCTTAGAAGAAAAAGATTACACAAGAGAAAAGCTGGAGGAATTTTTAACACAAGAAGAAGATCGGGTAGTATAGCTCATAGCACCCTAAAATTTTTATTGTATAAGTATTAAACAGCATAAAAACGTCATTGCAAGAAGGCGTGAGCCAAGAAGCAATCCATTCCTGGTCATTTTTTGGATTGCTTCGTCGACCTTACGATCTCCTCTCAATGACGCTTGGTGACCAGATTTTTTATTCATCATAAGAAAATAGTAAAAAATGTAGGGTACTATCCTCGAATCTTCACGTACATTAGATTACTCTGTGGTTCAAGGTGAAGCGTCTCCTTCAAATGGCTTGCAAAATCATCAATTATGTATAAAATCTCAGTGAGGTAAGACATAGATACATTCTCCAATTTTACTTTATCATTTAGAGAATATTACGTCCTTCACAGTTTATTTTCAAATACTTTCTTATCGTCTTTATGTCAAACTGCGGTTATATTATTTAGTGTTTTTCCTTACTTTCCTTGCTTCTCGTAATTCTTAGTTTTATTAATCGTATTTCTATTAATGATATGATTTTAATCTATAATTATGATTTTTTACAACATACAACAGCCTAATTTCCTAAGAATAAAACTATAAATGCACTTTTTGCTTTATTTAGCTATGACAATTATATTAATATTAGTTAATTTTTAACAAATAAATTAACTAATAGGTAATAGAATGGTTGTATTTAGCATGCCACAAAATAGTTTTGTGAATAGACATTTAGTAAAAAAGTATCTAGTTTTTGTTTTTTTATTTTTCTTATTGCAAAAATTTGACGTATCTGATGTCTTGGCAGTAGGATTTAATGAAGAAATAGGACAATTCTCTCACCCACGTCCATTTACTCATAGACATCACCTTGAAAATGAAATAGAGGCAACATCGAATGCTATTGATAAAGTCAGTGATGAATTAAAAGAATTAGAACAAGAACAGTTACAAATAAATGGAAATGAATTACAAGAAGAACTTAATGCACTAGAAGAAGAGTATTTAAAATTACTTGATCGTAAAAGAGAACATAATTTAGAGAAACAAAAGAGTGAAGAAATGCTCTCAATTTTACAGCAACAAGAGATCAAAAATTTGCCATTATATAGTAAAGAAACAGAACAAATTTCTTTTGCTGAATTTAAAGAGAACATGGAACAAATATGGTTTATTGTTAATGACACTCATGAGAAATTAAAAAAAGTAGACCCAGAAAACATAATAATAAAACCATCTGAAGATGGAAATAAATTAACGGAAATGCTTGATTTACTAGAAAAAGATTACCTAGAATTACTTAATCCTAAAGAAGACTATAATAGTCAAAAAACAGAACAAAAATTTTCTGTTAAACTTCAAGAAATACAAGGGAAGTTTTTTGATAGAGTTGCAGAAGCAGAAGAAACTTTTTCTGTTAAACTTAAAGTAGCAAACGAACAGTTGACATACTTAGGACAAAATATACGTGATATAGAAGATCAAAAACCACTACTCGAAGAACAAATCAATACATACGACCAACTGTTAGGTTCTATCCATAAGAAAAAAACTGAGATTGCTGAATTAAAAGAAACAAGACTTACCCTTGAATCTAAGTTACATGCTCTAGATGATAATATTGAATTACTAACCAATACAACTATAGTTCAGCCCAAAAGGAATATATCCGATGAATCTCAGATATCGGAAGAGAATGATGGACAAGATAACTATAAGCAAATCGTTGATAGTATAAAACGTGCCAGAGAACAACGCCTACTGTGGGAAGATGAAGGATATGCTTCTTTGGATAATTTAGCAAGAGATACTCCATCACCTACAATCACAGAATCTAATGAAACTGCTCCACAACAAATATCTAGAAAAAGAAAAAGGGTAGATTCTGAAGATGAGTCATCAGATGATATACCTCCTACAACAAGAAATTCGTTATCATTGAGAGATGAGTTGGAGACCACTAAAAAGGGTATTATTGGGCATGCAGCTATTGTTCTAATAACAGAACCATCTCCAGTAATGGAGAGAGCTACAGATATGCCCCCAGCAACAAAGACAGCTACGGCTACAGTAACAGTAACCTCTCCAATAACACAAAAGGCTACAGTAATGCCAACTCCAGTAATACATATAGCTCCAATAATCGAGGAAGTTTCAGTAATGGAAATTGCTACAACAACAGATATGCCTCCAGCAGCAAAGACGGCTACAGCTACAGTAACAGTAACCTCTCCAATAACACAAAAGGCTACAGTAATGCCAACTCCAGTAATACATATGGCTCCAATAATCGAGGAAGTTCCAGTAATGGAAATTGCTACAACAACAGATATGCCTCCAGCAGCAAAGACGGCTACAACTACAGTAACAGTAACCTCTCCAATAACACAAAAGGCTACAGTAATGCCAACTCCAGTAATACATATGGCTCCAATAACTGAGAAAGTTCCAGTAATAGAGATTGCTACAATAACAGATGCACCTCCAGTAACAAAGACGGCTACAGTAACAGTAACCTCTCCTGTAACAGAAAAGGCTACAGTAATGGCAGATCCAGTAATATATATGGCTCCAATAATCGAGGAAGTTTCAGTAATGGAAATTGCTACAACAACAGATATGCATCCAGCAACAAAGACGGTTACAGTAGATGCCCATCCTACCCTAGTATCTGAACACACAAATACCATAGATACAAAAACAGTAGCTACACAAACAGATATAGTAGATGAACAACAAACCTCAGTAGCTATACAAACAGATGTAGCAGCTGAGAAACCTGTGCATGAAGTAATTCAACAAGCTGCAGTATCTGTAGACGATAATGCAGATGTTGATCCATATGAAATATTTGGAGACAACCTAGGGTTAGAAACATTGTTTGCAGAAGAGGAGCCAATAGCAGCTGAACCTACGGCTCCAGTAGATGACCCTCCGTCTTCAGTAGTTAAACAACCAGACCAAGCAGACGAACAACCAACTTTAGTAGCTAAACAAGCCAATTCAGAAACCGAGCAAATCAATTTAGAATCTGAACAACCAGATTCAAGCACTGAACAAACCAATTTAGAATCCGAACAACCAGATTCAAGCACTGAGCAAACCAATTTAGAATCCGAACAACCAGATTCAAGCACTGAGCAAACCAATTTAGAATCTGAACAACCAGATTCAAGCATTGAGCAAACCAATTTAGAATCTGAACAACCAAATTCAGTAGCAATTCCATCTTCTCAAATATTAGCTGAAGAAAATAGTTATATTTCACCTATTAACCCTGATGTTGAGCAAGATATATCGAAATATACTACATATATAGAATTTGACTATTTGGATACGATTTCTAATGCTTTAACTAACCATACATTAACAGATAATTCTACGGTAAATGTGGTAGCGTCAGGAGATAATGATTATATTAAAAAAGGAGGATGGATTCAATTTATCAGCTCTATTACCAAACAACAGCAACAAGGAAATATTTTAGCCTTTAAAAATAATCAGCAAGGTTTTATTTTAGGTTTTGATGCACGCCCCCTGGATAGTTTTATTATAGGAATCGCATATGCTCTTGCAAATTCGTATACTAGATTGCAAACCATCTTTAATGATAAGCAAAATACTATTTTACATGTAGCGGCAATTTATACCCAACATACATTATCACCAAATATATATCTGAATTCTTATCTCAAATATGGTAAAGCCTTTATTAAAAACAAAGGAGAACGGAATAATATTGCAATTAATAGCAAGACTAACGGTTATGTAACACGTGCAAAACTTGAAACTTACTATAAAATGGATTTAGATAAATTTCTGTTCAAACCAATAGTAGGAATAACATTTGATCATTTTTTAATAAACAATTTTACAGAATATAGGAAAGAGTTTAACATTAATGTACCAACTAAGAAAGGCAAAAGAATATTACTTGAAACTGGAATAAGTTTAAGTAAAAATATTTTGGTAGAAAATATTTCAATTATTCCGGAAATTCACGTCAAATTAGATAATACTCTTTTACTGAATAATCCAACAGGCGTAATTACTTTTACTAACACATCACATCAAGCCCCAATAGGGGTTCCCATCATAAAACCTGTAGGATCATCTGCAAAGAATGTGAAATATACTTTAGGAGGTTATGTAAACGTACAATCTGTCTTACCATTTAAACTAGGGGCTGGTTATGATTATAGTTTTAAAAAAGACCTTATTACCCACTCTTTCTATTTTAATGGACTAATTAAATTTTAATTAATATCTAGATATTAAATTATGGATTTGCAAAGAAAATTAAGGTCACTTTAATGTAAAAATTAGTAAAATATAGAACCATTAAAATAAAAAGTATAATTTTTACTATTTAATACTATTTTTGTATTAGTGTGAGTATATATTTAGGGTATTATACTATCGGAAATAAATATAAGAAAAAGTTTTTTATGACCAATGATGCTAAAATAGAACATATAGATTTTGGTAATGCATTATCAGAGCGTTATCTCTCTTATGCTCTATCAACAATTATGTCAAGATCCTTGCCTGACGTTCGTGATGGGTTAAAACCAGTCCATCGTAGATTATTATATGCTATGCTGCAATTAAGGTTAGAACCAGCCTCAGGATATAAGAAATGTGCAAGAGTTGTCGGTGATGTAATCGGTAAATATCATCCACATGGTGATGGTGCAGTCTATGATACATTGGTACGTCTTGCCCAAAGTTTTTCTCTCAGATATCCATTAATTGATGGGCAGGGAAATTTTGGTTCTATTGATGGCGATAATGCAGCAGCTATGCGTTATACGGAATCAAGAATGACAGAAATCTGTACTTTATTAATGTCAGATATAGATCAAGATACCGTCGATTTTCGTGCTACCTATGATGATTCAGATACTGAACCAGTAATTATGCCTGCTATGTTTCCTAATTTATTGGCTAATGGCTCAGAAGGTATAGCAGTTGGTATGGCAACCAGTATCCCCCCACATAATTTACATGAATTATGTGATGCGCTAATATATTTAATTGACCATCCTGAATCAAAGGTCAACGATATTTTGCAATTTGTCAAAGGTCCTGACTTTCCAACAGGTGGCATAATTGTAGATAGAATTGATTCAATCCACCAAGCCTATAGTATAGGACGTGGTAGTTTTAGAGTAAGGGCAAGATGGGTCAAAGAGGATTTAAGTTATGGTTTATATCAGATAGTAATTACTGAAATACCTTATCAAGTACAAAAATCTAAACTTATCGAACAAGTAGCTGGCTTGTTAAAAGATAAAAAAATTCCTTTGATCGGTAATATCAGAGACGAATCGACAGAAGATATAAGGTTAATTATTGAACCTAGAGATCGTAATTGTGACCCTAATGTAATTATGGAGTCATTATTCAAATTAACTGTTCTAGAAAATAGAATCCAGCTTAATATGAATGTTATAGGTTCAAATAATATTCCTAAAGTAGCTAATATACTGGAAATATTGCAGGAATTTTTATTACACCGACAAAATATTATTACTCGTAGATCCAAATTTCTTATTAGCAAAATTGAACATAGATTGGAAATTCTTAAAGGTTTAAGAATAGCTTACCTAAATTTGGATGAAATAATCAAAATTATTCGTGAAGAAGATGAGCCTAAACAAATAATGATCGCTAAATTTAGTTTAACTGATCTGCAAGTTGAAGCAATTCTCAATACAAGGTTGAGGTCTTTAAGAAAACTGGAAGAACAAGAAATTATTAACGAACATACTTCGCTAGAAAAAGAACATGCAAATCTGCAGAAAATTTTACAGGATCCGAATGAGTTAAAGAAAATAGTTAAGAAAGAAGTAAAAATGGTGCAAACAAAGTTTGGTTTTACTACTAAATTAGGCATGCGTCGAACTAGTTTTGAAGAGGCTAATATTGTCGCTCAGATTGTTGATATTTCAGCTTTCATAACCAAAGAACCTATCACCATAATATGTTCCAAAATGGGGTGGATTCGTTCTTTGAAAGGTCATAATAATGATTTATCAACTGTAAAATACAAAGAAGGCGATGCAGAAAACTTTATTCTTGAGGCTTATACTACTGACAAAATCCTTATATTTAGTGCATCGGGGCGTTTTTTCACTATTCTAGGCGATAATATATTTAGAGGGAAAGGCAATGGAGAATCGATAAAGCTGATTATAGATATTGGTAATGAAGAAATAGTAAGCATGTGTGTCTATCAACCAACCCAAAAGCTTTTACTAGCCAGTAGTATTGGCAAAGGATTTATTATTGATTCAGATGAAGTAGTAGCCCAAACTAAACTTGGTAAGCAAATTATGCAAGTTCCTGAAAATCATTATTGTATTACTTGCTTACCAGTAGATGGCGATTGTCTTGCTTGTATAGGTGAAAACCGGAAATTATTAGTATTTAATCTCAATGAAGTACCAATAATGAAACGAGGACAAGGCGTAACTCTGCAAAAATTTAAAGATGCCAAACTGATGGATGTTAAGATATTTGATAGTAGTTTAGGATTAAGCTGGAAAATAGGAGAAAAGACTAGGGTAGAGAAAGATCTTTTACCATTTCGTGGACGACGAGGCTCTGTTGGCAAAATCCCTCCTAGTGGATTTCCTAGAAATAATAAATTTTCTTGAGATAAAGATATATGAATAATTCCTCTAATTATATTAGACCTCTTGCAAAACTAGAGATTAATACTAGTCAAAAAAGGTCTAATAGCTCTGTTATGGACTATATTATGCTGATGAAACCTAGAGTGATGGCACTTGTGGTATTTACCAGCTTTTCTGGTCTATGGCTTGCTTCAGGCGTAATTCATCCATTTATAGCGTGCATTGCTATGCTCTGTATTACGCTTGGAGCTGGTAGTAGTGCAGCTATTAATATGTGGTATGATAGAGATATTGATGCCATAATGAAACGTACGCAAAATAGACCTCTAGTTACCGGGGTTATAGAACCACAGGACGCTTTAGCTTTTGGTGTGGTTGTTGCCTTCTTTTCAGTTTTTCTGATGGGTCTTTGTGTTAATCTGCTATCTGCTTTATTGTTATTAATAACCATATTATATTATGTTTTCATTTATACTATGTGGCTAAAACGTTCAACCATGCAAAATATAGTTATTGGTGGGGTGGCAGGTGCATTACCGCCTATGATTGGTTGGGCAACGGTGACTAATGAGATTTCTCTTGGCTCTTTTTCTTTATTTATGATTATTTTAACTTGGACACCACCGCATTCTTGGGCATTGGCAATTTTTCGTTCAGAAGACTACAAAAATTGTGATGTTCCGATGATGCCGGTAGTAAAGGGAGATTATTATACTAAGAAGCAAATTCTTGCCTATAGTATAATTATGTTTATTACTACATTTATGCCATTTTGCTTAGGAATAAGTAATCATTTATATTTGCTTACGGCATTTATATTAGGTCTAATTTTTCTATATTATGCTGTTTCTTTGTTTCGTGATAAAGATAATAAACAGGCTAAGAAATTATTTGCCTATTCAATATTTTATCTTTTCAGTATTTTTTTAACATTGGATTTCTTTCGAAATTACAGCTAATCTGACTAATTGATTGTCGGAGATAATTAATTAAGTAGTGTTTTATACTCCAATAACTAAATATTCTTTTGGCAGTTAGAAAGAATAGAAGATAAGTTAATTTAATGTCCAGTTACAACTTGTCTGGATATATTTTTGTAGGAATTCAGCGAATTAATTTAATATCTGCATTATTTAATTGTAGTTGAGTCCAAACCCTATCAGCAGTGTATATGGGTATGAGTAATGCGGAAGCATCAAGTATAATATTATTATTCACGCTTTGCCTCTAAACGTCTCATGGCTATTAGCTCATCAACAAGGGAAACATTTTGATTAGTGGCATTAATATGGTTTCTCACCTTTGTTTGTAGTTTGGATAAAGCTTGATTAGGAGTGGTAATATAAATTGTCTCATCCTTCATATGTAATATAATGTCATCTCCTGCCATTAGATTAAGATTGTGACGAAAGATTGATGGAATAATGACTCTGCCACCATCCCCTAATTTTGTACGTATAACTTCCATAATATCCATGCTAGCGATTTGTGCATAATATAACATTTTATGCCACATATGTCGATTGTATCTTGATCATTTATGAATGTCAAATATTAGTATTCTTGCTGTCGATAACAAGGTATAAGCATCTCTTCATTATTTTCATAAAATTTATTATTTTTTACATTCTAATACTTAGTGTTTTACAATTTATCTGCTATAGTGTAGCTAATAAAATATAGCTAGTAAAAAAATTGATATGATTTGTTAAAAAATGATCTAGGTGGGATTAGTGATCAAGTATTTATTTGTTATACTATTAGTAGTTGCTAACTTTAATAGCTATGCAATAGAAACTATAGTTATAGAGCGTGGACATGTTGATCCAATGCCGATAGCCATCAATAAATTTGATGCAGATAATAGTGGCAATAGTGTAATTGGTGCTGATATAATTAGCGTAGTATCTAATGACCTAAAAAGTTCTGGTATGTTTCGTCCTATTTCTACTGCTTCTTTTATAGAACAAACTCTAGGGATAAAACATAAGCCTCTTTTTGCTGCTTGGCGACAAATTAATGCTAATCTGCTAATTAATGGTGAAGTTATCAAACTATCTTCTGGCAAGCTAAAGGTTAGTTTTATATTATGGGATGTAAGTTTAGAAAAAGATCTTATAGGTGAGGTTTTTGAAGTGTCAGCAAATTTATGGCGTAGGGTGGCACATAAAATAGCTGATAAAATTTACGAGAAAATTACTGGCGATTCAGGTTATTTTGATACGAGAATAGTGTATGTGTCAGAGAGTGGACCTTATCTAAAACGGGTAAAGAAAATAGCTATGATGGATCATGATGGTGCTAATCATAAATATCTGTCAGACGGTAAAAATCTAGTTCTTACTCCAAGATTTTCGCCGCAAGCAGATAAGATTATGTATTTATCGTATGCACGAAAGCAAAAACCACATGTTTATATTCGTGATCTTAAAACAGGTAAAGAGAGACTGGTTGGTAATTTCCCTGGT
Source organism: Candidatus Tisiphia endosymbiont of Xenochironomus xenolabis (assembly GCF_964264705.1). Lineage (NCBI taxonomy): Bacteria > Pseudomonadati > Pseudomonadota > Alphaproteobacteria > Rickettsiales > Rickettsiaceae > Candidatus Tisiphia > Candidatus Tisiphia endosymbiont of Xenochironomus xenolabis. Next base: position 372,802 of record NZ_OZ183473.1, read on the forward strand.
ATGTCCTTTGCTCCAAGATTCTCACCCCAGGGGGACAAGGCTATAATGTCAATAGCACGAAATGGGGCTACCCATATTTTTGAAATTGATTTGAATAGCATGGCAACTAAGCAGTTGACCAATGGCATTGGTATTAATACTTCTCCTAGTTATTCACCGGATGGTACTAAGATAGTTTTTAATTCTGATCGAAGTGGATCAAAGCAATTATATATTATGAATTCTGATGGTTCAAATGTTGAACGTATAAGTTTTGGCGGGGGAAATTATTATGCACCAAGTTGGTCACCTAGAGGGGATTATATAGCTTTTACTAAAATTTCTAGAGAGGGTTTTACCATTGGGGTGATGAAAGCTCTTGCTAATGGTGAGGAAAATAGTGAAAGAATTATAACTAGTGGGTATCTGGTTGAAAGTCCTTGCTGGTCAACCAATGGTAGGATAATTATGTTTGCTAAAGGTTGGCCTCCTAGAAACAAAGTAGCTGGGAGAAATCGTATATATTCCATTGATTTAACCGGTTATAATGAAAGAGAAATTATCACCCCTCAAGATGCTTCTGACCCAGAATGGTCAAAAATGTTAAACTAACGCAAGTTTATAAACATCTCGCCGGTATAGCTCAGTTGGCAGAGCGACGCATTCGTAACGCGTAGGTCGGAGGTTCGATTCCCTCTATCGGCACCATGAATAATCTTATTTGTTTGTTGAGAACTTTTTATATGCCACGATTTCATGATTTTATGTTTAACTATCCTAAATTGGGTATTTTTTACCTTGGTGGTAAGATTGAAGGATGCAATATAGAAATACATGATGTGGTTTTTGTAATTGGGAAATCAAATATAGATATGTCTCAACAGATTAAAAACAAATGGATTGGTACACCTGTATCTTTACATATTGATTCTTGGTTTATAGCGGATAGTATTGATGGTTTTAATATTCATATTCACGAAACAAAACCTACGGCTAGTGAGAATTATCTGTTTTTTGTAAATCTTGGTTCATATAAAAATAATTCCTTTGGAGAGTACCATTTTATGACCTTGGTAGTTGCCCAATCAAGAAGTGAAGCAATTGAAAAAGCAAGAGAGAAGGCCCCGAAGAACGAAGAAATGCAACACAGCGATAATATCCATGATATAGATGAATGTATAAGAATTTCTGAAGTTAGCAATTATTATATTGCTCTTGAATATACTGGTATAAAAAAAGAAAGTAGCATAGTTAATGGTTATCAGAAACTAAAAAACCATTAATCATATCTCTGTAGACCTTTTGCAAAACTCTACTTCTGCTGGTATAGTCAATTGATGAGAAGCTGGAGACGTCGTTACTCGTCGCTCGCCTATTACTTATAGGCGTCGCTCCATCGCTCCTAGCCCCAAATTCTCCTGAATTGACTATAATTTGTACGTGATAGCGGTACTTTGCTCCTCACGTACACTAGAGTACGCTGCGGTTCGAGGTGAAGCGTCTCCTTCAAATTCCTCAGCATAAGCGAGTTTTACAAGAGGTCTAGTGAATGTTTACGGTTTTTTTGCTATTTTTTTATGATGATGAATGAAAATTGTAGGGTATGCCTTGTTATCGACAGCAATTTATAAGTTTATTGTGTAATTTATTTAAATGACATATTATATTAAATGTTAAACTATTTAAATAAACATTTAGGTATAGATTGTGGAAAAACTAATAACAAGTATGGATCAACATGGTAGAGTATTGATTCCGTCAGAAATAAGAGGAGTGCTTAATATACAACCTGGTGATAAAGTTAATCTAGAAATTTATAAAGATGAAGTAAAAATAATTAGTGCTAATAAAATAATAGATGAGATGCATGCAATTTTTATAAAAAATCAAACTGATAAAAAAGATTCAGTAGTAGATGATTTTATAAACAAAAAGCATGAAGAATACCAGATAGAAGAATTGAGAAATATAAAAAATGGCTAATAAGATAGTATTTGATTCTTCCGCTCTTATAATGCTATTTGCAAAAGAATCTGGGTATGAATCTGTAAGACAGAATTTGAAACATGCCATAATCTCAAGTATAAATATTGCGGAAGTTATATAAATATTGTATTGAAGTACAAAATTTAACAGAAGACGATTGTCGAAATCTGATCAAACTTTTTGGTATTAAAATTATAGATTTTTGTGAAGAACAGGCATTAATAACAGCAAAAATAATTAAAAAAACAAAACAGTATGGTTTATCCTTAGGCGATAGGGGTTGTATTGCTTTAGCAATGTTTAAAAATTATCCTATACTTACTTGTGGTAAGATATGGCAAAAAGTGGATATTGATATTGAATTCATAATGGCAAGATAATAGACCTCTTTTGAAACTCTGCTTTTGCAATGACTAAAAATAAGAGCAAATACCATGTTAACTAGAGAAACTAAATTAAAGCTATACGATTTTGCTTTGAAAAGTATCAAATTATACAATAAATATATTGCTTGCATACTACTATTATTGCCCTTAATAGCAGATGGCAAGATTGTTAAGACTAATAGTTTAGAGCAAATAAATAATGAATATCAAGAATTATGCAATAATTATCCTCCTGAGGATATCCTGTTGGTTTTAGGGAGAGACAAAGTTATATTCAAATCATTCTTTCCTCCAATTAACCAACTGAATAAAAATGAATTATCTAAACTATCTGAATTATTTAAATTAGTTAAAGCATCAAAGGTAGTTTATATTGATACAATATTGTTTACAGAGTATAAAAATGAGTTACTAGATAGTAATTTACCTAAATTTATAAAAGGTATAATGGATAAAGGAAGTCCAGTAATTGTTAGTGACCGTAGTCTAACTGGTAACTTTAACAATATAAAGAAACTAGAAATATGGAAGGCTGATTATTTAAAAAAATTCAATATTGACTTATCTAATAGTTTCCCTCAACATAATTATCTTATTTTTAATAATATGGAGCCTTTTGATAATACTTATCAGACATTTTATCAAGGTATATTGAGTAGCAATAATAGTCCTTCATTTCGGTTAATATTAAACTTTTTAATAGAAGTGAAGTTCATGCCAAAAGTTCTAATAATGGTTGATGAAAATTCTAGTGAGCTAATTTCGATGGAAAGTCAACTCAAAAATTATGACGATAACGTGATGTTTATTGGTTATAATTATCGATTATCTGATACAAAAGAATCAATATTTAACTCTCGTGATTTTGTAAAATTATTTAGTGAGTTGATTAATAAGATAAATGCTACAAAAAGAAGCAATGTTAAAATTAAGAATCAGAAAAACATAAATCCATATGACAATAAAAAATAATTTTTTATTAAAATTGTTAGACCTCCTGCATAAGTCAAAATTATTATTAATTCTTGTTATGCTACCATATACGAGTTATGCAATAATCATTCCCACTTATTCCATAGATTCTGTTACAGTAAAAAATTTATTTGAAAAAATTGATGGATCTAGCTTAGTGCTAATCAATATTGATGATACAATAGTTACGCCTAAGTCTAATATGTTTCGTTATGCCAATCCTTATGGGGGGTTTACCCAGGAGCTTGCTGCTTTAAAAAAGTATCGCTCCAATATAGATGAAGTAATTGCTAAGTTGCTACTGCAAAGACAAGTTATGTTGGTAGAAGCTAATTGGTCGAAATTTATTGATAAGCTAAAGAGTTCTGGGGCTTTGGTTTTTGGCTTTACTAAAATTAACCCAGCATGTAGAAGGATTGAAAATTATGAGGAATGGCAGTATGAGCAACTAAGTAGACTTGGTATTAAATTTACTGATAAAGTTAATAATAAAGAAATATTAAAATTTGATGAGAATGATAAAAGGTCACCGATTTTTTATAAAGGCATAATATTTACTGATTTTTTAAATAAATCTCAGGCACTATATGAGTTCATGCGTATCACAAATATTTTACCTAATAACATTATAATTTTTGAGAATAAAAAAAGTGAATTAAATGATATAGATAATTTTCTAAAGACAGTTGATCTCAATTATTATGGTATAGAATATTTAGCTGCTACAGAATTAAAGGGTATTCCACAGGATAATATAGTGAAAGTTCAACAAGAAATATTATTAAAAACAGGAAAGTGGTTAGAAGATGATGAGGCTAAGCAATTTATAGAAAATAACAAATGATAGTTAATTTAATTAGATCGTTAAAAAGTTTAATTACCGATGCTGGAAGAATTGCTCTAATGACAAGAGATTTAGGGCTAATAGTTTGTTATAAAGATGATAATTCACCTGTAACAAATGCTGATAAAGAAATTAGTGATTTTATATATAATGGTTTAACAAAGTTAACACCAAATATTCCTGTAATTTGTGAAGAGAGAGAGCCAGTTGCTTTAAATAAAGAGCATTTTTGGTTGATTGATCCGATTGATGGGACAAAAAGTTATGTAAAAGGTGAGGATACATATACAGTAAATATTGCCTTGATAAAAAATGGTATGCCTGTTATTGGCTTTATCTATCAACCATCCATACAGAAATTACATTATACAGATGTTAATAATATTTTGCGAGTTGAACAAAATGATGTGGCAGTAAGTTTTGATGCCTTACCTAGAAATCATTATAGTGCTGTTGTTAGCTCACGCTGCTCCAATTCAAAGATTAAGAAATTTTTAGAAAAACATTTAATTACCGAAATAGTTAGCATACCAAGCTCAATTAAATTATGTCTAATAGCAGAAGGGAAAGCCGATATTTATCCCAAATTTGGGACAACTATGGAATGGGATATCGCAGCAGGTCATGCACTAATTAAAGCTAATGGTGGAAATGTTGTTGATCTAGATGGCAATGAATTAGTTTATCAAAAGAAGAATTTCCAGAACCCTCATTTCTATGCGTATAGTCGATATTTCCCTATTCTTACTTCATTGTAATAACAAAGAAAAATATTTATGTTTTTCTTAATGATATAACATGTTATATAGTAAATAACTAAATAAATAGGAGGTTTAATATGAATTTTAATATTTATATCAACGATCATTTATATAACGAGCTAGAGCAGCAAAGACAATTATCAGGCAAAAGTAGAAATAGCATAATAAATGAAGCATTAACTGACTGGATTAATAGTCATAAACAAACAAAATGGTCAGAAGGCATTTTTAGTTTTGATAAAGACACAAGAGATTTATACCCAGATACAAAGGAATTAAGGCAAAGTATGTTAGAACCAAAAGATCACAAGTTTTAATGAAATATAGGGCAACATAAATTATGAAATACCTTCTAGATACTTGCACAATATCCTTTTTTCTCAGAGGACAGGTTAATGTTATAGAACAAATGCAACAGGTTAGTCCTAGTGACTTAAGTATATCTGTTGTAACTTTATTGGAGATAGAATATGGTTTTAATATAAAACAAAGTCAGCAGATGAATAAGCTGTATAAGAAATGGCAAAGCCTAGTAAGTCTTATTAGTATCTTACCATTTAATGATGGTACTGCAATAATAGCAGCTGCAATTAGAGCATTGCTAAAGCAGCAAGGTAAGCCTATAGGAGCATATGATGTTTTAATAGCCGCCACCGCATTAGAGCATAAAATTATTTGTGTTACTAATAACTTATCAGAATTTCAACGTATTAAAGAATTAGAATTATTAGATTGGACTGTTGGCACTTAAAGAAATTAATATTAGACCAAAAAAATTATAGAAGAGCCTTTTCAAGGTATTAATGTTAATTCTTGTAATTCAAGAGAAGAGTTTTTATAGAAAAAAGTTAGATGAATTTATTAATTTAATGGAAGAAGGGCTTAATAAAGATAATTTATGAATAGATTAGCATTTACTAACATGATTAAAAGGGAAATACCACTATGGCTATTTGCTATGAGATATAATTACACATTGGTATCTTACAGTATAATACCAATCATATTAAGATTTAAATCTTTTGAATATATAAACCAAAAATTAACCAATAGCAGTTGGACGGAACAAGCACTATCTGATTATATCAAGACAGGAGATTTACAAGAACTCATTAATTTAAATTTTTTTATAGGTATAGTTTCTGCTATAACATTAATTATTAGTTGCTTTAGCTATAGTCATATTAATTTTCTAAAACATTATTCTACTAAGAATTTTGAGATTTCTAGAAGTGGTAAAATTACTGACGATATCTGGTTTATTATTATTTACATTAATGTTGGTGGTGTGTTTAATGCAATTATACAGTATTTTATAGCTAGTGATTGGCTCTATCGTTTCATATCACTATATTTAGTACAAACAACATTGCTATATTTTATGCTAAAAATGAATTGTTGTGGTTATAAGCTAATTCCACAATTAGCCCCGCAAGTAACCCCACCTTCTCAGCCCATGACAAAAAAAGGATTAAAGAGAAGAAAAAAGAGAAAATAGACTTCTTTCAAAACTCGCTTATGCACAAAGATTTGTAGGAGACACTTCACCTCGAACCGCAGCGTACTCAAATGTACATGAGGAGTATGGTACCGGTATCACGCACAAATTACCAGCAGAAGTAAAGTTTCAAAAGAAGTCTAATTGACTGTGTAGGTATTAACTAAAAGTTTTTTGCAGAAAAAGTATGACTAAAAACCATATAGTAATCAAACATATCCAAAGTCCACCTCTAATATCATATGTACGTCTGATTAGAGTTTTTAGAGCATCCTCAGTCTTTTTAGCTTCTTTTAGACAATCTGACCTCATAGCAATTATGTAACCTGATATAGTCATAATCTTGCTATATAGCTGTTTTATATCTTTATCATTTATATTGAATTTTTTATCCTCAAGATCATTTTGCACAAAACCCCCTGATTATGATAATAGGAAAAATATTCCTATTAATTGTTGAGTAAAATAATAATTTAGGTTGCATTTTTAATAAAAAAGTTGCTAAATAAGCAATAATATATTTGATTATCAGATAAATATTGTATATATTCATAAAGCATTTCCTTTTATGATTGGGTTTTTAGGGTTAATAACATTTTTCTTATATTCAACTTATACATATTGACAAGTGGTTGAATTTATATGTAAAATGGTTACGATTCCTAAAGTTTATCTTACTGAAAGAATTTGTTAAATTTATTTGGTAAGACAAACAACTTTACTATAAGGTTTTTTTTCTGTCAAGAAAAAAAACCGTTTTTCACGGATAAATTTATAAAAGATTATGTTTAATGGGTTGGTTTGAAAATATAAAGGATTTCCTTAATAAAAAGATGAAGGAGGAAGGGCTAAAGGTAGGTCAACTAGCTGAGGCTTCAGATGTTCCTGAAACTACTATGAGGAAGATGCTAGATAATCGGCGTCCTGAGATAAAAAACATACTCAAACTAGCTGATTATTTTAAATGCTCTGTCAATGAATTGTTGGGTAGAGAGGAATTTGACTCTGGAGAAAAACAACAATATGCTAAACTATCTCCTGAAGAATTAAGTGCTAATTTAAGGAGTTTTATCAATAAGGAGCTAGTCAAAAATGATTTAACTCAGTCTGAGTTAGGGAAAAAACTTGGTCTTAGTGAAGATGCATTACGTCCTTTTTTAAAAGAAGATGATACTCAAAAAATGCTATCTAGTGTTACATTGGTACTTCTTGCCGATTTTTTTAAAGTGTCTATTGATGGGATGATTGGTAGAACTCCAAATCTCGCAAGAGAACAGCAGATAGAAAAACCTTTAGATAACATAAAAAACCTAAGTCCTGAAGTTCTAAAAACCGCTCAACTTATCGGCAAATCTATCAAAAATGATATATCTAAGGTTCCGGCTGATGGAAAGGCTGTACCCCGCCATGTTAGCTCTGTAACTAAGAAACCGCATAGTGAAAGAAGCAGATAATTCTTTTGGGTAAATAGTAGGTTGTTTAATGCAAGAACGTATCCGTAATATTAGAGGGCTATTTGCTAAGTATAAAATAGATGGCTATATAGTACCATGTAACGATCAATATCTTAATGAGTATGTTCATCAAAGTGCTAAGCGACTGCAATATATAACTAACTTTAGCGGATCAAATGGTATTGCGGTGATCTGCAAAGGTAAGGCGGTATTTTTTACAGATGGTCGTTATCTAGAACAAAGTAAACATGAACTAGATCAAGAAACTTTTAAGATTTTTGATATTAAAGATTTAGCACATTTTCCTTGGGATGACTATTTAGGTAATGATGGTATATTGGGATATGATTCGAAACTCTTTACTAATGTTAAGTTACAAACATTTGCTAAAATAAGATCCCGTTTACAGAAGATATCTGATAATTTGATAGACCAAATTTGGTATGATAAACCTGATCAGCCATCATCAAAAATATATATTCATGATGATAAATTTTCTGGTCAATCATATAGTAATAAAATTGCCATATGCCGCAATCTACTAACTAAATATTCCGCCGATACGATGATTGTTACTTCAACAGATTCAATATGCTGGCTATTAAATCTCAGAGCAAGTGACACTCCATATTCACCATTGATGCTCGCTATAGTTCTAATCACTCAAGACCAACTATATTTATTTACTAACCCGAATAGAGCTAATCAAGAAATTATGATTGCTCGCCCTGACATAACTATTTTATCGGAAGAAAGATTTGCCGGTATATTGGGTCATGCTAATAAGGTTCTCGTTGATGAAAATTTTGCCTCAAGTTACATTATGGATTTGCTCAATAATAAACTAGTAGAAAAAATTAACGACCCTTGTCAACTATCGAAAGCAATTAAGAATGATATTGAGATTAAACACGCAGTTAATTTTCATATTAATGACGCGGTGGCACTATGTGAATTCTTGGCATATTTGTTTGAGCTACCAAATTTACAAGATCAAACTGAGTATGATTTAGGAGAAATATTAACCGAATTTAGATCTAAGCAAGATCAATATGTTACGAATAGTTTCCCAACTATATGTGGTTTTAAGGAAAATGGTGCGATAATTCATTACCGAGCAACAAGCCATCAAACAAAAAAAATCTTAGGTAAAGGTATATTATTAATTGATTCTGGTGGACAATATAAAGGCTGTACTACTGATGTAACCAGAACCTTTGCTATAGGTGACCCTACCGAGGAGCAAAAATTACGTTATACTCAAGTTCTTAAGGGACATATTGCTCTATCGATGATTAAGTTTCCGGTCAATATTACTACAGGAAGCCATTTAGATGTATTAGCTCGACAATTTTTGTGGAGGGATGGGCAAGATTATCCGCATGGTACAGGTCATGGGGTTGGTAGCTTTTTAAATGTCCATGAAGGACCACAAAATATTAATTTACGTAGTAACGTGATTTTACAACCAGGTATGATTGTGTCTAATGAGCCTGGTTACTATAAAATCAACGAATTTGGTATTAGAATAGAAAATTTGATGTATATCAGAAATAGCTTACAGGATGTAAATTATTTAGAGTTTGATACTCTTACCATGGTTCCTTATGCAAAGGAGTTAATAGATTATAAAATGCTAAATGAAGATGAAATAAGTTATATAAAACAATATTATCAAAAAATTAAACAACAAGTTTATCCCCTATTGTCAATTAGAGGACAGCAATGGTTAGGCAATCAATTATTCTTCCCATATAGTTCCAACTAACATTACATCAAATTCACAAACGTCATTGCAAGAAGGCGTAGCCGACGAAGCAATGACATTTTGTACTTTAACTTTTTTCCGTGAACGCTTACACCTCAATTGGTCCAGTAGTTAAACCATTAACAAATTGTTGCAAATAGGGATTATCACTATTTTTTATCTCATCTTTTGTTCCAAACCATAAAATCTTCCCTTGATAAATCATAGCAACCTCTTTAGCTATCATATAAGCACTATTCATATCATGGGTTATGGTAATGGTAGTAGCTTTTAGTTCTTCTTGAACTTTAATTATTAATTCATTAATAACATTAGCCATGATAGGATCAAGACCGGTAGTTGGTTCGTCAAGAAAAAGAATCAAAGGATTACCGCAAATAGCCCTAGCTAAAGATACTCTTTTCTGCATCCCCCCAGAAAGTTCAGATGGATAAAGATTGAGTATCTTACTAGATAAACCTACCGAATTAAGTTTAGATGCCGCTAACTCTTGTTTATTTTTGGGAGATAATTTATACAATTTTTCAGCAAAAAACGTAATATTATCTTGAACAGTTAGAGAATCAAATAAAGCTCCACCCTGGAATAGAAAGCCTATAGTTTCCATCATTTTAAATCTATCTTTATTTGAGATATTGACAGTCTCTACCCCATCAACAACTATACTACCTTTATCAGGCTGTATTAACCCAACTATCGTCTTAATTAGTACTGATTTACCACTTCCTGAACCGCCAAGGATTACTATCGAACTATCCTGCTTTATGTCCAAATCTATACCATCAAGTACCTTTCGGCTACCGAAAGATTTATATAATGAACGTATTTTTATTTTTGATTGGTTATTCATAACTTTAAAAAAAACATGCTGTTATTAAGTAATTACTGATTAAAATCAGCACCGAGGAACTTACTACCGCCGAAGTTGTAGCAGTTCCGACTCCTTTTGCTCCTGTTCCAGAGCAATATCCACTATAGCAACTTATTATTGAAATAATAAAACCAAAAGCCGCTGCTTTTACCAAACCAGAAATAACATCTATTGATTGTAAAAACTTAAAGCTATTTACCATATAACTAGAGCTATTAAAATTAAGCTTATAAACACTTACCAAATAGCCACCCATTACTCCTAATACATCACCGATTAATACTAAACATGGTAAGGTAATAACGGCAGCTAGCACCCTTGGCAAAACTAAATATTTTATTGGATCAGTTGACAAAGTATAAAGAGCATCTATTTGTTCCGTCACTCTCATTGTAGCTATTTCAGCGGCAATTGATGCACCAACCCTACCAGCCACCATGAGACCTGCAAGAACTGGTCCAAGTTCTCTAGTTATTGACAGAATTACCACCGTAGCTATTGAACTTTCAGCCGAGAAACGAGAGAAACCTGTATAACTTTGTAATGCCAGTACAGCCCCAGAAAAAAAGGTAGTCATCGCAACAACTGGTAGGGAATAAAAGCCTATAGATAACAACTGCTTGAATAGTAAGTTGCCATATAAGGGACGCCTAAAAATACTAGTAACTACCGCTATAGTAAATAGAGAAAAAGCTCCTATAGTTTTTGCGAAAGCAATAGTATGTTTGCCGAATAAATTAACTATCTTAATAATCATTTTTATATACTCTCTTATATCTGTCACCGAGCATGGTAAGAATTTCATAACCAATGGTGTTTATTACACTAGCTATTTTATCTGGGGTACAATAATCCCCTATAATCTCCACTTGTTGCCCTAAAAATATTTCATTTGGTGGTAGTTCAGTAACATCAATGGTAATTAAGTCCATCGATACTCTACCAACTACAGGAGCTAAGTAGGAACCAATACAAACTTCTCCACAATTGCTAAAAGCTCTAGAATAACCATCAGCATAACCAAGAGGCAAGGTAGCAATCAATCTATTACGCTTTGTTTTAAAAGTCATATTATAACCAATATAACTTTCTGGCGGTAATTCTTGTAATTGTATTATCGGAGCAGTCAGCCTAATTGGGTTATGCATCGGATTTTTCGAGGAAATTCCCAAAGGATTAAGCCCATATAATGCCGCACCAGGACGTATTAAGTCAAAATGATATTCTTGTCCTAGAAATATACTACTAGAATTAGCTAAGCTAGCTTTAGCTGTTGGTAAATAGTTTAGATAATATCTAAATTTTGTTAATTGTTGTAAATTATAAGGATTATCTGCTATTTCAGAGGCAGATAAATGACTTATAACATATTGTAATTCAAGACCAGATAATAGGCTAGGGTTATCTATGATACGTTGCATCTCTATGTCAGCCATTCCCAAACGATGCATACCAGTATCAACATGGATTGTACAACGTAATACTTGTTGTTTTTTAGCAGCAAACTTTTGCCATATGGCAATTTGTTGCAAACTATTAAGTACCGGAATTAAGTTACTATTACCAAATTCCTCAACATCATTGTAAAATACACCATGAAACACAAAAATATTAGGTTTCGCTCCTAACACTTTACGTAATTCTACCCCCTCATTAACTGAGTTTACAAAAAAATTCTGACAATTCTCCATCTGTAATGCTGGTGCGATAATATCGGCTCCAAGTCCATAGCTGTTAGCCTTTACCACAGCAGCAATTTTTGAATTTTTGCAAATTTCAGAAATAATACGATAATTAGTACGAATTTTTGCTAAATCTATTTCAAGAGTACAACGAGCATTGTGCATAATAAAATCCTAAATCCTCATAATCTTGTCATAATCTTGCATAGATTGTAATGCTGCTACTACGAATTTTTGCTAAATCTATTTCAAGAGTACAACGAGCATTGTGCATAATAAAATCCTAAATCCTCATAATCTTGTCATAATCTTGCATAGATTGTAATGCTGCTACAATAATTGGAGTAACGGATATTATATGAAATTTAGAAGGTAAATCAGTAGTTTCTATAGTATCGGTTATATAGATGTTCATTATATCAGAATTCTCAATATTTTTCTTAGACAACCCAGAAAGCACAGGATGAGTCACAAAAGCATCAACAGATAATGCTCCTACTGCCATTAATAGCTTAGCCCCCTTGCAAAGGGTTTCTCCACTATCAACAATATCATCAATTAATAAACAATGCTTGCCTGAAACGTTACCTATTATTTCTGACATTTGGCATTGATCCGTGCTATCCCTGCTTTTATTAATAACAGCCATGTTCATGTTAAAAAGCTTATTAACTGCACCTATACGTACAAAACCACCAATATCTGGAGACACAATAATAGCATTATTATAGTTCTTAATAATCGGAGCAAATAAACTGATTGGCTCAAGATTTTGTATAGCAATTTTAAAAAATCCCTCTAATTGCTGTGAATGCAAATCAACAGTTATTATGCGATCAACCCCAGCAATTTCCAACATATTTGCTACCAGACGAGCAGGGACTGGAGAAAAATTATCATATCTACGATCTTGGCGACTATAGCCCAAATAGGGTATAACCGCAGTCACTTTTGAGGCTCCTGCTCTTTTTACCGTATCCACTAATAATAAAAGCTCCATCAAGTGGTTATTAGTTGGTCTAGAAGTAGATTGCACTATAACAACATCACACCCTTGTACGTCCTCAAGGATTTGTACTTTTGTCTCACTATCGTCAAAAGTTGTAATGTAAGTTTCCACATATTGACAATTTAGCTCCTTAGCTAAATGTCTAGCTAATTTTTTGTGACTAAGACCTGCAAGAATTTTCATGCTAATTAATATAATTTATCAAGTTTCTGTAGTATATACTAATTATGAGGTACACTAAGCATTTTATAAAAAATATTTTTATTATTTTTATACTATACTCAAATGATTTGGAGAATTGGAACGTAAAACAAGGGGTGAGCGAGCGGAGCGTACATGAAGTACGTGAACACGCGAATACCCCGAAGTTTTACGGAGCCAATTCTTCAAATCATTTGAGTATACCTAAATAGCATTACTTTATATGTCATTACGAGCTTATATATCCCGACGAAATTAAGCACGACAAAGCTCAGTCTTTATAATAGATGCTAGGGGTTCTACCAATGGTTTTATGGCATGCAAATAATTAAATTCAATAATAAATTTCCCAAGGGTAAAATACGAATAAATCTTTTTATCTTTTACTGTGTTAGGTTGGAAAATTCTTTGCATACCTTGGCTATATCCTAACACACCTATAACCCAATATGTTATAATAACAATGGCAGATAGTAACATTAAAACTCCCCATCTATTATTACTTCATTTAATACTGTTTTTACATCCATAACCTACTATCTCCATCATCATTAAATAATGAAGATATTCTATCAATTCTTGCTATTTTGCAACAATTTCGTGGGGATACATCAGCTCGCAATGAAGTTTTGTACTTTCACTTTCTTTCCGTGAACACTCATCCGTTACGGTTAACTAATAGTCATGAAGCTAGCATCTTCTAGCCATAAAATTTTGCAAATAATTTCATTGTCAGGATACAGCTTCGCTACTGTATGTCGGTAAAAATTCAACTGATCAATATAAGATTCCTTAACTAATTGACAGCTTTTAGGTGGCTTGGCATCGGATTTATAATCAATAATGGTTATTTTCTTCGTATCAATGGCAAGTAGATCAATCCTTCCTATCTTAACATCATCATTTAGATTTATTCCTATAGTTACCTCAGTTTTTAGTTCTTGAGAAGTAAGTATCATAAATTCTACATTATTCAGTAACTTATCAATATTTTTGTGAATTTTCTCTTGTAAAATTGCTGGTAACTTATCAATAAATGGGTGTTTATTGATGCTAGAGAAGTCATTAATCTTTATGGCATCTTCTAGAATTTTATGAAATATCCTACCATATTCCAAATGATCATTAACTATAAGAGGTGAATTAACTGAATAATTTTGCTTGGTACCTTTGGTGATTTTATTAATAACAGAAAAATTTGGTAGCCATTCTATCAACTTCTTATTAGCTATTGGGTCATTGTCAATTTCTGCAAGAGGTCTAATATCCTCCTTATTTTCACAAGGAAAATAATCTTCGTACTCTTTAGTTGTTTCATAAACTATAATCCCATTCTCATGTAGCTTACCATGCATATTCATTGCTCTAGAAACTAACTCATACCAACAATTTTGTGGCAGCTTATTACCACTTGACTGATAACCACATATCACTAAATGATCTTCTGCCCTGGTCATTGCCACATAAAGTAGTCTGATATATTCTTGTAAGTCTTTTTGTTGTTCCTGTTCCTTGAGAGCTTTAAAAAATTCTGGGCTATTAGATGATTGAGGGACAGAGAACACCTTACCATCTTGATCCCAAATAAATTTATTGCTGTTAGTTGGCACTGAGCTAGTATCACACAGGATAACAATCGGTGCTTGTAGCCCTTTAGAAGCATGAACAGTCATGACTTTTATCTTACTTGACGATTCTAAGTTTCTTTTAACATCAATTTTGTTATTTTCAAACCAATAAACAAAGCTTTGCAGCGAGCTATCTATATTATTAGCATAATTTATACTTAAATATATCAATTCATTTATTACATCATTACTATCAAATCCATTAGATTCAACTAGAATTTTTCTAATATCCCAACAATCGACAATCAATGAGAAAAAATTCCGACAATTGGCAACTTTGTATATTTGTAAAAAATAACATAACTTATTATATATATTTGTATATTCTGGTATATTTTGCAGATATTCCCATATAGAATTTTTGCCACGAGAAACTGCAAGCAACTGTAGTTCTTGTTCACTCATGCCGATTATTGGGGATTTTAATAGACCAATCAAATTCAAATCGTCTTGAGGTAGTAGCACAAATTTTGCTATGGCTATTAAGTCTAATACTGATAAACTTTTATCTAAAGTGATTCGATCAACATCTTCTACTTGTAGACCATGTTGCTTAAGACAATTAATAACTTCAAAAACCAACTCATCTCTCTTACGTACCAAAATCATAAAATCTGATTCTTTAACTTCGGAATTAGTGGCATGTAAGATTCTTTGGCTTGCTATCTGGCTTTTTATAAAATTAGCGATTTGTTCCGCAAGTACTTGCTGAGCAGATTTGGATTTATTATGCTCTTCTGGTAAGGGCCAAAATAATTTACTCTCTTTCTCTCCTCTAACTAGTGGCCAGAGTTCTACTATACCTTTATCATTTTGACGAAATGGCAAAATTTTAGGATTCTCAGAAGTAAATAATTGAGGGGTAGTGTTTTTAATTTGTTGTAAAATTAGATAGACAATATCGATAATTTTTTCAGTAGACCTATATGACCATTCAAGAGTAATATTTTTGAAATTTTTATTTGCCTCAGAGAATTTTTTGCATAAATTTGCATTAACAGAATTAAAAGAGCTAAGATTTGCTCCTTGGAAGCTAAAAATTGACTGTTTTTCATCACCCACAACAAAAATAGTACTATTTTTATGCTTAGTGGTAGAATAAAATTCTGCTATAATTGCAGTGATAATGCTCCATTGTTCAGGGCTAGTATCTTGTGCTTCATCAACAAGCAAATGCTCAATTCCACCATCAAGTTTATATGACACCCAATTTTTGGTAGTATCATCTGTTAATAATAATTGTGTCAAATAAATTAAATCATCATAATCCAGTAAGCTGTTCTCAGTTTTATAGGACTCATATTTATCAAGAAAAATTTTTGCCAAATTACACAACAAATTTGAATAATTTTCCATATCTTGCATTTTAGTTTGCTGCCCTAACTGAAAAACTTTTTCTTGAATATATTCAAGTTCATTCAATAATTTTGGATAGTTTGTTGCTATAGATTTAGACAGCATATTCTTACGCTTAGTACATTCTTTAGTAAGAAAAAATAGTTGAATTTCTTGATCTAGGTTAATAGCTATTGAGTATTTTGCCAGTAATTGCCGAGCATGGCTGTAAAGTTCTGATAATTGCTCAGGAACATAAGAATTAATAGTTTGATGTTCTTTGTAATCCACCTGCTTAGCAAATAGTTTCTTAAACTTAATCTTTTGCTGGATTATTTCAGAAAAAATATCATTGATGGTTACTTCATGGAAGTTTGTCAAAAAGAAACTAATCAGCTCGTTATAAGTTGGATCTAAATAAATTTGGTTTCTTATTTTGTTAATAACCCCTTGTGCTGTAATATCATCAAGAATCTGAAATTCTGGATTGATACTCGATTCCAAAGGAAATAATTTAAGCATCTTTTTACAAAAAGCATGAATAGTATAAATGTTAATTCCATCTTCAGAGTTTAGTAGTCTGTAATATAAAGTCTTGGTATATTGCACCTCACTTTCTAAAGGCTCCCTAGTAAGTAATAAACTTAACCCTTTCGTCAATTTAGCAGTTCCATCTACAGCAAATTTAGCAAGCTTATTTCTAATTCTACTCTGCATTTCAAGGGCAGCTGCATTAGTGAAAGTTAGGCATAAAATTTTGTTAAATGCCACCCCTTCAATCAGCAATCTGAGTACTCTATCTGTTAAAATTTTGGTTTTGCCTGTACCGGCTGAGGCAGAAACCCAAACAGAATATTGGGGATCTGATGCTTGTTGTTGTAATTCATTCATTTTATAAAAGGAACCCTATTATTTAAAGCATTTGAGTATACACGCCCTAAATCTATTTTTCTTTTGCCCATAAATCCATATCATATTGTTTACAATACTCAAACATAGATACAGTATTAGGATGATTTATGCCAAACTCCTTGACTTGCGGTTTACCAAAAAATTTATAACTAAATAAGTTTTTTGCTTTACATGCAGCTTTAGCTCCCTGACTATATAAATAACTAACATATGCCATATTTTTACGATTATCTCTATATAAGTAATAATATATAGTATAAGCTTTATTATAGGATTCTATTGCTGATTTTATATTATCTTGGGTAAATAGAATATCACCTTGCACTACATACATAGCAGCTAAATCTGGATCTTCCAAATAATCTGCATTTTTGGGGTTTCTACGCTCATCGACTAAAAATATGGAGATAGCCTTGTTAACATGTTCTGAGGCTTGATTTAGCATGCCTAATCCTAATTCACTTCTTGCCATTACACTATAAATACAACCAAGTGCTTCAGGATCTTTGCAATGTTTACATAAATTATACAATTTCTTAGCTTGCTCATATGCCTCTTGGTATTTTCCAAGATAATTTAATATTTCTATTTTAAGTGTATAAAGAGGTATAAAAAATAGATCATCAGGACTTAGACCATTTTTAATGAAATTTTCTATAGTTTTACTATTTTGTTCTAATGACTCAGTATACTTTCCTTGTATAAATAATAACTGTGCTTTAAGTATATGTATATAGCTTAGTTCACTTTGATCCATTAAACCTTCATTAGACATTTTTTCCATAATTTGAATGTTTTTTTCGGCTTCTTGAACCTGCCCTAAAATAATATTACATATTGCTAAACTATAGAATAAAGTCCATTTGTAAGATTCATAACCTGCAACATTCTCAAATATTTCTTGTCCTCTTATAAAACATTCTCTTGCCGCCCTATAATTAGAATAACTTATATGATAAAGACCTATTGTCTGCATATACCTTATATATGCATATTTTTCATCATTATTCATTAACCATAATTTAAATTTTCCTTCCTGATCGGCTTTATTAAACCAAATAGCCTTCTTTGCTACAATAGAATAATTAAGAGAATTATGATGTTGAACCATTATTTGTAAATTAAGAGCCATAATTTTATATATATTTATATTATACTTTTCTGAATTTCTTAAAATTATTTCAAAATTTTCTTGTATAGTTTTAGCATTTCTAAAAATACGAGCTTTTACTGCATTCTTTGGTATATAATTCATTAATTTGGTAATAATATCCTCTAAATAAGATTTATTATTCCTGCTACCATTAATCTCTGCTATTTTTTGGACTATAATATCATGCGTTTCAAAGATCGGATTAGCTTCCTGTGGGTCAATATTAGATATTAAGGCAAATTTAGACAATTCATAAATATCATTATTCAATGTACGTTGATCATCAGTAATAAAACTTAGTAAGTCTTTTGAAAAACCTTGATTATTCATTAAGGCGATTTTATTTAGTAAATTTCTAGCACTTGGTTTTAATTGATTGATAGTTAATATAATGTTCGATTTAATTCTATCTGTTGATTGTTGAATTTTTTTCTTATATTCGGCTTTATCTAAACCTTTTACATTATTTAATAATTGTATCCCTTGTACTGTCATGATAGGATAACCAGCAAATTCTTCGCTCAAGAATTCTACTACCTTTGGATCATTATTTTCTAAAATATTGTTAGCAAGAATACTGACGTCGTTTTTTGCAAGGGCAGTCATTTTGACTATATTCGGTAATATTTCACTATCTTGGGAACAAAATATAACATGCCCATTATTTTCCCAATCAACAAATTCCTGAACTTTCTTATTTTCACTTACCTTCAGATTATCAAATATTATTAACCATTTATCTTGACTCGATAAATAGTTCATTATTTCTTTTCGTACTAATACAATATCTTCTGGTATTAGAGTAGATTTAGTAGAGTTATTAATCATACTATTAATAGCTTTGGCTAGCTTTAGTAGTTCTTGATTAATATCTAAATTACAATCAATAAACCAAATAAGTTTATAGTTATTTTGATTTTCATAACAATACATTCTAGCAAGTTGGGTTTTTCCCATGCCGCTGGTGCCTATAATACTTGCTTGTCGATATTTAGTTAAGTTGTTTGTAAGCAAAGCTAGTTGTTTGACATGATCGACAAAATAAGTAACTGGTGCAACAAAATTAGATAGCTGGTTAGCTATTTGATTCTGGGCAAATGAATTAAGAGGCATTATTAATAATATTAATATTATTAAATATCTATAGTCAATTGATGAGAAATTGGGGACGTTGTCGATCAATGCTCGCCTATTAATTATAGGCGTCGCTCCATCTCTCCTAGCCCCAAATTCTCCTGAATTGACTATATATATAAAATCTAGTTTCCTTTTGCCCATAAATCCATATCATATTGTTTACAATACTCAAACATAGATACAGTATTAGGATGATTTATGCCAAACTCCTTGACTTGCGGTTTACCAAAAAATTTATAACTAAATAAATTTTTTGCTTTACATGCAGCTTTTGCTCCTTGGCTATATAAATAACTAACCTGAGCTACATTTTTACGATTATCCCTATATAAGTAATAATATATGGTATAAGCTTTATTATAGGACTCTATTGCTTCTTTTATTTTATCTTGAGCAAATAAAATATCACCTTGTATTACATAACTAGCAGCTAAATTTGGATCTTCTGAATAATCTGCATCTTTGGGATTCCTACGTTCATCAGCTAAAAATATGGGGATAGATTGGTTAACATGCTCTAAGGCTTGGTCTAGTTTACTCAGCCCTAATTCACTTTTTGCCATTTGACTATAAATACGACCTAATATTTCATGAACATCTTTCTCGGTGGATTGACACAAATCATATAGTTGTTTAACTTGAGTATATGCTTCTTGGTATTCTTTAAGATGATTTAATATCTCTACTTTTCGTACATAAAGCTCTATAAGAAATAGGTCTTCAAGACTTAATCCACTTTTAGTGTCTAGTTCTATAGTTTTATTATTTTGCTCTAATGCTTCATTATACTTCCCTTGTAGCAATAATAACTCTGTTTTAACGCTATGTATATAAGATATATCATATTTATCCATTAAACCTTGATTAAGCATTTGTTCTATAATTTGAATGTTTTTTTCTGCTTCTTCAACCTGTCCTAATGGGATATTATACATTGCTAAAGAATAATATAAACTCCATAAAGATTCATAACCTTTTATAGTGTCTAATATTTCTTTTGCTCTTGTACAATAATTTATTGCTACCCTATAATTAGACCAATTAACAGCATATTGCCATGCTATTACTTGTAAACACAATGCATATGCATATTTTTCATCATCATTCATCGACCATAAATTAAATTTACCAGCCCCATTTTGATCATTCTCATTGAACCAATTCATTACTTTTTCTACATTAAGGTAATCGACAGAATTCACATATTGCATCATTAGCTGTGCATTCAATTGCAGAAGTTTATATATACTTGAATTATATTTTACCGCATTCCTAGTAAGAATTTCAAAATTTTCAAGTATAGTTCTCGCTTTTCTAAAAAACTGAGCTTTTACCGAGTTCCTTTTTGGCACAGATCCGACTAATTTAGTAACGATATCCTCTAAATAAATTTTATTATTCTGATTACCATTAATTTCAGTTATTTTTTGAGCAACAACATCGTGCATTTCAAAGATCGGGTTAGTTTCCTGTGGATCAATATTAGATATTAAGGCAAATTTAGACAATTGATAAATATCATCATTTATGGTACTCTTATCATCCGTAATAAAACTTAATAAGTCTTTTGAAAAACTTTGATTATTTATTAAAGCTATTTTATTTAATAATTTTCTAGCATTTGGTTTTAATTCATTGATAGTTAATAGAATGTTCAATTTAATTCTATCTGTTGATTTTTGAATTTTTTCCTTATACCCGGCTTTATCTAAACCTTTTACATTATTTAATAATTGTATCCCTTGTACTGTCATGATAGGATAACCAGCAAATTCTTCGCTCAAGAATTCTACTACCTTTGGATCATTATTTTCTAAAATATTGTTAGCAAGAATACTGACGTCGTTTTTTGCAAGGGCAGTCATTTTGACTATATTCGGTAATATTTCACTATCTTGGGAACAAAATATAACATGTCCATTATTTTCCCACTCAACAAACTCTTGAACTTTCTTATTTTGACCTACCTTTAGATTATCAAATATTAGTAACCATTTATCTTGATTTGATAAATAATTCATTAGTTCTTTTTGGACTAATCTTATATCTTCTGATATTAGATTAGATTTAGTAGAGTTATTAGCCGTACTATTAATAGCTTTTGCTAGCTTTAGTAGTTCTTGATTAATATCTAAATTACAGTCAATAAACCAAATAAGTTTATAGTTATTTTGATTTTCATAACAATACATTCTAGCAAGTTGGGTTTTCCCCATGCCGCTGGTGCCTATAATACTTGCTTGTCGATATTTAATTAAATTATTCTTAAGTAGATTTAATTGTTTAACATGATTGACAAAATAAGTAACTGGTGCAACAAAATTAGATATTTGTTGTTGAGCAAATGAATTATGCGGCAATATTAATAATATTAAATATTTATTCATTTTTTATTCCTAGTGAATGGTTTCAGGAAAATTACATTACTATTTGTTATCTTTGGTTTATTCATTCATATTTTTTCTCATCTCAATTTATTTAACTATATTCTTCAACTATTGTCAATTATTGATTTTATAGCAGTATATCCCAGAATAGTTTAGAAGTCGTAGGAAAAACAACCATCGTTATTGCAAGATCACGTAGTGGTCGTGGCAATCCCTTAACTATTTGCCCAAAGCTTCTTCAAGTAATTTTTCTTGCTGCTCATTATGTATGTTAAGTGTACCAACGGCAGGTGAAGCAGATTCATTTCTACCAACATATTTAAATTGATTATTAATTGACATATCTTTTAGGGTGTCATTTAAGTGGTCTTTAATAAAATTCCACGCTCCCATATTTTTAGATTCTTCTTGACACCAAATAAACTCCCTAGCCTTATTATATTTACCTAATATTTTAATGATAACATCTTTTTCAAACGGATATAATTGTTCAACTCTAATAATTACCATATCTGAAATAGTTTTTGCTTCTCTTTTTTCTAATAAATCATAGTATACCTTGCCACTACATAATATAACTCGTGTTACTTCCTTGGCATTTATCGTCTCATTAATTTCGTCTAGTACAGGTACAAAACTTGTATTCTCATCAATATGCGATAGAGGGGATACAGCCATTTTATGTCTTAATAAAGATTTTGGTGACATTACTATTAGTGGTTTACGAATATTACTGTATATTTGACGACGTAATAAATGAAAAAATGAGGCTGGGGTTGTAGGATAGGTAACTTGAATATTATCTTCAGCAGCAAGCTGTAAAAATCTCTCAAATCTTGCAGAACTATGCTCTGGACCTTGCCCTTCCAATCCGTGTGGTAGTAGCACTACTATACCACTCATTCTGAGCCATTTGTTTTCACTACTGGAAATGAATTGGTCAAAAATTATTTGAGCTCCATTAGCGAAATCGCCAAACTGAGCTTCCCAAATTACTAAATTTTTTGGATTAACTAATGAATAGCCATACTCAAAACCTAAAACCGCATATTCAGATAAATTACTGTTAGCAATTTCAAAGTTTGCTTGGCTTTGTGATAAATTATTTAATGGTGTATAGGTACTATTATCTACCTGACTATGCAATACTGCATGACGGTGAGAGAAAGTGCCACGCTCAGAATCCTGACCAGTAAAACGTATTCTGGTACCTGAATTTAATAGACTGGCAAATGCTAATTGCTCTGCAGTTGCCCAATCGATGGGTTTATCTTTCTTTAAAATATTTGCTCTTAATTCAAATAATTTTACAAGTTTAGGATTTAAAGGGAAATCTTTTGGTATTTGACAAAGCCTTATACCAAGCTCTTTTAAAGTATTTTTACTAACACCAGTAGAGAGTATTTTAGCATTTGACCTAGTGTAACCAGACCATAACCCCTCTAAGTACTGAGCTTGTGTTTGATAATTTTTAGCATATTCATATTCTTGATCTAATTTTAGTTTAAATTGTTCTTTTAACGTAGGAAAATGATTTTGGTCAATTATTCCTTCTGCCATCAGTTCATTGGCAAAAACTGTTGCTGGGGATTGTTTATTTTTTATTACATTATACATAGCACCTTGAGTATACATAGGCTCATCACCTTCATTATGACCGTATTTACGATAGCATACGATCTCAATGACTATATCTCTAGCAAATTTATGTCGGTAATTCACTGCCATATTAGTAGCTTTGAGTACAGCTTGAATATTATCACCATTTACATGTAAAATTGGACTATTAATTATTTTAGCAAATTCAGTAGAATATCTACTTGGTCTGGTATCATAACTATTTGTTGTAAAGCCAAGCTGATTATTAATAACAAAGTGAATAGTTCCGCCAACATGATAAGCCTTTAAATTCGACATAAATAAACTTTCAGCTACTACACCTTGACCACAAAAAGCAGTATCACCATGCACTAAAATACCCATTACTTTTTGACGATTAACATCTTGAATGTTGTCTTGTTTTGCTCGTACTTTACCAGCTACCACTGAGTTTATCGCTTCTAAATGCGAAGGATTATCTGCCATAGAGAGGTGAACCTTAGATTGACCTCTTATTCGATCTGACGAATAGCCAATATGATATTTTACATCACTCGAAATACCTAAATCATTTGACAAGATACTGCCAGTCATAAATCCAGATAGAATAGCTTTATAAGGTTTAGTCATTACCTTAGTTAAGGTACTAAGTCTTCCTCGATGTGCCATACCTATTACGACATCTTCTACTCCATGAACAATAGACATATCTATAGCTTTATCTATAGCTACTACAGCTGCCTCTCCCCCCTCTACCGAGAAACGCTTTGCTCCAGGAAATTTTGTGTGTAGATATTGTTCAAATCCCTCAATTTCCACTAGATCTTGTAGTATATCCTTCTTATCTTGTTTTAGCAGAAAGTCTAATGTATTAAGAGCTTGGGCGTTACTTTCCATTTGTTCACAAAGCCAGGTTTTTTCATCTTCATTTGTCAGATGATCAAACTCTATAGCAATATCTTTAGCATAAGTTTGATCGAGCAAATTAACCAGTTCACTAACTGTGCATGATTTTATTCCAAAAAATTGATCATCAATTTCTATAATATTATTCAACTGATCTTTAGTAAAACCAAAATCTTCTATATTAAGCTTCAACTGACTTTTCGTTTTAAGAGTTTCAAGATTCAATGGATCTAGTTTTACTAAATAATGTCCATATTTGCGATAGCTGGCAATCAGCATTTTTACTCTAAGTTTGTTAGTAACAGTAGAAAAATCCGTATCAAGCCCCTCCCCTCTTTCACAAGGCGAAGTGATAATATGAGCAATGCTTTTTGTAACCTGATGGCTATTATAGTCAATTGATGAGAAGTTGGTGACGTCGTCACTCGTCGCTCGCCTATTATTTATAGGCGTCGCTCCATCGCTCCTAGCATCAACTTCTCCTGAATTGACTATATTATTTTCAATATTTTGGAAATAATTTTGCCAGCTTTTATCAACTGCTGTATGATCTGATAAATATAGTTGATATAATTCTTCTATAAAGATAGCATTGCTACCAAATAAAAAGCTGGTTTGTTTAAAGTTTTTGTCCATAACTTCTTATTCCTGATTAGGTTATGTTTATAAACATAGCAGATTTTTTTGCTCCACTAATAGCTGTGTTCATTTTTTTTTGCGGTATTGCTTATTTTTTTTCATTGACCATTATTGCTAATAAACGACTTATAGGCACATACGTCATTGCGAGCCACCGTAGGTGGCGTGGCAATCCATTTTTAATCATTTCTGGATTGCTTCGTCGACCTTACGGTCTCCTCGCAATGACGGTTTCTCAATTATTGTTTTCTTAAACTTATATCTGACGCTTATACGTCATTGCGAGCGAATGTACGTGAGCGTGGCAATCCACGAAGCTTGTTATATTGCTTCGTCGGTTCATGCCCATAGTACTCTACAATTTTTATTCTATAAGTATTAAACAGCATAAAAACGTCATTGCGAGGAGGCGTAAGCCTACGAAGCAATCCATATAGTCTTGATGTATCTATACTAATTCTTATGGATTGCTTCGTCGCTATTAAAGTAGCTCCTCGCAATGACGCTTAGCAGTAAGCTTTTTTACTCATCATAAGGAAATAAATAAAAAATTGTAGAGTACTATGGCTCATGCCTCTTTGCCACGACAGCAAATCTGCTGTACCCTTTTGCTCATAGTAGAATCACCAAACTTTAAATTGTCAATTGATGATTGTTCCAGAGCATGCACCAATAACATATTATTTGCTATGTCAAGCGTTACAGTTCCTGGCGTAAGGGTAATAGAATTAGCATATACTACAAGACTAGTATCGTTTTTTTGCTCTGAATCAATCCACTCAAAAACTGGTTGCAAATTAAGATTCTTCCGCCATATAATCTTCATTACCCCTAAGCTAGATAGCAGTATTTCTTTAATTAGCCAAGTAAAATATAGTATAGAATGATAATTTAAATAAACCCTACGGGGCATTAAATTGAGTTTTATCGCAAAAAGATAAGTTATACTGACAATAATCGAGGAAATCAACAACGTAAAAACATCTGTAGGTAAGCCTGTTAGACCAAACAATATCAATAACAACATAATTAAAGTAAAGATTTTAGTGGGCATCATATCCTTTTCCACCTCTAACAGTTGATGTAAATGGTAGAAAGATCATTACCATAAAAAACAACGCACTTATAATACCAAATATGCTATTTATCGCAATGACAAATGCTTCCTTATTTATATTATTGGCTAATAAAAAATATGATACTTTTTCTGGCTCAACCACTTTGCCATCTAATAATTGTCCCATAAACTGTAACTTCATTAGAGCGGAAGGTGAAGTGGATGAAATATTCTCATTTAGATATTGACTAAAAATCTTAGTTTTATCTGTAAGAAGAGTGCTAATAATTGCAATACCAACGGCTCCTCCAAGATTACGAGTAAGATTATATAAACCACTAGCATTTCCTATCTTGTCTTTACTCATACTCCCTAAAGCAAGATTATTGGTAGGTAAAAAGCAAAACATCATCGCCAATCCTCTAATAAATTGCGGTAAAAAAAACTCAACAAATTTAGCATCAGCTGTTAAAAAACTATTTAAATAGCATCCTAAACTAAACATAGCAAGACCAATGGTCAGCATAATTCTTAAATCTATTCCGGAACCCAGCATCCTTCCGGCAAGTGGAGCCGATAGAAATTGCCCGATACCCGTAATCATCATAGTAAAACCAATTTGTACAGTATTAAAACCAGCTATGGTAAATAAAAATAAAGGTAATAAATATACTGCACCGTAGAGTCCTATACCTATAACAAAAGAATACACACAACCAAAAGTAAAATTCTTGTTAACAAAAACTGTTAAATCTAAGATTGGATTAAAAAATGTTAGTTCTCTAATAACTAACGTAATGAACCCAACAGCAGTCAGGATGATAAGGAATAATATTAAGCTATTCTCTGTCCAACCTTTTTTATTTCCTTATTCTAAAACATATTGCAAAGAAGCAAGAGTAATAGTCAGCAAAATAATACCGAGAAAATCAAAATTCTTAAGCAAATCGTAATTAGGTTGGTCAAAATCAGCATATAAATATACGATCACACAAACAAAAATACCAGGTATTACATTGAGTAAAAACATAAAATGCCAAGATAAATATTCAGTAATGTAGCCTCCAAGTGTTGGACCAAGTGTTGGGGCCATCGTTACGATTAGTCCTACTATCACTGTAACTGCTGGACGTTTTTCAACAGAAAAAATTATAAATATTGTACTAAAGACTGTTGGTATCATTGCTCCACCAAAAAATCCTTGTAAAGCTCTAAAAATAATCATTGTTTCTATGTTGGTTGCCAATGAACATAGAATGCTCATAACAGTAAAACCTAAAGCAGCAATAAAATAAGAAATTCTAGTAGAAAGAAGTCTAGCGGTAAAACCAGTTATTGGGATTATAATCACTTCCGCTATAAGATATGACGTTTGAACCCAGGATAATTCATCGCTAGAAGCAGAAAGCCCCGCGGCAATAACTGATAAAGAACTGGCAACAATTTGAATATCCAATATTGCCATAAACATTCCGACTGTCATTGCAAAAAATGCAAGTAGCTGCTTGTTTGATAATGGGGGAGAAGGAATAGCTTGTTGTGTGAGCATTAGCTAGTTGATTGAAGGAATTAAACACATACCAATTATAGCATAGTATGTATATCACAAAATTAACAATTTTACAAGTATAAAGACTTAAAAAAATATATATTTTAGTGAAATTACTAGTAGGAACTAATAGAATAGATTATAATTAATACATAGTGTATAAAATAACTAATTGGTTATAATATGTCCAAGAAAAATACAAAATCTAATTCTTTGAGTAATAAAATACAAAATATTAATGAAGAATTTGAAAAAGTATCTGACGATTTAGATAGAGAATTATCTAAAGTCGAAAAAGTGGCGGACGTATTCAATGATTCATTAGATAGAATTGCTGGTTCTGTTTCTGAGCAGGAAGTAGATAAATTAATAGAGGAAATGCAGTCTGAAGTTAATTTAGATAAGAAAAGTGCGGCATTAGGGAAACAAAAAGATCAAGAATTAGAAGCTAGACTTAAAGCCATAAGAGATCCAAGACCTACGGAAGAAGCGTTAAAAAATCCTGCACCAGTACCAACTGTCGAAGAATTAGAGGCTAGGCTTAAAAAGTTAAAAGATTCAACACCAACTGTCGAAAAGCCACAAAAGAAAGTTGAGAAATTAAAAGACAATGAGACTAAACAACCTCAGCCGATAAAACCAACAACGAAAGTAGTTGATAAAGTAGCTGCCCGTCCAAAGGATAATAAGTTAGAGACTAATTCTCCTGCAACATCGCCAGAGCCATTAGTTAAAGAACCGTCTAAATCCGATAAGAGTGATAGAGATACCTTACAACCATCAATGACAAAATCTAAGCAAACAGGTTGGTTTGCAAAAATTGTAAGTGCTATTATAGATGTTATTGTTGATAATATTAAAGGACTCCTTGGTAATCCACAAATTCAAGACTCTTCTAAGCAGCAGAACCAACAAATGACATTAGAGAAAATGCAAGCAGATGTTAAGAAGCTAAATGAACCATTAGTAGCACTTAAAAAGGTACAAGCATTAAGAAAGCAAGAATTAAAGACAAAAGAAATAAGGCGGAATGTGCAAAAGGTTAGACAGAGTTTGCAAAAGGTTAGACCAGGAAAAGCACTACCTAGCACTCCAGCAAAATTACCAGCAAAACCACTAATAACTAGGCAAAAGCCTGGTAATAGTAGATAAACTCCTTTCCTGCAGTCTGCGATAACTAATTAATTCTATATTTGGCTCTTTTTGGCTGTGAATAAACGTGATTTTCTTGAAACAGGTACACTATTCCTTCAAAAATCATATTTATTCTCGCCAAAAAATATCTCAAAATATAATTAATTAGTTATTGCAGGTAGCTTCCTAGAATACTTTCTGTATGGACCTACCCGATAATGCAAGAAAAAATAATATATAACGACCACTACGTGGTCTCGCAATGACGTTTTTATGCTGTTGTAATACTTTATAGAATAAAAATTGTGGGTGCTATGAGCGGCTCCTCGCTAATAGACGCTTGGCGAATAGATTTTCTACTCATCATAAGAAAATAGTAAAAAAACCGTGAGTACTCACATTTTTTATTGCTTAAAGGTAAGTAAAACTTTATATTTATATAATATTTGTGTTTTAATTTAACTTAAAAAGTATATCCAGACTTATGCATACTATCATTATAATTCTAGTTTCATTATTGTTGATATCATGCTCAGAAGAAAGTGATACATCTAATAATAAAAACAAGTTAGCTGATAATAAGGTAGAGGTAAGTCAGGAAAAAGCACCGCCGGAAGAAAATGATGACAACCCTGCTAATGATAAATTAGATATAATAGTAGATAATCAGAAAGTAGACCAGCAAGACCCTACGACTTTAACTGACAAGGAGGAGTCTTTAGGGACAACAAATAATTCTGCAAAAGCTGAATCTGCTGATGTAAAAACTGATGTACAGGTTGCTAGCATACAACATATGCCTCATAAGCCAACGTTCAATGTTAGCCAAAATGATATAGTTCTTGGTAATGTCAAGGCAAATGTAGTAGTAGTTGAGTATTATTCTCCAACCTGTCCGCATTGTGCTTATTACCATGACACAATTTTACCGAAACTTAAAGAGAAATATATTGACCCTAATAAAATTGCTTACATAATTCGTGAATTTATTGGTAATAAACAGGATTTAGATGCAGCAATTTTACAGCGCTGTCAAAATAATACAGATAGTTTTCTTAAATTCCAAAGTGTAATACTATCGCAACAAGATAAATGGGGAAGCAGTAATAGATATCGTGAATTGCTAACAAATATAGCTCAAATTGGCGGAATGTCAGCAGAAACTTATGCTAAATGTCTTAATAATAACCAGATTGTTGAAATATTACTTGCCAATACTAACCTTGCTGCTAGTGTCCCAAATTTTGTTGGTACACCTGCATTCTTTGTTAATGGCATACAGACCAGCGGCTATGATTTACAAACTCTCTCTAAGACAATTGATAAAGCATTAGAAAACTCTACTACTCACCCTATACCTAAATGATAGAAATGTATACATGTGGAACAAAAAAAATTAGAAGAATTAAAAGATATCCAAGAAAGAGTTAAGAAACTTAAAACAAATAATCCTCGATGTCCTAAGCTTAATCCAGAAAAACAAATTGATGCGTTTGCTATTGCATTATATCTAGTTTCTAGCGTGATGTTGGGGTTAATTGTTGGTTTTACATTAGATAAATTGTTTCATTCTAAACCATTTTGTGTTATAATATTCTTATTGATAGGCATGCTTGCAGGTTTTAGAATAATTTGGCAAAAATTAAATATTAAGAAATAATGTCCCATAGTCCTTTAGATCAATTTGCAATAAAGAAACTAGTAGAAATCAACTTATTTGGTTTTGATATTAGTTTTACCAATTCCAGTTTGTATATGGTACTTGCTGGGGTTATAGCTCTGTTGTATTTTTATTTAGCTTTAAAATCAGAAAAAATTATTCCGTCTAGATTACAGCTTAGTGCTGAAATAATTTATGATATAATTACAGTGACGTTAAGTCAAAATGTTGGAGAGAAGGGGCGTAAGTTCATACCATTCATTTTCACCTTGTTTATGTTTATTTTATTATGTAATTTGCTCGGAATGATCCCTTATGGATTCACTGTTACTAGCCATATAGTAGTAACGTTTGCCTTAGCAATTATGATATTTTTTATGGTAACAATTATTGGTTTTATTAATCATGGTCTGCATTTTTTATCAATATTTTTACCTAAAGGTACACCCCTGTGGTTAGCTCCGCTGATGATCGTAATAGAATTATTTGCATATTTAGCAAGACCCATAAGTTTATCTTTAAGATTAGCGGCTAACATGATGGCAGGACATGTATTATTAAAGGTGATGGCAGGATTTATAGTTTCATCAATGATTTTCCTTAAATTCTTACCAATCCCCCTAATTGTTATCCTTATTGGATTTGAAATTTTTATAGCAATACTTCAAGCTTATATATTTACAATTCTTGCTTGTGTATATTTGAATGATGCTGTAAATTCACATTAGAAATTTTTATTAGGAGTTTATATAATATGGACATAACGTCTCTAAAATTTATTGGTGTAGGTCTTATGGCTATTGGTATGCTAGGTGCTGCCATTGGTGTAGGTAATATATTCAGTGCATTGCTAACTTCAATTGCTCGTAACCCTTCAGCTGCTGAACAATTACAAAAAGTAGCATTAATTGGTGCAGGACTTACCGAGGCTATGGGTTTATTCTCATTTGTAATTGCAATTTTGCTAATATTTATTTAAGAACTATGCCTCAGTTTGACGTTGTTTTTTATTGTTCGCAAATCTTTTGGTTGGTAGTTGCTTTCAGTTTCTTATATCTTCTAGTTCATAAGTTCATCGTACCGTTAACTGAAAAAATTCTTAGGAATAGGAAAGATTATATAGATACTAATGTTGCTAGTACAGAAGAACTTGCAGCAAAAGCTGATAGTCTGCATAAGCAATGTGCTAGTAAGCTGGAAGAAACATCAAATATCGTAGAAAATATTAAGAAAGAAGCTAAAGATGCGATGGAAGCTGCTTTTTTGTCAAAAAAAAAGCAGCTCCATAATGAATTGAAAGTACAAATTGAAAATAATCGTCATGACATAGAAACAATTAATAAGTCGTTTTGGCTTGATGAAAATGATGCATGTGTTAATTTAGCAAAATTATTAATTCAAAAAATTACTAATCAACAGGTTGATATAGAATTACTAAAAAAGTCTTACAAAAAGATAAAATAATGGGATAAAATGATACAATTATTTGACGAAAGATTTTGGCTGGCTATTTGTTTCCTAATTTTTGTATATTTAGTCTATAGACCAATAAAAAATATAATTTTAAGATCGTTAGATGACAAAATTATTGCTATCAAAAACCAAGTCTTAGAAGCCCAAAAGCTTAATGAAGATATGAACTTATTATTTGAAGATGCTGTAAAGCAAACACAACAGATTGAGGTTCTAAGAGAAGAAATGCTCAGAGATGGCAAAGAAACTGCCAATAATCTAATTGAACAACAAAACGCAGAAATTGATAAGTTTCTAGAAAGCAAGAAACTCGAGACTATAGACTTAATGAATAGGCAAAAACTAGAAGCTTCTCAAATGCTGCAGTCTGAGTTTTGCGATAAAATGGTAGAATTGGTAGCTACATATATGCAATCTACAAAAAATAATAGTATGTCAGATAGTGAAATAGCCAAAAATCTCATGGAAAATTTACCTTCTGAGAAATTTGTAAGAGGTTGAGATTTGAACTTACAAACCAGCAATTATAAGTGATCGTTCACGGAAAAAAAGCTAAAGTACAATACGTTATTGCGAGACCATGCAATGGTCTAAGCAATCCATTTCTAATTACTTTCCTGGATTGTTTAGTCACTATAAAGTAGCTCCTCGCTATATAGATGTTTGGCGAGCAGATTTTTTATTCATCATAAGAAAATAGCAAAAAAACCGTGAATGCTTACCATTATAAATTTAAAATAGATTTCTTACAAAACTCGCTTATGCTGAGGAATTTGGAGGAGATGCTTAACCTGGAATCGCAGCGTACTCTAATATACGTGAGGATTCGAGTACCGTATCATTGTCCAAATTACCAGCAAAAGTAGAGTTTTGCAAGAGGTCTAATGTAATATAGATTATATATGACAAAAAAATATAATATCGCAGTGATTGGGGCAACAGGTAATGTTGGGCGAGAAACTCTAGAAATTTTATTTGAGAGAAGTTTGCCAATTAATAATATCTATGCTATAGCATCGAGTGAATCTAATGGTAAAGAGGTTAGTTTTGGAGATGGTACTATAAAAATAACTGATATAGATGGTGTAGATTTTAGTAAAATTGATATTGCTTTTTTTTCAGCCGGATCAGAAATATCAAAGAAATATATACCCATGGTTACCAAGCAAGGCTGCGTAGTTATCGATAAATCATCATTTTTCAGACTTGATCCTGATGTTCCTTTGATAGTTCCAGAAGCTAATCTGGCTAGCCTAAAAGATTATACTATTAAAAATATTATAGCTAATCCGAATTGCTGTACTGTTCCTATAGCTACCGCGTTAAAGCCTTTGGATAATGCCGTAAAGATTAAGAGACTGGTTATATCAACCTATCAGTCAGCTTCCGGAGCAGGCAAAAAAGGAATGGAAGAACTGTATGAACAAACCAAGGCAAAATATGTTTTTAAGGACATTGAACCTAAAGTTTTTCCACATCAAATAGCTTTTAATTTATTCCCGCATATAGGTAGCTTTAATAAAGATGGTTCTACTAGTGAAGAATCTAAGATCGCCCTGGAATTAGAAAAAATTATAGGAACACATGCTAAAGCTAGTGTAACTTGTGTTAGAGTACCGGTGTTTGTTGGTCATGCTATTTCAGTTAATGTTGAATTTAGTGGGGCAATAAATGCGGAAGAAGTAAAAGAGATTCTTAAAGAATCAGACTCTATTGAGGTTAATTGTCATTTATATCCAATACAATATGTCACTCCCAAAGATGTAGTAGGTACGGATATGGTCTATGTCTCACGAATTAGACAAGATCATAGTCAAAAAAACACCATTAATTTATGGATTACAGCTGATAATTTACGTAAAGGAGCAGCTTTAAATGCTGTGCATATTGCTGAAGAGCTAATCAAGTATATTTGACAAATAATCAGAATAAATTGTGGATAACTTTGTGGGTAAATAAAAAATACTTATTTTGGGTAACTATGCTAAGGTCAGTTTTATATGTTATTGATAGCCAAGATATGTTGCCATAATTGCTTAAAGTATATATTAAAGCTCGTTAACATTTTAATTAAAAATATATAAAAAGTCAATATAAATTTCTAACTTTTACTTAGTGCATAACTTTTTTGGTGTATAATTAAATTAATTAATCAATAATAAAGTAATGAGACAAATACAAATAATTTCCGTTGGTAAACTTAATAATTATTATCAGCCAATTGCCAGAGATTATCAAAAATTGATAAAATATAATATAAAATCCACAGAAATTTGTTATTCAAAAAAATTACCAGCTGAACAAATCAAACAATTTGAAGGTAAATTAATTAATGAATTTTTAGAAGAAAAATCCTGTAAAATAGTACTAAACATTATTGGTAATAGTTATAATAGTCATGAATTTACAAAATTAATAACAAATAATTTGCAATCAGGTAAAAATATACAATTTATTATTGGTGGTGCATTCGGTTTAGATAAATCGATTCTTGAACAAGCAAATATCCATCTTAGCCTTTCAAAAATGACTATGCCCCATCAAATGGCAAAAATAATATTATTAGAACAAATATATCGGACTCAGACCATAATAGAAAACCATCCATATCATAAATAGGTATACTACTCTATGAAATTTAACAATTATCTTTTACATATTAGGCTCCTAACAATTCATACAATCTTCCTACCAGTTATTTTTATGTCCTTATCAGCATTTGCTAATTCAGAGTTCAACAAGAATAATGCAGAATTTATTAATTTATTGAAAGATACAAAAATTACTGTTGTTGCTCCTGCTTCAGGAGTCAGCAATGAAATATTATCTAATTTGAGAAATATTACTTCGTTAAAACTAAATATTCCAAATGATTGCTTTAAAGGAAAAAGCCTATTCCATTCTTCCGATGATCAAACAAGATTATTATGTTTGGAAAAGGCCTTAACTGATCAATCAAATAACGTAATATGGGCTCTTCGTGGGGGATATGGTTCAGCTAAATTAATTCCTGACTTACAACGCTTAAAGAAACCGATAAAGGAAAAGTTTTTTATAGGATTCAGTGATATGACAGCTTTACATATTTTCTTTTCGCAAGAATGGGGTTGGAAGACAATTCATGGTAATGGTATCGTTGAAATACTTAAGCCAACTAAAGATCGTCAAAATTTTATAAAAATAGCAAAAATAATTTCTGGTAAAGAAACTCAAGCTAAAATTAAAGGATTATCCGCACTTAACCTTGCGGCAAAATCCAGTAAAATCGTTACAGGTAATCTTACAGGCGGTAATCTAAGCATTGTACAAACATCTATAGGTACATCATGGCAAATAAAAACGGCAAATAAGATACTTTTCTTGGAAGATGTTGATACAAAGCCATACCAAATAGATCGTATCTTATATCATTTAAAACAAGCAGGGCTGTTAGAACGAGTAAACGCTATAATATTTGGAACTTGTGGAAATGATAACGAGACCATGATTAGGACTCTTACTGATTTTGCGGCTACCTTAAAAATCCCAATATTTAAGACCAATAGATTCGGTCATGAACGAGTTAATGATCCAATTATCTACAACACTGATACAAAAATTATTGTTACTGATGATAATCAGTTTGAATTAATAATGCAATGCTATTAAATAACCTCAACATAGTTGATCCATTTTTGGTCGTTTTTTTGGATTGCTTCGTTGCTACTAAAGTAGCTTTTCGCAATGACGCATAGGCGTTAGTTTAAGGAGAAAAGAAAACATGCTATAAACCGCATATCTGAAAGTTGAAGACCTGTTTTTTCTCCTGGATTTTTGAGCAAATTTTTGCAATTTTAGTAAAAATTTCTCAAGGCTTTTAACTAAACCTTTTATTAAATCATTATAAATTCTTCCTATTATCTCCTTACAATAGCTCATAGCCTTGTATAAGCTTATTTCATTTTTATTAGCCTTAGTAATATCACATTGTAGATTTTTACTTAATAACCTGTAGGTAGCTTATAATTTCATCTAGCACCATTTCTGCTACTCTTATAAAGCTCAGCTAGTCCTCGATTTAGCTTTATTTCACTAGAATCCACTATTATTTGTTTTTATAAAAAAGTAAAAAAGATAATTGCTGACGCATATGCACAATGACGGAGGAACTATCTAGATTTTGTTCACACCCTAGAAAATAGAAAACTCTCAAGTAAAAATGATCTTTTTTCTTGGAGGTATATAAACAGTTCTATCTTGGTCATTTATAGTGTGGTCATGCTGCATCTTTTCCATGACACCAATAAAATAATTACCATAAGGTATTAACTTTACTATTGCCCAACCATCCTTAATAAATTGAGTAATTTTTTCTAAGTCAGACTTATTTTCAGAGAAAGATATAATTTTTTGAGGAGGCGTTACCCTTATCATAACATTATTTTTTATTAAATTTTTATAAAAATGCATGTTTTACCTACGACTCACATTTAACTGTAAAAAAGGTACGTAGGCGAATATCCTCGCAGGTATATTTGCGGTATCAATTCTTCAAAGCAGGAGAGTATACATATTTATTAAGTAATTGCAATTACTTAATCTTGGAATATTTATTATTATTCTTCTTCCATCTATTATGAAACCAGAACCATTGACCTGGGTTTTCTTTAACCCAATTACCTAAAATTTGGTTAATAGTAACCATTATGTTATAACAATCTGTTTGATTATTATTAGTTTTTTGTAATTTTATTGGCGGATGAATAATAATTTTAAAATAACTGTTATTACTATTAGTGCGAACCACTTGTAATGGTATAATTGGGTAGCTGAACTGTAATGCAATTTTAGCAATTGCCTGAGCAGTCATGGCGGGCTGACCTAAAAGTGGCACTTCAATGCCATTATTCATTTTTTGATCTACCAGCATGGCAATGGAATACCCTGATTTGATGGCAGATATTAGCTCTCTTGCACCTTGTGCTCCTTTGGGAATTAGCTTTATATCATTACTTATACGCGTATCGTTAATTAGTTTGTCAACATAAGGATTATTTAATTTGCGGTAGATAATAGCAAATTTATGATAAAATTTATTGCTAATTTTAAGAGCAAAATCCCAATTAGCAAAATGTCCGGTAAAGAATAAGAATGGTTGCTGTGATTTCTGGAATCCTATTATATTCTCAAGACCACTTATCTCTATTCGTCTAGATAATTCTTCCTCTGACATCTTATTAACATATGGAAATTCTCCTATAAAACTGCCAAAATTATCCCATACTTGATTAACGATTGCTTGAGAATTTATGGATCCTTCATTTGTGTATAGATTATTGCCAAGAATATTTTGAATATTTTCTTTTGCAACTTTATTAACTGGTAACAAAGGACCTATTTTCCTTGCTAAGTATCGACAAATATTTACAGATTTGTCAATACCCAATGCCCCTAGTATTTTTAGTACTATTAAAACAAAAAAATATTCAAGTAAATATATAATATTTTTAAATAATTTTTTCATATATTAAATCTACTAATAATTGTTGATTATTTAATAATAAATGCACATCGCAACATATTACGGACAGATCAGTATCGCATATTCTTACGTAATCTTTTCTAGTGGTTATTAGCAGAGAGTTAGATTTTTTTGATTGTTCTTTTAAATATTCTAAATCTTCTGCAGAATATTGATGATGATCAGGGAAAATCTTATGACCGATTAACTGCAATCCATAATTTTCTAATGTAGAGAGAAACCTTTCAGGATTTCCTATACCACTAAAGGCAAAATAATTTTTTGTCTTGTCGATATTTATAGAGGGAACTATTTGAGCTTGTATACTCTTCTGCTTTGAGTATAGAAATGGATACTTCTTATATGAGAGAAAAGAATCAGAACCTACTGAAATAACTATATCAGCTTTGTCAATAGCTTGTTTGGGGTATTGACGCAGAGGACCAGCTGGAATTAAGAACCCATTGCCAAATAATCTATTAGCATCAACTGACAGAATAACAATATCCTTATGAAAATTAGGATTCTGCATCGAGTCATCTACTATAATCACCTTTGGCTTAATCTTTTCTATAAAAGGCTCTATATCTTGAATTTTCTTTGCGGCAATGACTTTACCATATTTTAACAGCATTACTGTTTCATCCCCGACATCTGCTACTGTATGGTGTGCTTCAACTAACAACGCTGCTTGAAGATTACTACCATAACCTTTAGTGATAATTATAAAATCAATATTAATAGCTTTCAATAGTTGAGCAAGGAAGATTACTATTTGAGTTTTACCAGTACCCCCGATGCTTATATTACCAACGCAAATTACTTTACAAGGAAATATTATTGGCTGAGCTGTGATCCTTCGTAGATAACTAGCAAAAAGATATAACCAGCTTAATGGTAATAATAAGTAGGCAATAATATTTTTACTTTGCCAAAATTTAGGGTAAATAAGCCTGATCATAGTTATTATAAGTAATATTGCTCAAAGTCATTGCAAGGAAGCCCATAGGTCAACGAAGCAATAAATTGCCATGGATTATACCTAAGGTAAATGGGTTAAGATAACTTCAAACCTATCATGGAAATTATCATAGTGCTAATAAAGAAAACTCGCATAGCAGAATATGGCTCATTAAAATACACTATTCCTACTATTACTGTTCCTACCGCTCCGATACCAGTCCATAGAAGATAAGCAGTACCAAGAGGTAGTTTATCCAGAGTTTTACTAAGACAAATAAAACTTAATATTGAAAAACCAATAAAAGCTATAATAGGTTTTATTTTGGTAAAACCATCTGACAATTTCAACGATATAGAAAAACCTATTTCAAATAATCCGGCAAATATAAGGAGAATCCAAGTTACTAGCATATTATTACCTTTGTTTAACATATCCTGAGGACTTGCTATTTTGTGAAGATTGTTTATTAGGCAAGTTAGGCTGTACCTGAGTTTTTATTATATTTAATTTGTTATGTTTTTGATTAGCTACAGACTTTACCTCACTACTCAATAGATGTTCCTTTGCAACATTATGCTCTACTGATTGTTGTTTGGTCAAAAATTCTTTATTATTTTTTAACAAATTAGTTTTTAGAGTAGTAATTTTTTGTTCTTCCTCACTCATCGATTTATCAGCACTAAGAATCATCCCCCCCATCTTCTCTCCTATTTTGGGAGCATATTCTATTGCTAGAATAGAAGCCGGGACTACCATAAAAGCAAATGTAGCCCCGGCTGTTGCAACACTAATCGCCCCAACTGCTAAAACACTAATAGCAGTTATAATTTTGCTGGTTGCTTGTTTAAATATTTCCATTTTCTTATTATGTTTTGTTGCAACAGTTACTATTCTATTAATTTCCAATTGAACATTATCACTTACCTCTTTGGGCTGTTGATACTTTTTTACCGCATGCATTACCGTTGTACGAAATATTTCTGGTTCAACTTGAATAAAGTTTGTTAATTCATAATTATTTTTTGCTGCCAACAAATCTTTTACCACTCGTTTTATTACTTCCCTTTCTTCAGAGTTTGCCTCACCAAAATTTGTATTTATTATTGTATCAACTACTATATCTTCTGATTTGTTTAGAATATTATCTTTATCCTGATAGTCTACTGCACTTGAAGAGATTGCTACCGAAAATAACATTAAAACTGTTGAAAAACTCTCATCGGTAATAACTTTTTGACCAAAAAAAGTTCGTAATTTACCAATGCAATTACCTATATGCACATTAATTTCAGGTATTGATTTAAGTCTAATTTCGTAATCAATAGCTATGACATTAGCAAGTGTTAAACATGTTTGTTTTGTTATATTATTAATTAACTCTTCACATATGCTTTTTCTGCATATAGAAATATTTGTACTGTTGAAGATGTTCATAATTTTATTTATTTGTTGTTATTTCTCTTATACGCATGTTGAGTTTTGTAAAAATCACATCAGGGGTTCTTTCTGTTGATAGTTTATAAATAACCTTGGGCTCTAATACATCTTCTTTTTTGACGTCTATAGATAGTACAATAGTATTTTCCGGCATACAAGAGTATATTTCTTTTATGATTGTCGAGAATGTTACAAAATCTTTAGTAGAGAATCTTATGTAAACATCATAATTCTTTATCTTTATAGTATCTTGCTTTGTTCCCATATCTGATCTAATACCACTTAAGAATTCTTGTTTAATCGATATAGTAATCGGCTCATTTAGGTTGTATTTTTTTGACAAACTATCAATTTTCATTATTAACCTTGCTCTCTCTAAACAACTTTGTCTAGCAGAAATAGATAATAATTTCGTATATCTTGCATAGGTCTCTAGTATTTTATTTTTTGAATTTATTATAGAATATAGCTTTAACGTTTCTTGAGCTAGGGATTCTGCAATATTGTTATTCTTGCTAATCGACTCCATATAATCTTTATTAAGACTTTGCAGCAACCATAAAATGCTAGAAATACACAAACAACATATAGCAAACTTAAAAAATATAACATTTTTTAGATGAATAATAAAATTTTTAAGCATCTTTTACCCTTTCTTTTTAGTAATAATAACCGATGCCGGTATTACAACTCTATTAGATAAATCTAATATTTGGTCAGTAAATATTGTAAATTTAATATCCATATTGCTAAATATTTTACTAAAATTTGCAATTTCTTGTTCTAAAAATTTAGTAGCCTCTTCGACTAATATATCATTAACTACAAGTCTCAATGATATTTCAATTTTTATATACTGATTAGAGGATGATAACGTATTATCTAGATCCAACCTTTGCCATTTAACCTCTTCTATATGAATACTAGGTGGTAAATTTGTTACAAACTTTTCTAACAAATCAAATGGTATTGGTGCTGGAATTTGTAATAATGATTCAAAGACGTATAAATCAGCTAAATTAGTAGCGTTTTGAAGATATGGATAGGTCTGCTTAACATTATAATAATCCTGCTCAGTACTAAAATAATGTGAATTTAAAATATCTAACTTTTTGTAATTTGCTACGGTTTTAACTTTGATAATAGATGCGGCAAATATCAATATTATTATTATAGTAATAAGTGGTTTAAAAACTAAAGAGCTGATAAGATTAAGTTTAGCTATCGATTCTAAATATTGATTAGAGGCTAGAAAGCTTTTTTGTTCATTAAATAATTTAACGATCATCCCATCTGAAAATTTATTATCCAATTCCCCTGAATTGACTATACCTAATATCTCACTGGACTGACATATTACTGGATGTCCAGCAAAATTGGATTGTTCTAATAGCAACTTTAAATTTTGGTCTACTATGAAAATTATACAAACTTTAAGGGCTAGATTATCAATATAATTTTTACAAGATATCAAACAATCTTCCACTTCTTGTTCGATTATACCCTGAATATATGAATCTGACTTATCAGCTGGATAGTCCAATGTTTGTTTTGAGATTATATTACCTTGGTGTTTAACAACAAGTTTAATGCCGCTGCTATTTAAAATACATACAAAAATTTGTAAATATTCACTATATTTATTATTCTCAACATTTTTTACAATTTTATCGATAATTGTTTGCAACTCTAAAGATAAAAAATAAATCCCACCAAATTTTTGGCTATCACTTGCCAGCAAATTTTCAAGTAGTTTACTTAAAGGAGGAGTATAAGGACTAGAGACAATCAAACTATTCCACACCTCACTAGGCTTGGTATTGATGTTATAAACACTATAACCAACTATATAATCTGCAGGAAAATACTCTTCAATAAACTTCTCCACAGGATTGTTTGTTACTATTGAATGTAGTACAGGTACTAGCTCATGACGTAATTGACATTCAGAACCGCTTAATAAGAAGAAAACATAATGTTTCTTGAATTTAGCAAAAAATTCTTTATAGGAATCTAATTTATTTTGCTTTTCATCAGGGACAAATAAACTACCTACAACTTTATCGTGAACCAAAGCACAAAGAAATGTACCTTTATCTCCTATTAGGATAATAATATTTTTTTTATACAAAAAATATGCTACAAGCTTGTGCAACATTTTTATAAAAACTTGCATTTTTAATCGATTGAGTATATTAATCATAGATTAGTACTTAACTTATAGTTAGTTAGATGAAAAATGTATTATAGCATGTGATAATCTCTCCACTAAGTATCTTTATCATTTTTTTTAAGAATAAGTTGCATTAAATTTTCTAAACAAGGTTTTACAAAAGGTACGATAGGTTGTGGGATATTATCGAAAGAGAAAAAATCAAGTTTTTCACATAAATTTGGTTCTTTATTTGAAATTATACCTATAAAGTTATTTATTCTATAGAAATAGTTTAAATATTTTTCCTTATTTTCCAAATTCCAACCATAATATGGCTTTAATATCAAATCAATATCATCTAATCTGGGTAATATGCCAATCTCTTCTTTAGCTTCTCTCTGGGCAGCAATTTTGGGAGATTCATTCCTATCTATCTTACCTCCTGGAAGAGCAAAATAACCAGCAAAGACTTTGGTATTTGTACGCTTCTAAGAGAATTTTATTATCACAAGATATAATAACTAGATGAACTAGCTTAATTAATGCATTTCTTGTCATTGCACATACCATAACTTATAATTATAGCTAAGATGATTAGTATTTAGTATCAGCGTCATTGCGAGGCGGCATAAGCCGACGAAGCAATCCAATAAGTATGAATTGCCGAGACCACTATGTGGTCTCGCAATGACACTTGCGTTGAAAAATAGTTACGCCTTCTCACAATGATGCTAGGTTATTTTTCCTATGACCTAAATGCTATGCGTAAGGTGAACTAACTATAAAAAATCAAGTTGAACTGAAAAGTTATAGATTACTATAAAATTTCTAGTATACTCAGCTGGTTTTATAACCTTTAAATAAAATATTAATGTATGAAAATAATTTCTATATATTTATTGATTATTTTGATTGCTACGCAAGTATTAGCTGATAATCAAATTACTAGAAAAAATTTGAAATTTGATACCTCTAATGATTATACGGAAAGATTAGATGGTTTAGAAAAAGAAAATCAACATTTACTTGGCAGAATTGAAATAATTGAGCATACTATTGGTAAATTAGAGAAAATTTTAAACTCGACAAAACAAGAGGTAACAAATTCCCAAGATAGTAGCGATACATCAAAAAATTCAGTAGATGATTCTGTGGCTAATGATGTCTTTGATATACCATCTACTAAAAAAGTGGAGAAAGAAGTTGTTGCTACTGATGTTGTAAAACCTATTTCGGGAGTGACAGCAGATAAACAACTTTATGATTTAGCACTTGCCGCTTTAAAAGATAATAAATTAACAGAGGCTGAAGAAAAATTTGCAAATTTTTTAAAAAATTACTCTAAGAGTCCTTTGTTAAGTAATGCTTATTTTTGGTATGGTGAATCTTTTTTTAGACGTAAGATGTTTGATAAAGCCGCAATAAATTATTTAAAAGGTTATAAACAATCGCCAAAAGGGATCAAAGCTTCTGACTCATTGCTAAAATTAGCATTATCTCTTGGAGAGCTTAAAAAAAGACAAGAGGCATGTTCTATTCTTGATAAACTTGAAGCAGAGTTTCCAAATAGACCAGCTACCTCAATAAAAAGAGCTAAGGAGGCAAGAATTAAATTTGCTTGTAAACATTAGGATATATGAATAATAATTGGTAAATAATCATGACTGACATTTTGCAAGAAGTTTTAAGTGATAAAAATGAAGAAAAAAAACTTTATTACTTTAAAAAAATTCTTCCTATCACTATAATCCTTACACTTATAGTAATATTATTTATGTTAATAAATAATTGGCGTGATAGAAAGGCAATA
Source organism: Candidatus Tisiphia endosymbiont of Xenochironomus xenolabis (assembly GCF_964264705.1). Lineage (NCBI taxonomy): Bacteria > Pseudomonadati > Pseudomonadota > Alphaproteobacteria > Rickettsiales > Rickettsiaceae > Candidatus Tisiphia > Candidatus Tisiphia endosymbiont of Xenochironomus xenolabis. Next base: position 416,648 of record NZ_OZ183473.1, read on the forward strand.
GAGAATAACCAAAAGACAGGTGATATTTTAGCTAAATCTATAGCCCTTATTAATGATAACAAAGAGCTTGCTATAAAGTCTTTGGATAATTTAATGACAACAAGTACTAATAAAGTAAGTGGTTTAGCTGCTATCGAGCAAGCTAGTATCAAAATACACCAAGGAGATTTTATTGAAGCAAGAACTTTATTAAAAAAAGTTATCGATAACAACAATTATGATGAATTAACAAATGCCTATGCCCATCTAGTTTGGTTGAGTTTAATGATAGATGAACCAAATTCATCTGATGTAAACACTAATGAAATCGAGAAATATTTAAATTATTTTGATGATGAAAATAAACCATTTTTTGGGACAGCAAATATTATCAAAGCAATTTGGTATATTAATAACAACTCAAAAGATTTAGCCGAAGATACTTTAAAAAAGTTGATATCACTAGAAAGTACAACTCAAACAGTTAAAGAGCAGGCTAAAGCTTTACTTGCAAATTTACAATAATAAAGGTCTAGATTATGGCAAAACAACTTGTGACAAAACAACGATTAATTATTTTTTTACTACCTTTAATGCTAACTTCTTGTGATCTAATAAGTAAAAAAACAAAAAATATTGTAGAATTAACTCCTAGATTATCTGTAGAAACTAATGAAGCAATTCAAGTGGATTCTGCTAAAACCGATATATTTAGCCCTGAGATGCTTCAGAATAATGAATATACTGTTACAAAACACAAAATAATAGCCGAGCCAATTTTTAAGAAAGCTGTTGTCTATACCATAGATAATAAAGGTAATGTTTCCGCCTTTTCTATGAAAGACAAAGCTATTATGTGGTCGTATAATATAAGTACTAACAAAAGTGACTATTATTCTGGTGGTGGAATATTACACCATAATGATAAACTATACGTTACCTATGGTTCAAGATTTTTGGTAGTTTTAGATAGTAAATCAGGGCATGAAATAATCAGAAAAGAATTACCTGATATTACTAGAATAAAACCAGTATTAATTAATAATCATACTATTATAGTTCAAACAATAACTAATCAAATATTAGCGATTAATATTGAGAAATTAAATTTTGTTTGGCAACATGAAGGTATAATTGAAACTTTGTCATCAAGTTATCATGTTGCTCCAATAGTACAGAATGGTTATGTGATAGTAAACTATAATTCAGGGCAAATTATTGCTCTAGAAGCTAATAGCGGCAAAGTTTTGTGGACTAACGATTTATCTAGCCAGCAAGAAATAGGTTTACCAAATTTTGAGGCAGCTTTTATATTATGCAAACCTGTTGTCAATAACTCTCATATATATATAGCTAATAGTGCCGGCAAGATAATAAAGCTAGATATTATAACCGGTAATATCCTATGGCAAATTAAAGCTTATGATGTACAATCAATGTCTTTAGCTGGCAATAGTTTATTTGTAACAAATAATGCTGGACAAGTAGCTGCTATAAGCACTGAATTTGGTAAAGTTAAGTTTGTAGCAGATTTAAACGATGGAAAAGATATCAAAAAAGTTAAAGCTTCATCATTTTTAGCCCCGATAATTGCTAAAACAACTGGGGAAAAAGATTGGAATTTAAATATTATCTCTACTAAAGGTGAATTATATAGTTTCCAATCAGATGTTAATGGTAATTTAAGCACCACTCCGGTAATTAGTAAAATTATTAAAAATATTGAATATCAAGGCAAAACCTGTTGTGGTGCTATGTATATTATTACTGATAAAAAAATTATGTTGGTAGATTAGTCAAGAGACTATATTATGGTATATATTTAATATACTGTACATTTATCTTGACAAAACACTAGTTATAATGCTATTTAATATAGCTCAGATTGGGGAATGGCAACAGCAATTTTTGTACCATTTCCAAGTATAATTCTAATTAATAAAGATATATAACGTGAAAACTTATTCTGCAAAACCATCGCAAATTCAAAAGAAGTGGTGGGTTATAGATGCTAAAGACCTTGTATTAGGTAGGCTTGCTAGTGAGGTGGCTAAAATCTTACGCGGTAAGCATAAGCCTTCCTTCACTCCTCATTTAGATTGTGGTGACTATGTAGTAATAATTAATGCCAAACATATTTGCTTGACAGGTAAAAAATCAGCTCTTAAAGATGGTAAAATTTATTATCGTCATACTGGTTTCCCGGGTGGAATAAAAGATACAACTGCTGGAAAAATCCTGGCTGGTAAGCACCCTGAACGAGTCATTAAACTCTCTGTAAAAAGAATGATCACAAGAAATGTTCTGGGATCAAAACAAATGAGTAATCTATATGTTTACGCAGAGAATGAACACCCGCATAAAGCTCAACAACCAGAATTTTATGATTTTGCAAGCAAAAATACCAAGAATAAAAAATAGTGAATTATGACAACATTGAAGCTTAAAAGTGAAAACACTAAGAATAGTCCAATTCAGAGTAAGTTAGTTAAGCAAAAACCATCTGCAGAAAACAGTGATAACAAGGTTTACGGTACAGGCAGAAGGAAAAATGCGATTGCTAGAGTTTGGTTAAAAAGTGGTAGTGGTAAAGTAATTGTTAACAAAAAAAATGTTGAGCAATATTTTACTCGTGAATCTCATACCAAATCTCTCTTACAACCATTTGTTGTAACCAAAACTTCTGGACAATATGATATAATATGTACTGTCAAAGGTGGCGGAAAATCAGGACAAATGGGGGCTGTATTACATGGCGTTGCTAGAGCTCTTGATAAAATTGCCCCAGAATTTCACAGTATTCTACGCAAATCTGGCTTCTTAACAAGAGATTCAAGAGTTGTAGAGCGGAAAAAATATGGTAAGCATAAAGCTAGAAAAAGTACTCAGTTCTCTAAACGTTAAAGATATAGTCAATTCAGGAGGAGTTGGGGCTAGGAGCGATGCCTATAAGTAATAGGCGAGCATTGAGCCACTACGTCACCAACTTCTCATCAATTGACTATACTAGGCATACATTTTAAAAATCGTATGTGGTTAGCGTTATTGCGAGGAAGACAGGGGCTTACTTTTTTGTATTGAAGCTCTTTCCATCATGGCGGGGTAGCTCAGTTGGTTAGAGCAGCGGAATCATAATCCGCGTGTCGGGGGTTCAAGTCCCTCCCTCGCTACCACCTAACTTTAAGGATTACAAGCTGTAGTCCAAAACTCTCTGTCCAATCAATATATTAGTGGTGAGCGTTCACGGTTTTTCTGCTATTTTCTTATGATGAATAAAAAATCTGATCACCAAGCGTCTATTAGGGGACTGTTGAGAGAAGAGATAGGGGATTAGCCATATCTTATACTTTTTTTCGAAAATCTATTGAATGTGTCATAATGACATTATTATATCCTATTTATTAGGACTTGGCTATACTATTATTACTATTTACAATTAGGTTAGTGTTATATATTATTAACCTAGCTTCAAACCATACTTAGCTAGTAAAGAGGAAAGTTCAGATTTTATAATATTCATTCCTTCCAAACTATCTGATTCATATCTAGCAATAATTTTGTCTTCAGTGTTAGAGGCTCGGAGTAACCACCATGCATTAGAGTCAATTGGTAAGTCAATCCTTATACCATCAATGTCATTGAAAGCGATATTTTGGCTAATTAAATCCTCTTTTATTTGCTGAATAATATCAAATTTGAGATCATCTGGTACCGGGATGCTAATTTCAGGAGTGCTGTAACATTTAGGTAGCTCATCTATCATATCGTCCAAGGTTTTTTCTGATCTTGATAATAAATCAAGAAACCGTAGAGCAGCATAAATTGCATCGTCATATCCATAATATTTATCAGCAAAAAATATGTGACCGCTAGTTTCGCCGCCCAGTAATGCCTTAGTTGTTTGCATCTTGTCTTTAATAAAGGAATGACCTGTTTTCCACATTATCGGTCTTCCGCCATATGACTTAATCTGATTAAATATGGCACTACTTGATTTAATATCCATGATAATAGTTGCTTGTGGATTTTGATCAATTATATCTTTTGCTAATATACAAAGAATCTGGTCGCCTAAAATTATTCGTCCTTTCTTACTTATAATGGCTATACGATCGGCATCTCCATCAAATGCAATACCAATATCGCAATCTTGGGTTTTCACTACTTCTATTAGTTGTTCTAGATTTTTAGCAATAGTGGGATCTGGGTGGTGATTAGGAAAATTACCATCAATTTCCGAATTGATAACGATATTTTTGTTAGGTAACCCTAGTGCTAATAGCTCAGTAATATTTCCAGCCGCACCGTTAGCTGGATCCCATGCTACTTTTACTTTAGGTTCTATAGTTATTTCTTGTAAAATCCGATCTATGTATTGAGCTGTGATATCAAGCTCTTTCACTATAGATGATGTTGCAAACTTATCAGGAATATTAGACCAATCAGTATGTAGAATGCTATTTAGTAAATGTTGTATTTGTTGGTCAAAAAAAGACTTGCCTTGCGATAACATCTTAAAACCATTATCATCTTTGGGATTATGTGAACCTGTGATCATTATACTAGCTTGTGGTTTAAATATCTTATCAGCAAAATATAGCATAGGAGAGGGGGCTACTCCTATTGAGATAGCCTGTCCACCAGCTGAGATAATGCCATTAACCAAAGCATGGTAAAGGGCAGGGGAGCTTAATCTACCATCTCGCCCTATCAATATTTTGTTCCCTTGTTTAGATATACTCAGTTTAGTAAAACAAAATCCAATTTTATAAGCAATAGTTGTATTAATATCCAGCAGACTGCTTCCACGAATATCGTACAATCTAAAAATTGTTCTATTTATTTCCATTGTCATTACTATTTTAGTATAATAGACCTCTTGCATAACCTAAAGATAATTGAGGAATTTTTAGGAAAAACGAAGTCGAGTACCGCAGTGTACTAAGATGTACGTGAGGAACGGAGACGAGTTTTGACAACAAAATTACCAATTAGATTAGGTTATGCAACAGGTCTAATTAAGTGATTTAAAGAGTTGATAGTATAAATGAAAATTTTAGCATTGGATACGGTAAATAATAGTGCATCTGTTGCGATTTCTGAAGATAAAGTTATTTTAGCCTATATCGAGGATTTAAGACCCTCTATGCAGGCTGAAACAATAGTGCCAATGATTGAAGAAGCTCTGAGAATAGCAAATCTTTCTTACCATGACTTAAATTACCTAGCCGTTACAAATGGTCCAGGTAGTTTTACCGGTATTAGGGTAGGATTGTCAGTAGCAAAAGGCATTTTGCTAAGTACCAATATCATAGGTACTACTATATCTAATTTTGAGTATTCCTGGCGGAGAGCCACTAGGCAAGTAAATAACCATAACAAAAAGGTTACTTTTAAGTTTTTTATTTTTCTTAATGCATATAGAGAGCAATTATATAGCCAGGTTTTTGATCAAGATGGACAGTCATCTATTCCTTTATTGATAAATTATGACCAAGTTGGGCAGTTATTAAATACAGAAGATAATATTATTAAAGTCTGTGCTGGTAGTGGGTTAGAGATGATATACGACAAGATTAAGGATTTAGAAAATGTAATAATCTTACCGCGTTTCACTAAAATTAAGGCATGGCATATATGTCAATATATAGCTGATAAAATAGCTAAAAAATGTAATTTTTCTAACTCTATCGAGCCATTATATATTAGAATGGCTGATGTGAAGATTAAACAGAGTTAGCTAGTCTTACTTATGGAGTAAAATATTATGGTTTCTGCCGGAATAAAATATCAAGGAAAACAAAGAAATCTAACTAGGGAGCAGGCAGAAGCGGTTGGTTTGCTGTCAATTGGTACATTTTTAGAGTATTTTGACTTGATGCTTTATATACATATGGCAGTATTGTTGAATGAGTTATTTTTTCCCAAAAGTGATCCGCATACAGCTAGTATTTTGTCGGCTTTCGCCTTCTGTGCTACTTTTGTTTTCCGCCCAATTGGTGCTGTGCTATTTGGTTGGATAGGCGATAAAGTAGGTCGCAAAGCTACGGTAGTTATCACAACTTTCATGATGGCGTTTTGTTGTTTGGTGATGTTTAGTTTGCCCACTTATGCACAAATTGGTATTACCGCTTCTGCATTAATCACTATTTGTCGTATAGTGCAAGGCATGTCATCTTTAGGAGAAGTAGTAGGGGCAGAATTATATTTAACAGAAGTAACCAAACCACCCATACAATATCCTGTTGTTGCTGCCATTTCGATATTTGCTGATCTAGGGGCAGTATTCGCTTTAGGTGTTGCAACACTTGTTACTTCATATAGATTTAAATGGCGATATGCTTTTTTGTTTGGTGCAGTGATTGCCATGGTTGGAGTTGTAGCAAGGACACGACTTAGAGAAACTCCAGAATTTGCTGATGCAACCAAAAGATTGGTAAAGAAACTTAACGCTTTTGGTCTAGAGAAAAAGGATGTTACTAATCAAGAAATGTTAAATGAGAAAATTAATATAAAAACTATATTGGCTTATTTATCAATTGAGTCTACTGGACCAATTTGTTTTTATTTCCTATATATGCATTGTAGTACTATACTTAAAACCATCTTCAATTATACTTCTCAGCAAATTATTGCTCATAACTTGATTATTGCAATAACATATCTACTTATTGGTATTGCATATACTTATTTAAGTTATAAGATATCTCCATTAAAAATTTCAAAGACAAGGTTAGTAATTTTTGCTAGTACTATTATATTCTTACCGTATTTATTGAATAATATTCAATCTTCTGCCCATTTATTATTATTGCAGTTCTTTATAGTGATATTTGGACCAAGGGTATTTCCAGCGACTCCAATATTTTATAAGCAGTTTCCTGTATTTAAACGTTTTAGATGTGTCAGTATCTCATTTGCTGTGGTACGTGCGATAATGTTTATTGTTACTTCTTTTGGATTAGTTTATTTAATAGATTCTTTTGGTAATTGGGGTATAGTAATATTATTTGTACCCTTCCTTGTGGCATATGGATTTGGTTTGCGTCATTTTGAAATGTTGGAGAAGTTACGCAATGTTTAATAATTTAATAAGTAATTTCTAGCTCATTTGTGTTATATCCTACAGATGTAGAATTACAACATAATTTGAACAAATACTCTTCCAATTTTATATAACCAAAATAAATACATACTGCTAGAAAACTCTGTACTGTTTCATCAACTATCTTCTTAATCTTTTCTGGGGATTTATATCCAATAGTTTGCATATTATGAAGCCGGTCAAATAACTTAATCAATAAAACGTCATCTTTCTTTTGACTATATAATAAATTTAATGTTTCTGCTGAGCTGATCTTCCCATAAGATTTAATCCTAGTTAAATCTACTACTTGGCTGGCAATCTGCGTACCAAAAACCTTAGCAATAATATTTTCAGTAAGTATTGTATCTTCAATAGTATCATGCAGTAAGCTGGTAATAATCATATCAGTTCTAAACAATTCAGGCATTTCTTGTGCTGTATATTCAGCCACCATATATGCTACTTCTATTGGATGAGAATAATATGGGGTACCGGATTGTCGCATTTGGCTACCATGATATTTTTTTGCGTAACAGATACCTTTTTTAATCTCCTCAATATCTATTGGTGAAATTACTTGTTGGTTCAGTTGAGATAGTTTTTTGAGTAGCCTATCAGCATATTGACAGTTTTCATACTTTAGCTGTTGATCGAGAAATTCCATAAAAATTACCATATTACTTTATATAATATAAATTATAACTCAAAATTAAGTTGCCACTAAGTATTTATTATATTTTTTTTATAAAAAGATGAATATTTTTATTTTTGTAGATAAGTTGCATCAGTTATTTTTTATTCTATCCAAAATCTCAAATCTTATCTATAAAATAGTCAATTATTTTGAAAAAGAGATTGTCATGAGCAAGGGATAGCACAACTTCTATAGTAATCAATATTATAATGATCCATTCAAGTCTAGTAGAGTGTTTACAGTTTAAGTCATTTGACAAAATATTGTAAAGTTCATGAATCATATTTAGTCGATTATTAAGAATATTCTGACGAATTTGAATATCTTGGAACTCTGCAGTCATTAAGTATAAAGGTTCGTAACTAGGACGACGCCAAAAGAATTCAGGAGTATCCAGTATATCGCTGTGTAAATTAATTGAGTATCGTTCGTTAAATAATATCCCAATTTGTTGAGATATTTCTTTTTTGGAAAGTGATACACTACCTGTACTGGCTAGTTCTTGTTGAATTGGGGTGGTTTTTACAATTAGATTACTTACCGATTTTTCTAGTACACTAAGCTTAACTGACTGAGCTAAAGCATGCGAGATAGATAATTTTATAAAAGTTGATTTATCGGCAAGAATGATTTGGTTTTTTTCTTCATCGATAAATGTTTTACCAGTAGCTTCATCATAATCAAAATAAATAAAGTCAGAAACTAGCTCGTCATTTTGATTAGTTTTAAGAGCTGCTATTTCTGCAAGGAGCATTTTTTCTTGGCTTTCTTCAGCTCCCCATATAGTAACGCAACCGAAAGGGAAAAAGAAAACATCGATAGGATTTAAATTTTCCCCTTGTTCTTTTTGAATATATAGTACATCATCGAAATATTTAGGTTCAAGACCGATTTTATTGAGGTTTATTACTAAATCGTTCATTTTGTATTCAGAAGTAGTACAGTAGGAAGTGCATCTCATATAATAAATAATTTATGGCAAACAATTGTTGCTTCATTATTCTATAGTAGTTATAAAAGCTACAAAGTCAATTAAAATGTAATAGTTGGTAGTTATGTATGAAATATTAACAAATAGATCAATAATTGAAGTTTCTGGTGATGATGCGATGAATTTTTTGCATAATTTGATCACTAATGATATAAAAAATAACGATTATTGTTATAGCTATGCTCTAACTAACCAAGGAAGATATTTGTTTGATTTTTTTGTATTGAAATTATCGGCAACGAGGTTTTTTATTGATATAAATATTAATCAGTCTGATTTATTTAAAAATCACTTAGTGCATTACAAGTTACGTGCTAAAATTGAAGTGAATGACTTAACTAACGCCTATCAGGTTATTTACTCAAATCAGCAATTGCCACTTAATAGCTACCAAGACCCTCGTTATAACCAACTTGGTTTTCGTTCAATTATTAATAAAGATGATTTTTTAACAACCACCAGAATAGAAGGCTTATATCAGCAGGATAAATATAATTTTGCCATAGTTGATGGCTATGATGATTTAATTGCTAATAGGTCTATTCCCATCGAATATGGGGCTGAGGAGTTAAATGCTATAAGTTACAGTAAGGGTTGTTATATTGGGCAGGAAGTTGTTTCCAGAACAAAATACCAAGGAGTTGTAAGAAAAAAAATATTTAAATTATCCATTAACATAGATTCCGGTAATGTTGGTAGTTTAGATATCGCGAAAGACGATGAAATTATCGCCAATAATATAAAAATTGGCGTAGTATGTTCAGCTTATCAGAACATGGCAATAGCTTTAATTAGGGTGGATGATTATTATTCATTAGCAGATACAGTTATTACTGTAAGAAACTTACCAGTTTCTTTGGCTGTTCCACCTTGGCGTTATAGCTAAGCCGATTGTTCATCAATTGACTATAACAGATCGGGCTGCTTGATAACGACTTATAGATACACGGGCTTTTAACTGTTCTAAAAACTCTTTATATTCTGTAGTGATAATATTTCTATCATGGTGCTTCTATTAATTTATTGATATCCTAACTTATTGCTATAGCTAATTTTATTGTATTCCTCTAATCATTTATAAAAATTTGCTCTAGACAAATTGGGAGAGTTATAGTAGCAATAAAAAATATCAGGAAGGTACAAGATGAGTAAGATTATATTTTTAAATGGATGTGGTTCTGCCGGTAAAACATCTATCGCAAGATCAATACAACATTTAAGTAAGGATTCTTGGCTTACTTTTGGTGTAGATAGTTTTATCAATATGATGCCATGCTCATATAATGATAAAGTATCTACTGAATATTTTACCTTTGTGTCAGGAACAAATGATCGGGGGGCAACTATGCGGGTTGAGAGTGGAGAAAAAGGTGAGCAACTTTTTGGTGTAATGCCAGATTTTGCCAATCTGCTTGCAAGCCGAGGAAATAATATTATTATTGATGAAGTATTATTTGATGACTCCGGTCTCAAATCTTACATAAAAACCTTGAGTAGCTATATTGTCTATTTTGTTGGAGTTTTCTGTGATCTTTCAGTGATGCAGGAGCGAGAAATTCTACGCTGTGATCGTGCGATAGGTTTATCGAATGATCAAATAGACAGAGTTCACACAAGTAGCTTGCGTGAATATGATTTAACAGTTGATACTACCTCAAAAACAGCCTTTGCAAATGCCAAACAAATACTGGAATTTGTCGATAACAATCCTGCTCCTCAAGGTTTTATTACTATGCGTAAAATGGTATATAGCACAACTATCGAAAATTAGAAAAGGATACGGGTTTTATCTCATATAATCTCGATAAGCTAAATTTACTCATAATCAAACTAGTACTACAGTTGTAGTTTAGATGTGAGCATTCACGATTTTTTTTGTGATGAATAAAAAAACCTGATCACCAAGCGTCATTGCGAGGAGACCGTAAGGTCAACGAAGCAATCCATTTCTAGTCACTTTCCTGGATTGCTTCGTCGGTCTGGCAACCTCCTCGCAATGACATCTTATACTTTAACCTTTTTTCCGTGAACACTCACATTCAATCTGCAACTGTAGTACTAGGAGGCTGCTTGCGATAACTCTTTCAAATTGTCCTAGCCCCCTCTTTTTTATTATGTGGAGGTGGTGATATTGATATTTTAGATGACATATGTGATTTTGCTGCCTGTCCTACAATTTTTGCTTTATCATGCAATTGTTCAAGTGCCGCTATCTTGCTTTTATCGTAAGAATATCCGTGCCATTTATTTTTTAAATACTGACAAATTTTTTTAACAAAATTTTTCCTTGGAACTATCACACCCGATGAAGTAGCTCGCTCTTTTACTAAATCTTTAGAAAATTTATTCATTGTATATTTGTCTGGCTGATCAATAAACTTACTTAACTGCCTAGCAGTTTCTCTAGCAATATCGTTAATTGACTCTGCACTTAATTTATCTGTTTTTTTATCTTTTTGAGCTTCTATTGCTTGGTCAATTTGTTTTACTAGCAAATCAGCTAAAGCCTCTTTAACACCATCTAGTTTTTTTAATGTTGTTATTGCTTTAGCCTCATCTTGTTCAGAATGTAAAATTTCTGAAACTCTTTCTGTTACAGCTTCTTTATATTGTTCAGCATTAAGAGGAGCAGTTACTAATTGCTTTGATAAAGTACCATTAGTCTCAATAATTGATGTTGGATTTTTGGTAGGACATTTTGTTTCTATTGTTTTTAGGTCATTGATAATTTTACTAGCAACATCTCCAGTGCCAGCTACATCAATTACTACCTGCTCTGTTGGAACAGTGGCTCCTAATTTTCCTAGTGTAGCTGTAATATTTATTGCCATAAAATCTTGGCTATTAAATTTTGTACCTACCATATCTCTAAGGTCTGAACATGGCAAAGCTTCCACACTACAATCAAACATGATTATCTGTCCTCCGACATATGATACATTATTATCTTTATCTATAATAATTTTGGACATATCGCCATTTCTTGCCCACTCGTTCTCTATAACATTCATACCATCCATATAGTAGCAATTATTGTATGTTTTTGCTTTCAACTCGGTAAATCCAGCCAGACCTCCAGCTATACCACCTTGATAATTTGCTGCTAAAATATATTCTGTTTGTTGTGTTGACAATTTATAATCATTGGTTAATGCCTTATGCATGTCTTGATAGGTTACTTTATACTCATCATCTTTACCTACCTTACACTGAGCTACTAGGTCTACTAGCCCCCCATTTGGAGTCTCAATATAAAAGACCGCTTTTCGTTCTATATCCTTATTAAATCTACGTTGTACTTCAATCTCATCTTTATAATCTTTGTCATATTTAGGATCAAAGCATTCTGCTATAAATTGTAAATTTTTATCCGAACTTTGTATAGCATCATCAGATGTAAAACTATGTGATTTCATAATATCTCCTTAAATACATTTTTAGTTTTTAATTACAATAGTAGATAATATGGTGGTGTTATATAATTCTCCAGTGTGGCAGCAACGTCGGTAACTTATATATCTCTCAGGTCTACTATAGGTATCCTCTACTATAATGGTCATGTCTTTAATACCAGCTTTTTCTAATTGAAAATCTACATAATCTGGTAAATCAAACATATAATGTCCTTTTTTCGAAGATCTAATGAAAAATCTTGAATAATTAGGCTGCTGATTTATAAAATTATCATAATATTCCTGATCAACCTCATAAGAATATTGTTGAATAGTAGGACCAATAAGAGCTTTAATATTTGTTGCTCCTTTCTTTTGCATTAATTCTACCACATTATTAATGACACCAGCTTTAGCCCCAAGCCAACCACAATGAGCAGCCCCTATAACCGTGCCATCCTTACTACTAAACAAAACGGGAGCACAATCAGCTGTCTGTATTGCTAGTACTAGATTTTTTTTGGTAGTAACAACCCCGTCAGCTTCCGGATCAATGTCATTATCAGTAATTAAATCAGCATCAACAACTTGGGTGCCATGCACTTGCTGCAAAATAACAATATCTTCTGCACCATAATGTTTAACTACTGCTAGCCTATTATTTTCAACTGTTTCTAAGTGATTAGGCACAGCAAACTTATTTTTTTTACTATAAACATGACTAGATTGCTTGAAGCTTTTATCAAAAATTTTATAATAAACTTTATTTTTTATAAATTCATCCACATGTCAACCCCACAAAAATTCATATATAAATTATCAGATCATTTGCAAAAAAGCAATGCATTGCAAAAAATCATCAATAAATTTCAAACAGATTACTCGTTAATACCTTGCATTGGAGTGGAAATAGAATTTTATTTAAGTAAAAATATTGATCCACTCGAATTACAAACTCTGCTTGGCATAACAGTTAAGAAAGAAAAAGGCGATAATCAATTTGAGATAGATTTACCACCTTCTACTAACATAATTGAGTATATAGGAAAAATTAGTAGCACTAAGTCTAAAATACAAATTATTGCAAAAAATTTGCAGGGCAAGGTAAATTTTTCTGCCAAACCATTTCTGAGTGATTATGGTAGTAGTATGCATTTTCATGTAAATTTTGTAGACTCTTCAACGTTATTGCAAGAAGATACTTTAGTAGCGACAAAGCAAACTTCCTCAAGCATCGTTGCGAGACCACGTAGTGGTCGTGACAATCCATATTCATTAGATATAATAGGGCAGAGCATCTGTCATTATATGCTCGATAGTTTTTTGGTATTTATGCCGAATGAAAATGATTATCTTCGTTTAGATGAAAATTTTATGGCACCAACTAATGTGTCTTTTGGTAATAACAATAGAACTGTTGCTGTACGTATTCCTGACTCGTTTCCTAGAAGACTAGAACATCGAATAGCAAGCCCACTAACCGATCCTTATTTGGCAATTTTCACTATTTTAAATTCTATATTATTAGGTCTAGAATTTCCTGACAAAATTAATAATATCAGCAAAATATATGGTAATGCTTTTGATCAACAATATAATTTAGTGCCATTACCAAAATCATTAGCAGAAGCATTAGAATTATTTAATTTACAGTTTTTTTTATAAATAGAGAGAATATAACGAATTAGGGTTAAAATTGCTTTGTCTATTAGCCATACCACGTAGTGGTCAAGATAATCCACTGCTCTTATGGGTTACTCATCGTGCTTCGCTACTTCCTAGCTAATAGACGTAAAAACTATCTAGAACCTTAACGTGTTAGCTATATTCTCTTCGATACTTGCACTGTAGCAGGTCTAAGTAACCTATCTTTTATCTTATACCCTGATTGCATAACTGCTATGACGCTATCTTGATCATATTCATCTGATAGTATTTGTGAAATTGCATGATGTATATTGTAATCAAACTTTTCCCCTAATAATGGTTCTATTGACTCTAAACCATGTTTTTGTAGTATGCTAGTCAACTCACCTTTAGTCATCTCTACTCCAGTAATAATATTAGCTATATCCCCTTCCATATTTTGTGGCTTATGCTCCAAAGCTCTAGAAAGATTATCATTAACACTGAGCAAATCTTTAGCAAAAGAAAAAATTGCATAGTCTCTTGCCTCTTCAATTGATTTTTCTAGACGTTTCCTAGTATTATCAGATTCGGCTATTGTCCTTAGCAACTTATCCTGCAAAATCTCAATTTGGTTTTTTAAACTAGCAATCTCTTGCAAGCTATCTTGTAACATTATGGTGTCATCGGAAAGCTGGTTTTCTACTTCATTTATTAGTTTCTCATCAGTGTCAGCACCAATTTCCTGATTATTATTGTTTTCTTGTTGTTTTTCCATATTTACAGCCTTTTTTCTTGCAAAAATCTACTTTCTTAACATATAGTGTAAATCTTTGTATTTTCAAGTCAATTTTAACTAAGTAATAACCTATGAGAGCTTTTGATAGAAAAAATAATCAATTACGTAACATTTCAATTGAACCTTCAGTTCTGCTTAATGCTGATGGTTCGTGTCTTGTTAAGTTTGGCAATACCCATGTAATATGTAGTGCAACCTATGAAACAAATGTCCCGCCATTTCTACGAGGGCAAAATCAAGGTTGGATAAGTGCTGAATATGGTATGTTACCACGTTCAACTCACCAGCGTATGAAGCGTGAGTCAACGCAAGGAAAGCAGTCAGGTAGGACTCAGGAGATTCAAAGGCTAATTGGCAGATCGATGCGTACGGCAATTAATCTAAAAGCCTTGGGGGAAAAACAAATCATCCTTGATTGTGATGTAATTAATGCTGATGGCGGAACTAGAACAGCAGCAATTACTGGTAGCTATATTGCACTTCATTTAGCAATTAGAGCATTAATTGCTAGGAAGGCTATTAAAACTAACCCTTTAATTAGACAAGTAGCAGCCATTTCATGTGGTATATATAAAGGGCAACCAATAGTTGATCTTGATTATCTAGAAGATAGTAATGCTGAGGTAGATGCCAATTTTGTTTTTGCCGACAATGGAAATATAATAGAAATTCAAAGTACAGCTGAAAAAACCCCCTTTTCTGAAGAACAATTTTATGCTATGCTACAATTGGCAAGAAGTGCAACCTCTGATCTATTCAAGTTGCAAAATCAAATATTATTAAGTGGTAAGAATTAATATTTTACCTTTTAAGGTTCAAAAACTAGTCTGACTATAAAAACAATTAATTATTAGTTGTTTACTTTTTAATAAATATACCTTTAATATTTAAAAATATTAATTTTTATAGACAAAGCTTTATTTATGGTAAACTTACAAATCAAACTTAACTCATTAATGATTCAAAAAAATATCAATGCGGTAGAGATAGAGAAGAAAACTGGAATAAGTAGAAATACTGTTTATAGTATTTTATACGGTAGTTCAAAAAACCCTAGTGCTACTAATTTACAATTAATTGCTAAGGCATTAGATGTTAATTTGGAAGCTCTTGTTGTTGATAACGAAGTAAACCTTGAGGTGATGACTGTTGATCAGATGAAAATCTTTAGCAAATCCACTAGTGTAACTATTAATATGTTAACTGAGAAAAATTTAAACTTTTCATTTGCCAATCTTACAGCTCTAATAAAAGAAGTATATGAATATTCTCTAAAAAAGCAGTCTGTTGATAATACATTTATAAATTGGATGATTGATAAATATCACAAGCCTTAATATATCTAACCCGAATAAGTTCTAGAGTCCCAAACGTCATTGCGAGGAAGCGTAAGCAGACGAAGCAATCCAGAAAAGTAATTAGAAATGGATTGCCACACCACCTACGATAGCTTGTAATGACGCCTTTTCAACTACTATTTTCTTAAGTTGACTCCTATGTACAATGACGTTGGTGAACACTCACAATTTGACACATCAATGGTTGGTAATTATACAAGCTTGATGATTGTCAGAAAGTTTCTTACATATAGCTTTAGCTTGGTTTATATTTTGGTAGTTACCTACTAAGACTAAATAGAAAAAACTCCCTTTATCAGATTGTATCTTTTTGATATTTATCACCGTATTATTATTAAGGATTTTCGCATATTTTTTTTTGATTCTCTCCCCTTCTTGGTTGGCTTCTGATTCAGATTTTACCGAAGCTATCTGGATTTTATACCCCCCTTGATTTGACTTATTTAATAACTGCGTATCATCGATCTTACGATGCGATTCAGTAACTTTTATTATATTTAGACCTGCCTTATTTGAATTAGGCTGTTGTTCTATTAAACTCTCTGTTTGTACCGGTTCGTTTTTTATTATATTAGGTAAAATTACTTCCGTCCCATCTTCATTTTTACTTAGTTTGAGTTTCTTATGCTTAACCTGATCAGTTTCTATTATATCAAATAAGATTGTATCTATAGAGTCAATATCTTCATCACCTTGTACTGATTTTTGTTTAGTAATATTTAATGGCTTTTCCGGTTCAGGTTGCAACGTTATAGGCTTACTAATCTTTTTTTGTTGTAAATTCTCATAAATTATATTATTGGCATTTGGTATTACTATCCCCCCGCTATCTTGTGGCTTAACTTTTGTCGGCGATTGATCATGGTAAATCGTCACTACCTGACCACCACTATCTTGATTATAATTAGTATACACTAAATATGTAATAGCACTAAGTATTGAGAGAAAAATAATAATTAGAAAAATACGATTAACCATATTTTTTATAAATAACTTTTTTGTGTCATCCCTGCTTCGGTGCAGGATAATTGCTTTGTCGCTCTAAAGTAGCTCTTCTGTATATTGACTGTAATGCTAATTAGGTTAGCTATAATAGTTACATTTTATTCATAGGCGTTACCCCTATAACATCAAAACCAACTTTTATAATCTTTTGAATAGATTTTGCTAAAGCAAGGCGAGCAACAGTTAGCTCTATATTATCTTCAATTAAAAACCGATAATCATTATTCTCTTTGCCAAAATTCCATAAAGCATGAAATTTTGAAGCTAAATTAATCAAATAAAAAGCTATTCTGTGAGGTTCAAAATATTTTGCTGAAGTCTCTAAGATTTTTGACCATAAAGCAAGCAGTTTAATTATTTCTATTTCTTCTTCAGTAGAAAGTAAAGACAAATCATACTCTTTTTCTAAGAATTTATTATATGTTTCTGGCATAGATTCTTTAGCTTTTTCCAATATAGACATAGTTCTAACATAAGCATATTGTACGTAAAACACTGGATTATCTTTTGATTGTTCTTTTACTTTTGCTAGGTCAAAGTCAAGAGTAACATCATTTTTACGAGTTAGCATTATAAATCTTATTATGTCTTTACCTACCTCATTTGTTACATCTTGCACGCTAGTAAAATTACCGCTACGTTTTGACATTTTTACAGCGATACCATTGTCAACAAAATTTACTAATTGACAAATTTTAACATCAACTTTAACTTTTTCTCTACCAAGAGCCTTAACTATTGCCTCAATTCTTTTTACGTAACCACAATGATCTGCCCCTAGAACATAAACTAGATGATCAAATCCACGATCTATTTTATCCTTAGCATAAGCTAAATCAGAGGCAAAATATGACCAACTACCATCAGATTTCTCTATTGGTCTATCTTGATTATCGCCAAAAGCAGTAGATTTAAACAATTTTTGAGTTCTTGAATCCCAAGGTTCATCTGCATTGCCTTTAGGTGGGGGTAACTGCCCTTCATATATTAGCCCCATTGCGTTCAGCAACTGAACAACTTCCTCAATCTTGCCACTATCATGCAGTGATTTTTCTGAAAAAAATACCTCGTGTTCAATATCTAGCTCCTTTAAATCATGCTTAATTATCACTAACATTTCTTCTATTGCAAACCTCTTAACGAGTTCATGACGTTCGCTATCCGGCACTGTTAATAATTTATCTCCAAATCTTTCTACCAATTTTTGCCCAATATCTGCCAAATATTCTCCAGGATAAAGCCCTGCTGGTATCACGATATCTTCTTTTGTTAATGCTTGCTTATAGCGTAACATAACTGAGTTAGCTAAGTCATCCACTTGGGAGCCGGCATCATTAAGGTAATATTCTTTGGTAACAATATAGCCGGTACTATCTAGAACCTTGGCTAAAGCATCGCCATACACAGCTCCTCTAGCATGACCAATATGCATAGGACCAGTTGGATTTGCAGAGACGTATTCAATATTGACTTTTTGATTATTACCAAAATTAACCTTAAAAAACTCCTCTTTATCTAGTAATATGTCATTAATAGAGTTATGCCACATATCGGCTTTAATAGTAAAGTTAATAAATCCTGGACCGGCAACTTCTATAGAGGCAATATATGGTAGAGGCGTTAATATCTCCTTAAATTTAATAGCTAGTTCCTTAGGGTTGATATTTTGTTTTGCTGCAATAATCATAGCTATATTGCTTGAAAGATCCCCATTGAACTTATCTTTAGGAATTTCAACATCTGCCAATTGTAACACATCATCATTATCGCATATTTTTCTGCCTGCACTAATGATATCGTTACGTAATTTATTAAATATATTCATAAATTAAATATTATTAGAATTGAAGGAATAAATATCTTGATGCTCTTGAATAGCAAACCGGTCAGTCATGCCGGCTATATAATCTGCTATTATACCAGCTTTAGATTTTGTATTCCCTGGTATAATTAATTCTTTCCAACTAAATGGTAGTAAATCAATATTATCCATATATATCTTAAATAAATCTTGTACGATTCTTTGACACTTTAAAAGCATCGAGGTCAATTTATTATGCTTATATACTTTATCATACAAGAATTGTTTAATTTTTACTATACGCTCTTTTGCTTCATCAGTAAAATCAACAAGCTGATAATCAAGATGGCGTATATCATCGGTTGTAATTATTTTCTGTTTCTGTAGATTATTATTTGTTTGTAGTAGTAAATCATCAATTAAATCGCTGATTAATTTACGTACTACTTCATATATAAGCTGAGTTGTTGTTATATTCTCAAATTGAGACTTAATTTCAAAAGCATATTGATCAATAAATTTAATTTCCGTTAGATGATTAAAGTCAATAATCTTAGCACCAACACTATCTTCTAAATCATGGGAAATATAACTAATATCATCAGCTAACGAAGCAATTTGGGCTTCAGCTGAGGAGTAATGAGTTAAGTCAAGGTTATGTTGTGAATCATACTCTACTATATATTCAGGTATATTATTTATTAAAGGGCCATTATGTTTGACAATTCCTTCTAGCACTTCCCATGTCAAATTTAATCCATCATAAGCTGCATATCTTTTCTCTACTTTAGTAAGAATCTTTAATGAATGAGCATTATGGGAGAATCCACCATAGTCTTGCATACACTTATTTAGAGCTACCTCTCCTGCATGACCGAAAGGAGTATGTCCAAGATCATGGGCAAGACCTATAGTTTCTGCCAAATCACTTGACAAGTTAAGAGTTTTAGCAATAGAACGGGCAACCGTAGAAACTTCAATTGAGTGAGTAAGACGATTTCGATAATGATCGCCTTCATGATTAATGAAAACCTGGGTTTTATATTGCAAACGCCTGAAAGCCTTTGAATGAATTATACGATCATGATCTCGTTCAAATTCATTTCTGTAAGCTGTAGGATATTCGTTAAACAATCTTCCCCTACTATTGCTGGGGTCTACTGCATATGAAGCAAGCATATATTAACTCCTAATATTATGTTCTAGATAACCTCTCTGTCATTGCGAGGAGCTACTTTAGTAGCAACGAAGCAATCCAAAAAGCAACAAGAGATTGCTTCGTCGCCTTCGGCTCCTCGCAATGACGTTTTTACCCTGTCATTCCCGCTTCGGTGCGGAATCTAATATCCCTGCTTTCGTAGGGATGACAGAAGACAGGATCGCTTTGTCGTGCGATGCTACTTCTTGCTAATATTAATGGCATAATGTTAACCGGATTAGCTATATAGTCAATTGATGAGAAGTTGGTGACGTCGTCACTCGTCGTTCCTAGTCCCCAATTCTCCTGAATTGACTATAGTATAGAATCACCTACTAAGCTTTTCAAGGTTTTTAAATGAAGCTGTTGCAAAATTAGCTTTTTAGGATTATTTTAAGGGTCTTTAATAATATAATCATGTCATGTCAATAGAAATTACCGATAATGCTTTTAAAAGAGTGGGCGAGTTAATCAAATTGGAAGATAATCCCAATTTAGTTCTTAGAATAATTGTTGATGGTGGGGGATGTTCTGGGTTTGTTTATAATTACGCCCTCGTGCCAAGTAATGACATAACAAAAGATGATTATGTTATAGAAAAAGATAATACCAAAGTGGTTATCGATGCAATATCACAGCCATTTATGGCTGATTGTATAATAGATTTTATCGAAGAGTTAGGCAGTTCCTATTTTGAAATTAGGAATCCCAATGCAAAAACTAA
Source organism: Candidatus Tisiphia endosymbiont of Xenochironomus xenolabis (assembly GCF_964264705.1). NCBI lineage: Bacteria > Pseudomonadati > Pseudomonadota > Alphaproteobacteria > Rickettsiales > Rickettsiaceae > Candidatus Tisiphia > Candidatus Tisiphia endosymbiont of Xenochironomus xenolabis. The sequence goes on from NZ_OZ183473.1 coordinate 437,302, forward strand.
GTGTGGGTGTGGCAACTCTTTCTCTGTGTGATAATTAGGCTGTGAACACTCATAGCTAGTGTTGTATAAAAAATTAACTTGCAATAACTCATTAAAAACATTATACTAGATTTGTAGCAATATGGCTTTGGTATGCCTAATTTTTGCTATACAGTCTTAAAATACCAAATATAAGGAATTAATAATGCCTAAGTTAAAAACAAAATCAGCTGTAAAAAAACGCTTTAAGCTTACCGCTACTGGTAAAGTTTGTGCTACTCAAGCTGGTAAAAAACACTTCATGAGACGTCGGACAAAAGCTCAACTTCGTAACCTTAGAGGAACAACGATTCTCTGTACTCAAGATGCAAAGAATTTAAAAAAATTCTTCCTTCCATATGGAATTTAACAATTTAACTAAGGAAATAGGTGAGATATGTCACGCGTAAAATCAGGAAAAATTTCAAAAAATCGCCATAAAAAAATTCTCAAACTTGCTAAAGGTTATAGAGGGCGGTCTAATAATTGCTTTAAGGTAGCAATTGAGAAAGTTGAAAAAGCTCTACAATATGCTTATAGGGATCGTAGAAATCGTAAACGTGATTTTAGAGGGCTTTGGATACAAAGAATTAATGCAGCAGTGCGTGAGCATGATTTAGTATATTCCCAATTTATGGGTGGGCTTAAAAAAGCTGCAATAGATATTGATCGTAAGGTGCTAGCTGAATTGGCAGTTAACAACCCGCAAGGTTTTGCAGATATAGTGGCTCAAGCTAAGGCTCAGTTGCAATAATATATTTTTTGTTGCTTATGTCATCCTACTTAGGTGATGCACACAAAATTAGTGAGTATTAGCGATTTTTAAAATCTCTCTAATTTTTTGCTATAATTAAATAATTATTTTAAAAAATCATATTATGAAAAGATTAGTTCTAATACTCCTCATTTTTCCTTTATTATTTAGCGGGTGTTCTTCTACCGTGAACCAAAAACAACTGGATGCAGTTGAGCGTGGTGAAATGGCTCTTATAGTAAGTAGTTGTATGGCATCAACCCCTCCGGTTGGGTTGATAATTAAAGATTATGATCCTGAGCCTTGTCAGACTGGTTGGAGTATAACTGAAGGACGAGGTATAATTGGACGATCGGATATAGAACACCCAACTGAAATGATGGAATCATCAAAATTTCAGCAAATATGCATCCATGCTGTCCTACCTGGCAAATATTTCCTTACATATTTTACGGCATATAAGAGTGATTCATGGGCAGGGTATATAAACACATATACTGCCGATAATATTCACAATATTGCTACATTCGATGCTCAAGGTGGAGATGTGCTGTACATTGGTGATATGGATTTTAATCTCAGAAGTTCTGCTATAATTGCGAAAGCAATTTCGGTACATAATAATACAGACGTAGCAAAAAAAGCTTTAGAGAAACGCTATCCTAAGTTTTCAGATAAATTACGTACACAATTGATTCAGCTATCACCGTATGTTGCTGAAGTTAAGAACTCGGATAATGTTATTAATACAGAATTTGTTAAGAAGTAATTGAATTAAGTTTAAATTTGATAACCAAGGAACGATGTGATGAAGCAATCTATATTCATGTTATATATTTTGATTATGTTGCTGACTGGGTGTGCAAGCATTTCGACAAAGCAATTGATATCTATTGCAGAAAATAAACAGGCTGTGGTATTAGGTTCATGTTATCTGGCACGAAGTTTTACCCTATGCGATGCTACGTGGCGTAACGAGCAAAATCAAACTCAAGTTACTTTTGGTATTAAAAGTCAAGTTCAAGTTCTTGAACCGGGTACATACTCTCTCAGCGGATTTATTTCTGATAAAGGTTGGTTTCCTACAGTCGTTCGTTCTATTGCAAATCTTCGTAACATAGCAAGTTTTTCTATTAAAGGAGGCGATGTCTTATATATTGGTAATTTAGAATTTGATATAAGCAAATCTTTCTCAATTCATCACGCAATAAACGTAATTGATAATAAAAATAGTGCAGAGCAATACCTATCTAAATATCAACCAAAATTATTACCTAGGTTACAGACAAGATTAATACAGTTATCACCAGAAGTTCTTGCGATTAAAAAGAGTGTGGAATAACGTCGTGTTGGCTATGTTTAAATAAAAAATTTTTTATGATAATATCTTTTTTATGAAAGTTAGAAATGAATTAATACAATAGTTATACTTTCATTTGTTTAAAATTTTAGAATGAGAAGTGCATGTTGCATTTAGGGGGAGTTTTGTCATCAAAATATCTTAGGTTGTTGTGAGCATTATGCACATTAAAGAAAAATGTTTACAAAACCTAAGGCGTTGAGAAAGATAATGAAGATAAGGATACAAAAATATAAATATGCATTAGCTCTTCTAATAATATCATTATGTATATTAGGAGGTTATTCTTATGACAAAAGAAAAATAAAAATAAAAAAACTTTCAAATGACTTAGTGTCACTGCAAAATAATGATAATATTCAAAATGGGAAAATATCAGTTGCCGAAAGAGTAAATGATTATACTTACTCTCGTATTTACTCAAATTTAAGAAAAAATCGTTTTGAATTTGATATGGTGGTTAATGATCTAAACAATAATTTTTTAACTGATGAAAGAAAAGACTACATTGAAAAGGTTTGTCTTTTCCAAATTGAAGAAGCGGTAGATAGGATATCAATTGCCAAAGGTTACGATTGTTTATCACGTTTACAACTTTTAAAAAAGGAAAAAGCTGAATTATATAGGGGCATAAAAAATAGCAGCTATTCTTTAGATTTATTATATAAATCAGAATATGCCCTTAATTTAGCTCATATTATTATTAAAGATCATAAAGAACAGATTTTTTCTTTTATTAAAGACTTAAAAGAAGAAGATTTACTAAAATATTTTAGTGGTTACATGCAAGATGAAGTAGCTTTTCTTAATAAGCTGATAGCATTAAATATTCCTGAATTATCAGCTAAAGCTTTTTATAGGCTTAGCATGATTAATATATTAGGTCGATCTTCTGTTTTAGAGAAAGCGAACATAGACCTTAAGACAGCCGTTGCTAACTATCAACGAGCCTTGAATTTAAGCGGAATAGAGGCTAATAATGTTACTAATATTGCTCTTGTTATAAATGATAAGTATGCAGTACATGCTGCAACTACCATTGCATCAGCTTTGTTAAATTCAGACTTAGATAGCTTCTATGATTTTTATTTTATTATGGATCAGGAAGACCCTATATCTATAGAATCGCAAAAAAAACTGTCATCTATGCAGGATATAAGGCCTTACAAAATAAATTTTATAAATGTTGATAATAATTTACTGCCGATAGAATTAATAAAAAGTAAATTTAAAAATTGTGACTGGCCTCTTTTAATAAGCTATAGACCATTTTTTAGTAAAATTTTGCCGAATTTAACCTTGGTATTATCGCTGGATGCTGATTTAATAGTCTTAAGAGATTTAAGCTATTTTAAAACTATTGATATGACGGATTATTTTGTGGCAGGTAGCTATGATGCCGGTAATCCTGGTCATAACGAACTTGGGTGTAATCATGCTTTACCGTATTTTTATATAAATGCCGGTGTTATGTGGTTTAATTTAGAAAATATGAGAAATAATAAAGCAGAAGATTGTTTAATAAATTCATTAAACAATACTGTATGTTCTCTTTCAATGTTTGAACAAGATATAATAAATGTAGCTTTTAACGATAGAATTAACCATATTTCACATAAATGGAATCATACACCTAGTTATAGATCAAGCACAACCAATACAAATTATTATACAAAATTTATTTTACATTATTCAGGAACAAAACCTTGGGCTGGGGGTGTGGAAAAAGCACAGATAGAAAAATTAGACGATATTTACAAAGAATATTGGCTTTATAGAGGATTAACGCCTTGGGGGACGCCATACTCCCCTAAATAGTTTTTCTGTAGAGTGTATATACTCAAATGATTTGAGTACAATAAGTAATTATAATAGCCTAGGCAAATTAGCAAGATATTCTCCCTTCCAAAGCTCCTGATAAATAATAGGATCAATGTTCCCACCTGATATAAGTACTAAAACTTTCTTAGGTTTTGACTGTTTCTTTAACCAATTTACTACTCCAACCATATTTAAAGCACATGATGGTTCACAGGCAATTCGTAGCAAATGAACCAACCAAGCGGTCCAATAATATATAGAATGTTCATCAGCAAGAAAGAAATCATCAAGTTTATTTAGATAATTAAATGTACGTGGTGAAACTGCTAAAGTACGTAAACCATCTGCTACAGTACTTGGTGAATCAGTAAACCTATATATCGAACCTTGCTTAATCGATAAGAAAGCATCGTTGGCATTAAGCGGCTCTGAACCTATCAGCAAGCTGGATGGAGATAGTAATTCTTTCGCTAAATATGATCCAGAAAGCAACCCCCCACCTCCACAAGAAGCAAAAATGGCATCTGGGCTAAATCCTAATTGTTGCAATGCTTCATAACACATCGTACCAGCCCCAGCTATACTAGAATCACTATCGGAAGGATGCAAATAGTAAAAACCATTTTCTATGTCACTCTTTGCTTTATCTTCTGCCATTTGTCTAGTTTTAGTTAGTATAACCTCTGCTCCATAATATTTTGCTGTTTGTTGTTTAATTGGAGAGGTATTTTCTGGTAAATAAATTCTTGCATTAAGGTTAAGGGTTTTTGCTACCCAAGCAAGACCAATTCCATGATTACCTGTACTATATGCAACAACTTTATTTGGTAAACAATTTTGTTCTTGCAACTCTAATAAGTGGTTTAATACCCCTCTAACCTTGAATGCTCCGGTTTTTTGTAACGAGTCTATTTTAAAGAAAATTTTATGACCAAGCATTTTATCTAAAATTTCAGATTGAACTATTGGGGTCAAATGAAGATATTGTTTTACCCTATTGCTTGCTATTGATATGATATTGGAAGATTGAGGCGATGAAGGCATATATAAAACTAAATGTAGCTTGAAATCACAGTAAGACGGTATTATATAGCTACCATCCTCTTTAGTATATAAATTTCTTAAGGTTTTTAATATGACAAATAAAGAAAAATTACCCTTACTCGCATTAAAAGACATGGTGATATTTCCAGGTATGATCGCTCCTGTATTTGTCGGTAGGTCAAAGTCTCTAAAAGCTTTGTTTAATACTAAAATTATAGATAATAATAGATATATATTATTAGTATTACAAAAACAACAAGATCAAGATACTCCGGATATTCAAGATCTTCATTCTACAGGAGTAATTGCTAAAATTATACAAACAGTAAGGTTACAGAATAATGCCAAAATTCTAGTTGAAGCAATCGATAAGGTTACCCTACATAACATCACTAATAAAGAGATATTTGAAGCTGAATATAGCATACTACATGATGAAGAGGTAATTGATGTAGAATCTTTAAAAGTTTCCACAGCAAATGTTATTGAGTTATTTACAAAATATACTAAGACTCATAAAAAAATTAATCCAGAAATAATAGAAACGATAACTGGTGAAATAGCAAAAAATCCAACAGATTTTAGTTATGTCACTAATGTACTAGCTTCTTATTTGACTGTACCATTAATAATAAAACAAACTTTGTTAGAGGAGACCAAACCTCAATCACGAATTAAAACTATAATAGATACATTAACATCTAGTATGGCTCAAATAGATGCAGAGCAAGCTTTACAATTGCGAGTAAAAAAACAAATTGAGAAAACTCAGCGTGATTATTACTTGCACGAACAAATGAAAGCTATACAAAAAGAACTCGAACATGATAAATCTGATTTCTCTGATATAGAAAAAAAGATTAAAACCTTAAAACTTTCAAAAGAAGCAAAAGAAAAAGCTGAAGCAGAACTGAAAAAGCTAAAGCTTATGAATCAAATGTCAGGTGAATCATCAGTTGTTCGTAATTACCTTGATACATTATTAGCCATGCCATGGGGGAAATTTGATAATAATAAAACTGATATAAATAAAACTAGAGAAATTTTGGATCGTGATCACTTTGGTCTTGAGAAAGTCAAAGAGCGTGTTATTGAATATTTAGCAGTGTTACAACGTTCTAAAAAAATTAAAGGACCTATATTATGCTTAATCGGTCCACCAGGAGTTGGAAAAACCTCATTGGTCAAATCCATTGCTGAAGCGATGGGTAGGAAATATACTAAATTTGCTCTTGGCGGTATTAGAGATGAATCGGAGATTAGGGGACATCGAAAAACATATCTTGGTTCTATGCCAGGAAAAATTATAAATTTAATAAAAAAAGTTAAAACTAATAACCCCGTTATGTTATTAGATGAAATTGATAAAATGGGTTCTGATTTTCGAGGTGATCCGGCTTCTGCATTACTTGAAGTCTTAGACCCTGAACAAAACAGTCATTTCGTTGATCATTATTTAGAAGTAGAATATGATTTATCAGAGGTAATGTTTATTGCAACAGCTAATTCTTATAATCTGCCCAGAGCTCTAATTGATCGTATGGAGATCATTAACATTTCTGGTTATGTTGAAGAAGAAAAATTACAAATTGCCAAAAACTACTTAATACCAAAGCAATTGAAAATGCATGAAATGAAGAAAAATGAACTCACTATTGATGATGGAGCAATTTTAGAATTAATCAGATATTATACCAAAGAATCAGGAGTAAGATCGCTTGAGAGAGAAATTGGCTCTGTTACAAGAAAAGTATTGCAAAGAATTTTGAGTAACAAAAAAATAAAAAACATATCAATATCATCTGCTAATCTTGAAGAATATTTAGGAGTTAGGAAATATAATTTTGGTCTAGCTGAAAAAGAAGATCAAATAGGTAGTACTACGGGACTTGCTTATACAGAAGTTGGCGGAGAATTACTTACCATTGAAGCCTTGTCATTTCATGGCAAAGGAGACATTAAAACTACTGGTAAACTTGGGGATGTAATGAAAGAATCTGCTCAAGCAGCCTATAGCTGTTTTCGTTCTAGAGCTAGTAGTTTTGGATTAAAATACGAAGATTATAAAGATCTTGATATCCATTTACACGTACCGGCTGGAGCGATTCAAAAAGATGGTCCATCTGCTGGATGTGCAATATTTACCACTATTGTTTCACTTATGACCAAAATACCGGTAAACAGAACTGTAGCAATGACTGGAGAAATCACCCTAAGGGGGACAGTATTACCAATTGGGGGACTAAAAGAAAAATTATTAGCTGCCAGCCGAGGTGGTATACAAACGGTGATAATACCTCAAGATAACGTTAAAGACTTAGAAGATATTCCACCGAATATAAAAAAGAGTTTAGAAATTTTATCAGTATCAACTGTAGATGAAGTGCTAAAATTAGCTTTGGTCAATAATAATTTTACAGTTACTAACTAGTACTACAGTTGTAGATTGAATGTGAGTGTTCACGGAAAAAAGGTTAAAGTATAAGATGTCATTGCGAGGAGGTTGCCAGACCGACGAAGCAATCCAGGAAAGTGATTAGAAATGGATTGCTTCGTTGACCTTACGGTCTCCTCGCAATGACGCTTGGTGATCAGGTTTTTTTATTCATCACAAAAAAATCGTGAATGCTCACATCTAAACTACAACTGTAGTACTAGGCTCTGTGAACAAAATTTTAATTGTCTAGATTTTGACTCTTTTTAGTTGCAAATTATAAGATTTTTTTGAAATAGGTACACTATTCCTGCAAAAATCTTATTAATTTTCGCTTAAAAACACTTAAAATCTAGACAATTAAAATTTTGTTCATAGAACCTAAAAATCGATCTGATGCCAGTGGAAACTTTTGCCATATATTACAGTAGTGGAGAGATATTATCATAAGAAAATAGCAAAAAAACTGTGAACGCTTACCTTTTTTTATAGTTTTATCCATTTTTTTCATGAGGGTTCCTAACATCTTGCCAAATTCTATTTTTAGAAATATAAAAGAAAATTGTAAAAATTACTAAAAATATCATTACCTTCAAACCCATAGATTTACGGTTTTCCATTTCAGGTTCAGCAGCCCATTGTAAAAATACGGTAACATCCATAGCCATTTGTTCTACCGATGAATTTGTTCCGTCTATATATTGTACTTGTCCATCTGTTAGTGGAGCTGGCATGGCAATTTGACTATGCGGAAAGTATGGATTGTAACTTAATCCTGGCATTAATTTAAAATTCTCAGGAGGATTAGTATAACCAGTAAGTATAGAATATACATAATTTGCCCCATCAGGTCTTGCTTTAATGATCAATGATAAATCAGGTGGGTCTGCCCCGTTATTGGCTGCTCTTGCTGCTTGTTCGTTAGGATAGGGGCGAACAAATGGATCAGATGGTAGAGCTGGTCTTTCAAACATTTCTCCTGCATCATTGGGTCCATCTTGCACCGTATAATTTTTGGCTATTTCTTTAATTTCTTCATCTGAAAATCCTATATCTTTAAGATTACGATAATATAAATTATAAAGACCATGACACACACTACATACTTCTTTATAGACTTGAAAGCCACGTTGGGCAGCTTTTCTATCAACGCTAGCAAAAATTCCATCAAATGACCAAGCAATCTTTTTTGTAGGTAATGCTTCGTTGGCAGTGATAGTATTGGATACTAACAAAATTAACAAACACAGGTAAAATTTGATATAAGAGGTAATTTTATTATCTTTCATATAGAATCCGGTAATGGCAAAGTTTTCTCATACTTGCTAATTAGTGGTACTGCAACGAAAAAATGAAAGAAATAGTAAGTAGCAGCAAATCTACTTAAGGTAATATAAGGGTCTTCGGCTGGTTTTCCTCCAAGATATCCAAGTACCAAACAATCAGCTATGAACAGCCAAAAAGCTATACGGAACATTGGTCGATAATTGGCACTTCTAACTTTTGAGCTGTCAAGCCAAGGTAAAATAAATAATAACAAAATACTAGAAAACATTAATATTACCCCACCTAGCTTTGACGGTACTGCCCGTAAAATAGCATAAAATGGCAAAAAATACCATTCTGGAACTATATGAGTTGGAGTAACCAAAGGATTAGCTGGTACGTAATTGTCAGGATGTCCTAAATAATTTGGTTTGAAAAAGACAAAAAAAGCAAATATTAGAAAATAAACACCAAATCCAACAAAATCTTTTACAGTATAATATGGATGGAAAGGAATAGTATCTTTAGGGGATTTAACATCGATACCCTTGGGGTTATTTGAACCATGAACATGTAGGGCTACTAAATGAAGTAAGACTAAAGCTACTATAATAAAAGGCAATAAATAATGTAAAGCAAAGAATCTGTTAAGTGTAGGGTTATCAACTGAAAAACCTCCCCAAAGCCAGGTAACTATCGATTTGCCAATGACAGGTATAGCTGAAAATAAATTGGTGATTACAGTTGCTCCCCAGTAGCTCATTTGTCCCCAAGGCAGCACATATCCCATAAAGGCAGTAGCCATCATGATAAGAAAAATTATTATGCCTATATGCCATAATAACTCTCTAGGTTTTTTGTACGAGCCATAATATAACCCTCTACAGATATGTAGATAAACGACAACAAAAAACATTGATGCCCCAACTGAGTGTATATAACGTATTAGCCAGCCATAATTGACGTTACGCATAATTTTTTCAACACTCTCGAAGGCGTAATCGACGTGAGGGGTATAATGCATAGCCAAAATAATGCCAGTGATTATCTGAATTACTAAGGCAATACCAGCTATTGACCCTAAGTTCCATAGGTAACTCAAATTTTTGGGTGTTCGGTATTCGCCTAGATGTTTAAAGAACGAGAAAATAGGAAGTCGGTAGTCGATCCATTCTATGATCGGATTGGATTTGTTTGGATTGGATTCTTCAGGATAATTACTTTCATTCATAAATAATTATCCGATTTTAATTTTTGTATCGGAAATAAATTCATATGGTGGAACAGCCAAATTTAAAGGAGCTGGTCCTTTGCGTACTCGACCAGATGAATCATACTGAGAGCCATGGCATGGGCAAAACCAACCGTCATAATCGCCTTGGTTTGCAAGCGGTACGCAACCCAAATGGGTGCAAATGCCTATAGTCACCAACCACTTATCATGCCCAGATTTAACTCTATCTTGGTCAAGCTCAGGATCCATTAGCTCGGCGAGATTTACATTTCTTGCTTCAGCGATTTTTTCTGGAGTTCTATTAGTAATAAAAACTGGCTTGCCTTGCCATTTAACAGTAACAGTTTGCCCTGGTTGGATATGAGATAAATCCACTTCTATTGAAGATAGGGCAAGAACATCTGCTGAAGGGTTAAATGAACTAACAAGAGGATAGGTAGCACACGCTGCTCCAACCACAACCATACTGCTAGCAGTTAAGGTTATAAAATCTCTACGAGTTGCCTTATCATAACAATTAGTATTTGACATAAACTGATCAGTATAATTTATAGATATCTGTGTAATATGTTACTATAAAAGTAATAAAAAATCAAGTATAGCTTAAGGTTAAAGCAGTATATATAGCCCCGAATAAGTTTTAGATACCTTAAGCAATATTTTCATATGAATTGGATGTAACTATGTTACAATATCACCAAACTCATCCCTTAAAAAAGATAGTTTGTCCAAAGCTTGCCATTTTTGAGTAAATGTATCTTTAATCTTATTTGAAATCTCTAAAGTTTTATTTCTATCTAACGGAATAGGTATTAAAAGTTCCTTCCATCTATCTCCTATATTTGGTAGAGTTGTGTCTATGAATATTTTGTTATATAGCTGTTTTTGTGTAATTGAATGAGACATAGCAAATAGAAAATAATACGATGTAATATTGTAAATGTTATGTTGATTAATAATTCTAAAAGTTGTAATTTCATTAGTCAATAAAACATTCGTATCAAATTTTGAAATCATTGCAACAGACCCTATCCTATAACTTCCTCTACGAACAAAGACTACATCCTCTTGTTGTAAAGACAAACCATTCTTACCTTTGATTTTATGATATATATGTTCTGGTACTAATGCAGTTGGGTTCTTGTAAATTTCCCAATTAATTATATCAGCCACTCTAACATAAGGGACTGTTCCAGTCCCTTTATACTCGCTTGGCGGTGAACCATGTCCGTTAAATGCTTGTAAAATATTTTGCTTTAATAATTCGTTAATTGTAATAAGTTTAAATTTTTGATTATTAGCTATCTCTTTTATTTCTTCTTCTTTTTTTTTCCAGTAATAGCGTGGTACATAAACGTTATTGGTGATATCAGAACTTGAAGTTATAAAGGTATTTTTATTGAATTTTTTAGATAACAACTCATTTCTTATGGTTTCTGTATCGTCCCAAATTTCTTTTGTAAATACCTCATTTGTACTATCGTACCTATAAATTAATCTTCCAGTATGATCATGCCCCATTTCTTCTGCAACAGCCATGATAATATCACTATTTTGTCTTTTGCCTTTTTCTAATACTAATAAACAAGTTTTCGCATTACAATAAGGTCTAAAAGTATTATGAGGTAGATCTATAACTGCAATAATATTATTTTCTTTAACTAAAAAATCTAGAACGTGTTTTTTAGAAGGGGCATGAAGGTAAGTCTCTGGTAAGACTATTGCAAGTTTACCTCCATCTTTTAATAATTGCAAACATCTTTCTATAAATAACTCTTGAGGTTCAGTTTCTTTTACTTTATTAGTTCTTATAAAAGAATTACCTTCTTTTTTATATTGATGCCCTAGTTCAAAATATTTACAGTCTTCTTTTAGAACCTTGATTTTGCTACCAAATGGAGGATTTGTAACAACAAAATCAAAAGTGTTTAGTTCAATTTCACCGTCTTTTTGAGTTGTAATTAATTCTTTTGTTTTTACCTGGAATTCATGAATTGGATGCAATGTATTTTCTTGAACAATTTTACTCTTACCATCACCTATAATTGTCATATATGCTTTGCATATCTTAACTAAATCTATTTCTTTCTCTAATCCATAAAAACACTTTTCGGCTATTTGCTTTTTTAACCTATTTATATCTGTTGAATTTTTATATGTTCGATCATGATCCATTTTTTTCCAAACATGTTCAAGTGCATATATTAAAAAACCACCACTACCACAAGCAGGGTCTATAATGGTCTGATTTGGGGATGGATCCAAAATTTGCACTGCAAGCTTTACAATTTCTCTAGGTGTAAAAAATTCACCTTTTTCACCAACTAATTTACTTTCTGCAAAAGTTTCAAAAGCCTCCCCTACTATATCTTTTTCAGTTTTTAGTAATGCGATTTGCTCTAGTTCTCCAACTACATAAACAATTGATTTTGCATCAAGTGTTATTTCTTCATTTGTAATAAAAATTCCATCATCTTCTAATTCTTCTTTTACTTTTATAAACAATTTTTGTATTCGTTTTTTAACTTTACCATATTGTGCTATCTTAATTTCTTCATTTTCACTTTTATCATTATTTATTGTCTCCATTTCTTCTGTTGTTATTCTAAAATTTGGCAGACTATTAAGTTCATATTTCTCATCAATAATCTTACAAAAGATTAGTTTAATCATTTCGCTTCCAAGCTTTTCTTTCCTACTAATATTTGTATTAGAATATAAAGTATTTAGTATACGCCTAAAAACAGGTTTTAGATTTTTAACAGGTTTTAATTTATCTTTTGTTATATTACCTATTGCTTCTATCGTTTCTCCTTTTTTCGGTATGTTAAATAGACAATCTTTCTTTACTTCTCCTTTAGAATTTTTATATAAATATTCAATTTCTTCTCCATTAGTCCAAACTCCGAACAAAGCAGAAGTAGCTTGCATATAACTCGTCAGTTGTTCTAAACCGTCTTTTCTACTTTTCTTTTTAACCTCAACAATACCAAGTATATCGCTATATTGATTTCTATTTTTTGATTTATTTTTATATATTACAATATCTGCTTTTTTTACAGAGCTACCCATTTGTATTGAAACTTCAATATCTAATTGCTCTTTGTCATAAAAATAGTCGTCATACAATATCTTTTCATATTCTTGTCGTACTTTTTCTTCAGGCTTTTTTAAATCTACAGCTTTGTTTGTTGCAAAGTCATTAATGTATCCATCCTTTAACATACTAATTTTTATTGATTACCCTAGCTTATACTTATATTATTCTCATTTGCCATCAGTTGATTTACCATCACTATCGTTAGAATTGTCAGGAGAGTCATAAGGATTGCGATAAGGGAGCATTTCCGGTACAGTTCCATCTTTAGGCAATAACTTCTTTAATCCGTCTTCTAAAGCTTTCTCACCGGTTTCTTCTCTAACCTCATATTTTGGTGGATCTCCTAAACATTTCCAAAAATTGGTTAAATTTTCAAAGTTGGGACCTAATTTTGGAGTACAATGTTGAGCAATTGATTTTGACGTATCAAGAATTTCAGTGGTAGCAGTTGTTATATAGCTGATAAGTCCAATTTGTTCGAGTCCTTTAGCTACCCAAAATAATATTACCAGAGAAGCAACAGCTATCATAACGTACCATTTGGCTATGATAGTCCATAAAAACATTCCCATAGGGTTAGCTGCTATTAGTCTTCTTAAAGCTTGCCACATATATATAATTACCGAAAAATAGTTAAAAAATCTACGAGTAGAAATTACATGAATTGTAAAAAAATAACAATTTTTTTATTAGTGCAAGGGTCAGTATAGTGTATAATTAAAATTAAATGTTGTAAATATTCTTAATTAGATAGGATGAGAGATAAAATATTATTGGTACAAGGAGCATATTGATACCAATCATAACAAAAATTAGATTGATATTATCAAAATTTTGTAAAACAAGACCGCTAAGTATTATGTTGGGTATTAGTAGCGGCATGATTAATATTGCTAATAGATTAGTATTTGACCTAAAATAGCTTTGAACAGCTCCAATTAAAACTAATAGGCTACTGGACAAAATTAATAATAGAATTAGATTGATCAAAAGATAGCTTACTGTTAGCATGTCAAGATCGAAGATAATATAAATTATTGGCATATTTAATAAAGCACTGGTGAGGGAACTAACAATTATGGTAATTAATTTAGCGGCAATAATTTCACTCTCATTGAAGCTAGATAATAGTAACTCTAAACTTCCGTCCTCAACATCTTGCTGAAATATTAGACTAGAAAAGCCAATTAGAGCTATCGGCAAAACAATTACTGAAAAAATAATTCCAAATTTTTTAATATCTGTTTGGTCATTAATTAAAGCAGTACTGAAAATACAAAATAAAAAGAATATAAATAGATATTTACTAAGATTATTAATACGATTTTGAATTAAATATTCCCATTTGATCAGCTGTATTAGTTTATGCATATAACTATAGTAGAATTGATTGAATTAAGAGTGGTCTTGGCTCTGTCTGCATATGTTTTCTAATGGAGCTATTATTCTGGTTAATTATAACAAACATAATAATGACTGCAACTTAAGAATTTGGAAAAATTTTTAAATATATAGTAAATTGATGAAAAGTTGGGGACATTGTCACTCGTCACTCCTACTACCCAATTATTCTGAAATGAAATGACTATAACAAATAATGGAGATATAACTATGCTCAATAATACAGGTGATGGTTTGTCAAAAGATAATAGTTTCTTGAATAGTAAATGGGGCTATTTTACTAAAGGACTTGGGAGCGTCGTGGTAGTAGCAACTGGATTACTTGTTTGTTTAGGCATACATAAGGTGCTAAAATGTATGATGCCGGATCGTTATTTTAATACTGAAGCAGGGCTGGATCAGTTAGCAGAAGTTCCCTTACAACCTATAAATGGCGGTGTAATAAATGGTGATATACCAACTAATCAAAATAATGATATAAATGTTCTATTAATGGCCGAAAATGCACTATAAAGAATTCTGTTCACTATCTTATTATGTTTCAACAGTAATAATAGAATATATCAAACACATAACCGATGCAACACAAAGTCCAACACCAATCTCAATGGTAAAAATACCAATATGTTGAGCTAGCGATTTATCATCTGCCAAAGAATAATAATTTAAATAATTATCGTCAAATAATATTGATACCATACCGGTTAGGGCATAGATCAATACTCCGATAGTAGCCATACCAACTAGTAAATCAGTAGAGAAATATTGCCGTAATTTAAATTGACCATGAACTAAATCAAAACCAATTATCGTAGAAGCAAATATAGTACCAGCCTGAAATCCGCCCCCTGGTGATGCATCACCATTAATTTGAATATATAGACCGTATAAAAATATATAGGGTAAGATAAAAAGAGTAGAATGTTTTATAATAATAAAATTTCTCAGTATTATTTTAAGCATCTTTAGTAATTTTTTGTGAGAATAGTAATAATACCGATATTCCAGCAATTAAAATGACGGCAGTTTCTCCAAGAGTATCATACCCTCTATAGCTAGCTAATAGGGCTGCAACAAAAGATGGAATACCAATGTCACTTTTAGTATGTTCAATATAATATTTGGTTAGATGGTTTTGCAATGGAGAATCTATCGCTCCATATTCTAATAAATCAATCCCTGCGAAGGTTAATACTACTATAAAAATTATGCATATAATTGCTGAACTTATTACTCGTGTTGGTTTAAGATTAGACCTCTTGCCTAACTCTACTTCTGCTGGTAATTTGGACAATGATGCGGTACTCGAATCCTCACATACACTTAAGTACGCTGCGGTTCTGCGTTCCGCGTCTCCTTCAAATTCCTCAGCATAAGCGAGTTTTGCAGGAGGTCTATTACTTTTCTGTACGGCTGACAGTTTGCTTAGAAACCCTAAAAATACACAGCTAGATAAACAGGTTCCCAGAGCTACTTCAGTCATTGCCACGTCGGGAGCATCCATCAGTAGATAAGATAAACCAATAAGTAAGCTAAACATAGAGTTTATTATCACTGTTTCTAATAAAGAGTTACAAAATATCAGCTTAATTGATACGACAACAAGTAATATCAAGATTCCCACAAGCAACCAGCTAGCTAGTTGGAAATTTATTATGTCTGGTATAACAAATAAGCGATCAATCATTTTAATCCTTTTTGGTTATTTGGGCTTAATAGGGAAGCCTTACCAATTGCATGAGTAGATACCGGATTTAATATTAAAATCAATATAGCCGCAAAAAGCAATTTAAAAGAGCTAGTAAAATCATGTTGTAAAAAAGCAAGCCCAACAAGCGACAAAGGTACTCCACAACATTCAATTACACTGGCAGCATGAATTTTTGTATAAAAGTCAGGAAATCGAAAAAGCCCAACAATGCCAGAAAATATTGCTATAATTCCAAGTAGGGTTAATCCATAACCAATAATAGATATCATAAATATCCTCAAAAATTAAATTTATAACTAACCAGGGTGCTATGGTTAGCTATTCTCCTTGAGCAAGTGAATACCCTGCTTTCCCATCAAATTCAAAAAGATTCTCAATTTTAATAAAATCTATTTCCGCCTGGCTAAGTAGTTCAAGTAAATGGGCTATAGATAAATGGGTTATTCTTTCTCCATCCTTCTTTGCCATAAAGCGACAACACCAATGATCAGATAATAATTCAAATCTCTCATCTCTGGGCCATAATTTAAGTCCCATGGAAGATACGGTTTTTAATTCTAAGTCACCTAAACTGATAGTTTGAATTTTTTCTGCTACCTCATGGGCAGTCAATGCCACCATCTGTATGAATACATCACTACCTACCAATTCTTTAACTTCTTTACTATTAATCGAATATATATATTCAATAGTTTGTTGTTGAGCAACTACTGAGGAATATGCGGCTACTTTGAGGGTAGAAGGTTCAGTACCTAGTCTTTTCACTACTTCATCGGCAAATTCCGTAGTACCAACTTTTTTGCTAGATATTTTGTCATTGTAGATATCTCCAGTATGAACCCCATCCTCAATAGTTTTTTTCCAGGCATTCTCTACTAATGCAGCAATATCATGTTGTCCGATGTGAACTAGCATCATAATTGCGGCGTTAAGCAAACCAGAAGGATTAGCTATATTACGACCGGCAATATCCGGGGCAGAGCCATGTACAGCTTCAAATAAAGCATAATTCTGCCCTATATTAGCAGAGCCAGCGAGTCCTACTGAACCAGAAATTTCTGCAGATACGTCAGATATAATATCACCATACAGATTTGAAGTTACAATGACATCAAATAATTCTGGCTGGGCTGCTAGCCTGGCAGTGCCGATATCTATAAGATAATAGTCACCTTGAATCTGCTTATATTCATTAGCAATTTCCTCAAAAACCTTATGAAAAATCCCGTCAGACATTTTCATAATATTATCTTTACTGAAACATGTGACCTTTTTACGATTATTTTTTATTGCATACTCAAAGGCATATCTAATAATTCTTTCGCTACCAACTCGGCTGATTAGCTTAAGAGACTCATAAACATTGTGAGTTTGGCGATATTCAATTCCTGCATATAAATCTTCAACATTTTCCCTTACTATCACTACGTTTAGATGTGGATGTAGTGTTTTAACAAAAGGAGCATAAGAAATAGCAGGGCGAACATTAGCATAAAGAGATAGGGCTTTTCTAAGAGTTACATTTAAGCTTTTATACCCACCACCTAGAGGGGTGGTAATAGGTGCCTTTAGAAGTATCTTAGTTCTTGCCAATGATTGCCAAGTATCTTGTGATATCCCTGAAGTATAATGCTTCTGGTATAATTTTTCTCCTACTTCCACTACTTCTATACGTATTCTAGCAGAAGCTTCCTTTAAAATATATAATACCGCTTGCATGATTTCTGGACCTATACCATCACCATAAGCCACTGTAATAGGCGTGAATTCTTTCATTATAACCTCTATCAAATTAGATTAACATTCATTCGTATCAAACCAAAGTCATTGCGAGGAGTAGCTTTGCTGCGACGAAACAATCCAAATCTAATCACTTTCTTAGATTGCTTCGTCGGCTTACGCCTTCTCGCAATGACGTAATGTTGTAAAGTAACCTTCTCGCTAATAGACATCTGTGAATTTGGCGTAATATTAGCCGGGTTAACTATAACTAGCCTTCCCTGAATGAGATTTAACATAGCAACTAATTTTCTTAACTTGCTATAATATACACCACAAAATCACTAGCACTAAGTAGCAGAATGAAAAAAATATAATAATTTAGAAGAAATTATTATTAATCATCGAGAAGCTGATCTTCAGCACGGATTTTTTCTTCTTCATCTAAAAGATACTCATAAAAATCTACAAAACTCGGGAAAATTGTTGGGTTATATTGCATAGGATGCCCCTCACATAATTTAAAAAAATCTTGATAATCACACCAAATAACTTTAGACTTATCAGTTGAGATTATTTTCAATAATACAAAAGAAACATCATCAGAAAATAATACTAAATAATTACTAGGTAAATTGTGCTTTTTTCTATAATACTTAGTTTCCTCAATCACTCCTTCTTCATCTTCAAAATTATAAAAAGAAAATAAGCGAAAAAAGTCATATCCATAAAAGTTACATAATATTTTAAAATCTTCTGGAAAGAATATATTAAGTTTTATTTCTACGTTTTTTACCATTTCTTCTGATAATTCAGGTTTACTATCCTGTTTTAATAAAGACACTCTTTTTATACAACTATTAACTATATCTTTATTTATCATTATTTACTCTCCATTTCCAATAATTTCTTACATCAGATTGCCATTTACTACCATGATCCACTGGAAATTCTGGATTCTATTTGTCCCCAGATTGGTTATAGTACCATCTTGGTAACGCCTTATCTCGTTGCCTTGCTCATCTATATCATAATCATATAAACCTTCTAAAAATTCAGTAAAACTATCAGAAATTAGATAAATATTTTCCCACCAAGGGGCTTGTTTTGGAACCATTACTTTATTGTAAAAACTATCCATCTTTACTCATGCTTTTGTAATGGCTCTATTGTCACAGTACCATCTTGGTAACATCTGATGATATTATTATTCTGAATCGTTTTTTCATATAATCCATTAATAAAATCAGTAAAGCTATTACTCACAAAATAAAGATAATTTAAATCATCCTCATTCCAAAAACTCCAATTAGTAACCCAATAATATAACTTACCATAATCTTCACCTTCTACTCCTAGGCATAATTTTCCAGCACCTTGATCTGCAATCGGCAAAAATTGACCAAGTATTTCGTTATATGATTGCTGAAAATGGGTAGTAATATTTGATACATCACCATCATATAAAGCATAAAACCAATCAACACTAATTTCATCATTCTTTGCATTAATTGGTTCATTTAATTTATAGGTAGCGGTCAATGGATGTCCGCCATTGTGTTTTAATAAAAACTGTTTATAATCACCAGGAAGTTTAGCTTGTATTAAATGCTCAAATTTTTCTATTTCTTCCAAATTTGTTGGTTTGTGAGATTTTACTACTTTAATATTATTTATCATTTTTTTCTCTCTGCTTTTTTTACTGCTGCTCCCCCGTGTGTTCAACTCCTTTATGTAAAGCATATGGTATTAATTGCATAGTTTTTCCATCTTCCACATGATGCCAAGTCCAATCGTCTGGAGTTTCTTGTAACCCAGACACCTTATTTGCCATCCTTATATCCTTCTCACGAGTACAGGTTAATTTTTTTATTTCAATTGATATTTTTGCATGAGGAATACAGTCTGGATGACCATTTATTTTTACAGTACCATCTTGAAAACGTCTTATTTCATTACCTTGGTCATCTTCATCAAACTTACATAAACCGTTGATAAAACCAGTAAAATTGTTAGCTATTAGGTAAATATTATCCCACCAAGGCTCTTGTCCTCTAGGAGATTCTTCCTCATGATCCCAAAAAAATATCTTTCCATATTTTTCTCCTTTAACACAAAGACATATTTCATTACCTAATGAATCGGTAGCAATAGTTAATAGCTCGTCTGGTATTCTATTTTGATGTACTCTCATCATTTCAAAAATATCGTAGTTCTTGGTTACTGCGTTACTGTCTAAGCAAATACTATAAAAAAAAACGAACAGAATCAAAATCTGATCTACCATCTAAAAAATAATTTGCCATTTCAAAACAGTTCCAATATGGTTTACCACCATTATATGCTAGGTTCTGTTGACAAAATTTTTAACGTAACCATATTAAAGCTCCAACAAAATTTAGAAAGGCTAAAAAGGTGGCTGGGGCTTTATCAAACCTAGAAAATATACGCCTAAAATGTTTGATTTTACCAAAGAAACATTCAATTAAATGGCGTTCTTTATAAATATGTTTATCATATTCACGTTGTACTTTACGATTAGATTTTGGTGGTATAACAACCTCACACCCCTTATTTTCTAGGCTTTCTACAAACGCACTACTATCATATCCTTTATCACCTATCACCGTCGTATTCTGAACATCTTTAGTAAGATTTTCAGCCTGAGTGATATCATTTCTTTGCCCAGCAGTTAGTATAAACTTCAGTGGGTTCCCCAATGCATCAACGAGGGCATGAATTTTAGTACTAAAACCACCTTTGCTTCTACCTAAAGCTGCTTCCTCTTGATTACCTTTAATATATCCAGATGAGCAAGCATGTGCTCTTACAATAGTTGCATCAATCATCATTGATTCAATATCTACATCTACTTTAACATGATCCATTAAAGCTTCCCATATACCTTTGTCAACCCATCTCTTAAATCTGCGATAAACACTGTACCAACAACCATAATAATCAGGCAGAAGACGCCATTGACAACCTGTTCTAGCAATAAACCATATTGCTTCAATAAACTGTCTTATTTTTTCCTCATTCTTGTTGTGTATAGCTTTTTTTTTCTTGAAAAATGATAAAATTGCTTCCCATGCTTGGTCTTCTATGTAATACTTCATATCGGTAGTTTCTTGGTTTCGATAACTAGAAACTACCATTTCTTCTTACTATTGCAACTTCTTTATTCTACTCTGATAACTTAACATAAAATTTTGTCAACAGAACCTAGTAAAAACTCTCTATATTCTTTAGGTAACTCACAAATTTTTTTAGTTTCGATATTTTGCAACTCTTGATTTGTTACTTTATATTCACTTATTTTTGTTATTACTTTTTAATAACGATGCTCCCCCGGTGTGCCAAACTTCTGTATGCAATTTTTTGGGTATTAACTGCATCGTTGTACCGTCTTCCACATGATGCCATGTATAGTCATCTGGCTTGCTTATTAGACCGAATTCTGCAGTTGCACGCCGTCCATCGCTTTTTCTCTTACCTGTTAAACCTTCTAACACCACTTCTTTAATTGCATAAGGAGTAAAATCTGGACAACCACTTTCTTTAAACCGAACTCCTTCAGGAAATAAGGTTTCTAATTCAACGCGAGTTGCCAATTAATGTAAGTGTAGAAGGTAGACTTTAAGAGGAGTATAGGTTATTTTATGATTTCCAATAATAAAAAATAACCTATGAAAAAAGATTTTACTACAATTTATTGTTTTGTCGATGATTTTATAAAAAGTTTGTCAAATAATTTTCCTGTAATTAATAGTAGCATAGCTAAACCAGGTATAAGTAATTATTTATCCACAAGTGAAGTGCTAACAATATTACTTGGTTACTATGATTCTTGCTACGACTGTTTTAAACATTATTACCAAGAGGCAATTATGCACGACCATCAAGAAGATTTTAAGCTTGTTAGTTACCAACATTTTACCAAATTAATAGGTAGAAACATGCCATATTTAGTAGTATTATTGCATCATTTACTTAAGGAATGCACAGGTCTTTCTTTTGTTGATTCTACTAGTATAGCGGTATGCCAAAACTATCGCATCTATTCACATAAAGTTTTCCAAGGAATAGCAGCACGTGGCAAAACTACCAAAGGATGGTTCTTTGGCTTTAAATTACATTTAATTATTGATACAGATGGTAATTTGGTCAAGCTATCTTTTAGCAGTGGCAATAAAGATGATCGGAAAGGGCTAGAATCAATGATTAGTGGAATTTTTGGTAAGGTTTTTGGAGATCGTGGGTATATATCCCAAGAATTATTTACTGACCTATATTCGCAAGGTATTCAGCTAATAACGTGAGTAAAAAAGAATATGAAAAACATGTTAATGCCTATCATGGATAAGATTATGCTGCTGAAGAGAGCTTTAATAGAAAGCGTAATAGGCAAACTTAAATTTCTTGATAAACTAGAGCATTCTAGGCATAGATCGGTTACTAATGCATTTAGCCATATGATATCTTGTTTAATCAATTATCAGTTGCAGGATCGTAAACCTTCTATCAAAAATTTACTTCCTATAGAAGCTTTTTATAACCAAAATTAATTGGCAACTCGCGTTATAAAAAAACAAAGAATTATAAAAATTTTGCTAATTAGCTATTAGTGGACAATAAAAAAGTAGTATAATGGATATTATAGTTGGAAGGAAAAGGTGAAAACAATGATAGAAGAAAAAAATAATATTAATTACCAACCAAGAATGTTTGTTGGTACCGATGACTTCTACGATTTGTTGATTAATAGCGACATATTTGTTGATAAGAGTCTAATGATCAAAGAATTATTAGAAGATAGTGGTAAAGTCACCTTAATCACCCGCCCAAGACGGTGGGGGAAGAGCTTGAATATGGATATGGTGCGAAGATTTTTTGAGATAGAGGTGGATGAGCAAGGGCGGATTCTGCCACAAGAACAAAAGATGAATTATAAACTATTTACTGGTGGAGAGGTAGATTTAGGTTTTGATGAAACTAAAGAACTAAAGCCATTAAAAATTGCTAATGTAGCAAACTCTATGAAACGTCAAGGTCAATTCCCAGTTATTATTATAAGTTTCAAAGGCGTTAGGGGCAGTAATTATGAAGAAATTGAAGTGGGGATCAAAAGTCAAATAATTAATTTATTTGCCAGGCATCGTTATTTAGAGCGTTATATAAAACAAGATGAAAAATTATTGATTGATGCACAAAAGGAAATATTACAAAGATATTTCACAGGCAAATTAATAGAAGATGACATTAAAAATAGTTTAAAATTTCTAAGTGATTTACTTTATAAACATTTTAATCAAAAAGTTTACATATTAATTGATGAATATGATACGCCAATCAATAGTGCCTATATGAAATTTGGCAATAATCTAGAAGAGTTTGAGGAAGTATTAGCTCTATTTCGTGCAATATTTGGTAATAGTCTTAAAACCAATGATTCATTACAAAAAGGTGTTATTACCGGTATATTGCGTGTTGCTAAGGCTAATTTGTTTTCAGATTTGAATAATTTAACTGAATGTAGTTTACTAGATGAAAGATTTTCTAGCAGTTACGGGTTTACTCAAGCAGAAGTTGATGAATTATTAACTAAAGTACCAACCACTACGAAGCCAGAAGAAATTAAAAATTGGTATAATGGCTATAATTTTGGTGGAGAAGTCATTTATAATCCATGGTCAATTATGCAATGTTTGGCAAGTAAAGGCAAGCTTGATCATTATTGGATTGATAGTGGTGGAACTGGTTGGATTGATCATGTATTGCTCTCAGATGAGATGCAAACAGATATTCAGGCTTTAGTTGCAGGTAAAACTATTACTTCTTCTATTACTAAACATATAAATTTTGCTGATATCAACCAACCAGAAGGGTTATTTAGCTTATTATTATTTAGTGGTTACCTAAATACAACTACCAAGATGCCAGAAAGAGATATTTATGATTTATCTGCTCCTAACTACGAGGTGAAATATATTTATGAAAAGAGAATGCTACAATGGGTTACTAAACAAATAAAAATTGATAATTCTGGCTATTATTCTTTTGTTACTCTATTACCAGATGGTAAAATAGAGGCGTTTAAAGAGCGTCTGCAGGAATTGTTACTTAATTCTACTAGTTTTCACCAAACAGGAGAGAAAAAAGCCGAATTATTTTATAGTGGCTTTATGCTTGGCTTTATTAATATGTTAACTCCTAATTATATAATATCAAGTGAACAAGAATCAGGGGATGGCAGAGCTGACGTTGTGATGATTCCAAAAATTGGCAAAGGTGATAAAGCGATGATTATCGAGTATAAAATCGCTAAATCCTCAGAAGATTTGGCTCAAATAGCCAAAACTGGCTTACAACAAATTATAGATAAGAAATATGATACTAGGATAAAAGAATATCAGCATGTAAAACAAATATTAAAAATTTCGATGGCATTTTGTGGAAAAAATATGGAGTTAGAATATGAAGTAACGAAGCTCTAATGATGAGCGTAAGCACTTGTATAATATGTATACATGGGTAACTACTAAAGATATGCTTCCCTGCTTTGCAATTTTTAGCAGTATAAATCACATTTTAAAACTATGTCGCCAAGTAAATTTTTGGTAAATGTTTCATCTACCATGTCACAATTGTCAAATTTCTGCTCCTCTGCTTTGGTAATAAAATTTTGCTCTTGAGTAGCAGCATTAACCATAATGTTAGCAATTTTCTTGTAAGCTGCAACCTTAAAATTTTCATCCTGATTTAGGCTGAATGTGTGGTGATAACATCTTTTGGCTTGTCCAAATAAACCTATAGATTCAAAATATCATATTGGAAAGTGTTACCTGAGATTTTAGAACAAGAAGAAAAGTTAGCGAATTTAGTCTCTATGGCATTAATAATAAAAAGTACCTTAGTAATATTCAATTTAATAAAGCGGTGACCAGAATATAAAAAATAGAACTTATACAAAAAATTATTGACTCAATATATTCTCTATATTATTATAATAAGGTACTTAATGCCTATTTTTAGACAAGTCTTTTTTATAAACTTATATAAGAGGTAAATTTTCAATAAGAATTTTTTAAAGCTTATAATCTCAGATTTACGGATATGGATTCATCTTGGATGTAGTGATCAAGAAAAATTTCATTCGCAATTAGTTAGTTTTAATATTGAGTTAGAATTTACAGCCCCACCAAAAGGTACAACTACCGACAAACTTGAAGATACAATTTGTTATCTTGAGCTTGTTCAAAGTATTAAATTTCTTTGCCAAACTAAACAGTTTAATCTGATAGAACATTTAACGATAGAAGTTTATCATGCTATTGATAAATCTTTATTGAGATATCGTGATATTGTTCAATCGGTCAGTGTAACAACACGTAAAATGTCACCGCCCATCCAAGATGTTCATGGAGATATTGCTTTTACTTACTGCTCTGCTTTATGTAGTAAAGGAGGGGACAATGATTTACATTAGTCTTGGTTCTAATTTAGGAAATCGTATTAATAATTTAAATATGGCTGTGAATTTATTAACACAAAGCTGTTTACGAAATTCTAAATCTTCAATTATACTTGAAACCGAAGCGATTTTGCCAGATAACACTCCTCCATCTTGGAATAAACCATTCTTAAACATGATCGTTGCGGGAGAGACGGATTTATCACCCGATGCACTACTTATAACCATGAAATCGATAGAATCTGATATGGGGCGATTGGCTATTTATGAAAAATGGGCACCTCGTATTATTGATCTAGATATTTTACTTTGGGATGAACTTGAGATCAATACTCCTCAGCTTACAATACCGCATCCAGAATTAAGTACTCGACCATTCTTACAACATCTTTTAGCCCTCATGGAAGTACAGCCCTGGACAAAGATGCCTTTAACAAATTCTTTTTCTAAAAGCTTTGTTCTAAATCCTGCAATTGTGGGGGTTGTTAACGTTACAAATGATTCCTTTTCAGATGGAGGACAATTTAACAATCCAGATAAAGCAATTGAGCAAATTCAAGAATTAGCTAGTGATGGTGCTAGTATTATTGAAATTGGGACTCAATCTACAAGACCAGGTGCTGTAATTCATACACCAGAGGAGGAATATAATAAATTAAAGCCTGTTCTAGATGGGATTACAACATTAATAAATAAAGGAATGCTTAAAGTTAGCATAGATAGTTTTTGGTCATCTACTGTTAAACGGCTTCTTGAAAATTATCAGATTAGTTGGATTAATGATGTCAAAGGTGATTTTGATAATAGAACTCTGAAGAGCATTGCTGAGAAAGGTTGTAAACTATGTTTCATGCATTCATTGAGTATTCCACCTAATCAAGAATTAATTCTATCTTTAGAACATAGACCTATTAGTTTGATAAAAGAATGGGGAAAGCAATCCATTGAGCGTCTCTTAAATATCGGCTTTTCTCAAGAAAATATTATCCTTGATCCAGGTATCGGCTTTGGAAAATCGTCATATCAAAACATAGAGATTTTACGATATGTTCAAGAACTCAGGAGCTTAGATGTTCAAATTATGGTTGGACACTCCAGAAAATCCTATATTCAGGCATTTTCTACAGTTGATGCTAAGAATCGGGACATTGAAACTATTGCTACTTCCCTTGCATTAAAAGATAAGGTAGATTTTTTGCGTGTTCATAATGTAAGGAACCATATGCGATTTTTTACAACCTATCAAAGCTTTACATCAATAGGGTAATCATATGAAGATAATAGGTATCATGGCAGCAACGCAACAAGGAGTTATTGGTGATAGAAACTCTTTACCTTGGAGTTATCCTGAAGAACTTGAGCATTTTAGAGCTACAACTAGTGGACATATTATGATTATGGGACGAAAGACTTATAACATAATACCAAAAACTTCGCTAACTATAGTCAATTCAGGAGAATTTGGGGCTAGGAGCGATGGAGCGACGCCTATAAGTAATAGGCGAGTGACGAGTGACGACGTCACCAACTTCTCATCAATTGATTATAATAGAGATATTATTGTTTTTTCTCGTAATCATCATTGTATTTCCAACGATGTAAAGATAGTAAGTTCATTGAATGAGTTTCTAAAATATATTCAATCTTTAAACTTAGTAAAGAAACTTTTTATGATTGGAGGAGCTGAGATTGCTAATTTATTTTTAGAACATAATCTGATTTCTCATTTTATACTAACAAAAATACACCACTTATATTCTGGTGATACATCCATTGATTTAAGATATTTTAAAGGATGGGATGAAAAAATTTTAAAAGAACACCCTAATTATACTATTTGTAAGCTTACAAATATAAAGGAGATATCATGATATTTTGCACAAACCTTAATACATCTCTTGAGGTATTTCATTTACTTAAACATCCGTTTTATAAGTTATGGAATGAAGGATTATTGAAACATGAAATATTACAAATCTATGTAAGAGAATACTATCATCATGTTTCTGCTTTTCCTAGATATATAAGTCAAATCCATACTCTTTGTGATAAGATTCAAGCAAGACAAATTTTGCTAGAGAATTTGATTGATGAGGAGAAAGGTGATGATAATCATCCTGAATTATGGTTACGCTTTGCTGAAGGGATAGGTGTATCAAGGGAGTCAATCCCAAATTTTCCAGAATTAGTTTCAACTTGCAAACTAGTTGAAGGATATTTGGAGCTAGTGAGAACAGATTATCCGACGGGATTAGGGGCTTTATATGCCTATGAAAGGCAAACACCAGAAGTTGCTGCTTCTAAGATTGATGGTTTAAAAAAGCATTATGGAATTCAAGATAATAAAACATTGCAATTTTTTTCTGTTCATCAAGAAGCTGATAAATGGCATACAGAACAATTAGTTAGTCTGATAAAGTCTCTTAACAAAAACGATCAGCAGAAAGTTTTTTATGGAGCAAAAGAAGGAGCTAAATTACTATGGTTCTTTCTTGATGGGATGATGAAAATGGTAGAATGTCATGCTTGTTAAAGGTATAAAAACTCACAGGATTGAGGTTAATGATTGTTTGGAACAAATTTTAGATCAATATATCCAAGAGCTTGTAGATGAAGATATTGTTGCTATAACATCCAAGATAATTAGCATCATACAAGGACGTTTAGTTTCAAAGGATAGTATATGTAAGAATTTATTGATTAAGCAAGAAGCAGATTTAGTGTTGGAAACAGACCGTAATCCTTATGATCTTTATTTAACTATCAAGAATGGTATACTTATACCTTCTGCAGGTATAGATGAATCAAACGTACATGGAGTATATGTTTTGTATCCTGAGAATATTCAAAAAACAGTTATTTGGATATGGGAATATTTAAAAAAGAGACATAATCTTAAAAAGATTGGTGTTGTGATTACGGACAGCCATACAACAATCATGAGACGAGGTGTAACAGGTATCACTCTTGGTTGGTGTGGTTTTATACCCATTTATTCATATATTGATAAACCTGATCTTTATAATAGTCCATTAAGGGTTACACAAGTGAATATTTTAGATGCTTTGGCGACTTCAGCAGTTTTTGTTATGGGTGAAGGTAATGAACAAACTCCTATTGCTATCATTAAAGATGCACCTAAAATTTACTTTCTTGATAGACCTCCCACAATAGAAGAAGAGAAAAATATCTTGATTCCTATGGATGAAGATTTATATTCTCCGCTACTACGTGCTGCCAAATGGTGTCCAAAGTAAAGCAATGCTACTTGCTCAACAACAAATATCTACTTTCTTTCATGAGGTAGTTCAGCTAATTTCAAAAAGTCTGTTGTATATGAGTGCAAGAAGTGCGATAATATAGTAATAATTAAAATAGTTTTTAATTTTATGAAATTAATAAAGCTTTTCTTCCTTATTATATGTTCTTTTTTGATAGTTGGTTGTGATAACAAGCCTCAGGAAAAGAACTTAATAGTTGCGACTTCCGCAGATAATCCCCCTTACGAATTTATTCAAAATGGGCAAATAGTGGGACTTGACATTGATATTATTAATGCTGTAGGAGAAAAATTAGAGAAGAAAGTTATAATTAAAAATTTTGATTTTAATGGCTTACTTGCATCCTTAGCTAGTGAAAATGTTGATATAGTAATTGCTGGATTAACAGTGACTGAAGAACGTAAGAAACACATTAGCTTTTCAGCCCCTTATGTAACAACTAACGTATCAGTATTATATAGAACAGCAGATGATTTGAAAAATGTTGGAGATTTGGATAATAAAATTGTTGGTGTGCAACTTGGTACAACATGGGCAGTGATAGTTCAGGATTTAGCCAAGCAGTTTAATATTAGAACAAATTATTTGTCAAATAATTTAATGCTAGTCGAAGAATTAAAATCGAAAGTTGTAGATGTGGTAGTATTAGAGGAATCGCAATCTAAGAAATTTATTGAGAATAATCCTGATCTTGATAGTTTTAGTTTAACAGAATTCTCATCTGAGCTTGCTATCGCTATGCCAAAAGATTCTAAACTTGTTGAAAATATTGATAAAGCTATTAGTGAATTAAAAAAAGATGGTACAATTAGTCGCATTACTAAAAAATGGCTGCAATAGTGGATTCTGAACAATTTAAACAAGCTCTTAGCACTTTTCCTACGGGTGTTACTATTATTACTACTTTATACAATAACAAGCTATTTGGTTTTACGGCAGATTCTTTTACCTCGGTTTCCTTGTTACCGCCATTGGTATTGTTTTGTATTAATAAAAAATCCTTTAGTATGAGTGCTTTTACTAGTAGTGAGTATTTTGCTGTTAGTGTTCTAGCTGAAAATCAAGAGGATATTTCTAGACATTTTTCTAAGTTTAATACTGATAAATTTGCTGGTATTTCATATAATTTAGGACAAATTACTAATTGCCCTTTGATTGAAGGAGCAGTTTGCCATATTGAGTGCAACAAATTTAGTCAATATGAAGTGGGGGATCATGTTATATTGGTTGGTAAAGTGATAAGTACTATGGTAAAAAATAATTTAAAACCATTGGTGCATTGTTTAAGGCAATATAGAGAGTTAAAATGATTTCTATAGGTATTTGTGGTGCTACCGGTAAAATGGGGCAGATGATAATTCAAAAAATGCATGGATTAAATAGCTGTACGCTTTCTGCTACATTTTCTAGAAAAAATAGCATAAGGGATTTTGCTGAATTTTGTCAAAATTCTGAGGTGATTATTGATTTTTCTAGTAGCGAGATATTGGACAAACTGCTTGATTATGCCATTATGTACAACAACAAATTAGTTATTGGTACTACTGGTCTGACTAACTATCAACTTGATCGTTTACATGAAGTTTCCAAAAGTCTAGCAATATTTTATTCAGCTAATATGAGTTTAGGGGCAAATTTACTAGCGATGCTAGCGAAAAAGGCGGCAGAAATTCTAGATAATACTTACGATATAGAGATTTTAGATTGTCACCATCGTATGAAAAAAGATGCTCCGTCCGGTACGGCGATAATGTTAGGTAAGGCTGTGGCAAAAGTTAGAAATTTAGATTTTAATCAATGTGCGATCTTTGATCGTACTGTAAAAGGACAAAGGCAGGCTGGTGAAATTGGCATTACTTCTATTAGAGGTGGGTGTTTGCATGGAGAACACGAAGTATTATTTTTAGGAGATAACCAAACCATTACTCTAAAACATCATGGGTCAAGAGAGTCCTTTGCTGATGGGGCAATTCAGGCGGCAATCTGGATATCTGATAAACCACCGGCTCTTTATTCAATGAGCGATATGTTGCCATCTCTTCAAAAGTTTTAACAATTAACAAATATTTGTATTATTTACAGCTGTAGATATTGACATAAAGCCCTAATAGTAGTATAATTACGTGATATTGATGAATAATTATAGGAGTCACGATGTCTCGTAGATGTGAGCTTAGTGGAGTTGGTGTTTTACACGGTAATAAAGTGTCACACTCGCAAAGAAAAACTAGAAAACGCTTTGAGCCAAACCTTAGAGTGGTAAGGTTTGCTAGTGAGCTTACTGGGCAGGAATACAAGCTTTCGGTAAATGCTAAATGTCTACGTTCTGTCGAGAAGGTAGGTGGTTTTGATGAATATATGCTTAAAATATCAAGTGATATACTTTCGGACAAAGCACAAGTGATTAAAAAAAAGATAGCTGAGAAAAAAGTTGGTGCTGTATTATGAAAGCTGGAATACATCCGAAATATAAAAAGTTCAAAATTATCATTAGTAATGATGTTTTTGAGACAAATTCCGGTGGTCATGCAGAAGAGATTTTGATGGATGTTGATTATAGGAAGCATCCAGCATGGACTAAAGAATCTGGAAATGTTGTTAACCAATCTAACAAAAATGTCAGTGACTTTAACAAAAAATTTGCTGGGCTTAGTTTCGGTAAAAAAGCCTAAGCAAGTTCTGCTTGTTCCTGAAGTTAGTTATATCTTTAATAATATCTATTATCGTGGGGTGGAGCAGTCTGGTAGCTCGTCAGGCTCATAACCTGAAGGTCGTTGGTTCAAATCCAACCCCCGCAACCAACTACAACGGTATTAGACCTCCTGCAAAACTCGCTTAGTGTAAGGATTTGAAGGACGCTTCATCTCGAACCACAGCGTACTCTAATGTATGTGAGGATTTGAGCATGTACCCTACAATTTTTATTCTATAATTATAGCAGCATAAAAACGTCATTGCGAGAATGTCACAACTGCCGAAAGTTAGAAAAGGAAGGGGTTTTAGACAGGAGGGTTTAAAAGTTGTATGTGGTTAACGTCTATTAGCGAGGAAGACCCTAGGTCGACGAAGCAATCCATAAAAGTAACCAAAAGATGACCTATAACACCGATTCCTCTTCTAATTTTCGACAGCTGTGCGTCTCACGCCTCGTCGCAATGATGTCTGGGATATCTAAAACTTATTTGGGTTAGCTATAGAAGATGGGTATAAGAAAATTATGACGGAAAGATATTGTTTCAAAACTAATAAACTCATTCGTGATTTAGTACCAGGAATTATGCGTTCGCGTGGGATTTCGGTATTTGAACGCAGTATGAAAGAAGATGAACATATTCAGCGTCTTAAAGATAAATTGTTGGAAGAAACACAGGAAGTGATTGAGGCAAAAACACTAGATGAGGTTTCTGAAGAACTAGCTGATTTGCTTGAAGTGATTTATGCGTTAGGCAAAGAATACAACTTATCGATGGAACAAATTGAAACAAAGCGGCTTGTTAAGAAGCAGCAAAATGGTGGTTTTGATAATCGTATTTATAGCTCTCATATAGAAATGTCCTCTGACAACAAAGATATTAGTTATTTTTTAGCTAGACCAGAAAAATATCCTGAAATAAAACCATCTGATACGAAATAATTTTGAGCGGTCACGGTTTTTAGGTCATACGTCATTGCGAGGAGCCGCTTTGCGGCAACGCGGCAATCCAAAAATGGTTAGGAATGGATTGCTTCTTGGCTTACGCCTTCTCGCTAATAGAGGTCTTGTACTTTAACTTTTTTTCCTTGAACGCTCACGGTTAAGCTATAGGTCTATCGAACTTTCTTAATAGAATCTAAAGTAGTCTCTAAAATCATACTTGCTGCAATTGAATCGTCTTTTTGGTTACGTTCTCGTCTCTTTACCCCTAACGATTTTAATAAGCTATTGGCAGCAAGGGAAGTAAGTCTTTCATCTTGTAGATATATAGGAAGATTTGTCGCAAAGCTTAGTTTTGTGCTGAATTTTAAAACAATTGTAGTTTGCTCACTAGAGTGACCATTCATACTAATAGGCAAACCTATGACTATACCACAGATGGAATAAGTTGCGATTAAATCTAATATTGACTTAATCTTATTTTCTTCTCTCGTTTCATAAATAGTTTTTATCGGCATAGCAATACTCTGTTCTTGATTTGAAATAGCGATGCCTGTTTTCCGTATTCCATAATCTATGGCAATAATTGGTTTATTAGCGTGTAGAAGCTGAAAAAATTCTTGCAATGTTGCTATTATCATGATACCTAAGTT
This sequence comes from Candidatus Tisiphia endosymbiont of Xenochironomus xenolabis, assembly GCF_964264705.1. Lineage (NCBI taxonomy): Bacteria > Pseudomonadati > Pseudomonadota > Alphaproteobacteria > Rickettsiales > Rickettsiaceae > Candidatus Tisiphia > Candidatus Tisiphia endosymbiont of Xenochironomus xenolabis. The sequence goes on from NZ_OZ183473.1 coordinate 470,206, forward strand.
ACAATCTATACAAAGTACGTGTTTATTATGTCAGAGCTAATTCAAAAACACCTAGATAGTAAATTAATAAAACTATCTTTAGTTTTTGCCCTTATTTATTTCATATTTTTTAATTCAGTAGTTTCTTGTTACAAATTCAGTTACTACAAGGTAACTTTTGTAAAAGCGATATTGGAGTTAGGTAAAGACTTTCTGTATATTTACTTTACTTGTTTTATCATTTTTTTTGGTTTAACTATCCATCGGCTTGTTTTTATAATTGGAACAATATTTTTATTTATAACAGGGGCAATTGCCAGCTATTACCTATATTTTTTTAGAATTTCTCCTACAAAAGAAATGATGGGTAGTTTTTTCTCCACCGATTTTAATGAAGTATACGAAATAGTCAGCATTAAGCTAGTTGTTTGGTTAGTTTTCAGTTTATTTAGCTGTGTTTATACAATGAAACACTTCTCCATTTTAGATAGTAAACTATTTGTTACAAAATTACTATCAGCAATTTGCCTTTTAATTACCGTTAATAATATTATCACACCACAGTTTAAATTGCTAGACAGTTATTTTCCTATTCAATATCTACATAATACATATTTATGTTTTTCTAATAGTAAACACACCATGCGTGAGGATATAAACAAGAAATTTTCTTTTGCCGATCAATCTGATCAAAATATTATAGCGGTACTTGTTATAGGAGAATCAGCCAGGTTTGATCATTTTGCTATTAACGGTTATACCAGGGATACTACACCATATTTAAGTACTGTTGAAAATCTTTTTTCATTTAAAGCACAGTCTTCGTCTAATCATACATATATTTCAGTTCCATCTCTTATGTCTCGCCATCCTGCTAGAGATTTAGAGAAAAGCATGGAAGACACGAGCTTCTTATCAGTTTTTACCACACTTGGTTTTAATACTAATTGGATTGGAACTCAAAGGTTGTTACAATGTTTAGATAGTAAAAAAAAATCTGCCATTTATGATGAGGTTAAGTTTACCATAGTACCAGGCGGCTCTGCTTTATTAAGAATGAATGAGTATGATGAAAAAATGTTACCTTATGTTAAAAGTATTGTAAATAATTCTACTACTAAAGAGGTTTTAGTTATTCATACAAGTGGTAGCCATTGGAAATATTCTGCTAGATATCCTAAAGAATTCCAAAAATTTATTCCTAAGTGTGATTCTTATGCTATGGTAGATCAAAGTGTTTGTAAGCCTGAAGAGTTAATTAATGATTACGATAACACTATTGCGTATACTGATTTTTTTTTATATAACGTAATAGATTTATTAAAAAATAATAATGCCATTTTAATGTATGTTTCTGATCACGGTGAATCTTTAGGAGAGCATGGTTATTACGGTCACGGTGGAACAATGACTCCAGAACAAACCACAGTACCTTTCTTAGTTTGGGTATCGGATGAATTTAAAAAGAAACATCCTGACTTGGTGAGTTCTATAGCTAATCATTTAGGTACTGAAATTAGTCATGACTATGTATTTCATTCGATTCTTAATTGTGTTGGTATCCATTCGACAGTGATTGAAAAAAGTTTAAGCCTATGTGGTAAGAAGTAAAATGGCTAAAATTTACCTAATTGCTGGTGAAATATCAGGGGATTTTATAGGGAGCCGTTTGATACGAAGTCTAAAAGAACTCTATAAACTGGAGGAAATGAAGTTAGAGTTTGTTGGTGTTGGAGGACCCCAAATGGAAGAAGCGGGGTTAGAGCGTAGCCTTTTTCCGATTAGTCAAATAAATCTCATGGGCTTCGTCGAAATTATACCACATATTTTTAGGCTCACTAATTTAATTCAACAAACTATTGACGATATTATTCAACATAATCCAGATTTATTAATTACTATAGACTCACCAGGCTTTACTTATAGAGTGGTAAAGAAGGTTCGAGAAGCACGACCTAACTTAAAAATTATGCACATTGTTGCCCCATCGGTCTGGGCATATAAACCTTCCCGGGCTATGAAATACGCTAAAATTTACGATTATTTGTTAGCTTTGCTACCATTTGAGCCGCCATATTTCCAAAAAGTTGGGCTAGATTGTAGGTATATTGGTCATCCAATATTAGAGCAGTATTTTTATGATGATAAAGATAAACAACAGTTAAAGCAGAAATTACAAATACCTATTCATTCAAAATTATTATGTGTTACTTGCGGTAGTCGTAAATGTGAGATAATAAGGCATGCCCCTATCTTTATAGAAGCAATTAATTTATTAGCAAAGCAGTTCTCTAATCTTCAAGTGATATTTGTCCTGGCCGATCCTAGTCATCAGTCTTTAATTAAAGCATTTTTATCAGATGCAACATTCAATTACCAGTTCTCAAGTGATCGGCTCAAGATTTTTGCTGCCTCTGACCTTGCTTTAGCAAAATCTGGTACTAATACTTTAGAAATTGCTGCTTGTAATACGCCAATGATTGTTGCTTATAAATTAAATATCATAAGTTTTTTTCTAATAAAATTATTGATAAAAATACCTTACGTCTCTTTGATTAATATTATTGCTAATAAGGAAATATTACCAGAATTCATTCAATTTAACTGTACTAAATCAAATATAGTAGCAAGGCTTACATCACTGTTAGTTGATAAAGAAAAAGCTGCTGAACAAGTAAGAGAAAGCCAAAAAATCTTAATAGAATTAGGTTTAAAAGGGCATAATTCTCCATCAACTGTTGCAGCCCATATCATAAAGTCAGAATGTTTAAGCTGAAAAAATAAAAATATTCAATTTTATTGCAATAAGCTCTTAATAGTTTTTTCTTTACTGTTAATATTGTTTATCTCACTCTTAAGATGTAATTTCTCTGCTTGTTGTTTAGCTTTATCGCAATATTCTAAAGCTTTGTTGAAATCTCCCTTGCTAAAATAAGCATCTGAATAAGTTATATAAAAAAACATTTTTATTAGATTATCAGCCGTTTTCTCAATTAAATCATTATGCTTATTAAACTCTACTATTGCTTTATCAACTTGATTGGTCAAAATAAGGAGTTTTCCATATAATTCTATTGATTGTAAAAAGTCTCTAGTGTTATGAACTTCCTTAAATAGAGCTATTGCTTCTTGAATTGATTTAATAGACGTTTCTATTTCTAGTTTATTTCTATCAATTTTATTTGCTTTTTTATTTTTGGCTAAGACAAGATTAGCTTTATGGTAAAATAATTTCGCCTTTAAACCTCTCACATCATTATTCTTTATTGATTTACCTACTTTTATATTATTATATCTTTTAATTGCTGTATTTATTTTTTGTTCTGCCTTTTGATAATTACCAATTTTACAAAAATATGCCGAATATACATATAGAATTTTACATTTTAATATTTCTAAGCCTTCAGTTTTCTGCAAATATTTATTAACCTTATCAACTATCTTTAGAAAATTTTCATATTTTTCTTGGTGAAAATAGACCGAAGAAATCATCAAGTCCATTGCCGCAAGATCTTCATTATATTTATTCTTAAATTTAGTTTTAAATTGCCGACTAGTTTCAAGAAGTTGTTGAAAAGAATTAGTTAGCTTAAACTCATGCTCATTATCTATAAAAAACCGCAATAATGACTCAAACCATCTTAAATTTAAGGTAGAACAAATATTATCCTTACTGTCTAACGATTGACTAAGTTGATGACGTAATACTGCCTGTACTAGGCGATGAATAGCGATATTATCATTGTCATCATAATTGATCATTGAATATTGCCACAATAGAGCAATATGTTTGTTTAACGTTAATTGTGGAGATGGTAAATGAGGATAAGCTGTTTGTAACCATTTGAGTAATAGTTTACGAGAGATTTTATTTGGTGCTAGGTAAGCACATACTGTTAAAAGCTCAATAGCTATAGGTGGTCTATTATTAATTTTAGTATCTCTAACAATTGCCTCTAAACTAATATTCCAGGTTATTGCTACTGGGTAATTATAGGTATTTGTTTCATCTAAAAAAGTGTTGTCCGATAATAATTCTGTTTCATACTTTTTATAAAGATCCAAATATTCTGGAATAGTGATATGTTTTTGTTTAATGTAAGCACCAGCTTGCACCAGTGCTAAGGGTAAATATCCTAAAACTCCAACTAATTCTTTTATAGTATTTTGTTCTTCTGCTATATTTCGCTGTATTAAGGTCTTTATTGTTTTGATAGCCTCCTCTTCTGTCATGATATCAATAGGCAACACTGAAAACTTTGTTGGCCAATAACGCTGACGAGTTGTTAAAATCACATATCCGCCAGATTCTGGTAAAAATGGTTCGATTTCACGATAATTGTTTACGTTGTCATAAACTAAAAGCCACCCTGGATTTTTAGCTAGCCATTGTTTAACATAAGCGATAATGCTTTCTCTTGTATAGATGACTTCTGCGTGTCCTAATAACTTAGCAAATTCAACATATTTATTATATAAATGATCAATATTTTCTGCAAGAAACCAAACTTTAAGTGTATAAGGATGTTTTGTATGATTCATATATTGCAAGGCTAATTGTGTTTTGCCTATTCCGCCAAGTCCAGCACATGCAGTAATTGCTAAATTACTTGTTACATCAGATGTATGATTGTAATGTAATTTATTATACAAATCCCTCAATAGTTTTTCTCTACCAATAAAAACATGATCTTGTCTAGGTATATTCCAGCTAGTTAGATTTTTAGGAAATATTATTGGATATTGTAGTTTAGACCATTGCACTTCTGATTCTTGATTCTTAACTGTTTTTTCAATAGTTGGGCTAAATATTAAAAGATAAATACTACAAATAATCAAAACCAATACACCAATTATTGGTAGGTAAATATTCTTAGCCTTACCTTGAATATTTTTATCTGTTAAATGAGATTGAGGAGAAACTGAATCGGAATTATTTGATATAATATTATTATATCTTTCACTAAACTTAAGAATAGTGTTGTCTACATTCACATTAGAAAAAATTCTTGCGATAATTTCTAAGAAAATAAAATAATATTGCTTGGATGGGGATATGTCAATATATTCAAAGTTAGCTTGTTTAGGTAAAAATTTTATATATTGTTCTTCTTGCGGTGTAAGGAAAAATACTTTAGAGATATCCTGATCATTAGACATAATAATAGAACTATCACCTTCCTGTTGTTTATCTATATTATCTTCATTTACCGCTAAAACATAGATGGTACATTGCCTTAATTGCTTTTTGCCTCTGTGCTTGTGCTTGCCTAAAACTATAGGCGTATTCTTAAGGTATTCTAGCAGTTCTACAAAAACGGCTATTCCTATAAGTTGTAAATCACTACGTATCTTATTGATCAACAAGTTTAAATCATTGTTTCCTGAACCATTATTTTTTATGTCTTGCAAAACAATAAAAAATGATATGTTATCAGATTTTGTTAATATTAATATTTCCTTCAAGACTTTTCTGAATTTTTGTTGAATTAATAAACTGAAATAATAACTCTGTATTAGTTTGTATTTATCAGATTTTTCTATAAAGTTTATAATCCCCTCTCGGGCATTTGTTGATATTTTTCGTTTGATATTAGAAATATGACTTTCAATAGTTCTAATTTCAAGCTGTTTATCCTCATTTGATAGAAAATTAGCTATTCCTTTTGTGTTTTTCCCATGCATAATGCATGCTATTACATCTATTTCTCTTGATGTAAATCTAATATTGTTAATTGTTAACAAATATTTTTTACAAATCTCTTGTGGACACAAGTTTTCTTTATTTTCCATAATATATATTATTTAAACTACTATTCATACTCTTGAGGATTGTATTTAAAATATAAGATATAGTCTGCTTAATTCTCTGAATTATGTCTATGTATTTTTTACTTACGTATAATACTTAATGCTTTTTAATAATTGAAATAATGTATAATACTTAATATTTTTTAATTAATTAAATTTTTAAGGTTTTAATAAATATCTTCCAGGCTAGAATTACTTTAGTTATTTTAGACAGCCTCCTAGGAAGTTAAACTATAATTTAAATTATTTGTAAAATAGAAAATATTTTAAACAGGCTCACTGCAACTATAGTAGATATTAATTATGCAAGATACAAATACTAACGATTTACGTAATATTATAAGTTCTATTAGTAGTAAATTGGACAAAAATGATATAGCAGCTGAAATACATTATAGGTTAAAAGATCCTTGTTCTGTTTTAAAGAAGATATTAAGAAAAACTATCACTTTGAAAGAATTAACTGATCTAATTGCTTTTAGAGTTATAGTTGATAAAAAAGAAGACTGTTATAAAGTATTGGCTATTATTTACAGTCTCTACTCTATTAATATCAAGAAGTCTAAAAACTATATTGCTAATCCTAAGGATAATGGATACCGTTCCTTACACGTCATAGTTGTAGTTGGTATCTATGAACGTAATATAGAAATACAAATACGGAGCAGGAGGATGCATAATATCGCAGAATCTGGCACAGCAAACCATGATAAATATAAAAAAAAGCAGGAAGTAAAGCTAAGAAAGTTACTTTCTAAACAGAAGATTAATACAACTGCTATTAATACTGAGATCAATAACGCATATAATATTTTTAGGCAATTTAATTGGACTATAGCAGAACTCGTTGCTTATGAGCAGGCAATTGAAAATCTTTGTTATAATTTGTACGATGACAATTGAATAAAGTTATTGAGTAACTTTTCTGCCTGTCCAAAAGCTAAAAAAAATTAAAAATAAATTAAAATCTAAAACCTTATACTAATTTGCATTAGAAAATAAAGAAAAAATAAGAGAAGAAAAAGACCATTAGAAGAGAATGAAATGGCAGATAATATACAGTTTATAGGATGATCTAGACACTGTTAACAAAGGTATAATTTAATAGCAGCAAGAGCGATAAAAGAGAGGAAAGAAAGATCATCTTTTTCATATCGGACAGCAAGCCTCCGATTTTCTTTTATACCATGAATTGCAACAACAAAATTGAATTTTCCTATATCAATACCGATAAAATTATTATATAATAGCATACATACCTCGAGATATTTAATGTTTACGATTGTAAGCGGACGTGCAAAAGCATCCCCATTAACTATTTAAACGTCTCGGGGATTTGGGCTAGAGTACCAGGAACCGTTCGGTATTAAAACTAATTGCTACACGGTCGCTCACACCCACACAACAATATTCATTATTATGGCTATTGCTTAATACCCCTTAAAGTCAATATAAACCACTATTTACATTAGCTTCAATATCTATATACCATACTTTTAACTTACAATTGCTTCGTCGCTACTAAAGTATCTCCTCACTAATAGACATCTATGAATTTTGCTTAATGTTAGTCGGGTTAGCAATCCGAAACAACAATAATAATTTATTTAATCTAGACATCTGATGAAACTTAGTCTAATCTCCTTTAATTTACTTGATATTATTACTTAAATTAACTTAATTATGGATAATCTAAACCAAATATTAGAATCTGCTCAAAGCAGTATCGAGGCAACTCAAACTTTATCAGGGTTACAACAAATTAGGGTAGAGTTTCTTGGCAAAAAAAGTTTACTCACTCAAGAAATGAAAAAACTGGGCGATCTTGAACCAAATGATCGCAAAAAGTTAGGTGAGATAGTTAATCGGCTTAAAGAGCAGATTAGTAATTTGCTACAAGCAAAACAAACTATTTTGGAAGAATTTGAATTAAATAAGCAATTTGCTGAAGAAAAGACAGATTTAACCATTCCAGCTAGACAGCACAAGAAGGGGAGTATTCACCCAATTACCCAAGCTACCGAAGAATTAATTCAAGTATTTGCAAAATTTGGGCTAACCATTAAGGATGGTCCAAATATCGAAAATGACTGGTATAATTTCACTGCCCTCAATTTTTATGAAGACCACCCTGCCAGGCAGATGCATGACACTTTTTACCTAAAAGCAAAAGAAGGAGCCGATCCTCTGTTACTACGTACTCACACTTCAACAATACAAATTAGAACCATGCAAAATGATAAACCGCCTTTTAGGTTTATTGCTCCTGGTAGAACTTATAGATCAGATTCCGATATGACGCATACACCAATGTTCCATCAGATTGACGGTCTAGTACTCGATGAAAATATTAATATGGGGCATTTAAAATACCTTATCACGGAATTTATCAAAGACTTTTTTGAACAAACAAATATTGAAATACGTTTTAGACCAAGTTTCTTCCCATTTACTGAACCATCTGCCGAAGTGGATATTAAGATGCCCGATAGCAATAAATGGCTTGAGGTACTTGGTTGCGGTATGGTTCATCCAAACGTTCTGAAAAATGTTAATGTAGATAGTGATCATTATCAAGGGTTTGCTTTTGGGCTAGGTGTTGAACGTTTTGCTATGTTAAAATACGGGATCAAAGATCTTAGGCAATTTTTTGAAGGAGATATAAGATGGTTGAAACACTATAATTTCTCTGCTTTTGATATACCAACTCTAGCTGGGGGGTTAACAAGATGAAATTTACTCTATCATGGTTAAAAAAATTCTTAGATACAGATGTTTCTGTTACAGATATTGCTGAACGCTTGACTATGCTCGGTCTAGAAGTAGAAGAAATCGTAGATAGAAGGGCGGAGCTAAAAGATTTTGAAGTAGCTCACATACTAGCTACTAAACCCCATCCTTCGGCGGATAAACTTAAGATATGTCAAGTCCAAACTAATGAAGGAATTTTACAGATAGTTTGCGGAGCAAGTAATGCTAGGGAGAATATTAAAGTAGTATTGGCAAAAATTGGTTGTGAAATTCCAAATGGTAAATTTAAAATTAAAGAATCGGTAATTCGTGGAGAAAAAAGTTGTGGTATGCTATGTTCGGAAGAGGAATTATTACTTGGTACTAATTCAGAAGGTATCATAGAACTACCGCAAGAGGCTAAAATAGGCGAGTCACTTATACAATATTATGGGTATAACGATCCTGTCTTTGATATTAATGTTACCCCCAATCGTGGCGATGCTCTTGGCGTCTATGGTATAGCTAGAGATCTTGCTGCTAGTGGTATTGGTACACTTAAAGAACTAGAGATAGCGGAAATTGCCGGAGAATTTAAATCTAGCTTGAGTTTACAAGTAGAAAATAAAGAGGCGTGTCCTTTATTCGGATTTCGAGAAATAAGAAATTTACAAAATAAGCTAAGCCCTGATTGGTTAAAACAATTATTGCAAAATATTGGCGTAAAACCAGTTTCGGCTATAGTGGACGTTACTAACTACATATCATATAGCTTCGGGCAACCAATGCATGCCTATGATAGAAGTAAATTATCAGATAATATCCAAGTTACAACTCTTAAAGAAAAAACTAAATTTGCAGCTTTAAATGGCAAAGAATATGATTTAGATGCAGGAGATTTGGTAGTGCAAGATGATGGACAAATACTTGCTCTTGCTGGTATTATAGGAGGAGATAGTAGTAGCTGTGGGCTTGAAACACAAAATATTCTGCTAGAAGCGGCATGTTTTTCTGCTAAATATATTACTAAAACTGGTAGGCATCTGCAGATTGATACTGATTCGCGTTATCGTTTTGAACGTAATATTGATCAAAAATTTACCTTAAAAGCCTTAAATATTGCAAGTAAAATGATTTTAGCTATTTGTGGAGGTGAAATTTCTGATATAGTGTATAATGGGGAACTCACCCTTGAGCAAAAATCCCTGGACTTCCCTATCAATTGCCTAGCTAAAATAACCGGTCTAAACCTAAGCAAAACCGAGATTTGTGATATTCTAAAGAAGCTTGGTTTTATTGTAGTAGATATAGGTGATAGTCTCAAACTTACCATACCCTCCTGGCGACATGACATCACAATTAAAGAAGATATTGTTGAAGAGATTGTTCGTATTTACGGTTATGACAAGTTACAGCCGGTTAAATTACCAGAGATACAACTAGCAAGGATTGTACCTAAAGAACAACGAAGAGTTTCTGATATTAAAAGAATTTTAGCCAGTTGCGGGTATGATGAGGTAGTAACAAACTCATTCATGGATAGTGAAATAGCAAAATTATTTGCTCCAATGAAAGAGGAGCTATTTTTGCTAAATCCTATTAATGTTGATAATAATTATATGCGACCTAGCATCATTGCCAAATTACTTAAATTAGTGCAAAAGAATCTAACAAGATCCATCAAAGATATTGCTTTGATGGAATTGGGGCCAATCTTTAACTCTTGCGCATCCGATGGCGAATTGATTTTTGCTTCGGCGGTAAGATGTGGGCTATATAACGAAAAAGATTGCCATTCTACAGCCCGCCCCGTAGATGTTTTTGACATTAAATCTGACTTAGAAAATGTTTTAAATTATACAGGTTTACCTATTGATAAGTGCCAATTTGCTCCTGTTGATTTACCTTATTACCATCCGACAAACTCAAACATTATAAAACTTGGTAAGAATGTCATAGCATATTTTGGACAAATTCATCCCTCTATATTAAAATATTTTGATATTGACTGCCAAATATTTGCCTTTGAGATAAATATTGCCAATATACCATTTGCTAAAGCAAAATTTGCTAAAAGGGACGAGTTTATTGTTTCCGACTTCCAACCAACCTTTAGAGACTATGCTTTTGTAGTTGATCTAGAACAACCGGTTGGCAAGATAATTGCTTATATCAAAAATTCTAATAAAAAACTGATAAAATCAGTTGATCTATTTGATGTTTATTCAGGAGATAAACTGCCTTCCGGTAAAAAATCGGTGGCAATTAAAGTGCAATTTCAAGCAGATGATCGGACGTTAAATGAAGCAGACTTAAATTTATTAAACCAGGAAGTTATTGCAACTGCTTACGAGAAATTCCAAGGTAAATTAAGAGAATAAATGTGAACGCTCAGCGTTTGATTATAGCTGACTTAAGCGGATGACGATCTAAGGCAAGTTTTAGATGCTTTGTTTGGATATGGGTGTATATTTGGGTAGTACTAATATCAGCATGCCCAAGTAGTTCTTGGATTACTCTAAGGTCTGCACCACCTTCTAGCAAATGGCTAGCAAAACTGTGACGTAAAGTGTGTGGGGAGATATTATCTGGATTTAACCCAGCCTTAATAGCTGCTTGTTTTAAAAGAATTGCAAAATTCTGTCTAGTCATATGACCACTAGCGGCAGAAGAACAAAATAAGTAAATTTGACTTTTTAAATGTTTTCTGCTGATAAAGTTACTGCGAATAGTTAAATAATCTAGCAAACTAAGGGCAGCCTGTTCATTGATGATCACCATTCTTTCTTTATTGCCCTTACCGGTTATAGAAAATATTCTTTTAATATTTTGGGATATTTGATTTACTAAAATATCAGTTAGTCTAATACTGACAAGCTCAGAAACACGTAACCCACTTGCATATAATAAATGAATCATTGCTTTTAGGCGTACGGAATCAGGGCTTTTATCTTGATTACAATATAAAAGTAAAGTTTTGATTTGATCGATCGATAATGTAGCAGGAAGTTTAGTTTGATATTTTGGTAGATCTACCATCAAAGTAGGATTATAATTTGTATGTTTTTCGCTAATTAAAAATTCATAATAGTTTTTTATAGTTGATATCTTCCGGTTAATTGATCTTGCTTGCAAGCCATTTTCTGCTAAATATTCGACCCAATCTCTAATATTTTCAGCTTTAATATTTAGCTCTAATAATTTATTTTGCAATAAAAATTTCTGAAAATCTAATAGATCGCATTTATAACTAACTATGGAATTATTAGCTACTCCACGCTCAGCTATCATCATTTCTAGGAATTGCTCAATAAACCCCATCATATTAGTATATTTTTTGTGGAGGCCAGGGCCGGAATCGAACCGGCGCATTGAGGATTTGCAGTCCACGGCATTACCACTTTGCTACCTAGCCCAAAGACGTTGAATCCTAACCAATATTAGAGGAAAAGGCAACTTATTTGTGAACCTTCATGGAAAAAAGTTTAAAGTGCAAGACGTCTATTAGCGAGGAACCGCTTTACAGCGACGCGGGAATCCAAAAATACTCAGAAAGGATTGCCACGCTCACGTACGTTCGCAATGACCTTGTGCTTTAACTTTTTTCCATGAACGCTCACGAGGTAATGACTGCAAACGCTACAGAAGTTGGGTAATCGTCTGAAATAGATAAGTGAATTTTAATTTGTCCAAAATTCTGTTCAAATTTGTTTGGATTCTCAGGATGGCAAATCCAAACAAACGGTTTTCCTAAATCATCATTTAATACAGAGATGTCTTTAAATCGTAAATTTCTGCCAATTCCAACACCAAGGGCTTTACTAACTGCTTCTTTCGCAGCAAATCTTTTTGCCAAAAAACAACCATATCGGTCTTTACTTAGAGAGGTTAGCTTTTGCACTTCTTCTTTAGAAAGAATTCTGTCTATAAAACGTTGACCATATAGGTTTAATATCCTCTCTATTCTTGGAACTTGTACTATATCTGTACCAATGCCAATAATCATTTTTGTTCGTTATCACTGATATTATCATCAAACATTTGATCATCTAAATCAGAATAATCCTCAGTAACACTGATATCTGAGCCACTTGGTAAATAATCAAAGTCTTCTGTAACCTCATCAAGAGAAGAATCAGTGTTTTCTTCATCGATAGGATCGATTCTATTTTTTGTTCGAAGGCGTTTTAGCAATTGGGCTTTTAGGGTAGAAACTGTTACATGACCAGCTGCTATTTCACGTAATGCCAGCACAGTTGCCTTATCACCTTTAACGTTACTAATGGTCATTTTGCTACCAGAATTTATATCATTTGCTCTTTGAGCCGACAGAGCTACCAGCTCAAACCTATCATGAATTTTTCCAATACAATCTTCAATCGTTATTCTAGCCATAACATTCTCTTTTTATTTTACAGAATTCAACTAAGTATACTTAGTAACTAAGTATATTTCAAGGATAGAATTTTTACTTCCTATTTTAGACCTCTTGCAAAACTCGCTTATGCTGAGGAATTTGTAGGAGACACGGAACGCAGAACCGCAGCGTACTCTAATGTACGTGAGGATTCGAGTACCGGATCGACGCACAAATTACCAGCAGAAGTAGAGTTTTACAAGAAGTCTATTCTTGGCAAGTAGCACAATAGAAACTAGCCCTACCGGATTGCTTTATTTTCCTTATTATTCCCTGGCAGTTCAAACAGTTTTGATTTTCTCGTGCATAGACCTGTAATTCTTGTTGGAAATAACCAGGTTTACTATCGCCGCTAACAAAATCCTTGAGAGTAGTTCCGCCTGCTGATATGGCTTTTGTTAAGACATGTTTGACGGCTAACAACAAATTACTTATTTCATTGTTTGACAAACTACTACCCAATCTGCCTGGATGTATTTTAGCCATAAAAAGGCTCTCAGAGGCATATATATTACCAACACCAACAATAATCCGATTATCCATTAGCAAGTTTTTTATCGGAACAGAGCGATTCAGCAATTTTATTTTTAGATATTCATAAGACATATCCTCTGACAGAGGTTCTACGCCTAAATTCGCTAAAAATGTTTCTTCAAGGAGCTTTGTTTGCCCGGTATAAATCATACCGAAACGTCGTGAATCGTTAAAAACTAATTTCTCACAAGTCCCCAAAGAAAAAATCACATGATCATGCTTTTGTAGCTGATAATCGCTAGGTTGTAGTGTTAGTCTACCCGTCATACCAAGATGGACAATAATCGAATAATAATTATCTAGATCAATTAGCAAATATTTTGCTCGACGTTTTAGAGCGATAATTTTTGCTGATTTTACATCTGATTCTAAATGATCGCTCAGTCTATAGCGTATATTATCCCGTCTTTTATCAAGCTTATTTATGGTAGCCCCTAGTATTCGCTGTTCTAGGCAGCGTTTTAATGTTTCAACCTCAGGAAGTTCTGGCATTTTTACATTTTACTACTATTGTTAATTTATTATATACCATGTATACCACATAAACAACTTAGCACTAATAGTCATCTCAGAGAAATATTTTTCATAAAATACTTAGTGCATATCATAATTAGTATATACTAAAATAATTCTTCAGAATAGAAGAGTATAATTATTTGCAATATAAACTCGTAGAAATATATGGATAATAATAACGACTTCCCTAGTCAAGTAAATTTCGGTTTTTCCAAAGTGTCCTTTGAGCAGAAAAGAGATATGGTTAGAGATATTTTTTCTAGCGTTTCTAATGAATATGATGTAATGAATGACTTAATGAGTTTAGGGATACATCGTCTATGGAAAGATCAATTTGTTAGGCAAATTCCTAATTTAACATCAAATATATTGGACATTGCAAGTGGCACCGGCGATATAGCTTTTAGGATAATAAAGCGAGCTAAGGAACAAAATATATTGCCCCAAGTCACTTTGTGTGATATAAATTTAGACATGCTGACGATAGCTCGTAATAAAGCTGTTGATAGTAACATATTACATGGATTAGAGTATGTCGTAGCTGATGCGGAAAAATTACCTTTTCCTGATAATAGTTTCGATTGCTATACTATAGCATTTGGTATTAGAAATGTGTCAAAAATTGACAATGCCCTAAAAGAAGCTTATCGCGTACTAAAGCCTAAGGGCAAGTTTCTATGTTTAGAATTCTCTAAAATGCAATATGAGGGTCTGAAGCAATTATACCAGTTTTATTCGTTTAATATTATTCCTAAGATTGGTAAAATTGTAGCAAACAACGAAGCAGCTTATCAATATTTAGTAGAAAGTATTAGTTTATTCCCAGATCAGGAGAATTTTGCAATTATGTTAAAGGATGCTGGATTTAGCGATGTTAGTTATAAGAATCTTCACTTAGGAATCGCTGCTATTCATAGTGGTTATAAATGATTAGCTTATTATTGAATTTTTTGCATATATTAAGAGTGGTAAGCAAGCAGCAAATTCTGACTTATCCAGGTACCATAAAATTACCATCTAGGTTAAGAATTCTTGGTTGGATGATAACCATAATAGTTTATCCGATTGGTTTATTTAAACTACCAAAAGACGATTTTGGTATGAGGTTAACTAATTGTTTTAAAAAATTAGGACCTGTTTATATAAAATTTGGGCAAACTCTTTCCACCAGACCAGATTTAATAGGAGTTAAGATTACCAATTATTTGCAATCTCTACAAGATAAGTTGCCACCTTTTAGTAGCGATATCGCACGACAGATTATTGAGGAGTCTTTTGGACAAAGTGCCGATGAGTTATTTTCCGCCTTTGAGGATATACCAGTTGCGGCGGCTTCGATTTCTCAAGTACACAAAGCTAGGCTGAAATCAGGTGAGTTGGTTGCGGTAAAAATATTACGCCCTGAAATTCATCACACATATAATAAGGATATTAAACTTTTATATATTCTGGCTAGGCTAGTAGCAAGAATATCGACAAAATTAAAAAGATTACGATTAGTGGCAGTAATGGATGTATTTAATGCTACTATGAAGTTTGAGCTTGATCTACGTTTAGAGGCAGCTGCCGCCTCAGAATTGTTTGACAATTTCCAAAATGATGTTGATATATATATTCCTAAAATTTATTGGCAACTGACGCATGAATATATAATAACCACAGAATGGGTAGATGGAACATCAATTTATGCTCGAGATAAGCTGATAGAACAGGGCTTAAATCCAGCTAAAATAGCTCAAAAATTTGCTATAATGTTTTTTAATCAAGTATATAGGGATGGTTTCTTTCATGCAGATTTGCACCCTGGCAATATTCTAGTTAGGTCAGATGGTAGCATAGTGTTACTAGATTTTGGTATTATGGGTAGATTACCTGATAAAGATAGAATGGCAATTGCTGAGAGCCTATTTGGTTTTTTAAGTAAAAACTATAAGCTAGTAGCACTTGTCCATCTTCGAGTTGGTTATATAGATAAAAATACCGATCTTGATCTTTTTGCTCAAGCCTGTAGAGCAGTGAGCGAACCGATTATAGGATATGCTGTCAAAAATATTTCTATAGGTAAGTTACTTGCCCAATTATTTAAAATTACTGAAGATTTTGGTATGGAGGTGCAACCACAATTGCTATTATTACAGAAAACTATAGTAGTAGTTGAAGGGGTGGGACAACAGCTCGATCCAGAAATTAATATGTGGCAGCTTATAGAACCATGGATCAAGAAATGGGCAGCTAAAAATCTTAGCCCAGAGGCAAAGGTGATTAGGCTTTTAAAGCATTTAGTAACTCATTTTACGCATGGTATTTAAAAGTTACATAGAAAATAGCTTGGCGTTATTGCGAGAAGCTACTTTAATAGCATTGAAGCAATCCAAATGGATTGCCACGACCACTATGTGGTCTCGCAATGACAGATAACGTCATTGCGAGGCGGCGTAAGCCGACGAAGCAATCCAGAAATGATTAGTAATAGAAATATCGGAAAGATTTAATAAATGAAAATAGTAACTTGGAATATTAACTCTCTACGTTTGCGACTTGATTTGCTTAAGAAGCTAATTGATCAACATCAGCC
This sequence comes from Candidatus Tisiphia endosymbiont of Xenochironomus xenolabis, assembly GCF_964264705.1. Lineage (NCBI taxonomy): Bacteria > Pseudomonadati > Pseudomonadota > Alphaproteobacteria > Rickettsiales > Rickettsiaceae > Candidatus Tisiphia > Candidatus Tisiphia endosymbiont of Xenochironomus xenolabis. The sequence continues at coordinate 486,768 of NZ_OZ183473.1, forward strand.
TGATATTATATCTCTCCAAGAGACCAAAACAGTTAATGAGTTATTTCCTCATCAAGCTATTAATGATATGGGTTATAATCATATATATTATTCAGGGCAAAAATCTTATAATGGAGTAGCAATTTTATCGAAAATTCCTATTACTAATAGATTCTCTCTTGAATTATATAATAGTGATAAAAGGCATGTAGCAGTTGAAGTTCTGGGTATAGAAATCCATAATTTTTATGTACCAGCTGGTGGAGATATAGCTGATGTAAAGATCAATGAGAAATTTAAACATAAATTGGCATATTTAGAATTAGTACAACAATGGTTGACTAATAATCGTAGTAAAAATAGTAAGATGATCATAACCGGAGACTTAAATATCGCACCATATGAGCATGACGTATGGTCGAGTCGTCAATTGCGAAATGTTGTTAGCCACACAGATATAGAGCGTTCAACCTTGTTGGAGTTACAATCTTCCCTAGGTTTTATCGATAGTAGCCGTCATTTCGTGCCGTATGATCAAAAATTTTATACTTGGTGGAGTTATAGAAACATAGACTGGCAAAAATCTAACCGGGGACGTAGACTAGATCATATTTGGACTAGTTGTAACTTACAAGATAAGATGTTATCGGTCAGCTCCTTATCAGAAGCTAGGGGATGGCTTCAACCTTCTGATCATGTGCCTTATTTTTTAACATTAGACGCCTATGTTTAAAAATTGTCGCACCTTCTCGCAATTACACCTACCAATTACACCTGCGTTTAAATTTATTGAGGCAATGTTATTGACATGACCTAGTGTATATGATAGCATATTGTACAATTAAAGAATGTTGTACTAGATTTGGTGTATCTGTATCGTATAAGAGTGTTACTTAAGACGATTTTTAAACGCATACGTCATTGCGAGGAGTGTGGGAACCGCACGACGAAGCAATCCATTTCTAACATTTTATGGATTGCCACGACCTACTTACGTGGTCTCGCAATGACGATTGAGGTACATATACGTCATTGCGAGGAGTGCGGAAACCGCACAACGAAGCAATCCATTTCTAACATTTTATGGATTGCCACGACCTACTTACGTGGTCTCGCAATGACGTTTGAGGTACATATACGTCATTGCGAGGAGTGTGGGAACCGCACGACGAAGCAATCCATTTCTAACATTTTATGGATTGCCACGACCTACTTACGTTGTCTCGCAATGACGTTTGAGGTACATATACGTCATTGCGAGGAGTGCGGAAACCGCACGACGAAGCAATCCATTTCTAACATTTTATGGATTGCCACGACCACTAACGTGGTCTCGCAATGACAATTTTTAATAGGAATATGGTAAAAATATATGGCTAAAAAACAAAATTTATTAAAAAATTTGCTGACCAGCGTGTCAGTTGCCTCCATTGTCGCAAGCATAGGCGGAAGCAGTGGGGCTTTTGCTGCTGCTGATATTGGTGGTGCTGGTGGTGCTGTTAATCTTAGTGCTATCGCTGGATTTGGTGTTGGTGGTGCTGGTGGTGCCCTAAATTTTAATGAGGCTGGTACTACCCTTACAGTTGATGCAATAAGTGAGGGTAATATAACTGATATAACTATGACAAAAGATGGTTCTATCATAATAAATCGTGATATTCAGATAACAGGTAAAGTAACTGAGGTTGGTGCAAATCATATGCCTGCTACCATTAGTAACAATAAGACATTAACATTATCTGGAGTAGAACATACAGGATTATGGGCTGTAACGCTTAATGGTGAAGGTTCTACACTTGTACTAGAACATGATGCCATCCTCCCTGAGGCTAATGCTGTCATCACTACGAATGCTGATGGTAAGGGAATATTAACCTTTAAGCAAGCTGGTACAGTAACTGGCCATATTGGTACTAATGCGGCTGCTTTAGCCCAGATTAATATAGGTGCTAATGCTGCTGGTGGAGATGTTATATTACGGGGAGACGTTTTTACTAGACGACTTGTATTTAATAACGCCAGCGAGGTAAAAATTGCTGGTAATTTTGGAGGTGGAGATAATGCAATTGCAGGTGCAAGTGCAGTTAATTTCGGTGCAGGAGGAACGATAACATTTAATGGTGGACTAAGAGTGGTTGACTCTAAGACATTTAATGCAACAATAGCTAATGGTGAGCATGGTATTTTAAATGTTCAGGGTAGACTCAAAGCTACCCATGTAGATATTGGTAATATTCAGACCATAAATATTGGTGCTGCTGCTGCTCCTGGTATCCTGATAATAGAAGCTTCCGCTGGTAATGTTGAGCTTCTTGGTAATGGTGGTGGTGCGGGTCAAGAAATTAATTTCTTGAATGCAGGTTCGGTATTAGGATTATATACAAATGCAGATAGCACCATAACCTTTCATAATCACTTACCAGGAACTCTTGCCAATACGGGAACCGTGTTGTTGGAGGGTGCAAATGGTAACACTTTAACTTTAGATTCTGATGGTGCAAAAACTCTTGGAATAGCTGGTCGTACACTGACTAGATTGGATGTACGTGGTCAGGTGACTATCGCAGGTCGTGCTGCTAATGGGTTTGATATACACCATGCTCCTTTATTAAACGTTATTAATGGAGCGGTATTTACCGATGAGGGTGCTACCTCGGCCCAGATCGATGCAGTTAATATTGGGGCAGCAGAAGTCGGTGGTGTTGTAGGTAAAGCAACTTACATATTAGATGCCAAACATGGTGATTTTAATATTTTGACTGCTGGTAAGGCAATTAATTTCAAGCATCAAGACGCTCAGTTAACATTACGGAATAGTAGTGCTAACAACAAAACTATAACCTTTCATGAGAGCTTAGAAGGAGTTGTTGGTGCTAACGGCGGGATATTGTCGTTGGAGGGTAAAGGCGGACTTTTAACTGTAGATTCTGATGGTGCAAAAACTCTTGGAGCAGTTCGTGCACTGACTAGATTGGATGTACGTGGTCAGGTAACTATCGCAGGTCGTGATGCTGATAGATTTGATCTACAGAATGTTCCTGAATTAAACGTTATTAATGGAGCGGTATTTACCGATAATGGTGCTACCTCAGCCCAGATCGCTGCAGTTAATATTGGGGCAGCAGAAGTCGGTGGTGGTGTAGGTAAAGCAACTTACGTACTAGATGCCAAATATGCTAATTTGGGTAATTTGGATATTTTAAATGGTAAGGCAATTCGTTTCAAGCATCAAGACGCTCAGTTAACATTACGGAATAGTAGTGCTAACAACAAAACTATAACCTTTTGTGGTAACTTAGAAGGACTTGTTGGTGGTGGCGGGGTTCTGTCGTTGGAGGGTACAGGTGATCGTGAGCACACTTTAACTTTAGATTCTAATGGTCTTGTTGGTGCAAAAACTCTTGGAATAGCTGGTCAATTACTGACTAGATTGGATGTACGTGGTCAGGTGACTATCGCAGGTCATGCTGCTAATGGGCTTGATCTACAGCATGTTCCTGAGTTAAACGTTATTGAGGGAGCGGTATTTACCGATAATGGTGCTACCTCAGCTGCGATTCCTATAATTAATATTGGCTTCGGAGATGCTACTGCTGCCACTGCTGACCTTCAAGCTCCCGGTGAAGCAACTTACGTACTAGATGCAATACATGGTGATTTTGATATTTTAGCTAATGTTGGTGATCGAATTAATTTCTCGGCTCCAAATGCTAGATTAATCTTACGGAATAGTGATAATGCTCCCAAGGCTATAGCTTTGGCTAATACTCTAGACCCAGGTCCAATAGCAGGTGGTAATGGTATAGTTGAATTAGACTCTGTCAATGGTGGTGTAACGTTAGAGATTACCAAAGCAGGAGTTCAGTCATTAGGTACCAACACTCAGGAGTTAAAAGAAGTGAAGTTTTCTGGTCGTGGGGATTTTAATATCGCACCCACCATATATGCTCATGATATAATATTAGATGTAACTAGTACGATAACAACAAACAATATTGTTGGTCATGTTAATTTTACTAAGACTGCTATACTTAATATCCCCGGTGGTAATAATATTACGGGTAATGTAACTTTCAATGCTGCTGGTCGGTTAGAAGGTAACGTTACTGGTAAGGTGACTTTTGCTGCTGCTGGTGGTACGGTGACTGGTACCGCAGGACGTGTGACTGTTAATGCTGGTGCTGCTGGTACCGTTAATGGTGAGATTGGTAAGGTAGATTTTAATGGTGATAATGGTCAATTAATTGCCAATGGTGATATCAGAGGTGATGTAGATTTTGATAATCATAAAGGTACAGTTACTCTGACAGATAATAAGACAATCGTTGGTACTATCCAAAATGGTAAAGATGCAACTGTAGAGTTTATAAGGGATGGAGCAGTAACCAATGTAATTGAGAAATTAAAACTATTAAAAGCTGGTAATGGTAATGTGACATTAGGTGCTGGTAAGCATACCATTGAAGAAATCCAAGGGAATGGAACGCAGACCTTAACTTTTGCTGATAAGTTTAATTCAACAGGAGCTATTAACAAAACTGGCGGAGCGGCAGTTAATTTAATATTCGAGGGAAGTAGCATAATTGGTGGTGTTGTTGGGTCAGACAAGTATCCTGTCGGTAATATCCAAATTAAAGCTGGTACTGTAGCATTTGGCGATTCAATCAATTCTAAAGAAAGGATCGAGATAGCAAAAGGTGCAACTACTGTGATTTCTAAAAATTTCACTGTCAAATCTATTAAAGGAGAAGGTACGGTTAGATTTAATAACCTACAAGAGCTGATCCTTAATATTCCAATAGAGACCGGTACTATAGAAATCGCCGGAGATAATATACAAGCTACTAAGAAGATTTCAACGGGTAATGTTTTATTCTCTAATTCTAAAGAGGCAATTTTAACCTTAAAAGAGGAAAGCATTATAAGTAATATTGAAACAACTGGTAATGGCATACATAGTCTAGCATTAAATGCCAATCTTACCATTAAAGCCGGTAATGTTGGATCAGAGAGTAACAGATTAAAAGAGATTAAATTACTAGGTAATCATACAATCAGCATTATTGGTAATAGTTTATATTCCAATATATCTACCGCAAATAAGGATAGCGGTATAGTAATGTTTAACTCGGATGATAGTGTTGCTCATGGCAATCTCGGAACAAATGAGTTTAGATTGTCTGATGTAACTTTTGATAGTGATTCTACGGCGGGAGGTGATGTTTACTCCAAGAAAATAACCATTAAAGATAAGAAAACAGCAACTTTTGCTGGTACTGAGAAAAGAACTATAGATGTGCCAGGAGTACCAAGGTTATTGAAAGATTTTGCCTATAGCACGAAAATTGGTTCGGAAGAAATAAATGCTGAAGGCTCATCCAAGATACAGTTTAAAAGTGGAGCCTTGGTTGAGGCTCCAATTAATGGTGGAGAGGTAATATTAGCAGATAATGTCTGGTTTAAAGAAAAAGTAACGTCAGCAGCTCCTGTAACCTTTGCTGCAGATAAGTATGCAATATTGGAAAAAGACGTTAAGTTTGCTAGCATTGCAGCCAATCAAGCCAAGATAATTATGTTAGGTGAAAAACAAACTATTACTGGTGATTTAACCGCTAAAGATTTAACCATGGACCTTGGAACTAGCCAAGTTGAATATGGTAATACTGCCAAATTGACAGGAGAGCTAAAATTACGCAGTTTCTATGACCCATCAAAATTAGCTGGTGGTAATATAAAAATTCAGAGTAATGGTAAATTAGATCTATCACAACTAGACAAATTGGTTGTAACAATAGCGGGACAGACGGATATTAGTGAAATACCTGATGAGACTGAATATGTTCTGATTTCGTCAGTTGATGCTAATGGTATTAGTTTGGATCCAAGTAAAGTTGACTTGAAAATCGATGAACAAAGCAGCTTTGTCAGCTGGACTATTGATCCTAGCAATCTGACTCTGCATGCAAAGGACATTCATAAGCAAGTTATAAAAAAAGACGTAATAGAATTAGATAAAGAATCAGCAAAAACACAAGACCCTGATGCTGCTAGCCGTTTATCTGACAGAGCGGCTCTTCTTAAGCAGTTGAATAATGTAACTGATAAAGATAGTGATGCTTTTAAGTACTTGGGCGAAATTGGTCTAATGGATAAAGATAATCGTGCTTTGGCAATGGATAAACTATTACCTGGTAATACAAATCCAATTTCAATGGAATTAGCATTTATGGTAAGTGAAGCAATTTCTCAAGTTGCTTCCCAAATTGCTTCAAGGTCTGTGAATATTATGCCTGTAGCATCGGGTGATGATGATAAGGTAACGTATGGAGTATGGGGTAGTCCATTTTATGCCGTTGGTCACCAAGAAATGCGAAAAGGAATTAGTGGTTATAGATCAAAATCGGTTGGTGGTATATTTGGCTTTGATGGTTTAATAAATGATGACTTGCTAGTTGGTGTAGCTTATAGCAAAATTGATACAAAAATGTCTCATAAAGATATGAAATTTGGCGATAAAACTAACGGTATTACTAATCTCTTCTCTTTATATGGTTCATATAAATTCCCAAGCAATTTTTTTGCTGAAGCGGTAGCATCATATGGCATAACCGATATTAAAAACGCAGAAGGACGTTTAGTTCTTGATGATAATAAGAAAGTTGCTACAGGCACAGCTGTTGCTAAATATAAATCTACTTCTTATAGTGGGCAACTACTTACCGGGTATAATTACCAACCTTCTGAAAAGTTAACTATTACGCCAACCATTGGGCTAAGATACTCACAATTTATGGATGACGGTCATGTGCAAAGTGGTACAGCATGGCAAAACTTAACTGTTAAGAAGACGTCGTACAATAAATTTGAAGGTATTTTGGGTCTAAGGACTGCAGCAAACATCCAACTTGACCAATTACTGCTAATACCAGAATTGCATGGTTACGTTAATTATGATTTCAAAGGAAAATCACCAAAAATTGATGCAAGGTTAGGTGGGGTGAATGAACCATTACCGACAAAATCAGTTAAACCTGCTAAGGTTTCCTTTACTGTTGGTACTGGTCTAACTGTGAAATCCAATATGATGGAATATGGTGTTACCTATAATGCCCACATTGCTGATAAATATATTGGTCATCAAGGTAGTTTGAAGGTTAAAGTGAACTTCTAGAGAGTAAAAATTGGATTGCCAAGCGTCGGCGTATATGTGTCTTAAACGTCATTGCGAGAAGGCATAGCCGACGAAGCAATCCATTTTTAATCACTTTCCTGGATTGCTTCGTCGGTCTGGCAACCTCCTCGCAATGACATCTTATACTTTAACCTTTTTTCCGTGAACACTCACATTCAATCTACAACTGTAGTACTAGATATCCACAACAAAAAATTGGGCAAATTGTCTATGGTTTAACACTAATCTCTAATAAATACAAAAACCTAAATAATAACAATCAGTTTAATATTTCTTTAGGTTTTTGTAATAAATTCCTAAACCCCTTCTGATAGAGGCTCAATATCTCCAATTAACAAACTCTCTAATGCTTCATACAATTCAGCGGAATTACTTACGTTAGACAATAACAACTTAAGATTATGATTACTAATAATTTTTGTTCCTGAACTATGTTCTATTTGTTGTGATTGTTGCATTTTCTGTAATTTTAGTAGCATAACAATCTCTAGTGTTTCACGCTTTAATTGTTGTATTTTTTCGAAGTTTTCTTGTTTCTCTTCTACTTTTATATTATCGCCAGAAACCAATTTTTCTTGTACAGAATCTATTCCTTGTTCGATCTTCTTAGATAATTCTTCTGCTTGTAATTGGTTTCTCTCTAATAGTTTATTTATATCCTCTAATAACTCATCGCTTACCCAGTTCCACCTCAAATCTAGCTTTTTCAAAGTTTTATTATTTTGTAAGGCTTGGACTACTGCCTTCGCCCCCTTATCGCCTATATTGTTGCCCCACAAATCTAGCGTTTCCAAAGTTTTATTATTTTGTAAGGCTTGTACTAGTGCTATCGCCCCCTCATCGCCTATCTGGCAGCATCGTAACGCTAGTATCGTCACAGTGCTATTGTTTTGTAAGGCTTGTGCTATCGTCTTCGCCCCCGCATCGCCTATCTGATTTTCCAAATATATTGTCGTCACAGTTTTATTGTTATCTAAGACTTTGGCTATTGCATTTGCTTCCTTATATCCTATCTGATTCTTGTTGTGCTTAAATTCTATGCTTGTCACTGAAGGGTTAAGATTACTTGTATTTTTGTTTACACCTATAATATCATATATTTGGTTAACTAAATTATCGCTTATATTGTTGTTATTTAAACTTAGTTGCATTACAGTATCATTTTTCTCTAAGGCGAGGACTAGTGCCTTCGCTCCCTCATCGCCTATCTGGTTCCAATGCAAATCTATTTTCGTCACAGTGTTATTGTTTTGTAAGGCTTGTGCTAGTGCCTTCGCTCCCTCATCGCCTATCTTGTTGTTCCACAAATCTATTTTCGTCACAGTGTTATTGTTTTGTAAGGCTTGTGCTAGTGCCTTCACCCCCTCATCACCTATCTGGTTGGCACCCAAATCTATTTTTGTCACAGTTTTATTATTTTGTAAGGCTTGGGCTAATACCTTCGCCTCCTCATCTCCTATCTGGCTGAATCTCAAATCTATTTTTTTACGATCATCGCCTGCTTTCAAGGCTTTGATAATTTCTTTAAGTGTAGCCATAATCATTTACCTCATAAATTTAATTAATATTAAATTATTCTAAATAATTTCTAGTAGTTTAATCCAATTTTCTTACTCTGGATATAATTGCTAACTGCATAGCGATATTTTATAAACTTGTAAAGTAAAAACCTATAATCTTTACAAATAAACCTTATATGTAAGGCTAAAGATATAGGAAACAGACCAAAATATTAAATCAATAAATGACAAACCATTTTGACAGCTATTTTTAATATGATGAATGAAAGTTATAACTTGTGCAAATAAAAAAGTTAAGAAAATTGTTAATTTTTTAATAAAATAACAAAATAATCACAACAATTTTAGTACAATAAAGTATAACTTATTTCCTCAGATTTTTGTAATATATAGGAATTTTGCTTAGAAAGCCTTATTGACTCCTCCTGGAAGATTTAATATCACCATATATATTACAAAAACCTAAAGAAATATTAATTTATTGTTATTATTTAGGATTCTTGTATTTATATATTAAATAGTTTAAAGATTCACCACATCAATCTGATATTCTAGAGCCACTTCCTTACCGCAAAAAGCCATAGCAATTTTGATAATTTTCTGAACATGAGAGTGTTCTTTTATTTTAGCCTCATATTTTTTTCTCACGATTTGATCTAACCCTTCTTTGGCAACAGATTCTAGAGTATCAGGAGATTTACATATTTTATATTCAATAATAATAGCATTGTCACTTTTACCTATCTTGGGTAGTAGCACAATATCCGCCCTACCGCTACCGGTTTCTCTTTCACTGTCTATTATGTAGTCGGAAGCTAAGGTATTAATCAAACCTAGCATAAAGCCACTATAAAATAGCTCGGCTTTTTTCTCGCCTGTTTGATAAAAACTAGTAGCATTGAGCAATAATTCTTGCAACCTTTCTTTAAACTGTTCTATTTTACCTGCCGGCAGCAAAGTAGCAAAAGAATAATATCGAGAGTGATCAATTTGTAACTGATCAGTAACCCATTGGAGCATTCTGGCATTATATATATATCGTACCTCTTTATTTGGTACCGATAATTCATAAATATCTTCTTCTGGTTTTTTAGCAATAGGGTTTAAATAACCGCTAAATAACAACAAGCTAAATAATCCTACTGGTTTGTTGATATTAGCAAAACTAATTTGTTTGACAATCGGTGAGATAATAGCCTTTCCGGCAGCTAAGCTCTGTAAATCTTCCTGCATTCCATCTGACAATAATGCTTTATCAACAAGACCAGTTCCCCCACTATCAAGCCAATAATGGTCAAGCTTGCCTTTATGAGCTAAACATTGCATAATCGACCATGGATTATAGATGATTTCTCCGCCAAAATTATAACCATTATACCAAGCTTTAATTTGTTCAGGATTAGTTGCTGTTGGTACTTTGGTTAATAACTCATCAACTTCTGCTTGAGTAAAACCATAGAACTTAGAATATTTTTCATCAAGCAAGCTATATTCACTAACATTATTCAAATCCGAAAATAAATTAGCTTTAGCAACTCGTAATATGCCGGTTATTACCCCTTTTTCTAAATAAGGATTAGTTTTTAAACTACTGCCAAACATCCCGCGGAATATTTTTAGTACATCATCAAATTCTTTTAATTTATCACCAAATTCAATATACGAACTATTGATCGGCGTGTCGTATTCATCGATCAATATATAAACTTTTTGACCAAAATGTTTGTACAGTACTTCACTCAAAACCCGTAAACTATCTTTTAAGTCATTTCTCTCAAGTTTCCCATCAAAATATCTCCTTAGTTTTTCTTTTTGGGCATTATTTAATAGTCCTGTATCTTCTGTTACATGATGATTTAAGTAATGATGACTTGCAAATAATTCTATAATTTGATCCTTTATACCTAGTTCTATTTCTTGATAACTACTACCTTTTACATCTTTAAGATTGAGCAAAATCACCGGAAATTGACCTTGGTACTCAGATATTACATCTGGGTACTGAGCTATTTTCAACTTCTTAAGTAACTTTTTTCTACCTGTTGCTAGTCCTAAATCTACTTCACCCCCGATAAATAGCTTGTTATTTACTCTATCTTCTGTAGGGAAAGGAACACCATTTTGATCCACCTCTATCTCAAAAAATTTCTGGAGCATGTTCATATTCAAGCTCTTACCCCAACGTCTTGGTCTGGTGATTAGGATAACCTTACCATTGTCCTCTAGTAATTCTTGAATCATTAGACTTTTATCAACAAATACATCACTATTAACAACCAAGTCATAGAACTCATCCGTACCTACTAGCATTCTTGGCGGCTTATTTTTACCTTGAATGGTACTAATATCTTTAACTGTTGTATTAAGATCAGAAAGTTTAAAGGTCATATTATTATATTATATTTGAGAATTACTATAAATATTTGCTTTAAGAAAGTGTAGCATAAATAAGCTAACAGCACCAGCAATTATCTTTTTGACAAATATCTTAAGTATCTATTGTTGATGGGTTTTGTTTTGGATATAACTAAAGGAACAATAACGCGGCTTTTAAATTGTTATTGAATAATTGGATGATTTAATTATGAGCGAAGAACTTCTGCAACGAGATTTAATCAAGAATCCTGAAAAAATAGGGACTTGGAATTTTTATAATATTGGTTCAACAACTATTAGTGCTTTAAAAAAATCTGATATAATAAGAAGTATAGATTATGGGAATGTATCAAACAAGAGAGTTGATGCCATTATCACCAAACAAAAAGAAGTTATTGCTATTGTGGAATTTAAATCACCTGAACATTTTAATACCAAGGATAAAAAAAATAATGCCATTCTGCAAGAAATTGAGGTTGCCAAAAAACTAAAAACAAAATTAATTATTGCAACTGATACCAAAGAGACGGTATGGTTTAATGTTGCTACTGGTAATACCGTGAAAACCCAAGAAGCTAATGATTTTAAATATCCTTTTGATTCTAAAGATATAAACTTACCAAAAGTTATCAATGAAATAATACAATCAATAAATGAGAAAAATGATAGAATCTTACCAAAAGAACTAGTCAATCCAACAGATTTAGCAAAACAAATATGGCAAGATGTTTGGAGTGTTAGCGGTGCAACCCCTGATAATTGCTTATACACATTTGTTGAATTATTTATATTCAAATATTTAAGTGATTTAAAAATATTGCAAGGTACTTATAATTTTTACACTTTACTTGGGATGTATGAAGAAGGCAATGAAACTAATACAGTTTTACAACATTATGCAAATATTATCAGGCCACAAATAAAAGAGCTGTTTCCTGAAAATGCTTTAGACAAGACCACCATAATAAATGGTAGCATATTTATCAGCAAAGAACAAAAAGCTGTTGATGGTTACGGAATAGTCTTTAAAAAAGTTCTACAAAAATTTAAAAATTATGGAAAACTTGAACATATTGATCATGATTTTAAAAGTAAGTTATTCGAGAGTTTTTTAAAAGAAAGTATCAGTAAAAAGAATTGGGGGCAATTCTTTACTCCGATTAAAGTTGTCCGTGCTATCAATGAAATGGCAGAAGGTGAGCTAAAAGAAGGAATGACTATTTGTGATCCAGCCTGTGGAGTGGGGAAATCTCCATTAGAATTTATAAAGAACGATCTTGATAAGCTCTTTAAAGTTGAAAACAATAAAATAATACAAAAAGTTAAAATAGCTGGTTTTGATAAGGGTTTTGATAAAGATGAGCAAAAAACCATCATTTTAGCAAAAGCCAATATGCTTATTTATTTTTGTGAACTGATAAAAGATAATATTGGATTAACTAAGGAATTTGCCAAAATATTTAATGAGAGTTTTATTTTAAAAACAAACTCGATACTTGGTACGCTTTCAGAAGCAGAAGAAGAAAAATATGACTTAATTTTAACAAACCCACCTTATGTAACAAGTGGTAGTAGTAATTTAAAAGAAGAGATAGCTAAAAATACTACGTTAAAAAATTATTATAAGATAGATGCCATGGGTATTGAGGGGCTTTTCATGGAGTGGATTATGAAAGCTCTTAAGAAAGGTGGTAAGGCTTTTATAGTTATTCCTGATGGAATTTTTAATAGACAGAACGATAAAAATTTGAGGCAATATATTTTAGATAGTTGCTATATTGATGCAATTATTTCTTTGCCATTAAAGACATTTTTTACAACGACCAAAAAGACTTATATTTTAGCGATTACAAAAAAATTCGATATTTCTGATATTCAGACTGATCCAGTATTCACCTATTTAGTTAGTGAAATTGGTGAAAGCAGAGATGTAAATAGATTTGATATTGAGCAAGATGACTTAAAAGAAGCTGTTAATTTGTATAACGCTTTTAAGGGTAATAAGAAGTATTTTGCAAATCTTAATCATGATAAGAGATGTAAGATAGTTTTGATAAATGAATTTGACAGTGGTAAAAATTGGTCTGTAGAAAGATGGTGGAGTAAAGAAGAAAAAATTGAGTTAGCTATTGGAGAAACAGACCAAATGGTTTCAATTGGTGAATTTAGCGATATAATTAGGGATTTAGGAATGATCTGTAATGAATTTAGTAAATCATTGCAAGATAGCGTTCTTTATAAATTTGATAATGAAATCGGACGTTGCCAAAGTATCAAAATAGAGGATATTTTTAATATAAAAAAGGGAATAGCAAAATACACTAAGACTTATATTAAAGAACATGAAGGTTCGTATCCTGTCTACTCAGCAAACACCAAACAAGATGGTGTTTTAGGTTATATAAATCATTTTGATCATGAGGTGGAATCTATCCAGATTACTACTAATGGATATGCTGGCACAGTTTTTTATAGGTCAAAACATAAATTTAGCATAAATGGAGATGCAAGATTGTATATTCCAAAATGTGATAATCTTGATTGTTTATATCTATCGTTTGAATTACAAAAAGCATTAGATAAAAATAACTTTAATTGGGAATATAAGCCAACCATAGAAAGAACAAGAAATATTGAAGTCAAAATTCCAATTACTACAGCAGGTGAATTTGATTTACCAAAACAACAGGAGATAGCAAAAAAATATCGTAAAATCGAAGAAATAAAGACTAATATAAAAAGAGAACTTGAAAAAATAGAAACTATAAAAGTTGATATTGGTTTATAATCTTAATCTCCGCCCTTATCAATTCGTTAAGGCTAGGAGACTGTCGGGGATAAGCCTCCACAACTGTTGAAAGTTAGAAAAGGAAAAGGTTTTAAAGGTCATCATGGCAGTTTAAAAGTTGCAAAAAATAACCGGTGTCATTGTGAGGAGACGTGAGTCGACGAAGAGATTTTTGGTTACTTTTGTGGATTACCTAGTCTACCCACGGTCTTACTCGCAATGATGTTGACCATATACTATAGTCAATTCAGGGGAATTTGGCACTAAGAACGATGGAGCGACGCCTATAAGTAATAGGCGAGCGACGAGTGACGACGTCACCAACTTTTCATCAATTGACTATACTTTTAAAGTGTCTTACCTAGAACCTAAATTCTCTTCTAACTTTCGACAGTTGCGGGGTAAAATTATTAGCACATTTGTCAGACAAAACTACTGTAAAAATGTCAGTTGACTATAACAGAAAAGCAATCTAAAACTGCTTAGACACTCTTATGCTTATCGTATTTGAATCTAATTCAATATCGGTCATATAGTCTGGCGTAAAATTGCTAGCAAATTCACTTAAGGTTTGTTCGAGAATGAATTTACTATGTTGCTGGACTATTAGCATAAAATCTGGCTTACCAATAATCTCTAGGAAAATTCTGTCATTTATAGTAAAATTGGCATCTTTTCTCGCTTGTTGAATAAAGCGTATTAAATCTCTCGCTATACCTTCTTCGTATAATTCCTGTGTTATTTCCAAATCTAGCAATATTAGCCCCTGATTATTAGCTAAAGATTTTGTACCTTTAGCATTTTTAGGTTGTAAGGCTAGAGAGAATTCATCATTATTCAGCTTCTCTCCGGCTATTATTAGATGCTCAGGAGTAAGTTGCCACTGATTCTTTTTAGAAGCTACTATGATATCTTTGACCTTATGAGGTAGACGCTTACCTAAATTAGGAAAGTTAATCGATAATTTATGATCGGCATAATTTTCTACATCATCTTTATAAATTACCTTTTTAACATTGATTTCATCTTTAATCAATTCTTCAAATTTTATTAATAGCTCATTATTGCTGCTAATGATTGTTAAGCTGCTCAATGGTTGTCTAGTCCGAATATTCTCGCTACTTCTAATGAATAAAGCATTACTACAAATATCTAATATTTGATCCATGGTGCTAACCAAATCATCATCCACTTCTATCTTATCTAGTGTAGGAAAATCTGTCAAATGAACACTAGACTTCCCACAAAACTCTTTTACAGAAAGTCTACTCTCACCTTTCGGTTCTATCCCGGTGAGTCCCAAATAAATCTCCTCAGAAATTAATGGCAATAAACTAGATTGAGCGGACGACATTATTTTAATACAACTATATAAGGTATTATAAGCATTTTTCTTATCTTGATCTTTCTCACTTTTCCAAAAACGATTTCTACTTCTTCTAATATACCAATTATTTAATACTTCAAAAAAATCGGCAATGTTACTATAGGCTATTTGACTGTCAAAATTATCTAACCCATGCTGAATTTTTTGTACTGATATTTTTAGTTTTGATAAAATATAACGATCTAGCACATTTTGAGAATTAAAGTCTAGTTCAGCTTTGATTTGGTCAGCATTAGCATACATAGTAAAGAAATGGTAGGCATTCCAAATAGGCTTAAGAAATAAACGTAAGCTCTCAAAAACCATTTTTCCGTCTTTATCGATCAATAATTCCTGACCTTTAACTATGTTTGTAGAAAGCATAGTGACTCTTAGAGCATCAGAACCATATTTATCAAATAATTCTAATGGATCAGCATAATTATTAAGACGCTTTGATAATTTTTGTCCGGTACTATCTAATATAACTCCATGGCAAATACAATTTAAAAAAGGTGGTTGGTCAAATAAGGCAGTTGACAATACCATTAAAGTATAGAACCAACCACGTGTTTGTGCTGAATATTCCACTATAAAATCAGCAGGAAAATGCTTTTCAAACCAATCTTTATTTTCAAATGGATAATGTACTTGTCCATAAGGCATAGAGCCGCTTTCAAACCAACAATCAAATACATCTTCTATTCGACGCATCATTGACTTACCGGTTGGATCGTCTGGATTTTTTCTAGTTAGCTGATCAATAAAAGGTCGATGCAAATCAACGATTGTTACCCCAAAATCTTTCTCTAGCTCTTCTATTGAACCATACACATCAATTCTAGGATAAGCCGGATCATCCGACTTCCAGACTGGGAGAGGCGTCCCCCAAAATCTATTACGGCTAATTGACCAATCTCTAGCATTTTCTAACCATTTTCCAAATAGATTATCCCTAATATTCAAGGGTATCCAGTTAATTTGCTGATTTAATTCAACCATTCTGTCTTTAAATTCGGTAACTTTCACATACCAAGAAGGAACTGCTTTGTATATAAGAGGGGTATCAGTACGCCAGCAATGCGGATAATTATGAATATATTGCTCAGTTTTAAACCAATTTCCCTGATTTTTTAGCTTAATAATAATTTGATCATTAGCATCAAATATTTGCAAACCGACAAAATCATAAATTTCTTTGGTAAATTTCCCAGCATTATCTACAGGACAAACGAGTTCTATTCCTTGCGATTGACAAAGAATTTGATCTTCCTCACCAAAACCGGGAGCCATATGTACGATACCGGTACCGTCTCCTTCGACGACAAAATCTCCAGAAAGTACTTTGAAACTACCTGGATGATTGGAAAAATAATCGAATAATGGTTGGTAAGTAAGATTCATGTTTAATAAGCACTTACCTTCAATTATATCATAATTTGTGTCAGCACTAAGCCCTAATTCTTTGTGATATTTTTCTAAAGCAAATTTTGCCAAAATATAACAAACCTGACCATTTGGCACTAAAGCATATTCAATATTTGCTCCAATGGCTAATGCCAAATTAGCCGGCAAAGTCCATGGCGTCGTAGTCCATGCCAGCATTCTATACTCATTATACTGCACAGAACCTGGCAATTTCTCATTAAGTACAAAACTTACCGTAACCGCCTTATCAGTTCTCTCTCTATATGAGTTGTCTAGCCTAGTTTCAAAATTGGATAAAGGCGTTTCACATGCCCAAGAATAAGGCATTACCCTCATTGATTCATAAAGAAGCCCTTTATTATATAACTCTTTAAAAGCCCACAAAACAGATTCCATAAAGGCTTTATCCATAGTTTTATAGGAATTGTCAAAATCCACCCATCTTGCTTGCCTATTAACATATTTCTGCCACTGATCAGCATATTTCATCACCGATGATTGACAATGCTCGTTAAATTTATCAATACCAAAATTGATAATGGCAGTTCTACCAGAAATACCCAACTCCTTTTCTGCTTGCATCTCAGCAGGTAGTCCATGACAATCCCAACCAAAGCGTCGCTCAACTCTTTTGCCTCTACTGGTTTGATAACGTGCATAAACATCCTTGATGAACCCAGTTAGCAAATGTCCATAATGTGGGAGTCCATTGGCAAAAGGGGGACCATCATAAAATATAAATTCGTTATTCTTATCATTTTTTACTGATGGTCTAGCATCTATAGTTTTTTGAAAAATATTATGCTTTTGCCAATAAGCTAAAATCTTTCTCTCAATTGTTGGAAAATCAACATTAGATTGAATATCTGGGTAGTGTTTTTTAGTCATTATAGTCTCGATTACAGAAAGTATATTATAAAAATAGTCGAATAATTGGTATATCGACAGGGTTTGGTAGCTTTAACATATTCTTACATTTAGAGGATATAGTTATGATATTGGATAAAGATTTAGTAATATATTTATCAGTATCTATATTATCTTCTGACTCATCTTGAATGTAATAGAGTATTGAAGTTATATAAACACTGAGTAACAGACCTCTCTTAGTATAATAGTTATAATCTATAGACTTATCGCCTGCATAACGCCAAATTAAGTCACAAGTACGAAAGGCTGTTTTTGTTGCAAATATGCTGTTTGATGGTATGGCAAAATAACTACGATTCCTCAAATGTACAAGTTTAGCTATACCATCTTTTATTCTGATTTTTAAGGCTAAATCAATTCTATCCCTTATTTTAATCGGAGTTTCCTGCTGAGATAATAACTCCAGCATTTTCTGGTCTTGCCAGCTTTCAAAAAAATCAACTATTTCCCTTATCCCCTCAGGAAAAATTATATGGCAATATCCTTTAACAAAACCACATTCTGTTTCCGTATCTGCTAATAATTTATCATTCCACTCGTTAAAAACTAGCAGTTTTGCTAAAGTCTGTACAAATTGTACTTTTAAACTATGATATTTCTCTTCAATAGTCATAAATGCATCTTTTAATATTGACATAATATCTTGACATATACATTTAGTATATAGATAATGTTCATATCATTCAACAATCTAATTTGCACGAAAAGGGGGTAATTAAAAGTGATACTAGTAAATGTTCATGCTGGGAATGGTGAGCAAGCAATTAAAAATTTGAAAAGAAAAATGCAAAGAGAGCTTGTTTTTCGTTCAATGAAAATGTCTCGTTTCTATGAACCTCCTTCAGTAAAACGTGTCCGTAAGGATCAAGAAACAGAAAGAAGGAAGAGAAAAGTTGCTCGTAAGCAAATGATGGAAGGTTAAGCGAGCTTAATGTTCTTGGATTGCTTCGTTAGCTACGCCTCCTCGCAATGACTGTTTTTATCTCTCAACGTCACGTCATTGCGAGACCACAAAGTGGTCGTGGCAATCCAAACATTAGATAAATCTGGATTGCTTCGTCGACCTAAGGTCTGGTCTCCTTGCAATGAAGCTTATATGCTTCAGTGTGGAATCTATATCCCGTACTGAAGCATGAATGACATTTTTTCTTTCTTATAAGCAAATCTAAGGTTAATATTTGAGATATTATGATTATTAGAACATATTCTTGCTACATTTTTTTTATAGGTTTAATAATATCATCTTTTATGCTCCACACCCACGCAGCTGAAACAAAGAAAGCTAATTTGTATATCATAAGCGATAAAGCTTTTGTTGGGGATCGTAGTCAATTACTAGGAGTAGCAAGAGAAAGTGAGAAGTACTTTAAAAGTAGGTCTATTACCCTAAATGTTGAGGAGTACGATAAATCGCAATTAGAAACCGTTAAGGATCAAATTAGCAATAACAAAAATCTTACCATTATAGTTTCAGTTGGTTATTACGGCATAGAATTAATAACTAAATTAAAGTCATATCCTGAACTGGCAAAGAAGATTATCGCAGTACATCTTTCTCACCAACTATTAGATAATGGTACTTTATCACACAAGCAACTTGTCCAAGAAAAACGTGATGATTTCTTTGGTGCAGACATAATAGCCTTACCTAGCCATGCATTAGACAAGCAAAATACTAAGCTTACTGGTGTGAACACTATACTCCTTACTACTAATGGGGTAGCACACAATATGCAACTATCTGATATTGAATCAGAATATGCTGCATTTAAATCTATGTTCTCTTCCTTCGATAAGCCCTCTGATAAATTTTTAGCAGTGATTTTAGCAGGGGATGTACCAGAAAATGGTACATATCATTGCTATACAGGTAAAGAAGCAAAGAAGTTAGCTGAATATGTTAGTAATCTTGCACTAAAAAACAATTATTTTGTATTAGTATCTAATGGACCACGTACAGGAAAATATGATTGTCAACATAATAAAGAACTTAGTGTACATGAAAAAGATAGTATAATGGATGTGGTAACGTCAAGTTTCCAAGAAATTCTACAAAAAAATCGTGTGCCATTTAAATTATTTGACTTCAAGAAAGGGCAACCAAGTATGTATAAGGCTATTCTTGGAGCTGTTTTATACAACAAGCATAGCTTGATTATAGTACCAGGTGAATCTACTTCTATGGTCTCAGAAACCGTAGATATGTTACCTGCTAAAACTGTTACAGTGTATTATAACTCTACAATGAATGAAACCCATAAAAGACACATAAAAAACGAGTTTAATGAAGGAAGAGTATCAATTATTGATGAGAATATGCATCTTCATTTACCTAATAATACACGAGCTAAGTATTATTCTGCTAGCGAGAATATAGCTAAGGGTATATATACTTTATGGCATACTCGTACAGTTGCTATCCCAAAGGTTATTAAATAGACCTGTCTGCTCAAATGATTTAAAGAATGGGATTTGAAAATGATGAATAAGAATCTGTTCGCCAAGCGTCTATTAGCGAGGAGTCGCTTTGCAGTGACGCGGCAATCTAAGTCTATACTAACTTGTCGATTGATTCGTTGGCTACACCTTCTTGCAATGACGTTGATCACATACGACTTTAAACTATCCGGTCTAAAACCGCTTCCTCTTCTAACTTGCAACAGTTGTGGGGTGACACTGTCCCCTTTGTCATTCCCGCGTAGGCGGGAATCTGGATACCTGCTTACGCAGGGGTAACACAAAGTTGGGCAGGGGTGACATAAAAAGTAAATTGTTTTGGTATTTATGAACAAATGGATCTATTATTTTGGTACTAAAGGTGGGGATGGTAATGCTCAAATGAAAGACGTGCTTGGCAGTAAAGGAGCTGGTCTTGCCGAGATGTCTAACTTAAGTTTACCTATTCCTGATGGTTTTACTATTACTACAGAACTCTGTAATTATTTCTATAAAAATAATTACAGTTTGCCTGAGAATTTTAATAATGATTTAGTGATAGCTATTAAAAATTTAGAAAATTCTACTGGCAAGGTTTTTGGTGATCATAATAATCCATTATTATTATCCGTTCGCTCAGGTTCAAGAGCTTCGATGCCTGGTATGATGGATACTATACTTAATCTTGGGTATAATGATCAAGTTTGCGATGCACTATCAAATATTACTGGAAATGAGATTTTTGCTCTTGATAGCTATCGACGATTCTTAGAAATGTATGGATCAATGGTGCTATCAATTTCAAATGGTTTATTTAAAAATGCATTTGAGATGCATAAGGTTAAATGTAATATCTATCAAGAGAAAGAAATTACAGGAGATTTTTTAAGAATAATAGTTGAAGAGTTTAAAAAAATAATTTTTAATCATGGGGAAGAATCTCATGGTAAAGAATCACTTTTTGACCCATATAAACAATTAGAACAATCAATAAAAGCCGTATTAAAATCCTGGGCAGGGGATAGGGCGGTAACTTATAGAAAGTTACATAATATACCCAATAACTGGGGTACGGCGATTAATGTCCAGTCAATGGTTTTTGGTAATCAAGGAAATAATTCTGCTACAGGCGTAGTATTCTCGCGTTGTCCTGCAACCGGTGAAAATAAGCTTTTTGGTGAATATTTAATAAATGCTCAAGGTGAGGATGTGGTATCAGGGACAAGAACCCCAAGCCCTATTACCAACGAGCATGATGTAGATTGTTCAATGCAAATAGTTATGCCACAAATATTTGAACAATTACAAGAGATTTGTAAGAAGTTAGAGTTACATTACTTGGACGTACAAGATATTGAATTCACCGTACAAAACGGAGTTTTGTATATTTTGCAAACACGTACCGCCAAAAGAACAGCTTTAGCCAGCATTAAAATTGCTACGGATATGGTGCAAGAAGGGCTGATTTCTAAACAACAAGCAATAATGCGTATAGAGCCGGAATCGCTAACTCAGCTTTTACATACGGCTATTGATTATAGCAATACTCTAGACCATATCTCTAAAGGGCTACCAGCTTCTCCAGGGGCTGCTACTGGTATAGTAGTTTTTTCTCCTTATGATGCTGAGAAAATGTCGCATCACCATAAAGTGATTTTGGTACGTCATGATACTAGCCCTGAAGATATAAACGGTATGTATGTTTCAGCCGGTATTCTAACAGCCAGAGGTGGGATGACCTCTCATGCTGCGGTAGTTGCTAGAGGGTTAGGAAAACCATGTGTTTGCGGGGCAAATGATTTGGTAATAGATGAGAAAAAACAGATATTTAAAATAGGTAATACTATCATCAACTATGGTGACTTAATAACTATAGATGGCGGAACGGGGAAAATTTTCTTAGGGGAGGTGCCATTAACTCAGCCTACTTTTACTAAGGAATTTCAAACAATTTTGGATTGGGCAGATGAATTTGCTACTTTAAAAGTTAGAGCCAATGCCGAAACTATTTTAGATTCAGGGGTTTCCCTAAAATTTGGGGCAAGCGGAATTGGCTTATGCAGAACAGAACATATGTTTTTTGACCATGATAAAATACCATTAGTACGAGAAATGATCATTGCTCCTGATCTAGAGAGAAGGAAACATGCTATTAGTAAATTATTGCCCTTACAAATTCAAGACTTTAAGGCGTTATTTAAAATTATACAGGGTAAACCGATAAATATCAGATTGCTTGACCCGCCTCTACATGAATTCTTACCAACAACAGAGGATGATAAAAGAAACTTAGCAAAGGTGATGAATTTACCGTTAGCTGTTGTGGAACAACGCTTGCATGCACTATATGAAGTAAACCCTATGCTTGGACATAGAGGATGTCGCCTCGGTATTTCTTATCCTGAGATTTATCAAATGCAAATAAGGGCAATTTTTACTGCTATCAGAGAGTTAAAAGTTGAAGAAAATATCAATACTATTCTGGAGCTAATGATTCCTTTAATTAGTGATGTTAATGAACTAAAAATCTTAAAGACATACATACAAGATGTTATTACTAACATGGAAGATATTAACAAATGCAAGTTTGATTTTACTCTTGGTACGATGATTGAGCTACCAAGAGCAGCTTTAAAAGCTGGAGAGATTGCTGAAGAGCTAGATTATTTTAGTTTTGGTACTAATGATTTGACCCAAACAACATACGGCATTTCTCGAGATGATGTAGCCTCATTTTTCCCGGATTATTTGGAGAAAAAAATCTTTGCATTTGATCCTTTTAGTAAATTAGATGAGGAAGGGGTAGGGGAGTTAATAAAAATTGCTATAAAACGTGGTTTAAAGAGCAACCCTACATTAAAACTTGGCGTATGCGGAGAGCATGCTGGTAATCCTCATTCTATAGAGTTCTTTCATAGAGTTGGTTTGCATTATGTATCATGTTCACCATACCGCATCCCTATAGCAAGGATTGCCGCAGCTCAGACAACAATAAAAGCTGATGGTTATCAATCATGAATATATAGCTAATATGCAAACTATTGGTATAAAATCGCCTGAGAAGATTAAGAAAATTGTAGAAGAGACTTGTAAAAATTTTATAAGCATTAGTATGTATTGTGGAACAAAACAGCTAGAAAATACATTAACTAATTTATGTTACAAACATTTGTTAGGTACTGAATCTCCGTTAGAACCTACAAAAATTATTCAACATAAATACCAGCTTCCTTCTCTAATTTTTGAAAATGACGTAAACCAAAAGCAAATCCTACACTTATTGGAATCATAATAATTAACAACCCCCAATGACCAAAATATTTTGTTAAAAATAAAATTCCAAAAGAAGTAATAACATACATCAAAGCCCGTGATACAGCATATATCATACTATTATAAGTATAACGTTTAAAAACTGGGAAATATTTGAAAAATATTGGAACAGCTGGTACGCGACCAAAATCAAATAGCACAAGAAAGGCTTGAAGTAAGAATAGAAAAAATGGTTCAGTTATGTTATTTAAAATATAAGGAGAACATACAATAAAAATAGAGAATATCACTAACTTCACTTTTAAAATTTTCAGTGGATATATCCTGTAACTTAAATAGCTTATAAATGACATACCAACTAACTGTATTATTGAGACAATAAAATTTTGATGTATTACTTGTTCTGCACTATAACCAAAAGAACTTTTTAGAAGACTACCACAATGTACATAAGCGAAATAAAAACATACTGGCCAAACGCAATTTACTATAAATAAGTATAACACTAATTTTTTATTAACTTTTTTATTAAAAATGGGAGCATTAGCAAGTTCCTTGATATCAATATTAGCTTTCTCACATTTCTTTTTTAGTCTAAGTTTTGCATCAACAAAATCAGGTGTTTCTCTGAGAGTCGTTCTGGAAACCCCACCAACTAAAGCAATTATTGCTCCTATCCAAAAAGCAAGACGCCAATTCAAGCCATATGATGTAACGAGAGAAGCGATTCCGAGTGCAGCTGTTGTTCCGATAACAGAAGCAACGGCAACAAAAGCTACTGTTGGATATTGTATAGGAGGTTTTATAGTTTCTGTTAAATAAAGTTCTGCTCCTACTATTTCGCCTACTGATGACATACCTTGTAGTATACGACAGACCGTAATTATTATAGAAGCGGTAATACCAATTTGAGCATAAGTTGGAACATTTGCCATTATGACGCATGAAATTGCCATCATAATGGTAGTAATAATAACCGTTGCTTTCCTCCCTGCTCTATCTCCAATATAGCCAAAAATTAATGCACCAATTGGACGAAAAATAAAAGTAGAACAAAATACAAAAGCCGTTAACATAGATGCGGCAAAAGGCTCATATTTAGGGAAAAACAACTCGTTTAATAATACTGCTAAATGCACATAAAGCATCAAATCAAAATATTCTAAAAATGTTCCTATTGAAAGCAGCCCCACAACTTCTTTTTGTTCTCTGGTAAGGCTAGTCTGCCGATCAGGAATAATCCTGGTATTTTCTTGAACAAGTTCACTCATAACTGACTTAATGTTATTGTTGACTTCCTATAGTGTATATTTCCCATGTTACTTTTATTTGCTGTTTAATATACTTATTATATAATAGTTGATGATTTGACTAATGATAGCAATGAAAAATAGTATAGAAAAGTTAAAATAATAAATTTTTGGTTGTAACAACATCACGGTCTTAATATAGCATGAGAGTTTTATACTCAAATGATTTGGAGAATTGGATTTGAAAATGAGGGGCGAACCTACGGCAGTGTACATGAGCTATGCGAGTACATGAAGACCCCGCAAGTATTTGCAGGAACCAATTCTCCAAACCATTCGAGTATACTTATAGAATAAAAATTGTAGGACACTATAATTACAGCTCTTCGGCTTAAGGTTTAAAAACACACAAAGTACTAATTATTGTTCTTCCATTAGGAAAGTCTAGTTTTCCCTGTCATACAAAAATCTTTAATCTCTCCTATAAAAGATTCAAATCCCTTATTCTCTTTAACTAATCTATTAGCCATATCCCAATCAATTTCTAACCTTTCTTTTGCAGGGATTAGTATTCGACCTTTCTCAGCTTGATCTTTTATATTTAATAAAATAAATCCTATACCGTGTCTAGCAGCAAGAATTTCCAGCTCCCGTAAAGTACTTCCACCCTTGCCTTCTACTAAAGAAGAAGCTACTAAATATCCATAATGAGCCCATGAGGAATTTGATAGGGCTTGAAAAAAAGATTGTCGTACATTCGCCCTATTAATTACAACCTTTACCTCAAAAGACCAAAGCTTAGCTTTTTTATCGGCAAATTGTTGCACACAATCCTTGATTGCTAATGCCCAATCTTTAGTAAGATCATTCATTCCTACTAGATCAGGATGTAACCATTTATTACCGTTAGTACCTTTATAATTTGAAGAACATTTGTCATTAATAATTTTGCTATGAACACGCAACTCTTGTAAAAGAAAGTCTAAAAGCTTTGGGTATATCTCTTTTTCTTTTATGTTTGGTTCTTTTTCAGTATATTTTATCTCTACCTGCTTAGTTTCTTTATAGTCAATTGATGAGAAGTTGGGGACGTCATCGCTCAATGCTCGTCTATTACTTATAGGCGTTGCTCCATCGCTCCTGCTATCTACTTCTCCTGAATTGACTATAGTATAATAATATCTAAGTGGATAGTCTTCTTTTTTAATATTAGGTTCCTGATTCTGTATGCTTTTAAACCAATTTTTATGCATTTCTCCCTTAAGAATTTTTCGCATAATGCCATTTTTTTGCTTTTCAGTAATTGCCCTAACAAATGATTTACTTTTACTTCTTTCTGCTTTTTTCTTGATTTCTTCAGGATATTTTTCTATTAACCAATCAACTATTTGATCAGCAGTAAGTTCTTGACCTTCCTTGCTTTTAATAAAACCAATAATTGCTTTGTTACGATTAAATTCCATAAATAATTCCACTAATTTTATAAGTCATTAATAAAATAATAATCAAAATAGCAAAAAGTTTAAATATAATTAGCAGATATAATTACAAGTTATTAGCTTTAAATTTAAATGTAATGACAATGTTGCAACTTATGCATTTTTAACAAATATCCAATCGTTATTGGAAGACTCGGTTTCGCTATATTGATAATTTTGTTTAGAAAAGTGTTTTAATTTTTCCGGTAGGTCTATAAGATTTTCTGCAATAAAATTAAACATGCTGCCCCTAGCCTTTTTGGAATTTATTGCTATTATTTGTAATTTATTATTTCTTCTTTCTTTAAAATATATATTAATTATTGGGTATTTAAGATCATTCTGATTAATGACGCAGGAATATTCATTGGATGCTAGGTTGATGAGATATTTATTTTGGTGAGTTGCTAATATTTGATTTATATAATTGGTAATATCGTCTTGCCAAAAATTTGATAATTTTTCAAAATTTGGCAATTTTGTTGACATTTCTAGTCGATAAGGTTTTATTTTTTCAAAAACTCTTAGTGCACCGTATAAACCTGATATAATTAACGTGTGTCCTTGCAAGA
Source organism: Candidatus Tisiphia endosymbiont of Xenochironomus xenolabis (assembly GCF_964264705.1). Lineage (NCBI taxonomy): Bacteria > Pseudomonadati > Pseudomonadota > Alphaproteobacteria > Rickettsiales > Rickettsiaceae > Candidatus Tisiphia > Candidatus Tisiphia endosymbiont of Xenochironomus xenolabis. Next base: position 513,356 of record NZ_OZ183473.1, read on the forward strand.
AATCCCACTGCTCTGCGGTAAAATTCTGCCTATCAATGTTATTGTAAACATCCCCATCATAGGCAAATATCGCTTGCTTCTGAGGTTGGTTATCGAAATCTTGAAATCTATGATAATTAAGCTCAGCCAGTTTATCACTAACCCCCATTAACTGCTTAATCTGATTTTGTGACAAATTTTTACATATTTGTAAAAGAGCTTGTGTTTTAGTAAAAAAATGGGGTTGCATCGATGGCAACCCCACTATTTGAGAAGTAAAATCTTGAGTTTTCGCTGGTGAGATTATACTGAGCATACTATTTTACTGACTCAATTAACTTTTTAACTCCATCTACTGATTTGTTAAATAAATCTTGCTCTTCAGTATTTAATTTTATTTCTACTATTTTTTCCACACCATTTTTACCAATAATAACAGGCACACCGACATACATATTGTTTACTCCATATTCCCCTTGAAGATAAGCAGCACAACTTAATATTTTGCGTTTATCTTTTAGATAACTCTCTAACATTTCGATAGCAGATGTTGCCGGAGCGTAATAGGCAGAACCCGTTTTAAGTAGTGAAACAATTTCTCCACCACCATTTCTTGTACGATCTATTATTGCGTTAATACGTTCCTTCGTTGACCATCCCATTTCTACTAAATCTAAAACTGGTATCCCATTAATTGTTGAATATCTAACCAAAGGAACCATTGAATCACCATGCCCCCCAAGGACAAAACTACTAACATTTTCTACAGAAACATTAAATTCATGGGCCAGGAAAAGGTTAAATCTTGCTGAGTCAAGTACCCCCGCCATACCAACTACTCTATTGCTAGGTAGTCCACTCTCTTTTAACATTACATAAACCATAGCATCAAGCGGATTGGTTATAACAATAACAAAAGCGTTCGGTGCATATTGCTTAATGTTGCTAGCCACAGTTTTTATAACAGTACTATTAACATTAATTAAATCATCACGACTCATTCCGGGCAAACGTGGCACTCCGGCTGTAACAATTATAGCATCTGAACCTTCTATATCTTTATAATCATTAGTACCTGTGGTAATTGCATCCGACCCTGTAATAGCTCCAGCTTGTGATATATCTAAAGTCTTACCCTGCGGAAAGCCTTGAGATATATCGAACATAACTACGTCACCAAGTTCTCTAAAGCCTATCAAATGTGCAAGCGTTCCACCGATATTGCCACTGCCAATTAAAGCAATCTTTGTTCTTTTAGTCATACTTCCTCCTGAAAAGCATTTTACGAATTCATTGAATCAAAAAATTCTGTATTAGTTTTAGTATTTTTAAGTTTATCAATTAAAAATTCTGCTGCATCTATAGTCCCCATTGGATTAATAATTCTACGAAGAACCCACATTTTTGTTAAAATAGCTTTATCAACCAATAACTCCTCTTTACGTGTACCAGATTTAGTAATATCAATAGCAGGGTAAATACGTTTATCAGCTATTTTGCGATCGAGAACTATCTCAGAGTTACCAGTACCTTTAAATTCTTCAAAGATCACCTCATCCATACGCGAACCGGTATCAATTAAAGCAGTTCCTATTATAGTTAATGAACCACCATTTTCAATATTTCTCGCCGCTCCAAAGAATCTTTTTGGTCGTTGTAATGCATTTGCATCAACCCCTCCTGTAAGAACTTTACCAGACGATGGTACAACAGTGTTATAAGCTCTCGCAAGTCTTGTTATTGCGTCAACCAATATTACCACATCTTTTTTATGTTCTACTAACCTTTTAGCTTTTTCAATAACCATTTCTGCAAGCTGAACGTGCCTAATAGCCGGCTCATCAAAAGTTGAACTAACCACTTCACCACGCACTGAACGCTGCATATCAGTAACTTCTTCTGGGCGTTCGTCGATTAACAGAACGATTAAAAATACTTCTGGATTATTGGTGGTAATAGCATGGGCGATATTTTGCAATAGAACAGTTTTACCAGTTCTTGGTGGAGCAACAATCAATGCACGTTGTCCTTTACCCATAGGAGCCACCAATTCAATTATTCTGGTACTAAAATCCTTGCTATTATCTTCTAGTTCTAATGATAATTTTTTTTCAGGATAAAGTGGAGTCAAATTATCAAAATGTACTCTATGATATGCCTTAGAAGGCTCTTCAAAGTTAACTTTATTTACTTTCAGTAATGCAAAATAACGTTCTCCTGGTTTTGGAGCCCTAATTTGTCCTTCTACCGTGTCCCCTGTACGTAGTCCAAAACGACGAATCTGACTTGGAGAAATATAAATATCATCAGGACCGGCGGAATAATTTACCTCTGGGGATCTAAGAAACCCAAACCCATCAGGTAGAATTTCCAGTACACCTTCTCCTGAAATCAAATCACCCTGTTCAACAGATTTCTTGAGTATAGCAAAGACTAGCTCTTGCTTTAGCAAAGCACTAGAGTTCTCAATGTTAAGATTTTCTGCTTGTACTTGCAACTCTTCAGGTGATTTACGTTTTAATTGTTTGAGATTGATGGTAACAATACCATCTTTATTAGGACTATCATACTTGATACTATTATTGTAATGATTATCATATGGTTCTTTACTATCAGTCACTGTATTTCTTGTCATATTTTATTTTCTTTAGATTAGTTAAGATTAGACTGTGCTAGAAGGCTACCTGCAATAACTAAAGTAATTCTATATTTGGCTCTTTTTGGCTGCAAATAAGCATGATTTTCTTGAAATAGGTACACTATTCCTCCAAAAATCACATTTATTATCGCCGAAAAATAGCTCAAAATATAATTAATTAGTTATAGCAGACAGCCTCCTAGAAATTATTATTTCAGGTCATTTTGTTGTCAAAATCAATCGAGGGAATCATTGTGTACATTTATTAAGTACTAGTTACGATTTTTCGATTAATTTTTTATTAAAAATTCCTCTCTCATGGCTATTTTGAAAAGAGGTTTATTGCTTAAAAACCGGGAAAATCATGAAACCTACGAAAGATTAAGGTTTAGACTGCTACTCTAATAATTTGAGGAATTAGTATCACAAAATTCCAACAACCCAGCTAGGAGGCGGTCGGAAATAACTAATTAGTTATCGCAGGCAACCTTCTAGGCTTAAGTAGAACATAGAGAGCATTTATATTTTCGGGTAACTAACTTAATTTTGGGAATTGATACTAGTATTAAGTATTTATCAAATTATTTTACATTTGTCAAACATATTTACATAAACAACCATCCAAAAATAATTAAAAAGTTACAATCAATAGCTGAACATACTCAAATCACTTGAGTATAACAGTACCCTACAATTTTTATTCTATAAGTATTAAACAGCATAAAAACGTCATTACGAGAAGGCGTGGGTCAAGAAGCAATCCATTCCTGGTCATTTTTGGATTGCTTCGTCGACCTTACGGTCTCCTCGCAATGACGCTTGGTGAGCAGATTTTTTATTCATCATAAGAAAATAGTAAAAAAATGTAGGGTACTATCATACCACTATACCATTATAATTTATTTTGGCTTTTTATATCGGCAATTATTCTTTGCAATTGTTCCATATCCATCATTCCTGCAATTAATTTACCATTAATAATATAGGCAGGAACTCCCTGTATTTTTAAACCTTTTGCTAATTTAACATTTTTCTCGAGAAGCTTTTGTATCTCCCCCTTATTAATTTCTTCTGTGATTACTTCAATATTTAAATCATTTGCGAGAAGCAATTTTTCTACAGATTCTTTGGTGATAGGTTTTAGCTCCATTAAACCGTTATGAATATCCTGAAATTTATCAGGAGTGGTCTTATAAACAGCTAAAGCAATAGCTGCTGCATAATTAGACGCCTCACCAAGAAGTGGATATAGTTGCAAAACGACTTTAACGCTCGTATCTGATTTAATTAACTGATTAATAAAATAACTACCTTTTTTACAATAACCACAATTATAATCATAAAAAGCAGCAATGATTATATCCCCATTGGAATTACCAAGTACTGGAGATGTAGGAGAATTTTCTATTTCAGATTTATTATCTCTGATATATTCACCAGTTTTTATTTCCATTTCCTGCATTTTACGTCGTTGAAGACCTTCTATTGACTGAATTATTACTTCAGGATTATTTAGTAAATATTCTTTTACAATTTTTTCAGTTTTCTCTATGTTTTCTTTTTTATCTAATGAGTACTGATCTGCAGCATTAATCGAAACCGTAGCAGAAACAGCATTAGGAGTCTTCATAGTTTTATAAGCAAATAATGCTATTAGGACAACGACGATAATCAATAATATTTTACTAATAACATTATGCATAATTCTTTTCTACTAAATATAGGTTCCTTACCTCATTCCAGCATTCTAGTTGCTTTTCCATAATTTTCAAGCATTTTAGTTATTTGCCGATAATTTACTTTACCTATTGGTAGAATCGGTATTTCTTTAACATGGATAATCTCTGGAAAATATTTTGTTAATTCAGTATTTTGTCTCGAATATAGCGAATTTTTAGCCATCATTTCTATAAAATTTTCCCTATTAATAATCTGACTGGTGGTAAAGAGAAAAATTTGTCTGTTTTTATTACCATCATCATGACAAATAGCTACATGTCTACTATTAACATCGATTATATTAGCTAAATCCTCTATTAATACCAACGAAATTAGTTCTTCTACCAGACTTCTTTCATAACTCGCTTCTGTTAGGGAATTTGTAGGAGACACGGAACGCAGACCCGCAGCGTACTTAAGTGTACGTGAGGACTCGAGTACCGGATCGACGCACAAATTACCAACAGAAGTAGAGTTATGAAAGAAGTCTACTGTAATAAATTGTTGAACACGACCTAATAAGGTAAGATAACCATCTTTATCAATTTTTGCAACATCCCCAGTATCATACCAGCCCAGACCCAAATTTTCTGATGATGTTGGATGAATAACTCCAGGATTATTAGAGTGCATATAGCCAAGCATGATATTTGGTCCCTTAATAAATAATTGCCCCCCCTCTTCTATTCCGTTAATTGGTTTAATATAATATTCTATTTTGGGCATCAAACGACCTACACTTCCACCACGATAATGCATGGGAGTATTACACGCTATTATTGGAGCTGTTTCAGACGCACCATATCCTTCAAAAATTCTTATACCAAATTTATCGAGCCATAATTGCGTTGTTTCTTTCCTAAGTTTCTCACTACTGGCAAACACGTATCTTATAGAATAAAAATCATAAGGATGAGCACAGGTGGCGTAATTGTATAAAAATACATCTGTACCAAATATAATTGTTGCTCCGATGTCATATATTACCTCAGGAACACTCCGATAATGCAAAGGAGAAGGATAAAGAAAGGCTGGTATACCGTTAAGCGTCATCATTATTGTGCCAGATAAACCAAAACAGTGAAATAATGGTAAAGCCATAAAGGCAAAATCATCTAGACTAAAATGTAACTTAGCTAGAACCTGGCATCTATTAGCTTGTAGGTTTCTATGCGACAATACTACAGCCTTAGGGGAAGCTGAAGTGCCTGAAGTAAATACTACAACCGACGGATCATTGTCATCATAACTAGCACACATATTACTATAATAACTCTGTGGGAAAAAGCTAGCTATCATAGCCTTAATTCTTAAATATAAAGTAATTCTTGTTGTTAAATCTTCAAGATAAATGACTTTTATATTAACTTCTAAGATATTTGCCAACATTTCTTGCAACCCAGCTTTTTCAACAAATTGTTTTGAAGTATAGACGGTTTTTACTGACGTTGTTTTACACGAGGTCACTACATTGCTAACATCACTCATATAATCAATCATGACCGGTCTACGGGAACAGGCTTGCATAGCATAAAAAGTAACAATCGTTTCAACCATGTTAGGTAGCATAATACCTATATATTCAGCTACTTCTGTATCCTGTTTTATTAAATTTGCTAAAGTAAAAGATTGTAATATTAATTGACGATAGGTAACAGACTTATCATCAATATCTTGTATTATTGTTTTGTTAAAACCATAAGCTTTTGCTGTTTCAAGGAGAGACTGAAATATAGTATTCTGGTAATCAGAGCCTTCAAATATCATGTCAGTCATAATATCATAAAGAGCCTGACCTATATATTTACGCTTTTCCCTATTATCCATATTCTGATTAGCAGGAGACTTTACTGGTGGTAAAATAGTGATAGTAACCTTAGGAAATATCCGTGTTTTTAGTATATTTTTAAGTTTAGAAAAATTAGTAAACTGTGTACCATCTATTCTTACAGGTAAAATTGTTGCATCAGCTTTTTCAGCGATCATGCCAGGTCCTTCATATATCTTCATTAAGGAACCAGTAATACTTATTCTTCCTTCGGGAAAGATAGCAACTTTTTTATCTTTTTGCACTTCCCTAATCAAACTCTTTATAGCCATTGCATTAGCGGGATCAACTGGTAGAGTTTTTGCCATCGTTAAAAATGGTTTTACCCACCACACTTTAGCCATATTTGTATTAATGGCAAAAGTCATTTCTTCAGGTAAATAAGTTGCCAGTAATGCAGGATCAAGATATGAAATATGATTGGCGATAACTACTGATCTTTTGCCAGCTTTATAAAAATTTTCAATACCTTTTACTTCCACTCTGTACATGCAATCAAAAATAAATTTTAAAATAGCTCGGTTAACAGCAAAAGGTACTATTTTTACTTCAGGAATTAATTGATAAATATAATAAGCTACCACTATGTTAAGTATGCTAATAAATAATATAACCGATGGTATCGAATATTCCCAATAGAATAACAACGAAAGTATTGCAGTAGACCCAGCCATAAACACAGCATTAGCAAAATTATTTATAGCAATTATTCTACTACGATGAGCTGAGGAGCTAAGATATTGTAATACTGCAAAAAGCGGAACAATATATAACCCCGCAATAGCAGCTATAAAAAATAAATCTATAATAATCCGCCAATTATGCTTTTTAGATAAAAAGACAAATATACTCTTTAATTGCTCCGGTTCATAATGAACTGCACTAATTCGACTGGCAAAAAATAAATCAATACCAAATATACTGACACCAATCGCTGAAACAAAAACATATTTCGTGGTAATTTCATTCCCCAAAATCTTACTACACCAAAAAGAACCAATCCCTACTCCAATTGAAAATGTCGCAAGAAACAAATTAGCAACATTTTCATCTGCTCCAAAAGTATTTTTAGCAAGAGCTGGAATTTGGGCAAGTATTGCCGCACTGATAAACCAAAACCAAGATATGCCAAGAATTGCTAAATATACTTGCTTTTTAGATTTGGCATATTTAATCATTTCTATATTTTCGCGAAATAAATTTAATTTTATTTTAATTTCACAATTAGAATTATTTGATTTTGGCATAAAATAACTAGCAATAACGCCAATTACCGCAATCATTATCAGAATAGTGATTATTAAATTGCCACTTATAGTGTAGTATCCTCCAATAATAGTACCAACTAAAATGGAAATAAATGTTCCCGCCTCAACGAATCCATTAGCTCCCAACAACTCATCTCGATATAAATGATCTGGCAAAACACTATATTTGATTGGTCCAAAAAATGTCGAGTGTATACCCATAAACAATATAGATAAAAACAGTATTACTAAACTATTATCAAAAAATCCATAAGTAGCAAAAAGCACTATGGTTAGTTCAAATAATTTAATGATTTTAACTAAAGTTGATCGCTCATATCTATCAGCTACTTGCCCTGCAATACTTGCAAATATTACAAAAGGTAATACAAAGATAGTATTAGCAGCGAGTACAAGTAATTGGGATGATTCCACCAATTGACTAGATAGTTTATAGGTAATTAATATAATTAACGCATTCTTTAGTATATTATCATTCATACAACCACAAAATTGTACTATGAAGATAGGCAAAAAACGCGTATCTCGAAATAAATATAACCGATTTGATGACATGCTTTCTCCAAAGACATTATAATGGCGGTATAGTATGCAATTCCTTGCTTTATGTCAAATAATCTAATTCAAACCACCTATTATATTACATGATGCCTTTTCCCATGGTAGCTAAAGGGTGAATAGAGGCAAGATGGTTAAATATTTTTTCCTTAGTAACTGCCTCATCATATCTTGACTGTATCCTAATCCAAAAACTATCTGATAAGCTGAAATACTTTGCCAATAACAGAGCCGTTTCAGTACTAATATTTCTTTGTTTGTTTACAATCTCTGTTATTCTATTAATTGGTACTTCAATATCTTTAGCTAATCTATAAGCCGAAATACCAAAAGGTTCCAGGAATTCAGTCTTAAGTATTTCGCCAGGGTGTACCGGATTAATTTTATACATATAAGTTACCTTTTATTTATGATAATCGTGAATACTCACCAAGTTATGTCAAATTCTCGGCTATATCTATAAATATAACAGATTTTTTTGCTCCACTAATAGCTGTTTTCATTATTTTTATAATATTGCTTATTTTTTCATCCCCTAACTCATCAAATTATAGAGAGGTACTTTAAACTAACTCACCTTACGCATGACATTTATAAAGTCATATAGAAAATAGCTTGGCGTCATTGCGAGAAGCTACTTTAGTAGCGACGAAGCAATCTAATGAATGTGGATTGCCACGACCACGTAGTGGTCTCGCAATGACAGAAAACCTATCTAAAACCCTCTTTACCTTCTAACTTTCAACAGTTGTGGGGTTTATGCATAAGGTGAGTAAACTAAGTTAGCTCTAAAGCGGCTTCTTCTAGCGTATTAATTTGATCTCGTATTTTTGCTGCCTGTTCAAATTCCAAATTGCTAGCTTTTGAGTACATTTCTTTTTTTAATTTATTGATATGAGCTTTTAATTTTACTGGATTATCCAATAATATATGAGCTTGTTTTTTATTACCTAACTTACTATCCAGTTTTTCTAATTTAATTAGTGCATGGATATGATTATTAATTGTTTGGGGTATTATAGAATGCTGTCTATTATATTCTTCTTGAATTTTTCTTCTCCTATATGTCTCGCTTACTGCCTTGTCAATAGAGTTGGTAATACGATCTGCATAGAGTATTACCCTTCCTTGACTATTCCTTGCAGCTCTACCAATAGTTTGAATTAACGAAACTTCCGAGCGTAAAAAGCCTTCTTTATCAGCATCGAGTATGGCAACAAGTCCACATTCCGGAATATCTAAACCTTCTCGTAATAGATTAACACCAACAATAATATCTATAGTACCTTGGCGTAAATCTTTGATGATTTCAATACGCTCAAGAGTATGAATATTAGAGTGCAAATATGATACTTTATACCCTAGTTCTTGGAGATAATTTGTTAAATCTTCTGACATTTTTTTAGTTAATGTTATCGCTAAGATACGAAATCCTTTATTTATTGTCGATTGAATTTCGCTTAGCAAATCTTCAACTTGGTTAGTTGCTGGTTTTATAATACATTCTGGGTCAAGTAACCCTGTGGGTCTGATGATTTGCTCAACCATAACCCCTGCTGTTTCGTCCAATTCAAAAGATCCCGGTGTAGCTGAAACAAAAACCGTTTGAGGTCTAAAATCTTGCCATTCCTCAAATTTTAATGGTCTATTATCTAAGGCTGACGGAAGACGAAACCCATGTTCCACTAGTACGGTTTTTCTAGCCCTATCACCATTATACATTGCTCTAATTTGTGGAACAGATACGTGACTTTCATCAACAAATAATAAGGCATCTTTAGGTAAATATTCAAATAGGGTTGGTGGTGGCTGTCCATTTGCTTTACCAGTTAGAAACCGAGAATAATTTTCAATACCTTTACAACTGCCAGTCTCCATCATCATTTCCATATCATATTGGGTACGTTGATTTAACCTTTGAGCTTCTACTAACTTACCATGTGTATTAAGAAATTCTAAACGTCGTTGTAACTCCTCTTCAATTTGTGATATGGCGTTTTGTACTACTTCTTTAGGTGTTACAAAGTGCGATTTAGCATAAATCACAGCTTGCTCCAATTTAGCTAATTTTTCACCTGTAAGCGGATCAAATTCGCTGATATATTCCAGTTTATTATCAAAAAATGACAATCGCCAAGCTTTATCGTTATAATGTACTGGGAATATATCAATATTATCACCTTTTACCCTAAACGTACCACGCTCAAATCCCACATCATTACGCTTATATTGTAAGCTTACTAGGTCACTGAGCAATTTATCTCTAGCATAAATTTCCCCAGACTTAAGACTTATAGTCATCTGATAATAAAGACCCGGTGAACCAAGACCATAAATACAAGAAACAGAAGATACAACAATTACATCCCTACGTTCTAAAAGAGACCTAGTAGCAGAGTGTCTTAATAAATCTATCTGTTCATTTATCGAAGAATCTTTTTCTATATAAGTATCGGTTTTTGCAATATATGCTTCGGGTTGGAAATAATCATAATATGATACAAAATATTCAACGGCATTATTTGGAAAAATTGCCTTCATTTCTGAATAAATTTGGGCAGCTAACGTTTTATTATGAGCCATAATAAGTGACGGTCGACCGGTTCTCTCAATAATATTTGCCATAGTAAAGGTTTTACCGGAACCAGTAATGCCAAAAAGTATTTGTGAAGGCAATCCCGATTCAAGCCCCTTAATGATTTCATTAATTGCTTTTGGCTGATCGCCAGCTGGACTATATTTAGATACTATCGAAAAATTATTTATCATTAATTTGTAACTTGCTAGTTTGTTATTATATGTAGATAATAGTTTTATAACCAATTAAATAGGATAACTTTTATGAAAAACATATTTGTCACGGTCATTATTTATACATTAACACATTGCCCCTATTGCACTAAGGCCAAAAAGCTACTTAATCAAAAAAATATATCTTACGAAGAAATAATCGTAGATAATTATAATGAGAGGCAAAGATTAGAACTACAGCATAAAGCTAGTGGACAACGTACATTACCACAAATATTCATTAATAGTAAGCATATTGGTGGGTGCGACGCTCTTTATGAACTTGAAAAAGCAGGTAAACTAGATGAATTAGTGAAGTAATACCAGCAAATAAATTTTTTGATGATAATAAAATGTATTATGTTGATTTGCAGTTAGAGTTAGATGAGATCAAGGAAATTTATGAACAAGAAAAGACTTAGATAGAAGGGATTACTGTTTAGTGATAATTATACGAAACAGTTGAGATTTAATCCTACATATTTCAAGAAAATTATATTTATTAGTAGCAAACTATCTAGAATTAGGTTACTTTAGAAACCTTGAAATAATCTAAACCATTGTAAATAATACTTAATAGAAGGTATAAAATGCTAGAAAATAATTCAGAACAAGAAGATGTATGGCGTAATGAATTAGGGGAAACATATGAAGAACCGGAGAGTCGTTTAGATCGTGAAGAATCTGTTAGAAAACGCAATGCCATTATATTTGTTTTTATTCCTATGTTAATTGGATTTCTAACATTTACTTATTTTTTCCTTAATTCAATAGAAGAAAAGAACAAATTGATGAAGCAACAGCAATCAACAACTATCAATAATACTCAAGATACAAAGAAAGAAAATAATTGAATTATATATTTAGACTTACCTAGGTTCTGTGAGTACCACTCAACCGCGAGTGTTCACGGTTTTTTCACTGTTTTTTCTTAACAAACTTGTGGCGAAGACTCTATTTTGGTCACCTAAAAATCCAATTTTGTAGCCCGTCTTTAAAGGTTTTTCACCATCGTTTCCTGGTATAGTCAATTCAAGAGAATTTGGGGCTAGGAACGATGGAGCGACGCCTATAAGTAATAGGCGAGCATTGAACGACAACGTTCCCAACTTCTCATCAATTGACTATAATAACCTCTGGGCTGTATATACGTCTATTAGTGAGACCACGCAAGTAGGTCGTGGCAATCCACATTTATTAATTATTTGCGAATTTCCATTGACTAAAATAGATGGTGGTAATATAATGCCGACTTAGTTTTGTTAAATTTTAGTTTAGGATATTTTTCATGTTCGCAATCGTCAAAGCAGGCGGAAAGCAGTATAAAGTCGGCAAAAACAGTGTAATCAAAATAGAAAAAATTGACGGCGAGAGAGGTGCAAAAATTCAACTTGATCAGGTGTTGATGATTGGTGAAGATTTCAAGCCATCTTTTATAGGTACGCCAATGGTTCAAGGAGCTCTTGTTACTGCTGAAATTACTAACCAATTTAAAGATAATAAGGTTATTGTTTTTAAGAAAAAACGTCGCCAGAATTATCGTCGTAAGAATGGTCATAGGCAGGAATTAACTGAACTGAAAATATTAGACATTACTAAATTATAACGGGATTTATTAAGGGTATTATAGATGGCAACCAAAAAAGCTGGTGGTAGTTCTAGAAATGGTAGAGACTCAGCCGGTCGTAGATTAGGTGTTAAAAAATATGATGGGCAATATGTCATATCAGGTAATATAATTGTTAGGCAACGTGGTACTAAATTTTATCCAGGCAAAAATGTTGGGCTTGGAAGAGATCATACGTTATTTGCCTTGGTTGCAGGTAAAGTAGAATTCTCTACTAGGAGAACCCATAAAATAGTTAATGTGGTATGATATAGATTCCTACTTTCGCGGGAATGACACTAATCAGATTTTATGTCCATAATAGTTCAAAAATTTGGCGGAACTTCTGTTGCTAACATTGCAAGAATAAAAGAAATTATTCCCATTATTAAGCTTGAAAAGCAACATGCTAATCAATTAATAATCGTAGTTTCGGCTATGGCTGGTGTTACCAATCAGCTAGTTACTTTATGCAATGAGGTTTCTAGTCTTAAGACTAGTTCACAACTGGCAGAATATGATGCTGCCCTTTGTAGTGGAGAGATGGTAACAGCCTCCTTACTTGCCCTTGAGCTACAACAACAAGGCATAGATGCAAGGTCTGTGCTAGCATGGCAATTACCAATCTTAACCAATGATAATTATAGCAAAGCTTTGGTTGAGCAAATCTCTACTAGTTTATTAACAGAATGTATTAAACAAGATATCATTCCGATAGTTGCTGGATTTCAGGGTATCAGTAATAATAATAGGTTGGCAACACTTGGTCGAGGAGGATCAGATACTACCGCCTCGTTAATTGCAGCTGCTATGCAAGCTGATAGATGTGATATATACACTGATGTAGAAGGGGTTTTTACTGCTGATCCACGAATTGTTCCTGGAGCAAAGAAATTATCACAGATTAGTTTTGAGGAAATGCTGGAATTTGCATCTTGTGGAGCGAAAGTGTTGCATCCACGCTCCTTAGAAGCGGCTATTAGATATAACGTACCCATACGCGTTTTATCGTCGTTCTCACTACCATTATACCATGAAGATAGTGGTACACTAATAACATCTAGAGAAAAAATTATGGAAAATAAAAAAATTACCGGCATTACTTCCAACAAAAATTTATTAAAATTAGTAGTAAATTCCACTCAATTAAATTTTTCTAAGATATGCAACCTGATCACTAACCATAATATTCACCTAGAATTAATGGAAAATATTGAGGAATATCGACAATATAGCTTTATTATCCAATTATCCGATAAAAATAAATTACAGCATTTGCTAGATGATCTAAAGAATGCTAATCAGATAAATAATTTTATTATCGATAGCCAAATTTCTATAGTATCGATTATTGGTCACGGCATTAAAAATGACCATAATTTTCTTGATATGGTATTAACTGAACTGGAAAAACAAAATATATCAGTGAAAATGATACAAATTTCAGAAATTAAAATTTCTCTGCTAATAAAAGACCTTGATACTGAAAAAACTATACGTTGCTTGCATCAACTATTTGAGCTAGATAAATTAAATTAAGTAGGGTTATTATGTTTAATAGATACAAATTTGCAGAATTTATTGTAACTTTTTTCTATATAGGTAAAATAAAATATTGTCCTGGTACATTTGGCTCTCTGGCTGCTTTCCCTTTGTGCTACTGGATATTATATCTTTCCATGCAAGTAGAACTTATTAGTATCTTTATTATCGCTTTTTTGATTTGCCTGTTACTATTTATATTAGGCACATATTTTTCCTCAATATATATACACTATAGTAAGCAAGAGGATCCAAGAGAAGTGGTGATTGATGAGGTAGTGGGTCAAATGCTAACATTAATATTAAGCTTTCCTTCCGTTTTTTTTATGAATTATTCAGGACTTACAAAATATTTAAGTTCGCCTGTACTAAATTTTATCTTTTTATTGGCTTTACCTTTTGCTCTGTTCAGGTTCTTTGATATTATCAAACCATGGCCAATAAATTGGCTTGATGCCAATATTAAAGGTGGTATTGGCGTTATGGTAGATGATATTGCTGCAGCAGTTTTTGCTTCAGTTATGCATTACGCTATCACTTTTAGTCTAATAGATTGGTTTGGTTAAAGCATAAGAGTATACTCCACTGAATCGATTAATGGAGTGACCAATAACTTATAGCCATACTCTGTAATTAAGTAGTAAGTGTAATATTCGTGAACATTTTCTATAGTTATACTGGAATGATCTGAAGAGTTGGCTCCTGTTCCAAGCAAAATATCTGTTTTATTCTGATCAAATTTGAGATTTGTGGCTATTACTACAATTTTCATACCAATAAATTTATCATGTTGTATCTCCAGCTCAACTTTAATAATAGCATTTTTGGATAGATTATTAGATGCTACAACAATTAAACAGATGATAATCTGGGCTATATGGTCATTGATATCTATGCTATATAACCTTGTAAATATTAGTTCAATATTATGATTTTTTGATTTTAAAAAATCAGTAGCTAATCTATTAACTTCTACAATAGAAGTCTTGCTATCCTCAGAAGCTAGGGAATATAAATAACGATAAAACTGTAAATAGCGTATCAGCCTATTAGTACTATCCTGAATCAGTTTAATAGCCTTTTTTTTATAAGCTATAGTTTTTATTAAGCCAATACTATTATCTATAGCACCTATTGTTCCTGCAAAATCGTGACATATTTTTTCATTTAAAGCTTGGCTCAGCCTTATTAAACTTGGGCTTATTGAATTTAACATAAACTATATAACATAAACTATATTTTTAATAAACTCTTTTAGCTGGCGGAATTGCCTCTACTTCATCTGTTAAAGTTGTAAGAGTTACCGGTTTATAATCTAGTTTGACATTACCTTGTTCGTCAATCCAAGCAAGTGTATGTTTCATCCACTCCTCATCGTTACGTTCTAAATAATCTTCTCTAGAATGCGCTCCTCTGCTTTCCTTTCTATTGGCAGCAGAATGCATAGTAATTACTGCTTGGTCTAATAAATTAGCTAATTCTAGTGCTTCCACTAAATCACTATTCCATATTAACGATTTATCATTGATCTGAATATCAGCATATTCCTTTCGTGCCTGATCAATCAGCTCTATCCCTTGATCTAGAACTTCTTGAGTTCTGAATACTGCTGCGTGATTTTGCATAATTTTTTGCATTTTGAGTCTTAGATCAGCTACTGGTATTTCTCCTTTAGCATGACGTATACCGTCAAATCTGCTAATTATTTTATCCAATATTGATTGAGGTAGAACCTTATGTGGTTGACCCACTTTAACAATTTCAGCAGCTTTTTTTGCTGCCGCCCTACCAAATACCACTAAATCAAGCAAAGAGTTCGATCCTAATCGATTAGCTCCATGTACTGAAACGCAGGCAGCCTCACCAATCGACATTAATCCAGGAATAATTTTATGATGATTATCCTGATCTTTATCAATAACTTGCCCATGGTAATTTGTTGGTATTCCCCCCATATTATAATGTACTGTTGGTAATACCGGTATTGGCTGGGTGTTAACATTAACCCCAGCAAAAATCTTTGCTGTTTCGGAAATACCCGGTAAACGTTCGTGAAGAATTTCCGGCGACAAATGATCTAAATGTAGGAATACATGATCTTTATGCTCACCTACGCCTCTATTTTCTCTGATTTCCATGGTAATAGCTCTTGAAACCACATCTCTTGAAGCAAGGTCTTTAGCGGCTGGAGCATATCGTTCCATAAATCTTTCACCATTGGCATTTACTAAATAACCACCTTCTCCCCTAGCACCTTCTGTAATTAAGCAGCCAGACCCATATATACCAGTTGGATGGAATTGAACGAATTCCATATCCTGCAAGGCAATGGAGCTTCTTGCCACCATTCCCCCTCCATCACCGGTACAAGTATGAGCACTTGTGGCAGAAAAATAAGCTCTACCATATCCGCCAGTAGCTAATACTACTAAGTGAGAATGAAAACAATGTATTGTCCCGTCATCAAGATTCCAAGCAACTACCCCTACACATTCTCCATTATTCATTAACAAATCAATGGCAAAATATTCAATAAAAAATTGAGCTTTATTTTTTAAAGCTTGTTGGTATAAAGTATGTAATATGGCATGACCCGTACGATCTGCTGCAGCACAAGTCCTTTGGGCAGCTTGCCCCTTGCCATAATTTGTCGTCATACCACCAAAAGGACGCTGATAAATTTTACCTTCTTCTGTTCGTGAAAAAGGTACCCCATAATGTTCAAGCTCTAGTACCGCGGCAGCTGCATGTTTACACATATACTCAATCGCGTCTTGATCACCTAACCAATCCGAACCCTTTACGGTATCATACATATGCCAACGCCAATCATCTTGCCCCATATTACCAAGAGAGGCACTGATACCACCTTGTGCCGCTACAGTATGGCTTCTAGTGGGAAAAACCTTGCTAATACAAGCAGTACTCAACCCCTCTTTTGCCATACCAAAAGTTGCCCTAAGACCAGCTCCTCCAGCTCCAACTACCACTACATCAAATTGATGGTGGACAATATTATAAGATTTAGTAGACATTCATAAATTCCTTTTATTCCAAATAATACTCAAATAATTTTAACCTATAGCTAATCCGGCTAATATTATTCAGTCTATTAGCAAGGAGTAGCGAAACACGATTAAGCAATTACTTTCATGGATTGCCGCGTCGCCACTAAAGTGGCTCCTCGCAATGACGATTTATAAACCCAAGCGTCATTGCGAGGAGGCGAAAGCCGACGAAGCAATCCATTTAGCTATAGTATAGCATAAAATAATGCTACCACTAAGAATGCAATCGTTATAATACAAAATATTTGCAAAAATATAATTAACCCAATACGAAGCTTGATACAACTAACATAATCCTCAATTACCACTCGCATACCAAGCATGGCATGATAGAAGGTGGTAATAATCAATATGCCCAAAGGCACAATATTGTAAGGTTTCTGTAAAGTACCAACAAAATGAGTTAAGTCCTTGCCAATATTACATTTAATAAAGACTATTAGCCAAATAGAGCAAATTGCCAAAATAATAGCAGTGATTCTTTGATGTAACCAGTGACTAGAGCCACTTTTTGCCGAACCAACTCCTTTAGCTTTTGCTAAATCTGTCCTTAAATTAGTATTCATATAGAGACCATAAATTAAATTGACTATAACAACCAAAAAGCTAACGTCATAACTATTGAGGCTATTACAACAAACCAGCCTGTGAAGTTAATAGCTCTTATTGAAAAGCAACGCCCACTATCCCAAATTAAGTGACGCACCCCATTACATAAATGGTAAAACCAGGCAAAACTTATAAATATTGGAGGGATTTTAAATACTCTACATTTAAAGAACTGTAAATATTCAGGATTAAATTTGCTAAAAGATAATAAAATAAAACACCATATCAATACTGATAATGCAAAAAATAATCCTATCCCCGTCATACGATGCACAATAGACAAAACAGCACTGATCTGTTTTTTATATATTGTTAAATGAGGAGAAGTTGGTCTATTATTATAAATTTCCTGCTTTGTTTTTGTCATATATTTTGTCATAAATTACATTTTATAAGTAAAACTAATTGTCTATGGTACAAAAAATGTCATCTCAATTTCACTGTGATGCCATGCATGGATATATCCTATATATAGAATGAACAATAATAGGGAAACCCAAAATGAAATATAACATAATAGGAATAGATTTAGCAAAAAATATTTTTCATCTCCATGAAGCAATGATAATTTTTAGAGCATTAACCACTTCTGCAACTCTTTAGGTTAATTGAGTATATTTATATTCTAAAACATAACCACCTCATGAAAACTTTTGTTGACAAAATTGAGGAAGGTAGTACTATTGCTGTTTTTAATTTAAGATAGCAAAATTTTAAAAGTTGATTTATCACTTTTAAAGTTTTTGTTAAATAATATCAAAGGATAAATTTTATATGAAAGTTGTAAGTTCGTTAAAATCTCTAAAGAAAAGAGATAAAGATTGCCAGGTTGTAAAAAGAAAAGGTAAAATTCTTGTAATAAACAAGAAAATTAAAAGGTTTAAAGCTAAGCAAGGTTAGATAATTTAGAAATTTCATACGTTGTTGATTAAATTTCTAAGATTTAATTTTAGATGGAGGATCTTATGCAAAATACTAATTTGATAATCATTGCAGTAGGTCTACTTGTAGTATTTATTATATTCTTTGTTTATAAGAAGAGCAAAAATGCGTCTGTTAGTATGCTTATCAAGGATACTAATAATGCACAAGAGCTTAATGCACCATTTAATAAAGCAGATAATACCAAGAAGCTAACTCTAAAAGAAAAGGTTGAGCTATCGTGGAAGTTCTTGTATGAAATTACAGAATCAATTGTTAATAAATTTTCTAAAGAGGATCTAGAATTAGTAAATCATCTTGGTCACACATTGTTAAATAACGGTATGAAGTATGAGCATGTAGTAGACCTTGGTATTAAGCAACAAGTTACATCAAGAGCTGCAAATATTGAACAACAAGCCCATTCTCAGTCCCAGAAATCTTTGGGTAAATAAGCATCGGTAATTTTGACAGCAAGATTAATTGTGAGCGTTCAGAGAAAAAAGTTAAAGTACAAGATTCCTATTAGTTATCGCAGGCAACCTCCTAGAAGCAATTTAACCTCACAACCGTCATTGAGAGGAGACCGTAAGGTCGACGAAGCAATCCAAGAATAATAGATTGCCACGACCACTACGTGGTCTCGCAATGACGCATATTAAGAAAATAAAGTAGAAAAGTCGTCTATTAGAGAGCCACCGTAGGTGGCGTGGCAATCTATTATTCTTGGATTGCTTCGTTGACCTTACGGTCTCCTCTCAATGACGGTTTCTCAATTATTGTTTTCTTAAACCGATGCTTATGCACAATGACGCTTGGCGATCAGATTTTTTATTCATCATAAGAAAAAAAAACCGTAAACACTCACATAGCTAAGTCTAACGAACCTAAGAGCAAAATCAAACCGACATAATTGTTATTTTTAAATCTAGTAAGACAGTTTTGTGGGTCTGAAATTTCTAATGTTATTACCTGCCAAATCAGCATCATATAAGCACAAAGGATAGCTATATAGTTAAGGTGATGAGCTGCTATAATTTTAGCAATTATGAATAATATTATGAAAATGGTATAATAAACATATAGATGCAGTTTATAGTTTTTCTTTTCTAAAAATAATGGCATTGATTTGAGATTAATCTTTTTATCGTACTCTATGTCCATAAAGCCATAAATAATGTCATAACCGATAGTCCAAAAACAGCAGGCAATATACATAATAACAGCTTCTAGTGATATTTTATCGATTACTGCACTATTACCAATCAAGACTCCATTAAATGTTAGCCCTAGAAATATTTGTGGGAAAAAAGTAATTCTCTTCATTAGTGGATATAAAATGATCATGATGCAGGAGAAAAACCCTAAGTAAATGGCTGTTTTATTTAATGATAATAAAATGGTTAAGGAAATAATTGATAATATAATTAACAAAATCATCGCGTCACTTACTTTCAATGAGCCATTAGCCAAAGGTCTATTTTTTGTTCGTAACACATATTTATCAAAATCTTTGTCAAAAATATCGTTAAGAACGCTACCAGCTCCTCTGGTAACGACACTTCCGATAAAGAATAATAGTAATAATTTTACTAAATTATATATTGTAATATTGGTAAGAAGTACCCCAAAGCATGCTGAGAAGAATACTAACAGATATCCAGTAGGATTTTGCAGCCTCATTAAACTGAGACTTAGGAAAAATTTATTTGGCATTACTATTAATTATGATATATCTTGGTTTAATTTAATTATAATAGTCTTATTATGACGGAATTTCCAAAAGATTATAGCTTTAGTGAAAGCGAAAGAAAATGGCAAAAATTTTGGCAAGAACAAAAAATTTATCTTTGGGATAAAAATGAAACAAGGGAAAATAGTTTTGTAGTAGATACTCCACCACCAACAGTCTCAGGGCAACTGCATATAGGACATGTTTATAGTTATACCCAGGCTGATTTCATGGTTCGTTTCAAACGGATGCTAGGTAAAAATATTTTTTATCCAATCGGTTTTGATGATAATGGTTTGCCTACCGAGCGTTTAGTTGAAAAACAAAAGCAGATAAAAGCAACAAATATGGCAAGAGAGCAATTTGTTGAAATATGTAAAGAAGTTGTTATTTCTGAAGAAGAAAAATTTCGTTCATTATTTAATCAAATGGCTTTATCGGTTGATTGGACTTTGGAGTATCAGACAATTAATCCATTATCACGAAAAATGTCACAAATGTCATTTTTAGACTTAGTAAATAAAGGAGAAGTTTACCGCAATAATCAACCAATATTGTGGGATCCAGTTGATCAAACGGCTTTAGCACAAGCTGATATCGAAGACCAAGAAAAAACTTCAATGATGAATGATGTAATTTTTCAGACCAGTAAGGGCGAGAGGATTATTATTGCTACTACTAGACCAGAATTGTTACCAGCTTGCGTTGCAGTATTTTATAACCCAAATGATGATAGATACAAACATTTGCAAGGTCAATTTGCCATAACACCGCTATTTGACGTTAAAGTACCCATTTTAGCAGATGATTTAGCTCAAATAGATAAAGGAACCGGGCTTGTTATGTGTTGTACTTTTGGTGACGTAACCGACATAACTTGGTGGAGAGTTCATAATTTACCTATAAAAATTATTATAGATAAAAAAGGTATCATGGATTTATCAGACGAATTATCAAATTCATCTTCTTATAATCAGATAAATGGCTTAAAAATAAAAGATGCTAGAAGTAAAATTATAGAAATCTTAAAAGAGAAAAATTTATTAGTTAAACAAGTAGAAATCACTCAAACAGTAAAATGTGCTGAACGTTCAGGGGCTCCACTAGAGATACTTACCATACCGCAATGGTTTGTTCACACGATAAAACATAAAGATGTTTTAATGCAACGAGCGAATGAAATTAATTGGCACCCCCAAAATATGAAAATTAGGCTTGAGAACTGGATAAATGGTTTATCATGGGATTGGTGTATAAGTCGTCAACGCTATTTTGGCGTGCCATTCCCTGTTTGGTATTCTAAACGAGTTGGAGAAGTAGGCAAAGCTATATTTCCAGATATAACACAACTGCCAGTAGACCCAACCAAAGATTTGCCAATTGGCTATTCGCGAGAAGAGGTAGAGCCAGATTATGATGTTATGGATACTTGGGCTACTAGTGCAATCTCACCGCAATTAAGTAGTCACGGTATATCTGAAAAGTTTAACGTAGATGCTGAGCGTCACCACAAATTATTTCCAGCTGATTTGCGTCCACAAGCTCATGAAATTATTAGAACCTGGGCTTTTTACACAGTACTTAAAGCCCAATTGCATGAAAATACCCTACCTTGGAAAAACATTATGATTAGTGGGTGGTGCCTGGCATTCGATCGTAGCAAAATGTCAAAATCTAAAGGGAATATTATTGTACCACAAAAATTACTTGAGCAATATGGGGCTGATGTAATGCGTTATTGGACTTCTAAATCTAGGCTTGGAGCTGATACTGTTTACTCTGAAGAGGTAATGAAAAATGGGAAGAGACTTGTTAATAAATTATGGAATGCTTGCAAATTTGCGGCTATTCATTTTGACAAATTAGATCCATTAGATAAAAATGTCCAGATTCCTGATATAGAAAGCAAAATTTGTCACAAGTTTGACCAATGGTTAATAGTAAAACTAGTTGAGTTAGTAGATAAAGTTGAATCAGATATGCATAATTATGAATATACCGATGCTATGGAGTCAATAGAAAAGTTTTTTTGGTCAGTATTTTGTGATAATTATCTTGAAATCACTAAGACCCGAGCTTATAACATGGATGGCTCAGACAATAGAGGGCAGTATAGTGCTATAATCACTTTATATTATTCGATAAAAATTTTACTCAAATTATTAGCCCCTTTCTTACCGCATATAACAGAAGAAATTTGGCAAATATTATATAGTACAAAATCTATCCATAGTCGAGGTAATTGGTCTCAAATCAAAAAATTCTCTTTCCCGGTAGAGCAAATTCAACCTGATAGGCTTATTAAAATACTAGATTTGGTTAGAAAAGCTAAAGCAGAAAAGAATTTGTCAGTTAAAGCTAATATTAAGGTACTAGAAATTATAGGAGAAAAACTTCCTAATGACTTAACGATAGACCTTAAAAATGTTACATCTTCTCATAAAATAGAATTTGTTGAAGAATTTTCATCAACAAATCAAGTTTTAAAGAATGATGAAGTTGTAGTTAATATAATATACTGACAATAAATCATCGATGAAGAAGGTAATAAAAATAGGTACAAGAAGAAGTACTCTGGCTTTGATTCAGACAGGTTTAGTAATTGACCAAATTAAAATTCATTATCCACAGATAAATTATGAAATAGTCCCAATAGTTACCTCTGGCGATTTGATTAAGGATAAAAATCTGTATGATATAGGTGGGAAGGCTTTATTCTTAAAAGAAATAGAAGCTGCTCTTATAAATGAAGAAATTGATTTAGCTGTACATTCCTTTAAAGATGTACCTTGTAAATTACCGTCAGAATTGATGATATGTGCTGTACTTGAGAGAGAAGATGCACGAGACGTATTTGTCTGCTTGAACTATAAATCAATAGAAGAATTGCCTTTTGCCAGTATAGTTGGTACATCCTCAGTACGTAGAAAAATCCTAATACAAAGAAAAAGACCTGATTTACAAATTGTTACTTTTAGAGGAAATGTTGATTCAAGAATAAAAAAATTAATGCAAGGTGATGTTGATGCGACCATTCTCGCTTATAGTGGTTTGAAAAGATTGGGGCTATTTGATGAAAAATATTGCCACTTAATAGATATAAAAGAGATGTTGCCATCTGTAGGGCAGGGAGTTATAGCGGTAGAGATAAGAAAAAATGATAACAAAATGCAGGAGATATGTAATAAAATTAACCATCTTGAAACATGGGAACTAATGAAGGCGGGAAGAGCATTTTTAGAATATCTAGATGCAGATTGTAAAACCCCTATAGCTGCTTATTCAACATACGTATACTCAAATGATTTAAGTATACGTGATAAGGTTATTCATACGGAGTTTATGCTTGCCAATTTTGATGGCAGTAAAATAGTTTTTCATAGCGAAACTTCCGATTCAAAAGATGCTAAAAATTCTGGCATAAAAGCTGCCAAGAATATGATATCTTGAGTCTAAGACACTGTTTTGCTTTTAAGAATTGAATAGACCTCTTGCACAATTTTACTTCTGCATTATTATTTCATTTTTTTCTATTTTACTTCTTAGTGGTAGCCTATTTGTGTATTATAATATTCCTTAAATATAAAATATCTTACTAATTATGGTACAATTTGTTACCTTATCAGGTCTTTCAGAATATGAAGATACGGTAAAATTAATGGAAGATAAGGTTACTAGTTTAATTAATAAATCCTCGAAAGAGGTTGTTTATTTAGTTGAGTATAAGGATATCTATACCACAGGTACTAGTTTTAAGGCAAATGAATTGCTAGACCCTGGAGATATACCAGTAATTTATACTAATAGGGGAGGAAAATTTACCTACCATGGTAGCGGACAAAGAGTTATATATCCTATTCTTGATTTAGCATCAGAATGGAGACAAAAAGATTTAAAGCTATATATTAAATTATTGGAAGAATGGATTATAAATAGCCTGTTATATTTTGGAATCAAAGCTTTTACTATTAATGGTATGGTAGGAATATGGGTAAAAGAAAACGATGTACCGGCAAAGATTGCCTCAATAGGCGTTAGGGTTAGGAAATGGATTGCATATCATGGTATTGCTGTAAATATTTCAACAAATCTTGATATGTTCTCCGGAATTATTGCTTGTGGGTTAAGGGATGTACCGGTAACCTCGTTAAAGAAACTTGGTATTGATATAACATTAGAGCAATTTGATGAAGTTATTAAGGATAAATTTTTTGAGATTCTAGATAGAAAATGAAAATATTAAGTGTACTATTATGAGTTCAATTTATCATATACTCGATAAGGTTCCTGCTATCTATCCTGAAGATATGCAGATAGAATATGAACAATTAGCTCAGCAATTAATCAAATCGGGTAAACTTAGAATAGATACCGATAATAGTTGTAATTTTGCAAGATTTTCTGATCCCAAATTCAATATTAGTTTGATGGTAAGTAAAGAGGAAATAACAGAACCAAATTTAATTGAACAAACTAATCAGTTATTTAGGTCTTTATATAAATCTTCTCTATCTGATAAGAAACTGGCATCGATTTATACAGATTTGAAAAAACAAATCCAAAAGTTACAGCCAGTTAACCCATTAGTTACTGAAAGATTAACAAGGATTTTTGTTCAGTCAGCCCATCCTATAGTTATTAGGTGGTTATTGCATGATAAGGTTCAAGTATTTATTACTTACTCCCATAATATTGGCGATATGATGGATATAGTTGATTGGCAACGTTCTGGCTCCAATAGTGGTATGCAAAGTACTGACGGCAAGAATGTTGCAGTCTTTGTGTCCTGTGGTGGTAATCCATTTGCTGAAAATGACAAAACTCATCCAACTTATGGTGATGGATGGGCAGCAGTTGCTAGGTTACAAATTATAGCTGGGCAAGAACTCGGGCATTTTGCTGATATTAAAAGAGATGCGAGTGGTCGTCAAATAAGTCGTCATTCAGCAAATTTCTCTGGAACAAAAGCAACGCCTCACGTAAAACAGGCGAGGCAGGATGATATTATTAATTGTAATAAATTATTAGCCAATCTTCTTTCTATGGGAATGAGGCAAATGATTACTTATGAAGAAAAGGTAGAATTTTATAATAAGAATAAGGTACATGGCATAAGGGTTTATTGGGCAAGATTACTTGGATTGATTTATAAACAGAAATTTTTATTTTCTGTTCATAGGAGAAAATTACTTTTTATTAAGAGGTTCGCAAAAGAACAATATATGGGACTGATGATTAGAGCTATGATCGAAGATATGAAGTTTAATTTGGCACCAGTCGCAGATGTTTATAAGAGTAGCGACCCTGAAGTCGAAGAAACAATTGCTTGTATAGAAGCTCTAGCCAGAGTACCACAACAGGTGATGAAATGGGGATATTTAACAACTATGGAAACAATGAAAGGATTATATAAAGTATATTACTCTGAAGTTATACCCTCTTTAATTTCTAATTATGGATCAATGACTAAGCAAAGCTACAAACGCGATATGTCAAAGCCACGATCTATAGCGAATTTTTTTCATAAAATAAACATATTTAGAGAAAAAAAGTTAGTATTTAAACAAGTCAGGGAAATATAATGGTGAGCTTTCACAAAAAAAAGTTAAAGTACAAAACGTCATTGCGAGAAGCTACTTTAGTAGCGACGAAGCAATCTATTTTTGGTTAGTTTTTTGGATTGCCGCGTCGCTGCAAAGCAGCTTCTCGCTAATAGACGTTTGGCGAGCAGATTTTTTATTCATCATAAGAAAATAGCAAAAAAACCGTGAACACTCACTAACTTTCTGGCAATAATATTTCTCTTTTACCAGTGTGGTTAGGAGGGGATATTACCCCATTTTGTTCCATTTTCTCCACAAGAGTAGCAGCTCGATTATAACCAATTCGTAAACATCTTTGTATATAGCTAATTGATACTTTTCGTTCTAATTGTACTATTTGTACCGCTCTTTTATATAGAGTCTCGTCACTAGTTGAATCATCTCCAGAACTTTCAACATTTACTTCATCATCATCTAGTTGTTGGGTCACTGCTGAAAGATACTCAGGAGTTCCTGTTGCTCTTAAATATTCGGTTACTTTCTCTACCTCTTTATCATCAACAAATGGACCATGAACCCTGGTAATCTTTGACGAATTACCCATATAAAGCATGTCTCCCATACCGAGTAACTGTTCAGAGCCTTGTTCACCAAGAATAGTTCTACTATCAATCTTAGAAGTTACTTTAAAACTGATACGACTTGGAAAATTAGCTTTAATTACCCCAGTAATAACATCAACAGAAGGTCTTTGAGTTGCCATGATAATATGAATACCTGCAGCTCTTGCCATTTGAGCAAGACGTTGTATCGATAATTCGATATCCCTGCCAGCTACCAGCATTAAATCAGCCATTTCATCAACAATTACTACAATGAACGGTAATTTCTCCATATTCATTTCAATTGTTTCATAAATAGGCTTGCCGGTTTCTGAATCAAATCCTGTTTGGATAGAACGCTCTAATATTTTACCGCTTGACGCAGCTTCCAAAATTTTAGCATTATAGCCAGCTATATTTCTTACCCCAATATTTGACATTGCTCTATAACGATTTTCCATCTCTTTTACTGCCCATTTAAGGGCTACTACCGCTTTGTTTGGTTCGGTAACCACTGGGGTTAGAAGATGTGGTATGCCATCATAGGTTGATAATTCAAGCATTTTAGGATCGATCATTATTAACCGACATTCTTCTGGGGTATAACGGTAAAGTAGGGAAATTATCATCGCATTAATTGCCACTGATTTACCTGAACCAGTCGTACCTGCAACTAATAAATGGGGCATTTTTGCTAAGTCTGCAACAAAAGGCTTGCCAGCTAAATCCTTACCTAAAATCAATGGTAGCATAATGCTATTATCTTGATATTCTGGGGTTTCAATTAATTCTCTTAGACAAAAGAAAGCTCGTTGTTTATTTGGTAATTCAATACCTAAGACGTTTCTACCCGGTATTACAGCTATTCTAGTTGATATTGCAGATAATGATCTGGCAATATCGTCTGATAAACCTATAATCCTAGAAGATTTAGTACCGGCAGCTGGTTCAAATTCATATAAGGTGACAACCGGACCTTGATTAATATTAATGACCTGACCTTTAACACCAAAATCATTAAGAACAGTCAACAATATTTGGGCATTATGTTGTAATTCTGATAAAGTTTCCACTTTTATATTTTGGCTATCAGCTTGTTTTAATAATTCGATAGGTGGTAAGTCTGGTAATTGGTCATTTTCTTTTCTTGATGCAGATTGTTTCTTTAAATAATGAGATTGTGGATCATTATTTTTCCCCAAAGATACATCCATTTTGTCAGCATATGAAGCTTCTTCTTGATTAACAAAAGGAGTCCTTTTTATCAAAACTGGTTTAGTTGAGTTGCTATTTGTTGATGTTGTAGGTAAGGATATAATTTTTTTATAAGGTATTATTTTGAGTAATTTAATTATAGCATTCCAAAAAGCTGAAAATTTTATTTCTGCCAGTAAAAATAATAAAATAAACGTGACAATAATTAAAGCATAATCGGCTCTAGCATCTAATTGTTTGACTAGTGGGTAAATAATAGTACCGACTGTTCCGCCGGCACCAGCCGGTAAATAATCAATTTTTATCTTAGTGCAGACTATCGGTAATGATATAATTGAAAGCAGCATCACCATTATCCGGATGGTAACACATTTTTTCTCTAAACGCCACACACTCAAAGACCAAAAAAAACAACAAATGGGTAAAATAAACGACGCTATACCAAAAAATTGGTAAAAAATATCTGCCAAATAACAACCAAAATAACCTAATAAATTACTTGGATATTTGGCTGTCACAGAATTAAAGGAAGGATCGTCTGGATTATAAGTTACTAGTAATAAAGTAGTAAAGCAGCCTACCAACATTAATAGAGCAGACCGCACTCTATTATTAGTAAGAATCCTGTTGATGTAGTATAACACAAAAATTGCCTAAAAAAATGAACCACTTTGGTCGTTGCCTAAGATCCTCAAAGAACCTAGTATATATAAATGGAATCCATATATCTGCATAATAGACTCAGACAGGAATGTTTCCTAATAGTAAAAATTATAGTCCCAGGGCAATACGTTAAGCTCACGAACCAAGTAGCTCGTCTATTACACTCTTCTGTTTTAAAAAGTGTTTTTTAAGTAAATATTCCAAGTATTTTACGATAATATCACTTTCCAATCTTTCGTGCAAGTTCTTCTAAATATCCTGCTATAGTACTTAATGTTTCTGCAAATTTTTCTTCTTCACAAGGTATTTTATCACCATCGATTTTAGCAATTTTATTAGTCAAATTTTGTACTTGTTCCTGTAAACTTAAGGCAGACATAACTAATAATAGTTCAAATGATGCTGATGGGCTAGCTTTTTTTATCTGGGTAATATTTTCATTTAACTTGGCTGCAAGATTGCACAATTCTTCTTCCGATCCGTCACTACATGCCAGTTGGAAAGTTTTGCTACCTAGTATTATTGTTACTATAGACATCTATATTATGTGTTTTTATGTTTTATTTCTTCCAATTCAGCAATATATACAGCTATTTGCTCAAGTATTTTTGTATAATTATCCTTGAGATATTTATTTTCATCTTTCAGTCTATTAATTTCTTGATGCTGTTCTGCAATATCCGACAAAAGACCTTCAATCCCTTGATCCACTTCTTGCATTAATTTAAGTAACAAATCAGTATTTATTGTCATTCATATGGTAATATTAAGTGAAAAATTATTGGAATTATTATTAATGTTAAAATAGAAATTATAATGAGCTGTTTTTTCCATTTATAATCAGATACCATTGAACCAGCCCTATTTTTGAAATCAATATCTTTAGGGAGTTCCTGCTCATCTTCCTCACCTGTATCCAAAACTATCCCTAAATAATTTGAATATAACTTAAGATAGCCTTTCACATAAACTTCCGCTGGCATTGAACTTAGGTCTCCTTCTTCAAGAGCCTCTAAATATTGCTTTCTAATTTTCAAATAATCAGATATCTCTTCAAGAGTTTTGCCAGACTCTATTCTTGCTTGTTTTAGGGATGACGACATAACACGCTACTCAAGTTTACGCAAGAAGGTTTCAAACTTCTTATTTGCTAAAATTAAAATATTTAAGTCAATATTTTCCTGCAATCTAATTGCTTTGACAAAATCTAGGAAAATAGACGCAGAATCTATATTATTATCAATCCATAAATCTAAATCAATATTTACTTTGGATTTGTTAATTATTTTAGTTAATAATTGTCTTTGTTTATCATACAAGTCATCTTTTAATGATTGCGTTGATAATCTATTCCAATAAGAATCATTTAGCTGTTTATCACAAGATTTACGAAGCCAATCAATACTAAATTTGCTACCAGTAGCAAAATATAAACTAGCAACATCATTATTTGTAGCCTGGGTTCTTTTGGCAATATAGATTATGTCAAAAACTGACACTAAGCTATCGAGAGTTGCGACCCTTTGAGCTATCTCGTCTTTCACTCCCAACAAAACATATTGCTTAACTTTATCATCGAATTTATTTTTAGCTTCTCCTAAGAGAAATTTACTCACCACTTTGCTAAGCATTCTAGATGGTTGATAAAATTCATCAATGGTATCGCTAATATTGATAGGATGTTTTATATGCTTTAAAAACCAGGAGATGCCTCTACGCATAATTTTAGCAAGTTCAGTAAACATGTCAATTTTAACTTTATATTCTATAGCATTTAGAGATTCCACTATAGTCCATAAATTATCTAAATCAAAAATTTCACAAATAATGGTATATGAACGAACTATATCACAAAGAGCAGCACCAGTGTCACGTTTTATAAGATTAAGTGATGGACCACCTAACTGATTAATAATTTTATTTGTTACAACGGTTCGAATAATTTCATGCTTAAGTGGATGAGATAAAATTTCTTCACGAAATTTCTCTTGCATTAATGCTGGAAAGTAATTAATCAGATAAGACTCAAAATATTTATCTTTTGAGAATGTTGCTGTTATTAAATCATGATAGACTGAGCGTTTACTATAAGAAAGTAATACACAAAGCTCAGGACGAGTTATACTTTCATTATTAAGAGCCCTTCTATTTAACTCTTCCCTAGTTGGTAGGAACTCAACAGTTCGATCAATTAATTTTTCTTCTTGTAAAGTATCAATAAATTGGCTAAATATTTCAATAGTCGAAATACGAGATAATTGCATGATATTAATCGCTTGATTCTGCTTATAATTATCAACTAATACCAACTCTTCAACTTGTTTGGTCATAGCAAACAGTAGTTTATTACGTTCTTCTAAACTGATTTTTTTAGAAACCATAGCTTGATTAAGAGCGATTTTTATATTTACTTCATGATCTGAACAATCAACACCAGCTGAATTATCAATAAAATCAGTATTTATCTGTCCACCGAGCTTGCTATATTCTATTCTACCTTGTTGCGATACGCCAATATTTCCACCTTCCCCTATTACTTTAGCTCTAATATCTTTACCATTGACTCTCAGATTATCATTTGCCTTATCACCTATATCTAGGTGACTTTCTGTCGAAGCTTTTATATAGGTTCCTATACCACCATTCCATATCAAATCAACTTCTGCTTGTAAAATAGCTCTAATCAGCTGTTCTGGGGTTAGTTGGTCAACATCTATCTTTAGCAATGATTTAGCTTCTGCCGATAACAAAATAGATTTACTACTTCGTTCAAAAACCCCGCCACCTTTTGAAATTAACTGTTGATTATAGTCAGACCAATTTGATGCAGGTAACTCAAACAATCTCATACGTTCATTAAAACTAATAATCGGATCGGGTTGTGGATCAATAAATATATGTTTATGATTAAATGCCGCAACAAGTTTTATTGCATTAGACCTAAGCATAGCATTACCAAAGACGTCCCCAGACATATCACCAATACCAACAACAGTAATAGGATCCTTTTGTATATCAAGACCCATAGCATAGAAATGACTTGCTACAGAAATCCACGCTCCTTTTGAAGTAATAGCCATTTTCTTATGGTCATAACCGGCTGATCCCCCGGAAGCAAAAGCATCACCTAACCAAAAATTATATTCAGCAGATATACTATTCGCATGATCTGAGAACGTTGCTGTACCTTTATCTGCTGCAACTACTAAATATGGATCTTCCTGATCATAGATAATAGTGTTTTGTGGTTGGACAATTTTGCCATTAACTATATTATCAGTGATATCAAGTAAACCACGGAGAAAATTCTTATAACATTCTATAACTCTTGCCATATATTCTTGACGAGTCATATTATCATCAGTGAAATTAACGAAAAACCCACCTTTTGAG
The DNA here is from genome assembly GCF_964264705.1 of Candidatus Tisiphia endosymbiont of Xenochironomus xenolabis. NCBI lineage: Bacteria > Pseudomonadati > Pseudomonadota > Alphaproteobacteria > Rickettsiales > Rickettsiaceae > Candidatus Tisiphia > Candidatus Tisiphia endosymbiont of Xenochironomus xenolabis. The sequence continues at coordinate 545,030 of NZ_OZ183473.1, forward strand.
CCGTCAAAAGGCACAATGACCGAATTTTTGGTACTTTGTGCTTTCATTAGCCCTAATACTTCTATTCTATAATCCTCTCCTCTATCAGACCATCTAATACCACCACGAGATACTTTGCCACCTCGTAAATGAATAGCTTCAAAATCATTAGCATAAACAAATATTTCAGCAAATGGCACTGGCAAAGGTAAATTAGGAACTTTTTTTGAATCAAATTTAAAAGAAAAATAATTTTTACAGACTATATTATGTTTGTTATCTCCATTCTGCAAATTATAGTCAATTGATGAGAAGTTGGGGACGTTGTCGCTCGTCGCTCGCCTATTACTTATAGGCGTCGCTCCATCGCTCCTAGCCCCAAATTCTCCTGAATTGACTATAGAACTAGATTGATAGCAATTAGTTCTAACAATAGCTTCAATAGTACCAAACATATGCCTTAAAACCTTATCCTCACTGCTACTAGTGATTTTATTAAGATAGCTAAGGATACTGTCTTTTATAGTTTTTGTACGTTCATCTGAAAAGTTTGCCGGATTAAATTTAGCATCAAACAAATCAACTAGCATTTTAGTATATAGAAAATGCTTTATTAAGGTCAGTTGAACATAACCCTTACCATAGATAAAGCCTGTTTGATGTAAATATCTAGTTAATGCTTTGACTAACTTAACTTGCCACCAATTAAATCCTGATAACACTATTAATTTACTTAAAGAATCATTATCTAAAAGTCCGAGAGATATTTTATCTAAAGCCTCTTCTACATTGGCTTTAAGCAAATCAATATTGCCTTCAATAGTTATTAATGGTTCGAGAGTGAACTCATATATCCAACTCTCTTTAATAGACTTCCCGCAAAACTCTACTTCTGCTGGTGATTTGTACGTCGAGTCGGTACTCGAATCCTCACGTACCTTTAAGTACGCTGCGGTTCTGCGTGCCAAGTCTCCTTCAAATCCCTCAGCATAAGCGACTTTTGCAGGAAATCTAATATCTTCTGTTCCTTTTATAGCAAAGCTTTGTTCATCTATAGCCTTGAATCCCAAATTTTCTATAGATGGTAGTAGGTCGGAAAGAGCTAATTTGGGAGCAGGACTGTAAATTTTTAGCCGGAATTCACTATTATTTATAGTAATTAAATTAAATATAGGCTTGTGATAAATACTTGCCTCTTTTAGATACTCAATATCTATTAAAGTTGTTTGCCCATTAAATTTCTCTCTATAATCAATAGGAAAAATTGGATCAAAAAGTTTAAAATTTACTCCTCCCTGATATTCACCAAAATTTTTACATAATTTATGATAAAAATCTTCACTCCAACGAGTGGAAAGTTTATCTAATTCTTGCTCTATTATTTCAACTTCAAAATTAAGGCTATTTTTATTCTGCACCTCTAACGTAACAAATAAATATGAAAAATTTTCTGCCACTTCTGCCATATAATCTGATAATATTACCCCATTAAGTGTATCGGATAAATAACAATTTATGGCACTATGTACTTCTGGTGTTAAACGATCTCTTGATAAGAATATTATGATATTAATAAAAGAACCAGACCAATCTTGTTGAATAAATAATTTGAGTTTTCTACTCATCATACCTGAAAGTACATGTAAGCACATACAGTATAGATCACCTTCATCAATCTGTATCAAAGCTTCTTTCGGTAGAGATTGAACTATACTTTTAAGCTTTTTGGTATTATATCCATCAGTCGGAAAGGCAGATTTATCTAGAACGAATTGTAGCTTTTGTCTTAATATAGGAATATCAGTAATTAGCTGGTAATATATTGCAGAACTATATAAACCAAAAATTATGCTACCTGAAAGATACTTTTTATCCTGATCGATCTTCTTGATTAAAATATAATCTACTAAGTTATTTCTATGTACACTTGATAGGGTATTAATTTTACCTAAAATGACTAATTTATTGTTATGTAATGGGCTTGCTGAGCGTTCAATAATATCAATAACTTCATTTTTAGTATCTTGTCCTTGCCATATTTTCTGGACACCTTCCTCTGAGGAAAAATCTTTGGAAATTAGATCAAAGTTAATCATACCTAAAAAAGTAAAATTATCATCTTTTAACCAATTTAAGAAATCTATAGACTCATTATAATCTAAATAGTTATTGTGTAATTGTTGATTATTTTGAATCTCATTTGAAATCGTTGTTACTCTGTTCAATAATTTAGACCACACATTATGAGTAGTATCGACCTGATCTAAAGTTTTATTCAGAGAATTTTCTAAAGAATTGATATCGCTCTGATCAAAATTCCCTAAAATAGTTATATGTACTAAAGATTCGTCACTATCTTGCTTTACATCCAATATTTCTTGTAAATGACCATCATTGTTTCTTACGCAAGCTATAACAGGATGAAGTAAAAATTTAGCTTTCAAGTTGAGAGTTGTTAACAAACAAATAATCGAATCAACTATGAATGATTTATTTTCGTTCAATAACAAAATATTAATAGCAGGATTATTTTCAATTACCGTACTGACAATCTGCAATTTCCTTTTACTAGGTTGCTTTTCTTTAAAGAACTGAAAAGCACTATAAGCAAACTCGCCAAATAATTCTTGTCTATCTCTAAACCTATAATCTACAGGAATATAAACTAAAAATTTTTGTATAAATTTATTAAAAAGTGGCTCTCCATTTTTTACCTTACTTAATGATAAAATTTCTGATTTATAATTAGGCACTTGACAAGTAAGTCTACTTAAAGATAAAGACACTCTCTCTGCAGCCTTATTTATTGTAACTTTTTCTATTGTCATATTGTTACCAAAGTTTATTATTGTTTCAAAAAACTTTCTACATAAGTCACCAACTAGATTGATTTATAAAGAAAGTCTAATAACACCTGTATTCTCAAAAACTTATTTAGATTAGCATAATTCTTATCCCAGACTAAGCTATTTAATGTATTATAATTAAAATAAATTACTTAGCAAGAGGCTCGCACCATCATGGAAACTATTTTTGCTCAAAGCTCTAAACCAGGAAAAGCTGGTGTTGCAGTCTTTCGTATTTCTGGATCTAACAGCTTGGTTGCATTAAAACACCTAATTAAAAATGATAATGCTACGTTTATTCCTAGAGTCATGTACTGTAAAAAACTTATCAACCCTAAGAATCAAGAATTAATTGATGAAGCAGTTGTAACATACTTCCAAGCTCCAGCTAGCTTTACTGGAGAAGATGTAGTAGAAATATATACTCATGGCAGTATAGCAATTGCTGCTATGCTAACTGAAACATTGTTAACCATCGAAGGTTTAAGAATGGCAGAGCCTGGGGAATTTACCCGTAGGGCGTTTTTAAATGGTAAATTTGATTTAACTGCGGCAGAAGGTATTGCCGATTTAATTGAAGCTGAAACTGTTTGGCAACATAGGCAGGCGGTTAAGCAAGTTGGAGGAGAACTCGAAACACTTTATAATGGGTGGAGACAAACTTTACTGACTATTATTGGTTTACTAGAAGCTTATATTGATTTCCCCGATGAAGATATTCCGCAAGAAATATTAAATAGGGTTATGACTCTTAGTGGTGAACTTAAATATGCTATAATAAAACATCTTGACGATAATAGACGTGGGGAATTACTTCGAACAGGCATTAAATTAACCATTTTAGGAGCTCCTAATGTTGGTAAATCTAGCTTACTTAATTTTTTGATGCAAAGAGATGTTGCCATTGTTTCAAATATTGAGGGAACAACTCGTGACATAATTGAGGGACATCTAGATATTGGAGGATATCCAATTATATTACAAGATACAGCTGGCATAAGGGATAGTAATGATTTAATAGAATTAGAAGGCATCAAACGGGCAATTGAATTAGCAAGAATGGCTGATATCAAAATAGTTATGCTTGATGCGGTAAAATTAAGCAACTCACCCTCATTGGATAATTTAATTGATGACAATACAATAATATTGATCAATAAAATTGATCTGCTAGATGATAAGTGTCAAATAGATATATGTAAAGATACATTAAAGAAAAATTATTTAAAGATTTCTATAAAAGATAATATTGGGATGGATAGTCTGTTAAAGGAAATTGAAAATATTGCTCATAATATAGCTGGTTTAACCGAAACCCCGCATATTACTAGACAACGTCAACGAGCATTTATAGAAAAAGCCTTAGAATATTTAAAAAAATTCAATAATGAGAATTTTAATGGCGAAAATGACTTAGTGTTAGCTACAGAAGATGTTAGAATGGCTATTAGAAGTTTGAGTAATGTTACTGGTAAGATTAGCGTTGAAGAAGTGTTAGGAGAAATATTTAGTAATTTTTGTATAGGTAAATAATCGATGATTCAAAAAAAACAACAAGAAATATTAGAGTTGATAGATAAATGGCAAAAATATCTGAAATTACAAAGAAATTGTTCGGAACATACGATAATTTCTTATAAAAATGATTTAGAAAATTTTCTAAATTTCCTAAATCATTATAACTCGGAAATCATAACCATTAATTCTCTAAGGCAAGTTGATATAAGGCTAGTACGGAGCTGGCTTTCTAAAAGGCAGCAAGATAATTACCTAGCAGCTTCTAATTCTAGAGGCTTGTCGGCGATCAAGAATTTTTATAAATATCTAGAAAAGACCACTAATATTACTTGCCATGCCATTTTTTCCATCAAAAGTCCTAAGAAAGCTAAAATATTACCTAAATCTTTATCGCAGGATGACGCTCAATTATCTATTGAACATATTGATAATTTTACTGATTTAGAATGGGTGGAATTGAGAAATAAAGCCCTATTGGTGCTTATTTATGCTGCTGGGCTTAGAATATCTGAGGCATTATCGATAACTAAATCTCATCTACAAGACTTAGAGTTTATAAAAATAACAGGAAAGGGTAAAAAGGAGAGGATAATACCATGGACGCCAATAGCTAAAGATTTTATAGAACAATATTTAAATAAATTACCTTATAGTATCGGTGAAAAAGACCCAATATTTCTAGGTAAGTTGGGTAAAAAATTACAAGCTCCAGTGTTTAATCGTGAATTAATACGATTACGTCGCTTCTATGGTTTACCGGAACATTTATCAGCTCATTCCTTTAGGCATAGTTTTGCGACACACTTACTTGAAAATGGAGCAGAATTAAGGTCTATTCAGGAATTACTTGGGCATAAAAGCTTATCAACTACCCAGCGTTATACTAAGGTTAGTCTAAAACATTTGGAGAATATTTATAATAATGCCCACCCAATATCAAAATCTGATAGCAAAATATTATAATCTTCTTGCCATAATTTTTAGTTATACGTTATATTATCCATACTTTTAATATTGAGAAACCTATATGTCTAGAATTACCTTACTGGAAGGATATAAGCCTTCTAACGACGAAGAATATATGAACCCTAAACAGTTAGAATATTTTAGACAAAAACTTCTTGAATGGAAACGTTCTTTGTTGGAAGAATCGAGGGAAACCTTAAACCATCTCAAGGAAGAAAATTGGAATGAACCAGATTTTAATGATCGGGCATCAATTGAAACGGATACGGCACTAGAGTTACGAACAAGAGACAGGTATCGTAAGCTTATTGATAAAATAGAAGAGGCTTTGGTAAGGATAGAAAAAAATGAATATGGCTATTGCGAAGAAACTGGAGAACCAATTGGTTTAAAACGTTTAGAAGCAAGACCCGTTGCAACTTTGTGTATTGAATCGCAAGAGCGACATGAAAGCTATGAAAAGCAGCATATAGATTTATAGTGATTTTCTCTCCCATTATATGTTACTTTATTATTACATTGTCAGATAAATTTATAAGTTAAAGTACAAGACGTCTATTAGTAAGAAAACTTAAGCCAAGAAGCATTCATTCATGGTCATTTTTTGGATCGCCGCAAAGCGGCTCCTCGCAATGACAACAAGGATTAGCTATAAGAAGAAAATATAAAGAAATAAGGAATGGTTATATTTCTATTTTTAGTTGTGGTTTGTAAATCGTCGTGATATTATTTTACTGGATTTCTCTCGTATGTTACTTTATAAATTTAACTTGATTTTATTTAGCAGATTCTAAAAATGAATGTTATAGACAAAGAAAAAGCACTACTTGCTGCACTTAGCCAAATTGAAAAAAGTTATGGCAAAGGTTCGGTTATGAAACTTGGGCAACGTCGAGCTGTAGACGTTGAGGCAATACCAACAGGATCGCTAGGACTTGACCTAGCACTTGGTATAGGCGGTCTCCCTAAGGGAAGGATTATTGAAATTTTTGGACCAGAGAGTTCGGGAAAAACTACCTTAACTTTACATGTAATTGCTGAAGCACAGAAGAAAGGTGGCACTTGTGCTTTTATTGACGCAGAACATGCTTTAGACCCAGCATATGCCAAAAAATTAGGAGTAAATATTGACGAGCTTATTATTTCTCAACCAGATACTGGTGAACAGGCTCTTGAAATAACTGATACTCTAGTACGCTCTGGAGCTATTGATATGGTCGTTGTTGATAGTGTTGCTGCCCTTGTGCCTAAAGCAGAAATTGAAGGCGAAATGGGTGACTCCCATATGGGGTTACAAGCTAGATTAATGAGCCAAGCACTTAGGAAACTCACCGCATCAATTTCCAGAACTAATTGTGTAATTATTTTCATTAATCAAATTAGAATGAAAATAGGCGTCATGTTTGGCAGTCCAGAAACTACCACAGGTGGCAATGCTTTAAAATTTTATGCCTCAGTAAGGCTAGATATCAGAAGAATTTCATCAATCAAGGATAAAGATGAAGTAGTAGGTAGTCAAACTAAGGTCAAGGTTGTTAAGAATAAAGTCTCACCACCATTCAAAACTGCAGAATTTGATATAATGTATGGTAGTGGTATTTCTAAAGAAAGCGAGATAATAGACCTTGGTGTTAAATTGGAAATAATAGAAAAGTCTGGTTCTTGGTTTTCCTATAAAGACATTCGTATAGGACAAGGTAGAGAAAATGTTAAACATTACCTGAAAGAACACCCTGCTATCTGCTATGAAATAGAACAGCTAATTCGTCAAAAATCTTCTCATAATATTAGCTTTGATAGTGAAACAGTAATTATGGAAGAGGATGAATAACAAATATCTGCTAAGTACTATTCTGGTTAACTAATATACTTAAATAACTACAAATTGGAGCTAAAATGATAAACTTAACTGATAAAAAATCTCTAATTACTGGAGCATCTGGAGCAATTGGTGGTAGCATTGCTAAGCTATTACACTCTCTTGGTAGCCATGTAATAATTAGTGGTAGTAACCAAGAAAAACTACAAGAATTGGGTAATAACTTAAAAAATAATTATACGATAGCACCATGCAATTTAGCCAATAGCGAGGAATGTAATAACTTGGTAGCTAATCTTGAACAAATAGATATTTTAGTTTGTAATGCTGGAATCACTAACGATATGCTAGCAATAAGAATGTCCGATGAGATATTTGAGCAAGTTATAAATATAAACTTAAAAGCTAGTTTTATTCTAAATCGTGAAGCGATAAAAAAAATGATGAAAACTCGTTATGGTAGAATAATTAATATAGCATCTGTGGTTGCAGTTTCTGGTAATCCAGGGCAGGCAAATTATTGTGCTTCCAAAGCTGGGATGATAGGTATGACAAAGTCTTTAGCCCTTGAGGTGGCAAGTAGAGGGATCACAGTTAATGCAGTTGCTCCTGGTTTTATTAAATCAAATATGACCGATAAATTAAATGAAACTCAAAAAGAAGCGATAATGCAAAAAATTCCTCTAAAAACTTTGGGAAACCCTGAAGATGTTGCAAATGTAGTAGCTTTTTTAGCAAGTGACAAAGCTTCTTATATCACTGGTCAAACTATCCATGTTAATGGTGGATTGGTGCTGGTATAGTCAATTAACCTGAATTAGTGCCGAAAAACATCCATCGTGCTGTCTATTAGTGAGGAGGCTTAAGCACTGACGTATCAATCCATTTTAATCGTTTTTTTGGATTGCATCAATGCCACCAAAAATGGTTCCTCGCTAATAGAGGGTCTAGGTTTTTGTGTACTCTTTACTAAAAACGTCTACAAATTTGGCGTATGTTATGTAGAGTTAGCTATAGATGAGCGATAGAGTCCTATAATTTATTCATAGAGATTAAAACTAGCCAATTCTGCCCCTAATATTGCAGCTTGCTCATTATGCCACTCCTCTAATAGTTTTACACCTGTCTCATCATACCACTCCTTATACTCATCTAATAATTTGCTACAGTTATTTAGGTCTTCATTATCACCATGCTGGGTTATTATTAACTGTAACAAACCTTTAGCAGTAAAACCTTGCATAGTCAAAGTTGGATCATAAGGAGGTTTGTTGTTGTGATTTAACAAAAGTTCTAATGTTGGTAATTTTGCTTTAGCAGAATTAATCTTACTTGCATTGAAAAACAAAGCATGTGCTGCAGTTTCACCATTAAGAGCTTGTGTATTTACATTTGCTTTATTAAGCTCTAACAGTTTTTTTACTATTGAAAGAACGTTATAATCAGAATACCAATTTAGCGTAGAACGTCCGCTAACATCACCCTGATTTATATCAGCCCCAAGGTTTTGTAACTTTTGTAAAAGAGCAGGACCTTTCTCACCTAACTCACATAGCCAGTGTACAGCTGTAAAGCCAGTATCAGCATCTTTAGCAGTATGATCAAACTTTTCGCTGTGTATTATTTTGTCTATTAGATTTTCTACTATAGGGATACAGCCTTTAATGTCTGCCCCATATTTTAGCTGTTCCTTAGTATCAGTAGACTTTATATAGATTTTTAATCGCCATATATACTCACATAGCATTGATAGCAAATATTTTCCATGGTATGGTATATTAGGACTAGCACCATCCTCTAACAACTCATTAGCTAGAGGTATATTTGCTAGCTTTAGATACACCTGCGGGTTATTACCTTGTTCCGATAAATCGTCTACTGATGTAGCGTAAAATAAAGCAGTCCTTCCTCGACAATCCGGTAAGTCTACTGTTACCCCTACGTTAATTAAATATTTAATAATTTCTTTTTCTACCTTATTTTGCACAGCCATATGTAGAGCTGTACGACCACTTTTATCCTGCTGATTAACGTTGTAATTAGCACATTGCTTTATAAGCTCGTAAGATTTTTTAATCAAATCAAGGTTTCCTGTCGACACAGCCCACATAAATTCTGTGCAACCCTGTGAATCTACAGGGTTGGTATATTTATTTGACTTTGAGAAAATATTAAACATTTGATCAAACGCATCTAATATTTCTCTATGCTTACCTGGACAGTATTTATACAATACACATAGTGCAGAGAAAGGCGTAAGATGTGTATAGTCCATTTTTTCTATTCCAGGAATATTCAACTCAGTAGTGGTTTGTACTGTTAAATCAATGTCATTGTTAGACAATAAATGTTTTATCGCTGGTAGATTAACTGATTGTATCGCAGCAAATATTGCTTTTTGGGTAACTGAGTTGTAAGTGCTTTTTGACATATTTGATATTCTTTAGTTAATAATTGTGGTTTTGTTGAAGAATCAAAATTATTTTGAAAATTAATCTAATTAAAGTATACTCTATTTTTTGAAAAAAAGCTATGGTAAAAATTTTGTACATTCTTCTTCCGATAGTACCATACAATTTTTATTCTATAAGTATTACAACAGCAATAAAAACGTCATTGCGAGAAGGCGTAAGCCAAGAAGCAATATTGCAGGGCGAGAATTTCTGTTTGGAACGATTGTAATATACATGAAAGAGATTATATCTCTGGAATCTGATAATATCAAACAAAAAATATCATTTACATGACTACAAATCCTATAACAAAATCCCTACAAACCTCTTTACATTAACATTCTTAGCACTTTTCTATCTCGAAGATAAGACGCGAAAATAACAATAGTTTACGTATAGCTAAGGGATATAACGGAAGAATAGCAATAGGATAAGAACCTACAGAAATGATACTGCTTTTTTGCAGTACTCCAAAGAGAGAGCTGGTATAGAAAATATCCTATACCAGCCTGTAGAATAAAGAAATTATTTCTTTTCTTCTTTCTTGTCGTCTTTCTTCTTCATGCTTGGATCTTGTGCATCCGTAGTTTCTTCTTGCTGATCCGTAGTAGTTGAATCTTTTTTCTCAGAAGTTGCTCCAGCAAAAGCAGAAATAGAGAAAGCTAAAGTTAGAATAATAGTTAATAAATTTTTCATAATAAACCTCATTTTTTGTATTGGTGATTCTAGCTTAAACTGCGTAATATTCAAGTCAAATAATTGATAAAATTACCTTCCAATATAAAAATAAATTATTAATATGATAACTATGTGTCATTTTAGTTAAAATATCTATTATTATAATGATTCTTTACAAATTTATTGATTGTTCTTGGCAGATTATTTTATAGATTTCACTTTTTTCTAACAATTTAACATGAGTATCCCGAGCAATTAACGTTCCATGATCAATTAGCAAAATTTCATCAGCCTGTTCTATACTTGAAATACGATGAGCAATCGATAATATAGTTTTGCCTTTCATTATTTCTTGCAATTTACTCAATAATTTTTGTTCATTTTCGCTATCTAAGGCACTCATTGCTTCATCTAAAAGTAAAATTTCTGGGTTATATAGAATTGCCTTACTGATAGCTATTCGTTGTTTTTGTCCTCCAGATAATCTAATACCCTTCTCACCAATTTCAGTATCTAATCCTTCTTTAAGATTCTGGACAAAATCCATTATACCGGTGTTATTAGCTGCTTCTATTATTTCTTCCATACTTGCATCAGGTTTAGCAAAAGCAATATTTGACCTAATTGTACCAGAAAAAATACTTGAATCTTGTGGAACATAGGCAATCTTGCGTCTTATCTGATGATCTTGAGTTTTGGATATATCTTGACCAGCAATTCTAATTGTTCCTTTCTCAGGAAAATAAAATTTTAACATTAATTGCATAATAGTACTTTTACCAGCACCCGATCTGCCAACTATACCAATAAACTTACCTTTATCTATCTTAAATGACAGATCATCTATAACTAAATTGTCTAATCTTGATGGATAGACAAAACTTACATTGTCAAACTCTATACTCAAAGAAGATTTATTATCTTGATAATCACCCATTGGAACATTAGTTAGTTGATTTTTGCAAGTATAATCTATAAGAACAAAAACTCTTTCCGAGGCTACAAGAGATGAGTGGACTTCAGTTAAAAGCTCAAAAATACCCCCACTACTTACACCAGCGATGATAGCGTAATAAATGAATGATATCATCTGACCTGATGATAAATGACCCTGTACTATATCTCTGCTACCTACCCATATAACTATAGTGATGGAGAATAGTATAACTGAAATAGCCAAAGCAAAAAATACTGAACGGACTTTTAAACGACTTGCCGCATGTTGTAAATAATCAGAAATTTGCTTATTGAAAGCCGCTACTTTATTTGCCTGCTGATTAAAGGCTTGTATTGCACAAATATTTGATACGCTCTCTTCTAAATTAGCGGTAATATTGGCTTGTGATTGGAGAACATTTTTTGATAAATTTCGTACATATTTGCCAAATTTTATTAGTGGTAGCAATAATAATGGTATAATAATAATGACAATCGCAGCGAGTTTAGGACTCTGGCAGAACATTAAGATAATTCCACCAATTAGCATTATTGAGTTACGAACAAAAAAAGAGAGAAAATTGACAATCAACTTATAAATAAGTTCTATATCCACACTCAGGCGGGAAATGATATCACCAATTTTGAGATCCTCAAAACAAACAATATCGAAATTAATTATGTTACTGTAAGCCTCTTGCCTAATTTGACTAACGATTTTTTCAGCAATATTATTAATGAAATAAGAACGGAAAAAACTACCCGTACTAAAAATTAATATTAAAATACTAATATATAATATTGATTGGTTGATTGATTGTAGATAATTTCCTTTCAAACCGCTATCGATTAACTGCCTAAAAGCTCCACCTATTGCTAGCAAAGAAATTGACACACATAATAATGCCAACATGACAATTGCGAGATCTAATTTATAGAACTTTAAATAGTTGATAAATCTACAAGGAATTGTCTTATGCATTACAAAAATAATTTTGTTACTTGCTGTGGTGCCGGATGTCGGATTTGAACTGACGACCTACCGCTTACAAGGCGGTTGCTCTACCACTGAGCTAATCCGGCAGATAAGAAAAAGCTCGTGTGACCTTTAATGTCATTGCGAGGAGATACTTTGCAACACATCGCCATTTCGAGGAGGTGTAAACCTCAATCCATTTCTAATCACTTTTATAGATTGCCACGTCGCCGCTTTGCAGCTCCTCGCAATGACGTTTTTTAGACTTATAATTAATTCTTCAGCTTACGCCATGTTATTTAAGCTTTTTTGGACTCTTTCTTAGGAGGTTTTATTTTACGATTCTTAATTTTTATTTCCATTTTCTTTTTGATCGATGCTGGAAGTGCTATACCAGCTTCTTCAATAAACTTTGCCACACGCTCTGTAGGTTGAGCACCAGTACTTAACCAATATTCTATACGATCAGATTTTAGAATTACACGATTTGCATCACCCTTGACAAGCATAGGATTATAAGTACCTACCTTCTCCAAAAAATCACCATCTCTAGGAGCTGTTGCATTTGCTACAACCACTCTATAATGGGGACGTTTTTTTGCCCCACCTCTTGCCAAACGAATTTTTGTTGCCATATATTCCTACTATTTCACTACTTAATCTTTTCTTCTTTAAAAGGAACGTGTTTCCTAACTACCGGATCATATTTTTTAAATGCTAACTTCTCAGTTTGAGTTTTAGGATTGCGCTTCTTTACCAAAAAATACCCTGTACCAGCTGTACTAACAAGTCTTACCAAAACATTTTTATTTTTTTTAGCCACAACTATCAAACCTTTTTGTATTATCTTTTTGTATTATCTTTTTGTAGTTTTTACAAAATTTTCTGTAGTTTTTACAAATTTTCAGTCATAATAAAAGTAAGCTAACAAATAGTCAAGAGTAAAATACGACTTTTAAACTTATACCACCTTTAAAATGCCATGTGAATATTTGCTGCTTTTTTTCTTGCTAAACTTTATAATTTTTGCTACTAATAATAACTGAAAAATGAAAAAAATAAGCAATATCGCAAAAATAATGAAAACAGCTATTAGTGGATCAAAAAAATCTGTTATATTTAAGATATATCTAAAACATATTCGGGTTAGCTATACAACTAACAACTAATTTTTTATAGGATTATATAATGAGTTATTTAAAATCTTTTCTGCACCTAATATTATTAGTATTTGTAATAAACCCTACCGCTCAAGCTAGGTGGAGTAGGTATGAAGATGCCCCTGTTGAGTTTAAATTTTATAACGACAATATTAATATTAACCAAGATGGTACTTCTGAAACAATAACGGAAATGCATGCAAAAATACTAAAAGAATCAGGGCGTGATGCTTTCTCCCAATATCGTTTGACTTATAACGAATATAGTTCTCATATTTCTATATTAGAAGCTAAAACTATTTATAATGGACAAGAATATATAGTCACTAAAGATATGACTGAGGATAAACCACTAGCCTTTTTTGGTAAAGGTTTTGATCAACTAAGACAAATAACCATATCATTTCCTAAAGCAGAACTTGGAGCAGAAATATATTTAAAATATAAGTATGTTGAAACAAAAGTGCCTGTAGATAATTTTTATGGTACTAATTTATCTTACGGTATGGGCAGTTATTTTCATGCAAGTCATACTAAGATCAATTCTAAATTACCTCTAAACATTAAAGTAAATGATCCAAAAGGCGTATTAAAAGTTATTAAAGATGCTGAAAGTGATTTTCATTCGGCAGAAATTATCTTAGCAAAGCCTGTTTACGATTCCATAACAAATGAACCAAGTCATGCTATATTAAATATTAAGCATACTACTTGGGTATCCTTGTCAAGTTTAACCAAATGGCAAGACTTGGCTAAACAACTTGCTCCTGGGTATTCTAGTGTAATTAACCAACCACTTCCTGCAATTTTCATGAATATAGCCGAATCTGCTGCAGACAAGAATACCGACGAAGAAAAAATTAATTTTGTCACTTCTGCATTAAATGAAAAAATCCAATATATGGGTGATTGGCGAACAGTATCAGGTCGTTACTTTCCTAGAGATTTAGAAAAAGTAGCCAGTTCGCAAATTGGTGATTGTAAAGATTTTTCTGCAAGTACTGCTGCTATCTTGCAAAAACTTGATTATAAAGTTCAACCTATTTTTGTAATGCGAGGTATTACTAATTTTTCTAATCCAGATGCCTTACCTAACATGGGAAATTTTAATCATACGATGCTTAAAGTAACTAATAAAAATGGCAAAGTATATTGGATTGATCCAACAAATCTTGTTAGTATGGCACAAGGAATTTTCCCAGATGTTGCTAATAAAATAGCATTGGTCTTAGATACTCAAGAAGCTGGTTATACCAAAGTTGCCAATATAAAGCCTGAAACTTCACAAGCTATATCACGCGAGGAATTAGTTATAAAAAATAATATTGTAGAGTTGTCTGGTCAGTTTGATATGAAGGGAGAAGTGGCATCAAGCATGAGTGGTTGGGGATTATATTATTCAACTGAACAGTTAAATGATTTTACTTTCCGCAGGTTGAGTGGAGAATATCTTAATGAAGAAGACAAAAAATTCTTAGAATTACCTGATCTTACTTCTCGTATTGTTAAAGATATTACAATCAAATATGCATTACAGCAAAGAAATAGAATTTCTAAAACAAATATGGGGGTTGCTTTAACTTCAAAGTCTAATAGATCAGATGATATCACCCATACAGCTTCTGACCAGATATCAGACATCTTTATAGGTATGCCTGAAACTAACAAGAAATATATGATTATCAAAAATATTATAGTTAAAGATTGTAAAAAATTAAACTTTGAGATTGATACTCCCTGGATATATGTGAATAGATCATGTAAATATCAGGATAAAGATACTGTATTCACAGATATAATAACCATAAAAAAGAGCTTGATTACCCAGGAAGAATTAAAAACTTCTCAGTATAAAAATCTTAAAACTAAGTTAGAAAATGAATTTGCTCGAGTTGCGATAATATTAGGTGAGTAACTAGGCTCTGTGAACAAAATTTAAAGTACAAAAAGTCATTGCGAGCTGATGTATATCCCCACGAAATTGTTGCAAAATAGCAAGAATTGATAGAATATCATCATTATTTAATGATGATGGAAATAGTAGGTTATGGATGTAAAAACAGTATTAAATGAAGTAATAATAGATGGGGAGTTTTAATGTTACTATCTGCCATTGTTATTATAACATATTGGGTTATAGGTGTGGTAGGCTATAGCCAAGGTATGCAAAGAATTTTCCAACCTAACACAGTAAAAGATAAAAAGATTTATTTGTATTTTACCCTTGGGAAATTTATTATTGAATTTAATTATTTGCATGCCATAAAACCATTGGTAGAACCCCTAGCATCTATTATAAAGACGGAGCTTTGTCGTGCTTAATTTCGTGGGGATATATCAGATTGCGAGGAGACCGTAAGGTCGACAAAGTATTCCATTTTTGGTTACTTCATGGATACCATACTTTTAACTTACAATTGCTTCGTCGGCTTACACCTCCGCAATGACGGTTGTATTCCTATTCTTATGGATTATTATCCATTTTTCTATAGTTTAGTGCTTCGGCAATATGTATCTTATAGACATTGCGAGAACCTTCTAGGTCAGCTATCGTTCTTGCAACTCGTAAGATTCTATTATATGCCCGCATTGATATACGAAATTTTGTAGCTGCTTCGTTAAGTAAATCTTTTCCATCATCAACTGGTAGTGCATATTCAATAAGCAGTTGCCCATCCAAACGATTATTTGTTTTGATATTATATCCTTCATATCTAGTTTGTTGAATATTGCGAGCTATTTCGACCCTATTGGCTATTTGTTCAGACCCTTCTTCTGTATCATCTCCTATTAAATTATAATTATATGAATCGATAGAGCCTACATTTATATGTAGATCAAATCGATCCATGATTGGACCAGAAATACGCATCTGATAATCACTACCACATTTTGGAGCTCTTGAACATGCTTTATGTGGATCGCTTAAATAACCGCATTTACAAGGATTCATTGCGGCTATTAGCTGAAAGTCAGCTGGATATTTAATATGCGAATTTGATCTAGCAATTAGTATTTCCCCGGTTTCAATTGGTTGCCTTAGAGATTCGATAACATTAGGTGGAAACTCTGGTAATTCGTCTAAAAATAATACCCCATTATGGGCTAATGAAATCTCACCTGGCTTTACTCTTTTACCCACACCACCACCGACCATTGCTGCTATCGAGCAGGAATGGTGAGGAGCACGAAAGGGTCTAGTCCTTGATAGTTTGCCATTTGCTAACTTGCCAGCAACACTTGCTATAGTACTGCACTCTAATATTTCTTCAGGTCGCATTTTGGGTAATATGCCAGGTATACATTGTGCCAGCATCGATTTCCCAGTACCAGGTGGACCAAACATTAATAGATTATGACCACCTGAAGCCGCTATTTCTAAAGCTCGCTTGGCTGTTTTCTGCCCTTTGATTTCTTTGAAATCAGGGTAATTTATGATGCTAGTATCAATTTCTAATTCTGGTGATGATAATATTTGCAGACCTTTAAAATGATTAACTAACTCTATTAAATTACTTGCTACCAAAATATTATTATTGCCAGACCAGGCAGCTTCCTGACCATTCTGTTTTGAACAAATTAGCCCTTTATTTCTAGCTGCAGCACCAATAGCAGCAGGCAAAGCTCCACTGACAGGTAATATAGAACCATCTAGAGATAATTCCCCTATTACTAGATATTCTTGCATTTCTCCAGCTGGTAAAATTTTCATACTGCTAAGTATGGCACAAGCAATAGCAAGGTCAAAATGACTACCCTCTTTAACCAAATCGGCTGGAGCTAAATTTATAAGTATTTTCTTGGCAGGTAGGGCAAGACCTATGGAAGACAGAGCTGCCCTAACCCTTTCTTTAGACTCACCAATGGTTTTATCCGCTAGCCCTACTATAGTAAAATTAGGTATACCTGGCGATATCTGTACTTGCACATCGACATCAATAATGTCTATACCACTAAAGGTTAAACTGCCAAGATGAACTATCATTTACAAAATAAATTTTACTAAATCCAGATTTTTGATAATTTTTGATAATTGCTGGTCGACAAAATGATCCTCCATAACTACCTTTTTTTCTTTCATGTCACTTGCATTAAAACTTATATCCTCCAATAAATTTTCTAAAATAGTATGCAATCTTCTTGCTCCAATATCTTCAATTTCTAAGTTAACTTTTGCTGCATAAGTAGCAATCTTATCTATTGCCTTATCAGTAAATTGTAATTCTACCCCTTCGGTGCCAATTAAGGCTGAATATTGTTTTATTAAACTTGATTCTGGTTCAACCAAGATTTTCACCATATCTTCCTTAGTGAGTGAGTTTAACTCTACTCTAATAGGTAGCCTTCCTTGCAACTCGGGCAATAAATCAGATGGTTTTGATAAATGAAAAGCCCCTGATGCTATAAATAATATATGAGCAGTTTCTACAGGACCATACTTAGTATTAACTGTTGTACCCTCAATAATAGGTAATAAATCCCTCTGTACTCCCTCTCTACTAATCTCTGAGCTTTTTCCCTCAGGTCTTGAAGTGATTTTATCAATCTCATCCAAAAATACTATACCATCATTTTGTACTAGCACTAATGCATCTTGAGTAATTTTTTCTTGATCAATCAATTTATCTGACTCTTCAGCCAAGATAGTTAACATAGCATCTTTAACTAGCATTTTTTTGTTTTTTGTTTTACTAGTACCGATGACTTTGCTGATCATATCAGAAACATTTAACACCCCCATAGCCGCTCCTGGCATACCAGGAATTTCAAAATTACCACCAAATATGCTACCTGAATCTGCTATATTGATCTCAATTTCATTATCATCGAGTTCACCTTTTTCAAGCTTAAGACGAAATTTCTCTTTAGTCTCAACTGATGCCGATTTGCCTACTAAAGCGTCCAATACTCTTTCTACAGTTTTTAAAGTTGCATTAGCAATAACTTCTTTTTTAGCATTAGCTTTTTGGGTATTAACAGCTATCTCCACTAAATCTCGTATTATTGACTCAACGTCTCGTCCAACATATCCTACTTCAGTAAATTTAGTGGCTTCTATTTTAAGAAAAGGTGAGCCGCTAAGCTTAGCAAGCCTTCTAGCGATTTCAGTCTTACCTACTCCAGTTGGTCCAATCATTAAAATATTTTTTGGAACGATTTCTTGACGAAGTGGCTCGGCTACATTTCTACGCCTACAGCGATTGCGTAAAGCGATCGCCACAGCTTTTTTGGCCTTATATTGTCCAACAATGAATCTATCAAGCTCAGCTACGATTTTAGAAGGAGTTAATCCCATAGATTTAGCAGGAATTTCCACTGATTTAGGTGGAGTTCTTACAGGTTTAACCGAAGTTTTTACAGATTTAGCAGGAATTCCCGCGGATTTTTTCTTAATACTAGTACTCATATAACTTTTTCTAAAATAATGTTATGATTAGAGAAAACACAAATGTCAGCTGCAATATGCATTGATTTTAAAGCAATCTCTTCTGCAGTTAGGTTATTGTCAGAAGACATTAATCCCCTAGCACTTGCCAGGGCATATAATCCACCAGAACCAATGGCAGCAGCATCCCCGTCAGGTTCAACTACATCACCATTACCAGTTAGAATTAATATATTTTTTTTATCTGCAACAATCATCATTGCTTCAAGTTTACGTAAATATTTATCGCTACGCCACTCCTTTGCCAATTCTACTGCACTTCTCAGTAACTGGTATGAATGTTTTTCTAGCTTTAATTCTAGTTTTTCAAATAAAGTTAAAGCATCGGCAGTAGAGCCAGCAAAGCCTGCAATAATACTATTATTGAACATAGTTCTTAATTTTTTGGCTGTCGATTTTAAAATTGTATTACCAAGGGAAACCTGACCATCAGCGGTAATCACGACTTCTCCGCCTTTTCTTAAGCACAGTATAGTAGTCCCGTGTAATGAGTTATCTGACATAAATAATCTTCTAAATATTGATGTTTAGCTATTGATGTTTAGTTGTTTGTTTATTATTATGGTGTTTAAGTAATCTAATCATTCAGTATCATAATTACAAGATTCTCTTATGAATATTTATTCAATATATGTTAATCCTCAAAAAAAAGATAATGATTTTATCATTATCAAGCAGGGTTTTTCATTATTTGCTGCATTTTTTAATATGTTTTGGGCATTATATCATAGAATGTGGATAGCACTAATCATTACTTTAATAATAAGTGTAGCTATATCAAGCTTAGGTTTTACTTATCTTACCTTTGCCAGTCGAATAGCTATTATGTTAATATTTGGTTTTTTTAGTAGCGATATGAGAGAATATGATCTGCAACGAAAGAAATACCAACTTGAAGAGATAATACTAGCAAAATCTGAGATAGAAGCTGAATTAAAATTTTTAAAATGCTTAGCGGTCGATAAGAATTAGGGTATAATGAATATGTATGATAAAAACAATGTTTTTGCGAAAATTATTGGCAAGTATCTACCAGCAGAGATAATATATGAAGATGAGAATCTAATAGCATTTAACGATATAAATCCTGTAACTCCGGTACATGTAATAGTTATACCCAAAAAGGAATATGTTGATTATAGTGATTTTATCCTTAAAGCTTCTGGCGATGAAATTAAAAATTATTTCACCAGACTATCTTATATTGCGTCTCTAGTGGGTTTAGAGCAAGATGGCTACCGTTTAATTACCAACAAAGGTGCTAGATCCGGACAAAGTGTATTTCATTTTCATTTCCATATTATTGGTGGAAGAACTATCTCTAAGTTGGTATAGGTTCGTCATTGCGAGGAGCTACTTTAATGGCGACGAAGCAATAAGAATAGTGGATTGCCACGACCTACTTTCGTGGTCTCGCAATGACGCTTGGCAAGCAGATTTTTTATTTATCATAAGAAAATAGCAAAAAACCGTGAACGCTCAAGTCAATATAAAGCTTCCTAAAAATTAATAGCCCTCCTATCTACAGCCAAAGCTGCTTCCTTTATGGCTTCACTTAAGGTAGGATGGGCATGACAAGTTCTTGCTATATCTTCTGAAGAAGCACCAAATTCCATAAATGCTACAAGCTCTGCAATCATAGTACCAGCTGAAGGGCCTATAATATGCGCTCCAAGTACTTTATCCGTTACGCTATCAGCCAATATTTTTACCATCCCATCAGTACAACCTGTGCTTCTCGCTCGACTATTTGCCAAAAATGGAAATTTGCCGACCTTGTACTCAATCTTAGCTTCTTTTAATTGCTCCTCTGTTAAGCCAACACTTGCCACTTCTGGATAAGTGTAGATGACACTTGGAATAAGGTTGTAATTAACATGACCTGCTAAACCTGCCATAATTTCAACGGCAGCAACAGCTTCCTCTTCTGCTTTATGAGCGAGCATAGGTCCAGCAATTACATCACCGACAGCATAAATATTAGGAATTATTGTTTGGAACTGATCATTAACCGTAATCCTATTTTGTTTGTCCGTTTTAATGGCTAATTTATCTAGACCTAAATTTGTTGTATGGGCTTTTCTACCAACGGCTACTAGCACTATATCTGCTATTACCTGTTGTGCTGAATTGTCAGTTGCTTGTTGTATATTTAAAATAACTTTTCCTGCTTTTTTCTCAGCAGATATCACCTTAGTGTTTAATCGCAATTCAATAGATTGTTTTTGTAGGATTTTGGTAAATTGACTGATAATCTCTTTATCTAAAGCTGGCACAATACTTCCAGCATATTCAATAACCGTTACTTTGGAACCAAGCCTGTTCCATACCGAACCAAGCTCTAAACCGATATAACCCCCACCAATTACTACCATAGTTTCCGGAACTTTAGCAAGACTCAAGGCTCCTGTTGATGACACTATATATTCCTCATCAACAGTAATATTGGGCATTTCAATAATATCAGAGCCAGTAGCAATTAAAATATTCTTAGCCGATATTTGTTCAACTGATGCACCGTTAGTAATTTCTACAAGATTGGCTGAAATAAACTTGGCACTTCCTGTAAATTTAGTGATTTTATTTTTTATAAACAAACCTTCTATGCCTTTGCATAAGTCTGATACTACCTGACTTTTTTTAGTCATCATTTTCTGTAAATCAAGTTTGGCTGAGGTTATAATGCCAATATCGGCACAATGGTTCAATACTTCATGATATTTCTCCGAAAAATTTAGTAATACTTTGGAAGGAATACAGCCAACATTTAGGCAAGTACCACCGAGCGTCACCCTTTTCTCTATACAGGCAACCTTCATACCCAACTGGGCTGCTCTTATTGCTCCTGTATAACCAGCCGGACCACCACCAATCACTATTAAATCAAATTCTTTCATATATTTTCCTCCATAATAATAGCATTATAAACCATAAACATACCAACACTAATAGTTTCTAAAAAATAATTGCTTTTTAATTCTTCAAAATCATTAAATAATGTGGTACATCCTTAAAATAGCCTGTAGATGGAGCAAAACTATCAACTATTTTGAAACCAGCTTTTTTATAGGCACTAATTGCTTTATGGTTTGATTCACTAGGATCAATTATCCAAGTGCTAACTTGTTTTGTTGTATTTATAAATCTTGCTAAGGTCATTGAGCTTAAACCCAATCCTAGAAAATTTTCTTGTCCTATCATAAAATCTATAGTCCAAGTGATTTCCTTAGGTTTAACCCAAGATAGTAGATGTTCTGGTGTAGAGTCGTTTGCATCTGATGTCATTATTAACGCATAGGGTTGCATATCATAAAAGCCTAGCCAATAATCAAAAATATCTTTCGTACCTTGCAAGTAATTTTGTAGGTTTTCCAATAGATCGCTACTATTGTCCCAATAATGTTTAATATGTGGTTTATCAAACCAAGATTTTATTAAATCTTCATCCCGTGATTGAGCTAGGCAAAAACTTATCTTAGCATCATTTAGTTCTGTATATTTACTCATATCAAACTATGTATTTATTGTTGGTGTTAATCATTTCTGACTCCATCTAAAGTATCAACGTCATTGCGAGCTACCGTAGGTGGCGTGGCAATCCATTTTTGGTTACTTTTATGAATTGCTTCGCCGGCTTACACCACAACTCTTGGAAGTTATAAGGTAGAGCGGGTTTTAGATAGCTTTTCCGTCATTGCGAGCCACCGTAGGTGGCGTGGCAATCCTTTCTAACCACTTTTCTGGATTGCTTCGTCGACCTACGGTCTTCTCGCAATGACGTTGTGAGGTTAGATTGCTTCTTGGCTTAAGTCTTTTCGCTAATAGATGTCTTGTACTTTAACTTTTTTCCGTGAACACTCACGACTATAGATTACTTCCCCGCCTTATTTGCCAATACCCAATTACTATCTAAGTAATCATTGCTATATTTAGCTAAATATTCCTGATATTTACCTTTAAAATCAGTAATAGTTTGGCGGGATAGTGCAATAATCCTTGTGGCTATACTGCTAGCAAAATCTCTATCATGAGTTACCAATATTAGAGTACCTGGGTAGTTAATTAGTGAATTTTTTAGCATATGCTTAGATTCAATATCTAAGTGATTGGTTGGTTCATCTAATACCAATATATTACTTTCTTCTAAGATAATTTTGGCTAATAATAAACGAGCTCCTTCCCCACCACTCAAATTTAAAATATTCTTAGTTACTTCATCTTTACGGAATAATAATTGACCTAATATACTACGCAACGTATTGTCATTCTCAGTAGGTATTTGGTTGGATAACCAATCAATAACGTTGATATTTTCATTGAGTAATTCATGATGATCCTGAGCAAAATAAGAAATTTGAGTTTCGTATCCCCATTCATAACTTCCCAAATCTGAGAATATTTTACCAAGAAGGATTTTTAGTAAAGTAGATTTACCAATACCATTTGGACCAATAATAACAATTTTTTCTCCTCTTGTTACAGTAAAACTTACATTATTTAATATTTTTTTATTCTCATAATTTTTAGAAATACCCTTAACTTGTAGCACTAATTTTCCAGATGGTCTTTTTTGCTTAAAATTAAAATACGGGCTAATACGTGAACTTTTTTGTATATCAGGTAATTCCATTTTCTCTATTTGCTTTTCTCGTGAGCTACTTTGCTTAGCTCTGTTAGCGGAAGCCCGGAATTTATCGACAAAAACCTGCATAGTAGCAATTTTTTTCTCTATATTAGTGAGATCCTTAAGCTTTTGATCGGCAATTAGCTGTTTATCACGAATAAAAATATCATAATTACCAGTATAAGTTTTGATGGTACCGTAATCTATATCCAAAATATGGGTAGAAATATTATTAAGAAAAGTCAAATCGTGCGAAATAAATACTAAAGCACCTTTGAATTTTTGTTTTAGATAATTTTCTAGCCAATAAATCGATACTATATCAAGATGGTTGGTCGGCTCATCAAGTAATAATATATCAGGATTGTTGAATAAACTTTGGGCTAGTAATACTCTAAGTTTGTAGCCACCGGATAAAACGGATAATGGTTGATGATGATATTTTTCTTGTATCCCTAAACCTAGAAGTAACTCAATGGCAAAAATTTCTGAGATATATCCATCATTATCAGCAATAATTTGTTCCAATTCACCTAACCGATAACCGCTTTCCTCATCACATTTCTCATTCCCTAATATTTTTTCCTTTTCTTGTAGAGCCTGCCATAATTCGCTTCTACCAGCAATAACAGTATTAATAATTGAAGTATTTTCATAAAGAAACTGATCTTGTTTTAAGCAACCAATACGAGCCTTCTTAACTATATTGACTTCACCAATACTTGCTTCCTCTTCTTTAATTAGAACTTTAAAAAAAGTAGATTTACCAGCACCATTCGCTCCAACAAGCCCATATCTATTACCATTTTTGATATGAACATTTACATCGGTAAATAATATTTTTGCACCATAACTCATGGCTAAATTAGTTGCGATAATCATAAGGTATAATTAGGTAATAATGCACCATTTTTTAATTTTAATTTAACCTGCTTAAGTGATCTCGGATCTGCCTCGATTACTTCAAGTTCAACCTGTTCCTCAATATCAATTTTAATACCAACCGAAGGCACATTACCTACTTTTGCTAAAACTAAACCACCAATTGTATCGAATTCATCATTTTCTGTTTTTAACTTCACTCCAAGAGCCAATTCAAGCTCCTCAACCTTCACTCGAGCATTTGATAAAATGGTATTACTATTGATAATTTTAAAATTATCAATATCCGATTTTTTATCATGTTCATCATCTATTCTACCAACTATCTCTTCCATAATATCTTCAATGGTTACAATGCCATCAGTTCCACCATATTCGTCAACAACTATAGATATCTGTACACGATCTCTTCGCATTTTTGCTAGTAAATCTATCAATTTCATTGAAGGAGCAGAGATGATAGGCTTACGAATTATTCTTTTTAACGGCAAATTCTGCTTAGTAACAAGGAGTTTAAACAAATCTTTTATATGAATAAAACCAACTATATTATCCAAAGTTTCATCATAAACTAACGTTCTAGTATGAGGTATTTTGCTATTAAGTATTTGACCTAATTCCTCTATGCTAGTGGTTAATTTTACTGCCTTAATATCAGATCTAGGGATCATTACATCTTCTACAGTTTTGTGACCAAATTTCAAAAGATTCATGAAAATCTTTTGTTCTTCTAACGTCATTTTCTTACTGTTAGATTTTAGCTTTTTAATAGTATAATAAAAATTATACTCTATCTTTTCTTTAAAAAACAGACGAAAAAACCAAGACTTAAGAATATCAAATTTTGAAGGATTTGTAAGCATAGCCTTTTTAGAGTTAATAGAGGAAATATCTTCTTTTTTCACATAACCTAGCATAATTGTTAATATGGAGAAACAATAGCAAAATCCTTTAATATTTCTACTTCTAAATTTTCCATAATAGTTGCTTCTTCGTCATTTTGGTGATCGAAGCCAAGTAAATGCAAAATACTATGTACCAAAAGATGTATAAAATGATCCCTAAAGCTTTTATTTTGACTTATCGCTTCACTCTGAATTATTTCATACCCAAAAGCTATGTCTCCCAAATACATATAACCTACATTAGGAGTAAATTCAAGTAAATGCCGAAAGTCTAATTCTATATCAGGAAATGATAGCACATTTGTAGGTTTCTCCTTACCACAAAATTGGCTATTCAAATTTAACATTTCATTATTATCAGTTAGTAATATCGCTAGCTCAAACCTTGCAACTCCTTTAAAATTCTTATATCTACTTAGTATAGCACACGCAACCTTCTTCACTAATAGTTTATTGATAAATTTATGATTTTCCCAATCTTGATAAGTGCGAATAATTTCCACATTGATTTTCATAATATAATTTGTTGTTGAATATGGCTGAGCAAATATAGCTTCTACAATTGATTTAAATAGCCTTAATTATATAGCTTTATAATTAATTTACACCAAATTTATTTAAATTTTTATTGCGAAACATAGTTGCTCCATATTATAGTCAATTCAGGGGAATTTGGGGCTAGGAACGATGGAGCAACGCCTATAAGTAATAGGCGAGCATTGAGCGACAACGTCACCAACTTCTCATCAATTGACTATACGAGCTTTATGGATTGCCACGCTCACATACATTCGCTCTCAATGACGCTTATCGATCAGCTTTTTTCATACAAAATCTTTAAAAACGTATAAGATATTGCGTAAAAAATTAAACTATATATAATGCACAAAATAATTTTTAAATAGGAGAAATATTATGACCGCCCCTAATATACCAAATACACCAAGAATATTGAGAACAGAAGAAAGAATAGAAGCAGCAGAACCTGCTGTAGTTGTTAGAGATTCGACTTTTGGAGAATCATTAACTGTAAGGGCAGGAGGGCGTACTGTCACTCTTACAGGACATGATTTCCATCTCCTCTTTTTATCTCTTACCCCTGATGGTCATCTAGAATTTAACTATGGTGGCGAGGATTATAGCATAGACGTTATAGGAGATATGCATATTACTTTATCATAATATCACCTAATTCAATAGGTTTTGCTATAGATAAATCTAAGCATTGAAACATAGGCAACGAAGTAATTCAAAAAGTAACTAGAATTGCTTCGTTGTAGCAAAAATACTCCTAGCAATGACGAAATATATATGGTCTGTAAATGCCATACGTAAGATGAGTCATTAAAATCAATAAACTTCATAATTTTCTAGCAAAATTATTTCTTATTCAGCTATAATCCTGATTTAAGCAATTAAAATAAGTTGATGATAAAAATAGGCAATATTCAGCTACCTCATTCGGTGATATTAGCCCCAATGTCGGGGGTTACTGATTTACCATTTAGAAAATTAGTACGAAAATTTGGTGCAGGTCTGGTAATCTCTGAAATGGTTGCTAGTAGGGCAATGATTATTGAAACAAGGCAATCTTTACAAAGATGTGCGATCATTCAAGATGATGCTACTGGTTCATGCGTACAGATTGCTGGATGCGAACCCGATATAATAGCAGAATCAGCTAAAATGAATGAGGATATGGGAGCCAAGATTATTGATTTAAACTTTGGTTGTCCAGCTAAAAAAGTAGTTGGCGGCTATTCTGGTTCTGCTTTAATGCGAGATGAGAAATTAGCGGCAAAAATCTTAGAAACTACAGTAAAAGCGGTAAAAATCCCAGTAACTTTAAAAATGCGTACTGGCTGGGATGAACAAACTAAGAATGCCCCAAATTTAGCAAAAATAGCCTATGATGCTGGTATACAAATGATCACCATTCATGGTAGGACAAGATGCCAGTTTTATTCTGGTCAAGCAGATTGGGAGTTTATACGACAGGTTAAGGATGCGGTAAAGATTCCCGTTATCGCTAATGGAGACATTACCTCCTTGTCTAAAGCTAAGGAATGCTTACAAAAATCGGGGGCTGATGGTATAATGGTTGGTCGGGGAGTATATGGTAGACCGTGGTTTATTTCTCAAATAGCCCATTATCTTGCAACAGGAGAAGAACTACCCTCCCCTTCAATGGCAGAGCAGTTAGAAGTGATATTAAGTCATTATGATTCCATGCTAGAATATTACGGGAACGATACCGGCGTTCAGCTAGCGAGAAAGCATATAGGTTGGTATAGTAGTGGTTTAGCAAACTCAGCGGAATTTAGAGGAGGAGTTAACATAATGCTTGATCCAGTTAAGGTTAAAGACAAGATAACTGAATTTTATGAAAAATGTTTTTAACCTTGTAACCCCTCATCTCTTAAGCAATACTACTCCCTCTAAAGCGATTATTGCTCCTAATAGCAGAAGATGTAACAGAACGAGGTAGAGATGTAGAGGAAGTTATGGTTTTTCTTATATCATGAGCTTTTTTCTTGATTTTTTCGATGTTCATTGTTTCTGCTTGCCCCTTACGTAATTTTGCTCCCATATCTTGAGATTGTTCAGTAGTAAGAATCTTCTCGCCTTTTGCCATTTTAATTAAATTATCTACAATGAAAGGTCCACAATCTTTATCGTTTTGTTGTTGTTTAGTCTTTAAATCAACGATTTTAGCATTATCAGGGCAAACTTCTTTAATCATCTCTACCAACTTTGATCTTTGCTCTATCTCCGTTCCCATAGGATCATTATAGGTAAATACTATCTTATTATCCCTATCCTTAGTGATTGCTAAACTAACCCAGTGTTCATGTCCCGTATTAATTGGCATAACAGCATAGTCTTTTCCACTATTTACCGATGCGATAGCTTCAAGCATAACATGTCGTAACATTTCATTGTTATACTGCTCAGAAGCTAGTGATACAGCTGGTTGGATAGAAACATTTTCGTTTAATGAGGCTTTTAGTAAATTGGATATATCCAAATCATTATACCAATAATTCTCTTTTGTTAGATTATTTTCCTGAGAGGATTCTACCTTGTTTTGTTTTGTTAGTATCGGTATCGATTTTCCCTCTTCATTTGCCATTTGTTTAAAAGCATTGATAACTCTCTTAAGGACATTCTCTGGTTTATATTCATTTAGATTCTCTTGCATATCATGAACAGTTACGCTGTTAATGCCAGGAACATCTTCCCTTTGTTTAACTTCAGCAGTAATATCAGAACTTCTTCCCTGACCTTGACCCAATGGGATGCAACCATTAGTAAAATTTTCAATGGTGTATCCCTGTTGAAGCGGTACAGTATATTTAGCTTGCTTGGCAAGATTCTGAAGTTTTTGCGGCTCAGATAGGTCAAAATATATATCAATAGGATTTATTTCTGTTCTACCAATATCTTTTTGGAATTGTTGAGATAATTGTGATATATAATTTTCCAGTTTTTTAGCCCCACCAACTTTATCTTTTAAAATTTCTTCAACTTCTAACTTAATACCTAATTGTTGATCTTGGTTAATGATATCAAATTTGTTTGCAATAATATTAGCTACGTCATCGATAGATGAAGGATTGCTGGCTATAATTACCCTAGTATTACCTAAGTCTTTTGCTGCTTTTACTACCTCAGTTAATCTCTCTTTATTAGGTAATCCCCCTGACAATAATATATTAGGAGGTCTGTTTAGAATCTCTGACTCTATTAAATTGCTAACTGGCATAGATTGGATGTGCGAAGTTTTTTCTTTTGCTACATGTTTTTCAGCCACAGCCCTAATTTGGTCATTAGCATTAGCAAAAAACACATGGTTGACCCCGGTAAGAAGAGGTTGCCAACTAGATTGTAGATTTTGAGCTTGTGAGTTATAATTGCTAAAGGTTAAACAAACCTTGACCCCTAAGTTTTTTAAATCCGTTAAATCATCTTCATCAAATAACGGTTTTTCCATATTTGAATTAAATTGTATATTAAGTATGGGTGTTTTTCCTAGATTCTCAGCTTTATCAAATATTTCACTTACTATATTTTCCTTATCTAGTTTACCATCTTGTATGTGGGGTTTAAGCTCAATAGTTGATATTGCTGAGCTAAATTTAGACATATTGGTGCTATGCTGAGTTTCTTGGCTTTCATGACTACCACCAATATTAAATAACAATACATTATTTTTTCCTTCATCTAATGGCATATGCACCTCTAACTAACTATAATATTGAACGACTATCAGTTTAAACTAAAAAACAAGCAAGGTCAATTCTTCAAAGCAAAACAGCATATTAGTTGTATAATAATCTCACCCCCTTTAATAATATACTATTATAAACATGCACTAATATATTATTTATTGGTAGAGTTGATTAAATGGTAATAGTAATTGGCTATAAAAATAATATAGGGGAAAATAATGCATTGGAATGATGTTGACGAAATTGCTATGAGCTTAGAAGAAAACTATCCAGATGAAGATATATCTGAATTAACACTAAAAGATCTTGAGGACTTAATAAAATCATTGAGTGATTTTGATGACCACGAAATTGAAACAAATAAGGAGGTGTTAAAAGAAATTCTTGAAGCTTGGAGAGAAATGAAAGAGGGTCATTTTGAGAATTAATAGCAAATTTTTTAAATTGTAAGATTAAATGGAGATTTATGGTAATATAATGGTCCCCCAAATTTAGACAAAAAATAAGAGGAAATGAGATAGAATTCTTTAGCAAAAGAATAAGGAGCTAGAGATGAAAAAACAAGCTAAGCAGTATAGTGCGGAAGAAAAAACTAAAATTGTCATAGAGGCGATAAAGGGGGAATTAACTATAGCCCAGATAACTAGCAAGTATGGGGTTCATGCTACACAGATAAGTAACTGGAAAAAACAAGGTCTTGAACTGTTAGTACAAGGTTTTAAGAGTAAGGCACAGAGCAGTGATCTCCGCTATTTCCTGAAGCCCCGCCTGTTGAATCAGAATCTGGGTCTGACTCGTCATCAGTTAAAGCTACATCGCTGGAATTGCAGTCTATGGAATTGTAGGGGAAAGCTTCACTTACTGAGATTAACGTTGCCTCAGGTGGTGAATTAAAATCTTTCTCCTCAGTTGACTCAAGCTCTGGCAAACTTTAATTTTTTTCATTTTTTTTACATCTAGATAAAGATATAGATATATTATTATCTATTATATTGTGTGGGGGAAATTTTTTGCCATTTGGGTTAAATTTTTCTTCCTGCTGAGTTGAAATTTTTTGATGGCTAGATTGAATATTTGTATAATTAGAGTTAGAAGAATTATCATTAGCTTTACGAAAACTTATAAATTTCTTAAGGAGTTTGATACATAAAATATTGCGGCATTTTAGATTATGTTTAATCGTAGTAATTAAAGTGAAATTAATGAACCCACTTGTTTGTAATTCTCTTAGACATTGTGCAATCCGTTTTTGGCAAACTCCTAGTTCTTTTTCGAAGAAATGATAGCCTTCTTGTAATTCTTCTACTTGCTTATCCTTATTATAAAACTGTAGACGGGAAACTATCAACGACAGGAGCTGACGAGAAGTTTTACTTAATTGCTTACCACAATTATTAGTAAGGTTTCGCCATTCAGGTGGGACGAAATTACCGACTATATTATAGAAAATAGTATCTGGATTTTTAACTAAGCTATCGGAAAAAGTTAACGATTCTGTCATACTTCCTCCCCGTGAAAAACGGTTAAAAATAGACTATTTTGTAGGTCAATTTTGGGGAGTTTTGCTGGAAAACCAAAATAAAACCAAAATAAAAATGTTTGAGTGAAGTTGTAGAACCTCGAGAAGGTGGGGCGAAAGACGGGACTTGAACCCGCGACCCTCAGATCCACAATCTGATACTCTAACCAACTGAGCTACATCCGCCATATAACCTGCATTAAAGTAAATTATTATTACCTGTAAGTCAAGTATATTTGTATCTCACCTTAAGCATGGTATTTAAAAGTAATAGAAAAAATAGCATAGCGTCATTGCGAGGAAGCGTAGTCGACGAAGCAATCCAATCTAGAAAAGCGATTAGAAATGGATTGCTTCGTTGGTCTAGCGACCTCCTCGCAATCTGATGTATCCCCACGAAATTCTTGCTACATGAAACCTAGATGTCAAGCAGTTTACGAACTATTTGACACGTGGAAAGTATAATCAAAACGCTATGTATTTTAAAAAATTTCTAATTTTGAGAATTTATTGCATTTTTTGACCTGATTAAATGTTCTTCAAACCTTGTGAAGTCTAGGGTTTACTAAAATCAATTAATTGGCAACTCGCATTATTTTGCAACAATTTCGTGGGGATACATCAGCTCGCAATGACGGGTTTGTATGGTAATTACCCTGAGTTTATATTTATACACAACCTTTAGTTATAATTTAGCTCTCTTTTCAACTTTCAACAGTTATGGTCACCAACCTCCCCTGAATTGACTTATATCTGTTTCTTATTAATGGCAACATAAAACACTAACATCATGCTAATTGCAATGCTCAGTATAAATAATGGTAATTGTATCAATGTTCCGTCATGCATATATCCCATTAGTATTGTGAAACCTACGATAATTACATAATACATAAAACCAGAAAGTGAGGCAGCAGTACCAGCAAATTGACCATAATTTTCCAAAGCTTGACTGATGCAATTGGGAATTACCATCATAGCACCAGTGTTAATCATGCCCATCCATAATAAAGTTTGGAATACAGAGCAGATTACATCATCTTTATTAATTAGATTAAAATAGTTAGATAAAAAGAATAGCAGAGATCCTAAACACATAAGCTTAACACCTGCAAAAATAATATTGTCAGATGTTATTTGCAATTTGTGCATCTTTTTAGATATCAGCCCACCTAAAATTGAGGGAATACACATAAAGAATGCTATCATACCAAATGATGAAGTTGCCATATTTAGCCCTGAAATAAAATAAAAAGGTGCTTCAGCAAAATAGCCAAATGTAATACCATTCACTGCTCCAATTAAAAATACGAAACCGAGCAATCTTATATCTCTGATCATTTTATTAAAACATTCTTGATACAATATAATAATCGAGCGTTTAACCTCTAGATTTTGGTTAGTTTCTGGAAGTTTAGCTGATACTAACAACATAATTAATATTGCCATTACGATTAATACAAGAAATACAGCTGACCAATGATAAAATTTTATTACCAAACTACCGATAATTGGTCCTATAGCAGGAGCAAGAGCCATAGCAATACTTATAGTTGAGAATATCCTACCACGATCTTGCGGGTTTATTGCATCTCTAACTATGGTTTGTCCTAATACTGACCCAACACTAGCCCCAAAAGCTTGCATAAATCTTGCAGCTAGTAACATATTTATATTATCTGATAGATAACAAATGTAGCATGATAAAGCATAAATTAAAAATCCTATAAGTAGACAAGGCTTACGTCCATAAGAATCAGATAAGTTGCCCCACATTAAAACCCCAACAGCAAAACCAAACAAATAAATAGTAAGGGTATATTCAGCTAAATTAGCACTAATTGCTAAATCCTTGGCTAAGCTAGGAAGTGAGGGAGTATAAATAGTTTCGCTTAGTATCGGTATTGCAATAATTAATATAATAATGTATAATGGTATAATCAGGGTGTTTTTAATTTTATCTGATTTCATAACAACTAAGCTATTGGTTTGTACTTATATATATTAGACTTCTTGTATAACCTAAAGATAATTGAGGAATTTTTAGGAAAAACGAAGTCGAGTACCGCAGCGTACTAAGATGTACGTGAGGAACGGAGACGAGTTTTGACAATAAAATTACCAATTAGATTAGGTTATGCAAGAGGTCTATTAAAGTATTCAGAATATTACACCAATTTTTTTAAATTGCAAGTTGTATATCTTTTACAAGAATTATATGAGAAATTTCTGATAATTTCTTACTTTAATCCTGAATATCTGGTAAATCAAGGCAATACCCTATGGAACGAACAGTTTTTATAAATACTTCAGAGTCTTTGTTATTTAGAGATGCTCTTATTCTATTTATATGTACATCAATAGTACGTAGATCAATAACCGCATCCTTTCCCCACACTTTATTTACAATATCTTGGCGAGAAAATATTACTTTAGGGGATTTTATGAAAAGTTGTAAAATCTTAAATTCTGTTGGTCCTAAACGAATTATCCTACCGTTATTAGTTACTTTATAAGTGGTAAGATCCATACTTACTTCTTTATACTTTATAACTTTATCTTGTAGAATTAAATTAGAGCGTCTTAATAAAGATCTTATTAAGAGCATTAATTGATCTGATGTGAATGGTTTAATGAGACAAGCAACAAAGTTGCTATCTTCTAAAGTATAGTTAGACGGAAACTCTCCAGGGTGTAACAAAAAAATTATTGGTACTTTCGCTAAGCCGTCAATTTCTCTTATTGTAATTGCTATATCTGTAGCAACTTTATCTTGTACTATCGAATCAATAATAATGACATCAGGATGATTTACAGTAGAAAAAGATATAGCTTTTTCTACTGTATTAGCCCTAATAAGATTAAACCACGCTCTCTCTATAACATTAGATAAAGAAGCGTTAATGCTTTTAGTTGATTCTATAATAAGAATTCTAGGTGGTAATTTATCAAACATTTTAAATACTAATTAAATGAAGATTTTAGGCATAACTAAATTCTTCTCTTGTATATCCAAATGATTTAAAAAATTGGAGCATAAACAAAAGGTGGAGTTAAGACAACGTATACAGCTATTAAGCATAAGTACATCAATATCCAAAGTTTTGCGAAACCAATTCTAAAGCAAAAGAGTATAATTTAGTTATGCAAGAGTCTAATATTACATTATTGTAAATTATTGTAATGATATTAAACTTAACTTTTTAAAGTGCAATATTATCGAATTAATTAATAAATTTCTACTAAATTTATTAACATAAGTCTACTAATTTAATTATTTGTTTACAGTCCGTGCAAAACGGTTGCAATTATGCAATCAAAAGATTATTTAGTAGATTCATTAATTATGCCTTATAGTAAAGATAACACTTGAATTAAATATTTTTTATTGTTATAAATAACTTTATTTTGTAGCTGGAGATTCTTATATATGGCTTTTTACGAATCAGTTTTTATCATACGGCAAGATATTTCGTCTGCTGATGTAGATAAAATTACCGATGATTTTACTAAAATTGTTGAAGATAGTAATGGTGAGGTTGTTAAAACTGAATATTGGGGTTTAAGAAGTTTAGCCTATAAAATTGGTAATAACAAAAAAGGGCATTATATTTTTATGGGACTTAAAACTGACTTTTCAGTGATAACTGAAATGGAAAGGAAAATGAAGTTAAGTGAAAATATTATTAGGTTTATTAACATAAATGTTGATTCAATAAGTATTGAACCTTCGCCGATTTTAAGAAGTAAAAGTTTAGACCATGAAGAAATAGTGGATGTAACAATTAATAAAGACTCAATATAATAAAATTGGAAAAGATTAAAATGTTTGAAAATGATGCTACTGACTCCAAGTCAATGACTAGAATGGCTGATAGAACCAATAAAAGGGTGTTTTTTAGAAAACGTAAAGGTTGCCCTCTCTCTATTGCAAATGCTCCAATAATTGATTACAAGAATCCTGACTTGTTAATAAAATTTGTATCGGAGGGTGGCAGAATGCTACCTAGCAGGATCACCAATGTATGTGCCAAAAAACAAAGAAAACTGAAAAATGCTATAAAAATTGCTAGAATTCTAGCATTGTTACCTTTTGTGTTTCAAGTTTGAGCAGAGGAATAAAATGGAAGTTATTTTGATTAAACCCGTAAGAAAGCTCGGGAAAATTGCAGAAATTCTTAAGGTAAAAAAAGGATTTGCTCGTAATTATCTTATCCCTAGGAAATTAGCAATTAGGGCAACAGAGATTAATAAACAGTTCATAGAAACTCAAAAACATGATCTTGAGGAAAAAGACCTAAAAATAAGATCTGAGGCAGAAGCTATTAATAATATCATAAGTAGTAAAGAACTGGTCTTTATTAGACAGTCTTCTGATGATGGTCGGTTGTTTGGTTCAGTGAATAATAAAGAAATTGCCGAAAGTTTATCTAAGGCTTCTTCACAGTTAATATCACATTTAAATATCATTCTTAACAAGCCAATAAAATCAACAGGTGTATTTGTGGTAGAGGTCAGGTTGCACGCTGATCTTAGCACAAACATAACAGTAATTGTGGCACGATCAGAATCTGAAGCACAAGATTATGCAAGGAGCAACAAGCAAGATGCTATTAGTCCTCTTGAGAGTTTTGATCAACAAGAAAATTTTACTCCTAACGATGGAGCAATATAAGATTAGAAACTAGTTTTGAAAAGAGGCTTCTTGTATAAGTCGATCTAGTTGGTGATTATTTTTTGTTGAAATTTTCTTCCACTCTTCATAGCTTGTCCAAAAGCTAAGTAATAGAAGTAAGTATCCTACCAAGAAGTAATCAACTCATAGCCAAAAAAATCACGTTTTCATTC
The DNA here is from genome assembly GCF_964264705.1 of Candidatus Tisiphia endosymbiont of Xenochironomus xenolabis. Lineage (NCBI taxonomy): Bacteria > Pseudomonadati > Pseudomonadota > Alphaproteobacteria > Rickettsiales > Rickettsiaceae > Candidatus Tisiphia > Candidatus Tisiphia endosymbiont of Xenochironomus xenolabis. The sequence continues at coordinate 580,817 of NZ_OZ183473.1, forward strand.
CAATTAATTTTAGTTTGCGGACAAACTCTATATACTATAAGAAAAATTAACTATAATTTTTCCTGCAGAGAATTTTGTTCTAAACGACTCTTAAGCCCTATGAAATCGACTATTTTTGCATCTTGCTCCTGGCAGGCACAAGTAAAAATATATCTATTTTTGTCTGTAATTTTTTGAATACATTGCCCACAAATACCTTTCATCATACACTGCATAGGAGAATTAATGCTTACTATTAGTTGGGGTTTTTTACCAAAAAAATCATCTTTTTTATCTCTTATAGCTTGCATCATTTCTGAAACACCGGCGGCTATTATCCTATCTATAGCCAAATTCTCCCAGAGAGAACAATACCCCATTATAGCATACAGCAAATTACCCTTAACACTAATATCTTTCGACCGATTTTTTGATAAAATCCCCTCTTCACAACACCAAACTACTATATCAGCTGATTCTTCAATTTTTTCTTGATAAAATCTATCTTGTAAATTTTTATAACCAGCAAAATATATAATTTTACAATTATTATTTTTAAGAGCCTTGGCTATTGAGCATAAAACAGCATTTCCAACCCCTCCTCCAATAAGAACTATATTATTATCTTTTAATATCTCAGTTGGCTTACCATTAGGCCCCATTAGTACTACCTGCTCATTTTTCGATAAATATCTACATAAATTACTTGATTTACCACTTTGCCAAACTATCAAATGAATTAACCCATTTTTTGAATCAACATAAGCTCCAGCAATAGCCAAAGGTTCAATAATTTTTGCAATATCACTAGAATAATTTTGCAAACGGAAAAATTGCCCTGGTTGAAAATTCTTAGCAGCAAGAGGAGAATGTATTACAAGCTCTACTATCTTATCAGATAGAATATTAACCTCTTCAATACGACTCGTTAATAGATAATCTAGTTTAGCAAAGAAATATATATAACTACCAGGAAAAATTGGACTATTTTTGGTAAGTTTTTCTCCGATATTTTTATATCCCTCTTTACTACTTGCTATGGCTTTAACCACACTTCCAGAGTATAAAGGATTACAATCACCAAAATATGTTATATTATCTTCTAAATGATTATTTACTACCTCTTTATCGATACCTATTGCCATCAGTACAGTTCGTGCCTTAAATTTTTTTCTTACACCTAAATTATCAAATTCTATCGATTGGGTATAGTTGTACTGATCAACATCAATACCTAAAGGTATCATATCCTCAACAAATTTTACACCATCCCCCATAGCATACATCACTTCCTCAGGGTTTAACTTATAGGCAGGAGAATCTTTTAATTTACCCCTATAACAAATTGTTACTCCGCCTAATTCGTCTAGGATTTGCTTGATAGATGGTCTAGTTTGTGCTTGCTTAAATAATTTTGCATGCAAAATAAATTCTTCAGCTATTAATCTATCCTCATTTGTCCAATGTTGCTCTGTGTGCTTTTTACCATTCTTTACAACTGATAACTGATAGTTCTTTAAAAACTTTTCTACTTGTAATTTATAATAATTTAAGCTTTCAGTTGCTGCATCAATAGCGGTCAATCCACCACCAATAATGATAATAGGCATCCTGATAAGTAAATTAGTGATAGATTGCTCTAAAAAAGCTCCTCCTGATTGCAAGGTCATTAGAAAGTCGGAAGCTGTTCTAACACCTTTTGCAAGAAAATTTCTCATCTCAACGATTTTGGGTTTAGCAGCCCCAGTACACAAGGCAACATGATCAAATCCCAAATGGTATACCTGCTCCATAGTTATATTGCTATCCAGGCTTACACTACCAAAAATCTTAAACCGACTATTTCTTTGTAACATCAGACGTAATATCGTCAAATTATTTTTATCCCATCTTGGAGTAATACCATATTCAGCTACTCCGCCAAAGCCTCCTGGTATTCTCTCTGATAAGTTTTTTTTATAATCAGACCAATATTTAATAGGTTGGTTAACATCAAAAGGCAATGGGGTGATTTTTAAACCATCTATGGCTACTACATCATGCCCATCCCGTAATAAATAATGACTTAAACTAAAGCCAGCTGGTCCTTGACCAACTACTAAAACCTTATAATTAGTTGGAAGATTTGGTAAAGGAGCAAAAATGTTAAGCGGATTCCAATTGGTAAGTAATAAATATATTTCTACCCCATAAGGCAAAAGCAGAGTAGTCTCTAAGATATTAGATTCAACAAGAGGAATATCCACAGCTTGTTGCTTTTGATAGATGCAAGCATTGGAACAATCATTACAAATTCTGTGACCAGTAGCAGCTACCATTGGATTATCAATGATAATAATAGCAAGGGCAGCTAGATTAAATCCCTTTGATTTTACATAATTCATCTCAGAGATTTTTTGCTTCAGCGGACATCCCGACTTTGACAGCATACTTTTCTGATTTGAGTATATTGCTGATAATAACCCTTTAGAGCATGAGTCTTTTTCCTGTTTATGACAATAGATACAATAATGAGTATTATTTAAAACTACATCTAGATTGGACGTAGAATCTAAATAATCAAATCCTATTCTTGCATTGTTTCTATACTTAGCGACTTTTTCATGGTCTATTAGATTATCTTTATCTATTTTTTGGGGTAGAGAAAATAATTGGCTTTCAACATTATTGTAAACCATAAAAGCCGCATATTTTGCTGCTATATCTAACTCAGAAGCATATTTTTCAGCATCTAATTGCCATTCCATTACTTGACGAGCAAACTTATTCGTAAAATCACTTTTGTCATTCTCGCATAGGTGGAAATCTAGTTCCCGTACCAAAGCAGGATGACACATACCACAAGGGTGACATCCTACTTTCAAAAGTTTTTCTAGAGAATTTGATACACTAGCAAAATCAATCTCTTGTAATTTCTCATAAGGATATTTTTTTACTGCAACACGCTGAACAAATTTTCTCTTACATTCGTAAATTATATCAAACTCTTGATGGCTAAGTCTTATATTTGCTATTTCTTGCTCGATATCAAATAATTCAGCTAGAAAATCATCAAAAATAGGTGAAATTTCTAATAAAAAATCTGAGTAATATTTCTGATCAACTTGCTCAGGATTAGTTCTTAATGATAAAATAGTTTGATAGAGAGAATAACTATGACTACACAGGAAATTTAAAAAAATTTCATCTAATTTTTTTAGACCTTGTAAATTGTTTAAATCAACAAAGTCTAAACCGGAATTTAAACCAAGAACAAGTGTCATACCGTAATTCTAATTATGGTTTTGTAGGCTACAAGCTAACCCGAATAGCATTACGTCGTCATTGCGACAGTAGCTTTGCTGAAATGAAGTAAACCCACTCGTTTTCTTAAATTGCTTCGTCACTACTAAAGTAACGCTTTGCTAAACTGAAAAGATAAGTGTTTACGAAATACTATACACATAGCTTCTTCTTCAGAAATTAATACTGTAGAAGATGGTTCTTTGAAACCCATACAACTATCTTGTAATGTAGTTCGTTTCTTCCACTTAGCAACTGTTTTAGGATTAATAGAATATTTTCTTGCTAAACCTCTTTAAGCTCTCTTGACTACTTTGGATTGCAAAACTTATTGCCTCTGTCATTTTGGCACAGCCGTGTAATATTTGTCCCATAATTCCTCTCTTGATGGTAATTCTTTATAATATACTCCATTATACCCTGGGACTAAACACCTAGTAGCCTTATGCAAAAAGTCTGTTATTAATACACCATTATTGTTTTTTACTATCATCTTTACTATCGTCAAGAGCTGCTCCAAGTATGTCTCCTAGACTAGCACCACTATCAGCAGAACCATATTCTTTGATAGCTTTTTCTCTCCTGTCTATTTCAAGGGCTTTTATTGATAAAGTAACTTTACGAGATGCTTTATCAATGGTGATGATTTTTGCATCAATTCTGTCATTAGGGGCAAATCTTTCAGTTTTTTGTTCGGTTTTTTCACTAGAAAGATCAGCCTTCTTGATAAAGCCCGATACTTTATCGTCTAAAGCCACTTCTATTCTATCATCTTGAACTGCAGTGACTAAGCAAGTAACGATCATATTTTTTTTGTACAGCTCAAATTCATCTTGCTGCATCTCTTCACTTAATTGTTTAATACCTAAACTTATACGTTCTTTTTCAATATCAATTGATAGAACCTTACATTCTATTTGATCATTCTTTTTATATGTTTTTAACAATTCAGTACCATTACCTTCCCAGCTTATATCCGTTTCATGAATCATGCCATCAATGTTATCATCAAGTGCTACAAACATACCAAAGTCAGTAATATTCCGTATTGGAGCTTTAATTATACTACCTATTGGATTAAGCTTAGCAAACTCAATAAGGGGGTTATCTTGACATTGTTTAATACTTAAAGATATTCTATGTTTATCAGTATCAACTTCTAAAATGGTGAATTGCACTTCTTGACCGATAGTAAGCATTTTTTTAGGATGCTGATTTAATTTCACCCAACTAATTTCACTTGAATGTACAAGACCCTCAATACCATCTTTTAGCTCAATAAATACTCCATAATCAGCAATATTTGTTACTTTACCGGTCATTATCGTACCAACCGGAAATTCTTCTTTTATACTTTGCCATGGATTATGATCAAGTTGCTTCATACCAAGTGAAATTCTCTTAGTTTCTTCATTAAATTTTATAACTATAACCTTAACTTTTTGATCTAGAGATAAAACTTCTGAAGGGTGATTTATTCTGCTCCATAAAATATCAGTAACATGCAATAGACCGTCTACATTACCTGAACTACCTAAAGCAATAAATGCACCGTAATCAGTGATATTTTTTACTGTACCATCTAATATTATCCCTTCCTTAATTTTCGATAACATTTCATCCCTAGCCTCAGATCTTGATTCCTCAAGTATGGCTCTTCTAGAAACCACAATATTACCAAGTTTCTTATCCATTTTTAAAATTTGGAATGGCTGCTTGATACCCATTAACGAAGAAATATCTTTTATTGGTCTAACATCTACCTGACTTCCAGGCAAGAAAGCAACAACCCCTGATACATCAACGGTAAATCCCCCTTTAACACGCCCAAATATTACACCATCCACAAACTGCTTTTGAGCACATGCAATTTCTAAATGTCCCCATGATTCTTCTCTAATAGCTTTTTCACGGCTTAATATAGTTCTACCATTGCGACCTTCAATTTTCTCAATATATACATCAACTATATCACCAACTTCTGGTAAAGGTTGATTACTAGCCAAGGCAAATTCTTCTACCGGAACTCTACCTTCATTCTTTAAGCCAACGTCAACTATGATAATTCCTTTGGCGATACCTACTACTTGACCTTTGACAACAGTACCTTCTTTTATATGGCTAGTACTTATGCTTTCAAGCATTTGTGCAAAATCTTCATGAGATTGAAGGCTAATTTCTGCAAGTTGGGAAACAAATTTTTTCTTAATTTTTTGCATATTATTCTCTAATACTAGTTGTGCCACCTAGTATAATAAATATAGTTAATTGATTTGAATTTAATCGAGCGAGTTGCTTAGATGTTGACCTAATTTTAGGTTTCACTTCTATCACACTGATCAGCAAATCCAACTAAATTAACTATGAATGGTTAATAAATGTAGATAAAACAACCTATTGCACATAAAATATGTTGATATTACCTAACTAAAATAAACTCCATAATCTTATCAATCACTTTTTCTGGTGATAGATAAGAAGTATCAATTTCTAAAGTTCCTGGAGAGACAGTTAACGGAGCGATATCACGCTCTATATCTCTTTTATCTCTCGTTTCCAGTTGCTTTAGAACTACATCAAAAAGACATTCTCCATCTTTCTTTTGCAGTTCTTTATACCTTCTTTTTGCTCTAATAACAATATCTGCTTTAATAAAAATCTTTAAATCAGCCTTCGGTGCCACTACTGTTCCAATATCTCTACCTTCCATTACAATTCTAGGAATTGTTTTTATTAATTTTACCAAATATATTCCCAGATTATTTCTTACTTCCGGTATAACGGCAAGCTGTGAGGCTATATTACCTACAACCTCACTATCAAGTTCTGAATTTTTTATATATTCCGTGGATTTAGATAATTCAATTATTCTATTTATATCAGTAAGATCAATTTTTTGCTTTATACAAGAAAGAGCAAGGCTTCTGTATACAATACCTGATTGAAAATAGGTGAGCTCAAGTTTTTGTGCTAACATTCGTCCAATTGTACTTTTACCTGATGCCGCTGGACCATCCAGTGCCACTACAAAATTATTGCAGATATCCAAAGCTTGAGATTTTAAGGTCATTTACTTATAATTTTATGGCAGATTCTAGCTGAATATTTAAAATAATGCAAATAAAACTTGAAATTGAAGCTATTATATATTAGACATGTTACTACAAAAATTTTAGTGTATATTTGAATATTTTGTTGATTTAAGTATAAAATTAAATCATGAGAAAATAAGGGCGGTTAGCTCAGTTGGTTAGAGCATTACGTTGACATCGTAAAGGTCGGTGGTTCGAGTCCACTACCGCCCACCAGTACCTATCAGGCTTTCAGGGTTTTTATAGTCTTAATAACCATTTCATATGTAACTCATATGCCACTTCTCAGACAAAAATCCTGAAATTTGACCTACAAAAAAATCTATTTTTAACCATGTTAAAAAGTATCATACATAATATATGACATTTTTAGCAAAAAACCTATAACTAATATAACTAAAGAAGGTAACAATAACAGTTACAATAATAGACTTGATAATCACGAATGCATCTGGCAGTATTCCTTCTGTTACTAGGAATTGAACTGGTCTTATAACAAGAAAAATAGGATTAATTTCAAAGAGTATCCTTTTTGATTCTGGTACCATAGAATATGGATACACTATTGGTATACTCCAATATACAACACTAAAAATTAGATTTAAAATTTGAGGAACATCTCGTATATATGGGGTTAAAAATGCAAAGGCAATAGAGCTACTACATACAGAAATAATTAACGGTAAGACAAGAATTGGCACAAAAAATATATTTACACTAAGTCTTTCAGGATATAAGATGATAAAAGCTATATACATAGCTGCAAATGAATAAACTAGAGTATAAACTTGTGCCAAACTATCCGATATAGGAAAGATAGTTCTAGAAATTATGATCTTTTTTATAATTCCACTACGACTAATTAATGAATTTGATGATATATTTAAGCTAGTAGTAATAAAAGTCCATAATGGTATAGCTCCAACTAAATTCATAATCATTGTTTCTCTTGGTTGTTTAAGTAAAAATCCAACAAAATATGAAATAGTTATTATATAGACAAAAGGCTGAACTAACCCCCATAATGAACCCAAGAAAGAATCTTTATTTTGACGAGATATAGAAGCTTGGGTTAATAATATTACTGCCAACCAGTATTTTTTGGAAAAAAAATACTTTAACATTAGTAATTCCCACTATTATAAATTTCTAATATTTCACTTGGATTGCCATCCGCGATAATACTACCTTCCTTTAATAATATACATCTATTACAATTACCCCTAATAATATTTTCCTGATGACTTACTAATATTAGAATTGGTATATTTTGTAACTTATTCTTCATAAAATTAGTAGATTTTTCAACAAAATAACTATCACCAGTAGCAAAAATTTCATCTAGCAAAAGAATATCTGCATCTTGAAAAACCGATACAGAGAAAGCTAATCTTGATAACATACCAGAACTATAATTTTTTACTGGTAAATCTATCTTACTACCTAGTTCAGAAAAAATTATAATCTCTTGTTCTAATTCTTTACTGTATCTACTTAACATATTATTATAAAGCATAAGCATTTTAATGTTTTCTCTGCCAGTTTGTTCTAACTCAAATCCTATGCCAGTCTCAATGATAGCGGCAAAATCACCATGAACTTTAACTGTTCCAAATTTTAATGGATAAATTCCAGCAATTACCTTAAGCAAAGAACTTTTTCCAGAACCATTACTACCAATAAAGGCAATTCTTTCACCTGTTTTACAGGAAAAATTTATATTATTTAAGATAGGAATTGACGAAGGAAAAATACTACCACCTTTAATAAGAAAACGCCTTAAGCTTTCTACTCTTTGTTGATTGTTGATTCCTTCAACAAAACCATCAACTATTTCTATAGATACTAGTTTAGACGTCATATACTAAAAACATGATTTACATTTTTATTGAAGAATCAATCCATTCTTCAATAGCATTTTTAGGAAATAATCCAGTCTTAGTAGCTAGTTGTTTGCCATCTTTGAATAGAATCATCGTAGGTATAGCACGGATACCTAAACTTGAAGGTGTATTAGGATTTTGCTCTATATCCATTTTAACAATTTTTACCTTTCCTACCAATTCCTTACTCAATTCTTCAAGAATAGGAGTCAACATTTTGCATGGTCCACACCATTCAGCCCAAAAATCAACTAATACAGGATCAGTAGATTGTAAAACTTCTTTATCAAAAGAATCATCTGTTATATTACTTGTCATAGTCCCTTAATTATTTAGTTATTAAACACACTAATATATCATAAATTTTAAGATACAATAGTTCCTACATATTAGCAATAACTTGTTGCATAAGCCAAGATTATAGTTATACTTTTTTAAGTATAGCTATCCGATTAGCATTACTCCATCTATTATCAGGGGGGCATAATTTTATGAAGCAAACCATTTCTGATTATTTTCCTGGGTTACTTCATCGTTATTAATTACTATCTTCTGACTAATAGACATCTAAATTTGGTGTAATGTTATTTGGTTAGCCATATGTACATATTTAATACTTTCAAGAAAATTAAAATTATCATGAGGAGGATCAAATGAGTAAGCAAAATAATGGTATTAGTCGTACTAATCATTGTAAATTTTCTGCACCTAGAGAAGGAATAGAACCAAGTTGTGTTGTGCTAACCTATTCAGTTAGCCCAACATTAGACCAAGCATCAATTGCTTTGCAAGGAAGAGGAGCAAGTGTACATTACATAATAGATAAAGATGGTAACCAATATCAATATCATAATGACTTAGAGTCAAAAACATTTTTTGCCGGCAATAGTAGTTGGAAAGGACAAAAAAAAGTTAATGATTTTGGCATATCTATCATGCTTGTTAATGATTCAGAAAGTAATTTTACATCTTCTCAAATAGACAGATTAAAAGCATGTCTTACAGATATTAAAGAAAGATATCCTGATTTAAATATTAAGGATGATCTTGTTGGTCTTGGTGAAGTAGCTGAAAAACATGTGGCACCTGGAAAACTCTTTCCTTGGAAAACTCTTGCAGAAGATGGTTTTGGTAAATTTATAGACACTACAAAAGAACAACAAGAAAAAATACTAATACGCAAGGATGCTCAAGGAGAAACAGTTTCTAATGTTCAATCTCAGTTAAAAAATCATGGTTATAATATTTCAGTTGATGGAATATGTGGTAACAAAACTGTACAATGGTTTGAGAAATTTAATGCGCGATATGTCCCAAAACAAGAATTATCAAACAGTTGGTCTGAAGCAGATCAATATGTTTTAGATAATCTTCATCCTAATCCTGTCGTTGATTTAGTAGGTGATTCTTTAATCATATAACAATATGTAATTCGAGCGTCATTGCGAGGAGAATGGATTGCCACGACCACTATGTGGTCTCGCAATGACCTCTTGTACTTTTAAACATTCGCTGTTTAGCATAATTTGTTAAAACAGACTTATTACGATCATAGTAAAGTTTCATAATCACAGAAGCAGTTTCTTCTACAGATCTTCTTGAAACATCAATTACCGACCATCCTTGTTGTTCACAAATTTGTTTTACTTGCATACATTCTTCCTGGACTATTTTAAAATTAGTATAGCTAGTATTATCGCTTATCTGTAAAGAATGCATTCTAGTTTCTCTTATTTCAATCAATCTAGCTGGATCAATAACTAAACCAACTATAAGTTGTTTTGTTACATTTCCTAAAATATCTAAAAATGGATAACCATGTATATAAGGTATATTTGCCGTTTTAAATCCATTATATGCTAAATATACAGAAGTAGGTGTTTTTGAGGTTCTAGAAGGACCAACCAGAATAATATCAGCTTCGTCTAATTCACTAGTCATCTGACCATCATCATGTCTAAATGTATAATCAATAGCATGAATTTTATCAAAATAACTTTCATCAAATTCATAATCATAAACTAAACTTCCTTCTGTTTCTACACCTAAAAAAGCTGAAATTTCTTTTACGATTCTACCTACGACAGAAATACAAGGAATTTTCAAATCATAACAAAATTTAGTTAAATTTCTTCTTAGTTCATAATCTAAAATAGTGTATAATACCAAGCCTGGCTTCATTTTAATTTTTCTCAAAACCTCATTCAACAATTCTACATTTCTTAACATTGGCCAATGATATAATTTTGACTCAATTTTACTAAATTGTGACAAAGCAGTATGAGCTGCATGCTTAACTGCTTGTACTGAAGAGTCTGAAACCAAGTGAATAACTAGCTTGTTCATAACTTATTAGTATTTGTGGATAATTCTTTATTCATACTTTAATATCTATATTAAAATTAACCAGTAATTAGGTATATATATCATGTATCAAGAGGTTAATAACCTATAAAATACAAAGAATAACTTTGTGGATAATTTTGTGTGTAAAATGCTAGATATCCAATATCCATCACATTTCCTAACTTTAAACACATAAATTACTATAATTATCCACTTAAAAAATAATTATATAAATAATGTGAGTAATAATTACAATCAATATATTATACTAAGTAATTTAACAATAAAAAATGTGTATAACTACGTGTATATATAATATATCTACATATAAACAATCTCTACAACAACTAAAAAAATACTATATAACTATATATGATTAATATGGACTATATTTATGAACCAGATATTACAAACTTTTAAGAAAAATAATAATTATACTCCAATTTGGCTAATGCGTCAGGCTGGTAGATATTTACCTGAATACCAAAAAATAAGAAAAACTGTTAGTGGTTTCCTAAATTTATGTTATGATGTTAATAAGGCTGTAGAAGTTACCTTACAACCCATAAGAAGATATAATTTTGATGCAGCTATAGTTTTTTCTGATATTCTTGTTTTACCTGATGCACTAGGCTGGGATGTTAAATTTGAAGAAAATATAGGACCAATATTACGTAAATTTCAATCAAAAGAAGATTTTAAATATCTTAAAGAAAATTCTAGTGAAAAATTAAATATAGTTTATGAGATAATAAATAAAATTAAAGCAAATTTGCCAATTGATACTGCACTAATAGGCTTTGCCGGTAGTCCATGGACGGTAATGACTTATATGCTTGAAGGAAGAGGTAAACAAAATTTTGAGACAAGTAAAAGATTTATTTATGAAAATAATAATTTAGCACAAGAACTTCTAGACTTTATCACTGAGAAGACTATTATCCACTTAATAGGACAAGTAAGAGCTGGAGCGGACTTAGTACAATTATTTGATTCATGGGCAGGGATATTAGAAGAGACAGAATATGACCAGTTTGTTATACAACCAACAAAAAAAATAGTAACAGCTTTAAAAGAACAATTTCCTTACTTACCTATTATAGGTTTTCCAAGAGGTTCTGGGCTTTTATATGAAAAATATATTAATAATACTGGTGTAGATGTTATTGGGGTGGATCAATTTGTACCGGTTAGTTCTATGAAATTATGGAGCGAAAAAATTATTGTACAAGGTAATCTAGATCCTTTTATATTACTTACTAATCAAGAGATTATTGAGGAAAAAGTTAGTAAAATAATTTTAAATTTTAAAAAAAAGAACTTTATATTTAATCTTGGACATGGTATATTACCAAATACACCAGTTGAAAATGTTGAGTTTTTAGTTAATTATGTCAGAAAATTTAGATATTAAAATCTCTCAAAAAAAAGTAGCTATTGTACTTTTTAATCTTGGTGGACCAGAGAGTTTAAGCTCAGTTAAGCAGTTCTTATTTAATTTATTTTATGACAGAGCGATTATTAATCTACCAAATCCTCTGAGATTTATTATTGCTAAAATAATATCAATTACCAGGAATAAAAAATCTCAAAAAATATACTCTCTAATAGGTAATAAATCACCTATTTTACAGGAAACAGAATCTCAGAAAGATGCTATTATAGAAAAGTTAAAAAATACTATAAATGATGATTTTAGAGTTTTTATAGCAATGCGTCATTTTTCTCCTAATTCTGAAGAAGCCGTAAGAAGAATAAATGAATATAATCCTTCAGAAATAATATTATTACCATTATATCCACATTTTTCTAGCACTACTACTGGGTCTTCGATTAAAGATTTTGTATCTTCTTTTCAAAAAAATATACATTCAAATTTAGATATACCAATTAAAACTATTTGTTGTTATCCCATTGATGATCAATTTATTAAATCTCACTTACTGTTAATAAAAAAATCATTAAAAAAGTTAAAAAACAAAGATATTTTTCGCATATTATTTTCAGCTCATGGATTACCTACAAAAATAATAAAAGCAGGTGATCCTTATCAATGGCAAATTGAAAAAACTGTAGAAAATATAGTGTCTAATCTTAACATAGATAATTTAGATTATAAAATAACTTATCAAAGCCGTGTTGGTCCGGTGGAATGGTTAAAACCTAACACAGAGGATGAAATTGAAATAGCTGGTAAAGAAAATAAACCTCTTATAATAGTTCCAATAGCATTTGTATCAGAGCATGTTGAAACATTAGTAGAATTAGATATTGAATATAGAAAAATAGCTGACAAATATGGGATAGAATATATTAGAACTCCCACTGTGGGGGTAAATGAATTATTTATTAATAGTCTAACTAAGATGATATCAAATTTAATTGATTGTGGAGAAGAAACAAAAAACTTGATATGTAGTTCAATTAACAAGAAAATATGTCCTGGTAATTTTACTATGTGTCCTTGTATATTCAATTCAGGAATTTAAAAAATTAAGTAACAGGAGATAATATTAATGGCTAGTTATTATTTATGGTTTAAAGCATTCCATCTTATATCGGCAATTTCTTGGATGGTGGGTTTATTATACTTGCCAAGATTATATGTATATCATTCTAGAGTGGCGGTAGGGAGTGAATCTGATAAAACATTTCAGTTAATGGAAAGTAAGTTGCTCAGAATAATTATGAATCCTGCTATGATAAGTACCTATACTTTAGGTATAATCAATAGTTATATATATGGGTTAGTAGCTTTAGGAACATGGTTTTATATAAAAATGACAGCAGTTTTAGGCATAACTATTTTTCACGGTTTATTATCTAGATGGCGAAAGAATTTTGTTGATGGAAAAAATAATCATTCTGAGAAATTTTATCGTATGGTCAATGAAGTGCCGGCATTATTGATGATCATAGCGGTTATTATGGTTATTGTTAAACCATTTGATTAATTTTATGTAATTACCTATTAGTGTATTGAAAAAATAATGTATAGTCAATTAATGGGAAGTTAGGGACGTTTCCACTCGTCGCTTGTCTATTACTTATAGGTATTATTCCTAGCCCCAATGACTATATAGTTTAATATGATAAAATAGTATAAAAATGAATTTTAATGCAAATTGCTAAAATATTATTGCCATTAGCTAATCTTTTTCCATTAGATTATTCAATTCCAAATAAATTAGAATTAGCTATAGGGGATTTAGTAATAGTTCCTTTTAGAAATAAGGAATTAACTGGTATAGTCTGGCAGTTAGATATTGAAGTCTCAGAGAAATATAACAAAATCAAATCTATTAAACAGAAAGTACCACTTGAATTTAAACTTAATCAAGAGATATTATCGCTAATTAAGTGGGCTGCTAATTATTACATGGTAGAGCTTGGTTCAATTGCAAAATTGGTTTTACCAATTGATATTGCTGAGCAACCTATAAAAGTAAAACACCAAGAATTAAATAAAGATTTTACTTTACCACCCCTCTCAATAGATCAACAAAAGGCACTTTCTCTATTAGGTCAATCAGATAAACCATCAATTATTAAGGGATTAACCGGATCAGGTAAAACAGAAGTTTATTTTCATTTATTAGCTAAATATTTGAGGCAAGGTAAGCAAATATTGATAATGTTACCAGAAATTGCTTTAAGTCAACAAATTATAAATCGTTTTATAGAAAGATTTGGCTTTAATCCAATAATATGGAATTCAGCAGTTACTAAAGCTCAGAAAAAGATGATTTTAAGAGGTTTGCTGAACAATGAAATTAAAGTCATAATTGGTGCTAGAAGTAGTTTATTCTTACCGTACCCTAGTCTTGGATTAATTATTATTGATGAAGAGCATGATAGTTCTTATAAGCAAGATGATGGTATATTATATAATGCTCGTGACGTAGCAATATTGCGGGGAAGCCTATCTGCAACAAAAGTAGTATTATGCTCAGCTACTCCATCTATTGAAACAATTTATAATGTAAATACAGATAAATATCAATTAATTGAATTGTCAAGTCGTTACCAAGATGCAACTTTACCAGAAATTCAAATAATAGATATGAAGAAGGAGAATTTACCAAAAAATTCTTATTTATCTACAAAGTTAATAGAGTTAATTCGTGAAAAGCTGGTAAGCAAAGAGCAAGTATTATTATTTCTAAATCGTAGAGGTTATGCTCCGTTAATGTTGTGTAAGCTTTGTGGTTATCGTTTTACTTGTAATTATTGTTCTGCTTGGTTAGTGGTACATAAATCTAGTAAAAAACTTGAATGTCACTATTGTGGTTATCAGAGTAGGATTCATATTTTTTGTCCAGATTGTTTAGAAAAAGATTCTTTAACTATCTGTGGTCCTGGAATTGAGAGAATTGAAGAAGAAACTAGGAGTATTTTTCCTGATAGTAAAATTGCTGTAATTAGTAAAGATTATTCTCAAAAATCTAAAGACATACAAGAATTACTATATAAAATGGAGCATTTGGAAATTGATATTTTAATTGGTACTCAGATGATTACTAAAGGTTATCATTTTCCCAATCTTACCTTAGTGGGTGTTATTGATGCTGATCTTGGAACAGTTAATAGTGGAGATTTACGATCAAGTGAACGTAATTATCAATTACTTCATCAAGTTGGAGGTAGGGCAGGAAGAGAAGATAAAAAAGGTGTAGTATTAATGCAAAGTTATTATCCAGATAATGCTATATTTAGCTATATAAAAAATGGAGGAGATCAATTTTTGCAATATGAGCTTAAAACAAGACAAGCAGAAAATATGCCACCTTTTACCAAAATGGCATCGATAATTTTATCTGGAAAAAGTGAGCATAAAGTGTTTGAAATATCCAAAAATTTAGTTGCCATTGCTCCAAAAAGTTCAGCACGAATACTTGGACCATCTAGTGCATTAATGTCTAAATTAGCAGGAAAATTTCGTTATCGTATCTTAATCATAGTAGATAGGAAATTTAATCTACAGAAATTCTTGCAAATATGGTTAAGTTTAATCAAAATCCCTTCTTTTTGTCACTTGAAAATAGACATTGATCCTAAGAATTTTCATTAATTGACTATGTCCAAAAAAATCTCTACTCCATTTATCTGACAAGCATTTATTAAATCATTGTCTTTAGTAGCAATACCTAATCCTTCGTGCATAGCCAATAATAAGTAATTTGCGTCATATGAGGTCAGTTTATTACTACGAGCGGTATTTATAATCTCAGACATAGAAAATGATAAATCAGAAATGTATATTGCTAAAGAACCTAACAAATCTATAAACCTAGTTGAGTCAGCATTTTTTAGTCTACCGCATTTTTCAGCCATAAGCAAAACGTTGATTACTTCAAGGCTCCAAAGTGGTGGTACCAAAGCTTTGGATTGAGTAAGAGAGTTAAGAACCATTTCGGAATAACTATCAAATTCATCTTCAAAGCACCATGACATAGTAACGGAGCAATCCAATATAAAAGACTTAGTCATTATTTTCTTCCTGCTGTTATTAACTCTTTGAGAGATAAACCAGCGAGTTTTTTTCCTTGACGAAATTCACCAAGATTTTTTATTGCTTCTTCAATATTGAACCTTTGTTGGGAAGGAATGGGCATAAGAATTGCAATTGGTGCATTATGTTTTAAAATAGTGAATTTCTCCCCATCTTTTACTCTTTTAATAAGATTAGAAAAATGTGTTTTTGCTTCAAATGCACTAATTTGGTTAGAAAGCTTTTCTTTCATAATATTTGCTGATTAAATTAAATATAAACTAGTATTAAACTAGTTTATATTTATATCTGATAATGTCAATATTATTTCTGGTGTAAGTTTGATAATACTAGGAGGCTACCTGCGATAACTAATTAATCATATTTTGAGCTATAGTCAATTGATGAGAAGTTGGTGACGTCGTCGCTCCATCACTCCTAGCCCCAAATTCTCCTGAATTAACTATATCTTAATTTTAGTTTGCGGACAAGCTCTCAAGTGAAGATTTATTAATGTTTGGTGATATTGTTTACTAAATTTTATTATTTTACTTTTAATATTATTTTTTTCTTGCTATCATCAATAGCCAAGCTATTGATGGTAAAAAAATGATAGGGTACCCTCAAGAACAAAGAAGTTTAAAAAAACAACAAAAAGAAACTATGTGGTTATTGTCAATAGGAACATTCCTTGAATATTTTGATTTGATGATATATGTTCACATGGCGATATTTCTTAATGAATTATTTTTTCCCAAAACCGACCCACACACTACTTCTTTGTATTATGCAGCTACTTTTTGCTCAACTTACTTACTTAGACCATTAGGTGCTTTAATATTTGGATGGATAGGTGATAATATAGGGCGTAAGCAAACAGTTATCATCACAACTATTACAATGGCTGTATCATGTGTTGTTATGGCTAATCTGCCTACTTATGCACAAATAGGGAGCTTAGCGGCTTGGATAGCGATCATCTGCCGAGCTGTTCAAGGTATATCTTCTATGGGTGAAATAGTAGGGGCAGAACTTTATTTAACTGAAATGCTTCATCCACCTATACAATATGCAAGTGTTGGATTGATAGGGGTTTGTGCTATCCTAGGAACGTTAGCTGCTTTAGGAGTTGCCTCACTTGTTGCTTCTCATATCTTTAACTGGCGTATGGCATTTTGGATAGGTGCAATAGTTGCATTAATTGGTTCAGTAGCTCGTACAAAATTAAGAGAGACACCAGAATTTGCTGATGCAAAGCATCGAATAAAAAAAGTTTTAAAAAAAACTAATACAGATATAAATATTTTACAAGACTATCCTCTTTTACAAGAAAAAGTTAATAAAAAAACAGCAATGGCTTTCTTTTTATTACAATGTGCCTTACCGGTATGTGTTTATTTTATTTATATATATTGTGGTAATATTTTAAAAACTAGCTTTGGTTACACATTGTCCGAAGTTATTTATCATAATTTTATTGTTTGTCTAATGGAGGTGTTAATCACATTAATATTATGTTATTTAAGTTTAGAAGTGTATCCATTAGTAACCATGAAAATTATACTGCTAATATTTTCTATTTTTATGATATTTTGTCCTTATTTATTAAATAATATTAATTCTCCTTGTCAGTTATTTTTCATTCAATTCTTTATAGTTTTATTTGGGAAATGCCTAAGTCCTGCTATTCCCATTTGTTTAAAAAGATTTCCTATATTAAAACGTTTTACCTGTGCTAGCATTACATTTTCTGGATCTCGTGCTTTAATGTATGTTATTAGCTCTTTTGGTTTTGTCTACCTTATTGAGTATTTTGGCAATTGGGGAATATGGTTTATTATGATTCCGACAATTATCGGTTTTGTCTATGGGTTATCTCATTTTGAAAATCTGGCAAAATCAGCTGAAATCATCTACTCAAAGAAATGTATAGTCTAGTACTACAGTTGTAGTTTAGATGTGAGCATTCACGATTTTTTTGTGATGAATAAAAAAACCTGATCACCAAGCGTCATTGCGAGGAGACCGTAAGGTCAACGAAGCAATCCATTTCTAATCACTTTCCTGGATTGCTTCGTCGGTCTGGCAACCTCCTCGCAATGACATCTTATACTTTAACCTTTTTTCCGTGAACACTCACATTCAATCTACAACTGTAGTACTAGGTTCCGTGAAAAAAATTTTAATTGTCTAGATTTTGAGTGTTTTTAAGCGAAAGTTGATAAGATTTTTGCAGGAATAGTGTACCTATTTCAAAAAAATATTATAACTTGCAGCTAAAAAGAGTCAAAATCTAGACAATTAAAATTTTTTTCACAGAACCTAGATCAAGTGGGTCATGGGTAATAGGTAAGTTTTGGTAACAGAGATCTGTTAATTGTTGCTCGGCTGTTGGTATTTCCAAGTAGAAACAAAGAGTTACAAAATAGGCTATAGTTTCCTTAACTATCTTCAGTGCCTTTTCCGGTGGTTTAACCCCTAGTGTTTGTAGGTTATGAATACGGTCAAATAATTTAATTAATGCCACGTCAAATCTCTTTTGTTGAGATAATAAATTCAAAATCTCTTTGGAGCTAATCTTGCCGTAAGGTTTGATCCTTGTTAGAGATTCCACTTGGCTAGCAACGTTACTCCCAAAAATTCGAGCAATCATCTCTTTGGTAAGGGCTGTATCTTCGATCGTGTCATGCAGTAAACTAGTAACGATCATGTCAGTTCTAAACAATTGGCGAATTTCTTGGGCTGTGTATTCGGCAACCATGTAAGCTACTTCTATTGGATGAGAGTAATAAGGTTCACCCGATTGCCTCATTTGACTATCATGATATTTCTTAGCGTAATAGATAGCTTTGATAATTTCTCTGATATCTACTGGTTGAGTTACTTCTTCATTTAGTAAAATCAATTTATTAAGTAACTTAGCAGAATATTCGCAAGGCTTAAACTTTGTCTGCCAATTTTTAAGATCTTCCATAAAATACCTCTCCATTATTTTAATTGTACATTAAATTAAAATAATATTACCAATGATTTTATGATATATTTTAAAATTCTTTTGGAATTTATGACAAATGTTTTCAATTACCTGCTCATAAGCAATGAGATCGAGTATAGTCTAATTAATAGTTATCGTAGGCAACCTCCTAAACTTTTGACGGAGCGACTAAATAGTCCAATTAAGAATCCTCCGGCTATAAGTATAATAGATAACCAGATAAGACTCATCATTGGTTTGTAATATATTTTTGCATGAATTACATCATCATCAATTTTACTTAACACCGCGTAAAGATCATAAGTTAAATAAGAATATATATTACTTTCTTGGGATAGTTGTTTTTCTATTATATAAAATCTATTTTCAGGTTTTAATATAGTGATATTATTTTGTTGATCCTGAATCCAAAATTCAGCAATTTGCCGATAATAGTTTTGGGCTGATGATACTCTAATATCTTTTAAAGTAACTTCAAATCCCTTTGCTGTCACCTTGTCTCCAACTTTGCCTATAAAATCTACTTCACTTTGTAATAATGAATTAACAGTAATAGTTAAAACAAGTAAGCCAAAGCCTAAATGTCCTAAGATCATGGTAATATTGGCTTTTAGTTTGGTTCTAAAAAAATGGCTCTTTGTTAATACATAATAACAATTTTGTATTATTAGAAAAAGAGAAAATGTTACAGCCCATGCTGAAATGAAGCCATACTGAATTTGGTATGAGCTGATAAACGTTATTGCAAAAGAACAAACTAAAATGAGTAGGTTTTTTTTTCTTATATGATTTCTTTGAGCGATACCAGCTAGTAGAACCGTTGGGATGATAAAAATTATAAAATTATTGATAAAAAATCTTTCACTAATGGTAACAGATTCTTGGTATAATAAAGAATAAACTACGGGGTAAATGGTGGAACATAGTAATACTAATAGAGCCGTTAAGAAAAATATACTTCCCCAAACAATAAGCTTGTGCTTGAATTGGTGTTTGTCTAATCCTATCGAATCAGGTTGAGTGATATTTTGCCCTTTTACTAGTAGTAGAACTAAGCTTGATATGGCAATAATAGCAAATATTGCCAGCATATAGATTGCCCGCTCAGCTGATGAGGCAAAAGAGTGAATTGAGGTGATTAGCCCCGAGCGTACTAAGAACGTACCGAACACTACGAACAAAAAAGTGAGGATGGATAAGGTTATCGTCCAATTTTTCATTCGTCCAGATTTGATTGTTACCAAGATTGAGTGATGTAGAGAGATAGCCGACAACCATGGTAGTAGGGAAATATTTTCTACTGGATCAAAAAACCAAAAGCCACCCCAGCCGAGTTCTCTATAAGCCCACCATGATCCTAGGGCTATTCCTAAGGTTAAAAAAATTATTCCTAAATTGCTAAATATTTTAATAGCTCTAAGATTAGCCGAGTCTAAGTTAGAGGTGAGCAACATAACGCAAGCCGATGTAAAAGGGGCGACATAACAGACCGAACCTAGATATAATATAGGTGGATGTATTATTAGGGCAATATCTTGAAGCATAGGGTTTAAGCCGAGACCCTGAGTGGGATGGAATGATAGGCTGTCAAATGGGTTGGAGGTAAAATAAATGAAGCTACTGAACAATAATTGTATTAGTGCTAGTACAATTATGTGGTAGACTCGAGTTGGATGGCTATTAAATAGTGCAATATAAATAACGCCTATAGTTTGCAATAAACACAGCCACAACAGGATAGACCCCTCATGACTCGCCCAACTGGCAGCAATTTTAAATCCTAGCGGCTTTAATGTACTAGAATTTAGAAAAACATTCTGTATAGAAAAATCCGATATAATAAATCCACATACTAATAGCAAAAAAGATAGTAATGTTGACAGCCAGCTACAGTAAAAAAATAAAGTACCTGCACGATATGAAGCAGTAATAACTGCTAGTACACTGAACAGCATTGCCAATATTTGTAGATAATTGCCAAGACTACTTATCACTTTCAAGTTCTTCATTTGGTAAAACAGTGACTTTTATGCTATCAAGTCTGTTGCCTATTTTTTTGTTAATAGTAATATTTAAATTAAATATCTTGACAGATTCTCCTTGATTGGGAATACGCTCAACTTCATGGATAATCAAGCCAGCTATGGTATTTGCATTATAATCAGGTAGATTCCAATTTAGTTCTCTATTTACATCTCTTATAGTTACAGATCCGTCAATAATAAACTCCACTTCAGATTTTTTTACAATTGTGTTAATAGGATAATCATGTTCATCAATAATAGGACCAACAATCTCTTCTAAGATATCTTCTAAAGTAATAATACCTTGTAAATCACCATATTCGTCAACAACACAAGCAAAATGGGTTTTTCTCTCTCTAAAAGCATGAAGTTGATGAGTGACCAAAGCATTATCAGGTATAAACCAAGGCTGACTTACTAATTCCTCGATATTAATTTTTTTTACATCGTTATTTTTTTCATAGAGAGCTCGGAGTAGATCTCGTATGTGAAGTACACCAATTATGTTGTCCTGAGTATCTTTCCATAATGGTATTCTGGTGTGAGGGCTGGATAATAATGCTTTCCTTACTATCTCCTCCTTAGGCAAATCTATATTAATGGCTATTACGTTGCTTCTGTGTATCATAATTTCAGATACTGTCATTTTCCTAATATCTAATATACCGCCTAACATATCACGGTCAGATTTATAAACATTACCTTCTTGATGATAATGTTCAATAACTCCCCTAACTTCCTCTGCTCCTGAGATATTTTGCTGTAGATTAATACGAAAAATAAAACAAAACCCTTTAACTATCAATTCAAAGATATAGTTAATTGGTCTCAAAATGTTTAAAAGATATATAATAGCTGGAGAAGTGAATAATGCTAACTGTTCTGCTTTTGCCACAGCAATAGCTTTCGGTATTATTTCACCAAAAACAATTATTAAGAAAGCCATAATTGCTGATGCCGCAATAGTCCCATTATCACCTAGCCAGTCGATAAATATACTGGTAGCAATCGTAGTACAAACAGTATTAAATAAGGTATTACCAATTAGTAATGTGCCAATTACCTTTTCTTTTTTCTTTAGAACCTGTAATACAATCGTGGCACGTTTGATGCCTTCTGCCTTAAATTTTTGTATTTTCCCAGGAGAAGAGGCGGTTATAGCCGTTTCAGTAGCTGAGAGTAGTGCGGAACATCCTATCATTAGAACAATAATGATTATCAAGAAAATAGTCATTGATCCTTTGTATAAATTATTTAGTATAAAGCTGATTATATTGCTAACTGAACAATTCCCCTAATACTTTTTTGCTGAAAAAATGGCGAAGGCAATCTCTTTCCTGAGTAGGCAAAAATTTATAAAAGTTTAAGCCTTATAATAAACTAATACCTTACTTCTGCACAAAGATCAATACTTTAAACAATAGTCCCATTTTATTGGGAGCAATTAGTCTATCAACTTGTTTTGCTATGATATTTGCCTCTATAATAGGTAATTTACTTTGTAAAATTTGACTTCGTAATAATATACCATTGCTAATTAAGAAATCACGTTGAGTTATTGATCCATACACATTTATTCCTATATTTCTACCTACTGTCTTTAAGGCATAAAAGTCAACATGGGCTGACAAATCGGCTTCTCCTAAAGTTTCAAGTAGTGGGTAATATTTATGATTTTTTATCGCTTGTAAAGTAGGGTTGTATTGGTTACGCGTCCTCTTTATTGGATCTATATCATAACCGTAATCGATAATTAAGCTAGCCCCACCGAATTGCATTATATGCTTACTGATAAATTTTACGATTTCTAACGATTTAGGTGATTCTTCTATTACTGCTCCATCATGTGCGTTTGAGTGTTCTTGCAGTAAATAACGCTGTAACTCCTTACTAACCTCTATCTTATCGAATTTAATCTTACCATCAGCTGGGTCAATAATAAGTGTTAGCTCGTACCAAAGCTTTTTGCTTTTAATATACTGCTTAATTGGCATAGCATCAAAAAATTCATTAGCTATTATAATAGAAGGAATTTTAGATATATATTGTATGGATTTATAGTGTTTGATAGGGAGACCTGTTAACTTTAGGTTTGTTTTTTGTTTTTTGATAAAATGAGGATTAATATCAATTAATTCTATAGAGAGAGATTGGTAAAATTCTGGAACTAATTTAGCAACATTTAGCAAATCTCGCATTAACACTCCCTGCCCAGGACCCAATTCGACTAAATTAGTTTTCTGTGGGCAACCCATTTTATACCATTGGTCAATAGTCCATAAAGCTATCATTTCACCAAAAAGCTGAGAAATTTCTGGAGCTGTTGTAAAATCTCCTAAGCAACCCAACTTATCTTGTTTTTGGTAATAGGAAGAAGGGGTTACAGATGTTACTTGGAGCATCATTTCATCAAGCTTAATACTACCATTTTGCTCAATAAGTTTTCTTATTTTGGAGTCGACTGGCATTTAATTCGTATTATTAAATAAATCCCCATTATTAGCATAGGTAGTGATAAAAATTGCCCTATAGTTACATTGTTAAAAATAAGACTTGCATAGCAATCTTCTGGCTCACGAAACATTTCTATAATAATTCGAAATACCGAATAGAATATTAGAAATATAGCAGAATTCAAACTATAGATTTTTATGCTTTTATATTTAAAAGTGGTGTACGCTAGAATTAAGAATAATACAATTCCTTCAAAAAATGCCTCATAAAGTTGACTGGGATGTCTTAGTTGTAGATCGCTATTTGGAAAAATCATTCCCCATGGCATTGTAGTCACTCTGCCATATAATTCCCCATTAATAAAATTGGCTATTCTACCTAAAAATAAACCGATAGGACCAACTGTAGCTACTATATCACCTAAACAAAAGAATTTAATTTTATATTTGCGGCAGAAAAAATAGCATGATAGGGCTATACCAATAATACCACCATGAAAGGACATACCGCCTTCATAGGTTTTGAAAATGGCAATAGGGTTAAAAAAATATTTAATAGGGTCATATAGTAACACGTGACCTAATCTAGCACCTATTACGATGCCCAAAGTAACCCAAGTAATAAAATTTTCGAAAATTTCCGTGGTAATACTAAGTTTGAATTTTTTTATAATGTTGTAAGCATAGAACCACCCAACTAGTATACCCAAAACGTAAGCCATGGAGTACCAATAAACGGTAAATGGTCCGATAGAAAAAATAACAGGATTGATATTTGGAAAGAGCATAAGTTTATTATATACACAGACTTTATCGATTGCAAGTAGTAGTAGGAAAAAATGTTAGGTGTTATTAGACCCATAGCAATAATACAATTTTTATTATATAAGTATTACAACAGCATAAAAACGTCATTACGAGAAGTGTGTGAATATTTTTTATAAAATATTCATAATAACACTTAGTGCCCATTATAATTGTTGTATACTATATGAATTGGGTAGAAAAATAATTATTCTTATCCCAAATTAATGTTATTTATCGTTAACGTAATAGCCATCAGAAAGGTTAGTTTATATGCTAGTACAATATTTATTGGATCTTTATCATGAAGACAATCAAGAAATTTTAATGTTAATAATTATGATAGTTTCAATCATTCCATTGATTATTTTTATTAAGACAATAATATTTTCAATGTTTGAAAACTATATTAATCAATGGCATCCTGATTATCAGAAAATATTTAAAAAATATTCTATATACACATATTTATTACATACATTACTAGCTTTATACCTTATATTTTGGGATAATATCTTACAGACATTTCCTACTTTATCTTGGATGATTAGCATCAAGAATGTTGTGATAATACTCTATACAGGTAGTTTCGTTACAATGCTAATCCTATCTCTTATCGATGCTTTTGCGGATATTTATCGAAGCAGACTGACAATTTCCATCCAATCATATTTAAGTTTATACACTCAAATATTAAAGATACTTATTATCTCGGTTGCTACCATTATCATTATTTCCAACATTTTGAATGTTTCTCTTAGTGCATTTTTTACTAGCTTGGGAGCAGCAGCAGCGTTGTTAACCTTTCTATTTAAGGATACGGTTGTGGCTTTGCTAGCAAGCTTACAACTAATTTCGCAAGATATAATACGAATTGGTGATTTTGTTAGTATTAGTCAGTATAATGTTGAAGGTACCGTAGAGAAAATTACTATTACATTAGTTAGAATTAGGAATAATGATCAGACTATTTCAACAATACCGACATCTAGTCTTTTAACGACTAATGTAGTGAACTCACGTGGTATAACTGACTCAATGGCAAAAAGGATTCAGGGAGCAATCTGTATTGACACAAACAGTATTTTGTCGGTTTCGACTATAGCATTTATACAAGAGTTAAAAAAATCACCATATTTGCTAAAGGAAGTAATGGATAAAGTGGATTTGAAACAGCTAGATGATTATGTAACAAATATCAAGATATTTAGGCTATATATAAAAGAATATTTGAAAAATCACCCGATGATCTATCAACAAAATTTCACCTTTCTGGTGCGTCAGTTGACTCCAACCCCTAATGGTCTGCCAATAGAGTTATGTGTCTTTACCCATGAAACGAGGAAGGGGCTATTTGAAGATATCCAATCAGATATTTTTGATCATTTGATGACGGTGCTACCTGATCTCAAATTAAAAATATTTCAAAATAGTAATAATTAAAACTGGATATAATAATGACTTTAGAAACCAAATTTAATTTAGCTTCTGCCTACCAAATTCTTGCAATTCTGGGCTTCGATGATCATACATATACCCATCTATCTGCAAGACCTAAAGGAGCTGACTATTACTATATTTATCCTTTTGGGTTAAGGTTTGAGGAAGTAACTAGCGATAATTTACTGCAAGTTAGTTTAGATGGAACAATTATAAAGGGCAATGAATATAATTATAGTAAAACCGGCTACGTTACTCACGGTAATATATACAAAGAAAGGTCGGATATTTTATCTATCTTTCATCTGCATACTCCAGCAATTGTTGCTGTATCATCTATGCGAGTAGGATTGACGCCAATAAGTCAGTGGGCACTACATTTTTATGAAAAACTATCTTATCATGAGTATAACTCTCTTATACTGACCTCCAATCAAACTAGTAAAATACTAGACGATCTTGGGCAGAATTATGTTATGTTTCTACGTAATCACGGAATATTAGCTTGTGGCAGGACAATACATGAAGCGATGTTTTATACTTATCATTTAGAGCAAGCATGTAAAACCCAATGTTTAGCATGTTCAACAAATCAGGAGTTAATCATACCATCTCCAGAAACTTGCAAGAAATCAGTGCAAGATTTATTGTCATTTGAGGAAGATTTAGGCAAACGTGACTGGATAGCTTGGCTTAATTTGCTCAAGACGGCTAGGAAAAATTTTTAACAGGTTTATGGTATAGTACCGACATTTTTTATTCATCATAAGAAAATAGCAAAAAAACCGTGAACGCTTACAATATTTACTGTTTTTATATGAGGTAGCCCTGTGTTAAAATTAGCCTTTACATCTCATTATGATTGATGTAATATAAAATTGCTATTTTTGTAGCTATAGTAATAAACATAATTTAGAATAGAGGTTGCGGACCCGGGGGCGGTACCCGGCGCTTCCACCAAATAAGTTGTAGTATATTTTGTAAGCGAAACTTTATGGGGGCGAAATAGGATCGACGTGCTTAATAAAAAAATTATCTTTACTCGGTATAATTCCGCCGGACCTTGTGTCTTTGGGTTAAAAAAAGAAACGCAAATGATAATGAACGTTTCGTAGGAAATCAAGCACTAGCTGCTTAATCCTACGCGGTTGGGGGCTTAACCGGGCAACAGAAAAAGCCCCACTAATAGTAATTATGTTGGATTGACCGTTAGTTTATAAGTGCAGAACAGAAGATTATAGAATTAATTAGTTATTGCAGGTAGCCTCCAAAGTGTTATTTTCTTTATTTATTTTATAACTATGAACAACTCATATCAACAATTTCTTAATGAATGTATGTTGGAATTTGTAAAAAAGATTCTTACAAGAGTTCGTGCGGATAAGTTGCAGATGGATCAAATCTTGTATATTTCTTATAGAACTGACAATCCTGCCGTGGTCTTATCTTCTAGGATAAAAGCACGCTATCCAAAAGAAATAACTATAGTAATGCAATATCAATTTGAAGATTTAACCGTAGGAATCAATGGCTTTTCCATAACAGTTAGTTTTGATGGTATCAAAGAAACGATTAATGTACCATTTGATTCTCTGATCAGTTTTGTTGATCCTAATAGTGGTTATAGCCTAAAATTTAAGCCAGAAGCAATCAAATCTAATCAATTATCGGACGCAAAACAAAGAGAAACAATCAAGGGGAGTGTTGATTCTAGCAGTAAATCTAATTCAGCAGATAATATAATAGTTTTGGATAAGTTTCGGAAACCCCGTAAACCAGTATAGATATACTCAAATGATTTGAAGAATTGGAGCTTAAAATAAGAGGTGATCACATGAGTACCACGTCGTTTTATGGAACAGATTCACAGAATCATTTGAGTTTACCTAAAGTTATCATATATACTGATGGAGCTTGCTCAGGTAATCCTGGACCAGGCGGCTGGGGGGCGTTGTTACAATTTAATGGAGTTTGTAAGGAGATATTTGGTCATGAGCTACACACTACTAATAATCGCATGGAAATGACAGCAGCAATTGAAGCGTTAAAAGTTCTTAAAAAATCATGCTGTGTAGAACTTTATACAGATAGTAAGTATTTACAGCTTGGAATAACTCAGTGGATTAACAGCTGGATAAAAAATAACTGGCATAAAAACAACAATTATCCTATCAAGAATGTTGATTTATGGAAAAAATTGTACGACGAACTAGGTAAACACTCTATTATCTGGAATTGGGTTAAAGGTCATGGTAATAATAAGGGAAATCAGATAGCCGATAGTCTGGCTGTTAAGGGAAAAGAAACTGCCATAAAAATGCTCAAATGTCATTCATAGATAATTTTTTTATATCTATTTTCTCTAAGGAAATTGGGAAAGATCAATTTGGTAACAAATATTATGAAAGTAAAAAGCTTGATTATTTAGGTCAAGCTAGAAGACAGGTGGTTTATAAAGGTAAAGTAGAAGCATCAAAAGTTCCCTCTATGTGGCATGCTTGGCTGCACTATATGATCAATGAAGTGCCAATCAATAATGATAAATTCGACTGGCAACAAGATTATCTTCCTAATATCACTGGTACTAGCTTGTCGCATAAGATAGTAAAAAATAAGACAACCAAAGCCGAATATAGTAGGTGGCAACCTTTAGGTGAATCAAAATAATGAAACAGAATGTTATAGAAACTTTAGTTGGCTTTATAGTAATATTAGTTGCTATAGGTTTTTTTATTTTTGCTTATAAAATTGGCAACTCATCAAGAGTTGAATCTGGGTATATGCTTAAAGCAAATTTTCAAAATGCTGAAGGGATAGTCAGGGGAAGTGATGTGATGTTAGCTGGTGTAAAAATCGGATCAGTAATTGATATAACTTTAGATAAGACTAGTTTTTTTGCCTTATTAACGATTTGCATCAATAACGATATAAAGTTACCTAAAGACACTAGTATAGCAATAGTTACAGGTGGAATACTTGGTAGTAGATATATATCCGTAACTCCAGGTTCATCTGAAGAGAATTTGGCGATAGGTGAGCAGATAAAATACACTCAGTCGGCGGTTAATATTGAATCCTTGATAGGTAAATTAATTTATTCCTTTGGTAAAAAATAAATAATATTAAAAATCCTATTAGTGTACATTGCAAATTAGTGTATAATTGTAGTGACAAGGATTATTATATTAACTAGTTAGGGAATAAAAAATAAGCAATATCGCAAAAATAATGAAAACAGTTATTAGTGGAGCAAAAAAATCTGCTATATTTTATAGATATAACAGATTTTGCCATAACTTGTTATATCGAATTCAGGTTATATTACAAAATGAAATAAGTTATAATCACAATGTTTAAATTAGCGAATGTATTAAATATACTAAAATCACCTACTAATCCCACGATAGAACCCAAAAATGTTCAGTCTGGTAACTCTGTTAAAATTACTAGGAATTGGTACGAAGAAAGATCTGATAAAATCATTGTACAGCGTAATATCTTGTTGGTAATATCTATATTACTGATACTTTTAGTAATGGCATCTATAGCAGCGGTAACTATAGTAATAAATTCAAGAGAGTTTAGCCCTTTTGTTATCCAAATTGATAATAGTACAGGTATGGCAACGATTGTTAATCCAATATCTTCGGAGATATTAAGTGGCAATGATGCTCTTTCAAGATATTTTATTAAAAAATATTTAATAGCTAGGGAAACATATAATCCTGTTGATTTTGATACTGAAGCACGTAGAAGGGTTAGGTTGTTATCTTCAAATTCAGTATATTATAACTATCTTGGCTACATAAAAAATAAAGATATAGATCCAGTTTTAATTTATGGTCAAAATAACACAACTTTCTTACTAATTAAATCTTGGTCAAAATTACAAGGAAATTTACAAGAAAATAAAAATAAATATATGATTAGGTTTTCTATTAATGAAACAGCAGGTGATAGAAAGGTTTTTAATAAAATAGCTGTAGTAAGTTTCTCCTATATTCCAATGGAATTAACAGATGCAGACCGAGATATTAATCCAGTAGGATTTCAAATTAATGAGTACAGGGTAGATGATGATAATAGCTAGACTTCTTTTTTCAATAATAATATTATTGCATTCGGTTATTGTCAATGCTTATACAGGTAATATGCATATAGATAATGATTTAGATGATCTAGCCATAACTACTGATAACAGAATTAAAACTTATATACATAATCCTAATGAGGTTTATTTATTAGTTCTACATTTTGGGTTTCAGTCAAGTATAGAATTTGCCAAAAATGAGGAAATACAAAATATTGTTCTAGGAGAGTCATATGCTTGGAAAATGACTCCGTTGGCAAATAGATTGTTCATTAAGCCGTTGGAAAAAAACATTAGAACAAATATGACTATAATAACGAATAAAAGAACTTACCAATTCGATGTTGTATCTAAAGAATTGGAAGAAGGACGTGAAAAGGATTTGGTGTATGTAGTTAGGTTTTATTATCCTAAGAAAACCTTTAGTACTACACAATAAATTTATTGTTAGCTCTAATCTACATTTTAGACGATTTTTTTATAAATTGATATTAATTTAACATGGCAGAACAAGATAATACTACTTTTCAATCTGGTACAGAGGAACAAGACGTACCAGAAGTTCAAAATGAACTGTCAAAAGTTGCAACTAATCCTAAGCAAAGTATTGTGATTTTGCTTGCCATTTCTGCTGTTTTTATATTTATTTTTTTTAAACTTTTTCTTAGTGATAATAAACAATCTGAGGTGGTAGTAGCTCCGTCAGCACCTACTGATATTACTAAACCGACACAAGATAACTCTAAAAATATACCAGAAATTCCAAAATTACCAGAAGCACCTAAGCTGGAAGCACCTGTGGAGCGTCCACCACCACCTCCTCAACAACTTCTCTCCCCTAAAGTTACTGAACCAACAGTTCCTTTACCACCTCCTTCAGGAGATAGTAATGCTGACAAAGCTACTCTTCCTTCCGTTACGCCAACAGCTCTTCCTGGGAAATTAACTGAAAGTGAGGAGGAAAAGAACCGTCGTGAAGCAAAGAGAAAATCTGCTATAGTATTAATTGCAGGAGTTCCAGAGAAAAAAACACCGGATCAAATTGCCGAAGAAGCAAATTTCCAAGATCGTGGGGATATGGCATTTGTTCTGGCTCGTGGTAAGATAATGGAAGCGGTATTAGAGAGTGCTATTAATACTGATTTTGGTGGAGAGATAAGAGCAATAATTAGCAGAGATGTATTCTCTGAAAAGGAGAAGATTATTTTAATTCCTAAAGGGTCAAAGATTTTTGGTGTTTATGCAACTGGTACTGATGGAGCGTATGGTCGAATTTCCATAATATGGAATCGTATTGATCTATCAAGCGGTTATACAATTAATTTAGATGCTTTGGCTGTTGATAATCTTGGAAGACCAGGCGAACAAGGAAGAGTAGATAATAAATTTAAAGAGCGGTTAACCAATGCTGTATTATCATCAGCATTTAATATTGTACTTGCCAATGCTCTTGACAAGGTGGTAGCTCCGCCAGTTAATGCACAAGCTACTGCTGCTAATACTGCTATCGCTGTTAATATACAGAATTTGGCACAAAGTATTAATAATAGTTCTGGTACTGAGGATGTTAAAATTGCACAGATATGTACTAATGTGATGAATGCCATTACTGATAAAAGCTCAACGGCATATATTTCAATGATGCAGGCTTGTAATACTGCTCGTAATCCAACTGGTTCGCAACCTGGTCAAAGACTTATAGCATTAATGAGTGCAGTAACTAGTGCAGCAGCTAGTTTGTTATCTAGTACAACAAATGCTAGCACTCCAACTCAGGCACAAGCAGCTTCAAAACAAGCATTTACTGATGTTAGCAATACTGTGAAAGATATGATGAAGCAACAGGCATTTAAACCAACTATTACCATAGATCAAGGTACGTTAATAAAAATTTATGTTAATAAAGATTATAAATTTCCTCAAGCTGTACTAAGAAAATCAAGATTAATAAAATGAGTGATAATTTTGCGGCATTAGAGACTTTTCTATTACCATTTAAAGAATTATTCGCAGAAGATGGTATTAATGAGATAATGGTAAACAAACCAGGAGAAGTATGGATTGAAAAGAAAGGAGATCAATTTTGTAAATTGGTACCTGAGCTTGATTTTGAACATCTTATATCACTTGGTAGGTTGGTAGCTCAGTCAACTGATCAGATAATTTCCGAAGAAAGACCTTTACTTTCCGCCTCATTACCCAATGGTTACCGTATCCAAGTAGTATTTCCTCCTGCTTGTGAACCGGGTTATGTTGGCTATGCTATCAGGAAAGGTAGTGCAATGAGTCTTACGCTAGATCAATATGACAAGATGGGAGCTTTTGATTCAACATCTACAGGGGAATTGATTGACGAGAATGAAGAAATCTTAAACAACTATCTGAAAGAAAATAAAATTAAAGAATTTATTCGGCATGCGGTAATTTCTAAGAAAAATATTATTATTAGTGGTGGAACATCAACTGGTAAAACAACCTTTACTAACGCTGCCTTAGCAGAAATTCCAAGTAGTGAGCGATTAATTACTGTGGAAGATGCACGAGAGGTAATTCTAACAAGCCATCCTAATAAATTACATCTCCTAGCTTCAAAAGGGGGGCAAGGTCGTGCAAAAGTCACTACTCAGGATTTGATTGAGGCGTGTTTACGTCTAAGACCTGATAGAATTATTGTCGGTGAACTTAGGGGGGCTGAAGCATTTAGTTTTTTACGAGCCATTAATACAGGGCATCCTGGTTCTATATCTACTTTACATGCTGATACACCAGCCATGGCTATAGAACAACTTAAGTTAATGGTTATGCAAGCTAGTTTAGGTATGCCACCGGATGAGGTAAAAAAATATATATTAGCGGTCGTCGATATTGTGGTACAATTAAAGCGAGGTAGTGGCGGTAAAAGATATGTCTCAGAAATATACTATAGTAAGAATAGGCAAGGCTAACGATGGAATGGCATAAAATACAAAAACTTACTCGTAACATTTTAGGGCATGCTATAATACACCCATTGGTAATATTTTGTACGATATGGGTAAGTGGAGCGATAGTTGCATTTATTACTAACGAAACTAGAGCCCTAAATATTGACTTAGTAGCCATAGACATAGCTTATAAGTGGTCTTATTGGCTAGTTAGTGTGTGGTCACAATTAACTCTCCAAGCATATAATTACTTAAAAATTAAGTTAATATTAGCTCTGACTATGCCAACAATTATAGTTATCATATTCTATTGGAAAAATTTTAAAAGAATAAAAAGTTTACAATTTTTTACTCAGCCAGAGAAAGTTTATGGTGATGCTAGTTGGGCTACTGAAGATGATATAAGTAGAGCTAATTTACGTGCAAAACATGGTATGTTACTTGGTACTAATAGTGGTGGGTATTTTGTTGCTGATGGGTTTCAACATGCTTTACTTTTCGCCCCAACCGGTTCAGGTAAAGGTGTAGGATTTGTAATTCCCAATTTATTATTTTGGGAACATTCTATGATAGTGCATGATATTAAGCTAGAGAATCATGGTTTTACAAGTGGTTGGCGGCAAAAACAAGGGCAACGTGTATTTGTTTGGGAACCATCAAATCCTGATGGGATAACTCATTGCTACAATCCGATAGATTGGGTAAGTACCAAACCAGGTCAAATGGTGGATGACGTACAAAAAATCTCAAATCTGATTATGCCTGAAAAAGATTTTTGGAATAATGAGGCACGTAGTTTATTTCTCGGTGTGGTACTATACTTAATTGCTGATCCGACAAAAACTAAATCTTTTGGTGAAGTGGTGAGAACAATGCGTAGTGATGACGTAGTGTATAATTTAGCAGTAGTTCTAGATACTTTAGGCAAAGTAATACATCCTGTTGCCTATATGAATATAGCAGCATTTTTACAAAAAGCAGATAAAGAACGTTCAGGTGTTATCTCAACAATGAACTCCTCCTTAGAATTATGGGCAAATCCCCTTATTGATGCTGCTACTGCCTCATCTGACTTTAATATACTTGAGTTTAAAAAGATTAAAACAACAGTGTATGTTGGTCTAACTCCTGATAACATACAACGTTTGCAAAAACTGATGCAGGTTTTTTACCAGCAAGCTACAGAATTTTTAAGTCGTAAAATGCCTGATCTAAAAGAAGAGCCTTATGGGGTGATGTTTTTACTTGATGAATTCCCTACTTTAGGAAAAATGGAAACATTTAAAGCTGGTATTGCATTCTTCAGGGGATATAGAGTTCGCCTATTCTTGATTATCCAAGATACTCAACAGCTCAAAGGAACTTATGAGGATGCTGGTATGAATTCGTTTCTGTCAAATTCTACA
This sequence comes from Candidatus Tisiphia endosymbiont of Xenochironomus xenolabis, assembly GCF_964264705.1. NCBI lineage: Bacteria > Pseudomonadati > Pseudomonadota > Alphaproteobacteria > Rickettsiales > Rickettsiaceae > Candidatus Tisiphia > Candidatus Tisiphia endosymbiont of Xenochironomus xenolabis. Next base: position 615,026 of record NZ_OZ183473.1, read on the forward strand.
TATCGTATTACTTTTGCAGCTAATAACTATGAAACAGCTAACTTAATATCTCAGCTAGTTGGTAATAAAACAGTTGAACAACGATCTTATAGTAAACCAATATTTTTTGATCTTAATATTTCAACAAGAACGCAGAATGTATCACAAGTTTCAAGAGCTCTGCTTTTACCTCAAGAAGTAATTCAACTGCCAAAAGATGAACAAATCGTTTTAATTGAATCTTTCCCGCCTATAAAATCTTTAAAAATTAAGTATTATGAAGATAAGTTCTTTACAAATAGATTATTACCCCCTACATTTGTTCCAACTCAAAAACCTTATGATCCAAATAAAAATAATGTAGATGAGGATCAAGAAAATACAGATTCTACCACTAAAGAAGATTAATTTTGTAAGTAAGAAGTAAGATAAATCTCTATGCGTTCAGCTATTATTGATATTGGTTATAATGCCGTGAGAGCTGTAGTTTATGAATGTGATAGGCTTGGAGCTCCAGAAATTTTTAATGATAAATTTAAAAGTGATATTATTAATTTACTTAATCTAGATAACATAGACATAAAGCATCAAGCATATTTGTCGTTACAATATTTGGTACATATTTTTGATAGGTTATCAGTAACAGATGTTAAATGCGTTGCTACTGCTGTACTTAGAGGACATCCAAGAGCGGAAGAGTTTAGGGAGATAGTTAAGGGAAAATTTAATATTGATATTGAAATTATTTCTGGTGACCGCGAGGCTTATCTTACAGCTACCGGATTAATTTCTGGTATTAATGATGCCTGTGGTATAGTAGCAGACTTAGGTGGTGGTAGTCTTGAGCTTGTTCAAATTAAAGACAGAAAGGTTGGTATCTTAAAGTCTTTACCTTTAGGTACTGGTATAATCGCTAATAATCACTTTGATGATATTGATATAATTAGTCAAATGATCAAGAAAGAATTTGAAGAATTACATTGCCAAAACTTATACTTAATAGGAGGAGCTTTAAGATTAATGGGGCGTTCTTATATGGAGTTTGTTCATTACCCTCTTAAAAACTTACATAACCTTGAAATAAACAGTAAGGAATTTGAGCTGTATCTTGAAAGATTGGCTAATTCTATCAGTGAGAAAAAGCAATACAAGTCAAAAATTCATGGTAATGCAATTTTAGTGGCACAATCTATGTTAAATGTCTTTTCACCAGAAAAGGTAATAATTTCAAATTATGGTTTAAAAGAAGGTGTTAGATTTGATTGCCTTCCTGAAGAAGAACAGCAAAAAGATATTATTTATGAACGAATCAAGACATTAGTAAATTTTGACGAGGCTACTTGCAATATCAAAAATTATACAGAAGTTATTAGACCTATCTTAATTCAACCAGATACCACAACAATTAGTATAATTGCTTTGGTCGTAATGCTTGCACAATATAATAAGAATATTGATAGAACACTGCGTTCTAATTTTATTGTTGAATTTATTCTAGCTTCAGATATTCCTTTTAGTCATCGTCAACGGTTAATGCTGAGTAACGCTCTTGCACTTAGCTATGCATCCAAAAGTGATACATATATTAATAGGCTGGCAAAAAGAATGATTTCTCAGTATGATTATTGTAACAGTTATATAATGGGTAATTTTATAAAAATTGCTAGAGAGGTTGATGGACCAAGATTTCAGTCACCATCTTTTTCTTTTGAATTAAAAGATGATAAATATATTGAAATTTCTACACTAAATATTTTACCAAAACAAGTTTTTGCAAAACTGTGTGAACGTTTGAAAGCTATAGGTTTAGCACGAAAGAATATTTGTTGAATTTCTAAGTAACTTATCTAATACTAAATTAACTTATAAAAAACTTTAACTTTCTAGAATATGGCACAAGAAGCAATTAGAGTACCTGAAATACAGGAAAAGAATTATAGTTTTAGTGAATTTGTGAATAAATTGCCTTGTCAAAAACAAGAACATAATATCTTAAAAAATAGTTTTGATTTAAATAATCAAGCAATTCTATTTGAAGGTGATTGTATGAAATTATTAAAACAGATTTCAGATAACAGTATAAATTTAATAATAACATCACCGCCATATAACATAGGTAAGGAATACGAAAAAAAATTAGATATTAATAAATATTATAATTGGCAAAAAGAAGTCATTAATGAGTGTTATAGAGTGCTAAAAGATGATGGACATATTTGTTGGCAGGTTGGTAATTATGTGGAAAATGGAGAAGTAATACCTTTAGATATTTTATTATATCCTATATTCTCAGAATTAAAAATGAAAATGAGAAATAGGGTTATTTGGCATTTTGGACATGGATTACATGCTTCAAAAAGATTCTCTGGAAGACACGAAACTATTATGTGGTTTAGTAAAACTGACAATTATTACTTTGACTTAGATGCTGTTAGGATACCTCAAAAATATCCTAATAAAAAATATTTTAAAGGTAACAAAAAAGGGGAATTGTCTTGCAATCCAAAAGGTAAGAACCCATCAGATGTTTGGGATATTCCAAATGTAAAAAGTAATCATATAGAAAAAACGGAACACCCGTGTCAATTTCCCGTCGGTTTAGTTGAAAGGTTGATTTTATCAATGACCAAAAAAAATGATATTGTTTTAGATCCTTTTGTTGGTTCTGGTAGTTCTTTTGTTGCAAGTCTAAAAAATTCCAGAAAATGTATAGGTGCAGAAATAGATAAAAAATATGTAAATATTTCAAGAAAAAGAATTAAAGAAACATTAAACGGAATTATTAGGGTTAGAGAAATGAATAAACCCGTCTATGAACCTGAAACAGTATAATATGAAAATAGTTTATGAATATTCTCATCTTGGGGGAAGATAAATTTTACAAGTTGATTATCCTAAAATTTTTCAAGAAGTTCATGAATCAATAAAAGCGATAAATGACATAAAGAAAAATAAGGTCAGCCAAGAGAAAACAAGCAAAGGAAAAATGCTTTATTCGCCAAAAGAATTAAATAATGCTTTTTCTCATATTTTTTTAATGAAGATAAGGCTGATGTAGGGCTAGAAATAGTACCATGTCATAGTTTACAACAACAAATGTCAATAGGTGTCTCTTATGGAGAACAATTTGTTTACGATATTGAGTAATTAAAAAGACATTTTCCTTCTGTGCCTGTCTATGTAATTCTGGTTGATATAGGGGAAGTAAATATATAATCACCAAAATTACTATAAATTTGGATTGCTTCGTCGCAACTAAAGTGGTTTCCCACAATGACGTTTACACCATTGCTGACAAAATATTTTTGGGTAATATAAGATACTGAACAAGAAATTATGATAAAATGTACTCGCAAAATTGAATTTGATGCAGCTCATAGGGTGATCGGGCATAAGAATAAATGTCAATTTTTACACGGTCATCGTTATGTCCTTGAAGTTACCGCTGTATCTGATGTTACCAATAATCTTGGTATGGTGGTAGATTTCAGTTACCTAAAATCAGTAATAAAAAACTGGATAGATGATAATTTTGATCATAATATTATATTACATCAAAATGATAAAGAGATAGGAGATAAAATATGTGATTGGACTGGTCAGAAAATATATTATATGCAACAAAATCCAACAGCAGAGAATATAGCGTTGCACTTAAAGTTGGATATTTTGCCACTATTGTTTACTAATAGTTCCTTTTTTATTACAAAAGTCAAATTATTTGAAACACCTAATTGCTTTGTTGAGGTATAAGTGGTACAAAGATGTTGTGTAATTTTAACTACGACCGATGACCAGCAAGTAGTAGACAAACTAACCATTAGTTTGTTGGAAGCAAATCTAGCTGCTTGCATACAAGTAGACAATATAGTCAGCTATTTTAAATGGGAAGGTAAGATATCTTCTGTACCAGAATTTCGTATTGTAGTAAAAGCCAAGTCTGATAACTACAATGCAATAGAAAAGATGATTATTGATATACACAATTATGATCTTCCTCAAATAATAAAGCTCGACATTCAAGATGGGCTACCGGCGTACTTAAACTGGGTAACTCAAAGTATCTAATTTTAAGAGAGTGTTTATTAGAATTAAGATTTACTCAATTATGGTAAAAAGAGTTGTAATTAGTTAGTACAGCTAGTTTTTATTATAGACATTCACCTGAAATCAGCAAAATAAGTTTAAAACACTCTTTAATTTAATTAAGTATAATAATGAAATTATGGAAAAAAGTTACATTGGGGTTAATCTTAGGTATAGTGTTTGGTATATATTTTCCTGAATATGTATCTTACATAAAACCGCTAGGAGATATTTTCCTGCGTTTGATAAAAATGATTATTGCTCCTTTAATATTTTTTAGTTTAGTAGCGGGTATAACTAGTATGAATGACCCTGCTTCTCTTGGTAGAGTAGGGTTAAAGGCGGTTGCAGCTTTCTTAGGCACGACCTTCTTTGCCGTAGTTTTTGGTATTACAGTTGCTCTTATATTAAAGCCAGGGCATGGTGTACATATTAACTTTGATGTTGCACAAACTATACCGCAAGAAAAATCCTTTAACATACTTAACTTTTTTGTAAGTATTGTGCCTGAGAATGTAGTAGGTTCATTTGCCAATTCTAATGTTTTACAAATTGTATTCTTTGCAATATTTTTTGGACTTGTGATAAATAAAATGGGTATTAGTGCTGAACCAATTAAGAATTTATTTCATATATTATCAAAAGTGGTGTTAAAAATGATCTCAATGATCATTCAGCTTTCTCCATATGGTGCATTTGCTTTAACGGCTTGGATAGTTGGTACTCAGGGCTTTGATGTAATGATTAGTTTGTCCAAATTAGTTGTTGCGGTAGTTATTGCTATGATATGTCAATATGGTATTTTTGGCATGTTAATTTATCTATTCTGTCGAATATCACCATTACCTTTTTATAGAAAAAGTCTAGAATATCAAGTGCTTGCCTTTTCTACTTCTAGTAGTAAAGCAACGCTTGCTACTACTATGCAAGTTTGTCGTGAACGACTAGGTATATCTGAATCTAGCACTTCTTTTGTATTACCACTTGGTGCATCGATAAACATGGATGGGTTTGCAATAAATTTAGCTCTTACCACTATATTCTTTGCCCAAATGATGGGTGTAGATTTAGCATTGCATGATTATTTAGTAATCATTATTACCTCAACTCTCGGGTCTATAGGTGGAGCTGGCATTCCTGGAGCTTCTTTAATAATGCTACCTATGGTACTGTCTTCGATCAATTTACCGATTGAAGGGGTTGCTATAATCGCTGGAATTGATAGGATATTAGATATGTTACGTACGACCATTAATATTACAGGGGATGCAACAATTACCTTGATTATCGATAATAGTGAAGGTACTCTGGATAAAGATACATATAACTCAATATAATTAGAATTTTGGTATTAGTGGACAATAAAAATATGATATAGTAACATGATGGTTAACCCGAGAAGGTGTTAGCAATAGTAAATTGGCATCATTATGAAAAAATGAAGGATATATGAAAGTAGAAAATGTTGAACTAAAAATAGGAGATAAAACCTTTAATTTACCAATCAAAAGAGCCTCAATCGGTCAAGATGTTATTGATGTTAGCAGTATATATTCATTAACAGGCTATTTCACTTACGATCCTGGATTTATGTCTACAGCAGCTTGTAAATCAGCTATGACATATATAGATGGTGATCAGGGGATATTGAGATATCGGGGATATGATATTAAAACATTAGCAGAAAGAAGTAATTTCTTAGAGGTATCCTATTTGCTATTAAATGGTGAATTGCCGACTATTGATCAATATAAATCTTTCTCTCAGAAAATTACTTATCATTCTTTGATTAATGAGCAGCTTAGAAATTTATTTATGGCGTTTTGTCCATCAGATCATCCTATGGCAATTATGTTGGCTGTGGTTGGTTCTTTATCTGCATTCTATCCAGATTTTCTAAATGTAGAAGAAAATGAGCGTGAGTTGATTGCTATTAGAATGATCGCCAAAATGCCAACTATTGCGGCAATGGCATATAAATATTCAATAGGACAGCCTTTTATCTATCCTGATAATAGTCTAGATTTTACTGAAAATTTTCTCTATATGATGTTTTCAACCCCTTGTGAAAAATATAAGGTAAATCAGGTAGTAAAGAATGCCTTGGATAAAATATTCATCCTTCATGCTGATCACGAGCAGAATGCCTCCACTTCAACAGTACGTTTAGCCGGGTCGTCCGGAGCTAATCCATTTGCTTGTATCAGTACTGGCATAGCTTCTTTATGGGGACCAGCCCATGGTGGAGCTAATGAGGCAGTAATTAACATGTTGAAAGAGATTGGCACCATAAACCGTATTCCGGAATATATCGCACGGGCAAAAGATAAAAATGATCCATTTCGATTAATGGGTTTTGGTCACCGAGTTTATAAAAGTTATGATCCAAGAGCAATTGTACTTAGAGAAACTTGCAAAGAAGTATTAGATGAGTTAGGGAACCGTAATAACCCCTTATTACAAATTGCTACTGAGCTTGAAAAAATTGCTCTCAATGACCAATATTTTATCGATCGCAAGCTTTATCCGAATGTTGATTTTTATTCTGGTATTATTTATCAGGCTATGGGTATACCATCACAGATGTTTACAGTATTGTTTGCTATGGCAAGAACTGTCGGCTGGATGGGGCAATGGAAAGAGATGCATGAAGATCCAGAACAAAAAATTAGCAGACCTCGGCAATTATATACTGGGTATGTACAAAGAGAATTTATGCCTTTTGATAAAAGATAGCTAAAAAATAAGGTAGCTTTATTTATATGAAAAAACAATACTCTACAAAACATAAATACCCTGCAAAACAGAAGCATTCTGCAGAAACGTCTACAAATACTAGCTTATCAGCTAGCAGCTCAGCAGGTAATATTAGTATAAAACAAAAACACTTTGAGCAATTAGAAAAAATTTTACTTATACCTTTAAAGGATTTTATATCTTTACAGTTTATACATGGTCATGGTGAATCTACTATGGGAGATTTTATAGTCGAACATATTTTACGTTCCCTCGGGGCAGCTGATATAACTAATGAAAAAAAAATAAAATATGTAAATATTATCGAGCAATTCTTATTAAGTTCTGTTCAAAAAATAGATGAGACTGCAAAAATCTTTCAACTATGTGGGACGATATTATATAAGCTTATATCCACTCGTGAGCATTTAAAGATAAAGAAAGACGAGAACAGTGTTATCAAATATTTAGTGAATAGTGAAGCTCTTGGTAAGAATTTATTTAATCCTAACAGATTAACCAATGATGAACTAACATTACTGGATTTGGTTGAATCTTTACATGGTCAATTAAACATTAACTCAGATATAAAGAAAAACAAAGAATTAATTCAATTTTTGAAAGACAAAGGTGCTAAGAGTTCTTTAGAAATAACACAAAACCCTAATAAAGCAGATTACGATAAAAATGTAGAGAAATTTAAAAAAAAATTAGAAGAAGATTCGTCTACATCCATGAGAAAATCAGAAGGATATTTATGTATAGCCAAGAAAGTGAGTGTGTTAGCAGAAGATTTAGGGACGTCAGCAGAACTTTTAGACTGTTTGGATGCTATCTTAAATTACAAAACAGATGATATTCCTCGATGTATGAGATTATTTTCTCCCAAGACTAATGATGAATGTTATGAGCTTCATGTTGTAAATGCATTTCTAAGGGAATGTTATAAAGATACAGATATTGATAATTACATAAAAATAATACGTTCTATTGTCAAAGATATACCATCAGATTTCTTGAAGCGGGTTTACTATGAAGAGTTAGGTGAAGAGTTAATAAAGCGATATAATAAAAATGGGATATTAACAAAAACAGATGAAGATTCATTAGATAATTATACTAGAGAAATAGTTGCATTACATACTAAGGATAATAGTAGTCTAATAATTGACAATAGTATGAAACACCATGCTTATAGTCTACGACTTAATTACTGTAAGCATAAGAACGACTTAAAAGAAACAATTGAAGTATCATTAGAATTAATGAAATATGCTAATAGTACTCAGATAGAGGAGGATTTGTATGGTTTATTAATGGCTCTATATAATATGAAAAGTGGTCCATTTAAAAATCGTACCCTTGATTATTTAGTTAAAGAATTTAAATTATCTGGTGAAGCTCTAGAAATATTTATAGAACTGTTTTCATATCATCCTTCTGAACAATTTGTTAAAAAGATACAGGAAAATCTAAAAATAATTGATCAAGCTTTTTCAGAACAAAGCCCAAGAATTCATACAACTATTACAAAATTCTTAAATGCATTCATTATGCAAACAGGAAAGTGTAGTGTTAACGCTATGCAGGAGATAATTAATGACCCGAATTTTGAGAGTACCACGTCTGAGAGTTCCTTAAGGATTTTAGGTTGTTTAAAAAATTGGTCTAAAAATGAGATAGAACAAATAAATTATCAAAAAGTTTTAGATAAGCTCCGAAACAATTATCATCTAGAGAAAGATCCTATAACTAACATAAAAGTGGCAGAATTATATTTAGCTATTGAAAACTTAGATCAAACTAAAAATCATTTAGATACCGCAACAAAATTGTTAAAACCCTATAAATTCAAACAGTTTGAATATGAAATAGAACCTGAAGTTTACCTTTATGAGGTTAAATTAGGTTTGATGTTAAAGGCATTTGCAGATAAGAATAAAGATTTTCTAAAAGTGAACTGGGGTTATATTAAAGAAACATACAATGCGTGTAATGCCATAAAGGGAAAATTTTTCAGTTACTATAAAAACATACTTGATATATGTCAGTATTATCTATTATCAAGAGATACTACAATAGATCCAAAATTAGGAGAAAAACTTAAAAACATTATTCGTAACATCACTGAAGATGATGAAGTTACTTTTGCTTTAGAAATTATCAATCAAACTATTAGTGAAGAACAACGTATTAAAGAACAACATATTAGTGAAGAACAACAGGTTGTAATTCCGGCTAGTGAGCATATTGAGGCATCTAATTATGCTTCAAAAGAATACAGCTCTGAAGAAAAGTCTGAAACTAAAGCAAATAATACTGCTACTACTCAAGAAGATTCCTTATACAAAGAAAGTTTTGTTACAAAATGTTTAAACCACTGGACAATTATACATAAATATTATCAAAACCTTAAAAAGAGTACTCAACCCTTTCATGATAAGATTTCTGATCTTCATCAAGAAAATTATCAAATTTGGCACATTCCTGACAAGGTATCATATACAACAAAGAATAAAGATATTGTTAGTATTAGTAAGAAACACCATAATATTTATGCTATGATTGCCCCTAATCTGCTAGATTCATTAGAGGACTCTACACGGAAAGCATTTATCAATGCTTTAACTAAAGGTATAGTAAAAAATTATACTAATAGTGGGATTAAAATATTAGAAAAATATTTTCCAGAACTTAAAATAAATGAAGATACTAGGTTATGGGCAAGCAAAATTTATGAGAACAATAATGGTGCTGTTTTAATAGAATTTGATCACAAAACTAACCATGCTGGTATAAGAAAGGCATTTAAGTCTAATGCTATTAATGTTATAAAAGTTTCTGGTGCAGGTTATCATACACAGGAAGAAGACTCTACTTTAAATGTTCCTCAAGAAAGTCATCCTAACATTGAAGATTATCCTAGCCCATATGATGAAGTAAGCTGTATTGGAGAAGAATCATAAGAGTTAGCTAAAAGTTGTATAGCACCTAGGCTCTTATATCCTAAAATATTCTATATCAAATCCCAAAAATTAATTTGAGGAATTGCTATTACTCGGATTAAAAAGAAAATTAAATTCTTTCCAGCTATCGTAACGCTGAGGGTCTAGATTATTAATAGGGCTTGCTTGCCATACTGCCCTCATTGCACTGTCAGATAGAGCGTCACAAGCTGTTTTCGTTATATTTGGACATATTGTTTCTTTTACTTTTACTTCTTTAACACTACCATCTTTATTTAAAGCAATATACAAAATTACCCTTAACTGCTCAAGATTTTGTATCCCAATAGGCTTACTCCATAATCTCTCTATTTGTTGCTTAATTAAAGATATTTCACTGATAGAAAGAGCTAACGTGTCATCGTATGAACCTTTCGATTCCTGAGTTTCTTTATTTTCTTTGGCTCTTGCTTGTTTATTTGACTTTGCATTAGAGCCTTCAGATGATTGCTCTAAATTTTTAAGCAAAGAATCTAAGTCGCTCTTATTAGGAATTTTCTTTTTTTTCTCAATTGGCTTCTTTACTTCTGTAGGCTTTTTCACTTCTGTAGGTTTCTTCTCTTCTATAGCCTTCTTTTTCTCGATAATAGGTTTTTCTTCTGTAGGCTTTTTCACTTCTGTAGGTTTCTTCTCTTCTATGGCCTTCTTTTTTTCGATAATAGGTTTTTCTTCTAGAGGCTTTTCTTCTTCAATAATAGGCTTTTCTATAGGCTTTTTTTCCTCAATAATAGGCTTCTCTTCAATGGACTTCTTCTCTTCTACCGGTTTGTCTTCTACCAATTTCTTTTCTTCAACAGCCTTCTCTACAGGTTTTTTCTCTTCTACATAGTCAGGTTTACTTTGCTCTACCTTTTTTGCATCTTGATTCTCTATAGCTTTTTCAGGCTGTTTAGTTTTATTGGGTACATTAGATTGATTACTAATCGGTAACATTTCAAAAACTATTACTTGCTCTTCAGGAAGCTTTTTAAACAATGATGGTAGACCAAATAAAAAGAAATAAATTATTAGTAAATGAAGTACTACCGAGCAAATAAAAGAGACAGAAACAATATTATTATTTTTCATTATATTTAATATTTGAAACTAGTGCTACTTTAGAAAAGCCAGCTGCATGGATTTCAGCTACAACACTAACTACCTCACCATAGGATACATTTTTATCTCCTCTTACAAAAATTCTAGTATCTTTTTTTTCTTTTGTAATATTAGTTAGCTTGCTAGCCAAATTTTGTCTTTCTATTTTAGATTCTAATAAATATAATTCTCCTTTATTGTTAATACTAATCACTAACGGCTCATCTTGTCCTGATAGTGGGCTAGAAGTTGTTTCTGGTAAATCAACATTAATACCTGATACTAGCATTGGAGAGGTTATCATAAAGATAATTAACAATACTAGCATAACATCAACGAGTGGTGTAACGTTAATCTCGCTGACTAAATTACTTCTTGCTCTTTGATTACCTAAGTTGCGTAATTGTATTGCCATTACATTTTTCCTTCATCTATAGCTCTTGATAATATAGAACTAAGCTCATTAATAAAATCATCGATTTTGTTGTTAATCTTAATTATTTGCGAGGAAAGGTAATTATAAAAAATCACTGCCGGAATTGCCGCAAATAAGCCAATTGCCGTTGCAAGTAGAGCTTCTGCAATACCAGGGGCGACAACAGCAAGTGAGGTGTTTTTTGATGCTGCAATAGACTGAAAACTATGCATAATTCCCCAGACAGTACCCAACAATCCTATGAATGGTGTACTAGAAGCAACAGTTGCCAAAAAACCTAAATTTTGTTCTAATCTTTCAATTTCACGATTTCTGATCAAATACATAGATTGTATTATTCGCTCTTTATGACTAATTTTAAGTGCATCAGTGAGGTTTTTGGAACTTTGACGGTTACATTCATTCATCGCGGCTACAAAAACTGCAGCAAGAGGATTATTGATTGTTCTTTTGGTAGTTTCATATAATTGGTCTAAAACTGTTCCAGACCAAAAAGTAACTTCAAAAACTGCAATCTTCCTTCTTACCTGAATTAAATGGAGTATCTTATCTATAATAATAGTCCATGCCCAGATTGAGGCAATTACTAAAATTATCATAACAGATTTTCCGATGATATCAGATGACGATATCAGAGAAAAAATTGATGAACCACTTTGTGCTGTAATTTCTACAACATCATTAATATTGTTATTTGTGCTCATTGTTGCCATTATATATTATTTAAAATGTTATTTTGAATAACTATATACAAAATCCCTGATAGGTACAATAAACTGTTTAACTTTATATAATTAAGTGCTAATAATATAGCAAATATTGCTAATATTCAAATGATTTGATATTAGTGTTAACGCGTTATTATGATAAAATGAAGTGACATGACTAAAAAAATTGTGGCAATTATTGGCAGACCCAATGTCGGAAAATCTACGCTCTTTAATCGTTTAGCTATCAGGAAAAAGGCAATCGTACATGATCTCCCTGGGGTAACACGTGACCGAAAATACGCTGATGCACAAATTGGCCCATTCGATTTTACGGTAATTGATACTCCTGGTTTAGAAGAAGCAGAAGATGAAAAATTAGAATATAGAATGATGCAACAAACTATGGAAGCTATTATAGAGGCAGATTTGCTATGTCTTGTGGTAGATGGCAAGGAGGGGGTGTTACCTGAAGATCGGTTTTTTGCTAATTTTATCAGAAGATATAATAAGAAATCTGTGTTAATCGTTAATAAATGTGAAGGACGATTTGACTTTGCTAAAGAATATTACAAGCTTGGTTTTGATAATGTAGTACCAATTTCTGCTGAGCATGGTGTTGGTATGGCAGATTTATACGATGCAATAACTGAAGAATTAGAAAACGAAGATGGAGAGGAAGAATTAACTGACCAATTAACCGATCCAATAAAAGCTAACTATATACAAATAGTGGTGAGTGGTCGACCAAATGCAGGAAAATCTACTTTTATTAATAGCATTATTAACAATGAAAGATTATTAACAGGGCCTGAAGCCGGTATAACAAGAGAATCTATAGAAATTGATTGGCTATATAATGATAATAAATTTAAATTAATTGATACGGCTGGCTTAAGAAAAAAAGGAACGGTTACTAAATCCTTAGAAAAATTATCATCTTCTGACGCTATTAATAGCATCAAGTTTGCTAATACAGTTATTCTGATGGTTGATGCACGAACTCCTCTAGAACAACAAGATCTAAATATTGCCAATTATGTTATAGATCAAGGCAGAAGTTTGCTTATAGTAGTTAATAAGCGGGATTTGATTGAGAGAAGAGATCAGGATAAATTTAAAGAGGAATTTGCTTATAAGATAGAAACTAATCTACCGCAAGTTAGAGGATTGCCAATAATATTCATATCAGCCTTAAAAAAACATAATATTAATATGGTGCTAGATGAATCTATCAGAATTTATAATTTATGGAATAAAAAAATTACAACAAGTAAACTGAATGATTGGTTAGGTTTTGCCCTTGAACAGCATCCGTTACCCTTACAAAAAGGCGGGAGACGTGTTAGAATTAAATATATGACTCAAACAAAAATTCGTCCACCGACCTTTAAGCTATTTTCCAATAATCCTGAAAAAATCACTGATAGTTATACTAGGTACCTTATAAACAACTTGCGGGCAGCTTTTAATTTACCAGGTGTTCCAATAAGATTTATTTATACTAAAACTGAAAATCCATATGTAAAATCATAGAATGTTAGCGTTCACGAAAAAAAGTTAAAGTATAAGGTCATTGCGAGAAGGCGTAGCCCTATGGTACTTATGTCATGGCAATTGTCATAACATAAACACATTCAGCTCCAGAATCTTTTAAGATTTTAGCACATTTGTTAACTGTAGTTCCAGTGGTCAATACATCATCTACTAATAATATTTTTTGACCTATAATCTGATATTTTTTATTGAGTATAAGGCTATTTGATAAGTTTTTTTCTCGTTCTTTTTTAGATAAAAATGTTTGAGATTTAGTCCATTTTGACTTAATTAATACATCCGGACTAAACGACTTTCTTGCTAATTTGCTAATTTCTAAGGCTAGAATCAAAGCAGGATTATACATTCTAAACAACCTCTTGAACCTATTCATGGGAACTGGAATAATTAAGTCAATGTCTTGAATTTCACTATTATAGTGTGTATAAAATAATTTACTAAAAGTTTTAGCAAGAATAGTTTTATCCTGGTATTTAAAGGCATGAATTATTTTTTTGCTATGCTCATTAAATTTAATTAGACTACGAGATTTATCATAACAAGGTTTATGTTGAAAGCATTTTGCACAACACATATTATCTAAAATTGATATATCTAATCTACTACCACAAATAATACAGTAGGGTTTTGTAATAAAATCAAGTTTTTTCCAACAATTTTGACAAAAATCCTCTTTAGTTTCAGTCATTTCGGTACAAGACAAGCATCTTGCTGGTAAGATGTAATCTATAAGATAATCATAAAGTCTACTGATTTTGTGTACGTAATGAAGCAAATCTTTAAGCGATGTCAATGGTTAAATTTACTGGTCTACGAACACATGGGTTTCTAATACCAGACGGATCTGTTGATTTAATAGATACACAAGGACTTTTAATCTCATAAGGAGGACTAGAGGTACATGATAATAATTGCAATAACACAAAAAAAGGCAGAAGAAATCTTAATAATTTTGTCATAATTGTCATTTAAAATAATTTTAGAGTTTATACGTAAGTTATCCTAGTTTGCAATATATCTCAAGTATATTTGATGAAAAATAAGTTTTAGATATAAAAAACATAATAGCTTGTGGTATTTTTCTTGACAAAGATATATAATGCAAAATTGATAAATCAAGGAAATGATGGCAAATATACCTTTTAAAGAAAAACCTCCTTATGCAAAAAAGTATAATAGTTGGCGTATTAGAATTTTATATTCGATAATTGTTGGTTACTCGACATTCATACTTTGTCGTCAGAATTTTAATATTGTAATGCCTGCTTTAATGGAGCATTTTGATGTAACCAAAACTCAACTTGGTTGGATTTTAACAACTGCCTCTATATTTTATGGTATAGGAAAGTTATGTAATGGATTCTTAAGTGATAGATCAAATGCTCGTATATTTATGGTAATTGGTCTTATATGTGTAGGTGTTGTAACATTGTTATCAGGTTTTGCTTCAAGCATAACATCACTTGGTATTTTGTGGATTCTGAATAATTGGTTTCAATCTATGGGTTGGCCACCTGCAACACGTATGTTAACTTATTGGTACGCTTCTAAGGAATTAGGAATGAAATGGTCTCTAGGAGCCACTTCTAATCAAATTGGCGGAGCAATCACTATGATAGTATGTGGTTATTTAATAGATGCTTACGGTTGGAAAGCAGCGTTTATAATTCCTGGAATAATTGCATTATTAGTATCATTATTTCTATTCAATAGATTACGTAATTCCCCCAGTGAGGTTAATTTACCTATAGTGGAAGAGTACAAAGAATGTGATATATCTCTTGATAGTGATAATTTATTAACAACTCAATTAATAAAAATTGTATTTTGTAATAGATTAATGTGGTATGTGTGTTTTGCCAACATGTTTATTTATATTGTGCGTTCAGGTATAATTTTTTGGGCTCCTGTATTTTTGTGCGAGCTAAAAAACATTACTATTGCTCAAGCTGGTTGGCAAGTTGCTTCTTATGACATTTTAGGTTTAACTGGTGGTATTGTTGCTGGATGGATGTCAGATAAAATATTTCAGGGACGACGTGGACCAGTTGGTTCAGTATTTATGTTTGCTTTAGCTTTTACTATTATTTTATTTTGGCAAATGCCAAATGAGTATGAAATATTTAGTATTATTACTCTTGCTTTGGTTGGTTTTTTTGTATCTGGACCACAAGTATTAATAGGTGTTGCTACAGCAGATTTTACTAATAAACAAGCCGTTGGTACAGCTAATGGTCTTTCAGGTTTATTTGGTTATCTTGGTGCTGCACTGGCTGGCGTATGTGTTGGTTGGATTTCTGATAACTTAGGGTGGAATGGCGTTTTTTTATTTTTTAGCCTGTCCGCTTTCTTGGGAGCAATAATTCTTTCCTTAACTTGGAATTATAGCTCTAGAAGAACTGTATAACATGTTACCTAACTGTACTATCAGAATTTACTTGCCAAAAATATATAAATTTATATAAATGTTAATAATAAATTAATAAAGGTTTACTGTGACTCAAGAATATACGTTTTCAATGATTAAGCCAGATGCTACGAAAAGAAATCTAATTGGTAAAATTAATTCTTACTTAGAAAATAATGGGCTAAAAATAGTAGCTCAAAAAATGACTATTTTAACTAGAGATCAAGCAGAAATTTTTTATGCAGAACATAAATCAAGAGCATTTTTTAATAGTTTAATAGAGTCTATTACTTCCGGTCCGGTTGTTTTGCAGGTTCTTAAAGGAGAAAATGCTGTTTTACAAAATCGTAAAATAATGGGAGCTACTAATCCAAATGATGCTGAATTAGGTACTATTAGAAAAGATTTTGCAAAAAATATTGAGGAAAATAGTATACATGGTTCTGATACTTTAGAAAGTGCTGAAAGAGAAGTGAGATTTTTCTTTGCTGAAAAAGAAATTGTAGAATAACACAATGATTATGAAGTATAGCGTTGTAGTTATTGGCGGTGGTCATGCTGGTTGTGAGGCAGCTTCGGCTGCTGCACGTCTTGGCATAGATACTCTTTTAATTACTTTAAAACTAGATAATCTTGGTGAAATGTCTTGCAACCCTGCAATAGGTGGGGTAGCAAAAGGTACTTTAGTAAAAGAGATAGACGCTCTTGATGGACTCATGGGTAAAATTATAGATCAAGCTGGTATCCATTATAAGATGCTTAATGAAAGCAAAGGTCCAGCAGTTTGGGGACCAAGAGCTCAAGCTGATAGAAAGCTTTATAAAAAAGCTATGTATAATGCCTTGATAAATCATCCAAATTTGACAATTTTATGTGCATCTGTAGAAAATATTGAGATACACAACTCTGAAGTAAAAGCATTAACCTTAGATGATGGCACTAGAATTGAATGTCAAAAAGTTATATTAACTACCGGTACATTTTTATCCGGACTCATTCACATAGGAGATAAAAAAATTCCATCGGGTAGAATAGGTGAAAAGCCGTCATACGGTTTATCTAACGCACTAAAATCTTTCGGCTTTGCTCTTGGTAGGTTAAAAACTGGTACTCCTCCAAGAATAGATGGAAGAACAATTGATTATAACGAAATAGAGGTGCAGGCTGGAGATGCTGTGCCACGCCCTTTTTCCGAACTCACAACTTCTGTTAAGATAAAGCAAATAAATTGTTTCGTTACTAGAACAACTGAACAAACTCATGAAATTATTAGGAATAACTTAGATAAGTCAGCTATGTATTCTGGACAAATCAAGAGTATAGGACCAAGATATTGTCCATCCATTGAAGATAAGGTTACTAGATTCTCTAAAGCAAGTCATCAAATATTTTTAGAACCTGAAGGCTTGGACGACCATACTATATACCCAAATGGCATATCTACATCATTACCTGAAGATATACAATTAGCATTGCTAAAAACAATTCCTGGTCTTAAAAATGCCACTATGTTAAAACCAGGATATGCAATAGAATATGATTATGTTGATCCTAGAGAGTTAAAAATAACGTTAGAAACGAAAAAAATTAAGGGATTGTATTTTGCTGGTCAAATTAATGGCACCACTGGCTATGAAGAAGCCGCGGGGCAAGGAATTATGGCTGGCATTAATGCAGCCTTATCACTAAAAAATCAATCAAATTTTATTTTGACTAGAGCAGATGCCTATATTGGTGTTATGATTGATGATTTAATCACTCTTGGTACAATAGAGCCTTATAGAATGTTTACTTCTAGATCTGAATATAGACTTTCGGTTAGGGCAGATAATGCAGATTTAAGACTAACTCAAATGGCTATAGATATTGGTATTATATCTAATTTACGTAAAGAAGTTTTTAGTAAGAAATGTGACGATATTCATAAGGTAGAAAACATTGTAAAAACTATCTCTTTAACAACTACTAAATTAGCCAACCTGGGCGTCTCTATCGCACAAGATGGTTCATATAAAACAGCCTTTGATTTACTAGGATTACCAAATTTTGGTGTTGATAAAACGATAGAAATCTTTCCAGAGCTTATTTCATTAAATAAAAAAATTCTTCATTATCTTTGTATTGAATCAAGATATTCTTCTTATTTGACTAGACAAAATGCAGATATTCAATTATTTAAAGAAGAAGAGCTAGAATTATTAGATGATGATATTGATTACTTCAAAATACCCAGCTTGTCTACAGAAGTAAGGGAAAAACTCCAGTATCACAAACCAGCTACTATTGGTGCAGCTAGAAGAATATCTGGGGTTACTCCAGCTGCTTTAATAGCAATTATAATTTATATAAAAACAAAATATAGACATTAATGTACAATTATAGTAGTGTTTCACGTGAAGTATTAGAAGCTCTTGAGAAGTATCAATCATTAACGTTGAAATGGAATAAAGCTATTAATCTCGTTTCTTGTAATACCAAGAATGATTTTTGGGTGAGACATATCTTAGATTCTTTACAACTAATGAAGTACATAAATGACCAAAATATTCATTTAATAGATTTTGGCTCAGGTGGTGGATTTCCAGGAATAGTTTTGTCTATTGCCGGGATAAAGAATGTTACTTTAGTAGAGTCTGATGTAAGAAAATCTGTTTTTTTATTGCAAGCTTCCAAAATTTCTAGTAATAAAATTAATGTGGTTAATCAACGAATAGAAAGTGTTAAATTAGATTGTGATATATTAACTTCTAGAGCTTGTACTCAGTTAGATAAAATATTGGCTTATACTAAACATATTAATGTAAGAAATAAGTATTTATTATTTAAAGGTGAGAAATATCAACAAGAAATTGAGATTGCTAAAAAGAGATGGTCTTTTTGTCATTCTATATATGATAGTGAGACTTCTAATAAT
Organism: Candidatus Tisiphia endosymbiont of Xenochironomus xenolabis; assembly: GCF_964264705.1. Taxonomy (NCBI): domain Bacteria; kingdom Pseudomonadati; phylum Pseudomonadota; class Alphaproteobacteria; order Rickettsiales; family Rickettsiaceae; genus Candidatus Tisiphia; species Candidatus Tisiphia endosymbiont of Xenochironomus xenolabis. Next base: position 633,930 of record NZ_OZ183473.1, read on the forward strand.
AGTAAGATTTTAGAAATTAGTAACATATATGACAAAAATAGTTGCGGTAGTTAACCAAAAAGGTGGAGTTGCAAAAAGCACAACTACTGTAAATTTGTCAACAGCTTTATCTGTAATGGGTAAAAAGATTTTGGTAATAGATTTAGATCCTCAGGGAAATAGTAGCACTGGTTTTGGTATAAGCCAACAGGATAGAAAAGTTACTATTTATCAGGTACTAATTGGTTCAAAAACGATTGAAGAAGCCATAATACAAACGAATATTCCAAATTTACAAATAATTACAGCTAACACTAATTTATCAGGTGCTGAGATAGATTTATTAAGTATACAAAAGCGTGAATATTTATTATCAAATTTGTTAAATAAATTAGTCAATAAATATGAGTACATTATTATAGATTGCCCTCCTTCTCTTAACTTATTGACAGTTAATGCATTAGTGGCTTGTGACTATGTATTAATCCCTATGCAATGTGATTTTTATTCATTAGAAGGATTAAGTCATTTGCTAAAAACAATTGAAATTGTAGAAAAGAATTTAAACCCTAAAATAAAAATTGCCGGCATTTTATTTACTATGTATGATAAACGCAATCGATTAACTGAGCAAGTAGAGAATGATGTTAGAAAATGCTTAGGAGGATTGGTATTTAAGACAGTTATTCCACGGAATGTAAAACTATCTGAAGCACCATCTCACGGTCAACCAGCAATTATCTACGATCATAAATGTACTGGCTCTATTGCTTATATAGAACTTACAAAAGAGATTTTAGGTAGAAATATATGAAAAATAAAAATTTAGGCAAAGGATTATCAGCTTTGCTTGGAGAAGAAGTTTTTACTGTAGAGAAGGATGAGTTAGTAAAAATTATAGATATTGATAAAATTGAAGCTAGGAATAATCAACCAAGAAAAAAGTTTGAATATGATAAAATAAAAGAATTAGCCGATTCCATAAGTAATAATGGTTTGTTACAACCAATTATTGTTAGCTCAGTCAGTGATGGGAAATATAAAATTATAGCTGGTGAGAGACGTTGGCGTGCTTGTAAGGTGGCTAAGCTTACTGATATTCCTGCTATTATAAAAGATATAGGAGATAAAGAAATTATAGAAATAGCTCTAATTGAAAATATTCAAAGAGAGGAATTATCTGTTATAGAAGAATCGGAAGGATTTGAGAGATTAATAAAAGAGTTTGGTTATACACAAGAGCAATTAGCAGAAAAAGTTAGCAAGAGCCGTAGTCATATAGCTAATTTATTAAGACTAAATCAGTTACCACAATCTATCAAAGATAAAATAAATGAGGGGCTTTTAACTATGGGACATGCAAGATGTCTAATTAATCACCAGCAAGCTGAGGTAATAGCTAATCATATTATTGAGAATGATTTAAGTGTTCGTCAAACTGAAGATATAGTAAGAAATTGGTCTAAAAATGAATATACAAAAACCCCAGAACATGATAAACGTATAGGGAGAGGTCTTCTAAAAGAGAGTAGTAAAGAGAATGATTTACAATTATTAGCTAAATCATTGTCAGAAAGATTTAATATAAAAGTAACTATTGAAGATTACCCAATTGGTGGGAAATTGATATTTCACTATAGTAATTTAGAAGAACTTGATTCAATTTTATCGAGGTTAAATTAAATGCAAATTTTTCTAGATAGTGCTGATATTAAAGAAATTGATGAGATTAACCAATTAGGTATAATTGATGGCATAACTACTAATCCTTCCTTGATGTCTAAGACAAAATACGACTTTGTATCAACTATTGCAGAAATATGTAAGATAATAACTTCTGATGTTAGCGTTGAAGTGGTTGCTAATGATGTTGATACTATGATTAATCAAGGTAATAAAATTTTAGGAATATCCAGTAATATTGCGATTAAGTTACCTATGACATGGGACGGTATTAAGGCGTGCCAATATTTTGTAGGTAAAGGAAAAAAAGTGAATATGACCTTATGCTTTTCTGTTAATCAGGCACTTATCGCTGCAAAAGCTGGAGCATCTTATATATCACCTTTTATCGGTAGACTTGATGATATAGGTCAAAATGGTATTAGTTTAATAAGTGATATAAGACAAGTATACGATAATTATCAGTATCAAACAAAAATCCTTGCTGCATCTATAAGAAGCCCTAACCATGTTTATCAAGCTGCTATGTATAAGGCTGATGTTGCGACAATGTCTGGTAAAATTATTAAGCAATTATTAAATCATCCACTAACAGATTCAGGTTTAGAGATTTTTAATAAGGATTGGAATAAATCGGGGTTAAAAATTTAAGAAAATTATATACTTGTATAACCTAAACATTTATGCAAATATGTTTTTGCAAAAGTTACGAATTGCCAAGTGAACGAGCTTACAGTTTGGTTATGGTAGAAAGAAGTGGTAATGTCAAAGCACAGGTTATTGAAAAGGTTAAGATAAAAACCATAGAAAAAACAACGATGAATAATATAACTATTGGTTCGACAATTTTATCTAGAGTATTACAAAACTTCTATAATGTGCTGTTTAAGCATGGAGTATTTGGTGTTTATCATTCTATAAGTGAAAAACACACTGAAAGATATTTGAATGAATTTATCTTTAAATAGGCAATATGTTTAATAACATTCTTTTAAATGTCAAAAAATATTTGGTAAATTCTTATGAAAATTGAATCATTAAACAATTTAGAAATATCGTTTAATGAAGCTTTATCAAGGATAGGAAAAGCTGTAGTAAAAAATGATGACATGATAATTGAAAACGAGGATAAGGCAAAACCATTTGTAAAATGGGTAGGTGGAAAAAGAAGTTTAATAAAAGAATTATCCTCGAGAACGCCACAAACTTATAAAAGCTATTATGAACCCATTTGTAGGGGGAGGAGCACTTTTGTTTGCTCTTGCTCCAGCTAGTGCAACTATATCAGACATAAACCTAGATTTAGTTATTACATATGCTGTGATTAAAAATAAACCTCAAGAATTAATAAAGCTACTGGCAAAACATAAAGTAAATCATTGTGAAGAGTATTATTACAAAATCCGAAAACAATTTATTAATGATAATGATATAGAAGTTGCTGGACGTTTTATATATCTTAATAAAACCTGTTATAATGGGCTTTATAGAGTCAATAAAAAAGGTGAATTTAATGTGCCTATGGGGAGATACAAAAATCCAGCAATAGTTGATGAGACAACTATAATAGCTTGTAGTAAATTACTACAAAATGTTGACATAAAATATCAAGATTTCAGCAAAGTCTCTCCAAATAAGGGTGATTTTGTTTATATTGATCCTCCTTATCATCCTATAACTAATGCATCTTTTACTAAATATACCAAACTTGATTTTATAGAAACAGATCAGATAAAACTTTATCAAAAATGTAAAGAGTTAAACGATAAGGGTGTATATTTTATGCTTTCAAATTCTAATATTCAGTTTATAAAGCAGATGTATAAAGATTTTTATATAGAGATTATTGAAGCACCACGCACTATTAATTGTAAAGCTAATGAAAGGAAAAATGCAGAAGAGGTTTTGATTAGAAATTATGAATAAAACACAAGGTGGATCAATTGCAAATAAAACAGGGAATGAACTTGAGGTATTTATAAATAATCGTCTTGTTAGGGAAGGTTACGTTTTTGTTCCTAAGATTAGATTTATTGCTTAACAAACATTAGCACAACCAATTTATACTAGGCAATTTAATTTAGGAAAAACTATTTATAATACTGTTTGGCAATGTGATTTTATTCTATATCATCCTATAAAACATTCTAATTGTCTTGTTATTGAATCTAAGTGGCAACAATCAAGCGGTTCTGCAGATGAAAAATACCCTTATACAATATTAAATATTAAAAAACAAAGTGTTTATGATGCTATTATCATTATAGATGGAGATGGTTACAAAAAAGGTGCTTTACAATGGTTAAAAGATCAAGTTCATGGAAACTTAAAAGGTGTTTTTAGTATGTCTGAATTTACAACTTGGACAAACAAACAAAATATTTAGGCTATATATGTATATAATTTACAAATTTAATGATTAAAAAATTCATGTAAGATTAATCTGTTTCACTAACTATTTAAAAACTACAAATAAACTACAAAAAATAAAGGAATTAATGATTATGTCGTATCAATATGTTTATGTTATGAATGGTTTAAGTAAGACCATCAACGGTAAACAAATTTTAAAGGAAACTTATTTGTCCTTCTTACCAGGGGCAAAAATTGGTATTATTGGTCCAAATGGAGCAGGTAAATCTACTCTTCTAAAAATCATGGCAGCTATTGATAAAGAATATGATGGTGAGGCTTTTGTGGCTAATGGGGTTAAAGTTGGTTATTTAGCTCAAGAGCCATATCTTGATCCTACTCTAAATGTTTTCGATAATGTTATGGAAAGTTTAAATGATAAAAAAGCCTTAATTGACGAATTTAATGAAATAAGCAATAAATTTGCTGAAGAAATGTCCGATGATGAAATGAATGAACTTCTAGCAAAACAGGCTGATCTACAGGAAAAAATAGATAGTTGTGATGCTTGGAGCTTAGAGCGAGAAATAGAGATTGCTATGTTTGCATTAAGGTGTCCAGATAAAGATGCTGATGTTACAAAAATCTCAGGTGGAGAGAAAAGGCGAGTGGCATTATGTAAACTTTTGCTAGAAAAGCCTGATATGTTATTACTTGATGAGCCAACAAACCACTTAGATGCTGAATCGGTCTCTTGGCTAGAAAATTACTTAAAAAATTATAAAGGCACAGTAGTAGTTATTACCCATGATCGATATTTTCTTGATAATGTAACGGATTGGATATTAGAAGTGGATCGAGGTAGATGTGTTCCATGGCATTCTAACTACAGTGCTTGGCTTGAACAAAAGCAAGCAAAATTAGAAAATGAAGATAAAGAAGATGATGATAGGAATAAACAATTAAAACGAGAACTTGAATGGATACGCCAATCACCAAAGGCAAGGCAATCAAAAAGCAAGGCTAGAATTACTGCCTATCAAGATCTGTTACTCAAACAAAAAGAACAAAAATCAAGCGTGGCACAAATTATTATACCTAATGGTCCACGTCTAGGCGATTTAGTCATAGAGGCAGAACATATAGCAAAGAGATATGATGATAAGGTACTGTTATCAGATTTTAGTTTTAAGGTGGTTCCAGGGGCGATTGTTGGTATTATAGGTCCAAATGGAGCCGGCAAATCTACCTTATTTAATATTATCACTGGTAAAACCAACCCAGATCACGGTTCTATTAAATTAGGACAAACTGTTAAACTTGGTTATGTTGATCAATCAAGGGATAGTTTAGATGATAACAATACTGTGTGGCATGAAATTTCTTCAGGTCTTGAGGAGCTACAACTTGGTTCTAGATCAATGAAAAGTCGTGCTTATTGTGCAGCCTTTAATTTTAGAGGGGGCGATCAACAAAAGAAAGTAGGACAACTTTCTGGAGGTGAACGTAATAGGGCACACATAGCCAAATTATTAAAAGAAGGAGCTAATGTTATCTTACTTGATGAACCATCGAATGATCTGGATGTTGACACATTACGAGCCTTAGAGGATGCTATTTTAGATTTTGCTGGATGTGTATTAGTGATAAGCCATGATCGTTGGTTTTTAGATAGAATAGCAACCCATATTATTGCTTTTGATAAAGATGGAAATGCTACATGGTTTGAAGGAAATTACCAAGATTATCATGATTATATGATTAATTTAACAGGTGAAAATGTTATTAATCCTAAATATCGTCATAAAAAATTAGTATAAAATATGTCTATAGGAGAAATATTAGTGGTTATGTTAGTAGCAATGATAGTAACAAAGCCAGAAGATATTCCTATGATTATAAAAAAAATCCAAGAATTTAAATTATACTGCTCAGCAGTCAAAAATCAGGCATTAACATATATTACAAAAGATTTAAAAATTGATAATGATATTGTAGAAAATGATGTTGAGAAGTTGAACTTTTATTTAGAAAGAATTATTAATATCCAAGGATATTATGATGGTAATTATTCCCTAAATGAACTTAAAGTAAAATATGATAAGCTTATAAAAATAAAAAGTACAGAATATGGGAATATATTGGAAAATCATAAAAAATAATAAATTTTTTCATATGCTATTAGTGCCAGCTTATTTTGTGCTATAGTCAATTGATGAGAAATTGGGGACGTTATCGTAGGCAGCCTCCTAGCTCCAAATTTTCCTGAATTGACTATATAATTATATGAATCTGTTTAACTCTTATTAGGTGTATCTTGTTTAAGAAAATACTAAAAATAAAATTTATTTGTGTAACTATTACATTGATTCTACTAGTCAGTGGAATCAATTTTTGTATATTTTACTTATTTGCCCCTGGGGAACTTGTAGAAAACAAGACGGTAATAATCAAACCTAGATTGTCAACTGATCAAATTTCTATGACATTAAATGATCATAACATCATTAAATATCCTGCTTTATTTGCCTTTCTTGCCAAAATATATTCATTAAAACATTCTATAAAGAGTGGGGAATATATTTTTACTCAAAATATTTCTCCTATGCAAACTCTAAGGATATTATCCAGTGGTAAATCAATTATTCATAAAATGCTTATACCTGAAGGTATGCTTGTCCATGAAATAATAAAAAAAATTAATAGCGAAGAACGATTAATGGGAGAGATTATAGGAACAATTCCGGAAGGATTTTTAATGCCATCTACCTATTTCTTTTCATATGGCGATCAAAAAGAGCAAATCATTGATAAAATGCGAAAATTAATGTCTTTACAGCTCGACAAAATTATGGAAAAATTATCACCTGATTCTCCATTAAAAACTCGCCTTGATGTATTAATCTTAGCATCCATTGTGGAGAAGGAAGCTAGCTTAAACTCCGACAAACCTTCAATTGCCGCTGTATTTCTAAATCGCCTAAAAAAACATATGAAACTACAATCAGATGTAACAACAATTTATGCTATAACACTTGGGAAAGATAAACTAACAAGACCATTAACTAAAAAAGATTTTGCAATGCAATCGCCTTATAATACATATTATATTGCTAATTTACCAGTTGGAGCTATTTCTTGTCCTGGAATAAAATCTCTAGAATCTGTAGTAAATCCTGCTAAAATTGATTCATTATATTTTGTTGGTAACGGTGCGGGAGGGCATAATTTTTCTAATAATTTTAATGATCATAGTAAGCACGTTAAGGCTTATCGTAAAACTTTGAAGGAACCTTAAGCATGGATAATACTGAATTTGCTAAATTAGCTGAACAAACTATATCTTTAATTGCAGAGATAATTGAAACAGAAGATAAGGATTGCCTTATCGATATTGATTTCCAGGGTGATATTTTAACTTTAACTACCAACCAAGGCATATTTGTTATTAATAAACACTCAGCTGCTAAGGAAATTTGGCTATCTTCGCCAATTAGTGGTCCTTACCATTTTTATTACGCTGCTGATAGATGGCAATCAAAATCATCTGATGAGCTAGTTGCCATTTTAGAACAGGAGCTAAAAATTAATTTCAGAATATGCTTCAAAAACTTAAAAAGATTTGGAGAATTTGAATATGGTTGAAGATAATCACACAAAAATAATTTATTATAATGGTACATTATTGCATAAATGTTCAAAAAATAATCAACTAGTTTTAGTTGGAGGATGTTTTGATTTATTGCATTATGGTCATATACAGTTTTTACGTAATGCTAAAGCTCAAGGAAACTATCTAATTGTAGCTTTGGAACCAGATGAAACTATTAATAATTATAAGAAACGTGAAGTCATCCATAATCAGTTGCAACGTGCAGAAATTTTAAGTAGCTTAAGTTTTGTTGATAAAGTACTTATGTTACCTCAACTTAAAGGTTTTGATGACTATAATAAATTAGTACAAAATACTTGTCCGTCGATAATCGCCATAACAAAGAATGATCCTCAACTTAGCAATAAACAGATTCAAGCTAAACTTATAGGAGCAAAGGTGATTGAAGTTACTGACTTAGTAAGAGACCAAGAAATAGGAGCAGTGTTTAGCACCAGTAATATAGTCAAATGACTCACCTTATGTATGTTTGATTTTTGAACAGCTTTATTTATTGCAGGATATTATAAATGCTTACCTTCACTTCATAATAGTAACAATACTAATTTTATGGGAATTATATCTCTAAATTGCTAAATTTTTGTCTAGAGAAAGGGAACCACCATACTCCCTCAACCTTATTAACACATGTTTCTTCTTACCCGCAGAGATTTTAATAACTTGATTATCCTGCATAAAAGTCAAATTAATCATCATATTTTCATCTTCGATTAGTTGATTATTGATTTTAGCTCCAGCCCCTCTAATGAGCCTACGCCCCTCAGATTTTGACTCAACAAGGTTTAGTTCATAAAGCAATTCATATGCCGGAATACCTATAGTTAACCTGCTATGTTCAATATAGATAGATGGTAAATTTATATCGATTTCTCCTTGTTCAAAAACCTTTGTAGCTGTTTCTAAGGCTGTTATAGCTGCTTGTTTACCATGACAAAGTTTTGTTAAATTAAAGGCTAATTGCTTCTTGGCACCATTAATATCAGATCCAGCAAGTAAGATAAATTCTTGCATTTTACCTTCCTCTAGCTCACTATATAATTTAGCAAATTTAACTACATCCTGATCTTCACAATTTCGCCAATATTGATAATAATCATATGGGCTTAACATATCTTCATTTAACCACACCGCCCCACCAACAGACTTGCCCATTTTATTGCCAGAAGCAGTTGTTAATAATGGCGTAGTCATACCAAAAACTTCATTACCAGTTAGTTTCCTGGTAAAATCAACGCCCATTATTATATTACCCCATTGGTCGCTACCACCTATTTGTAAAGAACAACCATATACTTTATTTAAATGATAAAAATCGTAGGCTTGTAGTAACATATAGTTAAATTCTAAAAAACTCATATGCTGTTCTCTTTCCAAACGTAATTTCACCGAGTCCATAGATAACATACGATTCACAGAAAAAAAACTACCAAATTTGCCAAGAAAATCTAAGTAATTTAACGATTCGAGCCACTCTGAATTATCAACTAATATTGCATCATTTGTCCCAGTACCGAATTTAATAAATTTTGATAATGATTTTTTTATACCTTCAGCATTTTTTGCAATTTCTTCTTTTGTTAAAGATTTTCTTGCCTCATCTTTACCAGTAGGATCACCAATTTTACTAGTCGCCCCTCCCAGGATTACTATTGGTTTATGACCATATTGTTGCAATAGACGCAAAATCATAATTTGCATCAGACTCCCAACATGTAAAGATTGAGCTGTACAATCAAAGCCAATATAAACAGATATTTTACTATTGTTCATTAGTGTTGTTAGTTTTTCTAAATCAGTACATTGATATAAAAAACCTTTATTCTCAAAATCCTTAATAAACATAATTATTCACAAAATAATAAAATTAAACAATAGAACATAGGCGATGTACACAAAATTCTTCAGCGTCATTGTAAAGAAGACTGTAGGTCGACTAAGCAATCCAGAAAAGTGATTAATGGATTGCCACGCCACCTACGATGGCTTGCAATTTATTTTCTTAAACTTACACTTATGCGTTGCTCCATCGCTCCTTCTACCCAATTTTCCTGAATTGACTATATCCTAACCTAAATTTCTTGTAACTTCCATAATTTTTTGTATAGACTATGTTTATTACGAATTAATGTAGTATGTGTGCCTTCTTCAATAATTACCCCTTTATCTAGCACAATTATCCTATCCATATGTTTTAAAGTAGATAAGCGGTGGGCAATTGCAAGCACAGTCTTTCTTTTATCTTGAATTAGGAAGTTAAGGCTATCTTGGATAAAACGCTCAGTTTGACTATCAAGTGCAGAAGTTGCTTCATCTAAGATAAGAATAGGTGCATCTTTTAGAATAGCTCTCGCTATTGCCACCCTTTGCCGTTGTCCACCAGATAATTTGATACCTCGTTCTCCAACATAAGTATTATACTCTTCTGGCAATGTTGTAATAAATTCATGGATATGTGCCTTTTTGCTTGCCTCAATTACTTCCGCATCAGTTGCTTCCTGTTTTCCATATCTAATATTTTCCATCAGGGTTCGATGAAATAACAAAGTATCCTGAGGGATTACCGCGATGTTTTGTCGTAATGAGTCTTGAGTAGCATCGTCAATATTTTGTCCATCTATCAAAATTTGACCATTTGTAACTTTAAAATAACGTAACAAGAGATTAATAAGTGTTGATTTGCCACTACCAGAATGACCGACTATTCCTACCTTCTCACCATGACTAATAGAAAAAGTTAGCTCTTTAAAGATCAGTTCTTTGTTATAACCAAAATTTACATTTTTAAATTCAATAATAGCTTTATCAACTATTAGCGGACTTGCACTAAGTTTATCCAAATCTTGCTGGTTGACAGTAACTATTGACAACGCACTTTTTAAATCACCCATTGATCTAGTAAAATCCTGCAATGAAACTGTTGCATTCCAGATATCGTCTGCAACAACCAAGACAATACCAAAAACAAAAGCAAAATCTCCAACAGAAATTAAGCCATGTATTCTTAAATACAGCATATAGAATAGAATAAAACCAAACAAAACAAAATAGAAGCACACACCTACTATTTGAGTCTTAAAGTTATATTTGTATACTTTTAGCTGTTTGGGAATAAAATCATTTAATATATTATTATCTAGTGCCTTTAATTCTCTTGCCCTAGAAGCAAAAGAAAAAAGCGAAATAATATTAGTAATTTTATCTGCAATCTGCCCAATTATAAAATGCTTACTTTCGGATTCTAAGCAAGATAGTTGGTTTAATTTAGTTGAGAGTTTATACATAATTGGTACGTAAAAACTACACCATATTAGTACAAATATGCCAAGATTTGTGTTAACAAGACTAAGGGTACAAAAATTCACAACACATTTAAGAAACTTTTGCAGCAATCCGTGATGCATTTCCGCCCAAAATTTATCATACCCATCCAAAATACCTTTGATTTTGCTGCTTATGGCTCCTGTAAAACTTTCTTGGAAGAACAAATAAGAATGGTGCTGAACATAGTCGTATGATTGGAGCAATATAGAACGTCGCACATAAGGCTCAGCCTTCCATTCTGCTATGTCACCGATACGCCACACCAAAGGTAAAATCACTTGTGCAGACGTGAATATTATAATCGGTAGTAAAACTAACTTATAAGTTAGATTCTCTTGTGCTACTATTGTATCAAGAAATAATTTAATCGCATAATAATTGGCAGACGGGTAAAAACTACTTATAGTAGGGACAAGTAGCATAACCAAGTAAAACCATTTATATGGTTTTATATGGTGCCAAAAAAATGTAATAATAGATTTATTTTGCATGAGTTATTTTTTGTTTAAGAATTAGAATAACTAATTATTCCAAATTCGGTTATATCTATATATAACAGATTTTTTTGCTCCACTAATAGCTGTTTTTATTATTTTTGCGGTATTGGTTATTTTTTTTTATTCCTTAACTCAGTACATTACTGTTGCAACACATCGTTATTGCGAGAAGGCGTAAGCCGCACAACTGTTGAAAGTTAGAAGAGGAAGCGGTTTTAGACCGAATAGTTTAAAAGTCGTATGTGGTCAACGTCTATTAGCGAGAAAGACCGTAGGTCGACGAAGCAATCCATAAAAGTAACCAAAGATGGATTGCCACGACCTACTTGCGTGGTCTCGCAATGACGTATATGCACCCTAAACGTCATTGCGAGGGGTGCTAAAGTACGACAAAGCAATCCTGTTTTGTTTCACCCCTGCGAAAGCAGAGGTCTTAGATTCCCTCCTACGCGGGAATGACAATGGAAAGCGGGAATGAAATAATTTGTCGGAGAGGTTTATTCATTACTTCCATGACAATATTTATATTTCTTACCGGAACCACAAGGACATATCTCATTTCTAGCCACCTTTCCCCAACTTGATTGATCTGATGGTATTCTATCCTGTGGATTGACTTGAGTTTTAATAGGTTTAAGCTGAGTTTCAATACTAATCCCTGCATTATATTTACTAAAAGCAGGGTCTTCCCTAGTTTCTCGCATGGTCTTTTGCAGTGTTTTGTTTGCCAAAGACATTGATTCTTTTTTAATGTGGCTAGTATCCATATGAAGATGACAAACTTTCTGGATAAATAGCTCCTTCAAATTATCAAGCATTTGTTCAAATAAATTGAACGCTTCTCTTTTATACTCGTTAAGTGGATCTTTCTGAGCATAAGCCCTTAGTGATATACCTTGTCGTAAATGATCTAAATTATGTAAATGATCTTTCCATACTTGGTCTAAAGTTGTTAGTAGAATATATTTAATTGCGTAATTCATCAAGTCAACGCTATATGCTTCATTCTTTGCCTGGTATAGGTCATTTACCATTTGCACAACATTAGATGTCACCTCTATTTCGGTGACATTAGCCTTGGTTATAGATTCTTGATTTAGTTTTATAGCAAAAATACGTTGCAACTCTCCTGTTAAAGCATTTACATCCCAGTCTTCCCTATAAGAACCGGGGGGAATGAAAGTTAATACCACTTTTTCTACTAGTTCTTTTGTCATGCTAGCTAAAAAATCATGGGCAGAGTTTGATGCAATGATATCAGTGCGTTGTTCGTAAACTATCTTACGTTGATCGTTCATAACATCGTCAAAACGTAATAAATTTTTACGTATCTCGTAATTATGTCCTTCAACCTTCTGCTGAGCCTTCTCAAGTGAACGGCTAATCATAGGGTGATGGATTGCTTCACCATCTTTTAAACCTAACGTTCTTAGGACTCCAGAAATACGATCTGAAGCAAAAATACGCATAAGGTCGTCTTCTAGAGACAAGAAGAATTTTGTACTACCTGGATCACCTTGTCTACCGGCTCTTCCTCGCAACTGGTTATCTATTCTACGACTCTCGTGTCTTTCGGTACCTATAACAAATAACCCTCCAGCCTCTATTACCCGCTGCTTCTCTTCAGATATTTGCTCCTTTATTTTGATCATTTCTAATTGATACTGTTCCTCAGGTAGGTTTTGTAGAGAAAGTTGCTCTATTAGCATTTCCGGATTACCACCAAGCATAATATCGGTACCACGACCTGCCATATTTGTCGCAATAGTCACAGCTTTAAATCGTCCAGCTTGAGCTATAATAAACGCTTCCTGTTGATGAAATTTTGCATTTAAAACATTATGGGTTATTTTATTTATGGTAAGTAACTTAGAAATTTCTTCAGACTTCTCTATACTAACCGTTCCAACCAAAACAGGTTGACCGCGATCATAACACTCTTGTATTAATTTTATAATAGCTTGATATTTATCGTGTTTATTGCCGTAAATTTCGTCATCATAATCAACCCTAGTGATTGGATTATGAGTAGGAACAGCTAGTACATCAAGATTATATATGTCCTTTAACTCTGTAGCTTCGGTCATTGCCGTACCAGTCATGCCTGATAATTTGGGATAATTCCTAAAATAGTTTTGAAAAGTAATAGAAGCCAAAGTTTGATTTTCGTTTTGAATTGGCACATGTTCTTTTGCCTCTAGTGATTGGTGTAACCCTTCAGAATAACGTCTACCTTCCATCACCCGCCCAGTAAATTCATCAATAATCATCACTTTACCATCACGCACCAAATAATCAACATCACGATTGAAGAGAATATGGGCTCTCAATGATTGATTGACATAATGAACCAAACTTAAATTCTCAAAATCATAAAGGCTTGAACCTTGTTCAATAAGATTATTGGTCACAAGCATTGATTCTACATGAGTTATACCATCCTCAGTAAGATTAACGGTTCGTAATTTCTCATCTTTTTCGTAATCTTCATCTTTAAACTGACAAACCAATTTATCAATCTTAGTGTATAAATCCGAGCGATCATCTACTGGACCCGATATAATTAGTGGAGTTCTTGCTTCATCAATTAAAATTGAGTCAACTTCATCAATAATAGCGAATTTAAAGGGACGAAGTACCTTAGAGTCTTCGCTATATTTCATGTTATCTCTGAGAAAATCAAATCCAAGCTCGTTATTAGTTGTATGAGTAATATCTGCTCTATAGGCATCATGTCTGTCTTTGTCACTGATATTAGCAACGATACACCCAACAGATAATCCTAAGAAATTATATATCTTCCCCATCCACTCAGCATCACGTTTTGCTAAATAATCATTTACCGTAACAACATGTACTCCTTCACCAGTAAGAGCATTCAAATATGCCGGTAATGTGGCAACTAAAGTTTTTCCTTCCCCTGTACGCATTTCAGTAATCATCCCACGATGCAATATCAATCCACCAATTAGCTGAACATCAAAATGCCTCATTCCATAGACTCTTCTTGCAGCTTCTCGTACGACAGCAAAAGCTTCATAGGTTAGGTCATCTAATGACTCCCCATCTTTTAATCTTTGCCTAAATTGCTCTGTTTTATTTCTCAATTGATCATCAGAAAGCTTTTGTATCGATGGTTCAAGCAAATTAATCTTTTCAATTTCTAAAAATAGTTTTTTGATATTTCTATCGTTTGCTGTGCCGAATAATTTTTTAAGTAAAGAAAACATTTATATCCTAAATTCTGTAAATAACCTTATAAAATAGGGTATTTTATAATATTTATCAAACAAATTGTAAATAGCTATTGACGCCAGGTGGTTATCATTATAAAATCTAGCCATAATAATAAATATAAATGGATAACAAATGAAAAGAATATCTATAGCTTTTTTATCTGCTAGCTTACTTGCGAGCAGTGCTTTCGCTAACGAAGATAAAGTTGTTGCTACTTATAAAGGTGGCGAAGTAAAAGAATCGCAGATTATGCAGCAATTCCAGTCTTCTTTAGATAACCAACCAAGTGCTAAAGGTAAGAAATTTTCTGATCTTAATGCAAATATACAGGAAATGTTAGTTCGTGGTTATATCCATACAAAATTGTTTGAGCAAGAAGCTAAAAATTCTAATATTGAATCTTCAAAAGAATTTCAAGCTAAATTGAATATAGCGAAAAATCAAATGATTCAACAAGAATTGATGGAGCGTTATGTAAAATCTCATGTTGATGAGAAGATGATTAATGCTGAATATGATAAGCTAGTTGCTAGCTTAAAAGGAAAAGAAGAAGTAAAAGTAAGCCATATTTTGCTTGCAACTGAAAAAGAAGCAGTAAATATAAAAAATAGGCTTAATAAAGGAGAAAAATTTGCTAAGCTTGCTAAAGATTTGTCAAAAGATGAAGGTTCTAAAGAAAATGGCGGAGAAATAGGCTATATTACTTCTGGACAATTAGTACCTGAATTTGAAAATAAAGCATTATCAATGAAAGTAAATGAAATCTCTTCTCCGGTTAAAACTCAGTTTGGTTGGCATATTATTATGGTTCTTGACAAAAGACCTGCACAGATACCTTCTAAAGAGGAAGCTACCGCTAATATAACCAATAGGCTTAGTAGGGATGCTATATTAAAGTATGTCGCTGATCTTGAGAGTAAAGCTGATGTCAAAATAATGTTACCACAGTCACAAGTAACAGATGAGGCTAAAAAATAGCCTAGTATTATATTCAAAGATGTGCTAAGGGTAGAGATCATGCTTTAAAACAAATTTTGGTCTCTTTACCTCTTTGCAAACGCTAGACCTTTGTAGTCAATTCAGGAGATATTTGGGGTTAGGAACGATGGAGCCTATAAGTAATAGGCAAGCATTGAGCGATGACATCACCAACTTCTCATCAATTGACTATAGACCTTTAGTAAAAAACGGCCAGATAGCTCAGTTGGTAGAGCAAAGGATTGAAGATCCTTGTGTCGCTGGTTCGATTCCTGCTCTGGCCACCATCTTTAACAAATGAAATTTGCCAAAAAGCTTCTTGGTCTATTTAGTGACTCGCCTTGCAAATAACCTTCATGGCAATTTAAAAATTGCAGAAAATAATTGATATCATTGCGAGCCACCGTAGGTGGCGTGGCAATCCATAAAAGAGTAGAGATTGCTTCGTCGGCTAACGCTTTCTTGCAATGACGTTTGGCGATCAGATTTATATTCATTCAACAACCCGAAAAATCAACTTGTTAGTCTTTTTATAATTTCATCTTTGCTGAGCAGAGGTAATATTACTGACATTTCTGGTCCAGATGTCATTCCTGTTATAGCAAGTCTTAAAGGTAGGAATACTTCTTTACCTTTTTTACCAGTTATTTCCATAATTCTTTTAGTCCATATGCTCCAACTATCGATGGTTATTGGTTCGTCTATTAATAAGGTAGCTGCTTGTTTTAAAAACTCTTTATCTAATCCTTCAACTTTAGAGGGGGAATAACAAATATTCCACCAATCTTTTATTTCATATAATTTTTGTAAATTACCTCTAACTGCCAACCAGAATTGCTCATTTATTTGTTCAGCTTTAATCTCTTTTAAGCGATCTTTTACTTCATCAAAACTCAAGCTAATTAGTAATTTATGATTTAAACGCTCTAGCTCTTCTGGTAAATAAGTTGTTGGACTTTTAGAAAAATTATTAATGTCAAACTCTTCTATTAGCCCAGCTAAATTTTTAAATGGTATAATAGGCGATGATGAGCCAAGCAAACTAAAGAAACTATTAATTGCCATTGGTTCTAATCCAATTTTATCCCTTAGAGCAGCAATCTCAAATCCCCCTGTTCTTTTAGATATTTTTTCATCCCGACTGATAACTAGACTAAGATGAGCAAAATTTGGTACCTTTGCCCCTAGAGTTTCAAACATTTGCACATGAATGGCAGTGTTAGTTACGTGATCCTCGCCCCGAACAATATCGGTAATGCCATAATCAATATCATCAACAACCGAACAAAGCATATAAGTCATACTATTATCTTCTCTGATAACTATCGGATCACCAATATTCTTGCCTTCATATTTAACTTCACCCTTAATCATATCTTGCCAAATAATTGGAGTATGCGATACCAAGAATCGATAATGCGGTTTTCTTCCTTGACTAATATAGTCATTTATTTGTTGTTCAGTAAGGTTCAAAGCCGCACGATCATATATCGGAGGAAGCCCTCTAGATAGTTGTAACTTACGCTTTAATTCCAGCTCTTCCTGGGTCTCAAAACAAGGATATAATTTATTTTTTTGTAATAATAATGCTTTTACTGCTTCATACTTATCAAATCTATCAGATTGGCAAAAAGTTTGATCCCAGTTAAGTCCTAAAAATTTAAAATCCTCTTCAATGGCATGTTTATATTGTTGTTTGCTACGTTTAAGATCGGTATCATCAAACCTTAAAATAAATATGCCATTATGCTTTCTAGCATATAACCAATTTATCAGAGCTGTCATAGTATTACCTATATGCAACATACCAGTTGGTGAGGGGGCAAATCTTGTGATAACTTTTCTCATAATTTTCTAACTGCTTATTTTGCTTTTTTCTTTTTTGTTACTTTTTTTGCAGCACCAGTCCTTGTCCTAATATTCTTTTTAGGAATTGTTGTTACCACTACTCCTGGCTTATCAGTATCTTTCTCCGGTTTATTCTTCAGCCTATTATTACTAGCCTCAATTATTTCCACAGCAGTTTCTAATGTGATGGTAAAAGGATCGTATCTTTTCGGTATTGAAATAAACCTATCAAGATATTTAAGATACGGACCATATCTACCTATACCCAGTATAATCTCTTGATGAGATTCAGGGTGTAGGCATAACTTAACCGGTAACTCAAGAAGCCTTAGAGCCAAACTAAGAGTCACGTCATTTTGTGCTACTGACGGTGGCAATGACACACGCTTTGGTTTTTCCCCCTTGGCAACTGGTTTGCTAGTCTGTACATAAAAACCATATGGACCTTTCTTTAATAAAACATCATGACCCTCTTTATCTACTCCTAATAATTTGTTCTCTTCAGCCATATCAACAATATCACTATTCTTCGAAGTAATTTGTTTTTTGAAAGTACATTCAGGATAGTTACTGCAAGCTAAAAATGCTCCAAACTTACCAAGCTTTAACCCTAATTGCCCTGTAGAACAGGATGGGCAATTTTTCGAATTGTTACTTTCTGATTTTTCTCCAAATAGGTGATAATCTAATGCTTGTTCAACATAAAGGATTATATCAGATACTTTCTTATCACTAACTATTTCTACGTTATTATTAAACCCATCCCAGAATTTTTTTAGTAAATTTTTCCATTCTATTTTACCTTCTGCCACTTCATCTAAATCATTCTCCAGATCAGCTGTAAAATCATATTCAACATATTTTTTGAAAAACCCTGTCAGAAATGTTGTCACTAAACGCCCTAATTCCTCTGGAAAGAAACGTTTTTTTTCAACAACCACATAGTTCCTATCTTGCAATACTGATATAATAGAAGCATAAGTAGAAGGACGACCAATTCCAAGTTCTTCAAGCTTCTTGACGAGACTGGCTTCGGAATATCTTGGTGGTGGTTCGGTGAAATGCTGTGCTGGATTCACTGAAGTTGTAGTTAATTTTTCTCCTTCTTGTAGTAATGGTAGAAGCCTATTTTCTTCTTCCGTTTCATCATCTAGACCCTCACGATAAATTTTGTAAAAACCATCAAAGGCAATAATTGAACCAGTTGCCCTGGCGGTGAATTCTTTATTTGCTGTATCAAGCTGAGCGACCACCAAATCAATAATAACATTTTCCATTTGGCAGGCTATCGTCCTTTTCCAAATCAAGTCATAAAGCCTATAATAATCTTTATCTAGTGTATCCTTTAATTTTTCTGGTAATAGAGTAACATTGGTTGGTCTAATAGCTTCATGAGCTTCTTGAGCATTTTTGGCTCTAGATTTATAAACTCGCTGGCTAGCTGGTAGATATTTATCACCAAAATTCTTATGTATCAACTGACGTATTTGTTCAACAGCCTCACTAGCAAGGGTAGTACCATCAGTTCTCATATAGGTAATCAAACCTATCGTTTCATTACCTATATCCATGCCTTCGTAAAGTTTTTGAGCAATTTGCATAGTTTTTTTAGCAGTAAACCCTAATTTTCGAGCTGCTTCTTGCTGTAACGAAGAAGTAATGAAAGGCGGTTGAGGCTGACGTTTTTGCTGCTTTTTTTCTAAAGATGCAATGTGAAAATTCTTTGATTTTATTTCTTTGACTAGATCATTAGCTGCCGATTCATTAATAATTGAGAATTTCTCTAATTTATTACCATTGACATGAGTTAATCTCGCTAAAAACGGCTCGTTATTACTATTCAGAACATTAAGGGTAATATCCCAATATTCTTGCGATTTAAAACGTTCAATTTCATCTTCTCGCTCACAAATAAGTCGGAGTGCTACAGACTGAACTCTACCTGCTGATCTACATCCCGGTAATTTACGCCATAATATCGGTGATAAAGTAAATCCTACCAAATAATCCAATGCTCTCCTTGCTTGTTGAGCATTAACCAAATCAATATCAATATTTCTTGGGTTGTCCATTGCATGTAAAATAGCTTTTTTGGTAATCTCATCAAATGCTACTCTCTTAAAGAAATCATTAGATTTAATCAAGTTTTTTTCTTTTATTATTTCTGCAACATGCCAGGCAATTGCTTCTCCTTCTCGGTCTCGATCTGTTGCTAGATAAACCATTTCAGCTTTGGCAGCATCCTTAGTTATTGCTTCAACATATTTTTCTGCTTTATCTGATATAACATATTTCATAGAAAAATCTTCATTTGGCAGAACTGAACCATTTTTAGATGGTAAATCTCTAATATGTCCAAACGAAGCAATAACCTTAAAATCACTATCCAGATACTTATTTATCGTTTTCGCCTTTGCCGGCGATTCTACTATTACTAATTTCATATTTATTTATAAATTAAAGATATCTTGTTGCCAGGATATCTGGTTATTTTTCCAGCCAATTCTAGCTCTAATATTATCATATATATAGCCGGCAAAGGTAGCTGTGTTTGATGTAAACAATCAAAATCTATAGGAGTTGAAGATAAAAGCTCCTTAACCCTCATACGCATATCATTGGTAATTACATTATCATATTTGATATCTAACGTTCTAAACTGATTATTTTCGATTGAATCATTTGCTACATCCTTAGATTTACTGATAATTTTGCTAAAAGGTGGTAAATTAGTCTCTATGTCCTCAGTAGATTCCACCATATGAGCTCCTTCCTTGATAAGTTTATTAGTACCTTGACACCTAGGATCCAGCGGAAATCCTGGTACAGCAAATACTTCTCTATTCTGTTCTAAAGCAAACCGTGCTGTTATTAACGATCCAGATTTTAGACTTGCCTCAATTACTACTGTTCCAAGAGATATACCAGAAATTAATCGATTACGCTGTGGAAAATGTTGCCCAAGTGGTTTTGAACCTAATGGTAATTCAGCAATTATCAAGCCATTTTGTTGGATTTGCTCAAATAATCTAACATTCTCTGGGGGATAAACATAATCAATTCCTCCAGCTATAACTCCTATTGTTTTAGAGGTATTTACTTGATGCACTGCTGTATCAACACCTCTAGCAAGTCCAGAAACCACTATATAATTTGCATCAGTCAATTCCTTAGCAATTTTAGCAGCAAAGGCACGACCATTTACTGAAGCATTTCTTGCTCCAACAATTGCTAAACATCTTTCGTGTGCTAATAACCCAATATTGCCCTTATAACTTAATATTGGCGGGCAATCAAAAATCTCTAACAATAACCTTGAATATCCTGGAGATTTATAGGTAATAATCTGAGCATTATGCTTTTGCAACAATTCAAGTTCTTTACTTGCATCGCTCTGAGAAAATACCCTTACGGGCTTAGAACGCCCACCTCTCAGAGAAAATTCTTGTATTTTGTCAATTGCAGCACTGCTATTACCAAATAGCTTTATTAAGCTCCAAAAAGTTCTTGAGCCAACATTTTCACTCCTAATCAATCTTAGGATGTCAATAGTTTCTTTTGTGTAAGATACTGGTTTAGTATCCAAAAATAGCTCCTTCAGCATCAATTGACTATATATTAGTGAATTAACTTTAATTGGCAACGTTATAAATCCGGTTAGTATTTAGCATCAGCGTCATTGCACATAAGCGTCATTGCGAGGAGCCACTTTAGTGGCAACGAAGCAATCCAAAAAATCGATTAAAATGGATTGCTTCGTCGACCTTACGGTCTCCTCGCAATGACGGCTTTCTAATTATTACCTTCTTAAACTGACACTTATGCACAATGACAGCACGATGGGTGCTTATTCGGCACTAGTTCAGATTGACTACAGCTATAACTTTTCTGCATTAGAAGCTAAGTAATGTGCCACTCCTTTATGTGAGGGAGTAATACCTTCATCACCTTTATGCCAGCCAGCTGGACATACTTCGCCATGTTTGGTATTATAGTCTATAGCATCGATCACTCTTATTACTTCATCAATATTTCTACCAATTGGCAAATCATTAACTAGTAAATGCCGTACTATAAATGTTTCATCAATAACAAAAGTACCACGCAGCGATATTCCTTCATCATGTAGTACATTATAACTATGTGACGCACTCTTTTTAATATCTGACACCATAGGAATCTGGATATTACCAACCCCACCTTTATTGTAAGGGGTATTTTTCCAAGCTAAATGAGAAAAATGCGAGTCAACGCTTATTGCTACTAATTTTGTATTTCTCTCAGTAAATTCTCCTAACCTATTATTAAAAGCTATAATTTCTGATGGACAAACAAAAGTAAAATCAAGCGGGTAAAAAAACAATACCACTTTATGATTTTTAGCATAATTTCTAAGATTAAATTCAGATTCTATGCTATTATCAGGCATAATAGCTTTAGCTGTAAAATCCGGAGCAGCTTTTCCAACGAACACTTGCATTAAAATTCTCCAATTAATAATGATTAAAAACATTTATTATGATACACAAAATTATAACCTATTACAATACCAAATCCAAAATAACTCAACTAATAATTTAAAAATTACTAGAATTTTAGATTATTAGACCTTTTACTTGTGATTTCCATAATTTTTTGTACAATTTACTGTTTTTTAATAATTCCTCATGTGTTCCATCTTCAACTATACTACCTGCATCAAAAACCAAAATTCTATCCATATTTAACAAAGTTGATAATCTATGGGCTATAACTAATACAGTTTTATTTTGCATTAAGTAAGATAGAGAATCTTGTATTAAGCTCTCAGTCTCACTATCTAAACTGCTTGTTGCTTCATCAAGGATTAATATTGGAGCATTCTTTAATATTGCCCGGGCGATTACTATCCTCTGTCTCTGACCACCTGATAAATTATTACCCCTCTCACCACATAAGCTCTGATACCCTTCTGGCATAGTGGTAATAATTTGATGTATATGAGCTGCTTTTGCCGCCTCTATTACTTCTTCTAAGCTAGCATCTTTTTTTCCATATCTAATATTATCGATAATTGTCCTATGAAATAGGATTGGTTCTTGTGGTATTATGCTAATATTATCTCGCAAAGAGTCTTGAGTTACATATCTAATATTTTGCCCATCAATTAAAATTTCTCCTTGGTCTATATCATGCAATCGTGTAATAAGATTGATAAAAGTTGTTTTTCCTGAGCCAGAAAATCCTACTAACCCTACCTTCTGTTGCTTCAAAAGTGTAATGGATTTATTCTCGAATAAATTATTATTATGATAATATTTAAAACTAACATTTTTAAATTCTATCTCACCTTCTGTAACCTTTAAAAGATGGGCATTCTCAATATCTTTTATAATATGAGGCTTCATCAATGATAGAGTTTGATTAAAAGAACCAAACTCTTCAAACATATCCCCTATTTCCTGCGTTAAATCCCAAATTTCAGTAGTAACAGCCATACACAGAGTAAGTATCAAGACACAATCTCCTATAGTTATTTGCATTTGACTACGAAGCTGTGCCAAATAATAAATCATGATAAAAATCATTATAGCACAGATTATTCCTAGTACGTTACGTAGCTTCCACATGAAAAACTGCATAATTTGTTCATTGACTATCGCATTATCTATTCTTGCTTCTAGATTTTGACGTTCAAATTTATGAGAAGTAAACATCCTTACTGCACTAATATTGGCTATCAAGTCAACAATCTTACCGGCAACTATTGATTTACTTCGGGCATAATTTACTGAATATTTATTTACTGTACTTGAGCAGATAACAGTAATTCCTATAAAAACACAAATAAATATCAGGAATATAGTGGAAAATATTTGATGAACCGAATACATAGCTACTAGAGAAAAAACAATTATAGCTAGTTTATATATAATTTTTTCACCAAATAACGATAGAACCATTTCGAAAGACCTAGAAGCTTCAGTAATACGATTGGTAATATGACCAGCAAGGTTTTCTTGAAAGAATTTATGGTTATGATACTGAGTATAATTATACATCTCATCTAGTATCTGTCCTTTGATATAGGGTATTGTTTTTAGATAAACATAATCATAAACCCGCCATATAACATTTACACCCATCCACCAAACTGCATATATTATTGCCCAAGACATCATAGAGGAAGGTAGATATTTAGCTTCTTCATCAGAGAAAGACTCTAGCAAATTTATAATTTTTTGAAGCAATACACTATCAATAGCAGGTATCATTCCCAACATTATGCATAACAAACCTAAAACGATTAGTTTAATTTTTCTTTTCTTTAAGAAATAGAAAAATAGCCTTATTGACGAGTTTGAAAAATCAAAACTTTCTAGCACAGTACACACCCTATTACAAAAAAACTAATTAGACTAAATTAACTTAATAAACAAACCTTGCTACCTTATCACAAAACTGTTATAAAATGGTACAAAATATCTAAAGTTATCTAGAATGAAAGAAAAAAACATACCTATTTTGAATAGCTTAACTAAGAAAGCTACCAATTCATTAGATATTGATAATAATAATCCTTTTTTTAATGTTAGATATATTTGTCAATCAACTACTCTGATTACTGAATCTATCCAAAAAGGCTTTGATGTTGCACAGTTATCTAATGGAGATATTACAGTTACAGAAATTAAAACAGTAAATGTCCACTATAATTGGGATGCTGTTAAACAAAGATTTATTAAAATAAACCAGAATTAGAATTATATACTAAATATACTTAGTGTATGTGTAACCATAGTGTATACTATAATGAATGACTCGAGTAACTTAATTTATGAGGACAATATGATATTTAAGAATATAATAACCATCATTGCTGCCATCCTATGTTTTAGCCTGTCAGTCTGCTTTGCTGACGCTCCAAATAGTAATAATCCGGATAATACGGCGATATTAGCTGCTTCCATTGACACACAAAACGCTTGGGCAAGACCTTCAATGTCAACTAACGCTGGCAAACGTAATAATTCTGCAATATATCTTGAAATTGTTAATAATTCTAATACAGATTATAATTTAGTAAATGTTTCTTCCGATGTCGCTAACAGGGTTGAATTACATAGAAGTTTTGTTGATGAAAAAGGTGTTAGCAAAATGGTAAAACTTGATAAGCTAGTTATCCCAACTAAAACTAGTGCTATTTTACAACCAGGTGGTATGCATATTATGCTTTTGGATTTAAAGACCATACTAAAAGTTGGTGATAAATTTGATTTATTCTTATATTTCGATAACAACATTCAGAAAGTTGTACAAGTAGAAGTAAAGACCCAATAATATTAAGGGTCTCACGGAAAAAAAGTTAAAGTACAAGATGTCATTGCGAGAAGGCGTAAGCCAAGAAGCAATCTAAGAATAATGGATTGCCACGATCACTACGTGGTCTCGCAATGACGCTTAGGGTGCATACTTATAAGTTAATAGTCAACTCTAAGGAAATACAGCCCACATGCCGGAGCCTTTGCTCCTGCTGCTTCTCTTTTCTTGGCATCCAACACTTTTTGGATATCATCTTCTTGCCATATATTACGTCCAACTAATACTAAACTACCAACAATATTTCGAACCATATTATGTAAAAAAGATCGAGCAGAAAAATATATTTTTATTTCTTCATTTTTCTGGGTAATAATTAATTCGGATAAGGTTTTTATAGGTGACTTTGCTTGGCAAAATTTACCTCTAAATGAGCTAAAATCATGATGTCCTATGAGGTAGGAAGCCCCGCGTCTCATTGCTTCAACGTCAAGAGGTTGTTTTATCCACCAAGCACGATTTAAATCTATTATAACTTGGCTAGGTCTATTGATAATTCTATAGACATAATGACGTTCTAAAGCAGAAAATCTTGCATGAAAATCTTTGTCTACTAGAACACAATCAACTACCGCTATATTGTAAGATCTCACAAAATAGTTGATAGCCTGCATAACTTTATAAGGGTGCATATATTTCACTAAATCAAAGTGGGCTACTTGCCCTAAAGCATGAACCCCTGCATCAGTTCTGCCAGCTCCGTGAACCACTACTATTTCACCAGTAAACTTATATATCCCGTCTTCCAATGTTTGTTGAATAGATATATCACCACTCTGCTTCTGCCAGCCAACAAAAACCGTACCCAAATATTCAATGGTAATTTTATATCGATAAACATCTAAATTCTTAGCAGTCTGCAAAATTGATGGATTGTCATTATCACTCTCATGCTCTTTAATATAGTCAATTGATGAGAAATTGGTGACATTGTTACTCGTAGCTCTCCTATTACATATAGGCTTCACGCCATATCTTCTGCTACCCAATTCTCCTGAATTGACTATATCATCATCGTGCAAACAAGAATCTAAACCAAAACACAGTATCATAAAAATCTCTTCACTGGGAATTTTGTTGTTCTAGGAGGCTGCCTGCGATAACTAATTAATTTCGAGAACTGGTATCAGACAGTCTCCTAAGCAGGCATTATATATGAATTTTAGGACTTATGCTAGCTTGTATAACAATAAATGCTTGACTCTTTTATTGGGTTAGGATACTTTTCAAAATACACTACTAATTTTTATAGTGATAGTTACTAGGAGACTGTCGGAGATAACTAATTTGTTCACAGGAAATTATATGTATAAGCTAATATTATTATGTATTGTTTTTATAAATATATCGCAAGTAAATGCTGCTGATTTTAGCATAAAACCTTTATCTAAATCATCGAAACAAGAGATGATCAAGAAAAAAGTGTGGCATGAAGGATGTCCAGTTGCTCTAAATCGATTGAGACTTATTAAATTCTCTTATTATGATTTTAATTCTGTAATACATCATGATGGAAAACTAGTTGTTTTTGATGCTGTTTCTGAGCGTGTTGTCGCCATTTTGAAAAAAATATATGATTTAAAATATCCTATTGCTAAAGCGCGTACTATTGAAGATTATGATGGTGATGATGACAGAAGTATGGCAGATAACAATAGTTCTAGTTTCAGTTGTCGTGAAATTACAGGAGGCGGTTTACCTTCAGTACATTCATACGGTCTTGCAATTGACATTAATCCAATTCAAAATCCTTATATTTCTATTCCAAGTGACATAAGTCAAGCAGGGCTTGTTACTGTAAAACCTTCAGAAGGATCAAGTTATCTCAATCGAACCAATATTAGACCTGGGATGAGTGAAGTAATAATTGATCTTTTCGCTGAAAATGGTTTTAGTGTTTGGGGAGGAAAGTGGAACACTCCTATAGATTGGCAGCATTTCCAAACGTCTCGAGCTATGGCACAATTATTAGCCATTATGAACTATAATGATGGGTGTACTCTTTTTGAGTTCTACACTAAAACACCGCAAATGCTTAACAAAATTGATCCTAATAATAATCAATTTGTTGAGCTTTATAAAAAAGACTCTAAGATGTTTATGCAATGTTTAAAAAAATCACCAGAAATATTAAGCCTAACGCCAGATCAGGCATATGAGATTTTATCAAAATGTATTGTAAATAAGTGATTAATACAACCATTTCTTCTTACTATAGAAATTTTGTTACTCCACTAAGTTAACTAAAAATTTTGTTAACTTAGTATAGTCAATTGATGAGAAGTTGGGGGCGTTGTCGCTCAATGCTCGCCTATTACTTATAGACGTCGCTCCATCGCTCCTAGCCCCGAATTCTCCTGAATTGACTATACTTTAACTTTTTTTCGTGAACACTCACGTTAAATGCAATTTTGTGGTTAAATACTAATCGGAGTTAGCTATGATAATCAATAAAATCTAAAGTATCAGTGATTAATTCTATTATGTTATTATACATGTTAGGTCTTTCATCTTTAGAATCTAACAAATCACATAAATTTACTAAATCAACTAATTTTGCTTTTTTCTCCCAATCTGAGTCTAGGTTTACAAAGCCTAGTAACTTTGACATTTTTGAGTATCCAGAAATAAAGCTATCTTTTAATTGTTTATCAAATAAATGTTTAAATCTAAATAAAGTTGCAATATCACCATACACTGAACCAGAATAAGCAAACTCCCAATCTAATATTCCTGATAAAATTAATGTTCCGTCTATATTTTTAACTAAAATATTAGAAGGTTTAAAATCACCATGCACTAATTGATAACTATATTCCTTAGGAAAAGAGTTTTCATATGAAATAATTTTATTTTTTAAACTATGAGAAAGTTGTTTACCTAACTTAGCTTTCACTCTGGGCTTAGTTATTTTATCTAAAATATAATTTATAAATACATTATATCCATTATGTTCTGTAGTAATTTTGCTGATTGATAAATTTGCATCAAGTAAACCACTCTCTTGGAACTTATAGGTACTCAAATGTCCTAAAAATTCACCAAGTTTACTATATATTACTAGTATTGAGTCTAAAAACGAAGGATCAGTTAAAAAATCTGATAATAAATTACCTTCACGATATTCTACAAAACCACAAAAATAGTTTGTTATTTCATTTATAGGATTAAAACTAAGAAATTTTGGAACTAAAGGTTCATTATTGAGTAAATGTGAAAGTTTAAATTCTTTTTTACCTAACTCTATATCTCGAACATTAATACGTAATATAAACTTATCTCTATTCTCGAATTCAATAATATAATTTGTATTAGCAAGACCATGTTTTGCTTTGGTAACAATAAATTTATCTTTCCTAATTAAAAATTTTTTACACAAATTTTTAATTTCTTCGAATCCAAGATCAAAAAATTTATTTCGGCGTTCCCATTCTAACAATTTCTCCATACAGATTCTTCTAATAAAGCCTATCTCATAATTATAACAAGAAAGATATACCATACGTAAGTATAATGGATAATATCTTTCTTGTTGAAATGTTATAGAAGTAAACCTATGCCAGACTATAATATTTTATAGGGAAAATTCTAAGAAAATTAAGAATTATTACAGGCTTCCTTCATTTTCTTACCAGCTCTAAAGACTGGTTGTTTATAAGCAGCAATATGCATTTTTTCACCAGTTTTTGGATTGCGACCTTCACGTGCAGCTCTACTTTGTATGTGAAAAGAGCCAAACCCTACTAGGTTAACATCCTCACCACGACTAAGTGCTTTAAGTACACTATCTACAACCCAAGTAAGGGCTTTTTCTGCATCATTTTTTGAATGACCTGCTTCAGCCATTAATGCTACTAATTCTCCTTTATTCATATGATTAGCTCTCCAAATAGATTGTTAAAATTATCAGACATTAATGTATTTATTATACCAAGATGCCAGCAAGACTTATTAATCTCGTTGCTTAGATTATATCAGACACTAAACTGACTGCAACTGAGACTTATTTAGAATTTTTGAATATAATTATTTTCTAGCCTAATTGTAAAAAATTGTATCTATTTTACATCAAATTAGTTTCTTATACTGTAATTAGCATGTGTTTACACTAGTAACTACAATACAAAATTGGTCAAAAATAACTTTTGAAGTTAATCGCTATTATATTTTATGTTGGTTTAAATGAAATGACTAGTTGAAAATCTAAATAGTTTATATATTATAAATTATGATTTAATATATATAAGGTAACTTTTATGCTCACTAGACTATTTTACATATTATTTATTTTAATTCTCGACTTAAATGTTAATGCTAATCCAACTCCTTTAGGTTTTGAATTAAATAAAACAGTTATATCAGACGTAGAGAAAGTATATCATATCACCAAAAAAGAACAGAATCATTGGGAAGGGTATAATTATTATGTCAATGTTAGAGATGTCAAATTAGAGGGGCTTACTAAGCTACTAATAATATGTAATGATGATAACATTATCCAAGCAGTAATCTTAACGATAGATAAAAGTAAATTCACAGAATTTTATCAGTTACTTTCAGAGAAATACAAACTTACCGATAGCCAGAATCCTAGGTTGGGTGATAAAGAAATTAAATTTGCAGATAGTGATTGTACCATAATACTAGATGCTCCTCATCTTAGCTTTAGTATGGATCTTATATACATAACAGATGAATTTCTAACAAAATTTAAAGGTAAGCAAAAAGAAGAAGAAAATCTGAAGAAAACAAGAGATAAAGAATTGCTATAGTTCAATTATAAAAACCATCGACAAAAGAAAATAATTCAGTGATAATCTTTGTTTGTGTTTTAAAAAACTAGGTTTTGTGAACAAAATTTTAATTGTCTAGATTTTGAGTGTTTTTAAGCGAAAATTAATAAGATTTTTGCAGGAATAGTGTACCTATTTCAAAAGAATCTTATAATTTGCAGCTAAAAAACACTCAAAATCTAGACAATTAAAATTTTGTTCACAGCCTAGGGCAGTTTAGTTGTTTTTTATGACTTTATAAACTGCCCTGCCAAAAATTTATAATAAAAATTATTATGTTGTCCCTTATGCTAGAAAATAGTGTTGTCACTAATTTAGTAAATCAAGAACTCTCAGTAACTGAAATTTCTACTAAGATTAAGGAATTGCTTGAAAATAACTTTGGTTATATTAGAGTAAAGGGAGAAATTTCTGGTCTTAAGATAGCAACTTCTGGTCATGGTTATTTTAATCTTAAGGAAAATACAGCGATTCTAGCTTGCACTTGCTGGCGTCCGGTACTTGCCAAAATGCAATTTACCCCAGTTGATGGCATGGAAGTGGTAGCTATCGGCAAACTCTCTGGGTATGCAGGAAATTCACGATATCAGCTATCGGTAGAAGCTCTTGAACCCGCGGGTCTTGGGGCTATTATGCAAATTCTTAAGGAATTGCAAGCAAAATTAGAAAAAGAAGGTATCTTTGATAAACCAAAAAAACCATTACCTTTCTTGCCTAATAAGATTGGGGTAGTTACCTCAATGACTGGGGCGGTAATTAGGGACATTATACACCGTATTAATGACCGCTGTCCGTCTCATATACTAATATGGCCAGTCACTGTTCAAGGTGGCAATGCTGCAAGTGAAATTGCTGGGGCAATTGAAGGGTTTAATAAATTAGAACAAAATATAAAACCTGATGTTATAATTGTTGCAAGAGGTGGGGGGTCTATAGAAGATTTATGGGCATTCAATGAAGAAGTAGTAGTACGTAGCGTATTTAGTTCAGATATTCCTATTATTTCGGCAGTTGGGCATGAAGTAGATAATACTTTAATCGATTTAGTAGCTGACAAGAGAGCTCCTACTCCCACTGCGGCAGCTGAATTTGCCGTACCTGTACTTTCTAGCCTTAATTACACAATAAGTTCGTATTATGAGACATTACTTAACCGTATTATTCAGCTAGTTAAATATCAACAGCAAGCCGTTAACTCCAATACTAATATTTCCAGGAGTCTAACTACTTATATAGACTATAATCAACAGCTTCTTGATGAACTAAGTTTTAGATTAACAGAGTCTTTGCCCAATTTACTTAAATTCAAAGAGGCAAAACTTGATTCACTGAATGTAGAAATATTAAATCCTATGAAAATAGTTGATTATAAGTCTTTAGAATTAGACCATCAATTTAATTATACACTAAAATCTATTAGCACTAAGTTAAAAAATTATGATCATCAATTAAATTTAAATAATTTACTACTTACCAGTTTAGACTACAAAACCGTACTAAAACGTGGCTTTACGGTAATCAAATCAGCAGATGGAGAATTTATAACATCAAAAGTTATGGCAAGCAAAAAACAAGAATTTAATATTAAATTTTTTGATGGTGATATATTAGTCCACACTATAAAATAGTGTATAGTCAATTGATGAGAAGTTGGGGACGTTGTCACTCGTCGCTCGCCTATTATTTATAGGCGTTGCTCCATCGCTCCTAGCCCCAAATTCTCCTGAGTTGACTATATACTCTAATTAGCTTGAAGTAGAATTTAATGAGGAGATCTGTACACCATGCAAATACTTAAGAGTATCATCCCGATTATTATTATCTTACAAAACTTTTTTACCTATGCAAATCATAAGGAAAATGGTAATCAACTATCTAATCCCCTTGACACATATTTTACTCAATGCACTGAAGGGGTACATGATAAAGATAATTTGCTTGTTGATTGCTATTCATTGGAACCCTACCAATTTAGCCATGTAACTAAAAATGGACACCATAATATTACCGGTTTAGATATTGAATTAATCAATGCTATTAGTAGTAAAATTAACATTGGCATACAATATACTGATTCTGCCTGGGAACAAGTAATACCCAATATCCAACAAGGTAAAAGTGATATGGTGCCAGGACTTACTTATACCGAGGAAAGAGCAGCCTTTGCCAATTTTTCTATCCCATATCGACTTGCAGAAATTTCCTTATTTACTTTACGTTCAGCAAGAAAACATTTACATTTTAATAATACGAATGAATTCTTAGCCCAGATACGTTTACTAAATTTTCGTCTTGGCATAACTAGAAAAGCTGTTTATGGCAATACCAGAACTACTGAATACCTAAATCAGGTGAGTAATAATGACATCATCATTAAATATGGCAGTAATGCAGAGCTATTTAAGGGGTTGCTACGTAATGAAATTGATGGGGTTCTTGCTGACAGGATTGCATGGGTAGCTCTTACTTTAAACTATATAGAAAAAGATCAAATAGAAGAGATCCCTACTGGTATTAAAACCCCTGTACATTTAATGTTTAGTAAGAAAACTGTATCTCCTAATTTAGTCGCCAGGTTTAACAATTCAATTAAAGAATTTATCAATAGCGATGAATATAAAAAAATTGTAGGAAGGTATAAATATAATATCCTACTGCTAAAATCTATCGATTCATCATGGTGTTATATTATTGGAGTTATAGGGAGTATAGCATTCGCAATTTCTGGTATCATTATATCAGCTAAAACAAATGCTACGTTTTTTGTTACTTTTGTATTAGCAATGTTACCATCCTTACTAGGATGTATTTTACTTGATATTGTAGTACACAGTGTTAATGTCAGTCTTATTTTAACTCCATATTATACTTGCCGTATTTTTATAACGGTGCTTATTGGTTTCTTTGCTATTAAATTACTAGCTTATTATAACAAGCAATTATATGAGGATGATTTTATCCAAAAAATACGCAATAATACTCTTATTGTTTGTGATTCCTTAGGGCAAACATCTTTTATGATAATTGGTGTTATAACTGTAATTGTACAAAAAATTGAACCATTAGAGTTCTGGGGACCATGTTTTGCCTGTTTGACTTCTAGTGTTGGTATAATATTCCGAAATCTAATTTGTCAACATGATAAAAATATCGAGTCTATACCTAGAGAAATTAATTTTGAAATATTAATATTGTGGGGTGCGATCTTTAGTATATTGTTAGATTCTTATGCTTATAAGCATGATTATAGTACAATAAAATACTCTATTATTACAGTATTTGTAGGAGCTTTTGTTAGTAGGCTTTTAGTTTACTACTATAATATCCCAAACTTAACTTTTCGTTCGGATAATACAGAAATTCCTACAGATAATATAAAAACAAACTAAATAAATAATGAAAATGATCGAGATAATGAACAAGTTTTTAAATATAATAATAGAAAACTGATGCCAACAGAGGTTTTTACAAATTTACTCAAGGAAGTTATATGTACAAATTTATAGATTTATTCTGTGGTATTGGTGGTTTTCGTATAGCTCTTGAAGAAAAAGGGATGGAGTGTGTTTTTTCATCCGATATTGATAAAGATGTGCAAGAAGCTTATAAAAGGAATTTTGGAGAAAAGCCCATGGGTGATATTTCTGAGATTTCTGAGCGAAAAATACCAAAACATGATATTTTATGTGCCGGTTTTCCTTGTCAACCTTTTAGTATCTCGGGTAAACAAAATGGTCTACATGATATAAATGGTAAATTATTTTATGAAATAATTAGAATTGCACAATATCATAAACCATTAATATTATTGCTTGAGAATGTTAAAAATATTATGAATATTGATGATGGTAATGTTATTAAAACGATAGATATAAAACTTGATGAAATAGGATATAAAGTATACAGACATCTACTTAATGCGTCCTTGTTTGGTGTGCCGCAGGCAAGAGAACGTATTTATTTTGTTTGTATAAGAAAAGATATTGTAGGTGATATTAAGGTTAAATATTCACCACCACAGGAAACCAACAAAAAAATATACCTTGAGAATATACTGGAAAATAATGTCGATAAAAATTTGTTTATTGATAGAGATGATATAGTAATTGAAAAAGAGATTAAAGATAGAGAGCTAAGACCTTTACGAGTTGGTTTTAAATAAAGGGGGGCAAGGTGAAAGGATTTATAGCCCATTAGGGCATTCAATTACATTATCAGCCTTTGGTGGTGGAGCTGGTGCAAGAACAGGTTTATACTATATAAACAATAATATACGCAGACTTTCAATTAGTGAATGCAAATCTTTAATGGGGTTTTCACAAAGTCATTATGTAACAGAAGGCTTAAAAGGATATCAACAACTTGGTAATGCTGTTATACCAAGAATGATTGGTAGTGTTTATGATTCAATTAAAATATTGTAGTTATGAATAATAGAAATGCATATATAGGTAAAAATGTCGAAACTCTTTTTAAAAATTCAATTATTGATCGCGCTGATGTAGTAAAGACAATTCAAAATGTCTTTGCTATTGATAGTAGATTGGTAACAGCAATAAATGAAAAACTTTAAATGAAGAGTCTTAAATGAAAATAGCTACTTGGAATATTAATTCTATAAGAATGAGACTACAACATTTACGTGACTTTCTAACGGAAGTAGATCCTGACATTGTTTTACTACAAGAAATAAAGTGTGAAACTGAGAAATTTCCTTTTGATGAATTATCGGACTTAGCGTATAATTTTTATGTGCATGGTCAGAAATCCTATAATGGGGTTGCTATTTTATCAAAATTTCCAGCTGATGAAGTAATAAAAGAGTTTTCGGATATTAATTGTACTGACCAAGCACGAATGATAGAAATCACTGTGCAAACTCCAATAGGTTTTTATAGTATTACTTCATTATATGCCCCTAACGGTTCATTAGTGGGTAGTGATAAATTTGAGATGAAATTAAGGTTTTATGACAGTTTAATTAATTACTTACAATCCAAGAAATCTCTTAATACTAAGATAATAATTGGAGGAGATTTTAATATTGCTCCTTTTGATATTGACGTATACTCAGCAAAAGAGTTGCAAAACACTACTTGTTTTACTAATGAAGAAAAGCAACGATTGAGAATTATTTTAAATTCTGGTTTTGAAGATTTATATAGATTATCAAACCCTACTAAGCAAGAATTCTCTTGGTGGGATTACAGAGCAGGTTGTTTTGAACAGAATAAAGGTATGCGTATTGATATGATACTTGCCTCGAGCAATGTTGCAGATTATTTAGATAATTGCTACATGTATTATAATTTACGAGCTAAAGTTAAACCTTCTGATCATATACCCGTTGTCGCCATCATTTAGCTAAATCTATTAACCAGAGGTTTCATAATACTTCAGAAGCTATCTGCAGGTACGAATTTTTTTACAAGAGGTTTCTGAACATTATCTTTTTAATATTATACTGGCTATTTTTTTTGGTAGCATAAGTATATTCGCTAATATTTTTGCATACTTATTAAAATAATAGATATCATAAGTGTTTAGTATTTTATAAGTAAACAACCCTAGAGTATAAGGTGCTATTAATAAGTTTTTTATAAATAATTTGATATAACTAAAACATTTATCAAATTTAATATCTATTACTGTAACGAGTCTCATTTTTGATAAGTAATTATCTAATTCCCCACTGATATCATGAGAATTAATATCCCAATTAATTATATTATTAATATCTTTAACTTTCTTAAAAAATTCTAAATTAGCCTTGCTAAGAGGGCTGACTTGCAAAATACGATCTCTATGACCTTTTAGCATAGGAAATAACATTTTATTCATTATTAATCGCTTATTATATAAGGTGTTATCATTAGTTTGCAAATAATTTAGAATATTGAGAATTATCTTTTCATGATCATGGATTTTAAATCCTGTTGCCGCAATGGATTGGGTAGGTCTGCCTATATAATATTTATAAAGTGGTATATCTAAATACAGAACCTGTTTAACATATTGTATAGCTTTCGCATTATATTCCATATCTACATAAAAACATTTTTCAGTTAGTATAATATTAGATTTCTTAAGAATATCAGTTTTATAAGTTGAAGTTGATAAAATTGGTCCCCAATAATCAAATTTTATTTGGTCAAGAATTAAGATTTGTTTAGACGGAAGATGGGTATAACAATTCTCACTTCTTATAGTACTATTAGCTAACATGTCATACGATAATTCATGTAAGATTAAATCAACATCGAACATATTTAAATATTTTAGGAAATTATCTAGCCCTTGAGTATCTACCCAATCATCTCCATCCACTATTTTAAAATATTTTGACTTAGTATGTTTAATACCAGTATTTACTGCTCCACCATGCCCCTTATTGCTTTGATTTATAAGTGTTACAATAGTTGGGAATTTATTTTGGTACTCTTCAGCAATTGATTGAGTGTTATCAGTTGAGCCATCATTTATAACTAATATTTCTAGTAAATGCTTATTCTCACAAGATAAAATAGAATTTAAGCATCTTGGTAAATAACGCTCAATATTGTAAACAGGAACACATATACATAATAATTTTATTTGCTCATGTTCTATAGGTTTAATATAAAATTCTTGTTCATTTTGAAATAATTGTAATTCTTTTTCCAAAATCATTTTACGTGAAAATTTAGAAGCAACATCATAAGACATTTTCTCGCTTAACTCTAAAAATCTATCTGGATTGTAAAATAAATCCTCAATAATATTGGCATAAGACTCCGGATTTTCTATATCATTACTTAAAGTACCATAAGAAGGATTGATAAATTCTGGGATGCCACAAACATTAGAACTAACTAACGCTAAACCAGAACTTACTCCTTCTAAAGAACTAACCCCCATACTATCAAGTCTTGTTGGATGGAATATTATACCACAATTTTTATGAAGCTCGCTAATTTGAGCATGAGTATGAAATCCTTGAATAAAATGTACATTAGGATATCGTATTTTTTTTGAGAAATCTTTAAATAATAAACCATCTCCATAAATAAAAAAGTTTAGTTGATTAAAAAATTCTTTATTCTGAAGAATAGTGATGGTCTCTATTACTAGATCTAAAGCATAGTTATTGTAATTATCGAATTTTCTTAAAGTAAATATGTTTAACCTATCATCTGAAGATTTTTTAACATATTTAAATATATCAGTATCTATACCATTTGGAATTATGGCAAAATTATTGAAATTGGTATTTATATATTTCTCAGATTCTGCCTTTAACCAATTGCTTGCAAATATCCATTTTATATTTTTATTATTTGCATATTTTTTATACATTAAATCTTTTATTCTCATTTGCCAAGTCGTAATATAGGGATTATATGTCCCATCATACGCCACACAAAATGATTCTTGATATCTGTAAAGTGCTTCCGCACCATGAATGTAACAATAAATTTTTATACCATGATAAAAAATTACACTATCAATAATATCTTGTAATTTCTCATTAATAAAATGAATTATAACTCTCTTAAAATTAGAATTAGTTATTATATTTTTTAAAAAACTTAAACTATTATAATAAACTTTTACACCATCAAATTCATTTACAAAACTATTATTATCATCATGACAAAAAACCTCTGGCTTAATATTATGATTGGTAAAAGCTTTAATAGAAGTATGAACAAAACCAAAATTATACAGGTTTGCAGAACTAGGATATCCAGGAGAAATTATCAATGTATCAGCTGTAGAAACAGGATTGTCAAATTTACTTTTTTTAGTTATGTAATAAGTAAATTGTTTTATTTTAACTTCTGTGTTAGCTTTTAAGGTAAGCACAATTTTAAAACATTCTAGATTAGATAAAGGGACTTCTAATTCTGAATTTAAAAACATCAATTTTCTAGCAACTGTAAAGGATATTTCACCCTTAACCAAAGTTCCTTTATTAACCAAACTAATAAATTGTTTCCCCTTAAATAGGATAAACTGCCTATCTATAGTTATAGATCTTAGTTCATTTGATGAGTTAATGATTGTGATATTATCATCTTCTTTATTATGTTTTACATATAAACCATTAAGTTTATTAGTTGGTAACGTAATAATTTTTTGTTTTAGGTCTATGGGGAGGGTCATTCTCAAATAATTATAAAGCTGTTATTTTAGTTAATGATTCTATATCTTCAAACTCCTTTAAAGCTCTTAATATTATATCATCCATATCATAATATCGATACTCAGCTAGTCTTCCGATCAGCCTTAGACTAGAAAAATTTTTAGCTATTTCTTTGTATTTATTAAACAATTCACTATTACAATCTTTGGGTATTGGATAATAAGGTATATCCTTCTCAGGGTTAGTTCTATCATATTCTTGTGGGTATTCATACATCAGTACTGTCTTCTTGTTATTAGGTACCCTCATAGTATGATTATACTCAGTAATCCTAGTATATAATTCGGTATTGGGGTAATTTACAGTAGTTACCCGTTGTAATAAAGCTTCGTCATGTGTTTCAGTTGTGAATTTTAATGATCTGTACGGCAACTCCCCTAAATGATAATTAAACAATTCATCTATAGGACCAGTATATATTATATTACCTTCATATTTTTGCCCTTTAAAAAGGATGGCTTTATTATTAAGGTCTATTTTCAATAAATCTTTAGAATCGGTATTTAGTAGAATATCAATATTATCATGACTTAACATTTTCTCAAACATTGCCGTATAACCTTCAACTGGTAAAGCTTGAAATTTTTGTTGAAAATACCTATCATCATAAGAAATATGTACAGGAACTCTAGCCGTTATGGTCTCAAAATCCAAATTTTCTGGTTTATCACCCCATTGTTTTACTGTATAGTTCAAATATAATGTTTCAAATATAAAGTCCCCTAACTCTCTTATATCACCATCATCAAAATTTCTTAGCTTAGAAACGGATACTTTAGTCTCCATACCAAAGTTTACAATTAACTTATCTTTGTATAATAGGGCCTTTTCAACTGGCAATAGAAGTTCTAAAGAGGTTAGATTAAATGGTACTGGCACTAATTGGTCGTTTATTTTAGCTAAAACTTTATGTTGGTATGGATACCAATGAGTAAAATTACTTAAATAATTTTTTACTTTATCTTCATTGGTGCGAAATAGATGGGGACCATATTTATGAACCAATATATTATTAACATCTTTATAATCATACATATTACCAGCGATATGGGGTCTTTTCTCTATGACCAACACCCTTTGGTTAAGTTGCGAGGCTATTCTTTCTGCAAGAATAGAGCCAGCAAAACCACTACCAACTATTATATAATCGTATATAATCATAAACTCGGGTTAAATAAATTTTAAAATTACAACATAATGCTTTATTTTGCTCATATGTCAAGTACGAATTGAATACATCTAACAATATTAAAGTATATTATATTTTGTACTGCCAGGTGTGTCAATGTTATTGACTGACTATGATAAATACCATAAAGTAGAACTACTTTAGTTGTTGCAGATAGCTTCCTAGGTTGCTTTGAACGTTCACAATCCGATTAATAATAGGACACTATTACCAAGCATTCTCAATAATAATGGGTATACTGTAAGGTTTAATAATTATTAGATCAAATCTAACCTGATAATTTTGGTATTTAGGGTTAGAGCTTAAAAACATACTGGTAGCTCTTTTTATTCTCATCTGTTGATGAGTTGATAATATTCTATCATCAACGTCAGAACATCTTGCTTTTACTTCTATAAAAACAAGTTGTTTACCACGCAGAGCAATAATATCAATTTCGCCAACATAATATCTTTTACGATGATAGAGAATTTGATAAAATTTAATTTTGTAAATAATAGCTATATACTCAGCTATTAAACCAAGGGTAATCTTTCTCATAATAAAGTTAATTGACTTGAATCTGCATAATTATGCAAGTTTACAAATTTACTATTTAAATACTCAAATATTCCCTCATCTGAACCTTCCACTCCAAACCCTGAATTTTTTCGCCCAGCAAATGCTGCCTTGCAATTAGCAGGCAGCGAATCATTAATTGATACCATACCAAAATCAAGTTTTGTTGCCATTATTTGAGCTATGGCTATATTATTGCAATATATATAAGCTTGCAAACCATATTCCGTATTATTAGCTCTATTTATAACTTCTTGTATACTGCCAAATTTATAACATGCAAGAATGGGACCAAATATTTCTGTGCTAAAAATCTCCATATTATCCTGACAATTACTAATAATTGTTGGCTCAAAAAAATTACCATGAGCTTTACCTCCACATAAGATTTCTCCACCTTTATTTTTAGCATCTTCAATCAATTTTAAAATCTTATCTATAGCTGCTTTATTAATCAATGGTCCTATAACTGATTCAGAATCAAAACCATCCCCTATTTTCAGATTAGCAAATTTTGTAGTAAGAATTTGTAAAAATTCATCATAAATTGCTTCTTCAATTAATATTCTGTTGGGCGAAGTGCAAGATTGTCCACTATTCCTTATCTTTCCTAATATAAGCTCACTGGCAGTCTTATCTAAATCAACACCACTTAATATAATAAATGGAGCATTACCGCCAAGTTCTAGAGATAAACGCTTAATAGTAGCACTAGAATTCTGATATAACATCTTTCCTACCCTCGTAGAACCAGTAAATGATAATTTACGAATTCTAAAATCATTGCAAAATATTTGTCCAATATTATTGGCATCACCGGTGATAATATTTAGTACTCCAGCTGGTATCCCAGCATCATTTGCCAATTTAGCCAAAACCAATGCAGAAAAAGGTGTGAATTCCGATGGTTTAAGTATAACGCTACAACCAGCAGCTAATGCTGGAGCAACCTTTCTTGTTACCATGGCATTTGGAAAATTCCATGGAGTAATTGAACAAACCGTACCAATTGGCTCAAATTCGGTGATAATCTTGTGAGTTATTGATTTTCCAGGCTTTATTTTACCTTGAATGTTATGAATGTTACTAGCAAACCAATCAATAAAAGACGCACCATATAATACCTCAAGCTTTGCACTTTCTAATATTTTCCCCTGTTCTAAGGTAATTATATAGGCTAGTTGATCAATATTCTCTAATATTAAAGAATGCCATTTTCTTAATATAGTTATTCTTTGTTCAAAAGAAGTTTGTGACCAAATTTTAAAAGCTCTAACAGAACTGTCAATAGCACTAATAATTAAATCATTAGGCAAATTTGGTATCGACCCAACCACTTTATCATTGGCAGGATTATAAACTGATAACTGTTCTTGGCAATCTAGCCAATTTCCATCTATATAGTTTTTTTTATTAACAAAATCTAGTAATTGCATATTAAACATTAAACGACTTCCCACATCCACAACTACCTTTTTCATTCGGATTGTTAAAAGTAAAGCCAGATTTAAACTTACCTTCTACATAATCCATTTCACTTGCTAGAAGATACATTAGAGCTTTTGGGTCAATTAATATTCGTACACCTTTATCTTCTACCACCTCATCAAACTTATTTTTGATATCAGCATATTCTACATAATAAGATAGACCGGAACAACCACCAGATTTCACACCAATCCTAATACCAAAAGATGGTTTATCACGCCTGTCTATCAATCTCTTTATTTGTTGAGCTGCTGCCTCAGTCAATGACATAACATTTTTCATAATAATTACTATGAGTTTTTAGTTTTATAATCAAGTATTGCTGCTTTTATGGCATCTTCTGCCAATAAAGAACAATGGAGTTTTACTGGTGGCAAAGATAATTCCTTGGCTATCTCTGTATTTTTTATACTACCAGCCTCGTCAAGAGATTTACCCTTAACCCATTCCGTTACTAAAGAACTTGAAGCAATAGCAGAACCACAACCAAATGTTTTAAATTTTGCATCTGTAATAATTCCCTCTGCACTAACTTTAATTTGTAGCTTCATTACATCACCACAGGCGGGGGCTCCCACAAGACCTGTCCCAACATATGCA
Source organism: Candidatus Tisiphia endosymbiont of Xenochironomus xenolabis (assembly GCF_964264705.1). Lineage (NCBI taxonomy): Bacteria > Pseudomonadati > Pseudomonadota > Alphaproteobacteria > Rickettsiales > Rickettsiaceae > Candidatus Tisiphia > Candidatus Tisiphia endosymbiont of Xenochironomus xenolabis. Next base: position 675,670 of record NZ_OZ183473.1, read on the forward strand.
TCATTTTTGTCTAATGATCCAACGTTACGCGGATTTTCGTAATGATCCAGTACTTTTAAACTATAACCCATGTTATTCCTATATTAATAATTATTCTACCTTAATACGTCTATACTCTCCTGCTTTGAAAGATTGTTTTTTTAAAAATATCAGGGACTCGCATACTAACATACGCTGCCATAGTCTAGGAGCCTGCCTCCTAGCCCATTATTTTCAAATCCAATTCTCCAAATCATTTGAGTATATATCTATAAATATAACAGATTTTTTTGACCCACTAATAGTTATTTGCATTATTTTTGCAATATTGCTTATTTTTTCATACCCTACAATTTTTTTTATTATTATGAAAATAACAAAAAATTTAAGGTATTATGCTATACATAGGCGTTATTACTAAAGTAACGCCTTGCTAATAAGCACCAGTTTACTGTACTTTCAATAGTTCATTGATTCTTGTAACAGATAATCTAGTCATTCTTGCTACTTCCTCAATAGAGTTACCATTGTTTATCATCATTTTTATTAATTTAGCTTCTCCCCTAGCTTCTCCCCTAGCTTCTCCTATGGCTTCTCCCCTAGCTTCTCCTATGGCTTCTCCTCTAGCTTTACCTTTAGCCTCTCCGATTTTGATACCATCTTGTAGTCCGATTTGAATCCCTTCTTCTTTCCATACTTGAGCTATACTAGGCATAAGTTCTTCTCCTTTTTCTTTAGTTAAACTATTTTTTAATATTTTTTCTAACTCTATTTTATCATTTTGCTCAATAAAGATCAAAGTATACTGTAATAGATTTCTTATATGGTCATAGCCTATTGTTATTTCACTCAATCTAGGCAAGAGATGAGAGATTTCTTGCCATCTTTTCAGTAATTGACGTTCGTGGATGTACTTAAGGAAAAATAACAAAATTCCAGACCATACTTTTTCCTTAAGTTCTTCATCAGGAATATCATGTACATTAATAAGCTGACAATCATTTGTCCAAAAGCCTCTGGCTAAATCTGGATGGCTAAATAAATTCCATATATTGAGCGATGCGTTATATTTCTTCTTGCCATTATAAAGTATTAAGGGATAAATTAATGGAAGGCTTTTATAGTCAATTGATGAGAAGTTGGGGACGTCGTCACTCGTCGCTCGCCTATTACTTATAGGCGTCGCTCCATCGTTCCTAGCCCCAAATTCTCCTGAATTGACTATAGCTTTAGGATTAGTAGTTAAATATAGATCACAAATATTAATCATATATTTAAATAATCTAAATGCCATCATTTTATCAACAGTACTTTGATGTTCCAATAGCAAAAAAATATAGCCATCTTGATCATTAAACTTAACAGAAAATAATACATCAGAAATAGTTTCAGAAAGGTCTGGCTCAATAAAACTATCTTTTTCTAATTTTAAAGATGTACTATCGATTAAAGCCAGCACATCTTTAGGCAAATGAGTTGCCAAAAATTCTTTAGCAACTATTGGATTCTCCATAGATTTGCGAAAGATTTCGTCATGTTTTGGCTTGTCTAGAGTCATAATAAAATTTACTTATATATAGTCAATTGAGGAGAAGTTGGTGACGTCGTCACTCGTCGCTCGCCTATTACTTATAGGCGTCGCTCCATCGCTCCTAGCACCAAATCCTCCTGAATTGACTATAGCTAATTTAATAATTCGTTATTTACTGTACTTTCAGTAATTCATTGATTTTAGTAATAGATAGTCCAGTAATTCTCGCTACTTCTTCAATAGAGCTACCATTGTTTATCATCATTTTTATTAATTTAGCTTCACCCTCGGCTCTACCTCTAGCTTCTCCTCTAGCTTCTCCTATGGCTTCTCCTCTAGCTTTACCTCTGGCCTCTCCGATTTTGATACCATCTTGGAGTCCGATTTGAATCCCTTCTTCTTTCCATACTTGAGCTATACTAGGCATAAGTTCTTCTCCTTTTTCTTTAGTTAAACTATTTTTTAATATTTTTTCTAACTCTATTTTATCATTTTGCTCAATAAAGGTCAAAGTATAGCTCAATAGATTTCTTATATGGTCATAGCCTATTGTTATTTTACTCAATTTAGGCAAGAGATGAGAGATTTCTTGCCATCTTTTCAGTAATTGACGTTCGTGGATGTGCTTGAGGAAAAATAACAAAATTCCAGACCATATTTTTTTCTTGAGTTCTTCATCGGGGATGTCATGTACGTTAATAAGCTGACAATCATTCGTCCAAAAGCCTCTGGCTAAATCTGGATGGCTAAATAAATTTCATATATTGAGCGATGCGTTATATTTCTTCTTGCCATTATAAATTATTAGGGGATAAATTACTGGAAGGCGTTTAGCTTTAGGATTAGTAGTTAAATATCGATCACAAATATTAATCATATATTTAAATAACCTAAATGCCATCATTTTATCAACAGTACTTTGATGTTCCAATAGCAAAAAAATATAGCCATCCTGATCATTAAACTTAACAGAAAATAATACATCAGAAATAGTTTCAGAAAGGTCTGGCTCAATAAAACTATCTTTTTCTAATTTTACAGTTGTGCTATCGATTAAAGCCAACACATCTTTAGGCAAATGAGTTGCCAAAAATTCTTTAGCAACTATGGGATTCTCCATAGATTTGCGAAAGATTTCATCATGTTTTGGCTTGTCTAGAGTCATAATAAAATTTACTTATATATTCACCTTACCCACATCTATTAGCGAGAACACGTAGTGGTCGTGGCAATCCAAAAAAAATCATTACTTTAGTTATTAGACCTCTTTCAAAACTCGCTTATGCTGAGGAATTTGAAGGAGACGCGGAACGCAGAACCGCAGCGTACTCTAGCGTACGTGAGGATTCGAGTACCGCATCGACGTACAAATTACCAGCAGATTGCAGACAGCCTCCTAGATTGCCTTATGCAGGGAGTCTAGTGTATTGCCCACTTAATTTGCTTTAAATTAACACCTTCTTGAACCATCTCCCAAAGAGGACTCAGTTCTCTTAACTTGTTAATTTTTGACTTTATTAACTCTACAGCATAATCTATTTCTTTTTTAGTGGTAAATCTACCAATACCAAACCTAATCGATGTATGTGCCATTTCTTCGTCAACCCCCATAGCTCTTAACACATATGATGGCTCCAGTGAAGATGAGGTACAAGCTGAACCAGATGAAACGGCTAAATCCTTAATAGCCAATATCATTGACTCCCCTTCGACATAAGCAAAGCTTAAATTTAAATTTCCCTTATATCTCTTATGCATATCACCGTTTAAATAGACATCAGCAATTTGTTTAGTAATATTATTATAAAATCTATCAAAAAGCTCTTCTACTAGTTTAGCATCTTGCGACATTTCCGATAGAGCTAATTCAGCTGCTGCCCCGAGTCCAACAATTAAAGGAGTTGGGAGAGTTCCAGAACGCATACCTCTTTCCTGTCCACCACCATTTAAAATTGGCACTAATCGTACCCTAGGTTTTTTTCTTACATATAAGGCTCCAATACCTTTGGGACCATAAATTTTATGCCCAGAAATACTTGCCAAATCAATGTTACAATCATTAACATCTATGGGGATTTTACCATATCCTTGGGCAATATCTGAGTGAAAAAATACGCCTAATTCCCGACAAATTTTGCCAATTTCTTTAATTGGCTGAATAACACCGATTTCATTATTTACCGCCATCACCGATACCAGCATAGTTTGGTCGGTTATTGCATTTCTTAATTGCTGTAAATCAATCAAGCCATTTGTCTGAATTGGCAAATATGTTACCTTAAATCCTTCATTTTCTAAATGCCGACAAGCATCTAAAACGCATTTATGTTCACTTATCACTGTTATTATGTGATTTTTCTTACTACCATAGAATTTAGCAATACCTTTTATCGCTAAATTGTTAGATTCAGTAGCACCAGAAGTAAAAACAATTTCTTTAGAATCAGCACCAATAAGCCTTGCCACTTTCTCTCTTGACATTTCTACAGCTTCTTCAGCTTCCCAACCAAAGGAATGACTCCTAGAGTGCGGATTACCAAATTTAGTAGTAAAATACGGCAACATACATTCTAGAACCCTTGGATCCATAGGGGTTGTTGATTGATAATCCATATAAATTGGTAGCGATTTACCAGTTAATTTTACTTGTTGTCTTAATTTTTCTAATTTATCCATTTGAGTATACTTCTTCAAACGCTTTAATAAATGTCACAACATCTTCAATAGTTTGTTGATAATCGAAACTGATTCTAATCGAAGACCTAGCATCTTCCTCACTAACCCCCATAGAAGATAACACATGTGACTTGCCAACTTTTCCTGATGAACAGGCAGAGCCGGAACTCACCGCTATACCCCTTAAATCAAAAGCTATCAACTTAGTTTGTGCATCAGTTTCTGGCACAATCATCAAGGTAGTATTAGGTAGTCTTTCAACATTCTTTGACACTATTTTAACATTTTTATAGTTAAGTAAATTCTGCTCCAAATATGTTTGTAATTTCTTCATTTTATTATATCTATCTGCTAGCTCATTAGTAACTATTGATGATGCAAGCCCGAACGAGGCAATTGCCAGCACATTTTCTGTACCTGAGCGAATATTCCTCTCTTGCCCTCCGCCAATCATCATCGCTTTAAGCGTATTTCCTGCCTTAACAATCAACGCACTACTACCCTGCATTCCTCCTAATTTGTGAGCTGATATAGTAGCAAAATCAACAGCTAGTTCTTTAATATTGACCGGTATTTTGCCAACTGCTTGCACGCAATCACTATGAAATACCGCTCCATATTTTTGGGCAATTTTAACTAGCTGCTGTATGTTTTGTACAACACCACTTTCATTATTAGCCAACATCACAGAGACTAGCTTTTTACTAGCTTGACTAGTTGATAATAATTGCTCTAAATGTTCAATATCAACAATGCCATCACTATCAACGCGGATAATTTTAATATTATCCCGATATTTAGTGTGATCAAAGATCGATAAATGCTCTATACTAGAAACAAAAATTTCTCCATCGTAATAATTATTCATCAGCAAATTATTACTCTCTGTACCAGAGGAAGTAAAAATTACCTGATATTCCCTAGAGTTTATATCAGCTCCAACAGATTTCGCAACCTGCTGCCTAGCTATTTCTACTAAACTTCGAGCATAACGCCCCTTTGTATGAATAGAAGACGGATTATAATAGGTCTCTATCATCAAATTCTCCATCAGCTCTTTAACCTTAGGATGAATGTTAGTAGTAGCATTATGATCTAAATATAACATAAATTTTCAGCCCACTAATACAAAAGTTGTAAAAAAATAATTTTTATATTAGTTAATATAGGAAGTCAAGTATACCTAAAGCATATCAGCTATCGAAATAGTATCAAAATAATCCCTTATATGCCGACTTAAACCCAACCATAAATGATGGGCGTTACATTGCACTTTATTAGGTACGCAACTATTTCCAGATTTCCCTAAACATCTGGTCATTTCGATATTCTCATCTACCGCATCAATAATATTAGTAATCCTGATTTTATCTAATTTTTCATTAATGATATAACCACCTTTTCGACCTTTAGCTGATCTAACTATGTTAGCTTTCTTCAGTTTTGCAAAAATTTGCTCCAAATAATTAACCGGTATATGTTGTTTTGCTGAAATTTCAGCCAAGGTAACAGGCGTATCCGACATTTGTGATGCAATTTCTAAGATTGCCATCACCGCATATCGCCCTTTTGTAGTTAATTGCATACAAACGACTCCACCATTATAGCATATATCTTATAATATCCTACTAATTTAGTCAAGTATTCTATTAACAAAAAAATCCAATTGACAGTAGCGAAATTGGTAACTAAACTTTACTTATTAGGAGATTGTTTGCGATAACTAATAAATCAATAATCATATTATAAATTTTAAAATGGAGAGTAACCCATGTCTAAGAATCAAGATAATTATGAAACAGCAGAAGCAGAAATACAAGAATATGAGGAATTTTTTACCCCTTTAGAAGATATCCGAGCAAAGTTTGAGAAAAAGTCAGTAGAGGAAATCCGAGACTCTAGCATATTAGAGTTGGCTCAGTATTTTTGTGCTGCTTATCAGCTGATCGAACAGTATCAAATACAGAGCAAAAATCTTTCTGATTCCAGCAACAACAGGGAGGAGACAAAACACAAAGCGTATATCATCTATCTAGACGAACAAAGCAAACCTGATACAGACAAGTTTATAACAGCCTTTGATGCACTGAAAACTAAACTCCAAGTAGTACTAAACAGTAATTATGGTAATTCTGATATTAATGAGTCTTTCAAAACTTGGATAGCAGCAACTAAAGGGTGTCTGAATAATGTACAGAAAGAAGATTTTAATGCTTTTTTTAGCGAAATACCAGAAACAGACAAACCTTCAATTGAAAAAGAGGTGTTATTTACTTTCCTTGGTTTTAAGCAATTCGTAGAAAATCCTATTTACCAAGAATCTATGGAAAAGATTATCATAACAGATATTTCGGAAAAACAAGAATCTACTATTGAGATATGCGATAAAGAATTATCAGAAGAAAAAGCTGTATCTAATATAACCGAGCAGATATTGCAAATTTTGGATACTACTTTGGATACTGTACCTATAACTGGTTCTAATTTGGATGGCAATGATTTAGCTTAACTGGTTGATGAAACCTAAGTAAAGTAATTAATTAGTTATCGTAGGTAGCCTCCTAGCATAGTACTACAATTTTTATTCTATAAGTATTAAACAGCATAAAAACGTCATTGCGAGGAGGCGTAGGCCGATGAAACAATCAAATTAATATACTTCATGCATAAGTCAATCTAGTTGGTGATTTTGTCGTCGAAACTCGCCTCCGCTCCGTAACAATCGTCTATGTACGCAAAGGTAGTAGGCTTAGTTTCTCCTAAAAATCCCGAGGGTTTTTTGACTTATGCAGGAAGTCTAATAACTCCTTAAAGGCTTATTGCCAAATACGATCATATATTCAGACAATTATCGTATAAATATATCAAATTTGATGTATACATGATATATATAGCATCTTACTTCAAAAATTATCCTAAATGCGAATTTTCTGCAATTTATTGATTATTAAAATTATTATTTTATTGCCGGTTTGTGGTTTGGCACAATTTAAACAGCAAGGAATAAACAAACAGTTTAGCTTTTTGTCAACAGATTATGTTGAATATAACCACAAGGAACAATTTATTTATGCTAAAGGTAATGTTCAAATTATATTGGATAGTTACTTTCTAACAGCTAATTCCTTGATTTACGATATAGAACAAGATACATTATGGGCTGAGGGGAATGTTAAAATTATAGATCAGCAAAATAGAGTTATTTTGGGAGAATTTGTCGTATTAAAAGATAAGTTAAAGGCAGGAATAATTTCAGATTTTATTTTATATTTTGGTGATAATACTCTTTTAGCAGCAAAATTAGCGGAAAGAGTTAATAAAGATGTTTTTCGTTTGCATAATAGTACCTTTACCCCATGTAAAATACTATGCAACCAAAAACCTATTTGGCAAGTTTCTGCCAAAAATACTGAAATAGATATTAATAAGAACATAATGGTTTATAAGCATCTATTTTTTGAGATATATGGTGTCCCAATCTTCTATACACCATATTTTTCTCACCCAACACCTAAGGCTCCTGCAAAATCAGGAATATTGATGCCTGAATGGCGGGATAACGCTTTGGGGATACCACTATATTATAGAGCTAAATCCAATCTAGATTTTACTCTAACTCCTAGGTTTTTTTGGAAAAAACATGATACTACATATACGATTTTTGAACTAGAAACTCGTTACAAACCAAATGAAAGTGATTATATATCTTTAGATGCTAACTATGGTAAAGTACCCTACTCTTTAAATGATGGTGATATAACGATAAAAAACACTAAGGTAAACTCATATTATCTATTAAGCAATGGTAACTTCATCAAGAATGATTATCGATACGGATTTAGGCTGGAACGTACTTCTGATAAAGCTTACTTAAAAAACTATTATAATAATTATACTTCATATTTGACATCTAAGTTATATTTGGAACATGTCAATAATTACAATTACTCATTAGTGGAGGGAATGTATTTTGAAGGATTGGGAATAAATGATTCTAGTAGTACCAGTCCATTAATTTTCCCCAAGGTCAGAACCAAGAATGTTATACCTTTAAATGATGATGAAACTACTAACCTAGTCGTTGAGAATAATGCATTAATCTATAAAGAAAAAAGCGGAAGAGAACTAGGGCAAGTTGCATTACAACTGGCAGTAGATAATAATTTCTTAACTTCATCTGGTCATTTATTTAATGTTACCTTGCGGAATAGAGCAGATGTCTATTTTATTAATCACCTATATTTAAATGATTATAGGACTAACAAGGTTCTCACTAGAAATATACCAGAAATTCAAAATACTTGGCGTTATCCATTAGTTGGATCAATCTTTGATAAAGCTAGCCTGTTTGTTGAACCAATTATATCAGCAACTATCGGACGTAAACATAATTCTAATAAGAAATTTTCTTTTATCGATCCGTCAAAATATGAACTATCAGAAAATAATATATTCAGTTCGAATCGCTATAGTGGTATAGATTACCATGAATTTGGCAATAGATTAAGTTATGGTGTTAACTCTTCTATACTTTCAGAACAAAATTATTCAAGTGTATTTCTAGGACAAACCTATAATACTAATCTTATTAATAGTAAATCTGTTGATAATATTGAAAATGTTGGAAGAATTTCCAGTAGTCTTTCTGATAAAATAGAATTGTTCTATAGATTTAGAAAAAGTAAGAATTTTAAGCCCATTAGAGATGAATTAGGTGGAAGCCTTAATTCTAAGACAATTCAGTTAACTGCTGGATTTGTTCGGATTTTAAATTTACGGAAATATTATTCTACAGATGAATTAATTGATAGCAAAGTAAGACAACTTTATTATAATCTCACTTATCAATTAGCAGAAAATTGGTCCATTGCCTATGATATGAGAATAGATTGGTCAAAAGACAAAATAAATATTCTTTCTAAGAGTATCCAGGTGACATACTTGAATGATTGTGTTAGAATAGCCGGAAAACTTTCAGACAATTATATGGGAGATAGTAGTCGGGGGATAAAAAAGACTTTTGCTGTTCCTACTATTTCTGTAGGTTTAAAAATATTAAATATGTGAGCCTAAAATATGAAGAAGTTAAATATGAAGCATTTATTTTGTTTAGTTACCATCATTTTTAATCTAACTATAACAAAAGCAGAGTTATCTAATATAGTTGCATTAGTTAATAATGAACCAATTACCTTACATGAATTTCTAGCTAGAAAACACATGATTATGGCACTTAACAATATTCCTAATCCTGATTCTCAAACAAATAAGCAACTTGATAAGATGGCAATTAACAGCATGATTGATGATGTATTACTTTATCAATCTGTAAACGGTAAAAAAAGTTCTGATAGTGAGATAAATGAGTCTATAGAAACCATCGAGCAACGTAATAAAATGCCAAAAGGGCAGTTAATTACGTTTTTGAAAAGTAAATCTGTAGATATTAATAATTTTAAATCCCAGATAGGTGCCGAAATTATCAAAATGAACATTTTATCTAGTATTTCAAGATCAGTTGCTATTAGTGCAAAAGAAGTTAATGATATAATATTAGCGACAAATTCAAAAGATGCGGAAGTATCAGCACAGATTTTTACTTCACAAGATAAAGATGATAAAACTTTGCATAAGATGTGTGATTTACAAAAACGTCTTAAAAATTGTTCTGATGTCAAAGAATCTTTATATAAAGATTTTTCTACATTAGAGGTAATTAATCAGAATTTAAGTACTCTAGATTCTACGCTGCAAACAATTTTCAGAGATTTAAATACAGGAGAAAAAAGTAATGTTTTCGAGATGCAAGATGGATTTAAATTAATCTTAATGTGCGACAAAAAGATGATTAATGTTACTAGCGATGAAAATAATTACGTAGTAAATTTGTTAGCTAATAAGAAAATGTCGCAAAAAGCACAAAAATACTTTGATGATATGCGTAAAAAAGCATATATCAAAATAATGCTACCTTTGTGATACACTCAAATAATTTGAGTGCTTTACCTTCAATTGCAAAGCATGCTAGCAAACATGGTATTGCTCCTATTAAGAAATATGGTCAAAATTTCATTTTTGATAGTAGCCTATGTGATAAAATAGTTCGAGTTAGTGGACTGCAAGAAAATGATTTGGTCTTAGAGATTGGTCCTGGTACAGCTGGACTCACTAGAGCTATCCTTGCCTGTAACCCTAAATCTTTAACTGTCATTGAAACTGACGTTAGATGTATACCTTTACTTATGGAAATAAGAGAACTGTCCCCTAATCTGCACATTATTCATTCGGATGCTACTAAATTTGATCTATCAGCTTTAAGTACTAACAAAATAACTATTATTTCAAACTTACCTTACCAAATAGGTACAGAGTTAATCATAAAATGGTTAAAAAAATTACCATTAATAAGTAGTATGACTTTAATGCTGCAAAAGGAGGTTGTAGACCGAATATGTGGTAAAGTTGGTACAAAATCCTATGGAAGATTATCAATAATATGTCAGTTACTTTGTTCAGTTGAAAAATGCTTTGATGTTAATCCGCAAGCTTTCTACCCTGTACCAAAAGTTAACTCGGCTATAGTTAAACTCGTACCTTATAACAATAATGCATTAACAGCTGAACTAATTGAAAAAGTCGAGTTAATAACTAGACTAGCCTTTGGCAAGCGACGTAAAATGATTAAATCATCTTTAAAGACACTAACCTCGTGTATAGAAGATCTGCTAGCAGAATTAAAAATTGATAATTCTTCGCGATCTGAAAATTTATCACCACAAGATTATTTATCTTTAGCAAAATTATATTCAAATGAATTACTATATAGCTAGCTTGTTACGTTTCTTGCCATTCTTATCTACACCGTAAATTTAAAAAATTCTTTTTGCAATATCTATACCAATTGTAGTAATCTTCATCTTGGGTTTATTCCTATTTCTAGAAGATTAGTATATGCTTCTCTTTCTGTAAGTTGGGTATATCCATTACGTTACTTAAGTTTTATGTCCCAATTCTTTAAATTATTTGAGCATATATCATGCCAAATTATTTTGGAAATTATGACAAAGATTTTCAATTGCTTGCTCATAAGCAATAAGCTCCGGTATAGTCCAATTAAACCGGACAAAAATATCATATGCATTATTTATCTCAGTATTAATATCGGCAATTCTTACATTAGAGAATAACTTCCTTATTAACTTTGTTTCCTGCGTTCTTTTATATTCATCATGGTTTGCTGTACCAAATTCTGCTATATTATGCATCTCTCTGGTTCGTATTTGTATTTCTATGTTACGTTTACAGATATCAACTACAGCTATGACATGCAAAGAACGGTAACCATTATTCTTAGGATTATCAATATAATTTTTAGACTTTTCTATATTAACAGAATAGATACTATAAATAATATCTAATACTTTATAACAATCTTCTTGTTTGTCAACTATAACCCTAAAAGCAACTAGGTCAGTTAATTCTTTCAAAGCAATAGTCTTTCGTAATACCTTCTTTAAAATAGAATAAGGGTCTTTTAATCTGTAATATACTTCAGCTACTATGTCATTTTCATACAGTTTAGTACTAATAGCACCCATGATATTACGTAAATCGTTAGCATTTGTATCTTGCATAATTGATACTCTAGAAAGCCATGTAGTGAATTTGTTTAAAAATATTAGAAAGGAAACCCTTTAATTATAACATACTAATGTTATCATATAATAATTGGTTTATCAATTATTATTAAAAGATCGTCAATATGAAATTGGTTTTTTACTTAAAACTTATGATGTAAGTAGACGATGAATTTACTGGTACGGCTACAATGCTTATAACTCTAAAACGTAAATCGTAACTGTATGGTGCCACCATATTGATTGTTATTACAAAATTTATTATATCTATCATTATAACTAATATTTACCTATATGTTAAGTGTCGTTACTAGAAATGATTCAGTCTATTTTGAGACGGGAAATTACCAAGAAGCAGTTAAAAATTATGACAAAGCAATACAACTATGTAAAGATGATTCTAAAGTAACGCGAGTTGCCAATTAATTTTGGTTATAAAAGGCTTCTATTGGAAGTAAATTATTGTTTTTATTAAAATAAAATTAGTTGACTATTTAATTTAAGTTATATTTATTCTTATCCCGTATCCGTGTCTTGAGATTCTGCTATTGACCTAATAAGTTCAACTATTTTTTGTCTAATCTGCTGATTTTGAATTCTGGTAAATACTTTAATAAGATAGGATAATTCTTTTCCTGTATTGTATTTTAAAGGTACTAAATATTCTACCTTATCCTCTGCAATAATATCATTCAAAAACCTATTATCATCTTGTGTATCAAATAGGTAATCATCTGATGTATCAGTATCTTCATCTGTATCAAGAAAATACTTGATAGATACATTTAATAATTTTGCAAAAAAATACAATATACTACCAGCTATCGGGGTAGTAGCATCTTCATATCTTTGTATCTGCTTTACACTAAGATTAATAGCTTCACTCAATTCTTGTTGGCTTATACCCAACATTATACGACGTTTTTTTAAACGCATACCTATAATTAAGTTTATTTTTTCTTTTGGTTTATTAGATTCATCCATTATGATAATAATTTAATACTTATCTATCTATTTCAACTAATAATACAAAGCTATAGCTTAATCAAGTAATTTTTCATCGATATTAATAAATTTATTATTTGCAGAAACTTAGGCTCTGTGAACAAAAATCATTTAATTTAATAAAAATATTCTAAAAACACTTAGTGCTTTTAACTTTTTACTATATTATCTATATTAGCTCGGGAATTTAACCATAATTATGTGTAATTATATATGACCATTATGTCTGATAATTGGATAAGAAAAATGTCTGTAGAACGTAATATGATTGCACCTTTTACCGATACGCAGATTAAATTAAATAACTCAGAGAGAATTATTTCTTATGGTTTATCTTCGTATGGTTATGATGCAAGAGTCTCAAAGGAATTCAAAATATTTACTAATATCAATTCGGCAATAGTTGATCCCAAGAATTTCACTGAATGCAGCTTGGTAGATAGAGAGGTTGATGTTTGTATTATTCCACCAAACAGTTTTGCCTTAGCAAGAACAATTGAATATTTTAAGATTCCAAGAGATGTATTAGTTATTTGTGTTGGTAAATCAACCTATGCAAGATGCGGTATAATTGTTAACGTAACACCATTAGAACCTGAATGGGAAGGACATGTAACATTAGAGTTTTCTAATACTACTCCATTGCCGGCGAAAATTTATGCTAATGAGGGAGCGTGTCAATTTTTATTTTTAAAAGGCGATCAAATTTGTAATACATCTTATGCTGATCGTCATGGAAAATATATGAAACAGCAAGGTGTTACCTTGCCAAGAACTTAAAAATCTTAATATAAAAGGACTATTTGTTATGAAAGACTCTAATCCACAAGATATGCCACATATCGCTATTAATGCTCAATATATAAAGGATTTTTCTTTTGAAAGTCCAGATGCTCCAGAATCTTTAGTATCTTTGGAACGTAATCCACAAATTGATTTATTCTTAGACCTTAATATTTCTAATTTACCTGAAGAAAATTTTTATGAGGTAGAATTAAGTATAGAAGCTAAAGCAATGAGCGAAAAGCATAAGCTATTTATAGTAGACTTGAAATATGCTGGGGTTTTTAACTTAATTAATATAGCAGAAGATCAACACCAGATGATATTAGCGATTCATTGTCCAGCAATGATCTTCCCATTTGCAAGAAAGATTATTTCTGATGCCACTCAGGATGGAGGGTTCCAGCCATTGATGATTGATCCAATTGATTTTGGTGCTTTATATCACAAGAAAATGCGAGAAAGTGAAAATTAACTATAACCCTAGGCATGAGCATTCGCGGTTTTTTTGCTATTTTATTATAATGGATAAAAAATATGCTCGCCAAGCGTCTACTAGCTAGGAGCCTCTGTGCGGTGACACTGCAATCCAAGAAAAATCTTAAAACAATTTGAATTGCTTCGTCTCCACTAAAATGGCTCCTCGCTAATAGACTATTAGAAAACATCTTTTTTCCTTAAACTGGCACATATGTACTATAGCTACACAATGACATTGTCCTTTAAGTGTAATCATAGTCCCTACAATTGGTCCTCTATTGCCACCCTGAACTCATAAAAAAAATAGTTAATTTTAGTTAAAATTCAGATAAAATTCTCTAGACACTGTTAACAAAGATCTATGAATATAGAAGAAGATATGATATATTTAAGATATATTAAGTAGAATACCAAATTCGTGTGATAACGTATTTTTTAAGTAACCGTGATCAAAATGAAACATCGCTTTAATTTATTGCTTATATTTATCTGGTTTTATCAATTTTTTATCTCTCCCTTACTTGGTATTAATTGCCGTTTTTATCCGTCATGTTCAGAATATGCTAAATCAGCAATAATGATGCATGGTAATATAAAAGGACTCTGGTTATTTATTAAGAGAATAATCAGGTGCAATCCTTTTTGTCAAGGTGGATGTGACCCTGTACCTATAGATGTTTTATCTTCACATAAAGGTAAAAACCATAATAGGTTATAGACTTTCAGGATATTTTTCTAGGTAATTTTTTAATTTATGTACCGAGATAGTTGAAATCCATGAAAAAATTGGTATATTAACAACTTAACATTGTCGTACTTAAGTAAAAGTATGCGGCTGTTTTTATTGTTTTAAAGTCAAAACTTTCTTAGATAGGAATAGTCATTTATATTATTGTTGGATTCTAAGTCTAATAAAGAAGTTGATATATTATTCATTAACATGTATAATTCTGGACTTGGGAAATATTGCAAATAATATAATTTTTACTAACTATATGGTAAAATAATATTGATATAATAATGGTAATATGAAAAATAATAGTGCATTAGTAACTCAAGTAGCAAACCCTCTAAACAGAGCTCTTGAGAAGTGCAAGATTGCTTTTTGGGTAGTTTTTAGCTTCGCGTTCGTTATTAACTTATTAATGTTGATAACTCCTCTTTATTCCTTGCAAGTTCTCGATCGAGTTATAGGAAGCGGTAACACATGGACATTAATGTGGTTATCTATTATTATTGGCACAATCTATTTTATTTACGGATTATTACAAATTGCTAGATCATTCACCTTAATTAAAGTTGGTGAGTGGTTGGATAAAACAGTTGCCCCTGTAATTTTTGGTCACTCTATTTCAGCTGCTGCAACCCGTACTAATACTGGTGCTAGCCAATTACTTCGTGATTTTCAAACAATAAAAACTTTTGTAACTAGTGCTGGTATTAATACTTTATTTGATGCCCCTTGGAGTGTTGTCTATATAGTAGTAATTTTCTTAATTCACCCATATATTGGGATTTTAACATTAGTTGGTGCTATTATTATCGTATCTACGGCTTTCTTTAATGCTGCAGCAACTAATAGAACTCTTGGCGAGGCTACTGAATTCTCGATAAAGGGTATGACCCAAGCTGATATTGCTAATAGGAATTCAGAAGTTGTAGAAGCTATGGGGATGATGAAAAATGTCACGGCAAATTGGCACCAATTTAATATTGCTGCTTTGGAGAAGCAATCCATTGCTAGTTATCGTAATGGTGCTATCTCTAATTTTTCTAGATTTATTCGTAATATTATGCAAATGCTTGTAACTGGTATTGGAGCTTATGTTGTTGTTAGTACTTCAGGAAGAGATATGACTACTGGGGGTATGATTATGAGCTCCATCATAGTTGGCAGAGCTTTAGCACCTTTCGATAATGCTATTGAGCTATGGAAAAGTATGAGTGGAGCTCTAAAATCTTATAAAAATATCAATCAGTTATTTGCTTCGTATAAATCAAGAGAAGAAGCAATGCCCATCCCAAATGTTGAAGGACATTTAACTGTAGAAAATATTTATTATTCGTTTCCAGTGCCTCCACATATGCCACAACCACCAGTACCAAGATATATTTTGAAGGGAGTGTCCTTTGCCGTTCAGCCTGGTGAAGTATTAGCAGTTATAGGACCTTCTGCTGCAGGTAAGTCAACTTTAGCTAAGGTGCTAGTTGGGGTATGGAAAGCCTCATCAGGAACTGTTAGACTTGATAGTGGGGAAATTTATCGCTGGAATAGAGAAGACTTTGGTAAGCATGTAGGATATTTGCCACAAGGGATAGAATTATTTAGTGGTAGCATAAAACAGAATATAGCTAGGATGGCTGAAAATGCTGATCCAGAAAAAGTAATTGAGGCAGCTAAAATTGCCGGGGCTCATGAGATGATCTTAAGATTACCGGATGGTTACGATTCGGATATTGGATCAGCTGGCTCTAATCTCTCTGGTGGACAAAAACAACGTGTTGGTCTTGCTAGAGCATTTTATGGTAATCCTAAATTAATTATTTTAGATGAACCTAATGCTAATCTTGATGAAGCTGGCGAAATAGCCTTATCAAATTCTTTAAAGCAAGCAAAATCTAAGGGTATTGCTGTAGTTGTTATCTCTCATAGACCTTCTGTATTATCAGTGGTAGATAAGATATTGGTATTACAAGATGGAGCTGTAGCTCTTTATGGTACTCAAGAAGAAATGCAAAATCGGGTTAAACTGTTACAAAGCGGTGTAATTCATATTAACGAATAAAATTTAAATATATGGAAGAAAAGCCAACTAATAAGCCAGCATTTACAGCGGAGCAACTTAAACAGCTGTTGTCGCTACAAAATGACTTGATACACGCGAATAAATCAAAGGGAGGTGTTCTATCACAAAAGATGGTAGTAGGTCTTTCTAAGGCAATTCAAAATACGTTATATTACCTTGATCGTTTCGTCAATTTTGTTACAAAAAATAATGATGTTGATCGCAATGATGTAGTACAAACTGCTAGAGCTCCTATTCTTTTTGGGGTATATATAATAATCTTCTTTGTATTAGTTGGAGGTTTGTGGGGAAGTCTTGCTCCTCTTGATAGTGCTGCTGTGGCAGTGGGTGTTGTTGTAGCAAATAGTAACAAGAAGATAATTCAACACCAAGAAGGAGGTATTATTTCCAATATTTTTGTTAAACAAGGTGACAAAGTTAAAGCAGGTGACAAATTAGTAGAGTTGGAAGATACAAAAATTAAGTCCCAGTATGAAAGTACTTTAAGTCAATATAGACACGCTTTGGCGACAGAAAGTCGATTAATTGCTGAAAGAGATAATCAAGATCAGATTAAGTTTCCAGAATTATTAATAGAAGCGATGAATCTACCTGAAGTAGTAAGGATTGTACATACTCAAGAAAATTTGTTTAGCTCTAAAAAAGAAGTATATAAAAGCGAAAAAAATGCCTTACATCAAAGGATCGAGCAATTGAATAAAAAGGTAGAAGGGCTGCAAGCTAAGAAGGTTGCTTATGTCAAGAGTCTAGAAGTTGCTAAGGATCGTTTAAAAGCAATGCACACTTTGCATGAAAAAGGTTTTGCCCAAAAAGCCGCTCTATTAGAGCTTGAGTCTAAGGAAGCTAATTTCAAAAGTGAAATAGCTATGACAGAAACTGAAATTGCTGGTACTAAACATGCGATCATAGAAAGTGAGATTAGTATTATTAACTTACAGAACAAATATACAGAAAGAACCTTAACTGAACTAAAAGAGGCTCAAGTACAAGTAGCTCATCTAAAAGAGCAATTTAATGCTCTCAAAGACTCCTTGAGTCGTACAGTTATTAAATCACCAGTGGATGGTATTATAAATGTATTGAACTATCACACAATAGGTGGAGTAGTTTCACCAGGTAATCCAATTCTAGAGATTTCTCCAACTAATGATATTTTGGTAATAGAAGCAAAGGTTCCACAGAAGAACATAGATTCCGTACATGAAGGTCTGGTAGCAAAGATTCGCTTTAGTGCTTTTAAATCTAGAACAACGCCGTTATTTACTGGTAAAGTAATTGGAATATCTCCTGATACTGTACAAGATAGAAACCAAATGCAACAAAGTCCAGAGACTTTTTACACTGCTAGAATTGAGATTGATCTGAATGAGTTTAATAAGATCGCAAAAGCTAGAAAATTAGAACTACATCCCGGCATGCAGGCGGAAGTCCAAATTGTCACTGGTACAAGGACTCTCCTAAGATATTTACTTGATCCTATTACTGATACTATGTTCAGAGCATTTAAAGAGAAATGATAACCCTAACTATTTCATAGTAGTTTTATCATAATTCTAACTAATTTAAATTACAGGAGATTGTAATATTATCAATTACGCATGAATATTGCCAATAACCATTTCTTTAGAAAATTAGCAATCATAGGTGAACAAAATTTTAATTGTCTAGATTTTGAGTGTTTTTAAGTGAAAATCTTATAATTTGCAGCTAAAAAGAGTCAAAATCTAGACAATTAAAATTTTGTTCACAGAGCTTAATGGTCGTGGCAATCCACTATTCATTAGATTGCTTCGTCGTACGGTTTCCACACTCCTCACAATGACGTTTGTGAATTTGGCATAATGTTAGTCGGGTTAGATACACCCCTACTCTTCTAATAATTGTTCACGTATTGCTTGCAAGTCACCCTGACAATTATTCCAAACATCTTGGATTTCTTGTTCATAAGCAACTAACTCCAGCATAGTCCAATTAAACTGTTCAAAAAGCTTGTATGCATTATTTAGTCCTCTATAAATAGCATCTATATTAGATAATGTTGTAGAAAATAATTCTTCTATTCTCGCTTCTTGTGATTTTTTATATTCACCATGACTAGCGGTACCAAATTCTGCTATATCATGCATCTGATTGGTTCGTATCTGTATTTCCACATTACGACCAGGTGTACCAACGGCAGCCACGGTATGCAGAGAACTATAACCATTATGTTTGGGATTAATAATATAGTCTTTATATTTCTCAAGATTGTTAGGATATAGATCATGAATAATATCCAATACTTTGTAACAATCTTCTTGCTTATCAACTATAATTCTAAGAGCCACTAGGTCATTTAATTGATGAAAATCAATATTCTTTCTTAACAGCTTTTTTAAGACAGAAGTAGGGTCTTTTAGCCTGTATGATATGTTCTCTACTATAGAATTCTCATGCAAACTAGTACCAATAGCACTGACAATCTTGTGGAAATTATATAACATAAAACTCATATTACTCTATAATATTTTAGAGATATTAATAAAAATTACCACTTCCTGTCAATGACTAAATTATTAAGTTATAAATAATATCTTTTAATAATACAATTTGTTATCGAATTAGTTATAAACCTTAACTTGTTTTTTCCATAAATCCATGTCATATTGTTCACAATATTCAAACATGGTAGTAGTATTAGGGTGATGTATGCCGAATTCTTTAACTTGAGATTTACCAAAGAATTTATAATTATATAAATCTTTTGATTTACAGGCGGCTATAGCTGCTTGACTATATAAGTAACTAACTTGTGCAATATTTTGACGATTATCTTTATATAAATAATGATATATAGTATAAGCTTTTTTATAAGATGCTATTGCTTCTTTAATATTATCTTGAGCAAATAAAATCTCACCTTGTACTACATAACTAGCCGCTAGATCCGGATTTTCATAATAATTTGTATCATTAACATCTCTACTCTTTGCTAAATATAGGTCTATAGCTTTATTAATGTGATCTAGACATTCATCCATCTTACCAAGTCCCAATTCACTTCTTGCCAATTGTGTGTAAATCCTTGCCATTTGCTTGGAAGCATAAGCAATCATTTCATCCTGTAAATGATGCATGTTACATAATTGTTTAGCTTGAGCATAGGATTCTTGATATCTGCCAAGATAGTTTAGTATTGCCGCCCTAAGTAGATAAGCTGAAGTATAATATCTATTATTAGGGGGTAATCCGTTTTTTGTAAGTACCTCAATATTTTTATCGATATAAACTAAAGCCTCATCATATCTACCTTGGATAAAAGATAAGCTTGCCTTTAAAGAATATATTACAAATACATCAGATTCTTGGAGTCCTTGTTTTAATAATTTTTGCATTTTTTCAAGGAGTTCTTCAGTAATTTTTATATTGCCTAAAGATACTTGAGATTTAGATAGGTGTAAGTGTAAATTAAATTTTAAGGCATCACAATCATTAAGATCATCTAAAATCTTTAATGCTTGAGTAACATAAGAAATAGCTACTTCAAAATTTGTTAAGGACACTCTATTATACGCTCCTATTATTCCCAAATATCGAGCATAATGATATTTTTGATGTTCGGACATTTTCCAAAGTTTAAAGTTACCTTCCTTATATTTTTGTTCGAACCAATCTATCATTTCTTTTGCTTTACATATATTACTATCATTTATGCATAAAGAGAGTAAATTAGCTCTTAAATTAAGCATTGCATATATGCCAATATTATATTTTTCCGAATTTTTGAAAAGAATCTCCAGATTTTCACTTATAGTCTTTGATGCTCTCCATACATGTATCGACAACGCTGAATTCTTAGATTTAGGTAGTTTTAAAATAATATCTTCTAAATACATTTTATTGTTTTTAGCTCCATTTAGCTCCATGATCTTATTAGCAATAATATCATGCATCTCAAAAATAGGATTACCTTGGTTAGGATCAATGCTGCTAATCAGTAGGAACTTAGATAATTTATATATATCGTCATCTAGAGTATCTTTACTATCAGTAATGACACTAAGTAGTTGCTTTGAGAAACTCTGATTATTTAGTAAAGCTATTTTATTAAGTAACTTTACTGCACTAGGCTTTAATCCCTGTATAGCCATATTAATGTTTGTTGTTATTTTATCAGCTGAATGATAAATTTTATTCTTATATTCTTCTCTATCTAAACCTTTGATCTTATTCAATAATTGAATGCCTTGAACTATAAGTATAGGGTAACCATTAAATGCTTTTATTAAAAATTCAATATCATTTTCGTCTTTATTATTTAATAAATTATTAGCTAAAATAGTGGTAGTATCTTTGTCAAATAAAGCCATTTCTATAGTGTTAGGTAATTTCTCACTATCTTGCGAACAAAATATTATATTTCCATTACTCTCCCAATCAATAAACTCTTGAACTTTGTTATTTTCATTAATTTTTAGATTATCAAATATTAATAACCACTTATCCTTGTGAGTTAAATACGATATTACTTCCTTCTTTGCTAAAGTAGCATTTTCAGATATGTTAGCATTTCTAATACTATTAAGCTGTTTAGCTAATTTGACAAATTGCTCATTAAGATCAACATTACAATCAAAAAACCAAATAATATCATAATCAGCCTTATTATCATAGGCATGCATTCTAACAAATTGCGTTTTGCCAATACCGCTAGTGCCTACTATACTTACCTGTTTATGTTTACTTAAGCTATCCTTAAGTGCATTACGCTGCTTCTCATGACTTACAAAATAACTAACTGGTATAATCAAATTAGATATTTGTTCTTGGGCAAATGAATCATTGACCATAATTAACATTATAAGTAACAAAAAATTCTTATTCATTTTTTTCTCTTAATTAAAGAGTTTAATAAAATGACGTTTTCTTCTTGTTGGTTGTTCCAATTCTTCAAATCATTTGAGTAAATCTCTATAACATTACTTTGATTATGACTTACTTGATAGTTATAACCATTCGTTTGTAATAGATTAAATACTTGACTTAGATTAAGTAGAAAAGGGTTAGCATGGGTTTTGAAAAAATTATTTGACGTTTTTAGCAGCTCTTGTGCTGTCATTATAGGATAACCATCATATTCAAAATGTAGTACCACCTTTTGCTTTATACTATCAATAGTTAATTTAATATTATGCTTGGTAATAAAAGGTTGGTTTTTTAACAAAAAGAATAGATAGCTAACAACACTATAAATGATTTGGTACAATGCTGCATTAGAAGAAAAATATAATATTTTTGCTTTACTGGAAATTTTAAACGATATATTCTCATCTTCCTGATTAAATCTATCAATAAATAAATCAGCTAATTTAGTGGTATCAATTTCTTCTATTTTATTTTCTTGGTACAATGTTATAGAGCAAGGTACTTTATCACCAAAGTTTCTTAACCTATAATCCTTGAGCATATCTTCTTGATTATCGGAATTATTATCAAGCAACGATATTTGATTAGCTTCTTGAGCAAATAAACAATTAATTTCCAAATCTTTTTGTTTATTAAAATCATTATTCCAAATCTTTTTCATTAGAAAGGTTTCACAATCTTTTAATTCCTGCTGATGATTAAGTTTGAGTTGTTCTAATTCTGCAAAATGTTTATCTTGATAATGTAATGCATAGGATTTGTTGAAGTTGCTAAATGATATTTTTAAGAGAACATATAGTAATACCATATTAGCTGTAATAAATGCAGTTAATAGCCAGAAAGGTTTTTTAATATCTGTTACTACTTTATGCCAATATACACTATTAATCGCTAAACTAATATTAAGTTGGTGAGAGTCGTTAATATGGTATGTTGTCTCTATTTGATAATTTTGAACTTTGAGGTTTGAATAAAGAAATGTTTTATTGAGTTCTATCTTATAATGAATGAATTCCGGAATATTCCGGTTTAATAATTCTCCAAAATGAAAAAGACTACAATTTGTACATACTAATGCTTCATTACATATCTCAATTTCACTGCTATTACTGTTGATTGAAATATTACTTTCCTCAATACTACTAGATAAACGATGCGATAAAGAAGTAAGTTTATGCATACTCACTTCTACTATTTTATTATATTGGGTTTGCAGAACCTGTGCTTTTTCCATCTTAACTTTATTATTATAACATTTATATAATGAAATTATAATTGTGATATAAAATACAAAAATTAAGGTAAATATCTTGGATAAATTTTGTTTTAACTTATCTAGATGTGGTAAATTCTGTCGTTTCATAAATCAATAAACTAATAGTTGAAATCCACACAAAATCCCCTAGGCTCTGTGTAATGTCTAAAATATCTAGGTTAATTAGCTGCTTAATAACCACGTGCCACAGCTTAAATACACCTATTTATTTAGTTATATATCATACTTTTTATGCTACGCTAAGTTACTATTATGTCAATAACTTTAATTTTTTCCTGTTACAATAAATAATTATTTTCAAAAGAAAAAATTATACGAATAGTAACATTTTATTTTAGGAGCTAATTTGTTCACAACCTCCTAGGTTATCTTAAAAATATTTACTACAAGCTTTCAAATATGAATATCCTGTGATGATAGTCAAAAGTGCAGCAACCCATAAAGCTATTTGTCCTATTAAATCCATATAAATTATACCCGAACCTTTAGAACCAAGAATTAACACTGACAAAGCAAACATTTGGGTAAATGTTTTAATCTTAGCTAACCTAGATACAGGAATACTTACTTGAATCAAAGCTAAAAATTCACGTAAGCCAGCTACCAGAAATTCACGAGCCAAAATTAATAAGCACGGTATCTCTCCTGCAGCTCCTTTTTTTACCAACATTATAATTACACAGCCTACTAATAATTTATCAGCTATAGGATCAAACATTTTACCAAATCCTGATACTAAATCAAACTTTCTAGCAAGATAACCGTCAAAAAAATCAGTAATACTAGCTAAAATGAATAATATTGCTGCAATTCTATGAGCAAGTTTAGAACTATCTAGATAAAAGGTCATTACAATAATTGGAATAACCACTATACGAGCTATCGTCAGATAATTTGGTATATTTTTGTCAATAGTCATTTATTATAAATTTTTACTTCTTGATCTTTTTCTAGAAACAACAGCGATGGATTATGATCTAAATCTAAGAAAATAGAAACCATTTTTTATAAAATAACTCAAAAAAACTAATCTAGCTTGCCAGAACTTAAACATCGGTATTATCATTATCAGAAACACCTAATGCTTTTATATCCTCTTCTGCTAAACTCATTGCTAAAGCAAAACCTAACTTTGGTGTAGAAATACTACACTCATGCTCTTTAAGAATAGAAGATAAATAAGAAGTTTTCTCAATCTCAATAATTTTTTCGTTTTTAAGATCATTATTCTGCAAGCATGTAAAATCCTGTTGAAGGATTATTTTGTATAAGTTTTTAAGACCTTGAGCTTTTGAGTTCGATTTGTAAACATGTTCCAAAAATGACTCATTTGATATGTAGCTGTTTCTCTCTTCTTCTGTTATTTTAATTTTTGCCATAAAAGTCATCTATTATTAGTTACAAGATATATATAGCATAAAATTTAACCACCACTAATAGCAAAAGATATTATTTCAGAAAATTATTATAAATATTTAGATTATTGCATATGGAAAAATTATAGCTTCTTCGTCTATTAGCAAGGAGCCGCTTTGCGGTGACACGGCAATCCAAAAAGTGACCAGAAAGGATTGCTTCGTCGGCTAACGCCTCCTCGCAATGATGGTTTTAGCTTCCAACGTCATTGCGAGACCATGTAATGGTCGAAGCAATCCATTCCTAATCACTTTTGGATTGCTTCGTCGGTTTATGACCTCCTCGCAATGACGGTGTATTACAAACTGACTCATAACTAATAGACGGAACTTAAAGGGTTAGCTATATACTAGGTGTTTAGTTATATTATTTAAATAATCCTTTTAACCCTTTTTCAATGGTAGATTTTACTTTATTGATAGGATCCTTATTATTAGAAGGCTCTCTTTGTTGATTATTTTGTGTTTCTTCTCCTGTAGCTTGTTTATTTTTTCTTCCCCCAATAATATTTTTTAATAGATCTTCAGGCTTTGTGCCTTTCTTAACGCCATCAACCACGCTATTTACTAAATTCTTCGTAAGATATTCCTTTAATGCTTTAGCATCAAGTTTATGCCGTGGATTATTCAGATTGCCGTACAGGTGAACTTTCAATGGTGGTATTGAATTTATATTTACATTAATAGTACTATCCATATCAAGGGTATATTTAGGTAGGTTAACATTTCCAGTAATTGTGACTTCTGACGAAGCAACATCTAATTTACCGTTTATTATATTAACTACCCCTTCTTTTATTTCACTATCCACCGCAAGCTTTTGAAAATTTGTTTCACCACTTGCCAAGAAAACATCGAGCATTTTTAAAATAGTTGCTAGGTTTTTAATATTTCTAAGGTTATCTAATAGTTTTTGTAAATCAAATCCACTAATTATACCGTCAGATGCTGTTAATGTTGCTGTACCGAATAGGTTACCTACATATTGAGATTGGCTTTGACCTTTTGTTTTGATATCTGTTACAAAATTAACAGTCCCTTGTGTAACTTTAATTTTACTTCCCTGTGAAGCTATATTTTGCGAAACTATATTTTTTAACTTAGCATCTTTAAGAGTAGCTTTAAAGCTAACAGGTTGGTTAACTTGCGAAGAAATTTGTCCAGTAGCAAATAAAGTTCCCCCATATAAATTACCATTTATAGATTTAATATCTAGCACACCACCGGCAAGCAACATATTAGTTTTGACGTTATCAAAGTTCAGATTCCCTTTAATAATTTTCTGTATAGTTAACGTTAAATTTCCATCAAACTTGTTTAAAAATGATAAATCTATAACATCTTTAGACCAGGGTACAGAATTATCTACAACAGAATGATTTACATTTTGCACAGAATTAGCAGCCATATTAGGAGATGGTGTATCACTTAAGTCATCTAAATTTAAGGAAGCTATTGTTATATCTGATAAAATATTTGGTTTAGTAGAAGCTAAATTGATAGTTACTGCTCCACTAAGATTTATAGGATTCTTTTTTAACTGAACGGTAAATTTATTTATATTAGTTTTAAGAGAATTCTGTTGTTTATTTTGTTGTTTAACAGTCTCTCCCTTTAGCCAAATATCTCCAAGATTAATCGGTAGAGTCATGCCAAATAAACTGGCAATGGCTGCTATCTCACTAATTTTTACATTATAAGAAACAACTAGCTCTTTATCCCAATCCTTAACCCCTACATTACCTGTTAAATTAGCTTTATTTACAGTAAAATTAAGGTTATTTAGAGATAAATTTTGATCTAAATAAGCAAAGCTTGTTGCCAGAGAAAATGTCTTATCTAATAATTTAATTTTTAAATCTACCTTATTATCTTGAAAGTGGAAGTTAGCATTACCTTTAGCTAATAACTTACCTACGGTAAAATCAATATCACTAATTTTTAATAATTTCTTATCACTATTAACGTTAAAAGTTAGTTTATGATCTAAATCGTTAGGGATAGACATATCAGGAAAAATACTTTGTAGGTTTTTAGCAGTTCCTTCCAGTTTAAGTTGTCCAGCAAAAGTCATATTATCGTAAGCAAAGTTACCTGAAAAATTAACCTTTTCTTGCAGAGCATTTAAATCTGCCGTTAAAGATATGACACCCTGCTTGTCTTGTATATTACCTTTGATATTATAATTCTTGCCAGAAGAATAAAACTTACAGGATAAATCAGATGGTCCATGAAGATCTTTGATTTCTAATCTGTCAATATCTATGGTTGTTGGAGAAGGGTTATTACCTTTAGTCTTATCAGTAAAATCAACATAATTTAACTTAGCATTAACAATTTTAATTAAGTTGATATATAAAGAAAATGGAGCTTTGCTATCGTTCATTTTATCAGTTGGGGTTGTACTAACATTGGTTGGTATTTTGGCAAATTCCCAAGAGGCTAAACCATTACTCATCCGTTCTAAATTAATTACTGGTTGGTTGATTTCAATCGTTGAAATGTCGATCTTTCCTTTAATTAGAGATAATATAGAAATAGAAGCACTTACTTCCTTAACATCCAATAAAGAAGGGTAGTTAGCACCATCTAGAGAGGCAAGTGTTAGGTCTTTAACGATAATAGTTGGAATGGGCAGCAAAGAAATGCTGATATCTCCATTGATTTGTAGTTCTCGACCAGTTATTTCTTTGACCTTATCAGAGGCTAGTTTTTTATATGATTCCAAAGAAATAAATAAAGGGGTTATCAGCAATATAACAATTATTAAAATAAATAACGCCACCGAATATTTTAGGAATTTTTGCACTATACTGCTCATTATAATTATTTTATTAAATATATTGTGATGTCTGGTTTCTGTCAATGATATAGAATAATTAAAAAATCCTAAAAAAGTGCTTAGTGGGGAAGCTATAATCTGTTATAATGAAGTGCATTTTTGCATAATTAGAAAGAAATATTTTATGGTCTCTACCAAACAGCAAAATTATCCATTAAAATCATATTTATACTCCTTGGCTTACAAATATCGACTATACCTATCTAGCATTGTCCTTATATATATCTGTGGTGCACTACTTGATATTTTTGTTAATTATCAAATTAGAGAAATTATTAATACTATTGCCAAGAATCCACATGACAATGTTACCCTACTTCTCTTAATATTTGTATTATATAAAATGATGCACCACGGGGTATATTTTACCTTTAGGCTTTTTGACATTAAATACAAACCAGTGATGCTGGCAGAAATCGTTGAATATGCCTACAACAAGACTATGAAACATTCTTTGCATTGGTTTGATTCACATTTATCGGGAGAAATTGCCAGTAAAATCACTGATTTTCAAGATGGCATTATAACTGTTATCACTATTCTTTGTCGTGCTTTGAGAGATATTGTAGTTGTTGTAGGTGGCATAATATTTTTGTGTACAATGAATTACAAGATAGCCGGAGTGTTAATTGTTTTTATTGTGGTGTATGTACCAATATTATCAGTTTTACTCCAGAAACAAATACAGTTACAAGAAGAATATGCTAAGGCACGACAAGAAGCGGTAGGTATTATCAATGACTCTGTTGCTAATATTTTTGGTATTAAAATTATTGGCAATGTTTGGACAGAACTGAAACTAAAGCTCCTGCCTGCCATTGATCAATGGAAAAGTTGGGATCGAAAAACTCGGGTATATGATGCTTATTATGTAGACCTGACTGATAGCATATTAATTACTCTAATGGCAGCGGCTCAAATATTTGTGGTAGCATATTTATATAAAACTGGACAAATCACTGCTGGTGATTTTGCCATTAGTATGGTGATTACTTTTAGAATTGAATGGGCGATTGATCAATTATTAGATAATATAATATTTTCCATTAATCCTAAAATCGCTGCTATCAAATCTTCATACAACTTTATTAATACTATCTCAAATGTCACCGATACAGAAAATGCTAAGTTGCTTCCTTCTGTTAAAGGTGATATTAAATATCAAGATGTAACCTTCAACTATGGTAGTGGTGGAGATAATATATTTGACAATCTTACATTACATATCAAAGCTGGAGAAAGGATTGGTATAGTTGGGACATCAGGGGCTGGCAAAACTACCTTAATCAAATGTTTGCTAAGATATTTCAATTTGCAAAGCGGAACTATTTTAGTTGATGGATATGATATTTCGCAGGTAACGGAAGAGTCACTAAGAAGCAATATTTCAGTAATCCCACAGGATATTACGATGTTTCATCGTTCTATCCTAGAAAATTTGCAGCTGGCTAAATATGATGCTACTTTACAAGAGATTTAGGAAGCCTGTAAAAAAGCTAGAATACATGATGATATTCTGCAGATGCCCAATGGTTATCATTCAATAGTTGGTGAACGAGGGGTAAAAGTAAGCGGCGGGCAACGGCAACGAATTGCAATCGCTAGAGCTATTTTAAAAAATGCTCCCATCCTTATTTTAGATGAAGCAACATCGGCACTTGACTCACCAACCGAGGCTTTAATTCAAAAATCTATAGATGAAGTTTTGGAAACCACTAATGCTACAACTATAGTTGTTGCCCACCGTTTATCAACACTTTTACACATGGATCGTATTTTAGTATTCAAGCGTGGTAAAATTGTGGAAGACGGTACTCATGCTATGTTAATCGCTAGAGGAGAGTTATATAAAACTCTCTGGGATGCACAATATAGAGGATTTTTGCCGGACAGCGAGGATATAGTCAATTGATGAGAAGTTGGTGATGTCGTCGCTCAATGCTCGCCTATTACTTATAGGCATCGCTCCATCGCTCCTAGCACCAAATCCTCCTGAATTGACTATAATTTTGTTGTCAAAACTCGTCTCCGTTCCTCACGTACATCTTAGTACGCTGCGGTACTCGACTTCGTTTTTCCTAAAAATTCCTCAATTATCTTTAGGTTATGCAAGAGGTCTAATAGTTTACATATTGTAGCGGATCAACAGCTAGCTTTCCCTGGCGAATAGCAAAATGCAGCTGAGGGTATTCGGCATCTCCAGTACCCCCTACATGTCCTATTACTTCTCCTTGTGACACTGTTGCTCCTTTTTGAACAATTATGTCTTGTAAATGAGCATAAGCAACATAAAGATCGCTGTTATCTAATTGCACTATTAGTAAATTACCAAACTTTGTATCATTGCCTGCAAACATTACTTTACCTGAGGCAATAGATTTTACATTAGCACCTTCTTTTGCAGCAATATTAATCCCTTTGCTTTTTCCTTTAGATGTTTGTTCACCAAATTTGATAGTAATTTTACCATCAATTGGTTTGATAAATTTTGTCGCATTTTCCGCTTCTCTTATAGTGCTTTTTCTTATTGATCTTTCTTGATTTTTTTTATTTAACAGCTCAGTATTAACTTTTATCATGATAATTTGAGATTTGCTAAGATGGTATGGGGCAGACATGTTATTTAGCTCAGCTAATTGCTCAACCGTTTGACCATACTCATTGGCTATCGATTCTAACGTTTCTCCTGATTGAACCTCACGATAGATTATCTTATTATCATCTAGTTTTACTTTTGGGACTATTATTATATCGTCCTGATTTTGAGGCTTTATAGCATGGCGTTCCTGTAAGAAACCAGTTGGAGCATCAAACTCTTTTTCTTTCTCGTCAATCTCTCTACCTATTATTTCGCCTTCATCACTTTCTGATATATGATTATTTTCAGAATATGTGGTAGTTGGTGGTTTTGTAGTTGTAGCTTTTTGGGAAAAATTCTTTCCACGATTATATTCAATAGGAGCTGGAAGTTGAGTAGCACATCCAGAAATCATAAATATTACAAAATAGATAAAAAATATATTGTTTTTCATAACTAACCAAAAAATTTGCAATTTTATTATGCAATAAACTAACTTTAATGTACAATTAATTTTAGTATTTTTTTTACCAAGATTACGTAATTATGAAAACTTACAGCATTCTAATAGCCAGTGATCACTCAGGATTTTCACTCAAGAATAAAATTATCAGTTATTTAAACAATAAAAATATATCTATCCTTGATTATGGTACTTATAACCAAGAAGCAGTCGATTATCCAGACTATGCTAAAAAAGTTGTTGATGGAATTTTAGAAAATAGAGCTCCTTTAGGAATTTTAATTTGTGGAACTGGTATAGGTATGTCAATTGCTGCAAATCGTACATCTGACATAAGGGCTGCTTTATGTTTTGACTTATTTATGGCAGAAAGATCAAGGGCTCATAATGACGCTAATATAATAGTGCTAGGAGCTAAGATACCAAACGAAGAATTGGCATGTCAAATGGTCGATAAATTTTTAACCACTAAATTTGAAGGTGGGAGACATAGTACTAGATTATCAAAAATAAACTAGGAGACACTAATTAATGTGAGAGTTCACGAATTTACTTATGATGATGAATAAATAACAAAAAAGAGGGCTAAAAAGCCCCCTTCTTTTATAGAATAAGAAATGAATCGATAAACTATTATATTAGAGATCAAATCTTATACCAGCCATCAAGTTATGTCCTCTGATGTCAGCTTTAGATGGTTTTTCTTTGTCTTTCTTGTCCTTATCTTTATCTTTTTTTGCATCACCTGCTTCTCCATAATCTCTCCAGCTATAGGTAAGATCTAGGTTTATGCCATCAGCCACATTAAAAGAAGCACCAGCAGTCAACTGATAAGCAAAATTATTAGCAGTTTCAAAGGACATAGTGTTTGATTCTTTGTCTGCAGTAGTAGTTATCTTCTGTTGCACTTGAGCCATACCAACACCAGCTCCGGCAAAAAATTTAACAATACCTGCATCATATAAATCGACATAACCATTGAGCAATAATGATCTGACGACTTCTTTATTTGTTAGTTCTGTAGATACATCCTTATCTAAGACCTTCGTAGTAACAGTACTCTTAAATTCTGGATTTGGGAGGAGGAAGTCAATTGTCAGCTCTGCTCTAACATTATCCATGATATAATAACCAGCACCAATACCAAAAATACCAGAAATAATGGGTTTAAATTTAACATCACCAATCTTAGCATCTTCAATCTTAAATTTTAGCATATTCAACCTAGTTGCACCGCCTTCGGCTTTAAGATAAAACCCTCCTGTTTCGGCAAATGATGCAGCAGAAGTCAAAAGAGTTGTACTAGTAGCAGCAATTAACAATAATTTTTTCATATATATTTCTCCTTAAAAATTAATAAACAAGAATCCCTTATAGGCTCTTAAAATAAATACCCGTGAAACACAAATTCTTTTCAAATTCCACTTAGGTCACCTAGCTTTAAGTGTATAGCATAATATTTGTCTTCAGCCTACTTAAAAAATTACTATGAGCATTGAACAATAATATTATTGCGATAATTTGTGGCAATAAGAACACAATATAAAGTATCTATATAGCTAATCCAATTAGTATTTTCCTATAGTCAATTGATGAGAAGTTGGGGACGTTGTCACTCGTCATTCGCCTATTACTTTAGGCGTCGCTCCATCGTTCCTAGCCCCAAATTCTCCTGAATTGACTATATAACAAACTTACGTCATTGTAAGCAGTAGCTTTGCAATATGCCGTCATTGCGAGGAGCCACTTTGCGGCGACTCGGTAATCCAAAAAATGATCAGGAATGGATTGCTACGCCACCTAAGGTGGCTCGCAATGACGCCTTTTCGACTACTACTTCTTAAGTTGACACCTATGTACAATGATGAGAGTACTAAGTGGTTTCGCTAATAGACGTCAATATCGGGTAAACTAAACCTCCTAAAGGTTTATTGCATCTATACAAGCAAATGTGGCAATTTTTGTTATCTCACTTGCTGATGCCCCCATTCGTACTATTTGTACCGGATATTCAAAACCATTAATTATTGGTCCGATAAAAACACCTCTGGCTAATTCTTGTAATAGTTGTGTTGAGATTGCAGCTGAATGCAAACCAGGCATAATCAAGACATTAGCGGAACCTGATAACCGACAAAACTTATATGAATTACGTAAATTGGGGTTTAGAGCAACATCAGCTGACATTTCACCATCATATTCAAAATCTAGATTCATCCTATCTAGGATTCTAACAGCTTCCGTTACTCTATTTGCCTTTTCTCTCATTGGATTACCAAAAGTTGAGAAGGAAAGTAAAGCAATCTTTGGCGTCATTCCTATATTTCTTGCTATACTGGCAGTTTGCAAAGTTATTTCTACAAGATCTTGCTCACTTGGTAGTTCAGTCACGCTATTATCAGCAATAATTATATTATGTTCCTTGGTAATCATAATAGAATATCCCAATATTCTATTATTCTTTTTGGGTTCCATTACCTTCATAATATCCTCTAAACTATTATAATAGCTCTTTGTTACGCCAGTAACCATACAATCTGCATCACCGCAAGCTATCATGATAGCTGAGAATATATTTTTATCACTTTTAACAAGTCTAGCACAGTCACGGTATAAATACCCTTTACGCTGTAATTGGCTATAAAGAGTATCTATATATTTATTAAGATTTTGGTTAATAGCCGCATTCATTACGGTAATACCATCTAAATCATAATTCATACCTATTTTATTTAAAACAGCAGATATTTTATCATACCTACCCACTAGGATAGGGTGAGCATAACCAGCATCTCGCATAATAATAGCAGCCTTAATTACCTCTTCCTCCTCGCCCTCAGCAAAGACTACTCTTTTAGGCACTGATTGTTGGATTCTTTCAAATAACAGATTCATGTAATGCGAGGTAGGATTTAGTCTGCTCTCCAATTCCTTTGCATAATTCTTGAAGTCAAAATCTGTAATTCTAGCAACCCCACTATCTATAGCTGCCTTAGCTACTGCCATCGAAACAGTGGTAATTAATCTTGGGTCAAATGGCACAGGAATTATATACTCTGGACCAAAAATCATTTTTCTACCAGGATATGCTTTATAAACTTCATCGGGTACAGCTTGTCTTGCTAGCTCCGCTAAAGAAAGGGCTGCAGCTATTTTCATTTCCTGATTGATAGTAGTAGCTCTAACATCTAAAGCTCCACGAAAAATATACGGGAATCCCATAACATTATTAAGCTGATTATTGTAATCAGAGCGTCCTGTAGCAATAATCGCATCACTTCTAACTGACTGTATATCCTCTGGAGTAATTTCTGGGTCTGGGTTAGCCATCGGGAAAATAATGGGATTTTGAGCCATGCTAGCTACCATTTCTTTTGATACCGCACCTTTAGAAGATAAACCAAGGAATACATCAGCTGATTTCATAGCATCACTTATGGTACGCAAATCGGTTTCGACAGCGTATAATTCCTTCCATTCATTCATCCCTTCTTTTCGACCCTTGTAAACAACCCCCATTTTATCACATAGTATAACATTTTTTTTGTCGACACTAAGAGCAATTAGTAATTCAATACAAGCAATCGCTGCCGCCCCTGCACCACTTACTACAATTTTTAAATTATCCAATGAACGATTGGTAATATATGCCGCATTAATAAGACCTGCTGCAGCAATAATAGCCGTTCCATGCTGATCATCATGAAAAACTGGTATCTGCATACAGCTTTTTAATTTTTCCTCAATTATAAAACATTCAGGAGATTTAATATCTTCTAAATTAATACCGCCAAAACTATAACCAAGATATTTTACGGCATTAATAAACTCATCTGGATCAGTAGTATCTATTTCAAGATCAATAGAATCAATATCAGCAAATTTCTTGAATAAAACAGCTTTTCCTTCCATTACCGGTTTTGACGCAGCTGCCCCCAAATTACCAAGACCAAGAATGGCTGTGCCGTTAGTTATTACAGCAACTAAGTTACCTCTAGCCGTATATTTATAAACGTCATCTATATTCTTAGCAATTTCAAGACATGGTGCTGCTACCCCTGGCGTATAAGCCAAAGCCAAGTCCTGTTGAGTATCCAAAGGCTTAGTTGCAGCAATAGCAATTTTGCCTGGTTTCCCATTGCTATGATATTCTAAGGCTTTGAGATAATTTATTTTATTCATTTCATCCATAAATGTTACTCCTTAATTACTTCAAGTTTTCTACTATTAGATATTTATCCACATCAGAACTGACAATGAAACTATTGA
The DNA here is from genome assembly GCF_964264705.1 of Candidatus Tisiphia endosymbiont of Xenochironomus xenolabis. Classification (NCBI taxonomy): domain Bacteria; kingdom Pseudomonadati; phylum Pseudomonadota; class Alphaproteobacteria; order Rickettsiales; family Rickettsiaceae; genus Candidatus Tisiphia; species Candidatus Tisiphia endosymbiont of Xenochironomus xenolabis. The sequence continues at coordinate 710,316 of NZ_OZ183473.1, forward strand.
AAAAAGTGTTGTGAAAGTAATAATTGATGCCATAGATTCTGGGTCTCCACCAAGCTGACGTGATAAAGCATAAGAGGTACTAGCACATGGTAAACAACTATATAGAACCCCAACTGATTTAGCAGTACCAGTAATTGACATTAATGACAATACTATTATTGTAACAATAGGAAAAGCCACTAACTTAACAAAACTAGTAAATAATACATTTTTCAGAATCGTACCACGCATAAAGAATTTAAGACCTGCTCCAACATTAAGCATACCTATAGCTAAAGCAGAATCAGATAGGGTAGATAAGGTTTTTTTTATGATAAGATGTAATTCTAAATTAGAATAATTAAAAAGGAATCCAATAATACTAGCGATAATCAAGGGATTTTGTACTATTAATTTAAGTGTCCATATAAAGCTAGTTTTAGAACTCTGAGCTACAGAACTATCAGGAACATAATGTGAGAAAATCATTACTGATATGATATTGGTAAAAATAATCATATAGGATGCAATCGCCGATACTATAGCAAGTCCTTCCTGCCCCAAAAGAGGACTACTAACGCCAAAAAAGATATAATTATTATAACGTACTGCCCCTTGAAAGGTTGAAGTAAACTGAATTTTATCAAAGTTGGTTTTTTTCTGATAAATAATTAAAGCAACAGCAATAATAGAAGAGGAGATGATTAATGCAAGTACCAGCCTTATTATAGAAGATGCATTTAAATCAGCTACGGATATACTATTGAAAAGCATGATAGGAAAAAGAAAGAAATACGATAATTTTTCTATCCCCCTCCAAAATTCTTCAGAAGTTAACCATTTCCTTTTGATAATACTACCAAGCAAAGGAATCAAAAGAATAGGTAATGTACTAGAGAAAATGTCATTCATCAGTCTACGATTATCCCAATTACCAAATGCTATGTAATTAGCAATTATTATTTATAGAGGCTATAAATTATGTGTTACGATTAAACTTTCTACCTTGGCATAATATCAGAGTTTTATTGCAAATCAAGACGTATATAAGTTAACCCGTTAAAGTTGTAGGAGGCTGTCCGTCATTGCGAGACCACGTAGTGGTCGTGGCAATCCATTACTTTTGGATTGCTTCGTCGCTACTGAAGTAGCTCCTCGCTAATAGACGATTGTGAGGTTAGGTTGCTTATTGGCTTAAGCCTTATTGCTAATAGACGTATTGTACTTTAACTTTTTTCCGTGAACGCTCACTAGGCTCTGCAAACAAAATGTTACCACACTCCCAAAGTGATTAGATGAAAATAGCCTATCTTTATTCAGTTAATGTATAGCTATCTCCAATCGTTTCTACTGTACATTCATGTTCAACCTTAGTATCAAAATGTCCCATACCTGCTAGAGCTTCAAGATCACATGTTATTGCAGGATTACAATCATCAATACTCTTCCACAACCAGCCACTTTTGAAAAACCAAGCATATTCTCCCTCCATGTCTTAAGGATTTAAATCATGTAGTACTTTGCCTTCTTTGTTTTGAAGAATCCAGTTTAAATATTCCGTATAACCTTTCCCTTCTGTAACTTTTATAGGTACAGATACACCTTCTCTTTCCAGTGCTTGTTGTTTTATATCTAAAGCAAGCTGTGCTTTTTGGATATTAGAAGTCTCATAGCCACTTTCATTCTGACCAAGAATTTTCCTAGTCTCAATGTGCTTTTTCCAAGCCTCAACTCTCTTTGTTAAAACTTCTAACGTTTCGTTACTACATTTTGTAGTATTATCTCCTATGAAAATATTTGCCTCTTGTCCTGCAGCTTTAGATGCTTTAATCAATATTGCTCTCATTTCTACAGTTGGAACATTTATCATATACTCTTTTTTTACAGTATTTAAGGTATCTATATTGTTTCCATAATGTTGTAAAGTGGTAGCAGCAATGAAGCTATGAAGCTTAGGCGAAATACTTGAATGCCAGGCTCCTTCGTATAATGTTCCCCTTGATATCCCGACATGCGAAGTAAAATGAGCGTGTTCCGATGTCACCATAGCAACTGACATTTCAATTGATTTGGGATCAATATTGTTTAGGTCTTGTTGTTTATTTGAAACAAACGCTACCCATGTATCATTTTGATCGTGGTAATCTATAATAGGTATAAAAGCAGTAATACCAATCCCTGCGTTTTTGATTCCAATATGACCACCATGATAATGTTTACGTGCTATTTCTGAGTCATTTGCGTATTTTAGCCACATTTCAGCATTTTTACCGGTAACTTTATCTAAATAAAAATGTAAACTTTCTTCTTGCAAATGATAATACTCAGATGTTATTTCTTGTTTTTCATATAAGTTTGTAAGTTGTTTTTGGATACAAGAATATTCCTCATCAATTTTACTGAAATCGAATTTACTAAGAATACGCAAAGCATGTGTATGTTTCATAGAAAAGCCATCTGTAGATTTAGCTTCATCACAAGCCTTCTTAACAAATTGATCTAACTCTTCCTGTGTTAGGTTATTAACGTTATTTTCTTTAATTTGATCATAGAATGCTTTAATTAACAGTTTCTTTTGTGAATCTTTTTCAGGTGTCTTACTAATATTTATTCCGGTTTTTATACTTAAAGCTAGAATATTATCACTCTCTATGTAGGGGAGTTCTATAAACTTTGGTTTAAATGATGAATCATCAGTAAAGGATAAAACAAAATTTTCGAATTCATTAGAATTAGTTATATGGGAACTAAACCAATTACAACTTATAGACTCAACTGCATTGAGAAGTCCGGCAAATTCTTCTTTATGGTTCAATGCATAGGCTATATCCTCAAAACTTATTTTTTCTAACATTGAGTCAGTAATGTTGATTCCACCATTTACTACTAACCCTTTCTCTGTAGTAGATGCGTCTTTTAAAGCTTCTAATATTAAGTCTTTTTTTCCATCATCGTATTTAGATTCAGTTGTTTTCATTCCCGCCATAAATTTACTCCATATCAATTTAAAATATTGTTACTAGAAAACAGAATACTAACCATTTCCCACCTATATTTAGACTTTAATCCGTTTTGTCCGGTTTGTATGATGCAGTATATACATTTAAAACTCATTGTCAAATTAAATTAAAACTATTGTGCTTATTGAATAAATATAAAAATTTGATGACTATTTTGCTGTATATTTTAGTTTGATATCTATTAAATTGAAACTATAAAATTCAATTAGGTTCTGTGAATCATACAGATCACTTATAGGTGGGTTGAACTATTTGCATCAATTTTTCTTTTGCCTCTTCTTTAGCACGTAGGTTTGCATAGGCATCTTGCTCAATGTCATCTGTAATATGACTCGCAAATACAATAATTCGATTATCTTTTTGTATCCAGCCAACAAACCACCCTTGTTGGAGAGCTAGCTTCTGCATTCTATCTTTGCTAAGCTGGGAACCATTACCTGTTTTTCCATAAAGCTTCCAGCCTCCTGGCAGATCCTCTACAAATAGGATATTTTTTGTCATTTCATGAGATTTCAAACTTACTGGTAGCTTATTATCAAGAATATTTTGTAAAAATACGACTTGCTCTTCAGGTGAAATCTCCAATGAACTAGATAGCCATGAATTTGTTAATCCATTATCCTTACCTTTATCACCTGAAACATCCTGACTTCCATAGTTAAATTTTGTAACATATTCTTGGAATTTACTCATTCCAAGTTTTTGCGTTAAAATTTGCGAATACCACACACAACTATTCTTCATCTAAAGACTGGGATTATGAGGTTGTTTCCATCGATCAAGCCAATCTATATAACCTTTTTTAAATGGTAACTCAGGGTGAGTTTCATCAATCAGTAATCCTTCGTTATATTCCATCAGACTAATGGCAATTTTGAACGTAGAGCAAGGAGCATGACGTGATTTACAATCACCTTGTTGTTTGATGATTTTATTATTTTCTTTAGCTAAAAAGCATTTTGTCTCTGCTAGTGCTGAAGTACTAAATAATAATAAAATACTTAAAAATAAAGTTATTTTTTTCATTGTTACCTTAAGATATAGATCAATTAGAAACCTTACAAAGCTTAGTGTATTCTTTATTCAATTCTCTAATCACCCAAATCCATATGATACATATTACACCAAATACTATCATTAAATATATAGAAATAGATTGGTAAGTTGCACAAGGCAAAATAATAAATATTAAAGATTGGAGAAGGGCACTTGTTGACTTTCCAAGCTTAGTACCAATTACATCGGCAGCTGCCTTACCTTTTGTCTTAAGTTCGGTATCTAGAGGAACATATGACATTTCTTTTGTAGAGTCAAATAAAATATATTTACTTGATTTACTTAGAGTATTGTTGACTATTCCCATTGTAATAGCAATCAGAGAAGGATCAGTTATCATAAAGCTAACCACTATTATAGCAGAAAACCCATCAAAGTTAGATACTAAGAAAAATAGCATGCCAGTTATAAAGACTATTATTGGCGTTATAATTGCTGCGGCAAACCAGCCCAACCTTCTTACAATATTAGAGCCGAGAAGAACAAATAAGATGGTAAATATGCCAGTGATACTTAGATAATTGCCAACAAAAGCAGCAAATTCCGTAGGTGTTTTATAAATCTTTGAAACTGACGCTTTCCAAGGTCCTTCAACTAAATTTATAGCTATACCATAACAGACAAGTAGTGTAGCAATTAGCCTAATATATCTTGAAGCAATAATCATTTTAAAACTTTCTGTAAGAGTTAGTGATCGTTTCTTGACAGAAAATTGCAATTTTTCTACTTGAGCTTTATCTAATATTTTATGATTCAGTATCCAAAAAGTTGCTAATGCTATTGAGCCAAGTACCAGTACGCAACCTAATATGATTTGTACTGAAAGTTCGGACTCTGTATGTTGTAAGTCAAATTTTTTAATTAAAAATTGATTTAAATAAGCTAAATTTTCTAAAAACTTACCTGATATATAAAGTCCCGTTTGAGCAAAAAGACCAAATAAAGGATAGAATCTTTTAGATTGTTCCACCGAGGTTATATTATTAACAAATTGCCAAAAAAGTAATGCAAATATTACGCTCGGCCATAATTCTGCTATAATATAGAACAGAGAGAAACTCCAATTAGATAAAAGTAATATAAACCATTTCAAATTCGGATAAGACTTTATTAAAATGCCAGCATGCTCACTACTCAAATGGAATGCTAGATGATTAGGGAAAATATAAAAGGCAAATAAGGCGAAAAATAGTAGAAAAATTGATAATATAAGGTAGAAGATATGTTCACCCTTCATCTTATTTACTAATTTTACATAGATTATCGATAGCAAAAATGCCGAAGGCAAAACCCCCCAAAATTTAAGGAATGATACAGTTTCGGTACCAATCATGGTATTAATCAGACTATCTTTTAAGGCTCTAATAATATTTTGTATAAATAAAATACAGAACATCAATAATGTTACATATAGAAATTTAGATAATTCCTGCCTTTCGATAGGAAAAACATATTCCGACAATCTATTTGTTAATTTTGAGGTGGGTGATGTATTGTGAGTTATAGAAAGATACGAAAAAATTTTAGAAATGACTGCCATATACGGCCCTAACCTACTTATTACTTGGCTAGGACCTTATACTAAAGTTTTTTGTCTTGTGAGTCAAGAAGAATATTTATTAATCAGCAGTTCTAATTATGGTTTTGTAAGTTCGTATAACGGTACGTAGGCATCAACTTAAGAAAAAAAGTAAAGTACAAGACGTCTATTAGTGAGAAGGTGTAAGCCAAGAAGCAATCCATCTGGTCACTTGTTTGGATTGCCGCGTCGACCTTACGGTCTCCTTGCAATGACGGAGAGGTTATATATTACCAACACTAATTGATAGGCTAGCTGAAACAAATTTTTCTAAATCTCCGTCAAGTACACCTTTAGTATCAGAAGTCTCATGATTGGTACGTAAATCCTTAACCATTTGATAAGGTTGCAATACATAAGATCTTATTTGATGTCCCCAGCCATTCTCAGTTTTTGATGCATTCTGTTCTTGAATATCCTCCGTACGTTTTTTTAACTCTAGTTCATAAAGCCTTGCTTTAAGCATTTTCATAGCCTGTGCTTTGTTCTTATGCTGTGATCTATCATTTTGGCACTGTGTTACGATATTAGTAGGTAAGTGGGTAATCCTTACGGCAGAATCAGTAGTGTTTACGTGTTGTCCCCCAGCTCCGGAAGAACGGTAAGTATCAATTCTAAGGTCTTTTTCATCTATTACAATTGCAATACTATCATCAATTTCTGGATATACCCAACTACTAGCAAAGCTAGTCATCCTTTTGCCCGCTGCATTAAAAGGCGATATCCGTACTAAACGGTGCACTCCTGATTCTGTTCGAAACCAACCATATGCTTGGTAGCCATCAATTTTAATAGTACATGATTTTATTCCTGCTTCTTCACCGTTAATAAGATGAATAACTTCGCTTTTAAAACCCTGTCTTTCCGCGAAACGCAAATACATACGCATCATAATTGATGCCCAATCATGACTCTCTGTACCGCCAGCTCCAGCATTGATTTCAAGAAAACAATTATTACTGTCAAATTCCCCAGAAAATAAGCATTCAGTCTCAAATTTTCCGGCAATAATAGATAGCTTTCTTAAATCTTCTTGAACTTGTTCTAGAACTTGCTGGTCATTTTCGGCAAACGCCAACTCCTCAAGTTCTAAACATTCCGTAAGATTAGATTGAAGTTGTTTAAACGAATTAAGCTTAGTCTCTAGAAGTCTTTTTTCTTTCAGAATATTTTGAGCCTTTTCTTGATTATCCCACAAAGTTGGATCTTCTGATATATTTTCCAGCTCTACAAGCCTTTTGGTTGCGTTATCAAAATCAAAGTGACCTCCTGAGCAGCTCTAAAGACTGTTCGATTTTTTTTACATAATGTTCAATTTCAGCACGCACTATTATTTCCTACTATAAAATGGAATTTTACTATATAAAGATAAGATAAACCGACGTCATTGCGAGATCACGTAAGTTAGGTCGTGGCAATCCACTATTTATTAAATTGGATCGTTTCGTTCGAGCTTCGCTACTTTTTGCAATGATGAGTCGGGTTAGCATTTTTCTAATTTTAACATTATATCGCATATACAATGAATAATCAAAAGTTTATCAGAAATTTTTCAATCATCGCTCATATTGATCATGGTAAGTCTACTTTAGCAGACAGGTTAATTGAATATTGTGGAGGATTGGTAGCTCGAGAAATGAGTCAGCAGGTACTTGACTCAATGGACATAGAAAAAGAGAGGGGAATTACTATCAAAGCACAGACTGTTAGATTAGTTTATAAAGCCAAAGATGGTAATACCTATTATCTAAACCTAATGGATACTCCTGGTCATGTGGATTTTTCTTATGAGGTTAGTAGGTCACTCGCTGCTTGTGAAGGCTCATTATTAGTGGTAGATAGTAGCCAGGGTGTTGAGGCACAAACTCTCGCAAATGTTTATCAAGCGATTGATAATAAGCATGAAATTGTTCCTGTACTCAATAAAATTGATCTACCAGCCGCTGATCCTGATAAAGTCAAACAACAAATAGAGGACGTAATTGGTATAGATGCAAGCGATGCATTATTGATTTCGGCAAAGAGTGGTATAGGAATAGAAGAAGTACTTGAAGCAATTGTTAATAGACTACCCTGTCCTGCAACTAATCAAACAGATATTTTAAAGGCATTATTGGTTGATAGTTGGTACGATTCTTACCTAGGAGTAGTAATTTTGGTTAGAGTTATCGATGGAACTTTACGCAAAAATATGCGTATTAGGATGATGGCTAGCAATTGTAGTTATAATGTTGAGAATGTTGGGTATTTTACTCCTAAGAAACATATATCAGATATTTTATATTCAGGAGAAATAGGGTTTTTTACTGCTTCAATCAAGCAAGTTGTCGACTGTAAAGTTGGTGACACAATAACTGATGAAAAAAGACCTTGTAAGGAGCCTTTGCCTGGTTTTAAGCCACATTTACCGGTAGTATTTTGTGGATTATATCCTTCAGACGCTTCACAATTTGAGCATCTAAAAGATTCTTTAGCTAAATTAAGGCTTAACGATGCTAGCTTTGAATTTGAAGCAGAAAGTTCAACTGCCTTAGGATTAGGATTTCGCTGCGGTTTCTTGGGGTTACTACATCTTGAAATAGTGCAAGAAAGACTGGAGCGTGAATTTGATCTTGATATGATAACTACTGCTCCTAGTGTGGTTTATAAGATTAATATGCGTGATGGACATCAATTAGAAATACATAATCCGGCTGACTTACCTGTTACTCAAAATATAGAATCAATGTTAGAGCCTTGGGTTAAGTCAACAATATTAGTGCCAGATGAGTTTTTAGGTAATGTTTTATCTTTGTGTACTGATAAAAGAGGAGTACAAATTGAATTAACTTATGTCGGTGGTAGGGCTATGGTAATTTACCGATTACCGTTAAATGAGATAGTATTTGATTTTTACGATAAGTTAAAAAGTTACACAAAAGGCTATGCTAGCTTTGATTGGGAAATGGATGGTTATGAGGAAAGTGATTTGGTAAAATTATCTATTTTGGTTAATAGCGAGCCAGTTGATGCTCTATCTACTATAGTACATCGATCACGATCAGAATATCGTGGTCGAGAATTGTGTAAACGCCTTAGCGATTTAATCCCAAGGCAATTATTTCAGATCGCTATTCAAGCTGCTATTGGTAGCAGAATAATCGCTAGAGAAACCGTTAAAGCAATGCGTAAAGATGTTTTATCTAAATGCTATGGTGGAGATATAACTCGTAAACGTAAATTATTGGAAAAGCAAAAAGCTGGCAAAAAACGTATGCGTAATATTGGTAATGTTGAAATTCCGCAATCGGCTTTTATAGCTGCTCTTAGAATAGGAGATGAGTGATGACATGGTTTGGGTAAATCTAAAGAATGAAAAAGTATTAATATTTGATGTTAAAGGATTAATGTGCTAGAATATTTTGTTGTGGATTAAGCTCAGGATAAAAAACTATATACTCAATAATCCTGCAAATGAGAACAACAAACAAGTGAAAAGCATGCTAAATATACCTAACGTGAGTGCGAACATTAACATTTCCATTGGCATTAGATAATGACACAACAAAGCTTTCTAGATTCATTAAATCACCAACAACTAGCAGCGGCTTTACATGCACATGGACCTCTTCTTGTACTTGCTGGAGCAGGGACTGGTAAAACTAAAGTATTAACAACAAGAATAGCCAACATAATTAACCAGGGTTTAGCGTCACCTAGCAATATTTTAGCAGTTACTTTTACCAATAAAGCTGCTAGAGAAATGCAAGATCGAATCAGTAAAATGATTGATTGTTATGGGTTGAACATAGGTACCTTTCATTCTATAGCAGCCAAGATTTTACGCCAACAAGCAGATCATTTGAATCTTAACTTAAACAGTAGATTTACTATTATTAGTCATGATGATCAGCTTAAATTGGTTAAAGACATAGTTAAGCAAGAAAATATAGACCCCAAAAAATATGTTCCTAAAGTATTGCATATTATTATCTCACGTTGGAAGGATCAAGGATTATTGCCGTGTAAACTTTCGGAATCTGACATTAAGTTACCGATTCATAAAGTGGCTAAATCTATCTATGACGAGTATCAGCAAAATTTATTAGCATCTAACGTGGTGGATTTTGGAGATTTGCTGCTATACAATAATGAGTTATTTATAAAAAATCCTGCAATATTAAAGCATTATCAGGAACGATATCAATATATTTTAATTGATGAATATCAAGATACCAACGCTGTCCAATATCTTTGGGCTAGGATGCTTGCGAGTAGCACAAAGAATATTTGTTGCGTTGGCGATGATGATCAATCTATATATGGTTGGCGTGGTGCGGAAATTGGTAATATATTACGTTTTGAAAAGGATTTTCCAGATGCTACAGTAATAAAATTAGAACAAAATTATAGGTCTAGTTCAGAAATTTTATCAGCGGCATCCAGTGTAATTGACAATAACAAGAATCGTCATGGTAAAACCTTGTGGACTGATAAAAATGATGGACAAAAAGTCAAAATTATATCTTGTTGGAACGATAAAGAAGAAGCAAGATTTGTTGTATCTGAAATTGACAAATTAGTTACAGAAGGTAAGTATAATGCTGGGTTAGTTGCAATATTAGTTAGAGCTGGTTTTCAAACTAGAGCATTTGAAGAAGTTCTTATTAGTAATGCATTACCATATAAAATAATCGGTGGTCTTAAGTTTTATGAACGGATGGAAATACGTGACTTACTTGCCTACATACGTATCACTTTGAATGATAGTGATAATCTGGCTCTTGAACGTATAATAAATGTTCCAAGGAGAGCTATTGGCAATACTACATTAAAACAAATAAAAGATTATGCAGTTGAATATAATATATCTATTCTTGTTGCTATTCGTCAAATGTTACAAGAAGGAGCTGTTAAAAATAAAGTTAAAGATAGTTTAAATAAGTTGATTACTAACATAGATAATTGGAATTTACGATATCAAGCTGAACCGCCACTTAATGTGACAAAGGTTTTATTAGAAGAATCAGGTTATCTGGCAATGTTACAAGAAGAAAAAACTGACGAGGCACTTGGCAGAATTGAAAACATTAATGAGATGCTTAGAGCAATTGCAGAATTTGATAATATTCAGGACTTTATCGAACATTCTAGTTTGGTAATGGAAAATGAAGCATTAGAATCAAATTTTGGCGGCTCTATTAGCATTATGACTCTACATGCTGCCAAAGGTCTTGAATTTGATTTAGTTTTTTTGCCCGGTTGGGAAGAGGGGGTTTTTCCACATCAAAGATCACTAAATGAAGATGGAGAGAAAGGTTTAGAAGAAGAGCGGAGAATTGCTTATGTTGGTATTACTAGAGCGAAGAAAGAGCTGTATATTACTTATGCCGAAAGTCGTTTTATGTTTCATGAAATAATTAGAGCATCTCCTTCTAGATTTCTTAGGGAAATACCGGATAATGTTTGCGTTAGAACTTCTTCAACCAAACAACTTAATTACCTTGGTACAAAACACAAATTTTCTTTTTAATCTTTAATATATACTCAAATAATTTGCATATATCTATTAGTGTAGTTGATTTTTATGATATATTGTTATATTAGGAAGGGTAGAAACAGAATAAATATGTTGAGTAAAATGCATAAATATAGAACGCATAATTGTAATGAATTGCGATTGAGTGATGTCGGAAAAAGAGTAAAATTATCTGGCTGGGTACATAGAAGAAGGGATCATGGTAATTTGGTATTTATTGATCTTAGGGATCATTTTGGTATCAGCCAATTAGTATTTACTGATCAAGACCCAAGTTTAATGGATGCTGCTAGTCGGTTAAGGTATGAATCGGTTATAACTATTGTTGGTGAAGTAGTAGCAAGGCTTGATGACACAATAAATGATTCATTAACGACCGGTAAAATTGAAATATTGGTAAGTGAGTTTATAATTGAGTCTAATGCCGAAGCTTTACCATTATTGGTGAATTCTGAACAAATTTCTCCCGAAGAAACTAGGCTAAAATATCGTTTCCTAGATCTTAGGCGTGAAAAGTTGCATAATAACATTATGCTAAGATCGCAAATTATTGCTCATCTACGTCAGATTATGACGCAGGGTGGTTTTACTGAATTTCAAACACCAATCTTAACTGCCAGTTCACCAGAAGGGGCTAGGGACTTCTTAGTACCCAGCCGATTACACCCTGGGAAATTTTATGCTTTACCGCAAGCTCCTCAGCAATTCAAACAATTGCTTATGGTATCAGGATTTGATCGTTATTTTCAGATAGCTCCTTGTTTTAGAGATGAGGATGCAAGAGCTGATAGATCGCCAGGTGAATTTTATCAATTGGATATAGAAATGTCTTTTGTTACGCAGGAAGATATATTTAATACTATTGAACCGGTGATGTATGAAATATTTAGCAAATTTTCTGATAAGACAGTATCAAATACCCCTTTTGTCCAAATTCCATATGAAGAAGCAATGTTAAAATATGGTACTGATAAGCCAGACCTTAGAAATCCGCTAATCATTGCCGATGTTACCGAATTATTTAGAGAGTCTAATTTTACTATCTTTAAAGAAAATATAAAAAATGGCTATGTTGTAAGAGCGGTACCAGCTCCTAAAACTTCTACTTTACCGAGAAGCTTCTTTGACAAAATGGCAGAATTTGCAATTTCCGAGGGGGCAAGTGGGCTTGGTTACATCCAGTTTCTAGAAGATGGACAAGTTAAAGGACCTATTGTTAAATTTTTAACAGAGGAGCAACTATTAAATTTAAAGTCTTTAGCAAATCTACAAAATGGTGACACTGTCTTCTTTACCTGTGATAAAGTTGATAAAGCCTCTAAACTTGCTGGTAAGATTCGAACTAAATTAGGCGAGGATTTAGCTTTACTTAAAAAAGATTGTTTTGAGTTTTGTTGGATAATAGATTTCCCATTTTATGAATTAAATGAGCAAACTAAAAAAATAGATTTTAGCCATAATCCATTTTCTATGCCCCAAGGTGGTATGGAGATATTAGAATCAGCTAAAACAATAGATGATCTACTTGCTATTAAAGCATATCAATATGATATTGTTTGTAATGGTATTGAATTATCTAGTGGAGCAATTAGAAATCATAAACCGGAAATAATGTATAAAGCTTTTGAGATTGCTGGATACCCTCCAGAAATTGTTGATAAAAGATTTGGCGGAATGATCAGAGCGTTTAAATTTGGTGCTCCGCCACATGGTGGAATAGCCCCTGGCATAGATAGAATCGTTATGTTATTAACCGATTCAACCAATATTAGAGAGGTGATAGCTTTTCCACTAAATCAACAGGCGGAAGATTTATTGATGAATGCTCCTGATTATATTGATGAAAAAGCTTTAAAAGAGCTTAATATTAACTTATCTCCTTCAGTCAGAAATAAATTGCTAGCTGAAGGAGCTTAAATAAGATGAAAAGTGAAAGAAAAAACAAAAAATAAAATTATAGGAGCATTCCTAGGAACAATCGTTGAATATTACGACTATAGTTTATACGGTTTTTCTGCTGGAATTATTGCTGTTAAATTTTTTCCAAATACTGATTATATAACTAGTCTAATAAATGCTTTTGCTGTTTATGCGATGGCATATCTCTCAAAACCTATTGGTTCGCTAATTTTTGGACGTATAGGGGATATTTATGGGCGTAAGACGGCGTTAACTATTACTATAATAGGAATTGTGATACCTACTATGATTATAGGATGTTTGCCAGACTACTCGTCTATTGGGGTTTGGAGTACGGTAATTCTGGTTTTGTGTCGTATTATGCAAGGTATTTTTGTAGCTGGAGAATATGACGGAGCAGCTATTTATGTTATCGAACATTTAGGGGAGAAATATCGATATACCGCTTCGGCGATAACTCGTTGTACTGGAGTTTTAGGCTTATTACTAGGAATTGGGGCAAGCAATTTTTTTAGTTCCCATATTTTTCCAGATTGGGGTTGGCGTATTCCTTTCTTAATTAGTTTACCTTTAGCTTTAGTTACTCTATATTTCCGTCGTAAATTAGATGAAACACCGGAATTTAAGAAAAATCAAGCAAATGGAATAAGGGTTCAAAGCCTAGCTGCTTTAGTTAGCAAACAGTGGCGAATCATTTTGATGGTAGTATTTCTTGCTGGTGGATTTGGAGTGGCACATCAACTACCTATTACCTTTATGAAACAATATTTGCCTATGATTCTACCACAAACTAGTTTCATTATGAGTGTTTTTTCAGTTCTGATAACTGTGTGTTTTGCAATTGCTATGCCTATTTCTGGCTTATTTGCTGATCGATTTAATCAAATGATAGTGTTTAAGATCAGTCTATTTGGTACACTTGTAGCTAGTTTATTATTTATTATTTCGGTTAATTATCAAATGGTTAATTTGGCTTTAGGTTCTTGTTTAATGCTTGCATGTTTTGTTGCCCCTTTCAATGCTCTTGCCCATGGTACTATGATAAAAGCTTTTGCTGTTAATGATCGCTACCGGGCAATAAGTCTTGGTCATACTATGGGGGCAATGTTGATGTCTGGCAGTGCAAATTATGTATGTCTAGTATTAATGAGATATCTAAACTTTAAATTATTCCCCATCATATATCTTATTTTCTTTGTGATATTAGCCTATTTGATGGTAAGGCGTTTTGAGAAAGATTATAAAAGAAAAATCAAGTTGACTGGTATTAGTTTGTAACTATGCATATTCAAGTAATTTGTGAGCGTTCACGGAAAAAAGTTAAAGTACAAGACGTCATTGCGAGGAGCCGCTTTGCGGTGACGCGACTTATCTTCGAGATAGAAAAGTGCTAAGAATGTGAGGGTAAAGAGGTTTATAGGGATTTTGTTATAGGATTTGTAGTCATGTAAAAGATATATTTTAAGAAAAAATGGTTCTATAGCCCGAAAACTTGAATTTGATAGGAATAACAGAATTGAAAAACTGATTACAAAGGTAGAAGAGCGTAATATATCTGTATCAACCCATAAGCGAGCAAAACAAAAAATTGGTTTAAATAATATTCAAAAAATTGCTAAAGAATGACGAATAGATAAATTTATCAACCTAAAATTAGACAGTAACCAAATAGTAGTTGAAATTGACCAGGATAAGAAGAAAGAATGGTTTGTCTTTGATGGTTGTTATGCGATTGAGGAAGCGATAAGAGACTTGGATAAAGTATGTTTTTTATATTACAATATAAAAGGTTGTGTCGTTGCAAGATTACCAAAATTAACACAGTCTCAGCAAGATTTGTTCAATTTATTTGATTTCAAAATGCCCCAAATGACAAAATCTGCAAATGATAACATGTAGTCAGTAAAGAAAATTTAATTTTTTAGACATTGTGCCGCATACTAATCCCGTCTCGTAGCATAATTTTTACTCCTCTCCATCTGGAAGATAAGTCGCGTGAACATAATCTAAATAATAAGTTGAAAACTATTAGACATGTTTCAAATATAATATATATTCATTTTTAAATTCAAAAGTGTGTTTGCATGAATTTGTTTATTGCTATTATAATTATGGAAATTTTGGTTGGGGCTGAGGTAGATTTATTTGTCCCTAGTTTTCCAGATTTACAAGATACCTTTAATATTTCTACTTTTAAGGTCGAATTTTTACTAGGAATAAATCTTATAGCCCATTGTTTCACAGCTCTAATTGTTGGAAATTTAGGAGATAGGTTTGGTAGAAGAGTAATTATTCTTATAGGTCTTGTAATATTTGTGATTGGCAGTGTATTTTGTCTGTTTGCCATCGATTATTATATGATATTATTTGGTAGATTCCTGCAAGGGGCTGGTATATCTGGAGTAGCAGTGCTTTGCTATCTAGTACTTGCTGATATATATTCGGTCGAACAACAACAACGAATGGTGGGTACTTTAAATGGTACTATTAGCTTAGCTATGGCTTTTGCCCCGTTAGTAGGAAGTTATGTAAATTTTTTGCTTAGTTGGCGAGGGAATTTTGCTATACTGTTAATATTGGGAGTCTTGTGTTTGATAATCGGCATATTATTTATTCCCAAAGGGCAGGCAAATGATAATGTAAAAATATCCCTAAGAGAATATAGCGTAGTCTTTAAGTCTAAAAAAGCTATCTATTATCTAATAACTCTGATTTTTTTATTTCAAAGTTATTGGGTGTTTATTGGTATTGCCCCTATCTTGTATATGCGAGATTTAGGGGTACCTATTCAACAATTTGGTCTATATCAAGGAGCATTGGCAGCAATATTTTCAGCTTTTAGTTTTAGCAATGGCTATTTATTAAACAAGTTTGGACAGAAAAAATGTTTTTTCTTTAGTATTGCAGCACTGGTAGCTTTTATAATTGCTGCTATAATTTTGATTATACTTAAAACTAATGATCCATTAACAATAACAATAGTAGTACAATTAGTGGCAATTGGTAGCATATTTCCTTGTAATATATTATTACCTCTTGCATTAGATAGCATACCAAATGCTAAAGCCAGGTTTAGTGCTATATTTACCTCAGGAAGATTGATTATTACAGCAACATGTTTGCAATTGGCTAGCTATTTTTATCAGGGTAATTTTACATCATTAGCAATTGTTATGTGTATCACTATAGTCATAGCATTGATTTTCTGTTATAAACTATTGCAAGAAGATAAGATTTTTAATGAATCTGAATTATAATAATGATAAAAAATAATTTTATTCTAAAAGTAGCAGCCCGATATTTTAGAGCCAAGAAGAATGAGAAATTTGTTTCTATTATTTCTGGTTTTTCTTTGATCGGTGTAACCATTGGCGTTGCCGCATTGATCGTGGTCATGTCCGTTATGAACGGTTTTCATTATGAATTAACTAAAAACATTATTGGGCTTAATGGTGACATTAGCATAACCCCATTATCACGTTTTATAGCAAATTATGATGAAATTAACAAAAAGTTACTTAGTAAAAATTATATAAAACATATTTCTCCAAGCGTTGTGGGTCAAGCTCTAGCCCTAGGTAACAGAGCAAATAGTGGTGCGGTAATTAAAGGTATAGATTTAAGTGAACTAAAATATAAAAATCAGATTTTACAAAATGTTAATACCGGAGATTTTGCTGATTTTTCTGGTAAAGATGTGGTGGCAATTGGTAATGAACTTGCTTATAACCTAGGAATTCAAGCAGGAGACAAAATAAAATTAATTTCTCCTAATTCAATTTCTACTGCCTTTGGTAGTATGCCTAGATCTAAAGAGTTCATGGTTGTGGCTACTTTCACTAGCGGTGCATATGATTATGATGCGGCAACTATTTTAATGCCGCTTATTGCCGCACAAAATTTCTTGTCTTTTGGTGAAGTTATTAATCTAATCGAGGTAATAACAATAGAACCGAGTAACGCGGGAATTTATGCTTGGGAGATACAAAATATTTTAGGCTCAAAATTACGAGTGATAAGTTGGCAAAAATCGCATCTACAGTTTCTAAATGCTTTAGCTGTTGAAAGAGTAGCAATGTTTACTATTCTTTCCTTAATTATTATGGTAGCAGCCTTTAACATCGTTTCTAGTTTGTTTATGTTGGTTAAAGACAAAACCTCAGATATTGCAGTGCTGCGTACTATTGGTGCAAGTACTCGGCAGATTATGCTTATTTTTATTTGTAACGGCATGTTTATCGGTGTACCAGGTACTGTTTTAGGTATAATATTGGGTACAAGCTTTGCTTATAATATTCAGTCTATTAAAAATATTTTGGAAAAAATAACTGGTACTAAAATTTTTGAAGCAGCAATTTATTATTTATATAGTCTACCATCGAAGGTAAAAATAGAAGATATAACATTAGTGGCAAGTATTTCTATAGTTTTATGTTTTTGTGCAACAATTTATCCGGCATATAAAGCTGCTAAATTGAATCCTGTGGATGCCCTTCGTTATGAATAAAGCTGTATTAACATTAAAAAATATTTCTAAAAAATATCAGCAGGGAAAATCTATTGTTGAAGTATTAAGTAATGTTAACTTAACTGTAATGCAAGGAGAATTAGTTGCCATAATAGGTTCTTCTGGTAGTGGTAAGTCAACTTTACTGCATATAGCTGGTTTACTTGATACCCCGAATAGTGGTGTGGTAGAAATAAATTCAATAAATTATTCCCAGAATTATGATCATATAATAAGATTGCATAATATAGGTTTTATCTATCAACGACATCATTTACTCAAAGATTTTACTGCCTTAGAGAATGTAGCAATGCCAAAATTGATTGCTGGTAATAATCGTAAATCCGCTTTCAGGGAAGCAGAAGAGTTGCTAGTAGAGTTAGGGCTGGCTAATAAAATACATAACATGCCGGGTGAGTTATCTGGTGGCGAACAACAAAGAGTAGCTATTGCCCGTAGTTTAATTAATAATCCTCAAATTATTTTAGCTGATGAACCTACCGGTAATCTAGATCCTAATACAGCTAATGAGGTTTTTAACTTATTACTCAAAACTGTTAATCAAAAGAATACTTCTATTATTGTGGTAACTCATAATCATGAAATGGCAAGTAAAATGCATAGAGTGTATCAATTAAAATATGGTGAATTGCTATAGCTAACCTGATAAGTATTTATCTATAGCAAACTGGTGTCTATTAGCTAATAACACTTAACTTTTTTCTAGTTCTAAAAGTTTCTTCTTGAGATCAAGCCCCCCAGCGTAGCCAGTTAGTTTGCCATCAGTACCTATAATTCTATGACATGGCACTATGATTGACAGAGCATTACGTGCTACAGCATTTGCTACTGCACGTACAGCTTTAGGAGCAAATATTAAATCCGCAATATTCTTGTAGCTTATCACTCTACCATAATGGATAGTAGAGATGGTGGACCATACCTTTTCTTGGAAATTAGTTCCAGTGAAACGGTAAGCTATGGTAAATTCCTTTCTAGCACCATTTATGTATTCTATTAATTCTTGGTAAATTTGCTCAAATATGCTAGAATTTTGCTGCTCATGATAATCACTGCTTAAAATTGGCATGTGTCTCTGCCCAACAAAATATAAACCTGTTAAGAAGTTGCCATCCGCTATCAATAACATCCTCAAATGATTTGAAGATGTTAGAGTAATTGGTAAATCTATATATCTATATATTTTGGTCATTTGTACTAAATATCTCCTGAAATCTTGGAAATATAGCTTCTGGCTGACTAATGATGCTGCCTGGAGTTAAACTAAACTCCTTGGTTAAATGTTTAAACATTCTCTGGTCCTCTGGCACAGCAAGCTGATCAAGCATTTTACTAGCTGAATCAGGGATAAATGGTTGTAACATTACAGCAATATATCTTAGTGTTTCAAGTAGCGTATATAACACCTCTGCCATCTTTATAGGATCAGTTTTTTTTAACTGCCAAGGGGCTTCTCGATCTATGTAAATATTTGCTTCTTCAGTTAAAGTAATAATATTTTCTAACACCGAGTTCATATCAAATCTATCCATAAATATTAAATTTTCTGATATAATTTGTTGTGACGTTTTAATTAAAAATGATTCATAAATGCTATTGATAGATTCTTGGCTAATTAACGGAATTTTTGCATCATTATTCTTATAAACAAAGGCTAGAGTTCTTTGCAACAAATTACCAATTTTATTAGATAACTCACTATTGGTTCTATTAACAAAACCACTTCGAGAATAACTTCCATCTGAGCCAAATATTATCTCTCTCATCAAATAATATCTAACTGGGTCTAAACCAAATTCTTTTATTAACTGCAGTGGGTCAATTACATTTCCTATAGATTTCGATATTTTTTGTCCCTCATTAAGCCACCATCCATGTGCCATAATACATTTTGGCAGCGGCAATCCTGCTGCCATCAAAAATGCTGGCCAGTATACTGCATGAAAACGCAATATATCTTTACCAACCACATGCACATCAGCTGGCCAAAATTTATTATATTGGCTTGTATCATTTGGGTATCCTAAAGCTGAAATATAGTTTGTTAACGCATCAAGCCATACATATATTATATGCTGTTTATCATTTGGCACTTTAATCCCCCAGTTAAAGCTAGAACGCGATATAGAAAAATCAAGCAGCCCTGATTTCACAAAGCTAATAACCTCGTTACGCCTGGTATTTGGTCTGATGAAATCAGGATTGGCATCGTAAAAATCCAATAATTTATCTTGCCATTTTGATAAAGAAAAAAAGTAACTTGGTTCTTCAAGCCATTCAACAGGAGCTTGAGTTGGAGCTAATCCGTCGGCTGTTAATTCTGATTCATTATAAAATGTTTCGTCACGTACAGAATACCAACCTTTATAGCTACCTAGGTAAATATCACCATTATCAAGTAATGTCTGCCACAAACTACTTACCGCTTGCTTATGCCTAGCTTCTGTGGTTCTAATAAAATCATTATTAGAAATGTTCATTGAATGCATTAATGTCCGAAAAGTTTCAGACAACGTATCAGTAAATATTTGCGGCTCAACATTTTTGGCAATAGCCGATTTTTCTACCTTCTGACCATGTTCATCAGTACCTGTTAAAAACATCACATCTTTACCTGATAAACGCATAAATCTTGCTATTACATCAGATGCAACACTTGTATAAGCATGCCCTATGTGAGGTATATCATTGACATAATAAATCGGTGTAGTAATGTAATATGTATTTTTCATAATGGTCAATTTATAATAACATAAATTTGTTATAATTAATTATCCAAAATTTGGATAATTGCAATTAACCCGATTAACATTACTTTCAATTCACAACGTCATTGCGAGGAGCTACTTTAGTAGCGACGAAGCAATCCATTTTGGTTACTTTTGTGGATTGCTTCGTCTATCTAAGGTCTTTCTCGCAATGACGCTGTGAATTGAAAGTAATGTTAGTCGAGTTAGTTATATATGTAAAAAAATCAAGTTTTATTATAGTGATTTTTGCTAAACTAGTATACTATAAAAATAGCTAAAACAATTTTTGAATTAGGGAATAATTATATGAAACATTATACATTGTTAGAACAAGAATTAGAGCAAATCTCTCAAATTAATAACGTGATTAGTATACTTTATTGGGATATCGCAGTAAACATTTCGCAAGGATCGATTGATAGTAGAACAAACGAAATATCACTATTATCTTCCATAGCACATTCTAGATTAAAATCACCAAAACTTGGTGAATTAATACAGACTGTTTCTGAAAACCAAAATATGCTAGATATTTGGCAATTAGCAAATTTACGAGAAACAAAAAGACGGATCGTAGAATCTAACTGTATAGATGATGATTTAAGAAAAAAATATGTTACTGCTAGTGCAAAATGTGAGTTAATCTGGCGAAATGCTAAAAAGAATAATGATTATCTATCACTTAAACCTTATCTACAAACAGTATTAGATTGTATACGGGAAATGGCTAAATCTAAAGCCAAAACCCTAAATTGTACTGAATATGATGCTTTACTTGACACATATGACCCTGAGCGTAAACTAGATGAAATTAAAGTAGTTTTTAATAATATTAAAAAAACCATACCGCAGTTAATTAGTCAGGTAGTAGAAAAACAAAGCAAAGAACATGTCCTACCTATAGTTGACACTATTAATAAAGAACAACAAAAACTAATTGCCAAAAGGCTTATGGCAATAATGGGGTTTGATTGCACTAAAGGTAGATTAGATGAATCGGCTCATCCATTTTGTCAAGGCACTCCTGATGATATTAGATTAACTAATAGGTATGATGAACGTAATTTTATTTCAGGGATCATGGGAATTATACATGAAACAGGTCATGCTTTATATGAACAGAACTTGCCTAGCAAATATAAAAACCAACCTGTAGGCAAGGCTAAGGGTATGGCTGTCCATGAAAGTCAGTCTCTATTTATGGAAATGCAAGTAGGTAGATCACGAGAATTCTGTGAATTTTTATCAATGCTACTTAAGGACGAATTCGGATTTAAAGGACAAGAATATTCTGGGGAAAATCTTTACAAATTAATGACTAGAGTCTCCCCTAGTTTTATTAGAGTAGAAGCAGATGAAGTTACTTACCCAATACATGTAATAGTTAGGCTTGAATTAGAAGAATTATTAATTAGCGGAGAGCTAACTTTGGATGATTTGCCACATTATTGGAATAATAAGATGCAAGAATATTTAGGAATTACTCCACAAACAGATACAGATGGATGCTTACAAGATATACATTGGCCAATGGGCAGCTTTGGTTATTTCCCATCTTATACTAACGGAGCAATTATTGCTTCAATGCTGATGAAAAAAGCACAAGAAGTGAATCATAACATAAAAAAAGAAATCACCAGAGGAGAATTCAAAGGTATAAACCAATTCTTGAATAATAATCTTAGAAACTATGGCTCATTAAAAAGTACTAGTGAATTAATTAAAGACGCTACGGGTGAAGATCGAATTAAATCGGAAATATTTTTAAACTATCTCAAACAAAAATATTTATATTAATGCATCTAGATTGACTTATGCAGGAAGTCTAATTTACTGGGTTATCAAAACAACAAATAATCTTAAAATGATTGACTCACCGACAAGTTGATATAATATAAATTAACTCTTATAAAGGATATTGTTATGTTGGCAAACTATTCCTATCTAAAAGGAATCGTATCACAGGATTTAGAAGATCGTACAAAACACACAGAGACTCATCATAATCTTATAGTACAAGCCAACAAATTAGAATATCAAGTAAATATAGATATTCAGTCTGATTCTAGAGCTAATGTTAAACTATACTATGTCGATCAGTTGAATAATAATGAGTTGTTAACTAATTTAGCTAAATTAGGAAATGAGGGATTATTTCGCTTAGATAAGTTAAATCAAGCCTATAGACTTGATTATTTTCGCAGTGGAATTTTGCCAGTAGATTATTTAAAGAATAGTTTAGCAAAATCATGGCAAGAAATTTCATCTTTGCTAGACATGCATATTATCCGTGGTACAAAGATATGTATTTTAGGTGAGTCTTATGATGATACTGAAACAAGGGAAGTAGTACCTTATGGATTACAGCTAAAACAACAACATTCTCAACTTCCTCCTAGAGGTATACATGATATACATCTGAATCAGGGGAACTATAACCCACACAGTAAAGATAATGGCATTTATCAGGATGGGGCTATATTCATAGAAACCCCTAATAATAGTATTAAAGCCTTTTTCTTCATGTTTGATGAACAATCTTTGAATACTGATGATTCAGGTAACCCTGTTGATGATGAGTGAATTGACTAACCCGACTTGTCATTGCGAGAAGACCTTACGTCCTCAAGCCGTCATTGCGAGGAGCCGCTAAAAGCGGCGACGCGGCAATCCAAGAAAAAGTGAATAGAAATGGATTGCTTCGTCGGTCTGGCGACCTCCTCGTAATGACAGTCGGATTAGTTATAAATATAATAAAAGCGAAAAAGAAAAATTTATATGAAAAATTATAGAATTGAAACCGATTCATTTGGAGAAATCAAAGTAGACGATCAATTTTACTGGGGGGCGGGAACTCAAAGGTCTCTTGAGAATTTTAAGATAGGCGAGCAAAAAATGCCTATTCAGTTGATTAAGGCACTAGCAATTTTAAAAAAATGTGCAGCAAAGGTCAATAAAGAATTAGGCGATCTTAAGCCTGAAATATCAGAAGCAATAGATCAAGCTACCTCTAGAATATTAAAAGGGGAATTTGATGATCAATTTCCTTTAGTAGTATGGCAGACTGGCTCTGGTACTCAGACTAACATGAATATCAATGAGGTAATAGCCTCTATTGGTAATGAACAATTAGTAGGCAAGAAGGGTGGTAAATCGCCAATTCATCCAAATGATCATGTAAATATGGCACAATCATCCAACGACTCGTTTCCAACTGCTATGCATATCGCAACCATACTCGCTAGTAAACAACAATTAATTCCAGCATTAACCAGCCTACATTCGGCGTTAAATACCAAAGCTACAGCTTGGAATAATATAGTTAAGATAGGACGTACTCATTTGCAGGACGCTACGCCAATAACGCTTGGGCAAGAATTTTCTGGTTATGTAACGCAAATAGCCTATGCCATAGAACGAGTTGAGGAATCACTAAAAAGAGTATATTTTTTAGCCCAAGGTGGAACTGCAGTGGGGACTGGTATTAATTGTCGTAAAGAATTTGCTGTAAGATTCTCTGATCAAGTTGCTGCATATACCAACTATCCTTTCAAAAGTGCTGCTAATAAATTTGAAGCATTAGCTACTCATGATGCATTAGTAGAATTTTCTGGTACTCTAAATACCATAGTAGGAAGTTTAATGAAAATGGCTAATGACATTAGGCTATTAGGATCGGGACCAAGATGTGGTTTTGGTGAATTACATTTACCGGAAAATGAGCCTGGTTCTTCAATTATGCCAGGTAAGGTTAATCCAACACAAATTGAAGCATTGACTATGGTTTGCGTGCAGGTTATGGGCAATAATCTTGCAGTAGCTATAGCCGGATCAAACGGTCATCTTGAATTAAATACATTTAAGCCGGTTATAATATATAATATTTTGCAGTCAATAGAGTTGATTTCTGCTAGCATCAATAGTTTTGTTACGCATTGTATTGAAGGTTTAGAGCCGAATATAGAACGTATTAATAAGCTGAGAGAGCAATCGCTGATGTTAGTGACAGCCTTAAATCCGCATATAGGTTATGATAATGCGGCAAAAGTTGCAAAAAAAGCCTATCAAGAAGGTATAACTTTAAGAGAAGCTGCTATAAAATTAAATTTTTTATCAGGTGAGGAGTTTGATCGCTTAGTGGTAGCAAAAAATATGGTATAATTAGACTGATGCTCTTTATGAAATATATTTTATGGTAGAAATTTTCAGATTCTTTATTATACTAAAAACAATTTATATTTAACAGGTAAAATATTATTATGGCTTTACATCTCAAAGCACCAGAAAATGTAATTCTTAAACCAATTATCACAGTATTTGGTGTTGGAGGAGCTGGTGGTAATGCAATAAATAATATGCTACTTGCCAAATTACAAGGAGCAAACTTTGTTGTTGCCAATACTGATGCCCAATCACTCGAACATTCATTATGCGACAACAAAATACAGTTAGGTGTTGCGATTACTAAAGGTCTTGGAGCTGGTGCGTCTCCAGAAATCGGGGCTTTAGCAGCTGAAGAATCAGCTGACGAGATTAAGGGGCATTTAGAAGGTAGCAATATGGTGTTTATCACTGCTGGTATGGGTGGAGGTACTGGTACAGGTGCTTCTCCGGTTGTGGCAAAGATCGCTAAGGAGCTAGGAATTCTTACTGTGGGGGTAGTCACTAAACCTTTTCATTTTGAAGGAAAACATAGAATTAAAACTGCTGAACAAGGTTTACTAGAACTACAAAGATTTGTTGATACTTTGATAGTAATACCGAATCAAAATTTATTTCGTATAGCAAATGAAAATACTACCTTTGCCGATGCCTTTAAAATGGCAGATGATGTATTACATGCCGGAGTCAGAGGGGTTACTGATTTGATGATCATGCCAGGTCTGATTAACCTAGACTTTGCTGACATTAGAACAGTGATGAGTGAAATGGGTAAAGCTATGATGGGTACGGGAGAAGCATCTGGTGAGGATAGGGCGGTTAAGGCAGCTGAAGCGGCTATCTCTAATCCACTATTAGATCATAACTCAATGCGTGGTGCTAGAGGGGTGTTAATTAACATTACTGGTGGTGCGGATATGACCTTATTTGAGGTTGATAGTGCGGCTAATAGAATTAGAGAAGAAGTAGGGGATAGCGATGCTAATATTATTTTTGGTTCAACGTTTAATCAAGAATTAAATGGTGTTATTCGGGTATCGGTAGTTGCTACTGGTATTGATGCTGATCAAGTCATAAGCAACAAACCCCAACCTATTGAATCAGTAACTAGTAGTCCTGCAAGTTGTGCACAGGTAGCTAATAACCCTAATTTAACAGAGACAATTATTTTAGAAGAAATCCCAGATTTTGCTCAATATGCTGGTGAGAAGGCTAATTTAGTGGATTCTGAAATACAACCTTTAAATTTAAGTGTTCAAGCAACATCAGTTAATATACCAAATCAATCAACTATAAGTAGTAAAGATGCCAAATCATCTTTACTCAGTAGAATGTGGAATTCACTAAAATCCAATACTAATCAAAATCAAGAGCAAATCAAAAACCATATTCCTCCAATTTCTCAAAAGAGCGATGTAGACGTTGATGTCCATGATATTCCAGCTTTTTTAAGGAAACCGAAATAATTTGTAAATGTTCACGGATTCTTTCATCATAAGAAAATAGTAAAAAATCTCGAGTACTGCCGACAACCTACTAGTTGGTGGTTTTTATGGACACAACCTTGGTACTATATAACTGTGTAACATTAGACCTTTACTTGTAAGATTAATATGACCTTTATCGCCTAACTCCTCATCCCACTGAAGTAAACCTAGCTTTTTATAGTATGTTGCCTTTTGTATATCCAAAATCTCAAATAATTGTTTACTAGTTCTTTTTTGTATAAGGTCAATATTTATACCTTTTTCAAGACGTAGTCCCATCATCAACATTTCTTCGGTTATTTCTTGCATAGAAAGTTTATTGATATGTTGAACGCCACAGCCCAAGCTCTTAACAGTTTGCAACCATTTTTCTGGCTTATGCCACATCATGATACTATAGAGATTAGATGTAAAATCACTATAGTCAATTGATGAGAAGTTGGTGACGTCGTCGCTCAATGCTCGCTTATTACTTATAGGCGTCGCTCCATCGTTCCTAGCCCCAAATTCTCCTGAATTAACTATATCGTACATATTAACTCTACTATGGGCACCTGGGCCTATACCTAGATAATTATCATATTGCCAATATGTCAAATTATGCTTACATTCATGACCTAATATAGCATAATTTGATATTTCATACCTAAGATATCCTTGTGACTTTAAGTATAAATTAGTCCATTCATACTGATCAGCTGCTTGATCTGAGCTTGGTATAGTCAAATTCCCATCGTTAAACAATTTGTAGAATAACGTACCTTTTTCGATGACTAGTTGATATAATGAGATATGACCTGAGGCAAGTTGCATAGCATTGGTCAGTTCGTCTTGCCAACTTTTTAGAGTTTGGTTACTTCTTGCATAAATTAGGTCAAAAGATATTCTGGGAAAAATGCGACGAGCTGTTTCAATAGTTTTGATTGCTTGCCCCACATCATGTTGTCGCCCTAAACTCTTTAAGTCATTTTCCACTAAAGACTGAACGCCAATTGATACCCTATTTATTCCAGCTAATCTAAAGTCTTTAAATTTCTCGGTCTCAAATGAAGTAGGATTTGTTTCTAAAGTAATTTCTGTGTACTCATCTATTGTTGCTAGATTTGCTATTTTGCTAATGATTCCTTCAACAACAAATGGCTTCATTAAAGATGGGGTGCCACCACCAAAAAAAATAGATTTTATATATTTATGACCTATAGTATCCTTGAAATGATTCAGTTCCAACTCATAACATTTCAGCCAATCATTATGGTCTACTTTATCTGAAACATGAGAATTAAAGTCACAATACGGACATTTTGATAGACAGAATGGCCAGTGTATATATATCGATAATGGTTCTTTCATGTTTATATAGTCAATTGATGAGAAGTTGGGGACGTCGTCGCTCAGTACTCATAAACGTCAGTTTAAGAAAACAATAATTGAAAAACTATCGTTGCGAGGAGATATTAGGTCGACGAAGCAATCCAAAAAAACTATTAAAATGGATTGCCACGCCACCTAGGGTGGCTCGCAATGACGCCAATTTACTATGGCTAAATAAATATTGTTGAAAAACAATAAACACATAAATATCCATAAAGTTACGTTATGGTATGTATTTATTCATCATTATAGTATTAAAATTTGAACATCACTAGAGCAATCAGAAAAGTTTTTTAATCGTAATTTTGTATCCCACTCATCTTTAAGTATACTATAGTATACTGTATCTCGGCGTCTATCATCAGGCATGAGAGTGTGGCTTCGCAACACACCTTCTTCAGTTGCTCCAATTTTAACAAGCCCACCTTTAGCTCTTACATTAAGTGCATCTGTTTTAAACTCCACCCTTTCCATATTCAGGTAATCAAACGCAAAATGTAACAAAAGAAACTTTGTATTTTTATTAATACCACTTCCTTGAAATAATGTTTCTATCCAACTCCAACCTATTTCTATCCTGCTGTCTTTCGGAGAATAATTCCCAAAAGCCGTTGATCCAACAGTTTTCCCTGTTTTCTGATCTTCAATAGCAAAATGATATCGCAAACCCAACTTTCTTTGTTGTATGGCGTCATCAATGTAGTCGTTCATATCTTGTACTTGGTGCATTTTAATAGCAAAATATTTCCAAATGGCATAATCAGAATGGAACCGAGCAAACGTGGATATATCCTCTGTGTTTAATGGTCTCAATCTTAATAACGCATTATTGCAGATAATATCATGCTCAAAAAAGCTACCATTATTCTTAGCTAAAGCTAGCTTAAAATTAGTGAATACATTGTCCATATTTTTCCCAGTATTTATGCTAACGTATGACTTAAAGTAATTAGAAAGGATTGCTTCGTCGACCTTACGGTCTCCTTGCAATGACGACTGAAATATCTAAATAGATTTTAAACAGGTGTTGGCACTTGTTGTAGTATAAAGTTTTTCACTTTCTCAAATGCAGTATTTTCAATCTGTCTAATCCTTTCCTTAGAAATTTTATATTCCATACTAAGAATATCGAGGGTTTTTGGAGAATCTGTTAATTTACGCTCAGTAAGAATATGTAATTCGCGATCATTTAAGATCTTCATCGCTTGTGTTAACAAGTTATGCTTATTAGCAGAATCCTCTTGGCTAATTAATCTTAGCTCTTGACTTGGACGAGTTTCTGGTAAAAATTCAATTAATTCGCTACTACTATTATCATCACCATTTACCAAATTGTTCAATGATAAGTCCGGACCAGATAATCTAGCATTCATTTCACTAACTTCATTGGTAGTCACTCCAAGTTCTTGAGCAATTTGAACAAAATCTTGATCTGTGACAGCCCTTGAATATAGGTTGGCAATTTTATGCTTAATTTTACCAAGGCTAAAGAATAATTTTTTTTGTGCTGCCGTAGTACCCATTTTAACTAAAGACCAAGATTTCAAGACATATTCATGGATTGAAGCTTTAATCCACCACAAAGCATAAGTAGACAAGCGAAAACCCAAATCAGGATTATATTTTTTTACTGCTTGCATAAGACCTAAATTTCCTTCTGATACAAGCTCGTTTAGAGGTAACCCATAATTCCTATATCTAATGGCAATTTTTGCTACTAATTTCAAGTGGCTAGTTACTAACTTATGAGCAGCTTCTAGATCATTTTGTTCAAGATAGGCTTTGGCAAGTAAAAATTCCTCCTCTTGTGAGAGTGATGGAACTTTATTAATTTTTTGCAAATATTGATAAAATCCTGATTCTGCAGAAATTACTGGCACACTGATTTTGTTAGTCATATAATACCTTAAAATAGGTTGTTTTATTAAAACGAATATATAATATCATAAGTTTAAGATATTTTAAATAGACTTTTCGTAAAAAGTTAAAATTTGATTTTTTACAATCCAAATAGAGAGAAATGTTTACAGATTCTAATAGACGTTCCAATAGGAAGTTTGCCTTAGCCTTAGTTAGCTTAGCATTTAGTATGGTTTTTTTAAGCTTTGCATCGATACCAATTTATAATTTATTTTGTAAAGTCACTGGTTATGGCGGCACCACCGTAAGACAGGAATTTAATATATATTCCCCTAAAAAGGGAACTAGAATGATAACTATAGAATTTGACTCTAATGTTGATAGTAATTTACCTTGGCGATTTATTCCTAAACAAAGAAGGGCTACAGTTATTCCAGGACAAAATACACTAATTTTTTACGAGTCTGAAAATCTAAGCAACGATGATATAATAGGAACTTCCGTTTATAATGTTACACCCAATAAAGCCGGTAAATATTTTGTTAAAATACATTGTTTTTGTTTTGAAGAACAGTTATTAAAAGCAAGAGAGAAAATGTTAATGCCCGTAACATTTTTTATAGACCCTGATTTTGAGGAAGATAAAGAAATGAATGATGTTGAGACAATAACCCTATCTTATAGCTTCTATAAAGTCAGGGTTGTTGAAAAAGATCCAATGAAATTCAAATAATAATTTAAAAAAGTGAAAATTTAGTATATATTTCTACTTTCAATAGATAATTTTAATAAAAAAAGTTAATTATTTTATGACTATAACCATTCATACAGCCGAAGACTTTAAGAAAATGCATATTGCAGGTAAACTTGCTGCGGAAACCTTAGATTTCATTACTAATTATGTAAAACCAGGGGTAAGTACCATTTATTTAAATGATCTTTGCCATGACTTTATTGTATCCAATAATGCAATCCCTGCACCTTTAAACTATAATGGCTTCCCAAAATCAATTTGCACTTCTGTTAACCATGTAGTATGCCATGGTATCCCAAATGATAAACTCCTTAAGAATGGTGATATCATAAACATTGACGTTACCGTAATTGTTGATGGATGGTACGGTGACACTAGTAGAATGTTTTACGTTGGTGATGTAGGAATTAAAGCAAAACGCTTAGTGCAAGTTACTTATGATGCTATGATGATAGGAATTGAACTAGTGAAGCCAGGAGTACATTTAGGAACTATCGGAAATGCTATACAAACTTATGTTGAGAAGCATAATTATTCAGTTGTTAGAAATTATACTGGTCACGGGATAGGGCGTATATTCCATACAAAACCGGATGTTCTACATTACGGGAAAGTTGGCACTGGCTTGGTATTAGAAGAAGGTATGTTTTTTACTATTGAACCAATGGTAAATGCTGGACATCACTCTACCCATCTAAGTAAATTAGACGATTGGACAGTTACCACAAGTGATAAATCATTATCAGCACAATTTGAGCATAGTTTGGGGGTAACCAAAGATGGTTTTGACATTTTTACTTTGTCACCAAAACACTTGACATATCCACCTTATAAAATAGATTTATAATAGAACAATATGAAAGATGATACTCCTCATTATATTGGACATAGACAACGTCTAAGGCAACGTATTGTTACGTCTGCAGAAAATCTTGCGGATTATGAATTACTTGAAATGATATTATTTTCTGTAATACCTAGAAAAGATGTAAAACCATTAGCGAAGGAATTACTAACGCGATTTGGTAGTCTGGCTGATTTAATAAATACAGATAAAGAAAAACTACTTAATATTAAGGGGACTAATGATAATTTATACATAAATTTTGTTACTATGCGTGAATTAACTAATAGAATGCTAAAACAAAAAGTAATAAATCAAAATGTCATTAGCTCTTGGAGCATTCTAATAGATTATCTGAAAGCAACTATGGGTAATATGAAAACAGAACAGTTTCGTATCTTATTTCTAAATAAAAAGAATGTCCTGATTGCTGATGAAGTTTTAAGCCAAGGAACCATAGATCAGGCAACAATATATCCAAGAGAAATAATTAAAAGAGCTTTATTTAATGAAGCTGGGGCAATTATACTGGTACATAATCATCCAAGTGGTGTTAGTAAGCCTTCAAATACTGATATTAAACTAACACACAAAATAGTAGAAACTTGTGCTAATGTAAATATATCTGTCCATGACCACGTAATTATTGCAGCTAATGAATATTTCAGTTTTAAATCTAATATGTTGTTATGAGTGATTTTATTAATTATAATTTTTTATTTTTGTTCTCTTTTATAGCAACAAGTTTTTTTACTTGGCTATTGATTTTTAATCTTCCATCTTTTGGAATGGTGGACATACCAGATCCACGTAGAGTACACAATAAAATTACACCAAGAGGAGGTGGGATTGCTATAGTAATAGTGGTAATAATTGGTCTTATCACCTATGAATATTTTGTAACAGAAATGTTAATAAACTCAATTAAAATTGTACCATTATTACTGATCATTTCTACAATTTCATTTTTAGATGATCTTGTCTCTATTCCTGTATTTATAAGACTAATTATTCACATAATTTGTTCCACAATAAGCATTATATTATTTTTATCTCCAGCATTACTGTTTCATCACGAATTACCACTATATATTGATTTTGTGTTATCCATAATATACTTGATTACCTTTTTAAATATTTACAATTTTCTTGATGGAATAGATGGTATTAGTGGTGCTGAATCTATTCATTTATCCATCACCATATTGATACTTTGTTATTTAAAGTATGATACAATAATAAATATAAATTTTATTATTGTACTTAATATCATTATATTGGGATGTTCTATAGGTTTTTTGATATTTAACTGGCATCCTGCTAAAATTTTTATAGGAGACGTAGGCAGCATAAGTCTAGGATTTTTATTAGGTTTATGTTTAATACTTATTTCAGCTTCTAGTATTCATTTATTTATTGCTTCATCTATTGCTAGCTTATATTACATGACCGATGGAGGACTAACCATATTAATTAGACTACTTAATAAGGAGAAGATTTGGCAACCTCATTTAAAGCATTTTTTTCAAAAGGCAGTGAAAAATGGTAAAAGTCATAGGGAAGTAGTGTGTAGAATTATAATATGCAACATATTGCTGATGGTATTATCCATCACTTCTCTGTATTTTCCTTTAGTATCAACTATTTTTGCTGTATTAGTAGTAATGGTTACAATCATTAATTTTGCCCATGAAACCACTCAGCCATGACATCAACATAATTATTAGAAGAATCTTTGGCAAACAGCACCCATTGCTTGCAGAAATTATGATTAATTGGAATAAGATTGTTGGAGCGAAATTTAGTAGCAAAACTACCCCTCTAAAAATATCTAGAATTAAAGAGAAAGGACAATTAATAAATATTTTACATGTACAAGCAGAAAATTCGAGCATTGCTTTAGAAATATCATACTATCAACAGATAATCATTGAGCGTATTTCGGTTTATCTAGGCTTTAAGGCTATACATAGCATAAAAACTACAATATATGGCACTTTTAACAAAATAATTTGATATAAAGATAAAGCTATGGTAAGAATTAATTAAGCAATAAAGGTAATGGTATGGACCTACCCTATATACAGAATGAGAAGCAAATGCTAATCTTCTAGGATAGGAAATGAATCCTAAACAACAATAAGGAGGTCCATATGGAAGTTACCACTGGGCAAGAGAATTAACAAAATTAGGTCATAATGTAAAACTAATGGCTCCACAATTTGTTAAGCCTTATGTTAAAAATAATAAAAATGATCAGCAGATAGCGAAGCAATATGCGAGGCAGTAGCAAGACCTAATATGAGGTTTGTGCCTATCAAAACTGCAGAGCAACAAGATATTTTATTTATTCATAGAGTAAGGCAGCGAGTGGTAAAAAACCTTACTGCACTTGCTAATGAGATCAGGGGATTATTACATGAATTTGGTTTTGTTATTGCACAGGTAAGTAGAAATTTAATAGATTCTGATCCTGAATATGCGAAAGAATGATAATATTGATGGTAAATAAGACAAACCTTAGCTTATGAAAAAACTGAACTGAACAATGGCTCTTTAGAAGTCGAAAAGATGATAAGTATAAGTTTGTAAGCCAGCGAATTCCATCAGGGCTATAGGGTAAATTTAAAGTGATTTATTAACTATAAGCCGGATACATGACTGCATTCGATTTTCTGCTGTTATATATTATTTTTTTCTTGCATTATCTGGTAGGTCCATACAAGGTTCAATGTACTAAAAAGTTTCGATGTTTCTGCAAACTTAACCCTTCTTCCCGACTTCCGTAGTTTTTATTAAGAGGAAGTCTTGCAAGCCTTAGTTTATAAGGGGTGTAGATTTTAGGCACAACATTATTTGCTTATTTTAGATATATTTCTATAGCATCTGAGCGTTTAAGATTGAAGGTTTTATAAATCTTCCTTGCATCATTTTTCATGTTGCCTGGTAGCCTATACAAATCTCCTGTTGTTGTATGCCTTAAAATTGAAGATTGTACTCCCACTAATAACTCAACTATATTAGTTACACTGATTTTTTGGGTAAGTGCTACTTTATATTCTATTTGTTTAAGCACAGCAAAACTCATATAGCACATACCAATATGTGCTTCAATTCTCTTACTTGTCCAATGAAAAATTGGTCGCATTTGCAAATTATGCTTATTGATTCTAAATTGTTCTTCAATTACCCATAATCTGCCATTATAATAGGTAATTTACTTTGTAAATAGTTGACTTCATAATAATATACCATTGCTAAAATAAATTCCCTATAGGTTGCTAATGAAAAATCATAGAAAATGATAAGGAAGCCATGCGGTTTTCAAGGAGAAATTTAGTCATTTTTTATAGATGCGACAAAACCAGGAAAAGTTATTGACTCATAATTACTTTATTAGTATATTTTTTCCTCTAATAAGGAATAATTAATAGCTATATGAGAATTTTTATTACTATTTTTACATTAATATTTTGTTTTTCAACTTATACTATTGCTGATAGTTCAAGTAGTGCAGTGCTAGTTACTGGATCAACTGGTGCATTTGGAGAGGCAGTTTGCTTATCTCTGGCATCAGAAGGATATAATTTATTAATCACTGGCAGAAATGAGAAAAAATTAAAATCTCTCAAAAATAAGTTACAAACAAAACATCCAAGTACAAAAGTTGAAACACTAAAAATAGATTTTTCTGATTTTAAAACTATTAAAGCTGCAGCAAATAAAACAGACGGAGTATCACTCAAAGCAGTTGTGCTAATTGGTCCAAGACCATCATTACGTAAAAATGGTTTTCCAAGTACACAAGAATGGTCTGAAGAATTTCAAAAAACTTTTGTTGCTCCACTTGAAGCACTGCGTATATTTGGAGAGAAGATCGAAAATAATGGTAGTATTGTTATAATATCAGGTAGTAGTTCTAAAAATTATTTGCCTAATTATCAGAATACTAATGTATTACGGCTTGCTTGGATAGGTGAAGTAAAAAACCTTGTACAATTCTTTGCTGTTCGTAAAATTCGTGTTAATGCAGTCTCTCCAGGTATAATTTTAACTGAGTATCACAAGAAGAGAATTGAGGAAAAAGCTAAGTTGAATAATACCACTTTTCAAGCACAGCTATCTTTGGATACAGCGGCTATACCTCTTAGATCATATGGGCATACCGACGATGTAGCCAATTTAATATCTTTTTTAATTTCAGATAAGTCTGTACACCTAAATGGCTCAAATATTCTACTTGATGGGGGTGAATCTACTGCTTATTAGGGATAGTAAATATTTTTAGTGATATATTCCCTGGGTCTTTTGCGATTCTAGGAGGCTACCTGCGATAACTAATTAATTATATTTTGAGCTATTTTTCGGAGAGAATAGATATGATTTTTGCAGGAATAGTGTACCTATTTCAAAAAAATCATGTTTATTCGCAGCCAAAAAGAGTCAAATATAGAATTACTTTAGTTATTGTAAGTAGCCTCCTAAACTTACTTGCTTGTTAGGGATTAGAGCCAAGGTATTTTTAAAGCATAATTCTTTAATTTTAGGTATCTGCTCCTGCAACTTATCCATCATACGATATATGGCTTCTAAATCATGGTTTTTGTCAAATTGTTCGCTTAAATATTGTGCTAGACCACGCTTACTATCGGGTTTTACCATACGAGCTAATACCAAATCACGAAGCATCTCAGAATCACGTTTACGTTGCATTAGTTGGTTGAAATCCATTTGATCGTAAACATATCCGCCTACCTCATGCACCCCTTCTACAAGCCGAGCAGTCTCAACTATTTCGTCTAATTTAACTTGATTAACAGGGATAATATCCGATAGTTGCTTTTTGACTGGGCGACCTTTTTTGCTAGCTGAGTCATCATCAGCAAAGAAGCGGCCCTGACCGGAAGCTGTTGCCCGTTCAGCTTTAATCTTTACAATTAAATCCTCTGCTAATGCAACTAATTTGGCTTCTTCTGTATCATCGAAGAATACCCCTAAATGTCGGACAATACGTTGTTTGACATTACCTTTGCTATCTCGGTATCCTTCAACCATGTATTGATTGCCTTGGACTATTTGGTGTTTTTTTATGACGTATGTACATATAGATAACTGTAGAATTAATATGTATAATATATTTTTATATCATAACAAATTGTTTACTAGGCACAACAAACCGCCTAAAAAATCATTTCCCAGCTCTATGGCTCCTCCATATCCTCTTTTCCCATCTTTCAACATTTTCTTGCGGAAGTCTGGAGGATAGTTTAAAAGTCGTAATTTTAAGCCACCAAGATCCAAATTTATTATTTGTACTGTTAATTATAATATAAAGACTATTTATATCCACTTTCTTTAGTTTAATATTATTATTAAGTTTAAAGTAATAGTCAACTTACATTTTTCCAACCAATCCTCAAGGACAATTATACTTAATTCATAAATTAGGTAAAATTTTATGTATAGATTCTTTTAGGTTATTTTTAATTTTCTGAAATTCTTCCGTGATATTATTTAGTTTACTTATTTTTTCTAGAAATTCTTTCATTTCATTTTTTTTAAGTAATGGTATGTGTATATTACAAAGCTGCTCATAAGTTAAGTTTGCCCTAACAGCTCCATACTTTGTATCATATTTGCCAATAATGGCTAAATAATATTTTGATTTTAAAACATGTAATAAATATTCGGATGGTAGAGTATCTTGGAATTTTTTTAAAACTCTAAATACGATATAGATACCACTTACATATCCACCATTTAACTCCTCAGAAACTAAACCTAAAGAGCCAACGTTAATCCTATGCGGATTATATACCAAATCTCCAGCTTGAACATGCTTATATTTTTGGTTGATGTCCTCGCCTTTTAAAATTTCATTGTCAAAAATACCAATACTATTACTTACCCCTAAAATTCTAAAATCTGTAATTGGCTGTAAAGACGGTTCTATTTTTTCTGTTATCTCCTCAATATAATCACCAAGTTTTATAATATCACCTTTTAAATTAGCAAAAATATCTAAATAATCATAAATCCATAAACTATAGCTATTCTTGGCTATTTCAGTTGATGGTATTATGGCAGATTCAATCTCTGCAACAGCCTTTTTATTATTGAAAGCATCAAGTGCAACTGGTAAATCATTATCCTTAATTGGCTTCTTTCTTGAACTAAGTTCATGACCAACCGCATTAATTGCAAAAAAGAACGTGTCTGAGATCTTTCTGTTTTTCTCGAAATATATAATACTTGTTTTTGTTGGGGTGTAAGGTTCAAAAAGCTTTCTTGGCAATGAAACAATAGAAACATTTGATGAGTTATTAAAAATATACTCTCTCACCTTTCCAACATTGCCCCCATCTGAAACAAAATTTTCTTTTACAAGTAAACAGCCTCTACCACCTGGTTTTAAAGCTTCAAAGCAATGCAAAGGACAAATAGCGTCACCATTATTTGATTGAATGGGATATAAATACCCAAACCTTGTTTGTTGCGAATATGGTGGATTTGTAATTACAATATCATATTTTTGATTTACATAGTCAGAAAGGGTATCTTGTTTTTTGATATTACTATGTCCGTCTCCAAACAAAATCATATTCATTTTTGCAATTCTTGCATTAACAGTAATCTCAGAACCGTAAATTGTTTTTTTCCTTAGAATATTTTGCATCTCGTCGTTAAACGAAGTTCTGATTTTTAAATATCTAAATGCTTCAATTAAAAATCCTCCTGTACCACAAAAAGGGTCATAAATGGTTTCGCCAATTTTAGGATTAACCATACTTATCATTGTTCTTACAATGTTTCTAGGTGTAAAATATTCGCCTAAATCTTTAATTTTGATGCCTTGGTAAGCATTTTTTAAAAAATATTCAAAAGCATCACCATTCACATCACTATCTGAAGCTGTAAGGTTAAGTTTTGAAAGCTCACAAATAATTTCTTCAAAAATATCAGGGGAATTAATAGGGAACGCTTCGCTAAAAATATCACCATACTTCTTGTTAATCTTAATCCACAAAACATCTTTCACATATTGATACAACTCGTTTCCTTTTTTCTGAGAAAAGGAACTCCATCTAAGATACTCATCTAACTTATTTTCTTCACCTCCCAACATCTTTAGAACGGAAATTTCATCAAGAATTTTTAAAAACAAAATATCAGAAAATGCCCCAAATCTGTCAAGCCCTGCTTGCAATCCATCCTCTCTTAGTAAATTAGCCGCACTTTTAAAGATCCTAATAAGTTCGTCTCTTGAATGCTGAATGAAATTTACCGCAGATAGTATTTCAGAGCCCTCATTAACAAATCTGAGTGCCGTATGGTGATTTATAAATTGCCTTACATCTTCCCCGTCAATTTTAAGATTACGCCCATTATACAAATATTGGGTTTCAATATAACTTCCATTATAAGCAAATATAAGCGGCGTATTTAGTGGTTTAGCATACAAATTCAATGCTTGATGCATTGCTAATTGTATAGTTTCATTTGGTTTTTTTGCCTCAATTATTATTATTGGTTCGTTACTTCCTTCCTTGTATAGTACAAAGTCAGGTATTTTACCGTTAAGTAATTCTTTTTGTTTGGTAAGTTTCACTCTTTGTTGATAAACGTTACATCTTGGGTCTTTTTCATCGACAATCCAACCAAGATTAGCAAGTTGAACCAGGATATCATGCGTTACAGATGCTTCTAATCTTTTAGTATACATAAAGAATATTCCAATTTTACAAAAAAGCTTGTTGTACCAACAAATTAAATATATCGTAATTATCTCTGTTATTATATCTAAAACAGAACTCATTAACGTATTTTTGTAAGTATTGTGGTGTATAGTCAATTGATAAGAAGTTGGTGACGTCGTTGCTCAATGCTCGCCTATTACTTATAGGCGTCGCTCCATCGTTCCTAGCCCCAAATTCTCCTGAATTAACTATACATCGCTAGAGACTGCCTGCAATCTCCTAGTTTTTGAATAGCTTCACCAACTTAAAATTAACATATCTCGATCTATTCTGAAACTTTTAAAACGCTCTAATACTGACATACCTAGTAGTGATATATCGAGACCACCAGTACCTATATGAGCTTCAATATTTCTAAAGAAAGCTCTGTTATCAATTACTACACTATCTAATTTCACGGGGGCGGCTGTACTAGTACCATTAGCCGTCGAGTAAATTCTAGTGTAATGTAGTTTTGATAAGTCAAACCCTAGCATTTTAGCATCATTAGTAGTAAGGGCAACATCACTTGCTCCGGTATCAATCATAAATTTAATTTTTACTCCATTTACCAATACGTCAATGTAAAAATGTCCGTCGCTACTACGGCTAATCACTAATTCTCCTTGTTTATTGACCCAATTATATGATGGTATTAGTACGGATACGACTCGTTGTGTGGTATAATTTAATTCAAATCTGAAAGCGTAACCAATAATTATGATCAAAAAAATTAGTCCCCAAATTAATAGCTGAATAGAGACGATCTTTATCCCCTTTTGATTAAAGGAATTATAAACGATACTGATAATAATCAAAATCATTACAAAGCAAGATATACTTTTCTGGCTACTCCAAGAGAACCCAGGAAATTGTGCATCTACCAATTTACGTATCAAGAAGGTAATGACCGTACTAATACATAAAAGCATTGTTAATTTTATAAGACTCTTATTGCTCACATTAAGTCACCTATATTCTCTAAAAATAATCTTGCTCTATGAGATTTTGGCTTTTCAAAAAATTCTGCGGCTGGCTGATCGGCTAGAACTTGTCCGTGATTCATAAAAATTATCCTATCCGCTATCGCTTTGGCAAATTTGATATGGTGAGTAACAACAATCATCGTCATTTGACTTTTTAATAAAGAGATAATTTCAATAATATCTTTAATATTTTCAGGGTCTAAAGCTGAAGTAGGCTCGTCAAATAACATTACCTCTGGATCCATCATTAAGGCTCGACAAATGGCTACTCGCTGTTTTTGTCCTCCAGATAGATTGATAGGAAAAGCAGTAACTTTTTGTTTTAAACCAAATTGCTCTAATAATTTCTCCGCCTTAGAAATGGCAGTCATCTGCTGCATTTTTAAAATATTAACAGGAGCATATATTAAATTATCCTGAACATTTAAGTGTGGGAAAAGATTAAAAGATTGGAAAACCATGCCAATTTTAAGGCAAAGCTTCCTTTTATTCTTTTGAGTTAACTTTTTGTTATCAATAAACACTTGTCCAGTAGTAGGTATTTCTAACGCATTAATAATTCGTAATAAAGTGGATTTACCACTACCAGAAGAACCTATAATCGCTATAGTTTCCTTTTTTTTGAACTCAAGACTAACATCTTTAACAGCATAAATTTTACTATATTTTTTTGAAACCTTATCAACTACTATCATACTAAACTATAAATTTGTAACCATCATATAGAGGTTTTATATTGCTTGGCAATATTTTTGATATCTCGTGATAATCAATAAAATGATTCATATTAGTTAATAATATTTGTTGCGGTTTGTATTCATATTCCCACTGTAGGATTTTATCTAATCCTGCATGGCAATCATTAGATTCGTATGCCATACAATCTAATATCCACACTTTGATATTTCTTAAGAATGGTTTGGATTCTGTCGGAAAATCTGCCACATCACTAGAATATACAAAATCATCCACTCTAATACCTAAACTATCTATAGGACCATGATGCTGTCTAAAAAATTGTACCTCTATAGTGTTAATTTTAAATTTTGCAAAAAAATCTACCGGTCTTGCAATCAGTCTATCCGGAGCAAACAAGTGTTGGTGATGATTCTCAGTTCTCAATGCTGTAGCATTATCAGTAAAAATTTCTAAAGGTCTTTTCTGAAAGAATGGAAATACACGTAGATCATCAATACCGTTAACATGATCTGCATGATAATGGGTTAATATGGCACTGTCCACTTTTTTAATCTTTTCTCGTAGTAATTGCTCCTTAATGTTGAAACCAAAATCAACAAGAATTTGACTATTACCATCATCCATATATATTGATGATCTAGTTCTTTTATTGTAACTTGAAGTCGAGGTGCATGTATTGCAATCACAATTAATTATCGGTAGACCAAGCGATGATCCACACCCTAGTACTGTTATTTCTAGCATAATATTATTTACTTAAATCAAATAAAATTAAAATTGAAAATGTTTGAACTTTTATATAATTTCCAAGGTCTTAATCAAGAAATATTCTTGTGGATCAATAGCATAACTAACCACTTTAGCATAATAGCTTATATTCTACAAATTATCTCTTATTGTTTTAATATTACCAACTTTGCTATCGCTTATTTGATATATTGTATATATTTTTACACTCAGCTAAAAAAGATTCAAGATTTTAATCATCGTCAGAGCAAATTTTGGGCTATATATAATAAAATGGTAATGATTGGTATAATTTATACGATATTCGGTTGTATTTATGCTCTACTTAAGTTTTCGGTTAATCTACCTAGACCATTTTGCTCATTGCCTATTAATAGTTTTGTAACAATTGCTAATATTGAACTTGAAAGATGTTTGTCTAGTTTTCCAAGCAGTCATTCTGGGTTAGCATTATTGGTTGCCTACTGTATTTGGTCATATATAACAATCAGACAAAAAATTATAGCCATTTTGATTGTTATTTTAGTGGCGATATCACGTATTACTCTTGCTATGCACTACCCAGCTGATATTATTTATAGTTTCCTTATCACCATAATAATTATCATACTTGGCAGAATAGTTTTTAGAATTTTTGCCAATAACTTAATAAAATGGCTAGGAGGCTGCCTGCAATAACTAATTAATTTAATCTTTCATTAATCTACCTAATTTTTATTTTGAATAAATGCAACTTATGTTTTATAATGATATCATCCTAAAAACTCTCATATAGCTTTAATTTTATGCAAAATGTAGAAATTATTGAGACTATCTCTACATCAATATCATGTTCTGGCAGA
The DNA here is from genome assembly GCF_964264705.1 of Candidatus Tisiphia endosymbiont of Xenochironomus xenolabis. Taxonomy (NCBI): domain Bacteria; kingdom Pseudomonadati; phylum Pseudomonadota; class Alphaproteobacteria; order Rickettsiales; family Rickettsiaceae; genus Candidatus Tisiphia; species Candidatus Tisiphia endosymbiont of Xenochironomus xenolabis. Next base: position 752,153 of record NZ_OZ183473.1, read on the forward strand.
GAGTCGCCTTATGATCATCCAAGAATTTATTTGGAAATTGATTCAACCAAAGGTTCTATTATGTGTCCTTATTGTAGTAAAAAATTTGTGTTAATTAAGTAATGAAGATAAAACTCCTATCAGATAGCACTATAAATCGTATCGCTGCTGGAGAGGTAATTGAACGACCAGCTTCGGTGGTAAAAGAACTAGTTGAGAATGCTATTGATGCAGCTAGCACTAAGATAGATATAATGCTTGAGCAAGCAGGCAAAAATCTTATTGTTATTTCTGATAATGGAATAGGTATGTCTGAGGATGACCTAAATATTGCCATAGAGCGTCATACTACTTCTAAACTTGATGAGCTAGATTTATTAAATATTCACACTTTTGGCTTTCGCGGAGAGGCATTACCTTCTATAGGATCTGTAAGTAAGATGCTAATTACTTCAAAGGCACGTGGAGCTGATAGAGCATATCAGATGCAAATTAGTGGTGGGAGTAATAAAGGAAGTAAGCCTACCATTCACAACGAAGGTACTAAGATTGAAATACGAGATTTATTCTTTGCTACTCCTGCAAGATTAAAGTTCTTAAGATCTGATAAAACCGAATTTGCAGCTTCATTAGATGTAATAAAGAAAATTGCATTAGCTCATCCTAAAATTAGTATTAATTTATCTCATGATGGTAAAAATATTCTAAAAGTAAAAGGACAAGATGGTAATTTTGACGAAATTCTAAAGCAAAGAATAATTGATATAGTAGGTTCTGATTTTATTGAAAATTCGGTTCATATTAATCTACAAAGACCAGAAATTTCAGTATATGGCTTTACTAGTATTCCTACCTTTAATAGAGCTTCTGCTGAGGATCAGTTTTTATTTGTTAATAATAGACCGGTTAAGGATAAATTACTACAAATCGCTTTAAGAGTAGCATATCAGGATTACTTAGCTCGGGATAGACACCCAGTTTCAGTTTTGTTTCTACAAATAGATCCCCAAATGGTTGACGTTAATGTTCACCCTGCCAAAACAGAAGTAAGGTTTCACGATCCAAATACCATACGGGGATTACTGGTAAGCTCTATCAAGGATGCCCTTGCCACGAAAAGTCATATGGTTTCAACGAATATTGCCACAACTGCCTTAGGTCTTTTTCGAAATACAGCAACTACTAATAATGCTGTTAAAACAAATATACCATTACAAAAAAGTCCTAGCTCTTCAAAAAAAATATATCCGGATAATTTAACTCCACATAATTTGAGCGTATCTGATAATAGCAGTACTTATCGAACCCAAAATTTAACTCTCCCTAAATCCAACCAAAATAGTTTTAATATTCAACAGCCATTAATAAAGACTCAACCTCATGCTAAAGTAGAGGTAGTAGAGGACTCTATAGTCAATTCAGGAGAAGTTGATGCTAGGAGCGATGGAGCGACGCCTATAAGTAATAGGCGAGCGACGAGTGACGACGTCACCAACTTCTCATCAATTGACTATACCCATAGCGATTGTAACAATGGGTTACTCGGAGCGGCAAGAGCACAATTGCACGGTACTTATATAATATCACAAACAGCAGATAGTATTGTTATCGTAGATCAACATGCAGCCCATGAACGTTTGGGATATGAAAAAATTAAACAGACGATAAGTAATAATGGGCTAATTAAGCAGAGATTACTGATACCTGAGATAGTAGAATTACCAGATGTCAAAAGAGCCGATTTATTATATAATAAGAAGGCAGACCTTTCTAAATTAGGTTTAAGCATAGAAAAATTTGGCGAGCGATCCATCATTGTATCAGAGGCTCCAAGCCTATTAGGAGATATCAATATAAGCCAACTTATTCAAGACTTAGCAGATAATTTATCTGATCTTGGCGAAAATATTTCCTTGATTCAATTGATTGAACATGTTACAGAAACATATGCATGTCATTATTCTATCAGAGCAGGTCGTAAATTATCTTCTGAAGAAATGAATGAATTGTTAAGGCAAATGGAGAAAACCCCTTTTTCAGGTCAATGTAATCATGGTAGACCAACTTACATTGAACTCAAACTCAAAGATATTGAGCGATTATTTGGACGTACATAATTAGACCTCCTGCAAAACTCTACTTCTGCTGGTAATTTGTACGTCGATGCGGTACTCGAATCCTCACGTACGCTAGAGTACGCTGCGGTTCTGCGTTCCGCGTCTCCTTCAAATTCCTCAGCATAAGCGAGTTTTGCAAGAGGTCTATTGATAGCTTAATATAATCCATTAATTTGGGATAAGAATAAGCCCTTTAAAGAATGGGTAATAGTAGTTACTGAGTTAGGGAATGAAAAAAATAAGTAATACCGCAAAAATAATAAAAACAACTATTAGTGTAGCAAAAAAATCTGTTATATTTATAGATATAGTGAATTAACTGGAATTAGTGCCGAATAAGCACCCCATGCTGTCATTGCGAGGAGCCGCTTTGCGGCGATGCGGCAATCCAAAAAATGCTCAGGAATGGATTGCTTCGTCGGCTACGCCTCTTGGCAATGACGTTTTGTACTTTAACTCTTTTTCCGTGAATGCTCACTAATATTGGAAAAATTGTTTTCATATTTTTGATGAAAATAGTAAATTTCTATAATTTTTTGTTTGTCTAGGAGACGGTCTCCTAGCAACTGGCAATTGAGGTTAATATAATGTTTAACTATAATAATATATTTGATAATCACATAACTAGAATTAAACAAGAAGGCAGATACCGTGAATTTGTTCCTGTTCAAAGGCAGGCAGATAATTTCCCGTCCGCTTGGTATGTTGATAAAGAAATTGTCATGTGGTGTATTAATGATTATCTTGGAATGAGTAAGCACCCAGATGTTACCAAAGCTGCTCTAGAGGCTATAGCCAAATATGGCATTGGCTCTGGTGGCACAAGAAATATAGGCGGCAATAATAGCTGTATAATAGAATTAGAACAAGAACTAGCAACCTTACATAATAAAGAATCAGCTTTAGTCTTTACTTCCGGTTATGTTGCCAATGATACCACCCTTGCAACACTAGCAAAAATAATGCCTAATATAGTTTTTTTCTCAGATGAGTTAAATCACGCTTCTATTATTTCTGGTATATGTAACTCAAAAGCTGAAAAACATATTTATCGACATATTGATGTTCAACATCTTGAAGAACTACTTAAAAAGGTAGATATTAATAGACCAAAGATTATTGTTTTTGAATCCGCTTATTCTATGGACGGATTATTTTCTCCAATAGAAAAAATAGTGAATTTAGCTAAAAAATATAATGCTTTAACTTTTATTGACGAAGTACATACAGTGGGTCTATATGGCAAGCATGGTGCTGGTATTGCCGATCTTCAAGGTTGTGCTGATAAAATTAATATTATCCAGGGAACCCTTGGCAAGGCTTACGGCGTTATTGGCGGCTATATTGCAGCTGATAGTCAGATTATCGATTCTATAAGACTTACGGCTCCAGGTTTTATATTCACCACCTCTTTACCGCCAATTATCGCTTCGGCAGCAACTGCAAGTATTCGTCATTTAAAAAATTCTAATATAGAAAGGGAAACTTATCAAAAGGTAATAGCCAAGGTAAAAAAATCTTTTGATCAAGCTAAAGTGAATTATTTTAAGAATGATAGCCATATTATACCAATAATTATTGGCGACCCAATTAAAGCCAAACAAGCCTCTAATATGTTGTTGAATGACTATAATATTTATGTTCAGCATATCAACTTTCCAACAGTACCACGTGGTAAAGAACGCTTAAGAATCATTCCAACACCCAACCATACCGATAAAATGATTCAGGATCTTACCAAAGCTCTTGTTGAAATTCTTAGTGTACTGGATATATCACCATCCATCAATTCCCATTCTATAATAAAATTACCTTTATACCCCGCAGCGTAGGTAATATAGTAAATTGGTTGTTGTACTTGAATGACTTTAATAATCATGTGAACCTATGACTAATCCTATATAAAACGGTTATGGACAAAAGTCTTTAAAAAGCAGATATATAGTAAAATGATTATATAGCTAATTCGATTAGTATTTAGCCATAGTAAACTGGTGTCTATTAGCGATTAGTACTCTATATTTTTTTGCTATTTTCTGTGTAACCGACAAAGCATTTCTAATCACTTTTATGGATTGCCGCGTCGCCAAAGTGGTTCCTCGCTAATAAAAGCTTGGGACACATATACGCCCTCCTCACAATGACGCTTGGTAATCAGATATTTTCTTTTAGCCAAATTAGAAATTTTTTAAACCAACTAGCATCATTATTATCATTAATATCAAAATTATTCTTTTGTATTTTTAAAGATTGGGTTTTTACCATACCTATAGCAGTGGAATATATATGGGGATTATAATCTTCAGCAAAACCTGGTAAAATTTCCGGTTTACCAATTCGTACTTGTTTCTCAAAAATTTTACTTGCTAGTTCTTTGACTCCCCGGAGCATCGCTCCTCCACCAGTAATAACAATGCGGTAGGCGATCATATTGCCTGCCACAACTCTATCGTGCTGGGTTTGAACCATCAATAATATTTCTTCTACTCTTGGACTGATGACGCATGCAAGATATTTTGAGGTAATTGTTGGTCTACCACTGTCAGGAATTTCCATTTCAAAATCTTCTAAATTAATAATATTATCTTTATCAAGAGAAGATGGCATGGCATTACCATAGAGAATCTTAAGTTTTTCTGCAACGTTCAGGCTTACTGAGAAGACTTTTGCTATATCAGATGTAATATGAAAGCTACCTATATCTATGTAGCTTGTATATATTAACTTGCCTGAGACAAACACGCCAAAAGAGGTAGTTCTTGCCCCCATATCGATTATGATAGAGCCAAGATTTTTTTCATCTTCTGAAAGACAAGCAATTCCTGACGCATAAATTGCTAATATAATATTATTTATTTCCACATGACATTTTGCAAAACAATTGGTAATATTCATCAGCATATTAAAATTTGCTGTGATAATATGTAATTCACACCCTAATTCTTTGCCAAACATTCCGATTGGATCTTCAATAGCATTATTATTATCAAGAGTAAATTCTATAGGGAAATAATGAATAATTTCTTGGTCTTTAATTTTGAATTCCAATAAGGCTTTTTTGATAAGTTTTTTGATATCTTGTGGTGAAATTGGCTGATTAGAAAGTTTTATTTTACTATTTGCATAATAAGACTTAGTGCCATAGCCTGTTAGTGATATAGTTATTTTTTTTATGTTTTTACCGCAATCTTTTTCTAATGCGTAAATCGCTCCGACTATGCTATTTTCCGCATCTTTTAAATCTAATATGACTCCTGATTTAATACCTTTTGAGTGATGCAGAACTTGGCTTACTATTCTTGCATCTTCTCTTTTATCAATATATGCTGCAATACAAGCTATTTTACTACTACCAAGGTCAAGAGTTAAAAAGTTAGACAATCTGGCTTTCATAATTCTTAATATTTTTCTATATAAAACTTACTCAAATTTCGTAAATCTATAGTTTTATAATTTTGATTAAATAATAGATTTTTCATATCCAATCCTGCAAGGTAATCTAAAGCACGATCAAACCCAGAATCTGGCATTTTAACAGTTATACCTTGCTCTAGATTTAAATTCCATCGTCTTTTCCCATAAAGTACCGAAGAGACAATTTTCTTAGCTAGTTCAGGGTATTTTGCTAAATCTTGAATTAATTTGTTAGTATAAATATTAGCATCCAATCCTACAACATGAGGAAGATTAGTGAAAGTACCTATATCAGTAGTAATTTTATATCCTTCTTCATCAATAAGGAAAACTTTCTCGTTAAATTGCCAGATAGCAATTGGCACTCTCTCAGTTAATCTTATGTAAATAGTATTAGGTAATCTTCTCTCAATAATTACAACATTTTTAATCCAAGGATTGCGTTGCAAATTACTCTTTATTGTTCCTAGGTCTAAAGAAAGAATAGGCGTACCCTTATCAGCATTTAAAGTTGCTAATATATCTTCTTCCTTAGTATTATATTGCCCTTCTATTAAAACATTTTCAAGTCTAAAGCTAATATCAGAAGTGAATTCATAAATATTTTGGATAATTTCTTGTCTTACAGGAGCAAAATAGTTGGTAAAGAAAAATGAAGACAACAAAACTACTAGGGTAATTTTAATAAAAAATACCACTCTAATATACACCATTGCCAACTTTCGTCGTAAAGGTATATTGGCTTTTTTCTTCTTATTAGACGCTTTATTCCTCTTCATGTGTCAATACATGCTGTTTCTAAGATTCTTTCCACTAACGAGCAGAAATCTATCCCCTGTAAAGCAGCTATTTCTGGTATAATCGATAAGGGAGTCATACCAGGATGGGTATTAATTTCTATAGTAAAAATTTCATTCTTACTTTCGTCAAAAATAAACTCTGCTCTAGCCACACCTCTACAATTCATTGTTTGATATATTCTTTCCGACTCTTCTAGTAACTCATTATATATATTTTGTGGTAATGGAGCTGGACATAAATGCTGGGCAAATCCATCAGTGTATTTAGTATCATAATCATAAAAACGCTGCTTCAGGAGTTTTATTTCCAATACCCCTAAGGCTTCGCCGTTTAAAACGGCTACTTGCATTTCTCGTCCCTTAATATATTCTTCAATCATTACCTGATCACCATAAGGAAAATCATAATCAGCAAAGTTAAAATCATCTTCAGCAAATATTACTTCAACGCCTATACTTGATCCCTGGGCAATAGGTTTTATAACATAGGGTCTTGGCATAGGATCGGCCTTAATGTTATCAGATTTATTAACGACAATATGCTTGGCTACCTTAATATCATTAGCAACAAACCATGCTTTTGCATGCATTTTACTAAATGCTAAAGAAGAAGCGAGAACCCCACTATGAGTATAAGGAATTCGCAAGATATTGAGTAACCCAGGCAAACAACCATCTTCGCCATAAGTACCATGTAAACAATTATAAACTATATCCGGTTTTATCTGTAAAAGTACCGAGGCAATGTCTACTCCCATATCTATAAAAGTAACTTTATATCCACTATCTACCAAAGCTTTGTTAACTCCCGAAGATGATACTAAAGAAACTTCTCGTTCAGCCGACATACCGCCACCTACTACCGCCACATGTTTTTTTCCTTTATCACTCAATATTGTAACCTTAGAATTAGCAATAAAACTTGTTTGATATTTATGCATATTTCCCTATTCTTTTAATTTCCCATTTTAGATCAATCCCACTATTTTCAAATACTCTTTTTTTAACAAGATCCCCAAGATTTTCTAAATCACCAGCAGAGGCATTGCCATGGTTTATCATAAAGTTACAATGTAGTTGCGAGATGGAAGCCCCACCAATTTTGTATCCCCTCATGCCGGCTTTATCGATTAGTTGCCATGCTTTATGATTTTCTGGATTAGCAAATGTACTACCACCAGTACGTTCTTTAATTGGTTGGCTTGCTAGTCTATTTTTACTTATTTCATTCATTTTTTCTAGGATCATATTACTGTCCCCCATCGTTGTCTTAAATATAGCTTTGGTTATAATCAAATCTTGTGGTAAATTATTACCTCGATATTTAAAACCTATTTCTTCGTTAGGGATGGTAATAAAATTACCTCTAGAGTCTATTGCTTCAATTGCTAGGATAATATCTTTAAATTCCGAGTTATAGGCACCGGCGTTCATTACCACTCCACCACCTATAGTACCTGGTATACCACTTAGAAACTCAAAACCAGTAATTGAATGTATTTGACAAAATTTAGCAAGATTAAAATTAAGGCAACTACTTCCTACCGATAATTGCCCTGCCGGTAATTGGTGGTCTGGCATTAATTCTATATTAGTAAAATTCTGACCAAGTTTTATCACAACCCCCTCTATACCACCATCTCTAATAATAATATTTGATCCAGCCCCTAAAACAGTTATTGGTCTCTGTTGTTGGTTTTGTGCGACAAAATCTGCTAAGCTTGATGAATCTAATGGTTTAAAAAATATCTCCGCAGGTCCACCAACTTTAAACCAAGTTAAATGACTTAAATTGTAATTATTTTTATATTCACCAGCTATTTGCATAATTATAAAATATCTACTTTACAGATTTATTCTAATTTTTGGATTGCTTCGTCGGCTTACGCCTTCTCGCAGTGACGTTCTTGGGTAAATTGCTGATGCAAATTATTTGCCCAAGCAGAAATACTCCCAGCACCCATCATAATTATTATATCATTTGGCATAGCTTCCTTGGCAATAAGACCAGCTATATCCTGGTGATTCTCGATAAATGATACCATCGAATGAGATTTAGTATCCTTGATTTTGTCTACTAAATTTCTTCCCGTTATACCGTCTATTGGCTGTTCACCGGCAGCATATATATCTGTGATATACAGCTGATCAGCATCAAAAAAGCAAGTTATAAAATCATCAAACAAATATTTAACCCTTGAGTATCTATGTGGTTGGAAGATTGCTATAACTTTACTATTTTGCTTATTAGCAATATTTCTTGCCGTAGCAAGTGTAGCTTTTACTTCTTCCGGATGGTGAGCATAATCATCAATTATCGTAGCGTTATTATATTCGGCTACTTTAGTGAATCTGCGTTTTATCCCTTTAAAGCTATTAAATCCATTTTTAATAATTTTAATACCAAAATCAAGCTCTACGGCTATCGCGATAGCCGCAAGAGCATTAAGGATATTATGCCTTCCCGGAGTAGGTAAGGTGATGTGTTCGATAGTTGTTACCCCATTTACGTTAGGTAGACTAATTCGCACATCAAAAGTTGATGATTCAATATCAGAGTTTAAATTAAAGGCTTGTATGTTAGCATCATTTGAGTCTATTCCATAAGTTATGATTCTACGCTCAAATATGTCATTTACTAGTTTTCTAACAATTTGGTGATCAATACAAGCCACGGCAAAACCATAAAATGGTAAATTAGTTACAAAACTCTTAAAAGCTTTAATTAAACTATCAAAATCCTGATAAAAATCTAGATGTTCCGGATCGATATTAGTTATTACTGCGATCGTTGATGGTATGTGAATGAAAGTTGCATCAGATTCATCAGCTTCAGCTATTAGATAATTCCCAGATCCAAGATATGCATTGGTGGATATATTATTAATAATACCACCATTAATTAGCGTTGGGCAAAGCCCAGCCGCTTCAAATAAACAGGCAACGAGTGATGTAGTCGTAGTTTTGCCATGCGAACCAGAAATTGCTATGGAACATTTTAGCCTCATTAATTCAGCTAGCATTTCAGCTCGCCTAATTATTGGTATTTTTTTACGTATAGCTTCCTGAATTTCAGGATTATCTTTATTAATAGCCGACGAGACCACTACATATGAAACATCAGTAATATTCTGAGCTTGATGACCAAGGAAAACCTTAATACCATTATTTTCTAGTCTTGTGGTATTATAATTTTCAGCTATATCAGAACCTTGCACTTTATATCCGAGATTATGTAGTATTTCGGCAATGCCGCTCATACCAATTCCCCCAATGCCGATAAAATGCATAGTGTCAAGAGTCCCATTTATTTTTTTTAACTCTAATAGAAACATGTATATAATAATTAATTGTCTATCTCTTGCATAATCAGTTTTTAACTAAAGGTCAAGCTCTAATGATGAGTATACAACAATTATAGCGTACACTAAGCGTTATTAGAAAAATATTGTAAAAATATTATATATATCCGACTAGCATTTAGCCAGCATCTATTAGCAAGACCACGTAGTGGTCGTGGTTACTTCCCTGGATTGCTTCGTCGTCGCTAAAGCGGCTTCTCGCAATGACGTTTAAAGCTTACAACATATCCCACGATATTTTTGTTGCAATTAATAATGTTTTATTTATAAGAAACAATGATATTCTATAAAGAATTTGCATTGTGAACATACGGTAATTTGGAATAGGAGAATTATTAATCAATAAAAAAGGTTTTTTATGACAAAGTTTATGACAAGAATATATTTGGTTAAGGCATTGTTTCTTTATATGTGTATAACATCTAACGTTGTCCTGGCCTCAATATCGATGATTGTAGGTGGTTCGTATTCTAAGCATATGAAAGAGATTTTGGCTGTCACACATTTTCTGCAAGATAATGGAATCACAGTTCTATCTACTAAAGAAGGTGTTACAGAAAAAACACCTCATGGTAAATTTGTTTTTTTAGCTTCTGATCGTATAAAAGTTGCTCGCCTTGCACAGGATTCTTTTTTTGCACAGATTAGACAATCTGCTGCTCATATTGTTGTAAATGTTAATGGATATCTAGGATTATCATCAGTTATGGAAATTGGTTTTTCTATAGCAAATGGGATAACTATTTATTCAGTATGTCCTGTTCGTGATGCTACTATTTCGTTATATACGAGAGATATTAGAGAGCTTTTTCCAGATTTTTTTGAACATTTTAAACAAAATAATAAAATTAATTGTGAAGCTAAAAAATATTGAGTTTATATATCTAATCTGACTAGCATTTAGTTGTGGTAAACCGGCGTCTATTAGCGAGACCACGTAGTGGTTGTGGCAATCCATTTCTAATCATTTTCCTGGATTGCTTCGTTGCCGCAAGGTGATTCCTCGCAATGATGTTTAAGGCTTACAACATCTCCCAAGCGTCATTGCGAGACCATGTAATGGTCGAAGCAATCCAAATATGATCACTTTCTTGGATTGCTTCGTTGCCACTGAAGTGCCTCCTCGCAACGATGTTGCTTTGTCGTGCTAAGCACTTCTACTGTTTTTTCTCTAACATTTCAGTATTTTCTAGTGTATAATGTAATCACGTGGTTTGACAATTAATCCACTAAACAATAGATATCTTGCATAACCTAAAGATAATTGAGGAATTTTTAGGAAAAACGAAGTCGAGTACCGTAGCGTACTCAGATGTACGTGAGGAACGGAGACGAGTTTTGACAACAAAATTACCAATTAGATTAGATTAGGTTATGTAAGGTCTAATGATTATGCACAATTATTTTGAGTTATTAGACATAGAAAAAAAATATGATATTGACTTGCCTATCTTAGATCGTCAATATTTCGCTATGCAGTTAAAATATCATCCGGATAGAACTAGCTCTAACACCGAAAAGCAAAAAAATTTGGCTATCTCTATTGAGCTAAATAAAGCTTATGCAATGCTTAAAGACGATTTAGCACGAGCTGAGTATCTTCTCTTGTTAAACAATATAGTTTTGGATGACCTAAAGGTTAGGCAAGGTATTTCAAAGGAACAATTAAATGTTGTGTGGAGTGAATTAGAGTTTGTTGAAACTACTGAAGACTTAACAAAGTTAGAACATATGCTAAATAACAAGATTCTTGAAAAGCAACAACTTACTAAATCTCTAACTACTGCATTCCAAAATCAAAATATGCAAGATGCCGTTGATAGTACTATAAGATTTAAATATCTTAAAAACTTAATTAATAATATTCAGCTAAAAATCAAATCATGCAAATAATAGAAATTAGTGAGGCTGGCTCTTCCCAGCATAAAGAAAATGATAAGAACATAGCCGTTGGCATTGATTTCGGTACAACAAACTCATTAATTGCTTTGTCAAATCAACAAGTGGTACAAATTATCACAAATGATCAAGATTTAGAACTTATCCCATCAGTGATAGCCTTCCATGGTGAAAGCTTTATTGTGGGTAATCATGATATAATCGATAATCTTCGCTCTATAAAAAGGCTCTTCGGTAAGAAACTATCCGATATACAAAATAACCCAACACTTTTTGCTTTAGTGAAAGATTATATTGACCTAGATAGTGAAATATTACGGCTGCAATTTGCTGGAAAATTGATGGCTGTTCCGGAAATTGCCGCCCAAATCTTTCTCTATTTAAGGCAACAAGCTACTGAAAGATTAAACTCAGAAGTCAAAAAAGCTGTAATAACTGTACCGGCACATTTTAACGATGCTGCTAGAGGAGAAGTAATGCTGGCAGCAAAAATTGCTGGATTTGAGGTATTACGGTTAATTGCAGAACCAACAGCAGCAGCCTATGCGTATGGTTTCAATAAAGAAAGCAGAGGGTGTTATTTAGTATATGATTTAGGGGGAGGAACTTTTGATGTATCAATTCTCAATATGCAAACCGGCGTACTTCAGGTTATTGCCACTGGCGGAGATAATATTTTAGGCGGTGATGATATTGATCACTTAGTGATGAAGTATTTTTGTGATAAATATAAATTAGTAGCATCTAACGAATTAATAAAATTAGCAAAAAAAGTTAAAGAAACACTTAGTGTACAAAATAAATGTAGTATTATAGATAATCCGACTAGTATTGCTCCCAATTTACAAACGTCATTGCGAGGAGATACTTTAGTAGCGACGAAGCAATCCATAAAAGTAACCAAAAATGGATTGCCTCGTTTGGGCTTCGTCCCTCCTCGCAATGACACCAGTTTGTTACGGATAAATGCTAATCGGGTTAGCTATATATATGAAGAAAAGATGTTGGAGTTAGATATAGAAAATTTTGAGAGGTTAATAACACCATTAGTAGAACGTACCATAGCTATTACTAAAGATACGCTAGAACAGGCAAAGACCCCTGATATTTCAGGTATTATCCTGGTTGGTGGTTCAACTCGTATACCGTTAATTAGTAAGAGTTTAAGGCAAACATTTAATACTATTATTTTTTCAGATATTAACCCAGATAAGGCGGTAGTATGGGGTGCGGCTCTGCAAGCAGAGAACCTAACTTCTGCAAATATTAATTCCTTATTAATCGATGTAGTGCCTTTGTCACTTGGTATTGAACTAAATGGAGGAATTACTGAAAAAATTATTCTGCGTAATAGCCCTATACCGATATCGGTTACTAAGGAGTTTACCAATTATGTGGATAACCAAACTTCTATGAAGCTACATGTGGTACAGGGGGAGAGAGAAATGGTAGAGGATTGTCGGCCACTTGCAAAATTTGAACTAAAATTGCCACTAATGAAAGCAGGGGGAGTTAGGATAGAAGTAACATTTTCTATTGATGCAGATGGCATTTTGTCAGTGTCAGCTCTAGAAAAAAATAGTAATATCTCACATAACATTGAAATAAAACCAAGTTATGGTTTAAATGAAAGTGAGATTACCGAGATTTTAGAAAATGCTTATCAAAATGCGGCTAGTGATCATAATAAGAAATTGTTACAAGAAACAATTATTAACACAAAATCTTTGCTTTATAATATAGAAAATGCTATTAGAGAGATGCCAAATCTTCTTGCAAAAAATGAAATGGAAAAAATTGATATGGCAATTAAAACTCTAAAAGAAGCAATAGACTCAAATGATCGTGATTACATTATAGAATGTAGCAAAAATTTTGAGAGTATAACAGAGCATTTTCTTGCCGAAAGATTAAATAGCACGGTGGAAGGCTTACTTAAAGGTAAGCATATTAATGAAATAAACTAAAGTGAATTGAAGATGGATGATAACTAATGCCTAAAGTAATTTTTGTTGTAGATAAAGATGGGACAGAGAAAATAGTGGACGCCCCTATAGGATTGTCTATTTTGGAAATTGCTCATCAAAACGATATTGATCTTGAAGGTGCATGCGAAGGCTCTCTAGCATGTGCTACTTGCCATGTTATTTTAGATGAGGAATTTTATCACAAATTAAAAAGTCCTTCCGAGGCAGAAGAAGATATGCTTGACTTAGCATTTGGTCTTACTCATACTTCAAGACTTGGTTGTCAGATTATTGTTACTGAATATCTTGACGGTATAAGGGTTCGCTTACCATCTGCTACCCGTAATATTAATTTATAATTGAGTATAATAAAGTGATACGCAAAATTTTACTTTTTATTTGTTTAACTTACACCATAATATGGTTTGCCGTTGCTTATACTATCAAAAGTAATGTGGTAAGTACTATAAATAATTCAGAGACAGATAATATTAAGATATCTTATAGCCAAGTCAAAGTTTCTGGTTTCCCTTACCGTTTGCAGATTAGTTTAGTCGAGCCAAAAATAAAATTTATTGATCATATTAATTCTAAAGAAATATCTGCTGAAAAAATGATATTTTTATTCGATTTTAGTTTTAAAAAAGCTAACTTGATTTTAGGACAAACAATAAAACAACAAGAAAATTTTGGTGGTAAGTTAATTGAATATAGTGTACAGTCGAAGGAAGATATTGCCGCACTAGTTAAATTTAATAAACCTATATATAGATTGTCTAGTGGAGATAATCTAAAATCTATCGTGAAGCTTTTGCAAGTTAACAATAAATTATTATCAATTATTCAGAAAGATAAGGAAATTTTTAATATTAGTGACTTGGTTTTCTTAATCAATAAAGCAAAATCTCAGGATGGCGAAGATATAGCTTTACAATTACGTTTGTCATACGCTGCAAAGGAAGATTTTTTGAATTTCAAAACAGCTCAGCTTGATTTAGCCACCCTAATAAATATTGCTACTGATCAAGATATCAGAAATTTAAATATTGACCGATTAGTTTTCTCTTGTGATGATAATGCCCAAATAGCTTTAATAGGTTTTTTGCAATTTTTTGAGAGTAACTTACCAAAAGGTAAATTATCTTTTGAATTAACTAATCATCATGATATCATCGATAAGTTGATACCTAATAATTTGCTATTACCTAAAAAAATGATCAAGGCTATAATTGAGAAAGTTGCTAATTCTTCTGTATCTGAAGTGGTTAAGACAGATGATAGTGAAGTAGCAACTTATGAAAAGGTAAAATTTGATATTGAGTTTTCTGATAATGGCATACATATAGGTTCAATTAATCTGCTTGAGTTTAAACTAGAGGATAGTAAGGTAAATGCTGATGAACCTTTAGAAAGTAATAATACTGATACTTGGCAAAAAGAAATACCAGAAAATTAAGTGGTATTAATAAGAAATGTTAAAGAAGTATTTTCAGATAGAACGTGCTATAAATTTTTGGATAAGCCAGTTGATAAAATTTTATTGAAAGAAATTTATAATATAGCAAAACGTGGTCCTACTTCAACTTAATTCTACTGTCTAGCTCACGGAATACTCCAACTTCTTTCCATAAGTCTCTATTTCCTATAACATAAATAACTTCTTTAGCACGGGTAACTGCTACATTTAAGATGTTAGGAAATTTGCCTACCCATACTCGACTGCCATCTTGGTCTGATCCTTGTGCCCCTAATACTAAAATTACCGCTTCAGCTTCTCGACCTTGGACAGTATGTATTGTTCCAACTCGCTCATTAAGCCAAGAATAGATATCTGTAGTTATCCAAGATTTTAAAATATGACTATCTTTTATAATTTTGCGTAAATTATTCGCAACAACTCTAAAAGGTGTCACAATATACAGATTTGGCTGTATTCCAGCACTCTTTAATGTACCTAATAGTTCAAGTACCTTTTGCCCTTCTTCTGGACACCACTTATCTGACGCTTCTCCTTTAACATCAAACCATTTAGAAGAACCAAGACACTTATGTATTGCAGAGCTGCTATCAGAACTCTTGGCGTGAACCATAGATTCTCCATAAGCAATTATATTAGAAATATCAAACATAGGATTTCCACAACGTCTATGTACTAGTAAAGGCACACCAACCAAACGACTTCCGTGCTTAGTATCAAATTCATAAATATATGAATTTGCAAAATCTGATAGGGTCTGCACTGATGCTTCTGGGGCATTGAAACGTTTTGGATCTACTGAAAATTGTTTACATATACTTTTTGTTAAATTGTCAGGTAAATCAACCACTGGTTCTATTTGTAGAGGATCCCCTGTCACTATAACACGTTTTGTTCTCATTATAGCCCCTACAGCAGCTTGCGGTAAAGCCTGCCCAGCTTCATCAATAATAAGCCATCCAAGAGAATTGGCAGGGATATCCTTTAACATTTTCTCTACAGATGCAAAAGTTGTTGATACACTAGGAACTACAAGGAAGAAAGATGCCCATAAGTCTAGTAAAAAATCAGTGGTGCTTTTATCTATTACGTTAAAAGAATCCCTAAAAATTTTCATCATAGCTCCAAGGTTATGATGTAAAGGTTTGGCTGCTGCATCTATAAATGCTTTATGTAGTTTTATAGCGGAAATAAATACCTCATCGCGTAATAATTGTGTCTGTTCGTTACACCATGGGGACACTAGGTGCATTTCTTCAGAGGATTTTGTAAATAAACTACTATCAATCAAATGATTTTCAAATTCTTTAGAGGATGTTACAATCTTTTTCTTTTTATAATTAAGACGAACAATCTTTTGCCTTTTTTCTCTCCAGGCAAGAAATGAAGGAGTGTTTAGAATACACCAAATAATATGTGGTTTTAATTTATCATGTTTTAATAAAAAATCTTCTATATCCTCTACCTTTCCTAACTCTTTTTCTAAATTTTCTAACTCTTCAACTAAATTTCTTGTTTCTTGTAATTTAGAGAGTTCATCTCGACTTGCTTTTAATGTTTTTTCAAAATTTTCTTTAGCTTCTTTCCAACGTTCTAAAGCTTCACTATGACTAGACGGTGGGTTATTTTCTTCAATAATTTTAGGGTATATAGTTTCAATGATTTCATGACTATCTGGATCTTTAATCTCGAATTTCTGCGGTTTTCCATTTATTTCTGCTAAATATGTTGAAAAGCTAAAATCCTTATCCCACCAAAATTTTTCATTAAAATTCTTACAATTAGTCATATTGCCAAGTACTGCTGCAATCAACCCCCAACTTCCACCTCCAAGTAATGAATCAGATAGAGCTTTAAAATAACGCAGATCATTTGCATTATCGGCAATGGCTTTTAAACTAGGTAATTCAGTGCTAATATTTTCAACAGCCTTATTGTTAGATGAGGCGATTAATATTTCAAAACCTTTTAGTCTTTCATCTAATTTGTAAATCTTGAACCACCCCTTTCCGGCTTGTATTTTTTCCCCTGAATCAATAAAAGCTTGTTCAGGATCAACAAAATTCAGTAATGCTTCTGCTCTTTCTGCAACTAATTTTGCCACAATATCACGTAATAAAGTTGTTTTTCCTGTTCCTGGTGGTCCATTAATTGCAAGAATTCCACTGTCTTTTAGTTCAGTCATAGATAAATTAACTTCAGCCTGTTGAAGTAATACTAAAGGATGTCGTCCTAATCCAGGCCATCTTGCTGAAGGAATGTTTTTAGGGGAAAGAATATTTTGTAAAACAGTCTTATCTAGGATATTTTGACGTTTTAGGTCATTCACACCTAAATATTGTAAGAGGTTTGTTGAAGCACTTGAAGTATCTTGGTTTTGAGCTAAAGTATTAGCAATTAAAGTACTAGCTTTTGCTAAATCATTTAGGTAAAAGCTGTTAAGTAATACAGTCTTAGTAGGACCATCTTTTTCACTTGATTCAGGGTCATCTTTTTTACTTGATTCAGGATCACCTTTTTTACTTGATTCAGGATCACCTTTTTTTCTTAATTCGTAAGTTCGGAGAGCAAATTTTTTATTTATTAGCATTTCTGCTGATATACCATAAATATTATTAGTAAGGTAAGTATAAGCCTCATCTATCATTATTTTATTCAAGGGAAGCTCTTTACCATTTTCATCTTTTTTACGTAAGATTCCATCAAAAGCTATTTCCATTTTTTGTTTAACTAATGCCCAGTCCCTTAAGTTTTCAAGACTATTTTTTAACGCTTGAGGAGCACCCCATGCAAAACTTGATAAATTAACAGATATATCATTTTTAAGAAGACAACCATGCTGATCTACAGTAATTACCCCTGTAATGGCTTCTCCTGATACTTGTTTTGATTCGACACTTGTATCACCATATTTTTTAACTAAAGCAGAAAATACACTCTGAAGACTAATCGAACCCATTATTATTTGATAGAATAATTTTTTCTCAGGAGGTACTTCTTCGCCACCATTCTCCCATGGTAGTCCATTATCTAATAAAGCAACTAAAATAAAGCAACTAAACTTTTTTCTCCTCCTACTAGGTCTTCTGCTTTACAAAATGTTCGAGGCGACAATACTTCCAAAACAGTCCAAGCTGATAAGACGTTACTTGCTTCTTGCATAGTTAATGGTTTCATTTTGTTAGTAATTTAATGTTCTAAGAAATCTGCCCAGCTTATTTAAGCATGTATGCATTTTAGAAAATATATCGCCAACTCGTGTAAAATAATAATAATTTAAAAGTTTGGTTGTAAAACTTCTGATTATTCCTTATATTTGTAACTTAATAGTCTCACACCACGATATTTACTATTTTCGAGGGTATTATGATAATTTTCTTAGGCTCTTTACCGCTTAAATGTTTTTGTATCTCGGGTAATTGCATTACCATATTCTGAATCTCAATATTGCTCGTTACGTTGGCAAATTCTTGTGTAGCTCTCAGTTTGCCATTAACTTGGATAGCCATGGTATAAGATTCTAGCTCCAACAATGATTCGTCGAAAGAAGGCCAGGAAGTTTGATATAATCTTTCCTTACTACCTAATTTTTGCCAAATTTCCTCTGTAATATGTGGAATAAATGGGTTAAGTAACATAATCAAGACTCTAAACCTCTCTTTAACACTATAGTCAATTGATGAATTGACTATATTAACATTACCTTCTCTGCCCTTAGATACTTCATCTGACAAAGCATTAAATAGTTCCCGCATTCTTGCTATGGCTTTATTTAGCTTAAAATCCTTTAATTCTTCGGTAACATGTTTAATAGTATAATGGGTAAGCTTTGTTAATTTATTTGATTTATTACTAGAACCTTCCGTTATTTCACTATTAATTAGTATTTCTGCCATATTTTCTAGCTTACTAATAAAACGAGAACAGCCTTCAAGACCATTTGCCGACCATTCAAAATCTTTCTCTGGCGGACTATCGGAGAGGACAAATAGCCTAATAGCGTCAGCACTATGGTTGGTCAATATTGATTCTAAATCCACAAGATTCTTTTTGGATTTACTCATTTTTTCTATTCGTCCTTGAACTACTTCTTCTCCAGTATTTTTATTAATCCACTTATCAGACTGTTTTATTACCTCATCTGGGTAAAGCCAATTATTATTAGCATCTTTATAAGTAGCATGTAGAACCATACCCTGAGTTAGCAAATTATTAAAAGGTTCACGAATACTAAGATAACCTTGTTCGTTCATTACTTTGGTAAAAAACCTGGCATAAAGAAGATGCATTACTGCATGTTCAATTCCACCAATATACTGATCAACAGGTAACCAATAATCACATACTTGCTTGTCGGTTATATCTTTTGCTGCCACGTTACAATAACGGATGAAATACCAAGAAGACTCAAAGAATGTATCTAACGTATCAGTCTCTCGAATAGCTTGTTTTTGACATTTTGGGCAATTAGTATCTTTCCAAGTAGGGTGAGAATCAAGAGGGTTGCCATTTCCATAAAATATAACATCACTTGGTAGAGT
Organism: Candidatus Tisiphia endosymbiont of Xenochironomus xenolabis; assembly: GCF_964264705.1. NCBI lineage: Bacteria > Pseudomonadati > Pseudomonadota > Alphaproteobacteria > Rickettsiales > Rickettsiaceae > Candidatus Tisiphia > Candidatus Tisiphia endosymbiont of Xenochironomus xenolabis. The sequence continues at coordinate 771,709 of NZ_OZ183473.1, forward strand.
GATTGGTAAGTCTTTTTCAGTTACCGGCACAGTTCCGCAAACTGAGCAATATATTATTGGGATAGGACAGCCCCAATATCTTTGTCTAGACACTCCCCAATCCTTCAGACGGTAGTTAATAGTACGTTTTCCTAAACCACGTTTTTCAAATTCTTCTATAGATTTTTGTTTAGCATCCTGAACAGTAAGATCATTCAAAAAGTCTGAGTTGATCATCATACCATCACCCGTGTAAGGTTCCGAGTATACGTCCATTTGAACATCTTGGTTAATTACTACCTGCTTTATTGACAAGCCCATTTTTTTTGCTAATGCATGATCTCTTTCATCATGAGCTGGACATCCAAAAACCGCCCCAGTACCATAATCTATTAGTACAAAATTTGTTATTATGACAGGAATAATAATTGTCGAATCAAATGGGTGAATGGCAAAAAGGTTAGTATACACCCCTTCTTTTTCAGATTTATCTACTGCAGCATTAGTGTGTAATTGTGAACATTTTTCAATAAACAACACCATATCGTTATTTTTATCCACTAATTGCCCAACTATTGGGTGATTATAGGCTATTGCAACAAAACTTGCTCCAAAAATAGTTTCTGGTCGAGTAGAGAACACTTCTATATTAGCTTGATGATCTTTAATTTTAAAAGTAAAATTTGCTCCTTCCGATTTACCTATCCATTTTTCCTGCATAGATTTAACAGAATCAGGCCAAAATTCCAGTTTTGAAATTTCATTTAATAGCTCTTCAGCGTAATTAGTAATTTTTAAAAACCATTGTTTTAAATATTTTTTTTCAACTAAAGCACCTGAACGCCATCCACGACCATCTACTACTTGTTCATTAGCTAAAACAGTCTTATCAACAGGATCCCAATTTACTAAAGATTCTTTTTGATAGGCTAAACCTCTATTATAAAGTTCTAAAAAGAATTTTTGTTCATGCTTATAATAATCTGGATTACAAGTTGTTATTTCTCTCGACCAATCATATGAAAAGCCAATTGATTTTAGCTGATCTCGCATAGTTGCAATATTTGAATAAGTCCAATCTTTAGGATTAGAGTTATTATTAATGGCAGCATTTTCTGCTGGCAAACCGAAAGCATCCCAACCCATGGGATGCAATACGTTATAGCCTCGTGATTTCATAAAACGAGCGATGCAATCTCCAATAGAATAGTTACGTAAATGTCCAACATGAGTTTTCCCAGAAGGATAAGGTAACATTTCAAGTACGTAATATTTAGGCTTATCGCTGTTGTCTTTTGCGGCAAAAGCTTTTTCTTCAAGCCAAATTCTTTGCCATTTTTTCTCAATATTTTTCATAATTCACACGTTAGTTATTAGTATTTTTTAGTAAGTATACTATAACATTATTTTTTCCCTGCACTAATGTATAATTCTCTAGCTTTTCGTAAAATTTTATCTTCTATGTTATTAACTAGGTCTGGAGCAGTATGATTGTCTAGCCAGTTACCATTTTTAAGTGTTTGTTCAAATATTCTTACTTGAATTGCATCCGGACTAATAACGTTATCCTTTATAAAAATATTTATTTTAAATCGAAAATCTGCTTTTCCTTTTGGACTATACCACTCAGTAATAATAACTCCACCAATTGAATCGCTTGAAGCAAGAGGTACAAAACTTAATGTTTCTATAGAAGCCTGCCATAAATATTTATTGATGTTACCTATCTCCGTTTTGGTAGATTCATTCTTGATTCTGCCCGGTCTAAATATCAAACCTTCTGCGCCAACTATCGAACCCATTTCCTCCATCTGTCTTTCTTGTTCACTTTCTGGATAGTTTGAATCTCTGGCAATTACTGAAATTGGGAAAAATAGTAAGCTTGACATTATCCCAATAATTGTTCTTTTAAAATGTTCTTTCATAAATTATATATTTTTATAACCATTTGTTGTTTATTTTAGACAACTTGCTGTCAGTGTATCATAGGAACCACATGATGTAAAGATAGCCCTGTGTTCTTTAACGGCAATTCTTATTATGGAACTAAATTAATTGTGGTAGTCTTTCCTAATAAAATATTTGTTGTTTAACTTCTTGATTTAAAATATTTTACATAAAACAATAAATTAATATTGTATTGTCATGAAGTCAATAAACCAGTTTCTTTTGCTGTCATTATTATCAGCGTTACTGACTACTGTAGTAACACTTGTAAAAACTGTACTCCAGATTTGTTATTTAAACAAATTGGTTCTTCACCTCAACCTTATATAAATACACAATATAGGGCAGTTTATGTTTTGGGAGATAGTCTATCTGATATAGTCAATTGATGAGAAGTTGGGGACGTTGTCGCTCGCCTATTACTTATAGGCGTCGCTCCATTGCTCCTAGCCCCAAATTCTCCTGAATTAACTATACTGGAGTGATTATTGGAGTATTTAACAATATGTTAAGTTTTGTAAAACAAGAATTTGATACTTTAAGGTGGATTGATAATATCTATACAGAAAGGCAACAATATATCTCAACCTTGTGTATGGGATATAGCTAATAAGCTTAATACTATGCTGTTACTAGAGTTAGTATTAACAGGAGAATTAAGAGTTACCTATAATTTCCTATGTAGTAAGTACAAGATTTGCAACTAATCTATTTTTTGATTCTTTTCATCCAACCGTATTGTTGCATATAAGTTGTCGGTGATAACTTATTTGACCTCATAATTACTAACAATGATTTATAATTTCTTGGCAAAGTTTAAGGGATTGCCGGACTTTAGTAAGTTTAGGGAAAAATCATAAGCGTAAGTCCAAGTTATAGTACAGCTTTTATAAAAAGATACTTTTTAAAATGATTATGATTGCTTTTTATCCCCCGAGTTTATATCCTAAAATATTTGGGTGGACGAATAAAATTCGTATGATATTTTTACTTACTTGCAATCTTTAATTCCGGTTTACAAAATGTCCTTTGAAAATGCAATATTTTTAGGTAACCATGAAAATGGCAAACCTCTATATGCCGAAGGTTATCAACCTATTTTATTACTAGCACCACATGGCTCTGGTAAAGGGGTATGCTTTGTCCTTCCTACTTTGTTAACTTATTCCGAGTCATGTGTTGTTCATGATATAAAGCTCGAGAATTACCAACTTACAAGTGGATACAGAGCATCGATTGGACATAAGATTTTTGTCTTCAATCCGCTCTTGGGTAAAGACAAAACTCATAGATATAATCCGCTGGATTATATTAATTCGGATTCCAGAGAAATAATCAATGACATTCAAAAGATTGCTGATTTATTGATCAAAGATAATGCTAGTAGCAAAAGCTTATTTACTGGATTGGTTCTATATCTTTGCAACGATACTACCAAAACAAGATCGTTAGGTGAAATAGCAAGAATGTTACAAAGGAATTTAGCTCAAGAACTATCAGATGGAATTGATAAGGCGAAAGGTACAATTCATGAGTATGGTCTTGAAATAATCTCGTCTTTTTTGAGCAAAACTACTAAAGAACAAAATGCTATAATCAAGGAGCTAAGTCATTATCTATATCCATGGACTAACCCATTCATTGATTATGCTACTTCAAAATCAGACTTCGATATTGCCGATTTAAAAGTAAGCAAAATGACTCTTTATGTCGGAGTAAACCCTGCAGACATTAAGAGGCTACAACCAGTATTGCAATTATTCTACAACCATATGGCAGATAGGTTGATAAATACCGCCCAAAATCTTGGTCATACTGAGAAAAACGGAGTAGTATGCTTATTGATGGATGAGTTTTATTCAGTTGGCAAATTGGAAATGTTTACATCATGTTTGCCTTATTTTCGTGGTTACAAAATTAAACTATTCTTGATATCGTCAAATATTGGCAAAATAGAGGAAGTTTATGGTGAAAATGAAACTGAAAATATTATATCAGACTGTACGTGTAAAATAGCATTTGGGGCTAATAATTATAAAACGGCAAATCTTATATCTGAAATATGCCAAGATCGGGAAAAAAATACAGAACTGCTATCCTGGGAGCAAGTCATGAGTTTGCCAGTAGATTCTCAAATTATTTTAATGGACAAAGAGCAACCAGTAATTTTAAAAAAAGTTTTCTATTATGATGACGAGGAAATGAAGAAAAAAATTATTGCTCCAGCGGTGTTGTGGTGATTTGTAGAGCTAACCTGGTTGGCATTATGTCGTCATTAGCAAGGAGCCACTTTGTGGTAAAGACAAACAGGCTCTTACTATCCCAAACGTCATTGCGGATCACGCAAGTAGGTCGTGGCAATTCATTTCTAGTCACTATGACCTCTAAAACTGCTTCATTTTCTAACTTTCGACAGTTGTGTTACCTAGAAGGCTGTCTGTGATAACTAATTAAACATAAGTGGCAAAACATGAAAAAGTTATTATTTCTAATCTGTTTGTGTTCTACTATTGCTATAGCAAGTGAACCTAACTATTATCCTAATAGGCTTAATTGCTGTAAGATTACTAAGAGTACAATAAATGATTATGAACCGCTAGAGTTTCAATCATCCAATAACTTACTTAGAAGCACAGGTCAACAATCGGTCTATCGTGGTACAAAAATTATAGTGAAGGGTATATTGTTAGACCAGCATTGCGTTCCAGTATCAGATGCAAAAATATATTTATGGCAGGTTGGAAGTGATGGAAAATATCCCTATATACCACTTCGTACTCGTATCAATAAAAAAATGCTAAATCTTGTAAGTAAATCAAGTTTTACCGGGTTTGGTACGGCTACTACCAATAATAAAGGAGAATTCTATTTTGTTACTATATACCCTAGTAAAATTGGTCGTGAAACTGCTAATGTAAACATTAGAGTTGAGCACTTGGATCTTGGGCAATTGCAAACTAAGTTATATTTATCTAACTCAATGGTTGATTTAGATAATTGCGGAGAAGTTAGCCATGTTCTGACTAGTGTTCATAGTGGCATCAAAACTTATGAGTTTAAGGTTGTGATGCCAGGACGAACATTCAAAAGATATTAAAGGTTGGATTATTTACATCCGCAACAATCTTCTACAATGGGCTTTTCTAATGGCTTTTTTAGTCCACAAGAAGTTAAAATTAAGCAGCTTAATAATATTAGAGGTAAAAAAATATTGTTTTTCATGATAATTAATAAATTAGTTGGCAATAATTCTATTGTTTATAGGTATATTAAAAAATATAGTAAACTGTTTTTTTTGATTGTAGCATACTTATTGTGCATCGCTAATAGTTTTGCATTAGATTATAGCAAGTCAGGCGTAAAAATGCTTGATTCATCTCCCGTTCCAGATACGGTATTTTTTTTCGATGATAAAGGTGAAAAATATTCTCTTGATAATTTTGAAGGAAAAACGATATTATTGGTATTCTGGGCAACATGGTGTGCGTCTTGTGTTAAGGAAATGCCAGATTTAGATATATTGCAAAAAGATTTTAGAAAGCTGCCATTCGCCATAATTCCTGTATCACAAGACTACCAAGGCATAGAGGTTATACAAAAATATTATAAAAATTATGATATAAGATATTTACCAATCTATCATGATTTTAGGAATCAATTATTTAAAGCTCTTTCAATAGTAGGTATACCAACTGCTATTCTAATTAGCCCAGATGGAAAAATGTTAGTAAGTTTTGCTGGTATCATTAATTGGTACGATACAGAAGTTCGGAATATTATTTTGTCAAATATTCCTGGGAATCATCCAGAACCCAAGAATAGTTACCGTGAACAAACTATTAATCAACCAGTTAATAAACAGTTAGCACCTAAAGAACAGAAAGATAAAAAACTAGAAGTACAACAAAATATAAAGGAAGATCATAATGCTTCTGAAAAGACAAAAAAGGAGTAACCAATGCATAAAGCACATAATAAAAATTCAATTGCCGACGCGAAATTTGAACAGGTAATTGCTAAACGTCAAGTAGGTAAGTTAGAACAATTATTTTCCTTGTTACCTGTAATAGGTTCCGGGGGATCAAAACCGGTGATTGCGGTTCTTCGCCTTAGTGGAGTTATCGGTAAAGTAAGCTCAATAAAATCAGGGCTAACTATTGAGTCACTACATGAGTTAATTGACAAGGCTTTTGAAATCAAAAATCTTGAGGCTCTATGTTTAAGTATAAATTCTCCAGGTGGTTCACCTGTGCAATCTGAGCTGATTAGTAAACGTATAAGATTGTTAGCTCAGGAAAAGAAAATACCCGTGTATAGTTTTGTAGAAGATCTAGCAGCATCTGGTGGATATTGGCTTGCCTGCATTGGCGACCAAATATATGCATCTAAGAGTTCAATTATTGGTAGTATAGGAGTTATTTCGGCTGGTTTTGGGTTCCCTGCTGCTATCGATAAGCTTGGTATAGAAAGGAGAGTCTATGCAGAAGGTAAAAATAAATCTATTCTTGATCCATTTCAACCAGTGCAAAAGGAAGATATTAAAATTATTAAGCATCTACAAAAACAGATTCATCAACATTTTATAGATTATGTTAAAGAACGTCGAGTCGGTAAGTTAACTCAAGAAGATGATATTTTATTTAATGGAGAATTTTGGTCTGGACAAACTGCTGTTGATTTTGGTTTAATTGATGGTATAGATGATATGTATAGTTTTATAAAAAAGAAATACGGGGATGTAACTATTAAATATGTAGCTAATAAACAATCATGGATTAAGAGAAAGCTTGGTATGGTAAGGCATGATTTCGTGCAAGAATTTTCTGATAGCTTGATTGAATCGATAGATAATAAAATTACCTATGATAGATTTAATATACGGTAATAGATTGCTTAGTCGACCTTATGGACTCCTCGCAATAACGTATATAAGTAATGCTAATCTGGTTAGCTATAGAAATAATAAAAATATTTTTCACAAAACACTTAGCGTACATTATAATTAGTATATACTCTTCAAAGCAGAAAAGTATACTCATACGTCATTGCGAGCGAACGTCTGTGAGCGTGGCAATCTATGGAGCTTATCATATGGATTGCTTCGTCGACCTCATGGTCTCCTCGCAATGATGGTTGTGAAGCTTGCAATATCTTTCAACGTAATTGCTAGAACGCTGTCGGAATGCTCAACTTTTAATAACTTGAAATAATAAATTATGAATTTTATCGATGAAGCTAAAATATATTTAAAAGCGGGTAATGGTGGTGATGGAGCGGTTAGCTTCCATCGAGAGAAATATATCGATATGGGAGGACCTGACGGTGGAGATGGTGGTCGTGGTGGTAGCATTATTTTTAAGAGCAATTCTCATATTAATACTTTAGTAAATTTTAGGTATAAACTACATTTTAAAGCAGAAAATGGTGAGAATGGTAAAGGTGCAAACCGAACTGGTAAATCTAAACCAGCTTTAGTCCTACAAGTACCAGTTGGAACGCAAATATTTTCAGAACATAATGATGTTCTACTATATGATTTTACTGCGGATGAACAAATTTTTGAAATAATTAAGGGTGGAAAAGGGGGGCTTGGTAATAGCCATTTTAAGTCATCCATTAATCAAGCTCCGCGACGTAGAACTGAAGGTATCGTAGGAGAAGAAATGTGGGTAAATTTACAGCTCAAACTACTTTCAGATGTTGGTCTTATAGGTTTACCTAATGCAGGAAAATCCACTTTTCTTGCAGCAACGACATCAGCAAAGCCTAAAATTGCTGATTATCCATTTACTACACTAAGCCCAAATCTTGGGGTTGTTTATGTGGATGATGAAGAATTTGTGATAGCTGATATCCCAGGTTTAATAGAAGGAGCCCATTTGGGACATGGACTCGGTGATAAGTTCCTAAAACATATTGAGAGGTGTAATTTATTGATTCATTTGATATCAGCAACAAGTGATAATTTGTTGGCTGATTATAAAACTATTAGGAATGAACTTGAATCATATTCAAGCTTATTAAAAAATAAGACGGAAATAATCTGTTTAAATAAATGTGACATTTTGTCAGAGGAAGAAGTTCAAGACAAAATTACCAAATTACAAAAAATTACCAGTGAGGAGATTTTTGCAGTTTCTGCCTATACAAAAATTGGATTGAATAGGATAATAAAAAAAGCCCTTGAAAACATAAAAAACACGATACTCCACAAATAATCATGTTATTCGTGTATATTGATCATAAATAAAAGGTTGCAATGGTAGAAAGAATATAGTAGGGTTTTTGTATTATGAATAAAGTATATATCACTAAACATAATTGGTATTTTACAATCAACAATAAAGGAAACTTTATGGCACTAGAAGGTGAGCGTTCAAGGAAAAAAAGTTAAAGTACAAAACGTCTATTAGCGAGAAGGCATAAGCCAAGAAGCAGTCCATTTGTGATCATTTTTGGATTGCCGCGTCGCTGCAAAGCGGTTCATAGCTAATAGACACTTGGCGTGAACATTCATATTAGAAGCGATCAAATGTAATACAGATAATAGGACTTCAGTGCTAGAATTAACAAAATGATTAACTGGAATTATGGCTGCTGATAAAGGTTATATCAAGAAAATTTGTTCTTAAATTTATATGAAAGAGGCTTAAAAATGATTCATGGAATTAAGAAGAATATGGAAAATAAATTAACGGATTTAAAAGAAAAACTATTACTTCGAAGGCACGGTTTAATTGAAACAGTTTTTGATTATCTAAAAAATAAAATGGATATTGAACACACTAAACATAGGTCTTCGATAAACGCCTTTGTCCATATATTATTTACTCTTGCTACCTATTCGTTAAAAAAACATAAACCTTCAATAAAACTTGACTTTAATCTACATATTCACAACATCCTTATCCCGACATTAATTACAAGATACCTTAAACTCTTACAACCGCTTAGTTAACCAAACAACATTGTACAACAAGCTGATTCTGTGTGTTGAAACCCTGCTATATCTATCACTTTTATGCTCTGATACTGCTTTTGTTAGATAGTTTTTCTAATAGGTTTATATGCATATATCCTTTTTGGAGTTGTTCTCACAGGCATTAGACCTGAAGTCCTAGGACTTAATGCCACATATAACTGTATCTCTCCAATTTAACCCAAACACTAGCGTGTCTATGCAGGTATAACATCCTGGAAATAACGAATTATTTTTTTATAAAAATGGAGAACTATGGCTAAAAAACAAAAATTCTTAAAAAATTTGCTGACCAGTGTATCAGTTGCCTCTGTTATAGCAAGTATGGGATGGAACAATGTTGCTTTTGGTAAAGTAACCCATGGTTTTAGGATGCTCAGTAAGAAGGATATTACGTTATCAGATACGGCAGATAAGAAGAACTGGAAAAAAGTACAGAAGGATGGTAATCCTGTGGGAGATTATACTGCAGCACCTGGGGATAACACTGCATTTCTCTATAGTGGTCCTGTTACACTTGATGCTAATGTACATGATCGTATAATTACTGCTATCAATCTAGTTGGCAACAAACCCGGCATGCTTACGGTTAATGAAAATTTATCAATCGGTTCTATAGTGAGAGGTGAAAAAGCACAAAAAGATAATATACAAAACGTGTTACCTATAACTATAGCAGCTGGCAAAACCTTAACTTTAACCGGTACTAAAGCTATAGATATAAAGCATGGTTTCACTACACGTGAAAATACCTATACTGCCTTGGGTAACATAATCCTTAATGGAGCAGACTCAACTCTTGTAATTCGACCTGCTAACGATGATGCTGGTAATCCCGGAAATATATCACTCACTGGTAATATCACTACAAATATTGATCGTGAGGGAATATTAACTTTCGAAGGATATGCTACAGTAAATGGAGAGATTGGTGCTAATAATGCTTTAGCGGAAGTAAACTTTAACGAAGTAGGTAATATACACTTGCGTGCTGTAGCTAAAGCAGAGACTTTCAAATTTGGGGCTGAGGCTATAGTCAATGCTCATACCAACATTATAGGTAATGTGGATTTCAATGGTAATAATGCAGCTACAATTAACCTAGCAGTTGGTCAGAAAATCGATGGTGCTGTAGATAACACAGGTGCTGCTAATAACGGTATATTAGACTTTGCAGGAATTGGTACAGTAACTGGGAATATTGGTAAGAATAATGCTTTATTCTTGATTAATATTAATGATGGTGATGTTGACTTACAACAAGATGTTTCTACTGAAACGCTCCACTTTGCTGTTGCCAATAGAACTGTAAAAATTGGTGGTAATTTTACAGGTGAAGTTTATTTTGCTAATGCTGGTACTTTAACATTTTACGGTGCTGATCCTCATAGTTTCAACGCAACAATAGCTAATGGTGATAATGGTATTTTAAATGTTCAAACTGATCTCATAGCTACTCATGAAGATATTGGTAATATTAAGACTATAAATATTGGTATACCAGGTGAGGTTGGTTTCCCTGTTGTTGATCCTGTTGCTAAGGTTCTAGCAATAAATGCTTCAGTTAATAATATTAATCTCCTTACTCCTGCTGATGCAGAAGTTAACTTCTTGCATCCAGAGTCGAGATTAGAATTATTTACTATAAGACAGGAGCGAATTATAACCTTTGAGAATAACTTACCAGGGCATGCTGCTGTTGGTGGTGGTGGAATAGTATTTATGAGTGGTATCAACGATGCTACTTTAACTGTACAAGCTAATGGTAACAAATCTCTTGGTACAGTTGCTAGAAAGCTAGGACACATTGCAGCCTTTGGTAAGGTGACTATCAAAGGAGATAATGCTAATAAAGTTGATATTAGTAACACGGGGAAATTGAGCATTGTTCATGATACAAAGTTTGTTACAGAATTTATCGATGAGAGTGGTACTTCAGCCGCGATTGCTCGAATCGATATTGGACAATCTTCTGCTGGTGCTGGTGGTGTTGGTACTGCTGTTACTGGTCCAGCAATTTATGTACTGGATGCCAAACATGGGGATTTTCATATTTTAACTGATGCCACTCATCGGATTAATTTCTTGGATCCAGATGCTAAATTAATATTACGGAATAGTGATAATGATGACAAGACTATAACTTTAGCAAATAATTTGGTTCCAATTAATGATAAAGAAGGTGTAGTTGAATTTAATTCTCCTGTTGTTAACACAATGTTAACGATTAATAAAGTAGGAGATGCTAGTTTAGGTACTGCTAATCTTAAGCTAAAGGAGATAATCTTCTCTGGTGCTGGGGATCTTAATATTACTCCCACCATATATGCTCATACTATAATATCAGATATAACTGGTACTGTAACAACAAACGGTATTCATGGTGATGTGCTTTTGAGTGCTGCTAGTCAGTTAACCGGTGCCGTTAATGGTAGTGTGGGTTTTGCTGCTACTTCTCAGTTAATCGGTAACGTTACTACTGATGTGTTATTTAATGCTAATGGTAAGTTAGTCGGTAACGTTGGTGGTAATGTGGTTTTTGCTAGTGCTGGTACTACGACTGGTACTGTTGCAGGACATGTGGTTATTCGTGATGGTGGCGATGGTACAGTTGGTGGTTTGATTAGTAACAACGTAACTTTTAATGGTGATGGTCAATTAACTGCCAATGGTAGTATCCAAGGTGATGTATATTTTGATCATAAGAAAGGTACAGTTACGCTGGCAGATAAGCAGAAAATCGGTGGTATTATAAAAGATGGTGAAAATGCAACTTTAGAATTCCTAGGGGATGGAGAAGTAGGCGGTGCAATTGATGGGTTAAAACTATTAACAGCAGGTAATGGTAATGTGACATTAGCCGCCTCTGGTAATCATAGCGTTACTGAAATCCAAGGTAATGGCGTACAAAAATTAACTCTTGCTAGTGGTTTTAATTTAGCAGGTGGTATTAACTTAACTGGTGGACAGGCAGTTGGTTTAATATTCGAGGGAAATAGCAGAATTAGCGGTGTTGTCGGAACAGAAAAGAATCCCGTCGGTAATATCCAAATTAAAGCTGGTACTGTAAGGTTTGATGATCTCATCAATGCTAAAAATATCCGTATACTAGGTGGTACAACTGTTGAGATTACTAAAGATGTCAATGCTGAAAATATTAATGGACTAGGTATAGTTAAATTTAATAACAAAAAAGATATTGTCATTAATAGCCAAATAGGGGCTAATATTATAGAAATAGCCGGATCAAATGTAGAAACTATTCAAACATTTTCAGCGGTTAATGTTCATTTCTCTAGTTCTCAAAATGCAACTTTAACATTAAAAGAAGATAGTATTATAAGTAACATTACAACAGCTGGCAATGGTTTACATAGTCTAGCATTAAATGCAAATCTTACTATTGTCGGTGATGTTGGTTCAGATAGTAACAGATTAAAAGAGATTAAATTACTAGGTGATCATACACTTAGCATTACTAACAGTAATCTCTATGCTGCTGTGTTAACTACAACTTCTGATAGTAGTAAAGTAATATTTGAATCGAGTGGTAGCGTTGCTTATGGTAATCTAGGGTCAGATAAGTTTAGATTGTCTGATGTAACTTTTGATAGTGACTCCACGGTAAAAGCCGATATTTACTCCAAGAAAATAACCATTAAGGATAATAAAACTGCAACTTTTGCTGGTACTGAGGAAAGAGCTATATTGATATCAGGAATACCAAGATTATTGAAGGATTTTACCTATAGCACGGAGATTGTTTCGGAAGAGATAAATGTTGAGACGGCATCATCCAAGATGAAATTTGGTAATGCAACCTTGGTTAAGGCTCCAATTAAGGATGGACAGGTGATATTAGCAGATAACGTATGGTTTAAAGAAGAAGTAATGTCAACAACCCCTGTAACCTTTGTGCCAGGTAAGTATGTAATATTAGAAAAAAATATTGCATTTTCTAGCATTGAAGCCAGTCAAGCCAAGCTAATTATATTAGCTGAAAAACAAACTATCACTGGTGATTTAACCGCTAAAGATTTAACCATAGATCTTGGAACTAGCCAATTAAAATATGCTGGTAATGCCAAACTAGTAGGAGAGCTAAAATTACATAGTTTCTATGACTCGTCAAAGTCGGCAGGTGGTAATATAGAAATTCAGAGTAATGGTAAACTGGATCTATCACAACTAGACAAATTGCTTGTAACAATAGCAGGACGGACTGATGTTAACAAAATTTCTGATGATACTAAATATATTCTGATTTCGTCAGTTTATGGTAATGGTATTAGTACCTTGGACCCAAGTAAAATTACCTTAGATTCAACAAGTGAACAAAACCGCTTTGTCAGCTGGACTATTAATCCTAACAATCTGACCCTGTATGCAAAAGACATTTCTAAGGAAGTTTTAGAAAAAGAATTTGCTGATAAGCCTAAAGAAAAAAAGCAGTTTATTAAGCAATTGGATAAGGCAGCGGAGGCAGATATTAACTGTGATGCTGCTAAGTTTAGAAATGACCTTGGCTGTATGGATAAAAATAATGCCCAATTGGCAATGGAGAAACTATTGTCTAGTAATGAAAATTTAACTTCAATGAAAGATGGTCTAGAAAGTTTAAAATACGTAATAAGTGAAGTAATTTTTCAAGTTACCCACCAAATTACTTTAAGGTCTGAAAACATGCAGGTTCCTGTAGCATCGGGTGATGATGATAATGTAATATTATATGGAATATGGGGTAGTCCATTTTATAGTATTGCTGACCAAAAAATGCGAAAAGGAGTTAGCGGTTATAAATCAAAGTCAGCTGGTGGGATAGTTGGCTTCGACAGTTTGATAAATGATAATTTGCTAATTGGTACAGCTTATAGCCAAATTAACACAAAAATGTTTCATAAAGATCAAAAAATTGGTGATAAAACTAGTGGTAATACTAATGTCTTTTCCATATATGGTTTATATAAATTCTCAGCTAATTGGTTTGCTGAAGCGATAGCATCATATGGCATAACTAATGTTAAAAATTTGGAAGGACGTGTACTCCCAACTGATAAGAGAACTGTTACTACTCTAGGTATAGCTGTTGCTAAATATAAATCTACTTCTTATAGTGGACAACTACTTACCGGATATAGTTATCAACTTTCTGAAAAGTTAACTATTACGCCAATAATTGGGCTAAGATACTCACAATTTATAGATGCCGGTCATGTGGAAACTGGTACAGCATGCCAAAACCTAATTGTTAAGAATAGGTTATACAATAAATTTGAAGGTATTTTGGGTCTAAGAACTGCAACAAATATACAACTTGACCAATTACTGCTAATACCAGAATTGCATGGCTACATTAATTATGAATTCAAAGGGAAATCACCCATAATTGAGGCAAGGTTAGGTGGGATGAATGAACCATTACAAACCAAATCAGTTAAATCTGCTAAGATATTCTTCACTGTTGGTACTAGTTTAGCTGCAAAACACAATATGATGGAATATAGTGTTGCCTATAACGCTAACATTGCCAATAAATATATTGGTCACCAAGGTAGTTTAAAAGTTAAAGTGAATTTCTAGGGAGTAAAAATTGGATTGCCAAGCGTCGGCGTATATGTATCTTAAACGTCATTGCGAGAAGGCATAGCCGATGAAGCAATAAAAATTTAAACCAAATTTATTTAAATTTTTATTGCGAAACATAGTTGGTCCATTCTTAGTCATTTTTTGGATTGCCGCGTTGCCGCGGTTCCTCGCAATGACATTGACCACATACAACTTTTAAACTATCCTGTCTAAAACCGCTTCCTCTTCTAACTTCCGACAATTGTGGCGAAACCCCGAAGTTTTGTGAAGTCAATTCTTCAAAGCAGAAGAGTATACCGTTTACACTCCATGACGTTGTATTATTTGGTTTTTTATCTCTGCAATAGCTTTAGCTGGATTTAAACCTTTCGGACAAGTTTTGGTACAGTTCATAATTGTATGACAACGATATAGCTTAAACGGATCTTCTAAAGCATCTAAACGCTCTCCAGTATACTCATCCCTAGAATCAGCAATCCATCGATAAGCTTGTAGTAAAATCGCAGGACCTAAATATTTATCACCATTCCACCAATAGCTTGGGCAGGAGGTGGAACAACATGCACATAATATACATTCATATAGCCCATCTAATTTTTCTCTATCCTTAAGCGACTGTAATCTTTCACTATTGGAAGGAGGAAGAGTATCAGTTTTTAGCCAAGGTTCTATCGATTCATATTGAGCATAAAAATGCGACATATCAGGTACTAAATCTTTTACTACTTTCATATGTGGTAAGGGATATATCTTAATATCACCACAAATTTCTTCAATAGGCTTAATGCAGGCAAGTGTATTAGTTCCATCTATATTCATTGCACAACTACCACAAATCCCTTCACGACAAGAGCGTCTGAAAGTCAAAGTAGAATCTATTTCATTTTTTATTTTAATTAAGGCATCTAGAACCATTGGGCCTGTTTTGTCTAGATCTAACTCGTAAATATCAATTCTCGGGTTTTCCTCAGAATCTGGATCATACCTATAAATCCTAACATTACGTAGCTTAGCCGCTTTCCCAGAATATTTATGTACTATACCTTTACCGACTTTAGAATTAGGTGGTAATCTAAGTTCTGCCATATCTATTCCCCACTCTACAAGTCTTTTTTCCGACTTGGTTTTTTAATTTTTATAGTACCATTATCATCATTGCTCATTGGAAATAAATTTGCCTCTTCTGAATTCATAGCTCTACCACTAAGCAAGTTTTTAATCTGTTGCCCTGACAATGTTTCATGCTCAATTAATATTTTGGCTAATAGATGGAGTTCACTAATATGCTCAGTTAGTATATTTTTTGCTAAATCGTAACCTTTTTCAACAAAATTTTTCACTTCCCTATCAATTAATTCTGCGGTATGTACAGAAGTATGACCTTCCCCCCTACCACTAGCATACATATCTTCATTGCTTGAGCCATGATATACAGGCCCTATTGCATCACTTAGCCCCCAATCAGTTACCATAGCTCTAGCCATTCTGGTTGCCATTTTAATATCAGAAGAAGCACCAGAAGTAACTTTGTCTTTACCAAAAATAAGTTCTTCAGCTACTCTGCCTGCCATTGCTACCGCTATGTCAGCTTCCATTTTATCACGCTGTATAGAAAACCGATCATTTTCAGGTAATCTCATTACCATACCAAGTGCTTTACCTCTTGGAATAATAGTTGCTTTATGAATTGGATCAGAAGCTGGGCAGTAAAGCCCAACTAATGCATGCCCACCTTCATGATAGGCAGTTAGTTTTTTCTGCTCATCTGACATAATCATAGAACGTCTTTCCACGCCCATTAACACCTTATCTTTTGCTTCCTCTAATTCCAGCATATCAACTTCTTTTTTGCCTTTACGAGCAGCAATTAATGCCGATTCGTTAACAAGATTAGCAAGCTCTGCCCCTGAGAATCCAGGAGTTCCTCTAGCTATGGTTCTAGGTATTATATTCTTAGCACATTTTATCTTCTTCAAATGTACTTGTAAAATTTGTTCTCTACCATCAATATCTGGATTAGGTACAGTAATTTGACGATCAAACCTTCCGGGTCTTAGTAAGGCAGTGTCAAGTACATCAGGTCTGTTAGTTGCCGCAATAATCACTACTCCTTCATTATCTTCAAACCCATCCATTTCAACTAACATCTGATTCAATGTTTGTTCACGCTCATCGTTACCACCGCCCATGCCAATACCTCTGTGACGACCTACAGCATCTATTTCGTCAATAAAGATTATGCAAGGGGCATTACGCTTTCCTTGTTCGAACATATCACGTACACGGCTTGCCCCCACACCAACAAACATTTCAACAAAATCAGAACCAGAAATACTAAAGAACGGAACATTTGCCTCACCTGCTATAGCTCTTGCTAACAGAGTTTTACCTGTTCCAGGCGATCCTATTAACAAACAGCCTTTGGGGATTTTACCACCAAGTTTCTGGAATTTACTTGGATCTCTAAGAAAATCAACAATTTCAGTTAATTCTTCTTTAGCTTCATCAATACCAGCTACATCTTTAAAAGTAACTTTCGCTCCTTTATCTGAAACTAACTTGGC
This sequence comes from Candidatus Tisiphia endosymbiont of Xenochironomus xenolabis, assembly GCF_964264705.1. Lineage (NCBI taxonomy): Bacteria > Pseudomonadati > Pseudomonadota > Alphaproteobacteria > Rickettsiales > Rickettsiaceae > Candidatus Tisiphia > Candidatus Tisiphia endosymbiont of Xenochironomus xenolabis. The sequence goes on from NZ_OZ183473.1 coordinate 788,764, forward strand.
TTTAGATTTACCAAAGCCCATAGCTTTTCCGCCACCCTGCATTTGACGCATGAAAAATACCCAGCCACCTATCAACAGAATCATTGGAAACCACGAAATGAATATGCTAAATAACAGGTTCATTTTGGTATCAGGAGGTATTACTTCAATATGCACACCATTACTATTTAGGCGGTTTATTAGATCTGGATAGTCAGGAGCATAGGTCGAAAAAGGTGTCCCATCACTTAGAGTTCCATCGATTATTCTGCCCTGAATTTTAACAGAACTGATTGATTTATCATCAGTTTTGGTTAAAAAATCTGAGAAAGAGATATTACTCTTTCCTCCCATAAAACCATCATTTTGAAATACATGAAAGACAAGTACCATTAAAACAAAAATCGATACCCAAATTAGAACATTCTTACTTTGATTATTCATCTACAACTCACCTAACAGAAATGCGTAAAACGCGATACAAAATTTGGAGAAAAAGCAACATCAAGCCCCTTACTCAACCCCTCATCATTATAGTAGGATATATGGGGTATGGCTATAACTTTTTCAAGTATCTTGACTACTGGTAGAGTGAATAAAATAGCAACATGGTTATTGAAACTTGTCTCTTTTAGTATTGTTAAATCTAAATCTTTTCTTATTTTACTATAATCCTTGATCGTTAAATTACTTACTAAGTAGCCTGAATTATTTGCAAAGCTTCCTGTAAAACGGAATCTACCATCCCAAATATCTATATTGTTAAGTTTAATGTCCATCGGCAAACTTCTGCCAAATTCCCGGCAAATTATTAAATTATTATTAATTTTTTTTATCACACAACCATGTAATGTTTTAGTAAAATTCATTTGTTGTTGTAATAATATCACTATTATCCTTATTGGCTCTGATCTACTACTACGATTTTTACCGCTAATAATGATAAGGACAAAACTAATTAACTGTAGTATTATTTCGCTAGAAAATCCTGTAATCTGTAATAAATTTATAGTAGCAAAACCGAATTGATAAATTTTTACTGATTCGGCAATGCAAGCGATTAATTCAGGTTGCAATTTTTCTTCTACTAATTGGTTAATTGTAGATTGCTCAGAAATTATTTGATTTTTTACATATTCTCCTTGTTGAGATAATTTTTTTCTAATAATATTTCGTTGGTATTTGTCGGATTTATTCGATTCATCTTCAAACCATTTTATATTATTGGCAATTAAATACGTTACTAACCGTTGTTTTGGTATGTTAAACAATGGTCTCACTATTTTAACATTATTATACCAATTAATAGGGCTACCACTAAGTCCAAATATGCTACTTTTTTTTTCTAATCTCAGACAATAATTTTCTATATAATCATCCAAATGATGGGCTGTCAAAATTGTCAATATATCTAATTTTTTACATAAATCGGTTATTAATTGATAACGCCCTTCTCTTGCCCTTGCTTGTAAATTAGAAAAATTATTTTGGTGATCGAAATGAAGTAGGTGGTATTCATGTCCCAATTTATGGCTTAAATCCCGAACATACTCATGCTCTAGCTTAGATTGTTCCCGCAAATGATGGTCAACTAACATCACAACCATACTAATATTTTCATTAATACTATTAGTGCTGACCCATTTATGTGTTAACATTAAAAGGGCTATGGAATCAGACCCTCCAGAAACAGCTAAGGCAATAGACCTTGTTTGAGGTCTATCACCAATTAGCTTTTCTATATTCTGCTGAAATTGTTGATAAAGCATTATTTCTTGTTAGTAGATTTAGGATTTTCTTGATTTTTTTTCAAATCTGAAATTCTTTTTTTATATTCCCGTTCTTTAGCAAGATAGTTTTGAGCTTCTTGTGAGATTTTTTTATATAATTCGCGTTTATGAGCGTTAATTTTAGCAACTTCTATTCGATATTGTTTTGTTTCTTCCCTCAGTTCTGCTGAAATTCCTGCAGCATAAGAACCGAACTCATCAATAATTTTTTGTAATTCATTATCGTTATTAACAGTAGTACTATTAATATTAGTTTGTTTGGCATTTGACATTGTGGGTGACGTAGTATTTGCTATACTATATGAGCTTAGTAATAGCACTCCTACAATAGTAGTTGCCTTATACAGAAAGTCTAATCTATTTTTTTTTATCATTTATACACTCCTAAAATATTTTTATATAACTTTTAAAATTTAATTGCTAAATGTGAAAACTAGCAAAATAAATATACATTATTATCTTTCTTAACACTAATCATAAATATATATGATATACGAAAAGAATTAATCATTTTATTTGACTTTTTGTACATAAGTCTATATAAGTGCACTGATTATATAATGAATAAAACAGTATGGATAAGGTGAAAGATAATAGTTATTTCTCAGAATTAAGAAGAGTGGTTTGGCCAATTGAAGGGCATGAAAATAAGAAGTTTCTGCCTATGGCAGCTATGATGTTTTGCATTTTGCTCAACTATTCCACCCTTAGGTCGATAAAAGATGGATTTGTCGTAACAGCTATTGGTCCTGAATCAATAAGTTTTGTAAAAACCTATGTCGTTTTACCAATGGCAATACTCTTTATGGTTGCTTATGTAAAACTCTGTGACTTTTTAAAACAAGAAAATGTTTTTTACGCTGTGACCAGTTTTTTTCTAGCATATTTTGTATTATTTACTTTCGTATTATACCCATATCCAGAGTTGGTGCATCCTAATCCTGAAACAATTGAGACATTAAGTAATGCGTATCCCAATTTTAAGTGGTTTATTAGGGTAGTTGGTAAGTGGAGTTTTGCAGTCTTCTATGCTATATCAGAACTTTGGGGAAGTATGATGCTTAGCTTATTATTTTGGCAATTTGCTAACCAAATTACTAAGACTGAAGAGGCAAAACGCTTTTATTCTATGTTTGGTATGCTAGCAAATTTATCTTTACCAGTTACTGCCATAATACTTTGCTATTTTTTAAGCACAGAAACTCAAATAGTTGCAGAACATCTGAAATACACTCCACTATTTGTTATTATGATGGGTAGTGCTGTAGTTATCATGTTATTGTATAGATGGATGAATCAGCATGTTTTAACCGATCCTACTTTATATGACGTAACGAGTAAAGTAATCAAGAAAGGTAAGGTTAAGCTATCTCTTATAGAAAGCTTTAAAATGATTTTTAGTTCAAAATATTTAGGGCTTATTGCCTTACTCATTATATCTTATAGTGTGTCAGTAAATCTTGTAGAAGGTGTATGGAAGTCAAAGATTCAGCAACTATATCCAAGCAAAGAAGACTATACCATGTATATGGGACAATTTCAGGCTTGGCAAGGTGTGACAGCTATATTATTCATGGTTGTTGGTTCTAATATCTTAAGAAGGGTTTCTTGGTTTACCGCCGCGATGATTACTCCTATGATGATGTTAATTACTGGGGTTGCTTTTTTTGCCTTCATTTTCTTTGATAGCACTATTGCGATGTACGTTACTGGTCTATTCGCTTCTGGACCTTTGGCAGTAGCAGTGATGATTGGAATGATTCAAAATATTTTAAGCAAGGCAACAAAATATTCACTATTTGATGCTACCAAGAATATGGCATATATCCCTATTGATAAGGATCTTAGAACAAAAGGACAAGCGGCAGTAGAAGTGATAGGTGGTAGGTTCGGTAAATCTGGCGGTGGTATTATCCAGTCAACATTCTTTATCTTGCTTCCTTCTTTTACCTTCGTTGAAGCTACCCCTTATTTCGCTGCTATATTTTTTGTTATCGTAATATTGTGGCTATATACGATTAAATCACTTAATAAGGAGTATCAAGCTCAGCTATCTGATAATAAATTGTAAGTCTAAAAACGTCATTGTGAGGAGACCTTAGGTCGACGAAGCAATCCAGAAAAGTGATTATTAAAAATGGATTGCCACGCCATCTACGGTGGCTCGCAATGACGATTTTCTACTTTATTTTCTTAAACTGATGCCTATGCACTCCTTGCTCCTAGCACCAAATTATCCTGAATTGACTATAAACTAATCATCCCAGAAGGTAATAAAAGATATCTTGCTAAAATATCACATGACATTAAGGGGGTATTAACCATCAAAACCATATTCCATGCGAGTAAAATATTGGATATTGTTCTAATAGAAAAATATCTAATTTTTTCCATTAAATAAGTTGACTTCTAATTTAAAATCGATTCTAATGATAATTAAAGTGATTGCAAAAAGGTAAAAATAATTAAGGTTATTGTATGAAAGATATTAACTGTTGGGATAATTCAAAATACAGGTCTTGTACTTACGCTGAACGGTTACTTACTAAACTTGAACAGCTAAATAAACAAGTAGTTGTGCCGGTGGATATTGATGAAGTCAAAAAAGGCATTTATTGCGCTAAAGAATACCATGGCAGTCAAATGAGGCAGTCAGGCGGACCGTATTACTCACATCCGATTGAAGTGGCTTATATGGTTGCTGAATATACTGCTCTAACAGTTCCAAAATTGTTTAGAACCGACATGATTGTTACCGCATTACTGCACGATACCATTGAAGATACAGAACTTACCGAAGAGATGATTGCGTACACTTTTGGTAGTAAGGTTGCTAGTCAAGTAGAAGACTTAACTAGGGTCAAGCCTCATGGCAAGATTAGCTCTGCAGAAACACTAAATATATTATTTCAGCAAAAAAATATGATGTGGCATTGATTAAAATTTTTGATAGAATTCATAATCTAGAAACTGTTGGTGTAAAATCCCCTGAAAAAATTAAGAAGATTATAGAGGAGACGGTAATACATTTTGTAACTTTATCTATGCATTTAAAAATACCAACAGTAACAAAACAAATTATTGAATTATGTTGTCGACATTTAGCTATACCACATTCTGTTCACCATGATCTACATAGGAGTTATTGTGGATAATTCCCAGCCTTTTTCTCCAATTTTTCAAAATAAAATAGTCCAAATGTAAAACCTATGCAAACTGGAAACAATATCATCATTATCCCCCAATGATGCCAATATTCAGTTAAGTAAACAATTGCAAAAGAAGTAACTAAATACATCAAGGCACGAGATATAGCAAATGTAATGCTAACACAACTAAACCGTTTAAAGACAGGAAAATATCTATAAAAGATTGGATGTCCTATACTAGGACCGATAGGTGCAAATAATATAATGAATAATTGAATTAAAAAAACATCAAGGGAGCTATTAAGGTTATTCAATAAATAAGGGCAAGCTAAAGCAAATACACAAAATATCAATAATAAGGTTTTTAAAATCTTTAACGGATATATTTTATAACTTAAATATGCTAATACCAAAGTGCTTAAGAAGGAACATATTGAGATAATAAAATTTTGATGAATAACCTGTGCAGCACTATAGTCAAAAGAAGTTTTTAAAAGATTTCCGCAATAAATATAAGCAAAATAAAAGCATACAGGACACATGCATTCTACTAGAAACAAGGCTATTATTGTTATTTTATTAGCTTTTTCTGTCCATATTGGATTATTTTCTAGTTTTTTGAGATCTATGCTGGCAACATTTGAAGTCTGCTGAAAAGTTTTTTTTAGTTGACGTTTGGCATCAGCAAATTCTAGCGTTTCTCTAAGATTTCTTCTGGCTACTGTACCAACTAGTGCTATGCCTGCTCCCATCCAAAATGCTAGACGCCAATCAAATCCATAGGAGGTTACTAACGATGCTATTCCTAAAGCAACAACATCTCCTAAAGTACCAAAAATCGACACTGATGAAACAGCTGGATATTGGATTGGTGGATTTATAAGTTCAGTTAAATAAAGTTTTGCTCCTACTACCTCTCCCATAGAGGATATTCCTTGCATTATACGGCATATTGTAATCAACTAAGAAGCTGTAATACCAATTTGGGCATAAGTAGGCATATTAGCCATAGTAAGACATGATAAAGCCATGATAAAAGTCGTTATGATAACGGTAGTCTTACGTCCTATATTATCACCTATCCAACCAAAAATTAATGCTCCAATTGGTCTAAAAACAAAGGTAGAGCAGAAAGCTGTAGCTGAATAAATAGCGGTAGTATGAGGATCATATTTTGGAAAAAACAATTCATTAAGAAATACAGCCATATGTACATAAAGCATCAGGTCAAAATACTCTAAGAATGTTCCAACGGACAGTAACCCTACTGCTTGTTTTTGTTCTTTAGTTAGGCTTCTTTGTTCTTGCTGATATCCTATCATTAATTCACCTTAATATTTATTAACACTAATAATTATAGTGATGATTTGATTAATTAATAGCAAGAGAAAAATAGTATCGAAAATTGAAATAATAAATTTTGGTTGTAATAATATCACAATTCTATAAACTAAATTAGAAGGGGAAAAAGAAGCACACCTAGCCAATGCAATGCGAGAGCAAGAGCTAAGATTACAGGGAGTGTATGAAAAAACTAGAAAGGTGGAGGAAAGCGAGAAATATAAGACTTACTCTAAATTCAGAGATGCAGTAACAGCGGAGCAGCCAAATGAAGCATGGTCATTTTTTTAGTGAGGCAGTACGTAATAACGCCACTTTATCTAATTGTTCCCAAGTAAATCCTTGATCTTCTCTACCAAAATGCCCATATACCGCTGTTTTTTGATAACAAGCAGTTTGCAATTTGAGTTGTTTTATAATTCTACCTGGTCTTAGATCAAAATGTTCATTTACTAATTCCGCTATTTCATTATCAGTTAATTTACCAGTACCAAAAGTGTCAACTAAAATAGATACAGGAGCTGCCACTCCAATTGCGTAGGATATTTGTATTTCACAACGATCCGCTATCTCAGCTCCTACAATATTCTTAGCAATATAGCGAGCCATGTAAGCAGCCGAGCGATCTATTTTTGTTGGATCTTTGCCAGAAAAACAACCACCACCATGCCTAGCCATTCCCCCATAAGTATCTACTATAATTTTTCTACCAGTAAGCCCACAATCTCCTATAGGCCCACCAATAACAAATCTACCAGTAGGGTTAATTAAATATTTTGTGTCTTTAGTAATCCATTCTGCTGGTAGTTCTGGTTTAATAATTTCATCCATTACTGCTTCTACTAGCTGGCTATGAGTTACATGACTATAATGCTGAGTTGATAATACAACCGCATCAACACCAACCGGCTTATTGTCTTGATATCGTAAAGTAATTTGTGATTTTGCATCTGGACCAAGCCATGGCAAAATTCCTTGCTTACGTAATTTAGCTTGCCTCTTAACTAATTTATGAGCATAATATATTGGAGCTGGCATCAGAACTTCTGTTTCATTACAGGCGTAACCAAATACCATCCCTTGATCACCAGCACCAATCATATCCTCATCTTGGTTATCCACACCAATAGCTATATCTACTGATTGTTTGGTAATACCGGATATAACAGCACAAGAATCTGCGTCGAACCCAAGACTTGGGTCGTTATAACCAATCTCTCTTACTGTATCACGTGCTATTTGCTCTATATCAACCCAAGAATTTGTAGTAATCTCTCCACTTACTAAAATCATACCAGTTTTCACTAAAGTCTCACATGCAACACGGCATTTAGGATCTTGAGTGATAATTGCATCTAAAATAGCATCAGAAATTTGGTCAGCAATTTTATCTGGGTGTCCTTCAGACACCGATTCAGAGGTGAAAATTCTATTTTTTATCATAAAAATACTCTTTGGATTAACAGAAATAATTTATATTTATTCAATAATGGGTCTCAGTAATAAAACCTAATTCAAATAGCTTTCTCCACATTAACTATAATAAGAGGCGATTTATTCATTTCATGTTTTAATATTTTGCGAATAGCTGACCTTACAGCATTTTCGACCTGATCATCGAGGAGATTACCTTTTGATTTTCTCTGAATTTCTACTGTTTCAGCAATATTATCTTTGATTAGATTAATTAGCTGTGCATCATCATTAGAGTCAAGAAGTCCTGGCATAGATAAAATAGGTCTACAAGTAATTTCGCCCTTCTTATTTATTATCAGAGAAGCAACTACTATACCATCATCACGCATACGTCTGCGGGTTCTGAAAATTGATGATTCAGCTGGTAAAAGATAATTGCCATCAACAGCCAAATAACCCGTTGTTACTTTAGTTAAAATACGTGGATTATGAGGATCAAGTAATACTAGGCTACCATTTTCTACTTCAATAGCATGCTTTATACCATTTTTACTAGCTAATTTTGCTTGCTCATGTATGTGTACCGGTTCACCATGTACTGGCACGCAAATCTGAGGTCTAATTAAGGCGTACATTTGCTTGAGTTCGTCAATTGATGGATGTCCAGAAACATGAACGAAATGATCTCGTTCAGTTATCACTTCAATTCCTGCTTTTACGAAAATATTAAACATACGGAAAATTTTCTTTTCATTGCCAGGAATAATTTTTGAAGAGAATATAACTGTATCTTTAGGAGCTAACTTGATACTAGGATGACTATTATTTGCCATTTTGGCAGTAGCTGCTAGAGGTTCCCCTTGACAGCCAGTAGCAATAATTAAAAGTTCTTGCCTTTTAAATCTTGCAACATCCCGCTCATCAATTAAAGGGGCAATATCTTTCATATAACCACTTTCCTGAGCTGCGAGCAAAATTCTATGCAAACTTCTTCCTGATAGCACTACTTTTCTTCCTGCCATCTGACCTGCATGAATTATAGTTTCAAGTCGTGCCAAATTTGAAGCAAAGGTTGTTACCACAATCATTTGGGGGCAACCTGCTATAATATCTATTAAACTTTTACGCACTTCTCCTTCCGAGCCAGAAGTCCCTGCATTAAATACATTAGTTGAATCACAAACTAAAGCTAAAACCCCTTCATCGCCATAGGATTTTAGTAAATCCTTGTTAGCTTTTTCACCGAGTAAAGGATCATGGTCAAACTTCCAATCTCCAGTGTGGAAAACATTGCCAGCTTCTGTGCGTATCATAATTGCTTGCATTTCGGGAGCTGAATGGGTAAGCGGTACCATTTCTAATTGGAATGGATCAAGATTTATTTTTGCCGAAGGTTTTACTTCATGAATTTTTATAGTTTTAGCAAAATCATATTCAGCTAATCTAAGTTTCAGAAAATTTGCAGTGAAGGTAGTTGCATATATTGGGCATTTTAGACTGCTCCACAAATATTGGATTGCTCCCAAATGATCTTCATGTGCGTGAGTTAGGACTAAAGCTAACAAATCTTTTTTATATTGTTCGATAAAGCTAATATCAGCAATTATCATATCAACACCTGGTAAATAGTTATCAGCAAAGCCGCTACCACAATCAACCATCAACCACTTTCCCTTATAATGATATAGATTGACGTTTATGCCGATTTCATTCGACCCGCCAAGTGGTAAGAATAGTAAAGCATTTTTATGGTTTTTAATGTTGAATGGCATGTTAACTTCTATATTATGTATGGTTTAAGTATATTTTTATACCTTATTTTCGGCTTTTAGTCTATGATTAATACTAATTTAGTTTATGCGAACATATTTGCTTTTGGTATAGTCTTATTATTGATCGTACTATTTCCTAATTTTGATATAGATTTCTCAAATTTATTCTACGACAGTAACGATGGATTTATCTACCGTAACAATAGCATTGTCCAATTATTGTTTGAAATTATTCCAATATTAACTAAACTACTACTTACAGTAACATTATTATACTTAATTTACTTAATTGTTAAGTATAAAACTTTTAATAGACTTATTATTTCTGGGAGCTTTTATATAATTTTGTCTACATCAATAGGTCCTGGATTATTGGTGAATCATCTATTTAAAGAACATTTTGGTAGGGCTCGTCCTGTGCAAATTAAAAATTTTAATGGTTCCAAAAATTTTACTCGAGCTTTTTCAATTTCTAATGAATGTGTACATAACTGCTCATTTTCATCAGGACATGCAGCTATGGGATATAGTTTAACTAGCCTTGCGTATATTGCTCCTGTTATATATTTCTCAAGAATCTACAGTATCACCTTAATTTTCGGCTCATTAATTGGGTTAAGTCGCATATTAATGGGGGGGCATTTTTTAAGTGATGTACTAGCATCATGTTTTTTTGTATTAATAATTAACCATATATTGTATTTATGTTGGCAAAAACTAAAATTAATATAAATAAAATTGCAATTATTTTTAACAATTCCACGAAATCGTTAGAACTAGTTAAGCAGCTCGAACTATTCTATAAATTCTGCAAAGTGGAAGAAGCAGAAGTAATTATTGTAGTTGGCGGAGATGGCGAATTATTACATGCGATACATCGTTATATGCACCTAAACGTTCCTTTTTATGGAATTAACTCTGGCAATATTGGGTTTTTAATGAATTCAATTATTATAGAAAAATTAATAGATAATTTACAAGAATCAATAGTTTCTCATTTATACCCTTTAGAGACGCAAGTAGAAACTGTAGATAGTAAAACCTATACCGCCCTAGCTATTAATGAAGTCTCGATATTTCGTAAAACCAACCAAGCAGCTAAATTTAAGATTGAAATTGATCAAGTTGAACGTATGAGTGAATTAGTAGCTGATGGGGCAATGGTTGCGACTCCAGCTGGTAGCAGTGCTTACAACTTATCTGCCGGGGGACCTATTTTACCACTTGAGTCAAATGTATTATGCCTAACACCAATTTGTCCTTTTCGTCCAAGACGTTGGCACGGTGCGTTATTACCATTTTCCACTACTATAAGATTTGAAATTTTAGAAAGTAATAAAAGACCAGTAAATGCAGCTGCCGATTTTCAGGAATTTGACGATATTAAGTCAGTATTAATTAAATCAGCAAAAAACAAGATGATCAAATTACTATTTGATAAAAAAAATAGCCTTGAAAATCGAATTATCAAAGAGCAATTTAATGAGTAATAAGGCAAAAAGACTAACTGTTAATAGTGTATTCCTAGTAATGCACCTATAACATTAGTTCGTCCTTTAGCCCCCCAATCTTGCTAACCAAAACATCTTTATCCTTTTACAGCATAACCATGAGTACAAGGCATATCATGAGCAAAACCACTTTCATCTAAATATACAATAGGTTTCCCATCTTTTTTATGGTCACTAATTTTATTATGGAAAATCAATTTCTCTTCTTCTTTGGCTTTGGGATGATTTATAGTTTTTTTATACGTTGTCCATAAATTAAAAATTCCTGGTTGCCTTTTGCTCCTAGAATAGGGCTGGGTATTACCCCAAATATGTTAAAATTATAATTTGATTCTAGCCATTGTTGAATTTTATCACATACTTTTTGATGTAAGAGTTGGCTTCTAACAATACCACCATTCCCGACCTCATTCTTGGCCACTTCAAATTGCGGCTTAATTAAGGCAATTAGACGGCAATTATCTTTTGCTAAACCAAATGCAGTGGGTAATATGGTAGTAAGGCTAATGAAGCTGGCATCACAAACGATAATATCTGGTGGCAAACTAATTTGCTCAATTGTTAAATACCGGGCATTAGTTCTTTCAATTACTGAAATTCTAGGGTTATTACGCAATTTATGATGTAGTTCACCATATCCGACATCTACTGCAAAAATCTTTTCAGCCTTTCTACGAAGCAAAACCTCAGTAAAACCACCGGTACTAGAGCCTATATCTAGACAAATCAGCCCTTGTGGATCAATATTGAAATGGTCTAGAGCAGCAATTAATTTTAACGCCCCTCGTGATACATAATCATGTATCGGGCGTTTTATAATAATATCACGAGTATCAATTGATACTCCCGTACCTGGTTTAGTATTTTGCTGCTGATTAACATATACTTTGCCTTGGATTATTAAGCTTCGTGCGATGTTAATATCATCAACTAATTGGCATTCTACTAAATGCTGGTCAAGCCTTATTTTTTTCATCAATCAAATTTATAGTATCTTGAATACCAAAAAGTTTAACAAAAGACCCAAGCCTTGGCCCTTCAGTTTGACCAAGTAATATTTGATATAATTCTTTAAAATAATCTCGCAAATTATGATAACCATGATTATTACCTATATCATAAATTTTCTCCTGAATCTGTTCGGAAGTACTATCTACTGGTAAAGAAGATAACATAGTGCTAATTTCTTGTAAGATAACTTTTTGCTGAATATTAGGCGTTAAATAGCACTTATTCGCTTTAATAAAGTCATTATAATAACCAATGGCAAAATCTGTTAAATGATCAAGGTACGGAGCATTTTGCGGTGTTGCATCTGGAGCGTACTGACTGATGAATCCCCAAAGTACCGATTTATCTTCCGGATTACAAACTGATGCTAGGTTGAGCAATAGGCTAAAACTAATGCCAAAAGTTTCGATAATAGGCACATTCCCATGATGAATATGGTGTACTGGATTAGCAAAACGCTTTACTTGATCAGTTTCTAAATGATATTTTTTATTAAACGTAATATATTCATCAACATTTTTAGGTATTACATCAAAATGTAAACGTTTGGCTCTTGTTGGATTCTGGTACATAAATAATGCCATACTTTCCATAGGGGCATATTGTAGCCATTGATCAACTGTAATACCGTTGCCTGTAGATTTAGAAATTTTCTCTCCATCTTCATTAAGAAATAATTCATAAAAAAATTGTACTGGTTCAATGCCACCCAAAATTCGACAAATTCCAGAGTATAACCTGGCGTTAGTCATATGATCCTTGCCATACATTTCATAGTCAACTTGTAGCGAAGCCCAACGCATACCAAAATCAGGTTTCCATTGTAGTTTGCAATGCCCCTTGGTCACAGGAACTTCAACCAATTTTCCTTCTTCATCTTGATAGCTAATAGTGCCGTTTAAACGATCAACTTTGCTAATAGGTACTTGCAGGACAATGCCGGTTTTTGGACAAATTGGCATGAAAGGCGAATAGGTTGCTTTTCTTTCGGCTCGAAAGGTTGGTAACATTAGAGCCATTATCTCCTCATATTTGTCTATGACTTTTAGCATCATCTGATCAAATAAACCGGATTTATAACATTCTGTACTACTAACAAATTGATATTTAAAGCCAAATTTATCTAAGAATGAGCGAAGTTTGGCGTTCATGTAATGCCCATAACTTTCACACTTACCAAAAGGATCTGGCACAGATGTAAGAGGTTTGCCAATATGCAATGCCACCATATCAGGGTTGGGGATATTACTTGGAACTTTACGCAGACCATCCATATCATCAGAAAAACAAAACATCTTAGTTGGAATATTCGATAGCTGTTTAAATGCTTCTTGCACCATTATAGATCTAGCAACCTCTGCAAATGTACCAATATGCGGTAACCCTGACGGTCCATAGCCCGTTTCAAATAATACATAGCCTTTAGCTGGGGTTTTGCCGCCCAATTGATCTAATATTCTTTTTGCTTCTAAAAAAGTCCAAGCGTTTGATTTAACCGCATCTTCTAAAATTTCTAGTTCTGACATCTATAATATCCATAAGTTTGATTCGATTTACCAAGATTATAAATATACATGGTTTTTTGTAAATTTATAAATATATCTCTTGAGTTTTTTACAATATTCTTAGACAATAACCGATTAAAAATTATTATTTACTTATGACTATTCCTTCTATTGTACATTTTTTTCGTAAAGATAGCTTTAGAATTTTACATATAACCCTAATTTGCATATGCATCTTTGCCTTATCTTTAGCTTATTTTGTTGAATATATATTACATTTTATACCTTGTCCTTTATGTATTTATCAAAGATTCCCATATTTATTTATCATCAAGATTTCAGTTGTAGCATTAATTATTAAAAAAATAAGCAAATATACTTTATTTTTTATCACTCTAAATTTATTAGGTGCTTGCATATTAGCAGGCTATCATAGTACCGTAGAAAGGGGAATAGTTAATCCAAGTGTTCTTTGTTCAACTTTAATCCATATTCCTAAACACTTATCCATCCAAGATATTAAAGAGATATTTTATAGCCAACCAATCGCGACTTGTACCAAAGCAACAGTTAAATTATTTGGCATATCGATGACAGAATGGAATTTGTTACTAAATCTCTCTTTATTATTTGGCGTACTCTTTACTTGGCTTTATCCTGATAATACTAAATCTGCAAACAATATCACTATAGAATAAAAATTATTATTTTTCATATAATATACTCTTGTGCTATTAGTGCTAACTAATTATATGATATAATAGTTATTTTCAACCTAGAAAAATAATGAGCTTCTTATTTAATGAGGTTGTCTTAAAAATAAAACAAATTAGTTGCTTTAAAGAAGAATATTATTTAGCATCAAATAATAATTAGAATTTAAGAATGGGGTGGGGACAATGGGTAAAGAAATGAGTGAAGAAAAAAATCCTAGAGAATATTTTGAATATTATGGAGATTTTCTTATAGAAGTAAATAGAAGTAGAGAAGAAACAAATATTGAGGAAGCTGAACCTATAGCTCTATCTTTGTTTGAAATCGTAAAGAGAACCTTAGAAACTAGTGTAGCTAGTTCTGTAGAGAAAAAATCTATATTAGATGGATTTGCTGAAACAATTAGAAATAATATAGAAGAACTACATGAGTTGCCAGAATCTGACAAAATAGAAACACCATCCATAGTGTTCAATAAATTTGCTGAAAAATTAGCAGGATACATACAGGATGATAAAACACCTACTAAAATTTTCCAAAAATATGAAGAGCAGTTGCAGGCAATCGTAGCTGCTACCAAGCCCCAAGAACTTGCCCAGGACGTCTTGTTCTTGTCAGAGTCAGAAGTGGAAAATCCACCTATAGAATTAGGGGAATCTTTTTCTGATGTTAACACTCCTGTTTTTTCTGCTGCTGATCGAGCTATTGATCCTATAACCCGAGCAATTAGAACCCAGATATTAACCAAGCAGAGGGAGCTAATAGTTATAGCTTTAGTAAAGAATGGTACAGTAGAAAAAGAAAAAATTGATGATATAAATGAGTTTCGTAAGTACTTTGAAAATGAACAAAATAAAGAAAAAATCAGTGAGATTCTAAAAACAGATAAAGATTTAAAACGGGCTCTAGAGCAAGTCGAAATTATCGGCTATCAAAACGTCCATACGGAGTTTGCTGGTATATTCACTACTATGGAATGGAAGGATGGAGCTGTAGAAAATGATAGTGGTATTACTACTAGGAAACAGGTGGTACGAGATGCAAACGGTATCGAAATTGCAACATTAGCAGAAGCAACCCATAAAATAAATCCTCCTCATACAGTACAAAAGAGTGATGGTACTAACGTTACAATTAACAATTATAGGACGATAGATTTTCCGATAACACTTGATAATAATGGTCCGATGCATTTATCTTTAGCTGTCAAGGATCAGAATGGCAAAAATATTGCGGCAAGTAAGGCTGTATATTTTACTGCTCACTATGATGATGATGGTAAGCTTGTCGAGGTTAGCTCACCACATCCAGTGAAGTTCAGTGGGGATAGCCCTGACGCAGTTGGCTATATAGAGCATGGCGGACAGATATATACCTTTCCAGTAACGCAACAGAAATATAAAGAAATGATGCAAGAAGTTGCCAAAAATCTAGGGCATGGTGTGGATATTTCACAATCTATCGAACCATTATCTGTGGATCTTATGATAACCTCTAGAAAAGATAGCCCTGATATAGTTGGTCATATAAAGCCTGGTGAACAAATGCCAGTAACGCAAGAAGAACATAAGACAACGATGCAAGGAGTGAACAAAAATCCAGGACAGGGGGTGGATATTTCACAATCTATTGATGCACCGGATCTTATGGTAATATCTAGACAAGGTATTGAAGAAGCACAGTTGTGTAAAGCACAAGAAAATATGGTGCCTATTGATATAGTTAAAAGGAAGGAAGTGGTATTAGAGATAGAAGAAAAAACAGTAGAACATGCCCCTGGAATCTCTCAAGCTGTGTTAATAAATAGTGAGGCTAGAGATAAGACTGAAAGTATCAGAGCAAGTTTATTAAAATCACAACATATACGTCCTCTAGCTCGGAAAAGTGAGGAGGATATTACAAAATTGGTAGGAGAGCTGTCTAAAAGTTTGGAAGGTAAAGAACTTGAAAATCAAAAGAAAGATATTGATAAAGAGTTGAAAAATTTATCAACCCCTCAAGAAAAAATAGGCTTGTTGCGGGGGTTATCAAAGGCTGTAGTGGAGAAAGGATGGGAAGAGTTTAAGAAAGTTGGTAAAAACGAACCAGATGCAGAGCAGGTTAGATTGATAACAGAAGGTAGGAGAGTAGATGGAGAAGAATTCTCAAAAATAGGACATACACAACGGAAAGCAGAACATACTAATGTTAAAGGTAATATACAGTTACAAGTATTCCTACTAGATAAAATTGATGAAGTATCCAAGAAGAAACCAATTATTACTGTTAGGCCTCAAGGTACCAGTTATAGTTTGTGAGCGTTCACGGAAAAAAAGTTAAAGTACACGATGTATATTAACGAGAATGCGTAAGCCTAGAAGCAATCTAACCTCACAACCATTAGCGAGGAGCTACTTTAGTAGCATTGATGCAATCCAGGAAAGTAATTAGAAATGGATTGCTTCGACCATTACATGGTCTCGCAATGACGTTTTGTACTTTAGTCTTTTTCCATGAACTCTCACAATCTTTATGACAGACTCAAAAAGGGTCAAATATTTGAAAAATAGAAAAAGACATAAAGTCTTAGAAAACAAGCTTTATAAGAAAACTAGTTCGTATAATAAACGCACTATGGTGATTTATCTCACCTATCACACCTGTAGACCAATATCAACCATGCTTTACTTTGTGGTATATTATTTAAATTGATAATCCCGTTTCTATAACTTCATCAGGAATTGCTGACTTTTTGCTATATTATAGACAACTATTTTACACTATAATATACTTGTATAAATTAAATCATAGGTAAATAAAATGTCATTACCAGAACCTACAGAAATTTTATCCAAAATAGCCCAATTTCAAGCAGAAATAACAAGTGAGCAAAATATATTTAATGAAGCTGATATAGTCTGTAAATCACTGCAAAGAGATATAAAAAACAAGCAAATAGAGTTAAAAAGTTTAAAAGAGAATTTGCAAGAACAAGATAATGATGCATCAGAACTGTTACAAAGGCTTTGGCAGCAGCAGGAAGGAATTAAAAGACAGTTGTCTGATTGGTCAGAAAATGGAATAAAAAAAGCCATCGAAGAGCAGACTACCACGTTAAAGACA
The DNA here is from genome assembly GCF_964264705.1 of Candidatus Tisiphia endosymbiont of Xenochironomus xenolabis. NCBI lineage: Bacteria > Pseudomonadati > Pseudomonadota > Alphaproteobacteria > Rickettsiales > Rickettsiaceae > Candidatus Tisiphia > Candidatus Tisiphia endosymbiont of Xenochironomus xenolabis. Next base: position 806,054 of record NZ_OZ183473.1, read on the forward strand.
CAATTGAATGAAATTGAATCAAAATATAAAGATATTAGAACAGAGATTAGTGCAAGAGAAAAGTTCAATTTGTTTTTACAAGGGAACATTGATTTGATGGATCGAGATACAAGAGATGAATTTTCTCAACTGGTTGGAGAAGGTGATAAACAAAAATTACTCAAAGAAAAATTCTCAAGATATTGCAGCTTTAAATGTTATGATAACAGACCTAGAGAAGGAACATGAAAGTTTAACAAAGCAAGAACAGAAATTAAAGGACTACTCTTTATCTGATAATTTAGCAGATGATGCCGAACTACAAAGATTATTCGAGGAACGACAAGCAGATATAACAAAAAAAATAGATAATATTATATCGCAGCAAGATGATAGTGAGCTAAAGAAGCAATATGAAAGTATCAAACTCCAGGAAGAAGAAATAAAATTAATCCAGAATCAAATAGAAGAAAAGAATCAAATTATTAAACAAACCAAGCAGAAAGCAGAAGAGTTGTTTGCCAAATTAGAGCAATTGCAACAAGAGTCTTCAATTCCCCAGTTTAGTTCAAAACAAGAGAGAGAAGAAATAGTCAATCAATATCCTATATTACAAGAAAGAACTAATGATGTTATCGCATCGATTAAACATCAAATTGAGCTTAATAAATTGAATGATCTGATAGAACAGCAAGGAGATAAGATTAATATTGAAAAAGATAGAGCAGATAGTTTAGCCCAGCAATTAGAGAAATTAAAATTATCTGCAGATGAACAAATAAGAGGTAATCTAATAGTAATAAAAGAACTCCGGGAAAAGATAAAAGGATTGGAGGAAGAAAAAGAGCAACAACTTATAACACCTCAAGGTCCTAATTGGGCAGAAGAGCTAGAAAGGATAGGTGAAGCAAATAAACTTGTACAGCTAGAAAAGCAGATAGGTGAGTTAACCAAAGAGAATGGCGACTTAAAAGGTAGATTAGAAGCATTAGAAACACTTAGTGCAGAAAAAGATGAGAAGTTAAAGGTAGTAGAAGAAGGGTATAGAAAGGAACTTAGTAAACAATTAGCACAGACCGCAATAGATGTAGCAAAACTACAGGTGGAAAATGAGGAATTATCGAATCTACAAACTCAACTAAAATCAGAGCAACAAGGTAGGCAGGAAGAGCTAGAGGGAAAGCAGCAAGAGTTGAACAAGTCCCAAAAAGAATTATCCGACGCTAGAGACGAAGTAAATAAAACCAAAGAATTATATGGAAAAGAAGAGGAGCAAACTAAAAAATTACAAACTCAAGTGGGCGAGTTAACCAAGTCTTATGGTGACTTGCAAAATGAGTTAAAGGTAGAAAAAGAAAAGCATAAAGAGGAACTTAATAGGCAATTAGCAGAGCTACAAGCGGAAAATAAGGAATTATCGAATCTGGGAACCCAACTGCAATCACAACAGCAAGAGAAACAGAAAGAGCTAAACAAATCCCAAGAAGAATTAGCCAATGCTAGAGACAAACTAGAGAACACCAATAAAAAATTACAAACTCAGGAGGGCGAGTTAACTAATGCTCAGCAACAGTTCACGACTAAATTGGAAGAAGCAGAAAATCAGCTAAAGGCACTTAGTGCAAATAAGGATTTAGAGTATAATAAGTTAAATGCAGAAAAAGAAAGGCTTGAGGTAAAACTTAAGAAACAATCAGAGCAAGCCGAAGCAGGCGTAACAGAGTTACGAGAGCTAAGTGAGAAATTATCGAATCTACAAACTCAACTAGAATCAGAGCAACAAGGTAGGCAAGAAGAGCTAGAGGGAAAGCAACAAGAGTTGAACAAATCCCAAAAAGAATTATCCGACGCTAGAGACGAAGTAAATAAAACCAAAGAATTATATGGAAAAGAAGAGGAGCAAACTAAAAAATTACAAACTCAAGTGGGCGAGTTAACCAAGTCTTATGGTGACTTGCAAAATGAGTTAAAGGTAGAAAAAGAAAAGCATAAAGAGGAACTTAAGAAACAATCAGAGCGAGCCGAAGCAGGCGTAACAGAGCTACGAGAAGTAAGTGAGAAATTATTGAATCTACAAACTCAACTAAAATCAGAGCAACAAGGTAGGCAGGAAGAGCTAGATGGAAAGCAAAAAATAATAGAAAGACTTCAAGAAAGCTTATCAGTAGAAAGTAATCATAGTAAAGAGTTGCAAACTCAAGTGGACAAGTTAGCCACGGATAATAGTAAGTTACAAGATGAGATAAATGTAGCAGAAGAAAAGCATAAAGAGGAATTTAGTAAACAATTAGTGCAGACCGCAATAGACGCAGCAAAACTACAGGCGGTAAATGATGCATTATTGCAAGGGGTAATAGGGGATTTATCTCAACTAAAATCAGAGCAACAAGGTAGGCAAGAAGAGCTAGAGGGAAAGCAAAAAATAATAGAAAGACTTCAAGAAAGCTTATCGGTAGAGCAGAAAAAGTTTGAAAAAGAAAAAGAACAAACTGAAAATTTACAAACTCAAGTGGGAGAGTTAACTAATGCTCAGCAACAGTTCACGACTAAATTAGAAGAAGCAGAAAAAAATGCAAAAAATCAGCTAGAGGCACTTAGTGTAAAGAAAGATTTGGTGTATAATGAATTAAAGGCAGAAAAAGACAGTCTTGAAAATGAGCTTGATAAACAATCTAAGGTTGCTGCTGAACAGGCTCAAGAGAACCGAAAGAATGCAAGTAGGATAACAGAGCTTGAATCCCAAAATGCTGAACTTTTAGCTCAGTTAGCAAGTTTAAATGTTAAGGTGGAGACAAGTGAAGTTGAGATGCAAACGGATGAGGTTCTTAGCAATGAGATGAGGTCAGTAGGTACGGGAACAGAGCCGGTTATGGGTAGTGGTGTGTCAACTAAGGAAGCTATGACTAATACGACAGAGGTAATTATTCAGGAACAGACAGTATCTCCTATAACTGAAAGACAAACTATTGATAAAATGTTATTTCACGATAATGATGATGATAAAATATTGCAGGCTTTTAAAAAATTGTCAAGAGATCAAGTCCAGCCGATTATTGATAAATGTGGGTTGGAATCTGGCAGCAATTTTGCTAAATTTGCCAAAGAAGATGTCAATAAATTATCTGAGGTATTTCAGGATACACAAATATTGCGAGATATAGAAAATATTGAACAAAAAGGTTATGCGGATATTCATAAAGAATTTGCATCTGAGTATAAAGATATTATATGGCAAAGTAAAGATGCAGAGAAAAGCTTTAATTTACAACAAAATGGTAAGGATGTTGCTATAATAAGTGAGAAAAAATTGAGTTATGATAACGATGTTGAATATAAAACTAGTGATGGAGAATCAATTAAAAATGCTCGTACGGTAAATATACCGTTATCTATGGATATTAAGGGATCGTGCCATATGTCTTTTGCCGTACAAGATACAAATGGACGTAGTATTAGTAAAGAAAATGCTGTATATTTAACTGCTCACTATAATAATGGTAAATTAGTGCATCTAACCAAGCCTACAGAAATATTTGCTTGTTCTGATGATAAGAATTCACCTTTATATTTAAAACGTGATGGTAAGATATATACTTTACCAGTAAATAAATATGCCCTTGAACAGCTTGAGAAAGAAGTTCTTAAAAACAAAGGAGAATATGTAGGAATAGTTAAAAATGCTTCTGGTGATATTGTTAGTATAAATTCAGGTGCTTCTCAAGATGGACGATCTGAGAGGTTAAAAGATGATGCTAGTTTTAAGATAGCATCTCAAGTATTACATGCTAATGCTACCCATACCACCAATAGTCCTATAGATAGGAAAGTTTTGCCTAAAAAACATAGCCAATATACTAATAGAGGTCTTTAGTGTCAGGGAGTGTAATGGGAATAATGGTCTGTAGGAGTTGCTTTGTACAAAAATATTACTGCAATTTACATTTTGAATTTATAATTATGGGTAATTTATAAAAATACTTGCTTTTTGATGTTTTTTTTATTAGTCTGTGCAATCTTCACAGAATCTACGTGAATTTGGAATAGCAGATTATTTCAAATGTGGTTAGCTGTGTAAGTAGTCAGGATTGAACTAACTTACTGCCCGCGTGATGGAATGGTAGACATAACGGACTTAAAATCCGTGGGGTGCAAGCCCTTGCCAGTTCAAGTCTGGCCGCGGGTACCATTTGTTTTTTATCAAGGAAGATGTATATGTTTATTCAAACTGAAATTACTCCTAATCCTAATGCAATAAAATTTTTTCCTAATATACCCATTAGCCCTAATCAACCGGTTCATTTTAGTAATCTTGATGAGGTAAGGGGTAAAAGCAGTTTGGTAGTTCAATTATTCGGTGTAAATAACATAAAATCGGTATTTCTTGGTAGTGACTTTATTACTATTACTAAGGAAGAAGAAAGTGATTGGCTGGTTTTAAAACCTGAAATTTTGATGATTATGATGGATCATTTTACTTCTGGTTTTACTGTGTTTGATGTGCAAAATAATATATCTACTGACAAATCTAGTGTAAATGATTTGGACGAGATGTCTGAAGTTGAAAAGCAGATTATAGAAATTATTGAAACACGTGTACGTCCTTCGGTTGCCATGGATGGAGGTGATATAATATATCGAGGATTTGAAAATGGAGTGGTAAAATTAGAGCTTCGCGGAGCTTGCCATGGCTGTCCTAGTTCGAGTATTACTTTAAAAAATGGTATTGAGTCAATGCTTAAGCACTTTATTCCTGAGGTAGAATCGGTTGAAGCTGTAGAAGATTAAGATATTAGGGGTCTATCTTATTAATGAGGTTAAATAAAACAATATTGCCGCAGCATTTGAAACATTTAGGCTTTCTACTTTACTGGAAATTGGGATTTTAACCAGATAATCGCATTGCTCTTTAACTAGCCGCCTTATTCCTTTATCTTCAGACCCAAGTATTATTGCCATTTTATCTGAAAATATTTTATTATCTAAGGATTGGGTTGCTTTACCATCCAGACCAATAATCCAAAACCCATGTTTCTTTAGATATTCTATTGACCGCCTTAAATTAGTTACCTTAACCATTTGTACTAGTTCCAAAGCTCCAGAAGCTGTTTTTGCTATAGTGGCATTTTCATCTGGGGCATTATCGGCGGGTAATATTATGGCTGTGATACCAAAAGAAGCCGCACTACGAATAATAGCACCAATATTTTGTGGATCGGTTACTTGATCTAAAATAGCTACTTTACAATTGGCAGTAGTTATGTCAATATCTTCAATATGATTAGAGAAAATGCTTTTAACGTTAGCGGCTATTCCCTGATGATTATGATTTGGACCAAGAAGGCGTGTTAAGGAATCTGTGTTGGTAATTTCATATTGATGATTAGATATTAAATTTTTGTTCAAATTAAAAATATCTTCTGTACATAAAACTCTTTGAATATGACGTTTTGGATTACTTAGTGCTGCAAATACTGGATGTTTGCCATATATGTAGTAGAAATCTTTAGAAATCTTAGATTTATTTCTCATCTTATTAGAACCTGCAGTAATTTATTCTTGACACAAACTACTATTTATTATAGAAAGTTACAACTAGATAAACGTTCTAAGTTGCTGTGAATAAAATTTTAATAGAAATTATTAGTATAGATTTTAGCTATAGTTTTATTATTTGTTGATTTTCATCGAGTATATATAAGTTTAATATTAGCTTATTAGAAGACTCAAGAAAAGGGCTAAGAAGATTTATTGGCATTTACACTAATTTATATTGTGCTTTACTTTTAATTAGGCTATTTAATGCTTGCGTGAATTCTTTGGAGGAGTGGTCGAGTGGTCAATGGCAGCGGACTGTAAATCCGCCCGCGTGAGCGTACGAAGGTTCGAATCCTTCTTCCTCCACCACAGATTGGTTAGGTGAAATACGCGGGTGTAGCTCAATGGTAGAGCTCCAGCCTTCCAAGCTGGCCACGTGGGTTCGATTCCCATCACCCGCTCCAAAACTATTGGTGATAATTGGAAATTGGATAAATTTGTTATTTTTATTGTTAAATTTGTATTAAATCTTAAATTGTGGAGAATGAATTATGGCAAAGGTAAAATTTGAGAGGGACCTGCCCCATTGTAACGTAGGTACTATAGGACACGTGGATCATGGCAAAACTTCTTTAACAGCTGCAATAACTTTAGTATTGTCAAAAGAAGGTGGTGCTAAGGCTACTAACTATGATGAAATTGATGCTGCTCCTGAAGAGAAGACAAGGGGTATAACTATTGCTACTGCCCATGTTGAATATAAAACTAAAAAAAGGCATTATGCTCACGTTGACTGTCCTGGTCACGCAGATTATGTAAAAAATATGATAACCGGTGCTTCTCAAACTGATGGTGCTATATTAGTGGTATCTGCTTGTGATGGTCCAATGCCCCAAACAAGGGAACACATAGTGCTTGCTAAGCAAGTAGGTGTGCCTACAATGGTTGTTTTCTTGAATAAAGTTGATATGGTTGACGACCCAGAGTTAGTTGACTTAGTAGAAATGGAAGTCAGAGAGCTTCTTTCAATGTATGGTTTTCCTGGAGATGAGATACCAGTTATCAGGGGGTCAGCTTTGCAGGCTTTAGAAGGGAAACCTGAAGGTGAAGCTGCGATCAGAGAATTGATGAATGCTATTGATGAATATATACCTCAGCCTAAGAGAGATACAGATAAACCATTATTAATGCCAATAGAAGATGTATTTTCTATTGCTGGAAGAGGGACTGTTATTACTGGTAGAATTGAAAAAGGTGTAATAAAAGTTGGTGATGAGGTAGAGATTGTCGGTATAAGGGATACTCAAAAAACTACTTGTACTGGTGTGGAAATGTTTAAGAAAATGTTGGATCAAGGTGAAGCTGGTGACAATGTTGGTATATTGCTACGTGGAACTAAAAGAGAGGAGGTATGTAGAGGACAGGTACTATCTAAACCTGGGAGCATAACTCCGCATACTGAATTTGAAGCTGAGGTTTACGTGCTTACCACTAAAGAAGGTGGTCGTCATACAGCGTTTACCGATAAATATCGTCCACAGTTTTATTTTAGAACTACTGACGTGACTGGGGAGATTGCTTTAAAAGATGGTAAAACGATGGTTATGCCTGGTGATAATGCGAATTTGCATATTACATTGATTTCTCCGATAGCTATGGAAGAAGGCGTACGTTTTGCTATCCGTGAAGGCGGTAAGACAGTAGGAGCTGGGGTAGTATCAAAAATTATAAAATAACATAGAAATAATCATTCTGAAATAATTTAGGATGATTATTTTTTAATGGCTAGGCAAAATGCTTTTAATTGAACTTGCCTCAAGTTGTGTTTGCAAAAAATTTGAGCAAGTCTGTTAAAGAAGCGTATTTTGGATGGTCGGGCTGTTTATAAAAAGGTTTAGTTAATGAAAAATAATCAAAAAATTAAAATTCGTCTAAAGTCATTTGATCACCGTTCGCTTGAGCAAGGTACTAGAGAGATAGTAGGGGCTGTTAAAAGAACTGGTGCAGATATAATTGGTCCAATTCCGCTTCCAAGGACAATTGAAAGATTTACCGTTAATAGGTCTCCACATGTCAATAAGAAATCAAGGGAGCAATTTGAGATTAGAATTCAGAAAAGGCTTTTAATAATAAGTTATCCAACCCCTCAGACTGTTGATGCTTTAAAGAAAGTTGATTTGCCTGCTGGTGTTGATGTTGAGATTAAGTTAGAGAGTATTGAGTGATGAGAACCGGTTTAATCGCTAGAAAAATTGGCATGAGTTCAATTTTTAATGAAAAGGGAGAGAGAACTACCGTTACTTTTCTGCAAGTTGAAGATTGTCAAGTAGTGGGACAAAAGACCCAAGAAAGGGATGGTTATAACGCCTTGGTTGTTGGGGTAAAGGATAAGAAATTATCTAAAGTAACAAAGCCAATGAGGCAAGTATTTGCTAATGCTAACGTTGCACCAAAACAAAAATTGAAGGAATTCAGAATTTCTGCTTCTTTTTTCATTGATATAGGTTCTACATTGCGAGTTGATCATTTTGTTGTTGGGCAGTTTGTAGATGTTGTAGGTACTACTATTGGTAAAGGTTTTGCTGGTAGTATGAAGAGGCACAATTTTAGAGGGCTTGAAGCTTCACATGGTGTATCTGTGTCTCATCGTTCACATGGTTCTACTGGTGGTAGACAAGACCCTGGTAAGGTATTTAAGAATAAGAAAATGGCCGGACACATGGGGAGTACAAGAGTTACTATTCAGAACTTGAAGATAGTTGATACTAATATAGAAAAAGGTATAATCATAGTTAGTGGTAATGTCCCAGGCTCGAAAGGATCTTATGTCTACATTAAGGATGCTATTAAGAAAACCATTACAGCTGCAGGATAAACTATATGAAAGCTAAATTATTAAATCTTGAAAATGAAGTTGTTGGTGAGGTTGATTTAGATCATGAAGTATTTGCCATAGACTTTGTTAGACAAGATATTATCAAGCTTGTTGTTGATTGGCAAAGAGCGAAAGCTATGGCTGGTACACATCAAACGAAGACAGTATCGCAAGTATCTGGTACTACAAAGAAACCTTTTAAGCAAAAAGGTACCGGTAATGCAAGGCAGGGGTCTTTAAGATCTGTACAAATGAGGGGCGGTGGGGTTTCTCACGGTCCAGTAGTAAGGAGTCATGCTACAAAATTACCAAAGAAAGTTAGAAAACTTGGTTTAAAACATGCATTGTCAGAAAAATTGACAGAAGGGAAATTGTTAATATTAGATTCTTTAAAATTAGATGAATCAAAAACTTCTAATCTTGCAAAATTATTAAATAATTTTCATGGTAAGAGTTATTTTATTGTTAGTGGTAATGAAGTTGATACTAATTTTTCTTTGGCAGTACAAAATATTCCTAATACTATTTCGGTACCACAAATTGGTACAAATGTTTATGATATAATACGCCATGATTATGTTTTGTTATCAAGAGAAGCTGTAGATGCTTTAGAAAAGAGGTTGAAGTGAAATCTTATAAACATTATGATCTTATTAGGAATCCTGTGATCACTGAGAAGAGCAATATTTTATCTGAACAAAATAAGTTTACTTTTCATGTTGCTGATAGTGCTGAAAAGGCTTCTATCAAGACAGCTATTGAGAAAATTTTTGAGGTTAAGGTTAAAAAAGTTAACATCATGAATGTAAAAGGTAAGAAAAAAAGATTCAAAGGTGTTAACGGTAGACAATCAGATCAAAAGAAGGCTATCGTGACGCTAGAAAAAGATTATACTATTGATTTTACTGGGGGTATTAAATAAAATGGCTTTAAAAAAGTTTAATCCAGTTACTCCATCTCTTAGAGAATTAATACAGGTTGATAAATCTGATCTTTGGAAGGGTAAACCTCATAAACCTTTGACTAAAGGTTTATGTAAGACTGGTGGTAGAAATAATCTTGGTAGAACCACTTCTTGGCATAGAGGAGGGGGGCATAAAAGGCTTTATCGTATAATTGATTTTAAAAGAAATAAGCAAGATATATTCGCTACAGTTGAAAGAATAGAGTATGATCCTAATAGAACTTCTTTCATTGCTTTGATTAAATTTGATGATGGTGAGTATTCTTATATTATAGCACCACAAAAGCTTGTTGTAGGCGATAGAATAGTGTCAAGCGATAATGCTGACATAAAAGTTGGAAATTGTTTATCTTTGAAATCTATCCCTATTGGGACTACTTTGCATAATGTGGAAATGAAAATTGGCAAAGGTGGTCAAATTGCAAGATCTGCGGGGACTTCGGTTAATTTAGTAGGTAAGGATTCGGGTTATGCTCAGATCAAACTTCGCTCTGGAGAATTTAGGTTGGTGCCGTTAGATTGTAAAGCTACGGTGGGTGTTGTCTCAAATCCTGATCAAAAAAATACAAATTTGGGTAAGGCTGGAAGAAATAGATGGTTAGGTTGGAGACCACATGTTCGTGGTGTTGCAATGAACCCAGTTGATCACCCACATGGTGGTGGAGAGGGAAAAACTTCTGGTGGTCGTCATCCGGTGACTCCATGGGGCTTCCCAACTAAGGGTAAGAAAACCCGTAAGAATAAGTCTACATCAAAGTTTATTATTAAGAGAAGAAAATAATTAGGTAGTAATTATGGCACGTTCAGTTTGGAAGGGACCTTTTGTAGATGGTTATCTGATAAAAAAAGTACAAAAATTGATTGAGTCCGGTAAATCAGAAATGATTCAGACTTGGTCTAGGAGGTCAACAATTTTACCATTTTTTGTTGGAGTGACATTTGCTGTGCATAATGGAAATAAATTTATACCTGTCACTGTCAGTGAAGAAATGGTTGGTAAAAAATTAGGTGAATTTTCTCCAACTAGAACTTTCCATGGTCATGGGGCAGATAAAAAAGTTAAGAGAAAATAAATATGGTAAAGGTGAATAAAGGTTCGACTACAGCAATTGCTAAGTCTCTTAGAGTGAGTCCAAGGAAATTGAATTTGGTTGCAACTTCTATTAGGAATATGAAAGTATCGGAAGCTATGGTTCAGCTTACCTTTTCCCCGAAAAGAATTGCTAAAGATGTAAAAAAATGTTTACAGTCTGCTGTTGCTAATGCTGAGAATAACTTTGGTTTAGATATTGATGCGTTGTTTGTTACTTCTGCAACGGTAGGTAAGGCATTGGTAATGAAAAGAATTATGCCAAGAGCTAAAGGAAGAGCAACAAGGATTAATAAATTTTTTAGTAATTTATATATTACAGTTACTGAAGTTGAGGGGAAGTAAAATATGGGGCAAAAAGTTAATCCGCATGGCTTTAGAGTTGGTCCAACATTAATTAAAGGTTGGGACTCAGTGCTATATGCTGAAAAGCAGTATAAAGTTCTTTTTATTCAAGATTTAGAGGTTAGAAATCTGATTAATAAAAACTATATGCAAGCACAAGTTAGTAGAGTGTTAATAGAAAGACCTTCTAATAAAAGTGTTATAATTAATATTTTTGCTAAAAAGCCTGGTGTTATTATAGGTAAAAGTGGTAACGACATTGATAAATTAAAAAAACATGTCCAAAAAATTACCTGTTTAGAAGAAATATATATTAACATACATGAAGTAAAGAAACCTAATATAGACGCTGGTATTATTGCTCAAACGATTGCTGTGCAGCTTGAGAAAAGAGTGTCTTTTAGAAAAGCTATGAAAACCGCTATTCAAGCTTGCTTTAAGCAAGGAGGGTTAGGTATAAAAGTTGCTTGTTCTGGGCGTTTGGCTGGAGCTGAAATAGCAAGAACAGAATGGTATAGAGAAGGTAGAGTACCTTTGCATACTTTGAGAGCGGATATTGACTATGCAACTGCTGAAGCTATGACAACTTATGGAGTTATAGGTATAAAGATTTGGGTCTATAGGGGTGATCATGTGGAAAATAGAAAGAAACATAATTAATTTTGAAGTAAGATAATGTTAGCTCCGAAAAAACAAAAATTTAGAAAAGCACATAAAGGAAGAGTTTCCTCAAAGGCGAAATCTGGCACTATGCTAGCTTTTGGTTCTTTTGGCTTGAAATCGTTAGATGGTTTAAGGGTTACTGCAAGGCAAATAGAGGCAGCAAGAAAGGCAGCTGTTCGTTGTATGAAAAGGCAGGGTAGGTTATGGATTAAGATTTTTCCTGATTTGCCTGTGTCAAAGAAGCCGGCGGAAGTTAGAATGGGTAAAGGAAAAGGCTCTACTGAATTTTTTGCAGTAAGGGTATCACCTGGCAGAATTATGTTTGAAGTTGAAGGGGTTACAGATGATGTAGCTACTAGGGCACTTGAGCTTGCTAGTGCCAAATTGCCTGTAAGAACAAGGATAGTGAGGCGTTATGAGTAAATTGGGGTTATCACCAAAGGAGTTGGTTGGACAAACCATGGAGGAACTCCACGAAAAAAGAATTTTGTTTAAAAAAGAGCTTTTTAATCTAAGGTTTCAAAAAACTTTAGGTGAATTAGAAAATACTAGTAGGTTTTCTTTTGTAAAAAAAACAATAGCTCGTATTAATACAGAATTAACCACAAGATCAAAAACTGGAGAATAGAAAAATGCCGAGAAGAGTGTTGCAGGGCGTTGTTGTGAGTTCAAAAACCGATAAAACTATTACAGTTAAAGTGGAACGTAGGTTTAAGCATCCTATGTATAAAAAAATTGTAAAAGTTTCTAAGAAATATGCTGCTCATGATCCAGAAAATATGTATAAGGATGGTGATAAAGTTAGTATAGTTGAAAGTCGCCCTATATCTAAGACTAAGTCTTGGGTGGTGTTAGGGGATGTTAAGGTGTCACTTTAATGATAGATTTAACCGTGCAGTTTTTTGTCTGTTGCGGTTTTTTCTTAGTATAAATGTTGTAAACCTACTTATTAAAAAGTATACTAAAGTGATTGGAAGAATTGCTTTTTGGAAATATCAAGGACTCGCATATTCACGTACCTCATGTACGTTGTGTGTACTCACCTCTCATTTCCAAATCCAATTTTCCAGATCATTTTAGTATATTCTGGCACAAGTTGGAGAATGATGAGTTTTATTCTTTGACTTTGTTATTTAGGTTGTTTATTTTGTTGCGTTATTAAATTCTCAAGTGGAAGTAAGTTATGATTCAGATGCAGAGCATCTTAGATGTTGCGGATAACTCTGGTGCTAAAAAAATTATGTGTATTAAAGTGCTTGGTGGTTCACATCACATGATAGCAAATCTTGGGGATGTTATTGTAGTATCTATAAAAGAGTCGTTGCCAAGTGGAAAAGTAAAGAAAGGTGACGTACATAGAGCTCTAATTGTTAGAACAAAAAAGGGTGTTAGAAGAGCAGATGGTAGTACAATTAAATTTGATTCCAATGCAGTAGTACTTTTGAATAAACAGGGAGAGCCGATAGGTACGAGGGTTTTTGGTCCTGTAACTAGAGAATTAAGGGCAAAAAAATTCGTTAAGATTATGTCGTTGGCAGAAGAGGTATTGTAATGGTTAAGTTAAAAATCAAGAAAGGTGATGAAGTTATTGTTATCACCGGAAAAAATAAGGGAAAAAAGGGTAAAGTGTTAAAAGTTTTCCCAGAACAGAATAGAGCCATTGTTTCAGGGGTAAATATTGCACGCAAGCATGTTAAGCCAAGTAAAGCAAGTGAAGGTGGCATAGTTTCAAAGGAATTATCAATACATATGTCCAATGTTGCTCATGTAGACCCTAAGACAGGTACTGGTACAAAAATTGCTTTTAAATTTCTAGATGATGGTTCTAAAGTAAGAGTAGCTAAGAAGTCTGGTGAAATTATCAGCAAGGAAGGTAAGTAATGTTGTTCAGGTTTAAAGATTTATACGGTAAAGAGATTATCCCAAGCTTACAAAAAAAGTTTGCCTATGATAATAAACATCAGATACCTAAGGTTATAAAAATTGTTGTTAATATGGGAGTTGGTGAAACGGTTGCTGATTCTATGATAATTAATCATGCTGTTAATGATCTAACTTTAATTTCAGGGCAAAAGCCTTTGGTAACTGAGGCAAAGAAGTCTATTGCTACTTTTAAACTTCGTGAAGGTATGAAAGTTGGTTGCAAAGTTACTTTGCGTAAAGATAGAATGTATGATTTTCTCGAAAGGCTAGTACTTGTTGCTCTACCACGTATAAAAGAGTTTAGAGGCTTTTCAAGTAAAAGTTTTGATGGTAGAGGTAATTTTACTTTTGGGATAAAAGAGCAAATTGTTTTTCCAGAGATTAATTACGATAAGATAGATGTAATTCGTGGCATGGATATTACGATTGTTACAAGTGCTACAAATAATGAAGAGGGTAAATCATTACTTTCAGGCTTTAATTTGCCTTTTTATAATTAATTTTTGAAGAAAGAAGATGGCTAAAGTAAGTTCTATAAAAAAGAATAATAGAAGAAGAAAGATGGCACAAAGTTTGTATAATAAGCGTGCTAAGTTAAGAGACAAGATTTACGACAAAAATTTATCTTTAGAAGAGAGATTTTCGCTAGTGATGGTTCTGGCTAAGTTACCTAGGAATTCAGCTATGAATAGAGTTAGAAATAGGTGTGAACTTACTGGGCGTCCAAGAGGAGTGTACAGTAAATTTGGTTTATCACGAAATAAGCTGAGAGAGCTTGGTAGTAAGGGATTGGTTCCTGGTTTAGTTAAAGCAAGTTGGTAAAAAGTAGGTTTATCGTATGTCAATGACAGATAATATAGCAGATATGTTGACTAGAATTAGAAATGGTCAAAAAAGTAAATTGATGAGTATATCTCTACCTTCTTCAAAAATAAAATGTGCCATTTTGGATGTTTTAAAAAAAGAAGGTTATATCAAAGAGTATGTAGTTGTTAAGAATGATAATATAAGTCACATTGAGGTGGATTTAAAATATTCTGTTAATGGAAAACCTGCTATACGTGAAATAAATAGAGTTTCAAAACCAGGTAAGAGGATTTATTCTTCCATTGATAAATTAAAAGGATATTATAACAATATGGGTATTTATATTCTTTCTACTTCTAGAGGCGTGTTATCTGATAGAGAAGCACATAGCCAAAAGATTGGCGGTGAAGTAATTTGTAAAGTGTTTTAAGGTATAAAAATGTCACGTGTTGGAAAATTGCCAGTCCCTGTACCTGAAGGGGTAAAAGTTGAGCTTGATGGGTTGAAAGTCAATGTTGTCGGTCCTAAGGGAGAATTATCAAAGACTTTTGCCGGTAATATAGCAATTTCATTGCAAGATAATCAGCTTGTTGTTAAACCATTAGCAGAGACTAAAAGTGCTAGGTCGATGTGGGGTACGGCACGAAGTATAATAAATGGTATGATGAAAGGTGTTAGTGAAGGTTTTACAGAAGAGCTTGAAATAAATGGTGTTGGTTATAAGGCTTTGGTGAAAGATAAATATTTAAACTTAATGCTCGCTAAAAGTCATAATACTAAAATCGAGATACCTCAGAATATAAAAGTTACCGCTCCTAAACAGAATCAGATTATATTGCAAAGTGTTGATAAAGAAAAACTGGGTCAGTTTATATCAATTATTATAAAGCAGAGACCGCCTGAGCCATATAAGGGTAAAGGTATTAAACGTAAGGGTCAGTATGTTCAAAGAAAAGAAGGTAAGAAAAACTAAAATTTAAGGGTTAAAAGTTAAGTATGCGTAGTTCAAAGTTAAGATTTGAGACAAGAAAGGCTAGAGTACGGTCTAAGATATCAAAGGTATCAAACAGAATCAGATTGTCTATTTTTAAATCTGGAAAGCATATATATGCACAAGTTATAGATGACAAACAGTCAATTACTATTGCTTCTGCTTCAACCTTGGATAAAGAAATTAGACAGTTAAAAAAATCTAGCTGTAATGTTGGTACAGCTACAAAAGTAGGTGAGTTGATAGGAGAAAGAGCATCGCTTAAAGGAGTGCAAGAGGTTGTATTTGATAAGGGTGGTTATAAATATCACGGTGTTGTTAAGGCATTGGCTGATGCAGCAAGAAAGAAAATAAATTTCTAATTTTAGGTTTAAGAAATGGCTAAAGCTAAAAAAAATATGGGTGAAGCATTAACCGAAACTTTGGTGGATGTAAACAGAGTTACTAAAGTAGTAAAAGGTGGAAGAAAATTCTCTTTTTCTGCTTGTATTGTAGCTGGTGACAAATCCGGTAAGGTTGGTTATGGTCATGGTAAGGCGAAAGAGGTAACAGAGGCTAGAGCTAAGGCTACCCAAGAAGCAAGGAAAGATATGATTAGGGTTCCTCTTTATCAGAGTAGAACCATTCACCATGATGTTATTGGTAAAAGTGGAGCAGCAAAGGTCATTTTAAGAAGAGCCAAGGCGGGTACTGGTGTTATTGCTGGTGGTGCTATGAGGGCTATTTTTGATTCTTTAGGGGTTCATGATATTGTTGCTAAATCTTTAGGGTCTAGTAATGTATATGCAATGATTGCTGCGACTTTTGATGCGTTATCTCAACTTTCTTCTCCAAAGAATATTGCTGAAAGGAGAGGGAAGAACTTAAATGAGATATCGACTCAGTCTATAAAAGGGCGACAAGAAGTAATATCAGAATAATTTGAGCTATATTCTTTAGGGGGCTGATAAAAAGATATCGCAATTGTGGAAGACCAGTGAAATCTGGGATGAGGCGAATCAAACTGGGCTATTAGTGAGCAGTCACTTAGAGTGAGTTATTTTAGTGGCATGAAGCATTAGACCTCCTGCAAAACTCTATGCCTATAAGTAGGCGAGCGGTGAGTGATGACGTCACCAACTTTCCATCAATTGACTATAGCTATAGTTTCTTGTTAAAGTAATGTTATAAGTAATAATTGGGTTGTAGAAATTTATGAATAGTGATAAAGAAAAAATGAATGATGCAAAAGTTAAAGTTACCCAAATTGGTAGTACTATAGGTCGTAAATATGATCAAGAAGAAACCTTGATAGGCTTGGGTTTAAATAAAATGCATAAATCTGTTATTTTAAAAGATACAAGCTCTATTAGAGGGATGATCAGAAAGGTACAACATTTATTAAAAGTAGAAAATATAAATTAGAGTTTATAAAATGAAGTTAAATGAGTTATCTAACAATTTTGGTGCCAAGAGAGATAAAAAAAGGGTAGGACGCGGTATTGGGTGCGGTAAAGGCAAAACATGCGGTAGAGGTGTTAAGGGTCAAAAATCTAGATCTGGTGTAGCTATCAAGGGTTTTGAAGGCGGGCAGATGCCAATGATTAAAAGATTACCAAAGAGAGGGTTTAATTGTCCTAGTTCTAAGAAATATAATGTAGTGAATATTGCCGATATAGAATTTTTAATATCAGAAAGTCGTTTGAATTCAACGGAAGTTATCACAAAAGATAAGTTAGTTGAAGTAGGGTTAATTAAGAATAGTAAGTTGTTGGTTAAATTATTATCTGTTAGCAGCGGTGAATTTAATAGTCCCTTATCGTTTCAATTAGATGCTTATTCGGCATCTGCTAAAAAGATAATTGAGCAAGTTGGTGGTCAAATATTGTAATTTATGAGCTTAAAATCCACACAAAAATCTAATAAAGACTTAGCTAATAGAGTTATTTTTACTATTCTAGCTCTTATAATATGTAGATTTGGTTCATTTATTCCTATAGCGGGTATTGATTCGGTTGCGTTGAGCAGTGTGGCTGAACAAAACCAATCTGGTTTACTTGGTATGTTTAACATGCTATCTGGTGGTTCTCTAGGTAGGATGTCTATTTTTGCTTTAGCAATTATGCCATATATAACTGCATCAATTGTTATTCAATTGATGTCAATAATTTACAAGCCGTTAGAGAATTTAAAAAAAGAAGGTGAGGCTGGTAAAAGAAAAATCAATCAGTTATCTAGATATTTAACTGTTTTATTAGCTTCTTTTCAGGCGTATGGTGTGGCAATAAGTTTGGAACATGTTGTAACTAATGTAGGTCCTGTAGTGATTATACCTGGGCTTTTTTTCAAGGTTACTACTGTTATAACCTTAGTTGTAGGTACCATATTCTTAATGTGGCTTGGTGAACAGATTACTGGTAGAGGTATTGGTAATGGCTCCTCATTGATTATATTTATAGGTATAGTATCTGGAGTACCAAGTGCTATTATAAGTATGTTTGAGTTGTCAAGAAGTGGAGGATTGTCTCCTATCGTGGTGATGGCTATTTGTTTAGGAGTTATTTTGATTATAGCCATGATAATTTTCTTTGAGAAGGCTCAAAGGAAAGTTTTGGTACAATATCCAAAAAGACAGGTTGGTAATAAGATTTATGGTGGTGATTCAACTCATATGCCTCTTAAGCTTAACACTGCTGGGGTAATACCACCAATATTTGCTAGTGCAATTTTATTGTTTCCGGTAACAATAGCTAATTTTTCTAGCAATAATTCGGAAATTATGAATTTAGTAACTTTCCATTTAGGGCATGGAAAACCTCTATATATTTTGTTGTATGTTGCGTTGATAATGTTTTTTAGCTTTTTTTATACAGCAATAGTTTTTAATTCAGAAGAAACAGCAAATAATTTGAGGAAATATGGGGCATATATTCCTGGAAAAAGACCTGGTAAAAATACTTCGGAATATTTTGATTATTTGCTAACTAGATTAACTGTCATAGGTGGTATATATCTAAGTTTTATATGTATAGTTCCTGAAATGTTAATGAATAAATATTCTGTATCTTTTGCTTTAGGGGGAACAAGTTTTTTAATTGTTGTTAATGTTGTTTTAGATACATTTGCCCAAATTCAAACTCATTTATTTAGCAATAGATATGAGGGGTTAATAAAAAAAATGAAATTAAAAAACTAAAACTTGATTAGTGTCATATCTGCGTAAGCAGGTATCTAGATTCCGCACTGAAGCGGGAATGACACAAGGGTACAACTGTTGAAAGTTAGAAGAGGAAGTGGTTTTAGACCAGATAGTTTAAAAGTCGTATATGGTTAACGTCATTGCGAGGAAGACCGTAGGTCGACGAAGCAATCTATAAAAGTAACCAAAAATGGATTGCCACGACCACTAGGTGGTCTCGCAATGACGGAAAAGCTATCTAAAACCCGTTCCACCTTCTAACTTTCAACAGTTGTGGACACAAGGGGCAGATGTCATACCTGCGTAAGCAGGCATCTAGATTCCGCACCGAAGCGGGAATGACAGAACTCGCAGAAATGACAATAGTAAGAGATGTCATCTCTGCTTGACTTAGTATCATATCTGCGTAAGCAGGTATCTAGATTCCGCACTGAAGCGGGAATGACAATAGTAGTCTGGAATGATAAATTTTGCGTTTAAAGATAGATGTTGTGATTTGGATATATTCAAATTTCCTTTGAACAACCTACTATTTATAAGCTTTGCAAAAAATTTGATTATTGAGTAATAGACTCTTTGGGTTTGTAGAATGTTTTTTTGCGATTTTTAAATTGCTTTGTGAATATTTTAGAGTTTTTGTAGCTAATTCTTAAAATAATGTACTTTTATACTTAGTGGTAAGTATATATTATGTTATATATCTAAAGATGGGTTTAAAGTGATTATAGTGCTTATAGGATCTCCTGGCTCAGGGAAGGGAACTCAAGGGCAGTTATTGGCAGGAAAGTTAAATTTACCTCATGTGTCTACAGGCGATATATTTAGACAAATGGTAAAGGTCAATAATGAAGAGGGGTTGTTAATTCAACAGTATATGGCACAAGGAAAACTTGTCCCTCATCAATTGGTAAATAATGTAGTTAAAAAGTTTTTAACTCAGGATATATATAAAAATGGTTATGTTCTAGATGGTTATCCTCGTAATCTAGAGCAAGCTAGCTTTCTTAGAGAATTTGCTAGTCAAAAGATTAAAGTGGTGTTTTTTGAGATAGACGATCAAGTAATTATTAAGAGGATTTTGGGTAGATTTAGTTGTGCAAATTGTAAACAAATTTATAATAGTTATTTTATTAAACCTAAGATTGATAATGTTTGTGATGTTTGTGGATCGGATAAGTTCATTCATCGACAAGATGATGATGAACAGACTATTAAACATAGAATAGAAGAATATAAGATAGAAACTTATCCGTTACTTAGCTATTATAGAGATAATAGTGAATTCTATGTTGTTGATGCAAGTAAGGATAAGCAAGAAGTAGAAGATGTTTTAGATAAAATGTTAGAAATTATTTGACTTTAAGGGATATTTTTATATTATTCCCTTTTGGTTGTTATCAAAATTTGGAGATTATTTGTGGCAAGAATAGCGAGTGTTAACATTCCAGCAAACAAAAGATTAGTAGTGAGTTTAACATATATTTATGGACTCGGCTCTTCTGCTGCAGGAAAAATTTGTCAGAAGACTGGGATATCTGAGAGTAAAAGGGTTAAAGACTTAACTGATCAAGAACTTATTGTTTTACGTAGTGTTATTGAAAAAGAATATAAAGTAGAAGGTGATTTAAGAAGAGAAGTAACTCTTAACATCAAGAAGAAAAAAGATATTAGAAGTTACCAAGGTCTCAGGCATATAAGAAAACTGCCTGTGCGAGGACAAAATACTCATTCTAATGCTAGAACAAGAAAAGGCAAAGCTATTGCAATTGCCGGTAAGAAAAAAGTTACAAAGTAATATGGTATAATAATGAGTCAGGCTAATACTAAGATCAAGAAAAAAAGAAAAAATATCACTCTTGGTGTTGTTCATATAAAAACAACTTTTAATAATACTATTGTGACTTTTACAGATGTGCAAGGTAATGCTATAGCGTTCTCAACAGCCGGTACACATGGTTTTAAAGGGGCTAGAAAAGCTACTCCTTATGCTGCTCAAATAACTGTTGATAAAGCCTCAGAAGCAGCAAAAGAGCATGGTCTTAAAACTGTTTCAATTAGAGTGCAAGGGGCAGGGGCGCAAAGAGAATCGGCTATGCGGGCAGTGTTTAGTCAAAATTTTATAGTTACCTCAATTTTGGATGTTTCAGCCGTTGCTCATAACGGTGTTAGATCGCCAAAGAGAAGAAGAGTGTAGATAGGTAGTAAATAATGTTATTATTAAATAAAAACTGGAACTCACTGATCAAGCCGAAGATCGTGTATGACAGTCCTGATAAGAATACTAATATATTAAAAGTTGTAGTTGAACCTCTAGAGAGAGGCTTTGGTTTAACAATAGGTAATGCTATGAGGAGAATTTTGCTTTCTTCTCTTCAGGGTGCTGCAATAACTTCGATAAAAATACCAGGGGTGGTGCATGAATTTTCTGCTATACCTGGTGTTAAAGAAGATTTAGTTGATGTAGTTTTAAATCTTAAGTCCTTAGTCATTAAGATGCATTCTTCCGAAAAGAAGGTTGTAAGATTAAGTGCTACTGGACCTTGTGTGGTGACTGCCGGTATGATTGGGGCAGGTCATGATGTGGAGATATTAACTCCTAATCATATGATTTGTACCTTGGCAAAAGGAGCCCAGCTTGAAATGGAACTAGTGTGTGAGACAGGAAAAGGTTATGTTCCTGCTGTGAGTAATGTTGATTCAGAAGCTGCTATTGGGGTAATCCCAATAGATGCGTTATTTAGTCCTGTAAGGAAGGTTACTTATAAAGTTGATAATACACGTGTTGGTCAGGTTACAGATTATGACAAGCTAATTATGATCGTTGAAACTAATGGTAGTATTTCTCCTGAAATGTCTATAGCCATTGCTTCTAGAATTCTGCAGGATCAGTTGCAATTATTTATTACATTTGAAGAACAAATGGAAGATAAGCAGGATAAATTAGAAGAATTATCATTTAATCCAGCCTTGTTGAAAAAAGTTGAGGAATTAGAATTATCTGTCAGATCTCAAAATTGTTTGAAAAATGATAATATAATCTATATAGGAGATCTTGTTATCAAAACGGAAGGAGAAATGCTGAGAACTCAAAATTTTGGTAGAAAATCTCTTAATGAGATCAAAGATATATTAGCCACTTTTGGCTTGAAATTTGGTATGGACGTAGCAGGCTGGCCTCCTGAAAATATTCAGGATTTATCTAAGCGTTACGAAGATCCATATTAATTTAAGGTAACAATATGCGACATAAAATTAAGGGTAGAAAACTCAACAGAACAAGTAGTCATAGGCAGGCGATGTTTGCTAATATGGCTGTGGCACTTGTGATGAATGAGCAAATAAAAACAACTTTACCTAAAGCTAAAGAGCTTAGACCTTATATTGAGGTACTAGTAACTAAGGCTAAGAAATCTGATTTAGCCACTAGAAGAATGGTGCTTGCTAAAATCAAAGATAAAGTGGCAACTGAAAAACTTATTAGCGTTTTAGGTAAAAGATATAGTGAACGTCCAGGTGGATATACTAGGATAATAAAGGCTGGTTCTCGCTATGGCGATATGGCTCCACTGGCTTATATTGAGTTCGTTGATAGAGATGTAAATAGTAAAGGTTGTATGACTCCACAAGCAGAAAGTCATAATCATGAAGAACAAAATTAATGAATCTGTAGGAAAATAATAAATATGGCTAATCATTCATCAGCAAAAAAGGCAATAAGACAAACAATTAAAAAAACTTTAATAAATAAGAATAGAGCGAGTAGAATTAAAACCTATTTAAAAAAAGTTTTGCAAGAAGTTGCTAGCGGTTCAAAAGAATCGGCCAGATTAGCGTTGATTGTTGCACAATCTGAAATAATGAAAGGCGTAACAAAGAATATTATCAAGTTAAATACCGCCTCACGTAAAATCAGTAAATTATCTCAAAAAATTAAAAACATGAATTAGCCTCCATAATTACCGATTAGCATTACTTCGTATATTAATAAGGGGACCGTAGGTCGATGAAGTGATCTATCTAATTATTTCCCTGGATTGATTCGTCGCTATTAAGAATATGGTTTTCTTACTGATTCTAGTGAAAACATAATTTTTGGTTATAAGCCGATTACTTATTCTATTTATACTCAAATGATTTGGAGAATTGGATTTGAAAATGAGGGGCGAGGCTACGGCAGCATACATGAGGTATGTAAGTAGCGAGTCCCTGATATTTTCAAAAAACAATTCTGCAAAGCAGAAGAGTATATCTCTATTACTTAGTTTGCAGACAAGCTCTGACATTAACCCTATAGAACATTGCTGGCTCACTTTAAAAAATACTTACGCAAAAGACCTATTGCAAAACTCTACTTCTGCTAGTAATTTGTACGTCGATGTGCTACTCGAATCCTTACGTACATTTGAGTACGCTGCGGTTCTGCGTTCCGTGTCTCCTTCAAATTCCTCAGCATAAGCGAGTTTTGCAATAGGTCTATTATTAAACCATTTGATAATTTAAGGCATGGGGATTATCTAAATGAATAATCGGTTTTTCTTTCTATGGTCAGTTATAAAACCATATAAATATCAATATTTTATAATGATGATAGCTCCATTTGCCAATGGAGTGTATCCAATTATACATAATTATGCTGTAAAACTTTTAATTGATTTATTTACTCAAAACCAACATATTACTTTTATACAATGCTGGCGACCAATAATGGTATTTGTAGGGGCGCAAGTTGTTCTTGATGGGGCATGGCGTGTACATAATTTTGCTCAATTAAAATGCATGCCTTATATTTTCCAAAATATGTTGGATAAAATTTGCAAACATTGCTTTGATCTGCCATATGCATTTTTTCAAAATAATCTTTCTGGGGCTGTGGTTGGAAAGATAAAAGGAATTGGTGATAGCTACTATAAGATGCATAACGCTCTCGAATTCCAGCTTAGTAAACCATTGTTAATTACATTGTTTTCTGGTATTGCCCTAGCTTGCACTAATATAAAAATATTTCTTTTTGTTTTAATATTTACAGTTATTTACTCACCTGTATCATTTAAATTTTTTACAAAGCTTGCTAAAATGGAGCAAGCAAAACAAGATTCCTGGTATCACTTATTTGGAACGGTTGCAGATTGTATTACTAATATCTTTACAATATTTTCTTTCGTTACCAAACAACGTGAATTACAAAAAATACAAGATTATTACAATAATATCCATAACCCATTACTTATCAAATATTACAAGTATGATTTAATTATATCTATAATACTATGTCTATTTTATTGGGTATTTTTAATATCTTTATTTTTCTATGTTATCCATATACGCAATAGGGGTGATATTTCAATAGGAGACATTGCCTTTATTATGTCCCTTGCATTTTTATTTACTGAAAATGCTTGGGATACAACAATCAGGATTAAAGATTTTTTACAAGACGTTGCTGCTTTTTGTTCTGCATTTACAGTTATGCAAATTCCCCAAGATACAATCGATAAACCTAATTCGCTTCAATTAAATATCTCAAAGGGTGATATTGTATTTCAAAATTTATCTTTCAGTTATGCAAACAACAGCATATTTCATAATCTAAATCTTAATATTAAAGCTGGTCAAAAGGTTGGGATAGTTGGACATTCTGGAGCGGGAAAATCAACATTAATATCGTTGTTACTCAAAAACTTTAAAGCAGTAAATGGTGATATTATGATTGATAATCAAAGCATCTATGATATTTCTTCCGATAGTTTACGATCCCAAATATCATTAATTCCTCAAGATATTATGCTTTTCCACCGTACAATTGGTGAGAATATTGGATATGCCAAAGAAAATGTCATACAAACTGAAATTGAAAATGCAGCAAAAGCAGCGAATATCCATGAATTTATTGAAACTTTACCTGCAAAATACGACACTATTGTCGGAGAAAGAGGGGTAAAACTAAGTGGGGGGCAACGTCAACGTATTGCAATTGCACGGGCTATTCTTAAAAATGCTCCCATTTTAATTTTAGATGAAGCGACTTCTTCACTTGATAGCCACACTGAACAAGAAATTCAAAAATCCATTAATACCATGCTCAAGATAAATAATACAACAATAATTGCTATAGCACATCGTCTTTCAACTATAAGGCATTTAGATAGAATTGTTGTTATGGAAGGCGGAAAAATTGTTGAAGACGGAAGCTTTTTAGACTTACTTACAATTCCAAATGGTAAGTTTAAGGAACTATGGGAACACCAGGTAAATGGCATGGTAGTTTAGTTAATAGTAGAATGAAATAATAAATATCATACCCTTGGTGTACCGTTACACAGTAAATTATCTCAAAAAATTAAAAACATGAACTAGTCTCTATAGTTAAACCGATTAGCATTATCTTGTCATTGTGAGGAGTAGCTTTGCTGCAACGCGGTAATCTGTTCACCAAGCGTCATTGCGAGGAGACCGTAAGGTCAACGAAGCAATCCATTTCTAATCACTTTCCTGGATTGCTTCGTCGGTCTGGCAACCTCCTCGCAATGACATCTTATACTTTAACCTTTTTTCCGTGAACACTCACATTCAATCTACAACTGTAGTACTAGGAAGGCTAGCTATATAATTTCACTAATTCTGCTTTTTTGGTTAAGGATTCTATGCCATTTAAGTCAGTAGCAGTTACCCATAGTTGTAATCCTAATTCTAGGAAAAGATCAATTAAATATTCTCGCCTTTTCTTGTCAAGATGGACAAAAACCTCATCTAACAGTAAAATAGGCATAGCGATATTTTCTTTAATAGAATAATTAACTTGGGCAAGTATTATTGCAATGAGCATAGCCTTCTGTTCACCGGTAGAGCAGTGTTTAGCTGGGGCATTTTTTTCTTTATGAATAACTATAAAATCACTTTTATGAACTCCAAAATTAGTACGATTAGACATTCTATCACGAATACGACAGCCCACTAATTCATTTTTTATAAAATCTACATCTATATCATAATTTTTTGATATTTTTTCTTCTATAACCCCATTAATTGATAAAATAGCTTTAGGGAAGTCATTATCCAAATCATCAATGGTTTTTTGAATATGTTCTAAAATTTTTAACCTATTAATAGCAATTTGAATTGATAATTCCGCCATTTTCTCTTCAATTACTCCAAGCCAATTTGTATCAACTTGATCTTGTAATAGGATTTTACTGCGTTCATGCATATAATATTCATATTTAGTCACTATCCCTGCATGAGATGGATTAAAATTATAGACAATCCTGTCAAAGAATTTACGTCTATCACTAACACCAGAAGAGAAAATACCATCCATTTGGGGAGTAAGCCAAATCATAGCAGAGAACTTGCTCAATTCATTATTTTGTATTTTAGCACCGTTAAATTCTGTAAGTCGCCTATTAGATTGACGTTTTAAATTTGTTGAAATTTCAACTAGTCCAAGTTTACTGTGTAGTAGCCCATAAGCCGAACAATGATCTGCCCCTCTTTGACAAACATCATCTAATTTTGCTGATCTCAAACCTTTACCAGGAAAAAATAGTGATATTGATTCTAGGATGTTAGTTTTACCACTACCATTTTCTCCTATTAATATAATAGGGTTATTACCAGTATTAATCTCTAAATCCTGAAAATTACGATAATTTAGTAGCTTTAATTTTTGTAAGTAAATATTATTAATCAATAAATTGTCTTCCCACCACTTTTAAAATTCTGATGAGCCTTGTTTAATTTTTTAAGAAATTCTGGAGAATATGATTTAATATCACTTTTTGCTCCACCTTCATATTTTGTAGCTAAATCCATCCCGCCTTTAATCATATTATAAGCAAAATTTTCTTTTTTTGTTTCTCCAGCTATTCTTTTAGGATTCATAAATTTATAAACTTGGTATAAAGCAAAATTTTTAACTAAACGCCTTGCTTCCAATCTAGATTGACGACTTATACCATGTAGATTGTCTTTTGATTTTATCAAGCCTCGGTTAGCTTCTTTTACCAATTGTGAATGTTGTTGCATTAAGTAACTACTTACTTCCGTAACATTCTTACTGATAAGTTGTTCATCAACTTTAAGATTTAATTTCTTGTTATTAAGTTTACCTAAATATTTTTGTATTAATATGATAATTTGTGTCTGTAATTTTGTTAGATCCATTGTTTGTTCGTTAAGACAAGCTAATATTTGTTCTATCTCTTGCTCGAAAGTGTCGTTTGCACTTAACTCATTGAAAATTTCCATTGCCTCATCGGATCCAAGTTCATCATCATTAGTGATACCTGCCAATGCATCCTTAATTTGGTCTGCTAATTTTCTAGAATCTTGTGGTTTTTTGTTATCTGTTTCCATTTGTTAGCCTCCTATTTACCAATTACTCAAACTAAGCAAATCCAGGAAAAGGATTAGCTAATCATTCTTGAGTAGTAAAGTGTCCTCTATAAGTTCTATATAACATAACCCCTCGAAGCTCTTCAATTATAGTTTTGCATAATAAGGCTGAGTCAATAGCTTTTTGTCTTTTAGTAAATTTGTATTCTTTTTCTGGACATAATTCACTTATACTAATATTCTGCCAAACAACTCCATCAAAAATTTTTGCTTTAATATAACCGCTTGACTTTAAATTCTCATAGTCCCCTTTATTAAGGCTTAATGCATCGTCATTTAACAAAAGCTTAACATCCCCAACATATGAATTTACTATATGATCAACATATTTAATATAGACCTTACCGGTTAGTTCTATCGTGCTAGGTATCATAATCTTCTATCTTGGTTTCTGAGATGGCTCAATAGACCTCTTGGATAACCTAAAGATAATTGAGTAATTTTTAGGAAAAACGAAGTCGAGTACCGCAGCGTACTAAGATGTACGTGAGGAACGGAGACGAGTTTTGACAATAAAATTACCAATTATCTTTAGGTTATCCAAGAGGTCTAATAACTTCTCCTTAAAAATGATGTAATATTGGATCTTGTTCATCATATTCTTTTAACATATAACCACGCCCCCATACTGTATCAATGTAGTTTGTACCACCAGCAGCAGCTAATTTCTTTCGTAATTTGCAAACAAATACATCTATAATCTTAATCTCTGGTTCATCAACACTACTATACAGATGATCTAAGAACATCTCCTTATTCAATACTGTTCCTCTACGTAAGACTAATAATTCTAAAATGGCATATTCCTTATTTGTTAAATGAACCTTTTTGCCATCAACTTCTACAATTCTGGTATCAAGATGAATACTTACCTTGTCAAACCTAACCACTGACTCAGAATGTCCTTTAGAACGACGAACAATTGCATAAATACGAGCAATTAACTCTTCGCGGTTAAATGGTTTTGTGATATAATCATCTGCCCCGCATGTAAGCCCTTTGATTTTCTGATCAACTGTAGTAATACCTGATAAAATCAATATGGGCGTTTTTACTTTGGCAGAACGTAATCTTAGCAATACTTCGAATCCACTAATGTCTGGCAGCATAAGATCTAAGATAATCAAATCATAATTGTAAACTTTTGCTATTTCTATTCCTTCTGTACCAAACTCCACCACTTCACAAATAATTCCTTCTGAAGCTAAGGTTAATTCAATAGAACTAGCTATATCACTATTATCTTCTACTAACAATACCCTCATTGCATCTTTCTCCTTAACAAATTTTTTTAGTAAATTATTCTTTTTGTTACACGCTATGTTCTCATTTTATCTTTATAAGAGCAAGTAATTTTATAAAATAAGTTTCAAATATATTAGGTTGTTGTAAACATTCTTCTTTAAAATAGGTGATTTTATCCTCGAATCCTTAACAATCATCTAGCATACTGAAATCCTAGTAGGTGAAAACTCCTATAAATTTCCATATTTTACATAGCTGAATTTGATATAACAAGTTATATTTAAATTTTATTAACAGAATCCATAACTAACCCAAGCAGCTCCTCGCTAATAGACTTTTGTAAATTGAGTATAATGTTAGCCTTGGTTAGTTATATTAAGATTTATGCTATTTTAATCGGTATTTAATAGTAAGATTCAACACCCCACCACCAATAACTCCAACATAAATCTTAATATTATTCTTACCATTTCGTAAATGTGGCATCAGATCAAGTTGTGGTAACTTAGTAGATTTATATATATCAGGAGCTTGCACAAAATCTTCTTTTTTACCAGTTCTAGAAATGTAAACAACACATTTGTCAGCTTGATAATCTCTACATTCTATATCCTTAAACTCATGATTAGGGGGACCAGTATAAATAATTTTATCATTGACTTTAATCATTAAGTAATCATCATAATACGAATCAGCCCCACCTATTGTGAAAGAGGTTAGCATATTAGTATTGGGAACATCAATCTCATAATTTGCCCAATTTAATGTATTTATTAGATAGGCTGTAGAATTGTATGAACCACCAAGTACCAAAGTGCCAATTTTAGTTGAAGTATCATAGCTATTTTTGACAGGAAAATTACTTTTAAAGTCATTTGTATATTTGAAACTAAGACCATTATTCTCTTTACAACCAACTCCCTCCGGTAAGGCTTCAAAAGCAACGCTTTTAGTAGCTATATTTAATAGGCAATAACGCTGCAGTGGTTTATTCGGATCAATTAATACCCAACCATCCTTGCAAGTACCTTGTGCCAAGTGACCTATTTCTGTATCTGGATCACTTATGTTATCAGACTTCCATGTTGCATTACCACTAATATCAGTCGGGGTAGAAATTGCTTTGCATTTAGGGGCATCAATTGCGGTGCAAAGACCCAATTCCTGGGATGTTTTATCTCGGATTGCAGTAGTCTTCTGATCGTATATAGGATAGCCCTCTTCCTTAGAGGCAAAATCGTAATGTTGTCCGGTATTTATCGGATATCCTTGTGATGAGGGGGGGTAAATCCTATTATTAGTATCTAAAGAGACTTTACATACTTCAACACCTTGTTTACGATTATTTACATAACAATACACATTATCACATTGATAAATTGTAATACCCTCCACAGTCTCTTTAGATTTACAATTAGTAGTACCTTTACATAGAGGAAGAAAGTTTTGATATTGGGTACTTTTTTCCTTAAATTTCAAGCAATCAATGGTATCTGATTCAAGTAGTTTTGCTAGCACACAATTAGTATTATTTACTCCAGGAATACATTTTTCTATATCTTTTAATTGTAAACAACCATGCGTTGCTCCTTGCAGATATTTACCATTTATATATTCAAGACCTTTCAAATATACCGCATCTGTAGTAGGTTTTCCTTCAGTATCGTAGGGAGCCTTGTCGTTTTTATATTCACCATATATTGTTAAAGGATTCATAGATTTTTTTCCAGAAAATGGCATAGCAGTATATGTAACTGGTGGAGTATTAGAAATATATGTCATGAAGGAAGTAAAATTATATCCTGCTAAATTTATTATTTCTTCTGTCTTTTGTGTCTCAGTTGAGTATATCGACAATGGAGTAACAACAGTGCTAGTTAAATCAACCACTTTCCCTTCTTTGTCTAATACTTGGATTGACGCAACAAATTGAGGGGTATAATAGCTATTATTAGGGCAAATAACCTCGGGAATTACTCCACATTTTTGGGTTAAGATTTGGTAGCCATCTGTCACTCTTTTTTCACAGCCAATTAGCTGATCTCCTTCTGTTACACAAATAGATTTTGGATCATAACGAAAAGCAGGATCTAAGTCAGTATCTAAAAAAGTATCTCTAACAATTGATACAGCAAAAGACCGCTCCTTGTCATTATTATCCTTGAGTTCAAAGATTTTTTGTAGTTTTAATAAATTGTTACCATCCTGATTTTGCAACTTGGGAAATTCAATATTAGCATCGATAAACTCACCAATATTAATCCCCCATATTTCTTGACAGGTAGTTTTATCTTTTGCACCACTACTATTACAATCAGGTAAATTATCAACATAGTAACTACTTGGTGTAGAGTGACTGCCTACTTTTTGTGCGTAAACTATTCTAAAGCCATCTTCACAACCATTTTCAGTAATGCTACATTTAAAGTCAATTTTTGTATTAACGCAAGGTTTTGTATCACCAACTGAACATTTTTTTATTGCATCACGTTGAGCGGTAGCAATATGCATCCCTTGGGCTGAAGAAAATGGACCAAGATTGTTTATTACTACACATTTATCGGTTTCTTGAGGATTTTCTTTATTTTTACAAAGAGGGACAAGATTGTCTAAACTAACACGTACAACATTATGAATAAGATTATTCCTTAATTTAGATACTACACATGGTGCATCTGAAGATTGAACAAATAAACCGTTTTTATTCTTTTTGCTACATACAGATTTGGTAGTAGGAGTAATAATGAATTTACCTAATTTAGGACAATATGGTGGTGGAAAAGGACCAAATGGCAATTCAACGCAACCAAATTGATAATCATCAACAGTACGATTTAGTGTACCAATTGTTTTTAGGATATCTTTTGCTATATCATACATCCATTGCTGCTCAAAAATTCTTCCTATCCATTTAACTATTTCTTTTATAGTATCAAGACCTGGTGTATTGTCAGAACCCATCATATCTAACAACTTACCTAATAATCCCGATATACTCAACCCCTCCTTAATTTCTATTAAAAATATTAGGACTTTTGTAAGAGGGTGTAACGCATCTGTTTTATGAAGAGGTTGTCTCACTGGATTCCAGTCCAGCGGATCTAAGTGAACTCCGGTAGCTGAAACAAGATTTACCAAACCAGGATCACTATATGCACACAACTTTGGTCTATCAAATTTAATAGGTGTTCCATCATCTCCAATGATCAATTTATCATCTTCTGTAAAACCAACATCATTTAAGTGTTTTCCAGGAGTATAACCAGGATCTGCTGGCGTTCCTGTTTTATTAAGATGAGTTGGTTCAACTGCCGGAATAGCAACTCTAGCACAAATTCTGAGTAAGGGTAAGGCATAAGCTCCAGGCCATACTACACATTCACCATCCCAATGTAAAGTAGTGGATTGATTCCAGCAGGCAAATGCATTACAACTTTGAGTTCTTATACGAATTTTTGGGGCAAAATAGGAGCTTTCTGTTGTATGTTCTGCACAATGCTGCAGATAAAATCCAATTCCACTTTTAGGGGGGTCAAATTGAACCAAGCAATTATCTGTATCGCGTCCATCCCGCTTGTTCCATGGTGGACACAAGGGGTCTGGATATATTGTTCTTTTGACAACTTTGTTCCATGTTTCATCTATCTTACCATAACCACAATTGCAAGGGTTAGTTATGCATTTTGCAACTTCATTCCAAAATGATGCTGCATAGCTATTGCCCGAGTAAATCAACAAGAAGAATACTAGATAATATTTTTTTAGCACCAAATTCCTCTTTTAACTAAATACGATTTAATGCCATATACAAAGGATTAATCCAATTATCAGGATGTCCTGGATATTGTTGTAATATTTTTTGATATATTTTTAATTCCTCAGCTCTACAGGATAAAATCTTGATAATACCAATTAAGCTTCCTATACTTAATTCCACAGCAATAGATTGATCGTCTTGGTTTATTAAGAACATTCTAGAAGTAATTGTAAATTTCGATAATTTCTTTATTTCTGATTCATTTAATCCTAAAATTTGCTCTAAATATTGCAATTTTATTTCTGATGGTAAAATAATTTTAGTGTCTGTCAAGTCTAACCAATTCTGTAACACCCTAGTTTTTATCGATTGCAAATAACTAAAATTAAAATTACTAACCATGATCCCATTATTTTTCATTAATCTATCAGAAATCATTTCTGATATGTTATCAAAATTTTCTGGTCTATACAAGGAATCAAGATTATCTATTACTAATATTTTTGGACTCTTCCCTGTAATAGTTAAATGATAATTAAAAGCATATATTAACCCTACACATAAACTATTATGCTTAGTTAAATTCATTGAGAATGCTTCTAAAAGTTTTCTATCTGTTGGATAAAAACGTTTAATAAAAGATTTTTCAGAAAAAGAATATAAATTAAATCCTATTATATTGCCTTCGGATAAAGGAAATTTATCACTATCAAATATACTATCATATAATCCACCTTCTGCATAATCTGTTAATTTTAGTTTAATTAACTCTCCACCTTCTATTGAAAAATCGATTACTTTTAAAATGGATGAAAAATTACGATCCTTATTATCTAAACTATGAATTTTATCGGCAAAGATTTCTAGAAAAGCTAATTCAATTTCGGTTAGAGGATAAAAAGAATGATTACAAATTATTTTAAGAAATTCAACAATAAAATGTCTTGATTCTAGAGTATCATCTAGTATAAATGGATTTATTAGATTTTTTTCCTTTTCAATCCACTGCCCTTCAATTGATTCAACAAAAATCTTTGAATCATTATTGTTGGAAAGATACAATATTGTTGGCTTATACTTAGTAGCTTCAGAAATCAAAAAATTTGTTAATACTGTCTTGCCAGTATTAGCTGTGCCAAAAATACAAACATTTCCTCTATTATTACTTTTAGCATGAAAATTCATAAAGTAAGGCGTTCCTTTTTCCGTTCTAAGCAAAGTTACCGCTTTACCCCATATGTTATTTTGGCTTCCAGTTGGAAAATTATGTAATGAAGCTAAGGCAGCTGTATTTTCAATAATTGTTGGGGCTAACCTTCTAATATAGGAAAAGTTGCCTGGAAGTTGTGCCCAAAATGTCGATTCTAAGTTTATATCTTCTCGTACATGAACAATTCCAATTTTAGCAAGTTCCCTAGATGCCTGGGCAATTGATTGATCCAATTTGTTCAAGTCCGATCCTATAATAGCAATGGAAATTTGTTGTTTACAAAATTGGTTTGGAATTGAAGCATCAAGATTCATTATCTTATCTATTCCTGTAATCTCAGCAAGCTTAGCATCCTTACTAACTTGTAAAATATAGGCCTGTTCTTCAAATGCTTTAGATACTTCTTTTTTATCAACGAAATAAAATATTTCTGTTGCTATTAATTCTACAGGTAATTGTAGGAATCCATCAAGGGCATCCGATGATACTTCTTGATATTCCTTTATTGAAATAATGGATGCAAATTTTTTACCATGTTGACTTATTACTTCAATCTTATCATTACCAACTGCATATTGATTAGAGGCTAAAGCATTAGATAAATTGGCAATCGGTACTAAACAATATTCCTCGTTAAGATGGACTATTCTGCGATATAAAAACATCAGATCAGAGTAAGATTCCTCTCTTTCAAATCTTATTCCTAACTTTACTGCACCAAAACCTTGCAAATCCAAAAGTATTGTATCAACAGTACTATTTAGTATTTTAAAAACACTATCTAAGTAGTTATTTTGGTAATTGATAAGTTTATCAAAAGACAAAGAAGCTATTAAAGAGTTTAAGTCTTTAACTTTAATGTTATCAGAATCATAAATTATTGAAATATATAAAGTATTAACAAATCTATCATCCCAATAATTCTTTTGTTGCCATAGATTGTGAATATTAGCTGGTAACAATTTATTGTATGGAGTTGTGTCATCTAAATTTGTCTTACGCCGTACCGTATGTATCCAGAATGCAAAACTTTTATTATGAACATTTTTCTTGATAGCATTACGCACTACTTCTCGTAAATTGAATAACTTATCACTAATATTTTCTGCATTAATACCATTTATTTGGATAGTTTGGAGTAGTTCTCCATTCTTAGTTAACAGAGTGTTTTCATTATAGTGACAAGCAATTGGAATGAAATTCTCTGCAGAATTATTATACAAATCCTTATCAATTTTCCTCGAATTGCTAGTTATTTTGAACACCAATGATACCTATTAAATAAACATATATTACTTATATTCTTTTGTTTTTAACATAATTATCTTAATCTCTCATACTTAACATTTAGTAGCGTGAATTCGCTCTAACCCACCCATATAACTTACCAAAACATCTGGAACCGTTATTGAACCATCTGCATTCTGGTAATTTTCTAGAATTGCAATTATTGTTCTACCAATTGGTAAACCAGAACCATTTAACGTATGAGCAAAAGTAGTGTCGTTGCTACCAAATTCTTTATATCTAGCTTTCATCCTTCTAGCTTGGAAATCTCCACAATTAGAACAGCTTGAAATTTCACGATATAAATTCTGACCTGGCAACCATACTTCCAAATCATAGGTTTTCTGAGCAGTAAACCCCATATCCCCAGTACAAAGCAACATAACTCTATATGGTAAATCAAGCTTTTTTAGAATAATCTCAGCAGCATTAGTGATATATTCATGTTCACATTTAGACTCTTCTACAGTAGTTATTGTGACCAATTCAACTTTACCAAATTGATGCATACGTATCATACCTCTAGTATCCTTACCACTGCTCCCAGATTCTGATCTGTAACAGGGGGTATAAGCAACATAACGTATAGGTAATTCTTCCCTAGCTATTATAGTATCAGATACCATATTAACAAGAGGTACTTCGCCTGTTGGAATTAGCCTGTAATTATTCACCGTTTCAAACGAATCTTCTGCAAATTTTGGCAATTGACCACTATTATACATAGCAACTGGTCGTACTAAAGATGGAGGAGATAATTCAGTAAAACCAAATTCCTGAGTATGAGTATCAATCATAAAATTAATCAATGCCCGCTCTAGCTTTGCTAAATCTCCTTTGAGAGTTACAAATCTACTCCCAGACATTTTAGCAGTACGTACAAAATCCATCATCCCTAAACTCTCACCAAGCTCAAAATGTTGCTTAGCTAGTACTGGAGATGCTTTGGTGGTAATATCTCCAACTGTTCTAATCAGTTTATTCATACTTCCATCAGTACCGTATGGTACGTCATCATCAGGAAGATTTGGCAGTACTTCCAGCATATCGTTGAGCTGATGATTACTATTTAATTTTAGAGTCAGTTCTTCTAATTTTTCATTTATATGGTCCACATCACGCTTTAGTTCTTCAAATTCCTTACTACTCTTGTTAGGCATATTACCTAAATATTTAGATTTTTTCTTTCTCGCATGCTGGAATTGTTGAATAAGATTAGTTAGCTGACGTTTGCTTTCATCTAGTTTAGTAATTTTATCGGACATTGGAGGAATTCCCCTTTTGATAAGTAAATCATCAAATTCCTGTTTATTCTCTCTAATCCATTTTATATCTAACATCTAATTTCCTCGGTTTTCTACAAATTTACACATAATAATTGAAGTTTCATATAATAAAAGCATTGGTATTGCAAGGGCAAATTGGCTAAGCACATCCGGTGGAGTTAAAATACCAGCAATAATGAAAATAATTATTATAGAGCATCTTCGCTTGTTCACTAAGTCTTTTGCTGTTAATATTTTTAATAAATTTAATATTAGCATAATAATAGGCAATTGAAAGGCTATACCAAAAGCAATAATTAGCTGAATTACTAAATTTAAATATTCGCTAACTCTAGCTTCTAGAATTAGTGGAATAACGACATTATGATCTTCAAAGCTCAAAAAAAATTGCCATGTACGCGGCATAACAAAGTAAAAAACAAAGACACCCCCACACCAAAACAAAATAGGTGCCATAAAGAGGATAAAAGCTGCATATTTTTTCTCATGTGAATATAGTCCAGGTTTTATAAACAAAAAACATTCTATGCTAATAATTGGTATAATCATGACAAAAGAAACAAAAGCCGCAAGTTTTATGTAAGTAAAGAATGCTTCAGTAAGACCAGTATAGATCACTCTTTTTATATTCGTATGACTTAATTCTGCAAGTGGTTCTAATAAAATATTATATATATCACTGCTAAAATAATAACAAATAATAAAACCAATAATGAATGCAGCAAATATTCGTAATAATCTAGCTTTTAACTCTAAAAAATGTTCTTTAAAGGTATATGATTTCATAAATTAATATATTGCTGTAAAAGTTTCGCTATCGTAGGATCCTCCTGGGAAAACGCCTGCAATAACTAAAGTAACTCTATATTTGGCTCTTTTTGGTTGCAAAAATATAATTAGTCATCTTTTTCTAATTCTTGCGACAATACTTCATCAAGTTCTTGCCTGAGTTCTTCAGGAAGTTTTTCTATTTTATTGGGAGGTTCTGTAGATTGTGATTCTTTTAACACATTTGTAGTATCAACAATCTCTGATTTTATGGGTAATTTAATGGATTCCAAACTATTTTGTGGTAGAGTCTTTATAAGATTTTTACTTAAATTATCTAGATAG
This sequence comes from Candidatus Tisiphia endosymbiont of Xenochironomus xenolabis, assembly GCF_964264705.1. NCBI lineage: Bacteria > Pseudomonadati > Pseudomonadota > Alphaproteobacteria > Rickettsiales > Rickettsiaceae > Candidatus Tisiphia > Candidatus Tisiphia endosymbiont of Xenochironomus xenolabis. The sequence goes on from NZ_OZ183473.1 coordinate 842,693, forward strand.
GGAGTAGTTGCGGATTCTTTAAGCCATTTTGGATATTTATCAATATTAGTATTTTGTATAACGTCTTTTAGGGTTTTTGCTTGTAAATAACTACCAGAAAAGAAAATTATTAGGACTAGGAATATGAACAAACAAATAATCATACCTCTAAGCATGCCGACGGCTAGACCTAGAGATTTGTCAATGATTCCACCACTTATAAAGGAAATTATCAAAAGAAATTGGTGGGTTAAGAAAGAGCATAGGATCAAAGATATAATGTATGAAATAACTCCAGAGGTAATTATCAATGCAATATGGTTAATAAAATATCGAGTAATAATTTCAGCAATGTATAGAGATAAGTAATAGGCAAAAAGAACTGAAAATATAAAGCCGAGTAACCTAATAGTAAGTTTTATTAGTCCCCCATAGGCTCCGAGCATTGATGAGGCGGTAATAATTGCCAGTATTGTTATATCAAACCAAGTAAACATTAGACTTTTCTAAAAATTACTTTAGGTTTAGAATAAGTGTAGGATATATTTATTATCATATTCAAAATTTTTATTGAATAGGTGTAATTTAACACTATATGTATCTAAAAGCTAGTGTATTAATATAATTATAGACTAAATAAATTTAACAGTACAATAAACATTATGAATGAAAACAATAAAATTTTTGATAATTTGTCTGGTAAGGTTTTGATAGCTACTCCTTATATGCTTGATGGTATATTTAATAAATCACTTGTTTATATGCTATCTCATACAGCAGAGGGAGCGATGGGCTTAATTTTCAATAATTTAGTGAATCATATAGAAATAAAATCGTTCTTTAAAATATCTGATGATCAGGTAGGTAATATTATGATGCCTATCTATTTGGGAGGACCAGTTGAGCATGATCGTGGTTTTTTCTTACATTCTGATGACTATAATGAGAATTTATTATTGAAGTTTCAAAATCATTTAGCAGTTAGTTCTAATCCTCAAATCCCTCATGATATTGCTTCTGGTCATGGTCCTAAAAATAGTTTATTTATTATTGGTTACACTTCTTGGAAAGCAGGGCAACTTGAAGCAGATATTAAGGATAATTTATGGATAATAACAGATTGTGATAAAGATTTTATTTTTTCTGGTCGTCCAGAGCATAAGTGGCACAATGCCTTGCAAAATCTTGGTATCAAAGAATCGCACTTTACTTCACGAATGGGTAATGCTTAATATTAAAAACCAATAGCCTTGAAGCAATAAGTTCTTCAAATGATTATAATAGCTTATAGGAGGAGAATTTGACGTGGATTGTTTTTTGTATAGTGATTGCAGGTTTATTAATCTATGATCTTGGTTTTGCTAACAAAGAAAATAAGGTATTAACCTTTCGCCAAACCATTTATTTTAGCCTTTTTTACTTAATTATAGCATGCCTCTTTGGTGTTTTTATTTTCTTTGATATGGGAAGAGAAAAAGCCCAAGAATATTACACTTGTTTTTTTATAGAAAAAGCCATGTCATTGGATAATATTTTTATTATTTTAATGATTTTCCAGTTTTTTTCTATTCCCTTGATCTATCAACATCGAATATTGTTTTTGGGAATTCTAGGTGTCATAGTGTCTAGAGCTATAATTATATATTTAGGGGTCATTGTTATCTCAAAATTTTCTTGGTTATTATATGTTTTTGCAATTATTCTTATAATTACAGGTATAAAAACTTTTTATCTATCAAATAAAAATTTAAAAGTGCAAGAATCGTCTATTTATAGAATTCTACAAAAATACTTTAGCATTACCCCCAAAATCTTGGGTTACAAATTTTTTGTTAAAACTAGCAAAGGTATCAGCATTACTCCTCTTTTTGCATCATTAATAATGATAGAAGTTATGGATATTGTGTTTGCCATTGATAGTATACCAGCAATATTTGCTATCACTAAGGATCCTTATATAATTTATACTTCTAATATTTTTGCCATATTAGGTCTACGTGCCTTATTCTTGTGCTTAGCTAATGTTGTTAAGCAATTTAGTTATATAAAATATTCGCTAGCATTAATATTAATATTTATTGGTATAAAAATATTCGCTGAACATGTTATTGATATTCCATCTTATACTACACTGGCTATGACAATTATTCTTTTGTCGTTTGGCATTATTATTTCTATTATTAAGAAAAGGCGTATATAATAATGTAATAAGCTAACAATTATATAATAAGAAACAACTATGGTTTCTTAATTATTGTAAAGCATAAAATTAAAAAGATTAGGTTATGGTGAGTGTTCACGGAAAAAAGTTAAAGTACAAGATGTCATTGCGAGGAGCCGCTTTGCGGCGACTCGGCAATCCAAAAAATGATTAAAAATTGCTTCGTTGGCTATGCCTTTTTGCAATGACGTTTGGCGAGCAGATTTTTTATTTATCATAAGAAAATAGCAAAAAAACCGTGAACACTCACAGGTTAGGTGATAGGCATCTTTAAATGTGAAGATTTATAAACAATGCTATCGTCTTGTTTATTTTCCGCTGGCATAAAATATATTTTTATGCTAGAAGTTTGAAATTGTTGTATCGATCTACTCGAAACTTACTTATGTATGAAATTATGTTTATTCTATACAAATTGTTATAAGTGGCTAGAGTTTGAATGTTTTACTAAATTTAATTTATGTTATGAGGTTCTAATTATGGATGAAAATATTATCGAACAAGATGTTATTGAAATAGTTGCTAACACATTAAAAGTAAAGAAGGATTTAATTACTCCTGAATCTAGATTTGTTGAGGACCTTAAGTCAGATAGTTTAGATATAGTTGAATTAATGATGGCAATAGAAGCAAAGTATAAATGTGATATACCAGATGAAGAGGCTAGTAAAATTTTAACTGTCTCTGATGTGGTACAATATATAAAAAAAAATAATAATTCATAAGTTATAATTATGTCAACTAGAAGAGTCGTTATAACCGGTATCGGACTAGTCACGCCATTGGGGGTTGGTGTAAAGCCCTCTTGGGATGGTATTATAAGTGGGCGTAGTGGTATTAAGACAATCACCGGGTTTGACACCTCCAACCTTGCTTGTAAAATAGCTGGTATTGTGGATCATTCAACTGATAATGGCTTTAACCCGGAGAAGTTTATTGATCCTCGTAATGTACATAAGATGGATTTATTCATCCAATATGGTATCGCAGCAGCTACTGAAGCAATCGAGGATAGTGGGTGGCAAGTAAAAGATGAATTATCAGGAGATAGAACAGGTTTAATATTAGGTTCAGGAATCGGTGGACTTAAGATGATCGAAGAGACATCAGTAAAGTTTCATAAAGAAAATAATGGCAAAGTTAGCCCATTTTTTATCCCCGCCTCATTAATTAATCTCCTTTCAGGTCATGTCTCCACTAAATACGGATTTACTGGACCAAATCAAGCAGTAGCAACAGCCTGCTCCACTGGGGCTCATGCCATAGGAGATGCTATGCGGATGATTCAGTATGGTAATGTGGATGTTATGATTGCTGGTGGAGTCGAAGCGCCGGTTACTCCGGTTGGAGTTGCGGGGTTCGTTGCCGCAAGAGCGTTATCTACTAAATATAATTCTACACCTGAAATTGCATCAAGACCATGGGATCAAGATCGTGACGGATTTATAATGGGAGAAGGAGCTGGTGTTGTAGTACTTGAAGAATATGAGCATGCTATTAGCAGAAATGCCAAGATTTATGCTGAGATTATTGGATATGGTTCTACTGGAGACGCTTATCATATGACCTCCCCTCATCCTGAAGGAAGAGGAGCTTATAGAGCTATGTTTTATGCTCTTAAAGATGCAAAAATTGATGCAAGTCTTATTGATTATATCAATGCCCACGGTACTTCTACCCAGGTTGGTGATAGTATAGAGTTATTGGCTGTTCAAAAATTATTTTTAGAAGCTAAGCCGAATATTCTTATGTCGTCAACGAAATCATCTATCGGTCATTTGCTTGGAGCAACTGGTAGCGTGGAGTTAATATATTCAATTCTTGCAATGCAGGATCAAATTGCCCCACCAACTCTAAATTTGCATAAACCGGTACCAGAAGCAAAGATAGACTTAGTTCCTTTAGAAGCTAGAAAGGCAAAAATTAATTACGCACTTTCTAACTCATTTGGGTTTGGTGGAACTAATGCAAGTTTAATTGTTAAGAAAATATAGCTAACCGAATTAGCTGTAATGTCTTACAAAAGAGTATAATCATGAAGTTTATAGGTTATCTTGAAGAAAGTTTTAAAGAGGGGTGCCTTAATTTTATAACTTACACTTTGTTATTCTTCCAAAATATGTTATACTCTACAGTTATGTTATTATCTTTAGTATAGTGAATTTGCAAAAGAACTAATGGTTAATTCGGTTGGATTTGATTCCTAGGTTCTATTGACAGAACATTTAGGGTGAGGAACAACTTTTTTAGGCAAATTCAAATTAGTTGACTATAATTTAAGTTTTTATAATGGAAAGGAGTAAGCATGTCAATGTCATCTGAATTTAAAGTAGGAGAAAGAATTGTATATCCATCCCATGGAGTTGGAGAAATAGTAAATGTAGAACAGCAAATCATAGCTGGTGCTGATATTAGGGTTTATGTAATATCGTTTCCCCAAGACAAAATGATTCTAAAAGTACCTGTAAATAGAGCGACTATTTCGGGTCTTAGAAAGCTTGTTAGCAAGACTGATCTGACTATAATATATTCAACACTTCAGGGTAAAGCTAAGCAAGGTAATAGGATGTGGAGTAGAAGAGCACAAGAATATGAAAGTAAAATAAATTCTGGCAATATAGTAGCCGTAGCGGAAGTGGTACGAGATCTCTACAAGAATGTTGATAGTGATAGATCTTATAGTGAAAGAACTATTTATGAATCGGCATTAAATAGGCTTGCTGGGGAACTTGCAATCCTTGAGAATATAAATCCTGATGAAGCAATTAATAAATTAGTTGAAGTATTGAAAGATAAACTGGCTGCATAAATCGAGAATATATAGTCACTTCGTGAGCGTTCACGGTTTTTTTGCTATTTTCTTATGATAAATAAAAAATCTGTTCGCCACAAGTGTCATTGTTAGAAGGAGTAAGCCGACGAAGCAATCCATTTCTAATCATTTTTTGGATTGCCGTGTCGTCGTAAAGCGGCTCTGAACCATGACGTTTTGTACTTTAACTTTTTTTTCCGTAAACGCTCACTTCTTGTTAGCATTGATTTCCAAGCTCAGCTTATAAGATAGCTTTTTGCACAATATCATTGAGTCTTTTTGCAAATTCACCAGTATCATTGACTGGCTCACCTTCTAGAATACATGCTTGATCATACATTAATTTCACCAACTCCTCGTTAGCATAGTCTCTACTATTTGAGATTATACCAGCGTTAATTTTCTCAATAATTTTATGCTTAGGATTTAACTCAAGTATTTTAGCCGATGATGCCATTAACTGTTTTTGCTCAATTAAAAATCTTTCCATACGAATATCCATAGCTCCATCACCAACTACCAGACAAGCAGGGCTTAGAGTAAGTTTTTTAGAAATCCTTACATCTTTTACTAAATTACCTAATATTTCTTTAAAATATTCTGTTAATTTAGCGTACTCGTCCTTGTCTTCTTTTGTCTCTTCAGTTTTTTGCTCAGATTTTTCTAAATCAATATCACTCCTAGTAACGGATTTAATTGCATAACCCTTATAGCTACTATTAACATTAACCCAAAAATCATCAACTGTATCAGTAAACAGAAGTACATCTATATTTTTACTTAAGAATCCTTCTATTTGAGGGCTAGAAAGTAATTTTGCTGAATCATCGCCGCTAAGATAATATATAGTATTCTGCCCTTCTTTAAAGTTACTAATATAATCGTCAAGGCTAATCATTTTACTTAAAAGACTACTTTTAAATATACAGGTCTCAAGCAATTTATCATGATCACTAGTTGCCTCACACAATCCTTCTTTTAAAGCAGCACCAAAATTGCTCCAAAAATTGCTATATTCCTCTATAGACTCATCTTTTTTCTTTTTGAGTTCACCTAAAACTCTTTTGGTTATTGCTGACTTAATCTTCTCTAAAGTACTATTATGCTGCAAAGATTCACGACTAATATTAAGAGGTAAATCCTCTGAATCTACTACCCCTCTTAGGAATCTTAGGTAAGAAGGTATTAAATCTACATTCTCATCAGAAATAAAAACTCTCTTGATGTATAATTTCACTCTCCTCTTACGATCAGGGTGAAATAAATCGAAAGTCTTAGTTGATGGAATAAATAACAAATTAGTAAATTCAACCGTACCTTCATTTTTATTATGAATAGTTAACCAAGGATCATCCATCGAATAAGACAAAGCTTTATAAAATTCTTTATATTGCTCAAAAGTCAAATCAGATTTAGGTCTTGTCCATAATGCTGAAGCTGAGTTAAGTTGTATTTCATTATTAGTTGATTCATCAATAAAATATATAGGTATGGCTATATGATCAGAATAGCTTTTAACTATATGCTTCAATCTAAAGTGATCAATGTAACTATCTTCTTCTGGCTTAACGTGAATAACCACCTCAGTTCCCCTGGTAAAATCATGGTCAAAATCATCAACCATATATTCTCCAAGACCATCTGACTGCCAAACATAAGATTTCTCTTCTCCTGCTTTTCTTGAGGTAACAGTAATATTATCAGCAACCATAAAAGCTGAATAAAACCCAACGCCAAATTGCCCTATCAACATACTGTCTTTTTTAGCATCTCCAGACATGTTGTTTAAGAAATTTCCTGTACCAGATTTTGCAATAGTTCCTAGATTATCGATCAAATCTTCTCGGTTCATACCAATACCATTATCTCTAATAATAATCTGCTTTTTATCTTTATCAATTCTCACAGTAATTTTAAAGGTAGGATCATCTGCAATAAGTTTTGCGTCACTTTGTGCTAAATACCTTAATTTATCACAAGCATCAGAAGCATTCGATATTAACTCACGCATAAAAATCTCTTTATTAGTATAAAGAGAATGGATCATTAAGTTCAAAATCTTACCAACTTCAGCGTCAAACTTCTTTTTTTCTTGGGTCATAGTCAAGTCCTATAATACTATTTAATGTTATTAATATAGTGTTTTAAATGCAAATTTAAATAGTCTAATTCAATATTTTTTATTGCTAATAATTTTAAGCTATTAGTCCAACCTAATATTATCTCAAAATTATTTTTATTAATTTTCCATTTTTTAGATAGAAAATTGATAATAGAATGGTTAGCCTTACCATCCTCTGGAACTGATTTTATAAATAATTTTAGATAATGTTTATCATTAATTATCATAAACTCACCTATCTTATCTGCCTTTGCATTAGCTTTAACCTTAAGAGCAAGAACGGCTACCTTATTATCTGGGTTATAGTTAAAAAATTGGGTCATGTTTACTCTAATGATTTGAGTATATACTAATTATAATGTACACTAAGTGTTTTATAAAAAATATTTTTATTATTTTTACTAAAGTTCCTGATTATTGCTGAGAAACTGCTTTGCAACGAACCATTATCGTCATTGCGAGACCACATAGTGGTCGAAGCAATCCATTTTTGGTTACTTTTATCGATTGCTTCGTCGACCTACGGTCTTCCTCGCAATGACGGATATAGCCAATTCAAGAGAATTTAGGGCTAGGAGTGATAGAGTGACTACGTCCCCAACTTCTCATCAATTGACTATATAGTAATAATTACTAAATACATCCTTAAATCTATAAGTAAGAAATTAACTGATCTAATATGAAAACAATTTAATATTAATTTTGTACAAGTTGTGTACTCTTATAATCTATCTTACTTTATATGAAAATATTTGTATTTAGTAATTTATTTTACTATAATAAAATATTATATTATATAAATTAACTATTTAGATATTATCCAAATGTATATTAATACGTTTACTATTAGTTCTAAGGGGCAGATTGTCTTACCAAAGAAAGTTAGAGGTATTTTAAAATCTAACATTGTTACCTTAGAGGTTAATGATAATAATCAATTAATATTATCCCCTGTCTGTGACCTTGGGGGAGTTCTTTCTATTTATCGAAAAGATTCAGAACCTTCATTTGATGAAATCAGACAACAAGCATGGCTTGATAATACCTATTCTAAAGAAGCTAATAAGGTATAGTCAATTGAGGAGAAGTTGGTGACGTCGTCACTCGTCGCTCGCCTATTACTTATAGGCGTCGCTCCATCGCTCCTAGCACCAAATCCTCCTGAATTGACTATAGTGAAGTGAAATATATTTGTGATAGCAACTTTATCCTTCGTTATCTTATTGCCGATAATCCAGAAATGTTTAGTAAAACCAAAGAAATATTTGAACAAGTTAAAACTGGTCATATTACTCTTATAATTGAACAAACAGTATTTACGGAGGTAATATTTGTCTTATCTTCTTTCTATAAAGTTCCCAGGGATAAAATAACTTTGACCTTATCTGAGATGCTAACTTATAAAGGAATTCAAAGTGATAAGAACTATTTTTTATTAGCTTTAGATTATTATTTAAAATATAATTTGCATATAGTTGATTGTATTCTTCTAGCTAAAGCAGTTACTACAGATTTACCCATTCTTTCTTTTGATCAAAAATTACTCAGTTTAGCAAATAAACAACTAAAAAAAGAATAATATGATGGTGGTTATTTATTTTATTGGTTTCCGGCTCTAAGAAATCATCAACTTCTCATCAATTGACTATAGAAGGTGGAGCAGGTTTTAGATAGCTTTTCCGTCATTGCGAGACCATTTAATGGTCGAAGCAATCCATTTTTGGTTACTTTTATGGATTGCTTCGTCGACCTACGGTCTTCCTCGCAATGACGGATATAGCCAATTCAAGAGAATTGGGTAGCAGGAGTGATGGAGTGACGACGTCACCAACTTCTCATCAATTGACTATAGACGTTGACCACATACGACTTTTAATTACCCAGTCTAAATTTACTGAATAAATTTAAATTATTCTATTTTGAATCTATCCAAGATATATTGCCATCTCGACGGTAATAAACTATATTAATACGATTAGTATTACTATTTTGAAACATTAAAGCAGGCAGGTTTTCAAGATCCATTTTCATAACTGCTTCACTTACTGATAAAGTTAATATTTCTACAGATTTCTCTGCGATAATTACAGGATTATCAGAGGCTGGTACATTATCTTCGTCTTCATGTTCATGGGGCGTGATAATATATTTGACTGCTTTAGGTGCCGCCTCGGATATTTTAATTCTATCATGACGATCTTTGAGTTTAGATTTGTACTTTCTAAGCTGCTTTTCAAGTCGAGAAAGAGCAGCATCAAATGCTGAATATATGTCATCTGAAGCAGCATTGCCTTTCAATATTATATGTCTGCCGGTACCATCATTCACTACAATATCGCAAACCAGTTGAAATCCTTGTTTAGAGAAATGTACGTTTGCATTAATTATAGTAGAAAAGTACTTTGCTGCTACTTGCGTAGTACGGCTTTTTACATAATCTTGCAAAGAATTGCCAATAGAAATATGTTGACCTGATACTGATACTTGCATAAAATCCCCTTTTAATTTAGTCAAGTTAAGCTTAAATATAATTAATTAGTTATCGCAGGCAGTCTCGTAGTATACTCAAATGATTTGGAGAATTGGACTTGAAAATGAGGGGTGAGACTACGGCAGCGTACATGAGGTACGTGAGTATGCGAGTCCCTGATATTTTCAAAAAACAATTCTTCAAAGCAGAAGAGTATATACCCAACTATCTATACAACTACTGTATAATCATATGAATTTCAAGCCATTATTTTGAATTTTTATAATGGCTTGATAATTTCTTTAGCTAAAATATAAGCCCTAGAACTTACTTTAAGCTATTTGTGCTAGTTGACATTCAACTAAAAGGCGAGATTATAGTCGTAATTTTACCTAAATTATAACATATTTGTTATAGTCATTTTATAGATAAAAAATATGTCTATAGTTTTGTTTTAAATGATGGTTTTTTATTTTTACTATCTACTGAATTTTGTTGTGATTGCTTCCTAAAACTAGATTTACTCTTATGTAGTCTTATAATTTCCTTGGTTACTCTTACCACAAAAGATGGTTCAATATCACCTTCCATACAAGTTGCCTTAAAAGATTCGCCGTTACCAAAAATCCATGATTTTGCTTCTTGTTCTATCTTTTTTGCAGCACGGAGTTCTGATATATTGGTTGCATCAATAATTGCCTGAGTAATAATAGCTTTACGTAAAATGACATCAGGTGAATTAGTGTATGATTTAAGGCGTTCAAATGGGGATGGGAACTTAATAACATTAGAAGATATATTTACTTTATTTACCATAAATTTATTACCATTATATTGATTTTAATTAGGTTCTGCATGCAGAACCTAAGAAGTATAATGATTTTTATGGTTGTACTAATAGTTTCGAGATAAAAATTTATAAATATTTTAAACTATCTTAATATTTATAGATATATGTGGTAAAATGATTTGAATAATTGAAACGAAAAATAAAGGGATGTCGTACTAAGATTCTATCGGATATGGTTTAAAATAGTAAGAAAATTATAACCTTTAGTAGTAAATATATTGTGAGCGTTCACGGCTTTTTTTCGTAAACACTCACGTGTCATCTGTTGAATCTGGCAGTTTGTTCTTTAAGATAAAAGGTATTTGTAGCAATAGGAAAACGAACATCATAGGTATTGCTCCAAATATTTTAAATATAACCCATGTAGATTCTGCAAAATTACGCCATATTATTTCATTTAATACTGCCATGAACAGGAGGAAAGCTGAGGTTCTATAGCTTAAAATATTCCAATTTCTATCTTCAAGTTGAATAAAATGATTAAACATATATTTCATAAATGCCTTATTTCTTACTGCACTGATAAAAAATGCCCCACCAAAAATTAAATATAGAATAGTTGGTTTGATCTTGATATACATAGAGTTACCACTGATCAAAACTATACTAGCTGAGACTAATAACACTCCAGAAGATATTAATGATGATCTTGAAACTTTGCCTTCTATAAAATAACACAAACTAACGCAAATAATTGAAGTAATAAGTATATATAACGTTGCACTTTGCATGCTACCGCCATAAAAATAGCCAACAAAAAAGGCTATAAGAGGAGCAACTTCCGGTAAAAAATTAAGCATAAATTAGGTTTATTTCTCTGTTACTAGTTTTTTGTGCATCTAATTTTTATTTGTATGAAGATATTAATTAAACCTAGAGTACAAATATAAAAAATGACTTGTAAGCCATTGGGCTTAGCAATATACCCAGTAATCATATTTAAGCATTTACCATAGATACTTTTATCTGAAATTAGCCAAGAGCTATCCCAAAGCTGGTCTGGCAGAATAGTAATAATTCCTGAAGAAGTCAATATACCAGCCGCTTCTGCTGCAAAGCCGCTAGCAATAAGCATTAGTAAAATTGAAGATATGCGAAATATATATTTTTGGTTTGCTAATTTTATAAAACCTAAATATATAATGATACCAAGTGTTAGCCCGCTAACCATACCAATAATTAGTCCTAATAGATAACTATTAGCGTCAATAATCTCTACTGAGGAAATACTGTAAACTAATAGAATAATTTCCATTCCTTCTCGAAGGATAGTTGCTGCAACAATCAATACTAGCATTATATAACTACTATCACCGCTACTAATTTTTACGGACAAATCATTAAGATGTCGCTTTATCTTAATAGCATAACCTTGCATCCATACTATAGTCCAACCAATTAACACAACTGTTAGCAAAATAACTCCAGAATTGAATATCTCATCGCCCATGCCACTAAATGATATGGATATGGTACGAGTAAAGAAAGCAAATAATGCAGCAGAAACCGTACCAAGCATAACCCCAGCAATTACATAAATTCTAGATTTTTCTAATTGTTTTGTTACAGCAAGTATTACCCCAAGCAACAAAGCTATTTCCAGACATTCTCTAAATACTACTAACGCTATTTTAAACATTTAAACCGTAAATAAATTTAATTAACAATGAGAGACCCTTGAGCCGTCTCTTGGTGAAAATCTCCGAAGAAATCATATTTACCAGGAGCTAAAGGAGCAATTATTATATTTATAGAGTCATTTGGCATAATGATCTTTTCGCGGTGCAGATCATGACTTTCAAACTCCTCTACAGTATTATCTTGATTGTGGATAATAAAACGAATTTTCTTACCACTAGGTACTGTAATAACATCAGGCTCAAATCTATGATTTTTTATGACTGTTACAATTTCTAATATAGCATTATCTGTATTATTTTCAGATTCAACTTTATTATTAATTATAAAAATTATTATTCCTGATAATAGAACAACGCCTATAAAGAGTCCAATGGTAGCTTTTCTTTTCATAATTTTAACTCGAAAGCTTTATTAAAGTTACAAAATACACTAATATAATCATAATCACAAGTATATATAGTAGAGTATAGTTTTTTTGTTTCTTATTTTTTGATAATTTCATAAGTATCCTTCCTATATTATACAGTATAATTGTATTACCACTAAGTTAAAAGATCGTGTTTTAATTTTAAATTATTATTTTTATTAATTATAGTCCTATAAACTTGTATATTTTCCAACACACGTTGCACATAATTCCTAGTGTGAGGATATGGTATTAGCTCAATCCAATCAATTACTTGCCATAAATTTTTTAGCTTTCGTGGATCACCAAATAGATCCATCCACTTTGATATGGTATTAGGACCAGCGTTATAAGATGCGATAGTTAGAATATATGACCCATCAAATCGTTGTAACAGTGTTTTTAAATAATTGCTACCTAGCATAATGTTATATTCAGGATCAGTGGTTAGTTTTTTAATGTTACATTGATGATTAAGAGATTCTGCAGTATCACAGGCAGCAGCTTTTTCAAGTTGCATTAGCCCATGACCTTTAGCGTCATTAATGGTGTATTGATTAAAACCCGATTCATGTCTGATAATACTATATGTTAAAGCTTCCTCTACAGGAGAGGTTTTTACTGCCTTTATATGCGTGATAGGGAAAGCATAATCTTTAATAAAAACATGATATTGACAAGCGATTCTTGCTATTTCTACCATATGGAAAATATTATCATAGCTGCTAATTAGCTTAGTAATTAATAAAATTTCAGATGGCTCTGATGATTTTCTAATAGCCGTATCAGCATATAAAAAAGCTAAACCATACTTACCATATTTAATTAAATGTTTTATGGCTCTAATAATTTCACTATTTTCCAAATTAGGCTTAATGGATTTAGGTTTTTGTGGTAGAATTAAGTGATTCGTTTTAAGCTCAATATTTGCTAACTGCCCATAAAAACGATCAGAATATTTAGCCGCCATATTATAAAATTTATTTGCTTGTTTCATATCCCCTTTTGTTTGATATGTTCTAGCTAGCCAATATTGTCCCCTTGATATACTTAATGGCTTTGTTGTAAGTTTCATAAATTTATTAAAATGACTTAAAGCAAGGTCAGGTTTATGTAAGAATCTAAGAGCAAGCCAACCACTAAGCCACTCTGCTTCTCTGATATATTCATGGCTTACAGTAAGAGGTATAGTAATTGTTTTATAGCTATTGGCAAAATCTTTTTGGTCAATAAATTCTCTGGCGTAATAGGATTGTAGGCGACCCCAACGGGCAGAATGTATGTTATCTGGCTTTACTTTTTTAAGTAGAGCAATACTTTTGCTGGTGGGGATATCTTTTTTTTTGGAATCCAAATAGTGAAATAATAAAGCAGGTGTATAATATTTTTCTGATACTTTTTGAAAGAATTTTTCACTGTCACTGGACTGGTTTAGTATAGCAATTTGGGCAAGGAAATTTTGTTTATAGCCATTACTCACATAGTGCATATATTTTTTGGCACTATTAATATCGGTTTCCCATAAATATTGATCAATTTTTTTCACATGATCTTCTTCACGTAATATATTTTTGAAATTAGTTAAATATTGTTTTTCTTCTGGAGCAGTAAAGACGCCATAAATCCAACCGTTTTTTATAATTTTTGCTAATTTCTGTTGATCTTTTATTAATTGTTTAGCAGCTAAAGCGTAGAACTTATAGCCTAAAGGCGTGATTGGTTGGTTTTTATTAAACCAATTTATGATTAAAGTTTTGTCTGTGCCATAATTTAGATATTGTTCAGCTCTCTCCTTTAGTTTGTTGATATGTGGCCAGTGGGGATTATCTTGTATAAAATTTATTACCGATGCAAAATTATTATTTTTATAATTTTGGTCTAAGAACTGTTGAGACATGACAATTTTGATTAAAGCTTGATCTTTTGAAGCTTTTGCCATCTTTTCACAATCTTGCCATTCTTTGTTGTCTAGATGGGTAAAAGTGTTTTTAATAAAAGTATCTTTATCATAGATCAATGCCATTGACTCTGATGTTAATAGTTCTAGAATGATTAAAATCATTGACAGTATTGTCTGAATTCTCATAATCGGCAGTGGGTAAATTATAATTATTATAAGGTGTTATTATGAATAGAGCATTTGTCTTTCCAGGTCAAGGATCACAAATAGTTGGTATGGGAAAAGAGTTTTATGATAATTTTCAAGTAGCAAGAGAGACCTTTGAAATTGTCGATGATACTCTTGGCAGAAAATTAAGTCATATTATCTTTAACGGATCAAGTGAAAATTTGACTTTAACAATTAATGCCCAACCGGCACTAATGACTATCTCTATGGCAATAGTGAATGTTATTAAACAACAAACAAATAGCAATATTAGTAATCTGTGTTCATATGTTGCTGGTCATTCTTTAGGAGAATATAGTGCATTATGTGCAGCAGAAAGTATAAATCTACAAGTAACTACCGAATTGTTAGCGGTACGTAGTAAGTCCATGCAAGAAGCCTATCCGCTAGGTGAGGGTTTAATGGCAGCATGTATAGGCATTCCTCTGGAAAAGTTGGAAGAGATTATGAAAGAAATTACCAATTTTGATATAGCTAACGATAATATAAAAGGGCAAATAGTAATTAGCGGTGAGATTATGGCAGTGCAGCGGGTAATGTCTATTGTAAAAGATTTAGGATACAAAGCTATTAAATTAAATGTAAGTAGTCCTTTTCATTGTAGTTTGATGAAGTCAGCAGAAGATAAAATGGCACAAGCTTTAGATAAAATAACAATTAACAAGCCGTTCGTTCCGGTGATACAAAACGTTACAGCCAAACCAACAACTAATCCTATAGAGATAAAGAAAAATTTAATCTCACAGATTTGTGGTAGAGTGAGGTGGCGTCAAACTTTAGATAAATTAGAAAATCTAGAAATAGAACAAATAGTTGAAATCGGTGCAGGTAAGGTTTTGACCAATATGCTGAAAAAAACTGACCATAAATTTAATTTGATTAATGTTTCCACTATAGCAGAATTGGAAGAATTTCTTAAAATTATATGATAATATTATTATCTACAATTAAAGAGTGAGGAATTAATGCCGAAAGTCATTACAGTAACAGATACGGTGCGATCTTTTTCAGACATTATTGGACGAGTGCATTATCAAGGAGAAAGTTTTGATATTAAAAAAGGAACAAAGTATAGTGGCAAGGCTAGTACCAACACAAAACAAGCCGACGCTTACGTTGGGCGAATTAAATGAATTTTTTGAGAATGGACCGCATCTTGATAAAGATGATATAGAGGGATTTGAAGAAGACATTAATGTTATTAAGTCTTTAAAGTTAACGGATTGGGGGAATAAATGGGATTAGTAATTGATAGTTCAGTAATTCTTGTATTTAGTGTTAAAATAAAAATCTGCTATAATTTAGATTTTTTTCATTTATTATAATCAGATTCAGTTATAATCACAACTTAATTCAAAAACTAAGAAATACAACATGACAACGCAAGCAAATACTAAATTTCCTATAGAAATTGATAAGAAACGAGATAATTTATTGACTAATTTTGGTAAAGCCGTCCTAAAGGATAGGTACTTATTAGCCGGAGAGGATTTTCAGGATTTATTCGCTAGAGTCGCTAGCTACTATGCTGATAATACCCAACATGCCCAGCAATTATATGAGTATATAAGCAAGCTGTGGCTTATGCCAGCCACTCCAGTTCTTAGTAATGGTGGAACTGATAGAGGGATGCCGGTTTCCTGTTTTCTGAATGAAACAGATGATAGTTTAGAAGGTATTGTAGACCTTTGGACGGAGAATGTTTGGTTAGCTTCGCGTGGTGGTGGTATAGGAAGTTACTGGGGCAACGTTCGTTCGATTAATGAGGAAATTAAAGGCAAAGGCACTTCTTCTGGCATTATTCCATTTGTCAAAGTTGTGGATTCTATGACCTTAGCTATTTCCCAAGGGTCAATTAGACGTGGTAGTGCTGCTATATATTTACCAATTGACCATCCAGAAATTGAGGAGTTTATCGATTTAAGACGTCATACAGGTGGTGATACTAATCGTAAAGCTTTGAACATTCATCATGGTATAGCTATAACAGATGCCTTTATGCAAGCAGTAGAAAATGATGAGGATTTTTCTTTAATTAGCCCTGATACTAAAAAAGTTGTACGGGTAGTTAAGGCAAGAGAGATATGGGTGAAGTTATTAACTACTAGAATAGAAACTGGAGAACCTTACATAATATTTATTGATACTATCAATAAATATATTCCTGAACATCATAAAAAACTTGGGCTACAGGTAAAAACTTCAAATCTTTGTAGTGAGATTACTTTACCAACTGGTATTGATCATTTGGGTAAAGCGAGAACTGCTGTTTGTTGCCTATCTTCAGTAAATTTAGAATATTTTGATGATTGGCAGAATGATCCAGAGTTTATTCCTACCGCCATGCGTTTTCTAGATAATGTTCTTGAAGATTTTATCACTAAAGCCCCAAACACTATGGAGCGAGCAAAATATTCAGCCATGCGTGAACGTAGCGTAGGGTTAGGGGTTATGGGTTTTCACTCATTCTTACAATTAAAGGATGTGCCGGTAGAATCGGTAATGGCAAAGGTTTGGAATAACCAAATATTTGAACATATTCATAAAGAAGTTGATAGAGCTTCCGTAATTTTATCTGATGAACGTGGGTCTTGTCCTGATGCAGATGAAGTAGGTAGTAAAGAGCGTTTTAGTAATAAAACAGCTATTGCTCCGACAGCATCAATCTCAATTATTGCTGGTAATAGTTCGCCTGGAATTGAACCATTTGCGGCTAATAGTTTTATCCAAAAGACTCTTACCGGATCTTTTAATGTACGTAATAAATATTTAGAAAAATTGTTAAATAGCAAAGGTTTTAATAATGATCAAGTTTGGTCATCAATTGCCACGCATGAAGGCTCAGTTCAACATTTAACTTTTTTATCTGCTCATGAAAAAGAGGTTTTTAAAACGGCACATGAGATTGATCAAAATTGGCTTATTGATTTAGCAGCAGATAGGACGCCACATATTTCGCAATCTCAATCTCTAAATCTTTTCTTAGCAGGTAATGTAAGTAAGATGTACTTAAATAATATCCATTTTAGAGCCTGGAAAAAAGGAGTAAAGAGTTTATATTATTGTAGATCAACCTCAATTCAAAGACCCGATAAAGTATCACACGATGTCAAGAAAGTAGATTTTAAAGATATTGAAATAGCTAATAAGAAAAAACAAGAAGAAGAGTCTTCTAAATATGATGAGTGTTTAGCCTGTCAATAATTTTTGATATCTAGGTTTGTCATATAGATTGCTTCGTAGTGCTTACGCACTTCTCGCAATGACGAATTAATAGGTACGTCATTGCGAGCGAACGTATGTGAGCGTGGCAATCCATGAAGCTTGTCATATGGATTGCTTCGTCGGTCTGGCGACCTTCTCGCAATGACGGTGTTGCAAAGCATCCCCTCGCAATGAGGTGTATAATTAAAATTCGAATAAATTAAAAAGGAAATATAATATGTCTTTACTTGATGCCAGTCCAATCTACAAACCATTCTCTTATCCATGGGCTTATGAAGCTTGGCATGTTCAACAACGAATTCATTGGTTACCAGAAGAAGTGCCGCTAGCTGATGATATAAAAGATTGGAAATATAATTTAACACCTGGAGAAAAACATCTATTAACTCAAATATTTCGTTTCTTTACTCAAGCTGATATTGAAGTAAATAATTGCTATATGAAACATTATTCCAGGGTATTTAAGCCAACGGAAGTACTGATGATGTTATCAGCATTTTCTAATATGGAAACAATTCATATTGCGGCTTATTCTCATTTGCTTGATACTGTAGGTATGCCAGAAACTGAATATTCAGCATTTCTTAAATATAGAGAAATGAAAGATAAATACGACTATATGCAACGTTTTGGGGTAGAAACGAAAGAAGATATTGCGACAACTTTAGCAGTATTTGGGGCATTTACTGAAGGATTACAGCTATTTGCCTCATTTGCTATTTTGCTTAATTTTCCTCGTTTTAATAAAATGAAAGGTATGGGGCAAATCATTAGTTGGTCAGTAAGGGATGAGACGTTACATACTGATTCAATCATTATGTTATTTAAAACTTTTATTAGGGAAAATCCTGAAGTATGGACTGAAGAGGTTCGTAGCCGTCTTTATGAGGCGTGTACTACTATTGTTCATTTTGAAGATGCCTTTATTGAGCTAGCATTTGAAGTTGGTGGTATTGAGGGGTTAACCGCTAGAGAAGTAAAACAATATATTCGTTATATTGCTGATCGCCGATTAATGCAGCTTGGACTTAAAGAGGTTTATTTAATTGATAATAATCCGTTGCCTTGGCTTGATGAAATCTTAAACGGTATGGAGCTTACTAATTTCTTTGAAGCAAGGGTAACCGAATATACCAAAGCTGCAACTGTTGGATCGTGGGAAGAGGTATTTGCTGATATGGATGGTAGGAGGAGTGCTATACTCAGATGATTTGAAGAATTGGAACGCAAAACAAGGGGTGAGCGTGCTAGGCGTAGTAAACCTACGTGAGTATGCGAATGCCCCGAAGTTTTACGGAGCCAATTCTTCAAAGCAGAAGAGTATACCAGTTAATGTGTTCTTACTGAACTATTAGGTTTTTTACTAATGAGAGATACGTGGTCTACCATATTGGGAGGAGATGGTGTTGGAACTTTAGTTTTAGGTGAAATCTTTTCCTCCTTAGGTGGATTGGTAGGTGGGTTGTTAATTGTTGTGTCAAAATCACTAAATAAATTTATTTGGGTTTGAGGATTTATTTTATTTTTAATAGAACCCGAAGTAATAATGTCTTTTATATAAGACAGGATGAATCGACCGCAATTTATATTATCAGCTATTTTTTGATGACCTAGATATGATGATTTAAAGGTAACTCTATCTTTTCCAAATGTTTCTTCTAGTGAATCTCTAATTGGTTTTAGTGGATAAAAACGACTAAGCCATCCTTTGGAATCATGATGATGAGATGTTATATTCCCAGCGTTATCTTTATTCAACTCTAAATATGTGAAGTGTTTTCTTGTCAACAATCCAAGAAAATATTTGTTAGACTGACAAATAGGAATTATTGCTCTCTTCCAATTAGTATCTTGGTTTAATACTCCAAGTGTATCCTTTAATGGGGCTGCAGTTGTTGTAAGCGGACTGCCTTTTTCAGCATCATGAGATGGGGTAGTGATATAATTATTGTCCTTTTTAAGATAATAATTGATTTTATTTTCAGGATTTCCCGGATTTTCATATGTCTCTGTTGATAGTTTATATCCTTGTCTTTTAGATAAATTTTTCAAGACATTATATACCTGAGTAGGCTTATATGCCATATATGGCTCAATTTCTTTCCGATCTTTCATTGCATTCCTATAATATATTACTTGAGTGGTATACTCTTTTATTACTTGAGTGGTATACTCTTTTGCTTTGAAGAATTGGTTTCGCAAATATTTGTGTTCATGTACGTTCCGTTCGCTCACCCCTTGTTTATTGTCCCCATTCTCCAAATCATTTGAGTATAAATAAAATAATAGTATACTAAAATGACTGCAAAAAATAGATGTTTTTAACATCATTTGAGTGCTAAAACAATTTTTGTTATTAGTGGGGAAGATAATATATAGTATAATATAGAATATAATTGGAGAATAAAATAATATGACTATTGAAATTACAGTTCCATCCCTTGGAGAGTCAGTATCAGAGGCTACTATTGCCAAGTGGCATAAAAAACAAGGAGATGTGGTTAAAGTGGATGAACTACTTTTAGAGCTTGAAACAGAAAAAGTTACGTTGGAAGTAAATGCAGTTTCATCTGGGGTAATAAGCAAAATATTTAAGAATGAGGGAGATACGGTATCTGTCGGTGATAGCGTTGGGCAAATTACCGAAGGAGCAGTTTCTGCTGTAGCTTTACCTAGCACGTCAGGCAAAGAGGTACAACAACAGCCTGCAAATATAAACAGCATTGCTTCCCCACCTTCTGTACGAAGATTAGTGAGTGAAAATAAACTGTCATTAGATGACATAAAAGGCACTGGTAGAGAGGGTAGGGTAACTAAGGGAGATGTATTAGGATTTATAAATAGTCCAACAACAACTTCATCTATACAGGCAACTGAATCACCTATTGTGAGCAATATTGCATTAGCAAATGCAGGGGCGGTAGAACGCGTTAGAATGTCACGGCTTCGTAAGACTATTGCAGATCGTTTGAAACAATCGCAAAATACCGCAGCTATTTTAACAACTTTTAATGAAATTGATATGTTGAAAGTTATTAATTTGCGTATGCAGTATCGTGAAGAGTTTGAGAAGAAGCATGGTGTTAAGCTGGGGTTCATGTCATTCTTTGTAAAAGCTACTATTGAAGCTCTGAAAGTAGTAGCTTCGGTAAATGCTGAAATAGAAGGGGATGAGATTCTGTATAAGAATTATTACGATATTGGTGTGGCAGTAGGAACAGAGCAGGGGTTAGTAGTACCAATAGTCAGGCAGGCTGACAAATTGAGTTTTGCTGGTATTGAGAAAGAAATTACCGGTCTGGGTAAAAAGGCTAGAGAAGGAAAGTTATCGATGTCTGATTTATCAGGAGGAACATTTACTATTTCCAATGGTGGTGTTTATGGCTCATTATTATCAACCCCTATTATTAATCCTCCTCAATCAGGTATTTTAGGTCTTCATAAGACCGAAGAAAGACCAGTAGCGATTAATGGCAAAATAGAAATACGTCCGATGATGTATGTAGCTTTATCTTATGATCATCGTATTATTGATGGTAAGGAAGCTGTTACTTTTCTTGTGAAAATCAAGGAATTAATTGAGAATCCAGATCGTTTGTTATTAAATCTCTAAGTTATAGTATGATAAGCACAAAAGTAATTAGGAGTAGAAGTTATGGTAAAAGAAAAATCTGTTTTTGATGATCTTGCTGTTAAAATTAAGAAATATCGTCCTACTATTGAGGATATAGGGAAATATATTGCAGCTCAGCATGCAGCTTTGGTAGACGACCCTAAGGGAAGTTTGAGTCTTAACCAATATTTAAAGAACATATATTTTCCTGATAAGAATGTAGTGGTAGCAGCGGATTTATCTAATATGATTTTTGGTGTATCTGATAATATAACTGATACTATAACCGATCTAAGTGGAGGAGATTTTACTGGTTGTATATTTAAAAATACTACTTTTAGAGGATGTAATTTAGAGGATGCGGTATTTTGCGATGTTGATTTTAATCAGGCTTATTTCGAAAATACTGTTCTAAGAAATGTAGATTTTAGAGGAGCTGATCTTGCTAATTGTCAGTTCTCTGAAGATTATAAGGGATATTCTCAAATGGGTAAGGAACATGATATTGAAGGAATAAAATTCAGTACGACCTCTTCTTTAGGCAGAAAATATGCTGATATAAAAAGTGATTTAGTTCGCCAAAAAGAGCAGAAGGAACTTATAAATAGTAAGACAAAAGAAGTAGCTGATGCATATGCAAATTTAAGTTATATGCAACAAGCAAAGATAGTACTAAAGCGTGAAACTGGTAATCAGCAATATGACAGATTGGTAGAAGAGTTGAAGCTAATGGTTGAGCAAAAAATATTTCCTAGAAAAGATAATGTAATGCATAAAACTTTTCAAAATATTTTTGGCAGTGAGAGCTGTATTTTTGATCCAGCTTATGTACGAGGGTCAACTAAAGAACAGCGGGATCAAGAAACTCAATATGTACGTCTAGCTCGAGAGGATATAGAGAAATATTTAGAGGCGAGAAAGGATGATAAAGATTTAAGTTTAAATGATTTTGCTAAAAGCAAATTAGAGCAATCGCAGATAAAGGCGGGAGCAAGAATTATTGCAGATTGTTCAAGTAGAGTTGATACTTCTACTAATAATGAATGGCATGATAGGGTCGATTTATCTGGCTTAGATTTTTCAGGGGCGGATTTACGAGGGGCTGTTTTTTCTGGTTCCGTTTTATCCGGATGTGCGTTTAATGGTACTGATGTTAGTGAAGCAAGCTTTGAAGGTGCGGAGCTGGTAGCGGCTAATTTTGTTGGAGTTAAAGCAGATAACTCCAATTTCTTTAACAGTAATCTAAGTAAATCAGCAGTTACTGATAAGAGCCAGTTTGTTCATGCTTTTATGTCTGGTTCTAATGGTCAGGAAGTTTTGATAAGCGACTCTAATTTTGATTATGCGAATATAAAAAATGGTAATTGGGATCGTGCAAAATTTACTAATTCAACATTTAATCATGCAAATTTAGAGGGTATTTCTTTAATCTCAGCAGATTTACGAAAAGTACAAATGCAGCATGCAATATTAGAGCAGGCCATTTTAATGCAGTGTAAAGTTATAGATAGTGATTTATCGAATGCTTTAATGAGTAAAGCTAAGGCACATAAAGCACAATTTCAAAATACTATACTAAACGGTATAGAAGGAAAAGGTATAAATTTATCAGAAGCTGAGTTAGATAGTTTTGTCAAATTGGATGAGGCAAATTTAGAAAAAGCTATTTTAACAAAGATTAATGCTGAAGGGGTGAATTTTATTCGAGCTAATATGAACATGGTGGATGCCCAAAATGCAAATTTTAGGAATGCGATTTTAGAAGATGTTAACATAAAATGTGCTAATTTAACCGAAGCTGTTTTAGAAGGAGCTAGAGGTCACGGAATTAATTTAAGTTATAGTACACTAACAAAAGTTCATGCCAAAAAGGCTGATTTTTCGGATAGTATAATAAGACGTATGGAAGCTCAGCAAGCCGATTTTACTGAGGTAAATTTTACCAATGCTGATCTCACAAGATCAAACCTACAAAAAGCAATATTGGAAAAAGTTCAAGCCGAAAAGGTTAGGTTAGAAGGAGTTAATTTACGGGCAGCAAAATTAGCTGAGGCTAACATGGCTAAAGCGATAATCGATGTTGATACTAATATTATTGGTAGCGATTTGCGTGATTTACAAGGCAAATTTATTCAAAATGGTCAAGAAATCACCCCGCAGAAGCTCCAAGAACAGCAAATAATACTTGAGCAGGTAGAATTGCAACGGAAAAAAGATAATTCACCGAATATTGCTGTAGGTCTGTTAAAAGAGGCTGGTGCATTTTTTCTTGATGCTATTAATGTATTACCTTCAACTGTTAAGAGTATGCCTGATGTAAATGATATGTATGCAAATTTCCTTAAATTTCAAGAAGTGAGTTCAAATTTATCAAGTGGTGAGTTGCTAGTTGAAACAAGACAAAAATTACAAACAGAACAAGTGGAGTATGCATCTCATTTGATCAAGGGTGCTGGTACAGTACTTGATAGACATGTTGCTAGTTTGAATGAAGAACAATCTAATCTTTTGAAAGACATTATAGCCAAATATGCTGTATTGCCAGTTTTAAAAGCTGTATTAAATCCTGTTGTTGGCAAGAAGAAAGTTGGTACTAATATACTTGATGAAGTAGATAAAGATTTTATTAGAAGAATAGTACCGTTATCAGTAAATTTAGTAAGTGGGGTGTTAGAAGGAGAATCAAACAAAAAAGTACAAGAAATTTGTAAGAATCTTATAATTCCTGATAAAAAATCAGGACGTAATATCATAAAAAACGCTTTGGAAATATTTGTTAGTCCTCAAGTGGTAGCAGTGGTCAAGAAAGACTTAGTTGAGTTTTTACGCAACCCAGTTAATCAAAAAGAAATTACCCAAATTGCTAGGTACATTTTAGACGATAAATTTACTAGATTCGTGTCCAAAGAGTTTTTGGACGATACTATATCACTGGCAATTAATGCAAGTAGCACAATATTAGATCATACTCCTAAAGTGGTTGGAATCTATGAGTCATATATGAAGCATCAAGACCTTGCTTTAGAGCTGTTGATTGGTGGTGGAAATTTATCTTCTGACAGAAAAGAAGAAATAATACTAACACAAAAATTTATGGTATCGTCTATTGTGGATAATATTGATAAGGTTGTTCAAAGTCTATCTTATGACTTAAAAAATACTCTACCGCAATATTTTGTTAAAAATAAAGGAAATATTCTAGAGTTTTTGGATAAACCAGAAGTTCAACAAAATTTACGATTTTATGGTTTGAACCCTAAGTTTGTATATGATGCAACAGCCGCAACTATTCCGTTTATTGTTGATGTCTTGCCGATAGTAACAGAGCTTACTGAAAATTGTTTAAAAGACAGAGACGGTTTAAGGCTAATCATTGAGCAAACTAAAGATACTATGAACGCACCTGAATCTGAACAATCAGAAAAGGTTAGTAAATTAGTCGATTCTCTTATTAAATTTAATAAAGATAATCCTGATGTCAAAAAGGTTTTACAGAAGGAAATCCCCGATCTTTTAATAAAACATGCTAAAGATCTCGGTCCTGTGGTTGAGAAATTTCTTAATGAAACCAAGATGGGTAAAAAACTAAAACTGAAAGGTGAAGCAGTTGTTAAGGTATTAGGTGATCATTCTAAAGATCTAGGAGAATAACTACTGCATATAGTAGAAAAGAATATGGGGCAATTGTTCGTCCATTGATGGGCTTATTATTTGATAAAAAAGTTCTAACTTTAGTTGTAGGAGCTGTAGCTAATATTTTGAATCATAATTTTCAAAAGCATTTTGTGTCTAATTCAACACGTAGAAAAGTAATTGGTGAAGAAATGAGCAAGATGATGGCAGATATTTTGCTTAATCTTAAACCAAATGACAAAAGAGATTTGTCTAAAATTTTTCAAGAGCGGGCTTATCAGTATAGTCAAGAAGCTCGTCTATCTAATGAATATTCACCGATACTGGATTATTCCTTAATTAATAAAGATTTAAGAGGATTGTCTTTTGAGACCATTGATATGAACCTAGATAATTTCGAAGTTGAAGGATTTAACTTTAATAAGGTAACATTAGGCAAATGTTCGATTAAAGGTGCGGTACTTAAAGGATGTTCTTTTAAGAAAGCTATTTTTAAAGAACATATAGACTTTGAGGGGGCTACCATTGATGGCAGTACTTTAATTACACTTCTGCCAGCAATTCAGGAATATAACAAAAAGCATCCAGAAAAAACAATGAATTTAGATAAGATAAAAGTTGTTGGTGATATAAAAGAAGAGGCTAAAGCAAATCCTTTGTTAGAAAATGCAGATTTAACTAAAGCCACTGTAAAAAAAATAGAAATTGCCTCACCAGTACCAGCATCTAAGCTTGGTCAAGCAATATTGATAGAGCGAAGTAAAAGAGAGCATAGTGGAACTCTAGCAAAGTAAGGAAAGCAATTATAATCATTTTTTTTTTGGGATTGCCACGACCACTATGTGTTCTCGCTAATAGATGTGGGTAAGGTGAATATATAAGTAAATTTTATTATGACTCTAGACAAGCCAAAACATGATGAAATCTTTCGCAAATCTATGGAGAATCCAATAGTTGCTAAAGAGTTTTTGGCAACTCATTTGCCTAAAGATGTACTGGCTTTAATCGATAGCACAACTGTAAAATTAGAAAAAGATAGTTTTATTGAGCCAGACCTTTCTGAAACTATTTCTGATGTATTATTTTCTGTTAAGTTTAATGATCAGGATGGCTATATTTTTTTGCTATTGGAACATCAAAGTACTGTTGATAAAATGATGGCATTTAGGTTATTTAAATACATGATTAATATTTGTGATCGATATTTAACTAATAATCATAAAGCTAAACGCCTTCCAGTAATTTATCCCCTAATAATTTATAATGGCAAGAAGAAATATAACGCATCGCTCAATATATGGAATTTATTTAGCCATCCAGATTTAGCCAGAGGCTTTTGGACAAATGATTGTCAGCTTATTAACGTACATGATATCCCCGATGAAGAACTCAAGAAAAAAATATGGTCTGGGATTTTGTTATTTTTCCTCAAACACATCCACGAACGTCAATTACTGAAAAGATGGCAAGAAATCTCTTATCTCTTGCCTAAATTGAGTAAAATAACAATAGGTCATGACCATATAAGAAATCTATTGAGCTATACTTTGACCTTTATTGAGCAAAATGATAAAATAGAGTTAGAAAAAATACTAAAAAATAATTTAACTAAAGAAAAAGGAGAAGAACTTATGCCTAGTATAGCTCAAGTATGGAAAGAAGAAGGGATTCAAATCGGACTACAAGATGGTATCAAAATCGGAGAGGCTAAAGGTAGAGCCGAGGGTAGAGCCGAAGCAATGAAAGTTATAGCAAAAACTATGCTACTTAAACATAATACTATTAATGAGATCATTGAATTAACAGGCTTATCTAAAAAGCAAATCGAGAGACTAAAATAGACCTCTTGCAAAATTCTACTTCTGCTGATGCTTATGCGTAGGCGGGAATCTGGATACCGCACCGAAGTAGGTATGACATTAAATTGAGCAGGGACGGCACAAAATATAATTAATTATCGTAGGCAGTCTCCTGGCAATGTCAATTATTCGTTTTTATAATGGAGTATTTTTTGTTATTAGTTGTAACTTTAGCCTGCCTCTGGAATTATTTATAAAATAATGTTTGACATTGTTTTGAATAATCGGTATAAAACTTCACACAGGGTAAATAAATCCTGTAGCTGTTTGACAAGTTGATAAAGCTGAAAACTAAATACACACTGCGATTAATAAAAATTCTATGATCGCGAGTGGATACTGTAATGGTGCAGAATTAGTTCTGTACACATCGTACAATCTCAAGTTTGAAAAAATTAAAGTAAATAAAATAAGAGCATTTGGTGGATGCCTTGGCACTAGAAGGCGATGAAGGACGTAATACGCTGCGATAAGCTTCGGGGAGCTGCGAATAAGCTTTGATCCGAAGATTTCCGAATGGGGAAACCCACCTGCTTAGCAGGTATCGTATAGTGAATACATAGCTATGCGAAGCAAACCCAGCGAATTGAAATATCTTAGTAGCTGGAGGAAAGGACATCAACCGAGACTCCGTTAGTAGTGACGAGCGAACGCGGACCAGGCCAGTGGCTTCAGAATAAAAACTAGAACAACATGGAAAGGTTGGCCATAGAGGGTGATAGCCCCTTATAGGTAAAAAGTTTTGGAGTCCTTGAGTAAGGCGGGACACGTGAAATCCTGTTTGAACATAGGGGGACCACCCTCTAAGCCTAAGTACTCTCTAGTGACCGATAGTGAACAAGTACCGTGAGGGAAAGGTGAAAAGAACCCCGACAAGGGGAGTGAAATAGACCTGAAACCGAATGCTTACAAGCAGTTGGAGCAGACATTTATGTTCTGTGACGGCGTACCTTTTGTATAATGGGTCAGCGATTTAGTTTATCTAGCAAGCTTAAGCCGTTAGGTGTAGGCGTAGCGAAAGCGAGTCTGAATAGGGCGATTTTAGTTAGATGAATTAGACCCGAAACCGAGTGATCTAGCCATGGCCAGGTTGAAGGTGGAGTAATATCCGCTGAAGGACCGAACCCACTACTGTTGAAAAAGTAGGGGATGAGCTGTGGCTAGGGGTGAAAGGCTAATCAAACTCGGATATAGCTGGTTCTCCGCGAAATCTATTTAGGTAGAGCGTTATAGCGATTACCGTCGAAGGTAGAGCACTGGATGAGCTAGGGGGTCCTACAGACTTACCAAACTCAACCAAACTCCGAATGTCGACGAGTACAGCATAGCAGACAGACTGTGGGTGCTAAGGTCCATAGTCGAGAGGGAAAAAGCCCAGACCGCCATCTAAGGTCCCTAAATCATGACTAAGTGTTAAAGGATGTGGGAAAACCAAAACAACTAGGATGTTGGCTTAGAAGCAGCCATCATTTAAAGAAAGCGTAATAGCTCACTAGTCTAAATAAGTTTTCCTGCGCCAACAATGTAACGGGGCTCAAGTCATGTACCGAAGATGCGGATTTGCACTTTAATAGTGCAGATGGTAGCGGAGCGTTCCGTAAGCCTGTGAAGGTGAACTGTGAAGTTTGCTGGAGGTATCGGAAGTGAGAATGCTGACATAAGTAGCGATAAAGAATGTGAGAAACATTCTCGCCGAAAGTCCAAGGGTTCCTGCGTAAAGTTAATCTGCGCAGGCTTAGTCGGCTCCTAAGGTGAGGCTGAAAGGCGTAATCGATGGGAATCAGGTTAATATTCCTGAACCTGAGGGATGTGACGGAGATAGTAAATTGTATACGCTTATTGGATTGCGTGTGCGGTGAATATCTTCCAGGAAATAACACCCTCGTTAAAGACCGTACCCCAAACCGACACAGGTGGACAGGTAGAGTATACCTAGGCGCTTGAGAGAACGATGCTGAAGGAACTAGGCAAATTGCATCTGTAACTTCGGGAGAAGGATGACCTGTGAATGGGCAACCATTTATAGGTGGCACAAACTAGGGGGTAGCGACTGTTTATTAAAAACACAGGGCTCTGCAAAGTCAATAGACGAAGTATAGGGTCTGACGCCTGCCCAGTGCTGGAAGATTAAGAGGAGGGGTGCAAGCTCTGAATTGAAGTCCCAGTGAACGGCGGCCGTAACTATGACGGTCCTAAGGTAGCGAAATTCCTTGTCGGGTAAGTTCCGACCCGCACGAATGGCGTAACGATTTCCCCGCTGTCTCCAGTATCGACTCAGCGAAATTGAATTCTCCGTGAAGATGCGGAGTTCCCGCGGTTAGACGGAAAGACCCCGTGAACCTTTACTATAGCTTTGCACTGGTATTAGGAATTAGATGTGCAGGATAGGTGGGAGACTATGAAGCGGTGGCGCAAGCCACTGTGGAGTCACCCTTGAGATACCACCCTTTTGATTCTTGATATCTAACCGCGATCCTTGAATCAGGATCCGAGACAATGCATGGTGGGTAGTTTGACTGGGGCGGTCGCCTCCCAAAGAGTAACGGAGGCGCGCGATGGTTAGCTCAGGTTGGTCGGAAATCAACTATTAGAGTGCAATGGCATAAGCTAGCCTGACTGCGAGTCTGACAAGACGAGCAGAGACGAAAGTCGGTCATAGTGATCTGGTGATCCCGAGTGGAAGGGTCATCACTCAACGAATAAAAGGTACTCCGGGGATAACAGGCTGATGATTTCCAAGCGTCCATAGCGACGAAATCGTTTGGCACCTCGATGTCGGCTCATCACATCCTGGGGCTGGAGAAGGTCCCAAGGGTTCGGCTGTTCGCCGATTAAAGTGGTACGTGAGCTGGGTTTAGAACGTCGTGAGACAGTTTGGTCCCTATCTGCCGTGGGTGTAGGAAGTTTGAGAGGATCTGCCTTTAGTACGAGAGGACCGAGGTGGACGTACCTCTGGTGGACCAGTTGTCGCGCCAGCGGCATAGCTGGGTAGCTAAGTACGGAAAGGATAACCGCTGAATGCATCTAAGCAGGAAACCTACCTCAAAACTAGACTTCCCTATCAGAGCCGTGGAAGACCACCACGTTGATAGGCCAGGTGTGGAAGCACGGTAACGTGTGTAGCTAACTGGTACTAATAGCTCGATTGATTTACTTTGCTGAGGTTGTACTTTGTGTGCAGCATTAATTCTGTAAAAAACATACCAAGTTTTCAGTTTTATCAACATTAAATTTTTTTATTTGCCTTCTAGGAGGCTGTCAAAGATAGTTGATGAATTTTTAGGAGAAACGAAATCGAGTACCACAGCGTACATAGACGTATGTGAGGAGCGAAGGTGTGAGTTTTGACGCCAAAATTACCAACTATACCTCTTGAAAACTCGCTTATGTGTAAGGATTTGAAGGAGACGCGGACTCAGAATCGCAGCGTACTATAATGTATGTGAGGATTCAGGTACCGCATCATTGTCCAAATTACCAGCAGAAGTAGAGTTGTAAAAGATATTTGTTGACTTATGATGTAAAAAATTTGTATTGCTAGCTTGGTGGTTATAGCACAAGTGAAACACCCGATCCCATACCGAACTCGAACGTGAAACCTTGTAGCGCTGATGGTACTATGCCCTGAGGCATGGGAGAGTAAGTCACTGCCAAGCTTGCAATACAAATTTTTTTATGAAGGTTATCAATCCTGTTTTGTGTCATATCTTAGATTCCCACCGTTGCTAAAAATGACAATTTATAGTCAATTCAGGAAAATTTGGGGCTAGGAGCGACACCTACAAGTAATAGGCGAGCATTGAGCGAAGACGTAACCAACTTCTCATCAATGACTATATGGATTGCCACGTGCCATGACTATTGCGTGTGCTTGCCATTCATTAGACCTCTTGCATAACCTAATCTAATTGGTAATTTTGTTGTCAAAACTCGTCTCCGTTCCTCACGTACATCGCTGTGGTACTCGACTTCGTTTTCCCTAAAAATTCCTCAATTATCTTTAGGTTATGCAAGAGGTCTATTTTCAAATCTAATTCTCTAAATCATTTGAGTGTATTTAAAACTTCACGCTTGTCATTCAATTTCAATTCTTTAAATCATTCAACTATGTTATAATCTAGGATTATAAATCAAAAAACTAGACCAAAAAAGAGGAAAGGAATATGCACCATATTAATAATAAATTTTACATGCCATTAGTGACGTTACTTTGTATATTTACTTATTTATTAAATTTCTTTAATAAAATAGCTCAATGTTCTTTAGTATTTGTCTTTTTAACGTTAACTGTCAATATTATATCCGAGCTATATGGCAAGAAAAAAGCTATGATTGCTGTAGTGTTGAGTACGATAGTAAGCTTTGGTTTGTTATGGAATTTAGATTATTATATTAATGGTTATGCTATTAAGGGAGTTGTGTTTGCAGCTTTTGTCTCTGTATTGCTGTCAACATATTGTAGTACAAGTGTATTTTTACATCTCAAGTCATCATCAGCATATTCTTTTAATACCAGGAATTTTATTAGTTTGATAGTGTGTGCCATTGTAGATGGTGTTGTGATGTTAGGATTTTTCATAAATATATTCTCTACAAGTAGAGTTTTATCGATATTTTACCAAGAAGTATTATTTAAATGTGTATATTCATTAACAGCTTATATATGTATATTTAGCGGATTATCTCTAGTCCAAAAAATACATGACAATAATCTTACATGACAAAAAGATTAGGTGAGCGTTCACAGAGCCTAGTACTACAGTTGTAGATTGAATGTGAGCATTCACGATTTTTTTGCTATTTTTTTGTGATGAATAAAAAAACCTGATCACCAAGCGTCATTGCGAGGAGACCGTAAGGTCAACGAAGCAATCCATTTCTAATTACTTTCCTGGATTGCTTCGTCGGTCTGGCAACCTCCTCGCAATGACATCTTATACTTTAACCTTTTTTCCGTGAACACTCACATTCAATCTACAACTGTAGTACTAGTATAACTTAAAATTTTCCAGTCGAACCAAATCCACCAGAACCTCTAGGTGTCTCATCTAACAAATCCACCTCATCCCATAATATCTGTTCATATCTAGCGATAACCATCTGAGCAATTTTCATACCACGTTCAATTACAAAATCTTCCTTAGCATGATTAATTAAAACTACCTTTATCTCACCACGATAGTCGGCATCAATTGTACCAGGTGAATTTAGTACAGTAATGCCATGTTTTAGTGCTAAACCTGACCTTGGTCTGATTTGAGCTTCTAAATGAGTAGGTAAAGCTATGCAAATTCCTGTGGGTACTAACTTTACTTCTTGTGATTTTATAGTTATTGGCTCAATATTTGCTGCTATTAGATCCATACCACTACTCTGCTGGGTAGCATAACCAGGCAAAATGTCTACAGAATGTTCTAATCTTTTAACTTTAATGTTCATAAAGATAATATTTTTTATTTTTTTAAATCTTAGATAAAAGATAATTATAGTCAATTCAGGAGAATTTGGGGCTAGGAACGATGGAGTGAAGCCTATAAGTAATAGGCGAGCGACGAGTGACAACGTCCCCAACTTCTCATCAATTGACTATACTGTTAACAAAGGTGTAATTTGATAGCAGCAAAGGGAATTTTGTACGTCCTAAAAATCTATCACCCCTTATTAATCACATAAAAGAGATTTATTGAAAGATTATATTAAGATAATAGAAAAAGGGTCAACAATAAATATGCTGACCCTTTTATATATTTTTCTGCTCTAAAGAACAGGTTCTTGTTTAGTTCCAATTCTTTAAATCATTTAACATACCTTATTTTATAGAAGTTACAGCCCTACGGTTCTGTGTCCAAGCTGCTTCATTATCACCAGGAACAGCTGGTCTCTCTTTACCATAAGAGATAGTATCAAGTCTGCTCTCCTCAACTCCTAGATTATTAGCCAAGTATTTTCGAACAGCCTCTGCTCTTCTTTCACCAAGTGCCAAGTTATACTCTCTTGTCCCTCTCTCATCACAATGCCCTTCAATAGTGGCTGTCACTTTAGGATGGCTTTTTAACCAATTAGCTTGTTTACTTAGCTGTTCTTTTGCTTGAGGTGAAATATCTGATTTATTAAGAGCAAAAAACACCCTGTCACCAGCACGTCTTTCAAAATCAGAAGCTAGAGAACTTTCCTCAACTTCATTAGTTATACCCGTATCTATCGGTTTTTTCTTTGCACCACACCCAGAAAGCATAAATAGTGCTAAAAAAGCTATTGTGGTTTTTTTTAGTATCATAACAAACTCCTTAAATTATTAAATAAGCTACTGATTTACATTTGCCTAACAAAAAATTGTCAAACACCCATTGCCTGCATTATATAATATCATATCACTACTTAAAAGCATAAAATTATTCTAATATTACATTTTAAACTCTTTAGTATCTGTGTCAGAAATACCATATATCTATAGTCAATTGATGAGAAGTTGGTGACGTCGTCACTCGTCACTCGCCTATTACTTATAGGCGTCGCTCCATCGCTTCTAGCATCAACTTCTCCTGAATTGACTATAATCCGTTAAAGTTCTGATAACACCCCCTTTATCATATCTGGTAACTTTCCTAGTTTACTTACATCTGTACCACCTGCCTGAGCTATATTCGCTTGACCACCACCGCCACTACCGCCAAGGAATATAGATATTTCTTTAGCCAAATTACCAGCATGAACCTTATTACTGATTTTTTTACTAACAGCAACTGTAATAGATAATTTGCAAGTATTATGCCCTGTGCTACCACTAACCTCTTTAGATTTTTCCGGCATAGCTATGTATATAACTACAAGATTATCAGACTTATCAACTATTCGTTCAGCAGATAAGCGTAATATTTTACTATCTATATTATGTACTATCTTATAGACCAACTTTATATCCGATACATTGACTGATTCTTTGGCAATCTGTTCAATATTCAAATCAAGCATCGAGACCTGCAGAGATACTAACTGATCTTCTAATTGTTTCTTACTAGCAATTAGACTATTCACCTTATCAATAAGTTCATTCTTACCTATTTTTAAGGCGGTAGATATATTTTCAATCATTGCATCATTTTGCCTAATTAGCTTTAAGACAAATTCACCGCAAACCGCTTCTATCCTTCGAACGCCAGCTGCAATAGCATTTTCACTGGTAATTTTAAACATCCCAATATCACCAGTTCTAGTAACATGTGTACCACCACATAACTCAAGTGAATTTAGTTCAAGCGAATTCATCGCTACCACCCGTACTTCAGAATCATATTTTTCACCAAATAAAGCCATAGCCCCTGCTTTAATAGCATCGTCTGTTGACATTAATGTTGTGGTAACTTTTGAATTATCAGTAATAATCTGATTTACTTTATCTTCTATCAAGATAATTTCTTTTTGGGTTAATGCCGCCATATGACTAATATCAAAACGTAAACGATCATATGCTACCAGCGATCCTTTCTGCGTTACGTGTTTACCAAGTACTTGATGTAATACTGCATGTAATATATGAGTTGCCGAATGATGAATTCTTAAATTATTACGATATTTGACATCAATAGCAAAATCGGCACTATCTCCAACCTTAATGTTGGTTCCTTCCTGCCAAATACATATATGAGCAATTATTGAACCAAGATATTTTACAGTATCTACTACTCTAATTTTACTGTTGTTAGATTTGATATAACCTATATCCCCCATCTGTCCACCAGATTCCCCATAAAAAGGAGTTTGATTACTAATTAAAATAAATTTCTCCTCATTAGTTTCTATAGTATCAACTAATTTATTATCTTTAATAAGAGCTAATATCTTACCTTCCGCCTCATTCAAATAATAACCCAAAAATTCGGTACTACCAAATTCTGCTTTAATATCAAACCACATCTTATCTGTTTTAGATTCATTCGAACCTAACCAAGATTTTCTTGCCCTATCTTTTTGCTCTTGCATCTTATTATTAAAGCCATCAAGATCAATGGAGATTTGTTTAGATTTTAATATATCTTCAGTTAAATCGACAGGAAAGCCGTATGTATCATAT
Organism: Candidatus Tisiphia endosymbiont of Xenochironomus xenolabis; assembly: GCF_964264705.1. Taxonomy (NCBI): domain Bacteria; kingdom Pseudomonadati; phylum Pseudomonadota; class Alphaproteobacteria; order Rickettsiales; family Rickettsiaceae; genus Candidatus Tisiphia; species Candidatus Tisiphia endosymbiont of Xenochironomus xenolabis. The sequence goes on from NZ_OZ183473.1 coordinate 877,723, forward strand.
AATTTAAAAACTATTTCTCCTGAAAGCTCTGAATTTTTACTAAGATGGTTTGTTTCATCATCAAGTAATTTAAGACCTCTTTCAAGAGTTGCTTTAAATCTTATTTCCTCTTGTTCCAGGATATTACTGGCAAAATCCTCAGCCCTTCTCAGTTCGGGATAAGTTGTTCCCATAATCTCTACTAATTTAGGAAGCAGTCTATACATTAAAGGTTCACTACTACCAAGTATATGGGCATGCCTCATACTCCGACGCATAATACGCCTAAGTACATATCCTCTACCTTCATTTGAGGGCATGATGCCATCACTAATTAAAAAAGCACAAGCTCGTAAATGATCTGCAATAACCCGGTAAGAAAACTTAGCCTCTCCTTCTACCTTAACTTTTACTATATTCTCGGTATAGGCGATTATTTCCTTAAATAAATCTGTGTCATAATTATTATAGACATTTTGCATCACAGCACTAATACGCTCCAACCCCATACCAGTATCAATGGATTTTTTAGGCAATTCAATCCTAGTATCACTATCGACTTGTTCAAATTGCATAAAGACCATATTCCAAATCTCAATGAAGCGATCACCATCTTGCTCTTGCGTTCCTGGCAACCCGCCTTGTATCTGCTCTCCATGATCATAAAAAATTTCTGAACATGGTCCACAAGGTCCAGTATCTCCCATTGACCAAAAATTATCAGTGGTTTTTATTTTAATAATTCGCTCATCGCTTAAATTAGCAATTTTTTTCCAATAGGTAGCTGCTTCTTCATCAGTATGATAAACCGTTACATATAGTTTTTCTTTAGCTATAGCAAATTCCTTGGTTAAAAGATTCCAAGCATGATATATTGCTTCTTCCTTAAAATAATCACCAAAAGAAAAATTGCCCAACATTTCAAAGAATGTATGATGTCTTGCAGTATAACCAACATTCTCAAGATCATTATGCTTACCACCAGCCCGTAGTGATTTTTGACTAGTAACCGCTCTTTGATAATTTCTATTTTCCTGACCGGTAAAAACGTTTTTAAATTGTACCATCCCAGAATTAACAAACATTAAACTAGGATCATTATGAGGAATAAGAGAACTAGCTGGAACGTGTAAATGATTATTGGCAACAAAATAACTTATAAATTTATTTCTAATTTCTTCAGTGGTAAGTTTAGTCATGAGTAAATAATCCTTGAAAAAATATTTTGTCAACAGAACTTAGTATATATACTGAAAAACCTGTATTTTTCAAATTATGTGATGTCCTGCATTGTCATATATTAAGCATATCTGTGAGCATTCACGGAAAAAAGTACAAGACGTCATTGCGAGACTACGTAGTAGTTGAAGCAATCTATTCCTGACCATTTTTTGGATTGCCGCGTCGTCACAAAGCGACTCCTCGCAATGACACTTGGCAAATAGATTTTTTATTCATCATAAAAAACAGCAAAAAAACTGTGAATGCTCACGTATATCTTATCTTTTTTAACAATGCTTTCCTCTGAAAAATTATAGGCTACCAGCGTACCTCTGGAGGCAGAGACATTAATATTGCTTCAACATTACCGTCTGTCATTAAGCCAAATAATGTACCACGATCACATAATAAGTTAAACTCAACATATCTGCCTCGACGTACTAATTGACAATCTTTTTGTTCCTTGCTCCAAGGTAGAAACATTTTTGTTCTAACAATTTCAGGATATATTGTTAAAAATGCTTGTCCTACATCTTTAGTAAAAGAAAAATCATTGTTAAAATCTCCGGTATTTAAATAATCATAAAATATACCTCCTACTCCCCTTGGTTCATTCCGATGTTTTAAGTAAAAATATTCATCACATTGTTTTGTAAATTTATGATAATAATTTGGATCATGTTTATTACAAGCTTGTTTAAAAGCAGTATGAAATTTTGCTGTCTCATTCTTATCAGGATAAAATGGTGTTAGGTCGCCACCACCGCCAAACCAACGATTAGCAGTTTCAATATAGCGGGTGTTGAAATGCACTGCTGGTACTAATGGAGAAGTAAGGTGAGCGACGATAGAAATACCAGTAGCAAAAAATTGTCTACTATTTTCCGTACCCGGTATATTTTTACTAAATTCTGTAGATAATTCTCCAAAAACTGTAGAAATATTTACCCCAACTTTCTCAAATAAGTTGCCACGCATTATAGACATTACTCCACCACCACCGCTTTTTCTATCCCAGGGTGTTCGTATGAATTTTGCTGGTTCTAAACCTTTTGCCTTACTATATTCAAGCTCAATTTCTTCTAATTTGCTACATACTTGATCGCGTAAATCACTAAACCATGTTATCGTTTTTTCTTTATCAGTTGTCATAATTTTTCCAATTTATTTACATTATACCCCAAAATTTTCTTCCACTAATACTTTAAGTAAAAATAATTTCTCAATTTATTTCTCTCTTGTAGTTATTAGCCTTAATTAATCGTCTTATTTCATTTCTCATAAAATAAATGATAACTAAAAATATACTATAAATAGTTATAATATAAAAAGCAGGAGCATAAAACAAACCTGTTTCTTCAACAAGCCAACGCGAAATAACACTAGAAGTGCCACCAAACATGGCAATACCCAAATTGTAACTAAAAGCTACCCCAGAAAATTTTTGTTCAGGAGAAAATAACACTATAATGACACTATAGGCTGTTCCAGCTATTGACCCACCAAGAATACCCAAGATAGTTAGAGCAAAAATTTGTTGCCATATGGACGGTAATGACATAGATAATAGAGTAGGTAAAATTAGTATTAAGCCCGCTATACTTACTAAAACTAGCACCTTAAATTTTCCCATAATATCAGTTAATCCACCAAATAATGGCATAGATATCATTGCTATAAAGTTGGCATATAATAAATAAATAAGGGCAGTTGTATTATCAAAATGCATAACATCGCGGTAATACACATTGGTATAAGTTTTTATTAAATATGTGATACTACTAGCAACTGCCCCAATACAAAATGTTAAAAACATTGCCTTCCAAGCTGTCCTTACTACGTTGATAAAAGGAGCTTTTAAAGTTTTTTTCTGTTCAGCTAACATTTTAAAAATGGGAGTCTCTGATACACGAAGGCGTAAATAAAAGCCAACCAACCCCAGAACTCCACCTAATAAAAACGCGAAACGCCAGGCAAAGTCAAGATGATGAAAATATTGCTCAATAATAATTCCTACAAGAATAGCAATTAATGTACCAGCAATGTTTGAACCATTTACTAAACCAGCTGTAAAACCTGGGCGTAAATTTTGATGATGCTCTAGAATAAAAATAGCCGCTCCAGCACCTTCGCCACTAATACACAAACCTTGTAAGAGACGCATTATAATCAATATTATAGGTGCACAAATTCCTATACTAGAATAAGAAGGGATTAACCCCATAGTGAATGTTGGTATAGTCATACCAAGCATAGAAATAATCAAGGATATCCGCCTACCATATTTATCTGCAATATAACCAAAAAATATGCCGCCTATTGGTCTAGTAACAAACCCTACTGCAAATACACAGAGACTTAACATTATTTGCATAAATTCTGAACTTTCAGAAAAAAACGTACGACCAATCGTTAGTGAGAATACTGAGTATACTGTGAAATCGTAATATTCTAGTATATTTCCTGAAATTGCTGATAAAAAAACGGACTTAGGTTTACTCATCTATATCTTATCAATAAATTTAATTAAATCGGATTATAGACAACTTAACCAACTTATAAAGCGTAAAATAATTTTATTTTCTTGTGGTAAGTATCTTTAAAAAAATCTAGACAACCAATTATATCATAACCTTATTTACCATATTATTGCAGTTTTGTCAACCCTTAGTTTCGCAGTAACATAATTGTTACTATATAATTAATTTTTATCTAATAATTAGCAACTTATTTCATCTATTGCTTGATCTTTTTTGTAAAATCATTACTAATAAAATTAAGCAAAATGTAGTAATCTATATAACATATGGAGTTATTTTATGGCTAGAAAAAGTTCTATAACCAAAGAGGCAGAGAATCATTTGCCTTCCTCTACGAATGTAGGCACGGTGCTTGCTCTTTCAGGTGGTGGGGTCAAGGGAGTTATGCAGTTGAAGATACTTGCAGAAATGGAAAGCCAAACGGGTATGCCTGTATCTAAAATGTTTCAGACTATTACTGGTACTAGTGTTGGTGGATTAATTGCAGTCTTATTAACAATCCCTAAAGAACCTGGATCAACAGAACCGCGTTTTTCAGCAAAAGAAGCTTTAGAACTATTTAAAAGTGCTGCCGCTGATATTTTCCCTCAACACTGGTATCATCCAGGAAAAATGGGGCAAATATTTAGTCATAAATATAGCCAAAAACCTTTTAAGGCACTATTAGACGAACATTTAGGTGATATGAAGCTTGAGGATCTTCTATGTCGTGTTCTTATAACTACTTGTGACTTAAATGAAGAAAAGTCTATGAAGATGTTTGATAGTCATAATACTCCTGATGTTAAAGCAAAAGTTGCAGTCCTCGCTACTACAGCAGCCCCTAGCTATTTTAAAGGTGTGAAGTTTATCGATCAGAACGGTATAGAGCATACTCTTGTTGATGGGGGAGTAGGTTGGAATCGTCCAGGGGCAGAAGCTCTAAAATATTTTAAAAGTGGGTTAAATCGCGATCAACAAGGAGAGCTGTTAGATAACATGACACTTGTTGCCATTAACTTTAAATCACCCCATGCAAAAAAAGCACCTCTACCACCTCACCTTGATGGTCTAGTACCTCATATTGCTAATGGGCTAGTAGGAGACATAATGAAAATTGCTCAAGACTCTGCTACAGAAGAAGTCCAACGAGACCTGGGTAAAAATTTTAAACAAATTTCAATTCCTGTACCAGAAGGGTCTACGAAATTAGATAATTCTAAACCAGAGAATATGGCTAAATTACAAAAGGCTACTGATAAATATATCGAAGATAGTAAAGAATTGATTGCAAATGTATGTGAAACATTGGTTAAGAATGTTCAAGCTATAGAGGAAAGCTTAAAGCTTCATGATGCAAGTGTTGAGGAGTCTAGTGTTCTTAGCGAGGATAAAGAGAACTATAATATTGACAAAAAAGGACAAGATAAGGATACTGTTAATACTCACGTAATATCAGAAGAATTTGAAGCAAAATTAGCGATAAACTTAAGTGAGAAGCAAGCTGAGTCTTTAAAAGAAGGCTTAATGAAATTATCACCCAAAGAATATGATGTTCTGCAAGTATTCTTAAAAGGATTAAATGACGCACAGCTTGTAGCTTTGTCTGCTCACCTGCCTTTAATTGCTGATGGCAATTTTAAAAATATCAATATATCTGAACTTAGTCATTTTCAGAATAAATTTCTTAAATTTTTTAGTTCAATGTTTGAACATGAAGATAATATTATTAATGATGCTATTAGCTGTGTTCAAGAATACCATAATGAAGAAGTAGCTTGTGATGGAAGGGGGTCAGAGATGGCACATTATTATGTTGATACGGTGTATTAATTGGGGTTGTCTATAAAGCTGTTCGCTAAGTGTCATTGCGAGCTGATGTATCCCCACGAAATTGTTGCAAAATAATGCGAGTTGCCAATTAATTGATTTTAGTAAACCCTAGACTTCACAAGGTTTGAAGAACATTTAATCAGGTCAAAAAATGCAATAAATTCTCAAAATTAGAAATTTTTTAAAATACATAGCGTTTTGATTATACTTTCCACGTGTCAAATAGTTCGTAAACTGCTTGACATCTAGGTTTCATGTAGCAACAATTTCGTGGGGATACATCAGATTGCGAGGAGCCGCTTTGCGGCGGATGCGGCAATCCATAAATAAGCTTCATGGATTGCCACGCTCACGTATGTTTGCTCGCAATGACGCCAGAAATAGATGTTAGTTTACTATAGATAAATGCTAATCGGGTTAGTTATAACAAGTAAAATAAGATTATTTTGAAGACTATATCTTGATATTTATAGAAGATAGCATAGAATATACCAAGCAATAAATTGTTTATGAGTCTTTAATTTATGTTACATGGGTCTATTAAAAATAATAGTTTTGTTTCTGTACCAGGAAAACAGCATCCATTCCATCTTGTCGATCCCAGCCCTTGGCCCATTCTGACTGCATTTGCCTTATTGCTTTTAGCTATTGGTAGCATAATGTTTATGCATCAATATCGATTTGGAACATATGTTTTTGGGGTCGGTATTTTTTCGGTGATTTTTTGTTTATCTTCCTGGTGGAGAGATGTAATTAAAGAGGGATTAATTGGAAAACATCATACTGAGCCAGTAAGAATTGGCTTAAGGATAGGTATGGCATTATTTATCTTGTCAGAGATAATGTTTTTTGCAGCATTTTTTGGATCCTTTTTTAACGCAAGTCTTTTTCCTGTAGGATTGCTAGATGGTGTATGGGTAGTAAAGCCTGGTATATGGCCTCCTGCATCTATTCAAACATTTGATCCTTTTGACATCCCTTTTATTAATACATTGATTCTTTTATTATCTGGTACAACAGTAACATGGGCACATTATGCTGTTGAGGAAAATAATCAGAAAGATTGTGTAACAGCTCTTGGTTTGACCATAATATTGGGGATATTTTTTAGTTTAATGCAAGCTTACGAATATCATCATGCAACTTTTAAATTTAAAGACGGTATCTATTCTTCTAATTTTTATTTAGCAACCGGTTTTCATGGTACTCATGTAATAATTGGCACTATATTCTTAACTGTTTGTTATTATAGAGCACGAAGAGGTGATTTTGTTAAAGGCAATGGTCATTTAGGTTTTGAATTTGCCGCTTGGTACTGGCATTTTGTCGATGTAGTATGGTTATTTTTATTCACTTTTATATATGTTCTTGGGAAATAAATTTTAGAATTAACTAACTTGTAAAAATTGTGACTAAAACACCACGCAAGCCTGTATTCTCCGGCAATTATTCAACTAGATTGCAACTATTATTATATTAATCCTTGAATTGTAAAAAACTACCATATAGAATCAGCTGCATGTCTAATAATTCGTTAATGAGGTAAAACATGAATATTTATAGACCCTATTCTGAACAGTCTGATAATAACTTTGTCTTGCGTTTGCTGTTTGTTCTTTGCAGTGTTGCTCTGATTATTGCAGCATCAGATGTTTTTGCTGCTGCTGCTACTGCTGATCCAGTAGGTAATGTGTTGTGCAATATGATTAAAGTATTTCGTGGAAATACGGCTCGTGGTATAGCAGTTATTGGTATAGTTGTTCTAGGAATTCAAACTCTCAGAGGACAATTAAAATGGGAAGTGGCACTAGTTATTATAACTGGGGTTATAATATTGTTTAAAGCTCCTGAAATTATAAATATAGTAGCTGGTTCAAGTAATGACACATGTGGTATTTCAACGATTACATAATAGTACCCTACATCTTTTTTACTATTTTTTATGATGAATAAAAAATCCGGTCACCAAGAGTCATTGCGAGGAGACAGTAAGGTTGACGAAGCAATCCAAAAAATGACCAGGAATGGATCAATTATGTTAGCAATAAAAATTTAAATAAATTTGGTTTAAATTTTTATTGCTTCTGCGGAGCTAGTTAAATCACGTAGCTTAGCGTTTGCAATCACAATGATCTTCCGCATTAACGTTACCAGTGCAACTATTTTCTTTTTTCCTATATTGATCAGATTCTCATAAAATACTTTCAGTTCAGAGTTAGAGTTTATAGTAGCCATAGCAGCTACAAACAACATAGGTCTTACAAAATTTGCCCATGAGTTGTATACCTATACCCACTATACCTACCACTGTCATTAGATATTGGGGCAACTCCCACTAATGTAAAAATACTAAACTAATCAGGTTAGTTGTACAAATAAGAGGTATTATGTTTGAATTAGAACAAAAATATATTGGATTAGTAGCTGGAGTAGATGAAGCTGGTAGAGGACCGCTAGTTGGTCCTGTAGTGGCTGCATCTGTTATTATTGATCAAACAAAAATCATAAATGGTATCAAAGATTCCAAAAAACTTACTAGAGAAAGGAGGAATTTGTTATATGAACAAATAACTCAAAATTATATTTGGTCTGTTGGTATAGTGTATCACGATGAGATAGATATAATTAATATCCTTGAAGCAACTAAAAAGGCTTGTACTATATCAGTGGCAAATCTTTCTGTTAAACCGGATACAGTATTAATAGATGGTAACATGAAATTTAACGATCCAAGATTTATTAGTATAGTAAATGGCGATAATTTATCGATTTCTATTGGAGCAGCATCTATTATTGCAAAAGTTACTAGAGATCGTTTATTACTTGAATATGCCAAAGAATTTCCAGAATATATGTGGCACAAAAACTTCGGCTATGGGACGAAAGAGCATCTAAACGCTATAAGCCTTCATGGTCTTTCGTCTTACCATAGAAAAAGTTTTAAGGTAAAAAGCTTTCAATCATAAAACTAGGTTGTGAACGTTCACGGTTTTTTTGCTATTTTCTTATGATGAATAAAAAATCTGCTCGTCAAACGTCTATTAGTGAGGAGCTGCTTTGTGGCGACGCAGCAATCCAAAAAATGACCAGGAATGGATTGCTTCTTGGCTTAAGCCTTTTAGCTAATAGACGTATTGTACTTTAACTCTTTTTCCGTAAACGCTTACTACAACTTTTGGACTAAGCAGTTATCTACTATTACTCTCTCTTGGTTTAAGATGTGCTTTAAAATTTGTCACAGGCTTTTCTGTTGGTTTTATAGGGGTAGAATCTTCACTAAGTTTCCTCAAGCCTTTTGCCGCTTCCATGATAGCATTCTTATCGACAGCAAATTGAACAGGTTTCGCCTGTACCTTCGCTCCTGCTGCCGGGGGTTTGTTTACTACTGGTTTAGATGGTTGAACACCAGCTGTACCAGGTATAGGTGGAGGAGGTGGTGGTATTGGTACTCCTCCTTCCTTATTAAGTTCAACCTTAGGAGGAACTTTTGCACTTGCTGCTTGCTTTTCTGCTTCTGCTTTCAGTGCCGCTGCTATTCTTTGAGTGTCTATTTCGTCTTGTCTAGTTTGGCGGGTTATCTCATCTTTTCTCAGCTTGTCAAATTCAGCGAACTCTTTAAGATGTTTAGGAGAGTCTGGCTTAAATTCAACTGCACCAGCTTTTACCACCCATGCCTCAAGCTTTTTTTTCAATTCATTCACCATATCCTCTACTGGTTCTGCAACTGCTTGATTTACTGACTTCTTCTCCTTACCTCGAGTTGCCAAAGGATCAAGTGGGGTAGTAAATGCCGGGGGCGGTGGTGGTGGAGGGGGCGGTGGAACACCTGGAACAACATCTTGTATAGAGGTTTTTTCTAGCACTACTAACTGTACTGGTGTAGATATCACTTGAGGTTTAGGAGTTCCCACCAAAGACGGTTGCACCGGGGTTTCTTTTACTGGAATAGTTACAGCTATTTGTTCCTGCACAACTTGTTCCTGTATAGTTTGTTTCCGTATATCCTCAGTTCCTTTAACAAAATCTTCTGTTGCTTGTTGTAATTTTTCTTGATGTTGTTTACTAAACGGAGATTTTAAAAAATTAATGAGAGGGATGAACCATGATTTAAACCATGCCTTTATTTGGGTACCAATTGACGAACGACTCTTAATGCTCTCAGCTTTTTCTTCCAACTCTTTTATATCTTTAGCTGTTACATTTTGAAGTGAGTTACTTTTTTCCAAGACATTCATCGCACCAACTAGAATCTTAGCCATATCGTCTAAATCTTTTTTCTCGGCAGAAGATGCTGGCAAATTAGCACTCACTGTAATTACAGCCTCAGCTACCTTATTCACCGCTTCATTGGCAACGGTTAAACTTGTATCATTTTCATTGCCACTTTTCATACAACACTCATAAATTAATTTATATTTTTAAATCCACTTATACAATATAACTTTATTAATCCAACTAAGTCAAGTCTTCTGGCTAAGAAAAAATTACTTACTGATAAAATTTATATTGTGTTTATGCCAGGTATATTTCAATATGTAGGCTAAAACTTACAAGACTATGAATATCACAGTTTAATATGTCTATCACTTTATTGAATTTATCACCTCTATATCTATTGGAAGGTGGGGTGTGGTTTAAAAGGGGGGGCAAAGCAACGGAAAAAGTAAAGGAGGAATGAGTGCAAAATTACATCTTGCTATGACTACATCATGGCACATAATAGAAGGATTTTTAACTGCTGGCAATAGGAACGATATTGCTGTAGTAGAAGAGTTAACTGCAGACATCGTTGGATGTGATGTTATCCAAGATCGTGGATATGATAGTAATAAAAATAGACCAAACCTTGAGTCTCAGAATAATATTACCGTTATCCCTGGCAGAAAAAATAGAAAAACAGAAATTGTTTATGATAGAGAAAAATACAAACTTAGAGGGGATGTGGTTGCTTTTCTGGATTTGTTTGTCAACCTACGGTCTTCCTCGCTAATAGACGTTGACCACATACAGGTTTTAAACTTCCCTGTTTAAAACCACTTCCTCTTCTAACTTTCGACAGTTGACCTACTATCTTCCTCACTAATAGATGGTTGGTCCACTATCTTGAATAAAGTTCAATTACTAAATGTACTTCTGGCTCAAAAGGGTATGGAACATCAGAAATTACTGGAATTCTGACGAACTTACCAGACAATGAATGAGCATCAAAAGTTAAATAACCTGGTACGGTATTTTCTTGTTTGTTAGCTGTCTCGAGTATTACAGGAATTTGTTTTGCTGATTCCTTTAGCTCGATGACATCGCCTTCTTTTAATCGCATGCTTGGAATATCAACCTTTTTGCCATTTACCTTAATATGACCATGGGTGACAAATTGTCTTGCAGCAAAAATCGTTGGGGCAATATTCATTCTGTATACAACAGCATCAAGCCTTCTCTCTAATAGACCTATAAAATTTTCACCAGTATTGCCTTTCATTTTTTGTGCAAGAGTAAAGGTGTTTCTAAATTGTTTTTCGTTAATCCGACCATAATGACATTTAAGCTTTTGTTTAGCCTTTAAGTGGACCCCATAATCAGAAGTTTTAATCATACTATTCTGACCATGTTGACCAGGACGGTAATTTCTTGTATTGAAGGCATCTTTGCTATCGCCCCACAGGCTTACACCTAGTCTTCTGCTTGCCTTATATTTAGAACTAATAATTTTTGTCACGCTCTATAATCTCATAATTTCAACATTTAATATATACATTGAAATCCATCAAGTATACATCAAAATATATATATTTTAACAACTAAAGTCAACCCTCATTTCTTGAAATATCAAAAGTTATTTGTTCAACAACAGATAATCCTCAAGATTAATTATTTGTGCTGACTTAATATCTATATTGGAGTGGGAGGTAGCCAAAATCACCCCTCCATTATTTGCTTTTGAAATCATCAAATTATATAGCAATTCTTTATTTTCTTGATCTAGATTTGCTTCTACTTCATCCAATAACCATAAATTTGATTGGCAAGCAATGAGCTTTGCTAAGGCAACTTTCTTTTGGTTGCCAGCAGAAAGCCTGTAACATTTCTCATGCAAAATATTATATAACTTAAAATAATGTACTGAAGCTTCTAATGTTTCAAGGGAACCGTAAGTTGTGGACCAAAATCTTAGATGTTCTAATACAGTTATTTGAGATTTTAATCCAAGATTATGTCCAATATAATTGCAATAAGGTTTTTTTAAATATTTGCAATTCAATAACTTATACAAAACATTGCCACTTGTTGGGTTTTGTATATTAGCTACAATCCTAAGTAATGAAGTCTTTCCACAACCATTGGTTCCTTGAAAATAAACTATAGATGACGGTAAAAAAGTCATACTAATATTAGTGAAGATACTTTTTTGCTCTATAATAAGAGTGACTTGCTCAAATGACAACATTTATGCTTGAGTATCCTCTGTAGGCTCCGCCATAAGTGCTACATTATCAAGTTCTAATGTAACATTGTTTACAGGAGTTAAAAAATCTGATAGATCAAACGTATCCATCTCTTTATTTGACTCTTCTTGTGTTTCATTACTACAAAACTTATTTTTGATAAGCATAGTAGCAGCCCCTATTATAGTTAGTCCTAAAGCTATAGAATATGACCATAATCCTTGATTAGAGTTTTGCTCTTGAGAGGATGCTGTAGATGAAACAGTAGAATTTGTCTCAGCTGTAATAGTACTTTCCGTAGAAATACTAGAAGTTACTTCAAATGGAGTAGCAGTAGAATCTGTCTCAGCTGTAATAGTACTTTCCGCAGAAGTAGTAGAAGTTACTTCAAGTGGAGTAGTAGTAGAATTTGTCTCAGCTGTAATAGTACTTTCCGCAGAAGTAGTAGAAGTTACTTCAAGTGGAGTAGCAGTAGAATCTGTCTCAGCTGTAATAGTACTTTCCGCAGAAGTAGTAGAAGTTACTTCAAGTGGAGTAGCAGTAGAATTTATTTCAGCTGTAATAGTACTTTCCGTAGAAATACTAGAAGTTACTTCAAATGGAGTAGCAGTAGAATTTATTTCAGCTGTAATAGTACTTTCCGTAGAAATACTAGAAGTTACTTCAAATGGAGTAGCAGTAGAATTTATTTCAGCTGTAATAGTACTTTCCGTAGAAGTAGTAGAAGTTACTTCAAGTGGAGTAGCAGTAGAATCTGTCTCAGCTGTAATAGTACTTTCCGTAGAAATACTAGAAGTTACTTCAAGTGGAGTAGCAGTAGAATTTATTTCAGCTGTAATAGTACTTTCCGCATAAATACTAGAAGTTACTTCAAGTGGAGTAGCAGTAGAATCTGTCTCAGCTGTAATGGTACTTTCCGCAGGAGTAGTAGAGTTTACTTCAAGTGGAGTAGTAGTAGAATCTGTCTCAGCTGTAATAGTACTTTCCACAGATGTGTTTAAAGGGGGATATTTTGTATTATACTTCTTCCATTCAGGAAGATTGTCGAATGGTTTAAAAGAATCGTCATCCAATGTGTTTGAAAATGAATCTTCTTCATATAGTTTTTGTGATAGACTTAAAGAGTCATTTAATTTTTTTAAAAAATGGTTCAATGTTTCTACAGAATTGTCAATGTAACTTCCTTCAAGCTTACTTAAAAGTGTATGATCCTTTGGGCTAGTAGAATAAGCATCACTAGGGAGTATACTAGTGGTGCTTTCTATAGGAAAGGAATTAGCGGTAGGATGTAAGGCTGAAGTAGCCAGTAGAAATATTGGTCCAGCAGAACTAGAGAAAATTTTCATAAAAATTATTTCCTATTTTAGTATATTAATTAACATTTAACCTAACAAGATAGTTAAAATAAACTATCTGAATTGATAGGATAGGTTCTTTATATATGAAGTCAAGGTTTAATTATATAAAAAGTGAATAACAGTGTGCTAAAAAGTTCTTATATAATTTACTTTAAATATTTATTTTTTTAAAGTTAAATTAAATGAAAAGCTTAGTGGTGGGTATTTTTAGTGTATACTCAAAATAAAAGTTTAATGATTATAGCAACCTGAATAGTATTTCATCGTCATTGCGAGACCACATAGTGGTCGTGGCAATTCATTTTTGGTCACTTTTTTGCTTTGTTGTAATTAAAGTGGCTTCTCGCAATGACGAGTTTTACCCAGGTCATTGCGAGGGGCTATAAAGAGCCTTAGTAGATTAGTTATAGTATCGGTTTTTGTTTTTTCAGCGACTTATACCTCTGATGTTACTGAGTCCTCAGCTCCTGCCAGTAAAACTTCTGACGGTGAAACTGATGAATCTTGTGTTACCTTTGCATCACCGTTATCATTACTTGGGATGAATTGATCTGACTCAAATACACCATGCTCATTACAATCTTTAAGTTCTGGGTCTGATTTACTCAAATACTTCAAACAAGCATTGTAAATATTGCCACCTTTCTTGTAAAGAACACCAGCAACAGCCAATGCTGTAAGTATTGCAGCCCCACTGGAAACTGCAGTACCCACTATACCTTTCACTGTCCATTCTTCATTAGAAGGGGTAGTTTGGTCTTGTGGTGCTGTTGGTGTAGAAGATTTTGCCTGGGTATTGGTATCTTTCGGCATAGCAGTAGAAGAATTTTCTTTAGTAGTAGAAGCTTCTGTAGTAGTTGTTGTGCTAGAATTCTCGTTAGAGGTGGAAGAAGTTGGTTCAGCAGTAGTGGTTTTGGTTAATTCTGCTAATACTTTAGCCCTACCTTCCAATGCAAGAGAATAATTCTCACGTAGGTCGAGAGCATCCTGGTATTTTTTTAGAGCTGCTAGAGGTTCCTTCTTAGCCAATAAAAGGTCAGCCTCCTTTACAAGCTGATAAGCTGGTTCATGGCATGTATGTTCGATTGTAACAAAACCTGCTATAGGATTTTCTTTAGGTCCATCAAAGGAATATTCTGTTATTACTGTTTCATTATCATGGCCTATAGATTTCTTGCCTACCCAAGCACCTGGGGCGAGTTCACTAGCTGACTCGCTAGAGTCAATCCTTCGTTTATTTCCTACAATATTGCCTTTTTGGTCGCAAGGCTTATCCTGACAGTAAGCATATAGTGTTGTTGTAGAGGAAGACATTAGCCAATCGTTGTATAAATTTTGCTCCATTTCAAGTACAAAGCAGTGCTGATTTGGTAGAGTAGCGTTTTGATTGATAACCTTATAATAAGCGTCACGAGCACTCCTATGATGAACTACATTAGAATTTTCTGGAGATTCTGCAGATTGATGATTAGGATTATATTCTGTAGGAAATGCTCCAACGCTTTTCAATGCTTCGCTGGCCATTAGCCCTAAGACAAGCCCTTTAGGAATAGATGAAATAACCTTAGCAGCCATATCAAGCAAATTGCCTGATTGAGGATTTGCCTCAGGTTCAACGAGTTTAAGACGGATAGCTTCGCTTAGCTCTGTCTTGTTAAGCATATCTTTGTCAATGTTTCCTTGCTCGTCAAGGGTGGTGTATTTTTTTATAATATATTTTAGGAAGGCTGTTTTTTCTGAATCAGAGAATTTTTTAAGTAACTTTTTACTATCTGGTTGGTTAAAGGCATTTTCCAGACTATTCATCTGAGTTTCAGTAAGGCTTTTTTTTACGTTCTCATCTTCCTTTTTCTTAGTTTTAAAATACTTACTACGTTTAGATGCTTTAATATTGTGTGTTGGTGTCATAAAAATTTATTTCCTATTTAATAACATTGGTTAACATTTTTTTTAACAAGATAGTTAATATAAACTATCAAAATTGATAAAATAGCTTTTTCATAAAGAAGTCAAGATTTAATTTTAAAATTGTTTAATAAAAATAGTGAAATCTGGTTTTTTTTGTCATTCTTAACAATTGCGGGAATCTTTAGACCCCTGCTTACGCAGGGGTGACATTAAGATAAGCAGGGATAGCATTCTACGCAGGGATGATATAAAATATAAATATTTTTCAAATTAAATTGCATGAAAAGCTTAGTGTTAGGTATTTTTAGTGTATACTCAAAATGAAAGTTAATGGTTGTAGCTATCCCGAATAGTATTACTTAGTCATTGCGAGGAGCCACTTTAGTGGCAACGAAGCAATCCAGGAAAGTGATTAGAAATGGATTGCCACGCTCACATACTTTCGCTCGCAATGACAGCATAATACTAGTCGAGTTGGCTATAAAACAAATTTGGAGTGGTTAGTATGAATTATGATTATCTTAAAGAAATATCTGTTGGAGAGGATGTTTATAAAATTTTTGATATAAATAAGGCGGCAAGTGATATTGGGCTTGAGTTAAAGCATTTACCTTATAGTTTAAGGATATTATTTGAAAATGTTCTGCGTCTAACTGGTAGCCAAGAGAAGTTGTTGCTATTTAAAGAATGGCTTAAGGCAAGGAAATCTGAGGCTGAGATACCATTTATGCCAGCTAGGGTACTGATGCAGGATTTTACTGGCGTTCCGGCTATTGTTGATTTAGCTGCTATGCGTGATGCTATGAAAAAACTAGGGAAGAATCCATTAAAGATTAATCCTTTGATACCTGTTGATCTGGTAATAGATCATTCGGTACAAGTCGATTATTATGGAACAAGTGAAGCTTTTGATAAAAATGTTACAATGGAAGTAGCTCGGAATATAGAGCGTTATGAGTTTTTAAAATGGGGGCAGGAAGTATTTGATAATTTTAAAGTAGTACCCCCGGGAACAGGTATTTGTCATCAGGTTAATTTGGAATATTTAGCTAATGTTGTGTGGACTAAACAACAAGAAGGGGGAACTTTTGCTTATCCGGATACATTGGTTGGTACAGATAGTCATACTACGATGATTAATGGTCTGGCAGTTCTTGGTTGGGGAGTAGGGGGGATTGAAGCTGAGGCGGCAATGCTTGGTCAGCCTCTATCAATGATTATACCTGAGGTAATTGGCTTTAAATTGACTGGCTCTTTAAATGGGATGATTACCGCTACAGATTTGGTGCTAACCATTACCCAAATGTTAAGGAAGAAAAATGTCGTTGGCAAATTTGTCGAATTTTATGGAGATGGATTGGACTTTTTAACATTGGCAGATAGGGCAACTATTTCAAATATGGCTCCTGAATATGGTGCTACTTGTGGCTTCTTTCCAATTGACAATGAGACTATCAAATATCTTAACTTGACGGCTAGAGAGCCAAATCGCATAAAATTAGTAGAGCAATATGCTAAGCTACAGTCATTATGGTACGAATCGACAATTATTCCAGAATATACTGAGACATTAGAGTTGGATTTATCTACTATCGAAGCTTCTTTAGCAGGGCCAAGACGTCCGCAAGATCGAGTTAACCTAAGAAATGCCGCTAGTAATTTTAACAGTGAACTAGCTTCTTTAACCAAAGGTGATGTTAATATTGATAAAAAATACCCTGTGACTGATGAATATGCAATTAGTCATGGTGATGTCGTAATAGCGGCAATTACTAGCTGTACCAATACTTCCAATCCTAATGTAATGGTTGCTGCCGGCTTGCTGGCTAAAAAAGCAGTAGAACTTGGATTAGTGAAAAAGCCATGGGTTAAGACCTCATTGGCTCCTGGTTCAAAAATAGTGACAGAGTATCTGAAGAAAAGTGGGCTTGATCAATATCTCAATGATTTAGGTTTTAATCTTGTTGGCTATGGTTGTACTACATGTATTGGCAATTCTGGGTCACTGTTGCCGGAAATAGAAGAGACTATTACCAAAAACAATCTGGTTGTTGCTTCGGTATTATCTGGTAACAGAAATTTTGAGGGTAGGGTACATCCTCTAACCATAGCTAGTTATCTTGCCTCTCCGCCGCTAGTTATTGCTTATGCTATCACCGGTACTATAAACATTAATCTTGAGACTGATGTGATAGGAAAAAGTCGTGATGGTAAGGATGTTTATCTTAAGGATATTTGGCCTACCCAACATTCGATACAGAAAATAATTGAGGAATCTATTGACTGTAAAATGTTTAAGGAGAAATATAGTGATATATTCTTAGGTGATAAGGAATGGCAAAATATTAAGGTAACTAAAAGTGATACTTATAATTGGAATAAAAATAGCACTTATATCAATAATCCACCTTATTTTGAAGGTATCGAGCATATATCCAGTGAATTGGGGGATATAGAGTCTGCTAGGATATTAGCCATCTTTGGCAATTCTATTACTACTGATCATATATCGCCAGCCGGAAATATTAGTAAAACAAGCCCTGCTGCTAAATATTTAACCGAGCAGGGTATTTTACCAGCAGATTTTAACTCTTATGGATCACGGCGTGGCAATCATCAAGTAATGATGCGTGGGACTTTTGCCAATAATAGAATTAAAAATGCTATGTGTCCTGGAATTGATGGGGGGATAACGATCAATCAACGGAATGGTCAACAAATGAGTATTTATGACGCTTCTCAGGATTATAAGGCTCATTCTATCCCTTTAGTAATTTTTGCAGGTAAAGAATATGGCTCTGGTTCGTCGAGAGATTGGGCAGCAAAAGGTACTAGTTTACTAGGAGTAAAAGCGGTAATTGCTGAAAGTTTTGAAAGAATTCACCGGTCAAATTTAGTTGGTATGGGTGTGTTACCGCTTGTACTCACTTCTACTACGGTAAGTGATTTAAAACTTGATGGTTCTGAATATATTACAATTACAGGCTTAAGTAATAAAGTAGAGCCTTATAAACAACTTAGTTGTGTTATCAAGAGGAAAAGTGGTATAATTGAAACTATCGGCGTAATATTACAAGCTTTTACAGATAATGAGATAGATTATATCAAATATGGTAGTATAATGCACTTAGTGGTTAAGAATTTTAGTAGTTAAAAAGTTGAAGAGATGAAAATGGATAAGGAAATTAAAAAATATATAGCAGCAGGAAAAACTAATCTTGTCGTAACTTATATATTATTTTTATGTGGAATAGTTGCTCCTTTACTACCTATTATTGGAGCAGTTTTTGCTTATATTAATAAGGATATTAAAAATAAATATTTAGCCAGTCATTACATTTTTATACTTCGTACTTTTTGGATAGGGCTTGTTGGTATGATGATATCTATAATAACCACTATAATACTAATTGGACCTGTATTGTATATATGTTTGTTGGTGTGGTTTATATTAAGGATTGCTATGGGTTTTAAATATTTATTAAATGGTGTAGAACATCCGAACTACATGACTTACTGGATAAAATAAAATGGATTTGGAAACTATACTCGGCAAGCAAACTGCGTATATAGATGTGTATGATAATAGTTTATTACAGCCAATTAGTCGTAAATTTGCTAGAGAGCAATTACAGATAATAGGTTATTTACCTTTTTATGGCTTTGATATTTGGAATTGTTATGAGGTCTCTTGGCTAAGCCAAACTGGTAAACCTGAGATACGGATATTGGAATTTATGGTGAGTAGCGATTCACCTAATATTATAGAATCAAAGTCACTAAAGCTTTACTTAAATTCTTTTAGTAATACTAAGCTTAGCAGTTCAGAGCAAGTAATAGAGTTAATTACCAGGGATTTAAGTCTAATATTTGGGTCAGATGTAATAGTGTTTTTAAAAGATTTAGAGTCATATGATGGTACTAGGCTGCAATCTTTTTCAGGTATAAATCTCGATAGGTTAGATGTGACGATTACTAGTTTTGAAATTAGTCAAAATTTGCCAAAATTATTGGAAGATAATACGAAGATCGTCGATGAGGTACTATATTCTAATTTGCTTAAATCAAATTGTTTAGTGACTAATCAACCAGATTGGGCATCAGTACAAATTAGCTATCGAGGCAAAAAAATTGACCATAGTTCTTTATTAAAATATTTGGTGTCATTTCGTAATCATAATGAGTTTCATGAACAATGTGTTGAGCGTATTTTTTGTGATATTAGTAAGTTTTGTACTCCCGATGAGTTAACTGTTTATGCCAGATATACAAGACGTGGGGGCATAGATATTAACCCTATAAGGTCTAGTAGCAATCTAGATATTACAAAAATTAGCAATTTAAGACATATCCGTCAATAATTACTTAGTGCTAGCATTAATTTGTTGTATATATATTTATAATAAGGTATTTTTAGTGGAAAAAATATGAGCAAAAGTAAGTTGTAGCTAATGGTACATGGTCTCGCAATGACTTATAGAATATAGATTTAATTATCTCCTGTATTGAAACGAATTCAGGAAATTTAAGAGTGTTAGATGTTTGAGCAATTACTTGATTTCTCTTCTATATTCTATATTATAGAAGGGATGGTAGTAACACTGAAATATAGCTTAGTTTCAGTGTTATTTGGATTGATTATCGGTACTTTACTAGCATTTTGTAAGGTAAGCAAAAGTCATGCCTTAAGGTTATTTGCTAATTTTTATACATCAATTTTTCGTGGTACACCACTACTTATCCAACTTAGCATAATTTATTTTGGTTTGCCTGGGGTAATTGGTATTAAGCTTGGAGTATTCGCTGCAGGTACCATAGCTTTCTCATTAAATTCAGGGGCATATGTTTCGGAAATAATTAGAGCTGGAATGAATGCTGTTGACAAGGGGCAGATTGAAGCGGCTAAGGCGTTAGGCATACCTGAAAGATTAATGATCAAAGATATCATCTTACCGCAAGCTATAAGAAATATTTTACCTTCATTGGTTAATGAGCTTATTAACCTAATCAAAGAATCATCGATTATATCAACGATCGGTGGAATGGATTTAATGCGGAGAGCTCAGCTAGTGTCGGCTGAACATTTTACTTATTTTACGCCTCTGTTAATAGCAGGGCTTTGTTATTATGTTATGGTAATAATTATTAGTAACTTAGCCAAAATTCTTGAGAAAAAATTAACAATTGGTATTGAATAGGATTTGTTTATATGTATTTAAGTGAAATATGCATCAAGCGTCCAGTATTTGCAACAGTTCTGAGTCTAGTAATTGTTATTTTAGGAGCTGTATTTTTTACTAAACTACAAATTAGGGGTATTCCCGATATCTCTTCTTCTGTAATAACAGTATATGCAGATTATCCTGGGGCGGATGCTCTTTATATGGAAAAAGAAATTACCACTCGTATTGAAAAGGCTCTAAAAACTATAAAAAATCTTGATTCTATCACTTCCCAAAGTGCGACAGGTAGTAGCTATATCTCTTTAACATTTTTATCATCGGCTAATATCGAAGTATCCTTAAACGATGTTCGGTCTAAAATTGCTGAGATAAGCTATATATTTCCCAAAGATATGCAAGCTCCTTATATTGGTAAGCACGATGCTAATAATTATCCTAGTTTGTTCTTAAGCATTAGTAGTGACGTATATAATAATTTGCAATTAACTCAGATTGCTCAAGAGAATGTAGTCAACCTTTTAGAAAAACTTGAAACAATAGGTCGAGTAGAAGTGCATGGTGGTAAATATTATTCTATGCGGATAGAGCCAGATCCGGTAAAATTATATCAGCATAAAATGTCGGTGTTGGAAATTGAAAATGCTATAAAAAAACAAAATATCTATTATCCGGCAGGAATTATTAAAACCGCCAACCGTGATTTTACTGTAAGATTAGATGGGTCTTTAAGTAAACCAGAACAGTTTGAACAAATTATACTAAAAGTAACAGATGCCAGTATATTAAGATTACAAGATATTGCTAAAGTGTATTTAGCTCCTCCAGAAAATAATACAATTGTTAGATATAACGACAAAAGTGCATTAATACTTGGTCTTGTCAAACAATCAAAGGCAAACATACTTGAGTTATCTAAAGAGGTTAGGTCGTCACTAGATAAAATTAAAAAGAATTTACCTAATGGGGTAACAATTGATATAGCCTATGATGAGTCAATTCCAGTTAATGCCTCAGTCAAATCAGTATTCTTCACGATCTTTGAAGCATTAATTTTAGTTATAATAGTAGTATATTTATTTCTGGCATCAGTAAGAATCACTCTGATACCACTTGTAACCATTCCTGTATCGCTGATTGGTACATTTATTGTCATGTATTATTTAGGATTTTCTATTAACATATTTACCCTTTTAGCAATGATATTGGCTATTGGTTTGGTGGTAGATGATGCAATAGTAATGCTGGAAAATATTTTTAGATACAATGAGATGGGGCATTCTGCTATGGAATCCGCCACTCTGGCATCTAAGGAAATTGGTTTTGCTATTATAGCAATGACTATAACACTTGCCTCAGTATTCTTACCAATAGGTTTTATTGACGGAGATATGGGTAAGTTATTCATTGAATTTGCTTGGACCTTAGCATTCTGTGTGTTAGTTTCTGGTTTTGTTGCTTTAACTTTGACGCCAATGATGGCAAGTCGCATGATTGGTAAAAATGACCAACCTTCCTTAGGGTTTTTAGTTAAATTTGACCAGTTTATTAAATTAGTCCAAAGCAAGTATTTGGTCTATTTAAATCTTGCTTTTGATCATAAAAAGCAATTCTCGCTTATTATTGCCCTATCTTTAGTGCTGCTAGTCGTTAGTTTTATCTTTGTCCCAAAGGTGTTTATTCCTCAGGAGGATAATGGCATTGTGAATCTTTCCTTCTTTGGTCCCCAAGGTTCTAATAGTGAACAATCAGAAAAATCAATAATAGAAGTTGAAAAAATACTTAGTTCTTACAAAGATATCGCAGGTTATTTGATAGTAATAAAAGGGTGGCATGGTCATGGTTTTATACCTCTTAAAGATTGGAAAGTAAGGTCAATGTCACAAACAACTATAATAAACTTACTTAATCAGCAATTTCAACAAACAACTGGAATATCGGTTTTTGCAATGCCACACCGTTCACCAATTAGCGGCAATGCTGGACATGCTGTGGAATTTACTTTGCAATCCTCGCTTGAATATGAGCAATTAGTTCAAATATCAGAGAAATTCGTCGATGCTATGAAGAAAAAACCAGCTTTTATGAATATGAATGTTTATGGTAATGTAGATTTCTCTCCGATCATTGACGTAATTGTTAACCGAGATAAAGCTTACCTTTATGGTGTGAGTTTAGAAAATATAGGGTTAACATTGCAATATTTGCTAGCAGGAAAGCGGCTTGGTGATTTTAGAATGGGCAATGAACTGTATGATATAACTATGCAGTATAATTTAAAACATCGTAGTAATATCGAACACTTTAGTAAGATACTGATATCAACCAATAAACCAACTAATAATTTATTGCCATTAAATGTCGTGGCTAATATAGTTGAGAAAGTATCTATCAAATATTATAATCATTATAATAATGCTAGATCAGTAACCATCTCGGCAGATTTAGCCCCAAACCAAAAAATTACCGATGCAATAAAGCAAGTGAATAACATAGCTAATGAATTATTGGATAATAATACCACTATTCTAGAATATATTGGCGAAATTAAGAAAAAGGCTGAATCAGAAGGTACTATGGCTACTACGTTCTTATTTGCTTTATTGTTTATTTACTTAGTGCTTTCAGCACAATTTGAAAGTTTTACTGATCCGATATTAATCCTTATTGCTGTACCATTTTCATTTACTGGTGGCGTATTAGCACTCTGGATATTTGGTAATACGTTTAATATGTATAGTGGTATTGGCTTGCTCACTTTAATTGGTTTGATCACAAAAAATTCTATTATGATCGTAGAATTTACTAATAACTTAAGAAGCCAAGGATTAAATATTAGAGAAGCTGTAACTAAAGCTTCTAGCTTAAGGTTTAGACCGATTCTAATGACTACTTTAGCAACCATTTTTGGGGCAGTATCATTAGTTATTGCCTCAGGAGCAGGAGCCGAAGCTCAAAAGTCTATTGGTTTAGTAATAGTGGGTGGTATGACTATTGGTACTCTATTTACTATATTTGTTATTCCAGTTTTATATCAAAGTTTTAAAAGGGAATCATTAACTTAATGTTATGTATAGATATATATAAAAATGTCATTGCGAACTGACTCCTCGCAATGACGGTGAATGCTCACTCATATATTAGACTTCCTGCATAAGTCAAAAATAGTTAGGGGATTTTTAGGAGAAACGAAGCCGAACACCGCAGCGTATATAGACGATTGTTACGGAGTGGAGGCGGGTTTCGACGACAAAATCACCAGCTAGATTGACTTATGCAGGAAGTCTATTATCACCTAATTCAATTGCTTTACTATATTTGATTATTTTATTCTATTAACCGAGGCAGGTGAGAAAAAATCGCCTTGCATAGCATCAATTTTTAGATTGATTAAGAATTTGGCTATCTTACCATTCTCAACAAATTCTGCTACAGTTTGAATACCCAAATCCTCAGAGAGGTTAATTAATCTTTTAATGAAGTCTTGACTTTGCAGATCGCTAGTGATGTTACGTACGTAACTACCATCAATTTTAATAATATCTATTGGCAGATTTTGTAACTGTTTAAATGAAGTAAACCCAGAGCCAAAATCATCTAAAGCAAATTTACAACCGTATTTTCTTAATCTGTGCATGAAGTACGTTATTTGTTGATAATGCTGATTAAGGCTAGTCTCAGTAATTTCGATAATTAATCTTCCTGAAACATCATATGTTTGTAATAATTTTTCTGCTATTACTAGCAAAGGAGAATCTAATGTGCCAATATTTGAAATATTAACTGATAGCATCAAGTCTGGGTTAGCATCTAATTCTTTGATTGCCATTTCTAGCACTACTTGATCTACTATAAAAATTAAACCTTTCTTTTCAGCCTCTGGGATTATTGCTCCTACAGAACACAGATAGTTATTTGTATCAGGAACCCTTAATAAACATTCATAGTAATGAGCTTTCATTGTTTTACGGTCAATAACTGGCTGATAAGCAAAAACCATTGTTTTGTTTGAGAGTGCTTTTCTTAAGAGATTGAGTTGTTTATTGGATTCTTTAATGCATTCTAT
Source organism: Candidatus Tisiphia endosymbiont of Xenochironomus xenolabis (assembly GCF_964264705.1). Classification (NCBI taxonomy): domain Bacteria; kingdom Pseudomonadati; phylum Pseudomonadota; class Alphaproteobacteria; order Rickettsiales; family Rickettsiaceae; genus Candidatus Tisiphia; species Candidatus Tisiphia endosymbiont of Xenochironomus xenolabis. Next base: position 902,230 of record NZ_OZ183473.1, read on the forward strand.
ATTATAATATTTAGAGTCATACTCACGATAATAATTTTGGTCACCTTGATAAGAAGTTAGCCAGTTTAATAAATTATAAATCTCTTCGGCTTTGTTGCTAAATTTGGGAAACTCTATGCTAGCAATACTACAATTCATATAAGCTGTAGGTAGTAGTTCGTCAACATAAAGTTGGGATAATAAATGTATTTTTAGTGCAATTTCCTTGACTATATTTGAGTCTAATGTAGATAAAACTAATAATATTTGATCATGTTCAACCTGTTTATAAACCGATGTGATGGAATCGGTGATTAATTCAGTACAAACTTCAAAAATAATTTTATTAAGTTTGTAAATTATGTGAATATCGCCCATTATAGCATTCAATTCGTCATAATTTAGTAACTTAAAAGAAATACAATATCCACGCTCTACTTTGTCAAGCTCAAATTGTAAATTTCTAAATTTTGTATCTAATTTTATCATAACTAAACTAATATAATTTACTAAATACTAAAATCCTAGTAGAATGATACAAGTAAAAGTTTTATATTATAGAATTATGAGCAAAATAAATAGAATCAAAAGCAAATTAGATGTGTTAAAACCACATTATTGTGAAATAATTGATGAAAGTGCCAAGCATGCCAGCCATACTGGTGGAACTACTGAGAGTCATGTTAGGATTAAAATTTTTGCAGCAGCTTTTATAGGAAAAAGCTTGCTAGAACAACATAAAATGATTAACAATCTTTTAGCAGATGAGTTAGCTAGTGGGTTACACGCCTTATCAATTGATACGAGAAAACCTAAATCGCTTATTGATTCACAGCAAACTAGTTGACGGTAGAAATAGAGTTGGAAGAATATTAGGAATAATTATAACCTAAAGGAGGAATTATGGGACTTGTAGATAAGTTACGAAAAGAAGTTAAGTCTATAAAAGAAGATCTTGCTAAAGAGGCTAAAAATTTGCGTAGAGAAATCCGTGATGACATAAAGCCTCCAAGTACTTTTGAAGAAGTTAAAAGAGTTGGTGCGGATATGCTTAATGATTTAGAAAAAGAAGGAAAAAATTTAAAAGGCGATATAAAGGATATATTTGTTCCTGTAATTAAGGCAGTAAAAGAAGGGTTAAAAGAAGCGAAAGACGCTGCTGGAGCAGGAGAGATTTTTGAAAAATTGCATGATAAGGTTCCATTCAATAAAAATGTATCGTTTACAAAAGATTTGAAAAATTTCTTAAAAAGTATGGGAACGGTGTTCACTTCTATTCTTAAAGATGATAAAACGCAAGAGAAAGCGTGGGATAATCTCAAAAAAGCTACAAGCAAGCTTAAGGGAACGATACAAAAAACATTATCGGTAAAAACTGGTATAGTTAGATAGCTATACCCCGTTATTGTGCATGGGCGTTAGTTTAAGAAGGTAATAATTGGAAAGCAGTCATTGCGAGAAGGGGTTAGCCGACGAAGCAATTCACTCTTTTATGGATTGCTACGCCACCTACGGTGGCTCGCAATGACGCTTATGTGCGGGTATACTGTTTTACTTAACTCCTTAAACTGACGCCTATGCGTCATTGCGAGGAGCAGCTTCGCTGTGACGAAGCAATCCAAATATAATCACTTTCCTGGATTGCTTCGTTGCCACTAAAGTAGTACAATTGTCGAAAGTGGTTCCTCGCTAATAGACGGAAAAGCTATAGAATCAGTCTTTAACTTTATGTTATATTTAGAGTGTGGTGCATTATGATATATGATGAAAAAGAATCTACGTTGTTTGAAAACCTTAAAAGTTCTGAGGCGAATAGTACTGCAATTGAGGAGTCTATAAATGAAGATTTTAGTGGTCAAGAGAAGCCAGATGAATCAAAAGTGTTGCCTCTAGATGAAGTACTAAGTAATTCTTTAGATAATCAAATAATTCAACCAAAAGAAAGAAAAGCAAGGGTTGTAAAAAGCCTTGATGATATGGAGCTTGAACGTGCAAATAAGTTAGAAGCTACTTCTCCTGCAAAAGCAGTAAGAAGTAAGGATGATTTGTCGATAATTGAGCAAGAAAAAAGTGAGAAATTAAAATCGGTTAAAACAAATGAGATTAGAATTTCAAATGAATTTCTAAAATATTTAGAACAAGAAAATAAAGAAATAAAGACAGAATCAAAAATAAAAAGAGCGTTTTCTTACATAATTAATAAAGCTGAATCTGCTTGGAATTGGACAAAAAATACCAAGGTTTTCAAAGCTGTAGATTGGCTGTTAAATACAAGATTAGGCAAAATTGTACTTGGTAGTGCTGTAAGTCGTGTTATTACGACTATATTTGCAGTAGTAGTATTATCTGGGATATCACCCCCTATAGCCTTAGCTATGGCTGCAGTAACATTATTTGGGGTAGCTGGCGGAATGGTAGCTGAAACTATTAAAATAAGAAAGCTTCGTAAACTTGCCCAAGAAAATGATCTATTAATGCAGAATCGAGGAGATATAAGCAAACAACAATATTTATTAACACTGGATTCCAAATTAGCTCAATTGTTGGAAAATAAATTATATGTCCCCACATCTGTCCCAGGTGAAGAAAATAGACATTATCATCACGTATCTTCCAAAGCAGAAATGGCATTTAGTACAAGTAAATTTTTTATGGATAATATTAAGAACGCAGCTATTTTAGCATCTAATATAGTTGCAGCTAGCACTGGTAATCCTGTTAAGATTGCTGCAGCGGTTAAATCTGGTACGGCTTCAGCGATCACTTTGATTACCTCAGGGTTAACTGAAAAACAATCAGCTGATCTTGTCACAGCATTTAAAATTAATATTAATGGTGAACTCCGTAAGAGTGATGTTGCCAATTATCAGAATTTACAAGAGCTGCGTGAAATCGCCCAAAAACAAAATATTCAAACTGCTGCTTTGACTGAGTTGATCCGAGATAAAGATTATTTCAAGTTAACTGATGAACAAAAACAAAATAAATTTGATATATATCAAGAAGCTTTAACTGAAATAAGCCACGACAAAGATTATAGAAAATTAACTGATGAGCAAAAACGAGTTATGCTGCATGCAGTAGTAAATAAGCTGGAAGATAAATCTAATGAAAAGCCTAGTGAACAAGAAGCTGAAACTAAAGAAAAGAAAAAAAATAGTAATATACTGGTATCAGCGGCAAAAGGTATGGTAAGCTTTTTAAAAGATTTGGGTAGAGCACATGATCCTTTTTATGAACAACCTGAGGTCAAAGGTGATAGTTCATTAACTAAAGCTATGGGGGCTGCCAAGAAATCTGCTGAGGAAATCGTAACACCTGCGGTTATAGAACAATTACGAAGAAGTAAATCTGTGCCAGATTTATCGCAAAAAGAGAGTAACCTTACCCACCAGAAGAAATTGCAAAGAAGTAATTCTTTAGAACGGCATATTGAACGATAAGTTGTGAGTGAGCGTTCACAGAAAAAAAGTTAAAGTACAAGACATCTATTAGTGAGAAGGCGTAAGCCAAGAAGGAATCCAAGAACAATGGATTGTCACGCTCACGTAAGTTCGCTCGCAATGACGTCTTGTACTTTAACTTTTCTCCGTGAACACTCACGTGACTCAAGCTTGATTTCTATTCATGCAACAATGCCATTAAGAATGATGGATGATTATAAAACTCAGGACAATTTAAAAGCCTATTGTAATTTAACTATAAATTTATTATAATGTAACCTCAATTCTGGATAAGAATAAGCCTTTTAAAGAATGGGTAATAGTAATGTACTGAGTTAGGAAGTAAAAAAATAAGCAATATCACAGAAATAATGAAAATAGCTATTAGTGGAGCAAAAAAATCTGCTATATATAACTGAATTTGGCATAATTTGTTATATCGAATTTAGGTTAATGTATTGTTTCTTTTATCTAGGAGACTGCCTGCAATAACTAAAGTAATTCTATATTTACCATAACATAAATTTACTATAAATGCAATGAATAATAGAATAAGTAATCCATCTACAATAGTAGTTGCAATGTCTGGTGGGGTTGATAGTTCAGTAGTGGCTGCTATGCTTTGTGAACAAGGACATAAAGTCATTGGTATAACACTGCAGTTATACGATCACGGCATAGCCACCAAGAAAAAGAATGCTTGTTGTGCTGGGCAAGACATTTATGACGCAAAAATGGTGGCGGATATGCTAAATATTCCGCATTATGTATTGGATTACGAGTCTAAATTTAAAGAATCAGTAATTTATAACTTTGCCGATAGTTATATTAGAGGCGAAACACCTTCGCCATGTGTACAATGTAACCAGTCAGTTAAATTTAAGGACTTACTAAAAGTAGCAAAAGATTTAGGAGCTGACTGTCTTGCTACTGGTCATTATGTTCGGAAAGTCGAAGGTATAGATGGAGCAGAATTACATACTGGTATTGATATTGCCAAAGACCAAAGTTATTTTTTGTTTGCAACTACTTTAGAACAACTAAATTATCTATCTTTTCCTTTGGGAGAATTAAGCAAAGAGCAAACAAGAAATATTGCTACTAGATTTAACTTAGGCGTTGCAGATAAGCCTGATAGCCAAGATATTTGTTTTGTACCAGATGGTGATTATAGGAAGGTAATTAGTAATATCCGAACCGATGTTAATGAAAAAGGTAAAATAATCCATGTAGACGGCTTTGAACTCGGGACACATAATGGTATTATCAACTATACTATAGGTCAACGTCGTGGACTTGGCATAGCTTTTCATGAGCCACTTTATGTAGTAAGAATTGACCCTAATACAAAAATTGTCTATGTTGGTCCAGATTCGGCATTAGATTCTACCGAATTTACTATTAAGAATGTTAACTGGCTTGGTAAAGAAATGGTTGTTCAAGAGGAAGTTGAGGTGCAAGTTAAGATTCGTTCGACTCGTCCTGCTACCTTTGCCAAGATTAGTAGGATAAGTAATACAGAAATTAGGGTAAAGTTAATGTCTGCAGAGAAAGCTGTAACTCCTGGTCAGGCTTGTGTCATATATGATAATGCTCGAGTTCTTGGTGGAGGATGGATTACTAGAGAAATTGCATAAATACTTTTAGTATTTTCTATTATTAAAATTGGAGAGATTAATGAGTTTTTTAACAAGAAAAAGTTTTGAATCAATAAAAGAGCTAGGGAAGACTAGTGGTCTTAGCAAAACTCTAGGGGCATTTGATCTGATATTATTGGGTCTTGGGGCTATAATAGGCACGGGTGTATTTGTGTTAACAGGTATGGTAGCGGCTAAATATTCTGGTCCTGCAGTTATGCTATCCTACGCTGTTGCTGGCGGAACATGTATTTTTGTTGCCTTTGCTTATACAGAGCTTGCCACCATGTTACCGACTTCTGGTAGTATTTATACTTATTCTTATGTAGCTTTTGGTGAAATATTTGCTTGGTTAATTGGTAGCGTTATTATATTAGAACTCGGTTTTGCTGCTGGTGCGGTTGCAGCTGGCTGGTCAGGATATGCTCAGGGCATATTGTCAGCAGGTGGGATAGATTTACCTAAAGCTTTAACGACCGTGCCTAGTAATGGTGGAATAATAAATTTACCAGCTTTTCTTATTGTAGTGTTTGTCTCTTTTATTTTGTACTTAGGAACGAAAGATAGTAAAAAACTAAATGCTATTTTAGTATTTGTAAAAATGGCAGCTATATTTGCGTTTATTGTGTTTGCCACACCGTATTTTGATGCGACAAATTTGCAAAACTTTTTACCTTTTGGCTTCAATAATATGCTAGTTGGGGCATCTATCCTATTTTTGGCTATGACAGGTTTTGGGACAATAGCTGCTACAGCTGAAGAATGCAAAAACCCTAACCGAGATTTAATGATCGGTATTATTGGATCATTAGTAATTGCAACGATAGTATACGTTATAATAGCTGGGCTAGTCACTGGTATAGCCCCTTTTGATCAACTTAATAATGACCAGCCACTTGCCTATGCTCTTAGCTTGAATAATAGTAATATTGGTTCTGCCATCGTTGCTACTGGAGCAGTATGTGGTATGACTACAGTACTGATGATGAATATTTATGGTACATCTCGTATCTTTTATGTAATTGCCCGAGATGGGTTATTGCCAAAGAGTTTTGCAAAACTGCATGCAAAATACGATAGTCCTTATATTACTATCTTAATATTTTCTGCTCTTGCTGCATTATTAGGAGGATTTTGTCCATCTGAAATTCTTTTTCAGTTATCATCTATGGGGGCTCTAATTGATTACTCAGTAGTTGCCGTAATAGTCATGTTGTTTAGAATAAAAATGCCAAATGTTCCAAGACCATTTAAATGTCCTGCTGCATGTATCATTATACCATTTGTTTTAATAGCTTGCCTATATTTACTATCTATACAAATGTTTGATAGTAACTTTAATTTGATGATTGCAGGGCAATTATTAATATATTGGTTTGCACTAATGTTTGTTCTGTATATTCTTAGATTGTTCTTTATGAAACGACAAGTTTAATTTGTATGAGTAATGCACTACAACCATTACGTGGTACTAAAGACCTACTGCCTGCGGATTATATAATTCATGATTATATAATTAACACAGCAAAACATATTGGTGAACTTTATGGTTATCAAGCCATGAGTACGCCGATAATTGAATATACTAAAGTTTTTGACCGTACACTTGGAGAGACTTCTGATGTAATAAGTAAGGAAATGTACAATTTCCTTGATAAGAGTGATAATAATATTTCTCTTAGACCTGAGTTTACAGCCGGTATTATTAGGGCTTTTATCTCTAATAACCTGCAACAAACATTACCTATTAAGTTCTTTTCAAGCGGTCCAGTATTTCGTTATGACCGACCACAGGCTGGTAGACAAAGGCAATTTCATCAAATGAATTTTGAGTATATTGGTGGAGAAGAAGGATCGAGTAACGATGCTGAAACAATTAGGCTTGCCTTAGATATTCTTCAGGCTTTAGAAATAGATAAAGATACAACTTTAGAAATAAACTCAATTGGTTGTGCTGCAACTCGTACCATCTACCAACAAAAGCTGGTAGAGTATTTCAATGATTATAAGTCAGAATTATCAGAAGATAGCCAAAAGCGACTTGTCAAAAATCCGATGCGGATCTTAGATTCAAAAGATGAAAATGATAGAAAAATAGTTGCGAATAGCCCTTTAATGTCTCAATACTATAATAGTGATACTGCAAGATATTTTGACGATGTGTTAAGATACTTAGATTTACTGAATGTAAAATATATCATTAACCCAAGGCTAGTAAGGGGGCTTGATTATTATTGCCATACAACTTTTGAGTTTACTACTAGCAAACTTGGCAGTCAGTCGACAATTCTTGCTGGTGGAAGATATGATGGGTTGAGCAAAATTATGGGCGGGTCAGAGACAAAAGCCATTGGCTTTGCTGCTGGAATCGAAAGGCTTGCTTTAATGAGAGAATACAACATATCTAAAGCCAGACTAGTATTTATCTTTCCTATTAGTGACAATAATTTAGAATATTGTTTAATCTTAGCCAATCAATTACGCCAAAAAAATATTTCTGTTACCTTAGACGCCAAAGGCAAAATAGCCAAGAGAATGATCCGGGCTAATCTACAGAAAGCTAAATATGCCATTTTTATTGGTGATAATGAACAAATGAGTAATAGTTTCAAATTAAAAGATCTTGATAAAGAGCAAGAATATCTATTGCAATTTGAGCAAATTGTAGAATTATTAGTTAATGTATAAAAATTGTAGGGTATGCCGTAGGTGGCGTGTCAATCCATAAAAGAGTGGATTGCTTCGTCGGCTAACGCCTCCTCGCAATGACGGTTTTTCAATATTGTTTTTTTAAGTTGATGCCTTCTCGCTAATAGACGTTTTGTACTTTAACTTTTTTTCCATGAACGTTTACTTTTTCTTAATAGATACTTATGTTAACTCCTGCAAAATTGTTCATTATTTGGTTGTTTGGTTTAACTAGCGGATTTACCTTAATGATTACAGGCAACACCTTAAACTATTGGCTTGCTAAAGAAAATATTGATTTACAATCTATTGGAATGTTTGCTGTTATCGTAATACCTTATTCTATCAATTTTTTATGGGCTCCTATTTTTGATACTGTAAAGTTAGGTTGGTTAAGTAAGCTACTTGGTCATAGATTATCTTGGATTTGTCTGATCCAAATTTTGTTGGCATTGGCTATTTTTCTTTTAAGTACCATGGATCCTCATCATAGTCTAATATTGTTTGCACTGGTAGGATTAATAATATCATTTTTAAGTTCAGCTAAAGATACTGTCCTAGGAGCATTTAGAACTGAAATTATTGCCAAAGAATCTCAAGGGGCAGCTTCTGGAATTTATATTTTTGGCTATCGTATCGGTATGCTAATATCAGGTTCCGGAGCTATTTATCTATCAAGCTACTTGGGATGGAATAATGTATATAAAATCTTTGCCATTTCTGTACTTGTTTGCTCTGCTATTTTAGTTGTGAGTATCTTACGATTAAAACATGACTTAATTTCCAAAACTTGTCAGGATTATAAGGTAAATAGTTCAAACTTTATACAAAATATCTTGAGACCTGTAGGATCTTTTTATTTAATCTTTTTAATAATAATCTTCCTTATTTTATATAGATTACCAGATGATTTTATTTGTATGATGATTAATCCTTTTCTGATACATATTGGTTATAACGAATTTGAAATAGCTAGTGCAGGGAAATTTTTCGGCATAATATCTGCAATAATTGGTGGGCTAATAGCTAGCTCAGTGATGAGAAAAAAGAATATCTTGGATAGCTTGCTGATATTTGGAGTAATTCATGCCATAGCACATACATTATTTATTCTGCAAGAGATATATGGTAAAAATCTACCCTTATTCTTTATTACGACAGGTTTTGAGAGTATAACTGGTGGAATGACTATGACAGCCTACATTGCTTTTATTGCTTCAATTTGTCAAGGTAAATTTCGTGCTACACAATATTCGTTTTTCACTTCTATGATGGGATTTTCACGATCGATTTTTCCAGCTATTTCAGGATATATTGTTGTACAATTCGGATGGCAAAACTTTTTTACATTTATTATTATCACAACAATCCCTTCCCTCCTTCTGCTACTAAAAATCAGCTCATTACTAAAAGTAAAAATGAAGTGAATGATTTCAAGGATTGTTTACACAAAAACTTGTATAACAAATGTGAGCGTTCACGAATTTTTTTGCTATTTTCTTATGATGAATAAAAAATCTGAACGCCAAGCGTCTATTGGAGAGGAGTACATAAGTCCACAGCCGTCATTGCGAGGAAACCGCAGGTCGACGAAGCAATATGACAAGCTTCACCGGATTGCCATGCTCACATATGTTCGCTCGCAATGACGTCTTGTATTTTAACGCTCACCAAATTACTATTTTAAAGCTTTCAAGCCTTCTTTAAGTCCTTTTGTAGAAAAGGGCAAATTTACCTGTTGACCGACTGAATTCATAAAACCAACAACAGGATTGCCATCGCTTGATAAAATGGTTTCAAGATCACTGTCTGGTATATCAGCAATAGCCTGGCAAGAATCTTTTGTGCAATTAACATACTTACCTGGAGCAACTAATTTTTTGGAACTGATAACAGATGTACCTGGAGTAACAGAAACGTCAGGAGGAACTATTTGTACCATTCTTAAACTTCTTTCCTTACCGCTACCAAAATAGCCTATTTGATATATAGCCACCACCTGTTGTTTGTCATCTTTAGTAGAATTAAGAGCTTGATTTAAAAAACAAACCCGTTTTTTATCAGTACTTGTGGTGCATTTAACTACCCAATCTGAAAATGCTTGCCCTTCTTTAACTGCAGCATCAACTCTATTAGGATTACCCAAAAATAACCCTAAACCCATTACAGCAATACCAGCTGTAACAAACAATGATTTTTTAACACATTTTGTCATAAATTTTACTAATTATTTAATATTATCCGGTAGGCAAAGATAAGCTCAAACCGTTGTTCCATACAGAAATCGTGCTTATTCGAACTTAAAAACTGAAATATATCTAAATTTAATGCATTTGTCAATCATCTGCGATAAAAATGTTGATTTCCTGTTTAAGATTTTGAATCTTTTCTGGTAAATCTAAATAAGCAGCTATCGCCAAAAATAATCCTAAATATTTTTTAGGATCGACTAAATTTGCTAGATCGTCATAAATTTCCGAGGAGTCATTGGTAGAAAATTTCTTATATAATTCTACAATTTCAAAAGATGGGCTTGCTGTGAAGGCAGTTTGTAATAACTCAAGATTCTTATTACTCCATTTAGAGGAGTTTAAAGATAGATAAAGATTTAGTGCTTCAATATGGGAAGCTATAAGTTTAATAGCTGATTCTAAATAATATATCGCCTCTTTTGTTTGGTTAGTCTCTAACATATTTTTAGCAGCTATAACATAATAATCAGCTATTTTGTTTTTAAGAGCCTCTAGTTTCTGTCCGTCAACTCTGCTAAGTTTAGATACCACAAAAACAAATTTTGTCCATAGAGCAAGTTTGGCATAACAATTAAGTAAAATTTCTAAAGTTTCACTATCAGATTCATTTAGGTTAAACGATCTAACAGCATAATTCTCAGCTATGTCATACATATTATTCTGATAATGTATTTGTGCGAGTCTTTTGGTAACAAAAGGAATATAATGTTTAGATTGTTCTAATTCCTGAAAATATTTTATTTTTACTGAAATATCTAGTTCTGATTCTGCTAAAAGTAAAGTATGAAACACCTTATTTTCCTGGCTTAAACGGTAAGATATTTTTTGGCTCGTTACTGCTGATTTTAATTTTTCACCAGAAACGTATTCTGCCATAGCTTTCATTAGTAAGTAATTATCGTTATTGGCTCTTTTAGCAAAGAAAAGAGCTTTTAAATTAGTAGGTAGATTAATAATTAAACATAATATTTTAAAAGAAATAACAGTAGAAAGTGTAAGTAATATATATAAAATAACGAAAGTAAAAAATGTTGTTTCTATATAATAGTCATATAAGTTTAAAGTTAACCTGGAATCAAGTTGATTTAACATAGAAAAACTAAAATATAACAACAAAAATGTAATACAAATTATCAATAATCTTATCATTAGTTTACTCTACGAATTCTTGTTGTAATTTTCTTGTTGTAGTTCTTCTGAATAAAAGAAATTAATAAAATAATCTAGGTTTCCTATTATTTTTAATTTCAGCTTTTCTTTATCTTTGAGGCTACTAGATTTTTCTTCAATTTTGATAAATTGCTTGATCCAGCAATCGGTTTTTGGAAATACCCTTACTAAACCTAAATTATTATCAAGTAAATAATTTTTATTATAATAGTGCATATCTATCAAAATATTTTTTATTTTTGCAGGTAACTCCATAGTTTCAATTTGATAAAGTTGCTCTGTATAATCTTTATCTTGCAGAAAATTCTTTACCAGAAGATTGATGCTAAGTAAATAATTACTGTAAACATTGGAAGGGGCTTTAGATTGTTCTGGTTGGTGGGGGGTACTTACAGAAGAATTATCTTGATTTAAACTATTATCTTCCTGAGGTGCATTCTCCTCTAAATTGGTAGTATCTGAAGATGGGGGGATTTCTTGTATGGTTGTTTCTTGTATTGTTGCGTTATTAGATAACTTAGAATCCGTCTTTTTATTATTTAAAAAAGTCATATAAGTTACCGATATGGCAAATAATATAACCAAAATAATTGTAAAAATAATAGAATTGTTTCTACGGACTTTTATTATATTAGTTTCTGATTTTTGCATTATTTTGGGCATTATAAATTAATAATTCTAACATTTGCTGAGGTTGTCCATTATCACAATAAACCACATTTTTAGTAAAAGAGCTAATAATATTTGCTACTTTTTTACTTATAGTAATAACTAAACTATTGGCTAAGGATTCTAGCAAATTATTTTTTATTAATAATTCAATAAAAGTCTTAGTGCAGTTCTGTGAATATAGTAGAATAAAATTGATGCCCTTTTCAATTTCTGCTATGTGCTGCAGCTTAGTTGCATATTTTACCTGATAGATAATGTGTCTTTTAATAGCTTGAGGTAAATCTTGGGTAATTTCATTTGACGATAAATATACGGTTTGGTGATATATTTCTGGTGGAATGTTTTCTAGCAGCTCTTGTACATTGCTAGCAACATATTGCACTATAAAATTATTTTGTTCTAGAATTAATTTTGATGAATTACCGACTATCCACATATTCTTCTTTTCGATATTTTGGTGTCCAGCTAGAATTTTAGCAGCAAATTTACTAGTGATAATGATATTAGGATAATCATATAAAAGGGTACCATCTAATGGCAAAGTTTGATATTCCAATAAAGGACAGCATATATAGTTAAAGCTACATTGATGATTACGCTGCAACTCTTGAATAATGTCGTAATTATCTTCTAAACTTCTAGTTAATAGCACCGATTTCATAGAGCCAGATCATTAGATAATTTTTGATAATCTATGGCAAGTGGATTAGGGCCAATGATAGATAAAGTAGGTTTGCTGGCAAATATTTTGTTAGCAATATTTATGATATCTCGGTTTGTTATATTCATAATATATTCAATAGTGTCCTCAATAGGTAAATATTTGCCAAAAACAGCAAAATTCTTACCAATTTCTTCTGACTTATAAGATGAATCTTCTTGGGATATATGGATACTAGTTTTTAATTGTATTTTAGCCCGATCAATTTCCGAATCTTTGATATCTACAGAAATATTGTTAATTTCATTGACTAATTGTTCTGCAAGAAATGGCAGTTTATCATGACTAGTGGAAACATATATGCCAAAAATCCCACTATCATAGTGTGAGCTATTATAGCTACCAATTGAGTAGGCAAGTCCAAGCTTTTCTCTGATTTGTTGAAATAATCTTGATGACATACCGTTACCAAGTATTAGTGACAGAGCTTGAGTATGATATAATTGCTGTATGTTAAAATAGGGTACACTTTCGAATCCCAGAACCAAGGTAGTTTGCTCAAGTTCTTTGGTAATAACACTATGCCCCCCAGTGTATCTAGCTTTCTCAAAATGATTATTTGGTTTATCTTTTAATGAACAAAATAATTTTTCTGCAAATTCTACAATTTGTTGATGTTCAACATTTCCTGCCACTGATAAGTAAATATTTCCGGCATTATAATGTTTATCAATATAATTGCTAAAATGTTCCTTATCAAATTTTGCTAAACTGTCATAAGTTCCTAAAATTGACCGACCAAGAGCTTGATTTTCATAAGCACTACTGTAAAATTTTTCGTGAATAAGCTCATCGGGATTATCCTGTACACAAGCAATTTCTTGTAAAATCACCTGATATTCTTTGGCTATTTCTTCTTCTGAAAAAACTGAATTTTGCAAGATATCTGCCAATATTTCTAGAGCCGTATAACAATTTTCACTCAATATTTTTGAGTAATAAACAGTCTGTTCATGACCGGTGTAAGCATTAAACTGCCCTCCTATAGAGTCAAATTCTTCAGCAATTTGCTTAGCAGTTCTAGTTGTTGTTCCTTTAAATGCCATATGTTCAAGAAAATGAGATATCCCTATTTCTGAATATTGTTCATAGCGGCTACCTACATTAACAATGAGATTAATAGCTACGGATTTTATATTAGGCATATGGTAAGTAACAACAGTTAGTCCATTGTTAAGTTTGCTTGAGTTAAAGGTCATTTTATTACTTATTTATTAGTTTAAAGAGTATAGCTTAGTATTACGTTGTCATTGGAAGGAGTACATAAGCCCCAACCGTCATTGCGAGGAGCCACTTTGGTGGCGACGAAGCAATTCATTTCTAATCTAATCACTTCATGGATTATCACGCTCACGTACGTTCGCTCGCAATGATGCCAGGTTATTTTCCCTATGGCTTTTAAGTGCTATGCGTAAGGTGAATTAGTTAATAAAAATTTGGGGATGTTTAGATGCTATTTTTAATAAAGATATAGCTGATCCCCTAGGTTTACGCCGCCCTTGCTCCCATTCTTGTAATGTTCTAACATTAATCCCCATTAAAACAGCAAAATCTACTTGAGATAGTTGTAAGTACTTTCTAATATTCACTATATCATCTTTTGTTTCTATTTTCTGTACATTACCCTTTCCTGTCTTTATCTCTTGAATGGATTGTAAAATTTCTGTTCCGATATCTCGTCTTATTTTCATAATCCTAACTCCTCTTTTATTTTCTTTAAAATAGCAGCTGGAATGTTTTCAGCCTCGTTCTTTAGCCATTCATCTTATATTTTCCTAAGTCCTCCACTGCCAGGAATAATATCTCCTGATTTAGGGTATAAGGCTAAATGCCATTGAAAGTCTGCGTAATTATCATCAGTTAAATATGAACTTAACAAATTTATTAAACAAAGGAGATTTTATATATTCCATATCAATATTATTACGTCATTGACGTATAAAGTCAAATATTATTTTAAACTGATATTGATAAAAACATTATACTGACTTTATGGGTGTATAGTTTATTCAAAGGGTTTTCGCGGATACGATGATATATAACTAACCCGTTAATGTGCTAGATAGCTCCTCCGTCATTGTGAGGAGGCATGAGCCGACGAAGCAATCCAGGAAAATAGTTAGAAATGGATTGCCACAACCACTACGTAGTCTTGCAATGACGTCTGTGAATTTGGTGTAATATTGCCCTGGTTAGCTATCATGTAAAATTAAATATTTTTATATTATACTTAGTGCTAGTGATCTTATAGTATATATTAACTATTTATATTATACTAAATCCAAAAACTTAAAATATGATAAGCCCAATTTTAAAACAATTTATAATTATTTTGCCTGAGATAATGCTGACCTTAGTGGCTTTGCTTACTCAATTATCTGCTGTATTATTTAGCAAAAAAACTAGAATCATTACTAATATTACGATATTATTATCGATTGTACTTTTTATTGCTTGCGTTCAGGGTGAGGCAGTAGCTTTTAGTAATTCCTTTGCTACTAATAGCTTTACTGGTGTTTGTAAATCTTGTGTTTTACTTTTTTCGGTGATGACCATGATAATTTATAATGATTATTGTAAGATCACTAATGAAAAATTTAAGACAGAGTTTATAACCTTAGTGCTGCTTTCGACTGTTGGTATTTTTATTACTATATCGGCTCGTAATTTCCTGCTATTATTTGTGGCTATGGAATTGCAAGCACTAGCAGCATATGTACTAGCTGGCTTTAGTTTGTATAATATTAAATCATCAGAAGGAGCGTTAAAATACTTTATTCTAGGTAGTTTGATTAGTTGTCTGACATTGTTTGGGATGTCTTTTATTTACGGATTTGGTGGTAGTTTAGATTATAGTAATATTCTACAAAAATTAAATCAATCACCGCAGCCAAATATTGGGTTAGTAAGTGGCTTAGTACTTTTTTTAAGTGGTATTTTCTTTAAATTATCTAGTGGTCCTTTGCATGCTTGGACACCAGATGTATATGAAGGATCACCAATTCCTTCAGTTACCTATTTTGCTGCTGCTACAAAATTTGGCAATGTAGTGGTGTTATTAAATATAATGACGATGGTAGTTGGTGGTTATCAACAAATTTCAGTTGATTTAATAAAAATAACAGCAATTTTGTCGATGTTGGTTGGGGCAGGTGGTGCTATTAGACAAACCTCCCTCAAAAGGCTAATGGGCTATAGCACTATTCTAAATATTGGATATGTTCTGATGGGGATTGCTTTGCATAGTGAGCAAGGTAATAATGTTGTATTAATATATATATTTATTTATGCTGCTTCCGTTTTAGGCTTTTTTGCCTGTTTAATTGTTCTGCTGGGAGGAAAAGCTGATACGGCAAATTTTGATGATATTAAGGGTTTGGCGAATAGTCGTAAGGCTTTGGCTGCTGGGATTACCATTATCATGTTCTCGATGATTGGTATTCCCCCACTGGCAGGATTTTTTGGTAAATATTTCATTTTTTATCAGGCTATTGTAGAGGAACAATTTACTCTAGCATTTATAGCTATTGGTACCAGTATTATAGCAGCTTATTATTACCTCAAAATAGTTAGGTCTATGTACTTTTTTGAGGTAAGTGAAAGTTTGCAGCCAGAGTCAATACCAACATATCAAGGCTTAAGGTTTGTCAGTTGCCTTGTTATAGGATTTCTGTTAATTTTTTCTTTCTTTATGAGTTAAAGGGTAATATGCTTAAGATTTCAGCCTTTATTATTACAAAAAACGAATCTGCTAGAGTGGCAAGAGCTATTAACAGTGTTAAGGACATTGTGGAGGAGCTTATTGTTGTTGATAGTGGTAGCACTGATGATACAGTGCAAATTGCTAGAAATTTAGGTGCCAAAGTGATTTTTAACGAATGGGGTGGTTATGTTAAACAAAAAGCTTTTGGTGAGAGTTTATGTCAGAATGATTGGATATTAAATATTGATGCTGATGAAGAGTTGTCAAAAGAATTACAGGATGAAATAGAATTTATATTTGCTTCAAATATTCAAGATAATTATTTAGCTTATCGTACTAAAAATGTTATATTGCACCGTAACGATCATAAAGTTCGTCGCTTTGCTCCTTATCATAAATTCATCAGATTATATAACCGTAAATATAGTAGTTTTTCTAATAATATGAGTACTACTACTCATGATTCGGTGTTATTTAACCCAGATATTAACCCACAAGACAAAATCTATGAGTTAAATGGTATAATTTATCATAGGTCTGGCATGTCAATTGAGCAAATGGTAGCTAAGGCAAATTTTTATTCTTCCGAGCAGGCAGAAGATTTCGTCAAACTAGGTAGGAATCCATCAAAAATAAGAATTGCTACAGAAATTATTTTTTATTTTTTAAAATCATTCTTTATAAGACGATATTGGGTATTTGGTTTTGATGGTTTTGTTGACTCTATGATTCTTGCTTTTGGACGATTTATAAGACTCGCTAAAGCAAGAGAGATTTTAAATAATAAAAAACATGATAAAAACTAAGAAAACATGGAATTATTAAAGTAAGTGCTTGCATAAGGTGAAATTTTATTATATAGTGCCAGCAACTAAATAAACCGTATTAAACGGTTTATTTAGTTGGAATAAGAAATCACTAAATAATTAAGAGGTAAATATGTCATTGAAACAACTTTTTTATAAAGCACGCTACGGGGGTTATGCCTTATTTAAAGCTGTAGAAAAAGGTGATATAGATTTAGCAAATCATTTCCTTACCAAAAATAATGTAAACATTCAAAATAAACTTGGTAATACTCCATTACACCTTGCAATAAAAAATAATCACCCTGATATGGCTAAAATATTATTAGAATGGGGAGCAAAATCAGATATAGCTAATAATAATGGTAAGACAGCATCAGATATTGGTATTGCAAATGTTATTTTTGCAAGGCTTTGTATGCAGCCACTATTAGAAAATCATGATTTCAAAATGACAAGCACAGATTCTTTGGTTGATGCAGTGCGGTGGCATATAGACAGTTTACGCACTTTACACACTTTAAATAATCAACAACAAGTGCATTTGTCACCTAAGATAAGTAGTAATTTAAAAGAATTATCTAACAATGTAAATTCCTTATCTAAAGTAATAAGTAATAATATTGCTAATTCTTTATATGACGATGTACCTAATAATGATATAGTATTATCAGGCGATGGTATGACAACAGAGCTATCTGATATTTTTTAATTTAGTGCTAGGCTCTATTATGTTGACAAAATTTTAATTGTTTATATTTAACTTACAAATTGCTTCATCGGTTTACGCCTTCTCGCAATGACGTTTGGAGTACATATATGTCATTGCAAGAGCATGTAATGGTCGAAGCAATCAATTTTGGTTACTTTTTGGATTGTTGCGTCGCAGTAAAGTGGTTTCTCGCAATGATGCTTTGGATTTTTATACTGTTTTTCTACGACTTTTAAAATCACCCTGAATTTTATGAGGTAATTATGTCTTGGCAGAAAAAATATAAGCTACTAGTTTTTGATACAATAGATAGTACCAGCTCTGAAGCTATTAGGATGGCTAAGGCCTGTCTTGATAGGAATTATGTAATATTAGCAAAAAATCAAACAAAATCGCGTGGAAGAAATAACAAAATTTGGCATTCTAATCTAGGGAATTTGCATGTTAGTATATTATTAAAGCATCAAATTAATCTCAGTTATCTTCCTCAATTATCTTTTGTTATGGCTATTGTTGTGTATAAAACTATTACTTCTCTTACAGCTAATTCAGAGAATTCTATCAAATTAAAATGGCCCAATGATATTTTGATAAACGACAAAAAAGTATCTGGTATATTGCTTGAATCTATTAGTATAAATAACAATAGACCTCTTTCAAAACTCGCTTATGCTGAGGAATTTGAAGGAGACGCGGAACGCAGAACCCCAGCGTACTCTAATGTACGTGAGGATTCGAGTACCGCATCGACGTACAAATTACCAGCAGAAGTAGAGTTAGGCAAGAGGTCTAATAATTATCTTATTATAAGTGTTGGCATTAACATCAAGGAAAATCCTTTAAATATTGAGCAACTGGCAACCAATTTATCTGATGAGAATATAGAAGTAAAAGATACAGAATATTTATTAGATATCTTGATGATTAATTTTGAAAAATATTTTAGTAGATGGAAAGAACAGGGATTTAGTAAAATAAGACAATATTGGCTTAGAAATGCTTATAAGTTGGGCGAGATGGTTAGTGTAAATGATGGAAACACAAAAATCTCAGGGATTTTTAAAGATATAGATGAAAATGGAGGTATAAGAATTCAGCTTGAGGATGGGAAAATAATTACCTTGCTTAGTCCCGAGATATTAAACTTCCTGCCTATAGCTAATCCAACTAGCCATTGTGAGGAGGCGTAGCTGACGAAGCAATCCAGAAAGTAACCAAAAATGGATTGCCACGCTCACATACGTTCGCTCGCAATGACGGTTTCTCAATTATTGTTTTCTTAAATTGACGCTTATGCGTGGTCTCGCTAATAGACGGGAGAATATTAGCCTTGGTTAAATTGTTGATAAAATTTGATAGCTTTGTTTAAATCTTCTGGGGTATCAACAGAAATGGGGATATTATTAACATAACATACCCCTATGGACATATTATTTTGTAAGGCTCTTAGTTGTTCTAATTTTTCGCTTAATTCTAAAGTTGAGACAGGTAAGTTTATGAATTTAATTAATGCTTCTTTGCGGAACCCATACATTCCTACGTGATATAGAAATTCTTCAGAGCCATAAGGAATAAGACTGCGAGAAAAATACAGAGCCTTATCATTATGGTCAGTAATAACTTTGACATTACTATTGCCATTTACGGCGTTTATACCAACTTTTACTACTGGGGTCATAATATCATGGTCACTAGACTTTAGGCTTTCAATAACTTTAATAATTGATTCCGGTTCTATAAAAGGCATGTCACCTTGGACATTTAGGATATAATTAATATTATGATTGTTAGGTATTGCCTGAAATGCCTCATAGACACGGTCAGTACCAGTCTGGCAGTCTGGGTTTGTCATAATCAATTGCCCACCACAATCAGTAACTTTTTTAGCTATAATTTCTGAGTCAGTTGCTACATAAATATTTTTTAGTTTGGTTAAGTGTACTTGTCTTAGAACGCGTTCAATTATTGACAGTTCCCCTATCAATTGTAAAGGTTTCTTAGGAAGCCTAACAGAATCAAGTCTTGAAGGGATAATAATTGCAACATCAGAATGCATAAGTCACCATTTAAAGATATTTACCAAAATAATTGTTGACATGATAGCCTTTTTAAACGATAAAGTAAAGCGTGTTGGAATATTGTTTTGGGACACAATTTGTCTTTAAGCATTATGTTTGGGGCTCGTAGCTCAGCTGGTAGAGCACTTGACTTTTAATCAGGTTGTCCCGGGTTCGAATCCCGGCGAGCCCACCACTTCAGGGTAGTTAACCCCCTTAGTTGTATATGAATACCGCCGCCAATATTTAAAGGCGGAGACTAGGAGACCGCCTCCTAGTAATAGACCTCTTGCAAAACTCGCTTATGTTGAGGAATTTGAAGGAGACGCGGAACGCAGAACCGCAGCGTACTCTAATGTACGTGAGGATTTGAGTACCGCATCGACGTACAAATTACCAGCAGAAGTAGAGTTTTGCAAGAGGTCTAATGGGTTTGTAGCTCAGCTGGTTAGAGCACACGCCTGATAAGCGTGAGGTCGGAAGTTCAAGTCTTCTCAAACCCACCATCATAAGTATTCTTTATGAATCTTGAGAATAATATAATTGATCAATTAAGTCGTAATAAATTAGCTATTTGCTGGCTTAGAAATGGGGTAATCTCGCTTGCCCTTGCTGGGGTGTATTCAATAATATTGGTAATGCTCCGCACTCCTATATTAGTTACCCTATTTCCCAATACAGAAATCTTTAAATCAGCTTTGGTTATTCATGTTAATTTATCAATCCTAGTTTGGTTGATATCCGTTACAGCATGTATTTGGAGCTATAATTTACAGCCAACGACTTCCAGTATAACATATGTAATAATAGCATTTTTTGGCACTGCACTAATAGCTTTATCACCACTTTGTGGACAAAATCTTCCTGTAATGAATAATTACATACCAATGCTGGAGAATATAATGTTTATTCTTGGAATTAGTTTATTTGGCGTATCGGTATTGTTATTTTCATCAAACGTCATCCTAGCAACGATTAAGAACCTAAAAAGTCAAAAATTGATCAATTTTACTATCCTTTCTACTGCAATAATGTGGATATTAGTATGGGTATGTTTTATTTGTTCTTATTATCAACTACAACAAGTTATTAAGCTTGTGCCAGTTGATATAGAATTTTACTATGAATTGCTTTTCTGGAGTGGGGGGCATTTATTGCAATTTATTTACACGCAAATTATGATATTAGTAACGATAGCATTATCCAATACTTGGGTAAATAAAGAGCTAAGATTTAACAAATTATATCTGATATTATTATATTTAAATTTTTTGATAAGTTTTGCAGCTATTTGGGGACACTTATCATATGATACTATAGATGCTGAATTCAAAGAATATTATACTAAACAAATGAAATATGGTGGCGGAATAGCCCCAGTTCTGTCTTTGATACTAATATTTTATGAGCTAGTTAGCCATAATCATAAACTAGTGGTAAATTCTCTTATAAAAGCAAGCATCATTTGTTCTAGCATATTATTTTTGTCTGGAGGGTTTATTGGCGTGTTAATTACCAGTATGAACGTTACTGTTCCTGCCCACTATCATGGTTCGATTGTTGGAATAAGTGTGGCATTTATGGGATTTAGCTTTCTTTTATGTGACAATGCATGTAATAATGAACAAAAGAAAAACTCATATTCCTCTGCAGCAATTATTACTTTAACTATCGGACAAATGTTACATATTATAGCTCTTCTTTTTGCTGGTGGTTATGGGGTGATGCGAAAAACACCAGGAGTAGAAATGACGATTAGCAGTAAGTTATTGATGGGGGCAATGGGTGCTGGAGGACTAATTGCTATTGTTGGTGGCTTGATGTTTGTTGTTATTTGTGGTAAAAAGATGGTATTGAAATAATTAGTATAATAAAAATAATGACCTTGAAAAAACCTACTATAGAAGAAGCCCAAGATGCAGTTAGAACTTTATTGCGATTTATTGGTGAGGATCCAAATAGAGAGGGGTTAGCAAAAACTCCTGATAGAGTAATAAAAACTTACCAAGAGATGTTTTGTGGATACAATAAAAATGTAGAAGAAATATTATCTACTAAATTTTATGAGACTGGTAACTTTCAGGACTTCATTCTATTGAAAGACATAAAGTTTAATTCTTTTTGCGAACACCATTTATTACCAATAAATGGTACGGTTGATATAGCTTATATACCAGATAATTGTATAATAGGTATCAGTAAATTTGCCAGAATAGTTGATGTTTTTGCAAAAAGACTACAGATTCAAGAAAAAATGACAGTACAAATTGCTGAAACATTACAGAAATATATTAAGCCTATGGGTGTTGCGGTCAGGATTTCTGCATTACATAGTTGCATGACTCTTAGAGGTGTTATGCAAAATGATAGTATTATGAATACTATGCATTATACTGGTATATATTTAGAGCAGCAGAAATATCGTCATGAATTTCTAAATATTATTGCCAAAAAATAATCAAAGAAAGAGCTATGTTACTATCAAAATATTTTTTACCTGTGCTAAAGGAAGAGCCAGTAGAGGCTCAAGTAGTTTCTCACAGATTGATGCTTAGAAGCGGTATGATAAGACAACAATCTGCTGGAATTTATAGCTGGTTGCCTATGGGATTAAAAGCCCTAAAAAATGTTGAAAATATTGTCCGACTTAATATGAATAAAGTAGGTGCCATTGAAATATTAATGCCTTGTATTCAACCAGCATCTTTATGGATGGAATCTGGAAGATTTGAGAATTACGGTAAGGAAATGTTAAAATTCCAGGATCGCCATGATAATACGTTATTATTTGGACCTACTAATGAAGATATGGTTACCGATATTTTTAGAAATAATATTAAGTCCTATAAAGATTTGCCAAAAAACTTATATCATATTCAGTGGAAATTTAGGGATGAAATTAGACCTCGCTTTGGGGTGATGCGTGGTAGAGAGTTCTTAATGAAAGATGCGTATTCTTTTGATATAGATCAAATAAGTGCGATAAAAACTTATAATCAGATGTATCTAGCATATATGCAAACTTTTCGTGATATAGGACTCCGTGTAATCCCAGTACTTGCTGATAATGGTCAGATTGGTGGGGATTTAAGCCATGAGTTCCATATTCTTGCCACTAATGGTGAGAGTACTATTTTTTATGACAAAAAATTTCTATCTTTAATAGATCAGGAAAATTTAGATATTGAAAAATTACAATCCTTATATGCGGTAGCAGAAGAAAAACATGTTCATGATAAATGTTTGTTAACAGAAGATAATCTTGCTAGTAGTAAGGCTATAGAGGTTGGGCATATTTTTTATCTTGGTACAAAATATTCTAAAGCAATGAAGGCTCTAGTAAATGCTAGTGATGGGAGTCTTGTGCCAGTGGAAATGAGTTCCTATGGTATAGGTATTTCAAGACTTTTAGCCGCTATAATCGAATCAAGTCATGATGATAAAGGGATTATATGGCCTCCAAATATTGCTCCTTTTATGGTATCAATATTAAATTTGAATATACTTGATAGTAAATGCAATGAACTATCACAAAATCTATATGATCAGTTTGTAGCGAATAAAATAGAGGTATTATACGATGATACAAATGAGAGAGCTGGTAAAAAATTTGCCACTCATGATCTTATAGGTTCACCGTACCAAATAATTATTGGTTCCAAAAACTCTGAGAAAGATGTGGTTGAATTAAAGGATCGTAGAACAGGAATAATAGAAGAGTTAACAGTAGCAAATGTTGTCACCTGCCTCTCTAAAATTCTTTCTTATATGTAAGTTATGACTCTAGAAAAGCCAAAACATGACGAAATCTTTCGCAAATCTATGGAGAATCCAATAGTTGCTAAAGAGTTTTTGGCAACTCATTTGCCGAAGGATGTGTTGGCTTTAATCGATAGCACAACTGTAAAATTAGAAAAAGATAGTTTTATTGAGCCAGACCTTTCTGAAACTATTTCAGATGTATTATTTTCTGTTAAGTTTAATGATCAGGACGGCTATATTTTTTTGCTATTGGAACATCAAAGTACTGTTGATAAAATGATGGCGTTTAGGTTATTTAAATATATGATTAATATTTGTGATCGATATTTAACTACTAATCCTAAAGCTAAAAGCCTTCCAGTAATTTATCCCCTAATAATTTATAATGGCAAGAAGAAATATAACGCATCGCTCAATATATGGAATTTATTTAGCCATCCAGATTTAGCTAGAGGCTTTTGGACAAATGATTATCAGCTTATTAACGTACATGACATCCCCGATGAAGAACTCAAGAAAAAAGTATGGTCTGGGATTTTGTTATTTTTCCTCAAACACATCCACGAACGTCAATTACTGAAAAGATGGCAGGAAATTTCTCATCTCTTGCCTAAATTGAGTAAAATAACAATAGGCTATGACCATATAAGAAATCTATTGAGCTATACTTTGACCTTTATTGAGCAAAATGATAAAATAGAGTTAGAAAAAATATTAAAAAATAGTTTAACTAAAGAAAAAGGAGAAGAGCTTATGCCTAGTATAGCTCAAGTATGGAAAGAAGAAGGGATTCAAATCGGAGTACAGGATGGTATTAGAATCGGAGAAGCTAGGGGAGAAGCTAGAGGAGAAGCTAAATTAATAAAAATGATGATAAATAATGGTAGCTCTATTGAAGAAGTAGCGAGAATTACTGGACTATCTATTACTAAAATCAATGAATTACTGAAAGTACAGTAAGTAATGAATTATTAGATTAGCTATATAAGTAAATTTTATTATGACTCTAGAAAAGCCAAAACATGACGAAATCTTTCGCAAATCTATGGAGAATCCAATAGTTGCTAAAGAGTTTTTGGCAACTCATTTGCCTAAGGATGTGCTGGCTTTAATCGATAGCACATCTTTAAAATTAGAAAAAGATAGTTTTATTGAGCCAGACCTTTCTGAAACTATTTCTGATGTATTATTTTCTGTTAAGTTTAATGATCAGGATGGCTATATTTTTTTGCTATTGGAACATCAAAGTACTGTTGATAAAATGATTGCATTTAGGTTATTTAAATATATGATTAATATTTGTGATCGATATTTAACTACTAATCCTAAAGCTAAAAGCCTCCCATTAATTTATCCCCTAATAATTTATAATGGCAAGAAGAAATATAACGCATCGCTCAATATATGGAATTTATTTAGCCATCCAGATTTAGCCAGAGGCTTTTGGACAAATGATTGTCAGCTTATTAACGTACATGATATTCCTGATGAAGAACTTAAGGAAAAAGTATGGTCTGGAATTTTGTTATTTTTCCTCAAGCACATCCACGAACGTTAATTACTGAAAAGATGGCAAGAAATCTCTCATCTCTTGCCTAAATTGAGTAAAATAACAATAGGCCATGACCACATAAGAAATCTATTGAGCTATACTTTGACCTTTATTGAGCAAAATGATAAAATAGAGTTAGAAAAAATATTAAAAAATAGTTTAACTAAAGAAAAAGGAGAAGAACTTATGCCTAGTATAGCTCAAGTATGGAAAGAAGAAGGGATTCAAATCGGACTACAAGATGGTATTAAAATCGGAGTACAGGATGGTATTAGAATCGGAGAAGCTAGGGGAGAAGCTAGGGGAGAAGCTAGAGGAGAAGCTAAATTAATAAAAATGATGATAAATAATGGTAGCTCTATTGAAGAAGTAGCGAGAATTACTGGACTATCTATTACTAAAATCAAGGAATTACTGAAAGTACAGTAAGTAATGAATTATTAGATTAGCTATATAAGCAAATTTTATTATGACTTCAGACAAGCCAAAACATGACGAAATCTTTCGCAAATCTATGGAGAACCCAATAGTTGCTAAAGAGTTTTTGGCAACTCATTTGCCTAAAGATGTGTTGGCTTTAATCGATAGCACATCTTTAAAATTAGAAAAAGATAGTTTTATTGAGCCAGACCTTTCTGAAACTATTTCTGATGTATTATTTTCTGTTAAGTTTAATGATCAAGATGGTTATATTTTTTTGCTATTGGAACATCAAAGTACTGTTGATAAAATGATGGCATTTAGGTTATTTAAATATATGATTAATATTTGTGATCGATATTTAACTACTAATCCTAAAGCTAAAAGTCTTCCATTAATTTATCCTCTAATACTCTATAATGGCAAGAAGAAATATAACGCACCGCTCAATATATGGAATTTATTTAGCCATCCAGATTTAGCCAGAGGCTTTTGGATAAATGATTGTCAGCTTATTAACGTACATGACATCCCCGATGAAGAACTCAAGAAAAAATATGGTCTGGAATTTTGTTATTTTTCCTTAAGCACATCCACGAACGTCAATTACTGAAAAGATGGCAAGAAATCTCTCATCTCTTGCCTAAATTGAGTAAAATAACAATAGGTCATGACCATATAAGAAATCTATTGAGCTATACTTTGACCTTTATTGAGCAAAGTGATAAAATAGAGTTAGAAAAAATACTAAAAAATAATTTAACTAAAGAAAAAGGAGAAGAGCTTATGCCTAGTATAGCTCAAGTATGGAAAGAAGAAGGGATAGAGATAGGGCTACAGGATGGTATTAAAATCGGAGAGGCTAGAGGTGAAGCCAAAGGTAGAGCCGAAGGGGAAGCTAAATTAATAAAAATGATGATAAATAATGGTAGCTCCATTGAAGCAGTAGCGAAAATTACAGGACTATCTATTGCTAAAATCAATGAACTATTGAAAATGCAATAAACTGGTTAGCTATAGGCTGTGCAACATTACCCCAAATCAATTATAGATGAAATATGTG
This sequence comes from Candidatus Tisiphia endosymbiont of Xenochironomus xenolabis, assembly GCF_964264705.1. Classification (NCBI taxonomy): domain Bacteria; kingdom Pseudomonadati; phylum Pseudomonadota; class Alphaproteobacteria; order Rickettsiales; family Rickettsiaceae; genus Candidatus Tisiphia; species Candidatus Tisiphia endosymbiont of Xenochironomus xenolabis. Next base: position 928,867 of record NZ_OZ183473.1, read on the forward strand.
GCTAAAATATCTTACATATATAACATTACTAATTAGTGTTATATCATTATGGCTTCCTGTGAAAGGCAAATTTAAACCATGGCAATTATTTCTATCTATTTCTCTAGTCTTATCTTTTGTTAGTAATATAGCAAGCCTGTTTGCTATTTTAGCAATTTTGTTGTTTTTTTATTTAGTATTTTCGTATCATAAATCTTCTACTAAATTGAAATATGTCTTATGGAGTTTAGTGTTCGTACTTGGATTAATGTTAGAACTGCATTTAATTCCAGGATTTGATAATTTATTAGTTTTAGATAAAATACAACTCACTCCAGATGCTTTACCGTTTACACTATATTTAAACTTAGATAAGACAATTGTCGGTTTAATTATTATAGGTTTAACTTTAGATTTAGCATCTACTTGTAGCGAACTGAAAATATTACTCTTGCAAGTTTTTTATAGATTACCAATTATTCTATTAGTAATAATAGTGTTATCTATTGCATTTGAGTACATCAAATTTGCACCAAAGATACCACAAAATTTATGGATATGGGTAATCAATAATTTATTTTTTACATGCGTTGCTGAGGAAGGATTATTTAGAGGATTTTTCCAAGAATCATTAAATCAGTTAAAATATAAATATTCTAAGGATATAGCCATACTAATACCTGCACTTTTCTTTGGAGTGATGCACTATCCAGGAGGATTAAAATATGTAATTTTAGCCACAATAGCTGGAGTTTCATATGGTTGGATATATAAAGTAACGAAAAGAATTGAAGCAAGCATACTTGCTCATTTTATGCTTAATTTAACCCATATTTTATTTTTTACTTATCCAGCTATCAATAAGCTTTGAAAAGTTATCCAAAATCATAAAACAGCTATTAGTGGATCAAAAAAATCTGTTATATTATAGATATCAAAGATATTGGGTTTAATGTCACAACTATTAATAAAGCCTTGGTTGGCTGCATGCTGCTGTATGGTGGTTTTTATGATTTTTTGGGGTGGTCTTACTAGGCTTACTGATGCTGGTTTATCAATTGTTGAATGGAAGCCAGTATCAGGTATTGTCCCACCACTCAATAATGCTGAGTGGCAGGATGAGTTTAGTAAATATCAGCAATCAGTCGAATATAAGCAAAAAAATATTAATATGACTCTCTCAGAGTTTAAATTTATTTTTTGGATTGAATTTATTCATCGTTTTGCTGGGAGAGTTGTTGGTTTATTATATCTGATACCGTTGGTATATTTTTTGGTGACTAGGCAAATTGCTAGCAGATCACTACCAGTATATTTGGGGATATTGTTATTATTTGCGGTTCAAGGATTTATGGGTTGGTATATGGTAAAAAGTGGGCTAATTTTGCAGCCATATGTTAGTCATTTCCGCTTAGCTGGGCATTTGATTATAGCGATTATCATCTATAATTTATTGTTCTATCAACTGATGAATAATAGTTTTGATATTTTACTAAATGAACAAACGATAAGTTTGAGTTCAGCAAAATTATGTTGTTTAGTAACTATTAGTATAGTTTATATACAGATTTTTTTAGGGGGATTGGTTGCAGGTCTTGATGCTGGGCAGGTATATAATAGCTTTCCATTAATGGGTAATAATTTTATACCTGAAGAACTAACGTTTAAACTACTTACTATAGATAGTTTAAGCGACCCTGTGGTTATTCAGTTTTTTCATAGAATGGGAGCATATATAGTTTGTATTAGTGCTGGATTTTTAGTAGTGAGCTTAATAAAAACTAAACATCCTAAATTAAATAAAGCAGCTTATTACATTGTTGGTATATTGCTATTACAAATGTTAGCTGGCATAACTACTATTTTATATTCAGTACCTGTATTAATAGCTTTATTCCATCAGATTTGTGCAATTATACTGTTATCTTGTATATTGTGGAGTTATTTTTTATTAAAGAGTGCATAAGTGGCAATATTAAATGTTGATCTAGAACTGCCTTGTAGGTTGGATCGTTACTTAAAAAAATTATATCCTAGTCTTACTCAAGGAGTGATTGAGCGTGCCTTAAGGTTTAAGAGGATAATGGTTAATTCTTGTAAGGTAGCAGCCAATCTGCGAATAAATGTTGGTGATAAAATTTTTATAGAGGATAGTTTAAATTTACAAACTCTGAAAACTTCTGATAGGATTTTTACCAGTTCAGCGATTAAACTAGCTGGTAAATTGTTGAAGGATTATCTAATTTATCAAGATGACTGGTTTATAGCAATCAATAAGCCGTCAGGTCTTGCCACCCAAGGTGGTAGCAAGATAACTCTATCTATAGATGATGCATTGCAATATTTAAATGGTCGGGGGGCAGATTTTAAGTTAGTTCATAGGTTAGACAAAGATACTTCAGGAATATTGCTAATTGCTAAAAATTATGCAAGTAGTATAAAATTAGTTAAAGCCTTTCAGGAGAAGGATATTCAAAAAACCTATATAGCGGTAGTTTTAGGTAAGCTTCCACAATCCGAGGGAGAAATTAGTGGTATGATAGGTAAGAATAGGGGGGGGGCGTATGAAACTGTGCAAAATGATGAGGAAAATGGTAAATTATCGATAACCCGCTATAAATTCCTTAAGAATTTAGATAGTAGACCTCTTGCAAAACTCGTTTATGCCCAAGGATTTGTAGGAGACACTTCACCTCGAACCGCAGCGTACTCTAGCGTACGTGAGGATTCGAGTGCCGCATCGACGTACAAATTAGCAGCAGAAGTAGAGTTTTGCAAGAGGTCTAATGGTTTAACCTTGGTTGAGTTTACTCCTCTTACTGGCAGGATGCATCAACTTCGATTCCATGCGAAAATGCTAGCTTGTCCCATATTAGGTGACAGAAAATATGGAACCTTAGAAGCAATAGCTTTATCCAAGGAGATGCTACTACATGCCAAAAAAATAATCTTACCTGAGAAAATATTTGGTAAAGAAATAATAATTGATACATCCTTACCAAGTTATTTTAGTATTTTTTGCAATAGATAAGCATTTAAAAGATGCAAGGTCGATTATAACTTCAACAATTAACTCAGAATATCATCTAATACGGCTTGACTATTTTTATCCCACACACCTAATAATCCTCTCGCATCAGTATTACTTGAATTTTCCCAAAGAAGATAATCATACATATCTTTAGAATAATGATTACTTAAAATTTGAGATCCCAAATGATGTAGATTGAAAGCAAGCATATTGGATATTGTAGCCTGGTCTAAAGCTCCCTCCTGCGGTGTAACCATTCCTAACTCTGCAAGCTGTTGTTGTATATCTTCTACAACCTCTTTAGGGTATATCGTCACGAGATTGTGATTGCATAATTTTATGTGATTTGTTATTATAATTGTAGTAATAAAAATAGGCGATAAGAAGCAATGAGTTTAGCACATAGAAGACATGATATAAGCGATGAGCTTTGGAATAAGATAGAAAGTAATTTACCTGGTCAGAAAGGTTGTTGGGGAGGTATTGCAAGAGACAATAGAACTTTTATAAATGCAGTGATGTGGATATTTAGAACGGGAACTCCATGGAGAGATTTGCCTCCTGATTATGGCAATTGGAAGAATGTACACAGAAGATTCTGTAGATGGCGTGATAATGGGATATGGGAGAATTTGCTAAATATTTTTATAAATGCTCCTGATTTTGAATGGTTAATGATAGATTCTACATTTGTAAAAACTCACAAAGCAGGACTTGGAGCGAAAGGCGGGAATCAAACGGTTAGTCGCACAAAAGGGGACTCAATACAAAGGTACATATGGCCGTGGATGCGTATGGTATGCCGGTCAGAATTATTGTTACAGAAGGTTCCAGAAATGATTGTACTCAAGTTTGTGAGTTAATCCAGAATATGGAGGCACAACATCTTATGGCTGATAAAGCTTACGATACAAACGCCATAATAGAATCGGCTGTGAATGCAAACATAATTCCTGTAATACCATCAAAAAGAAACAGGAAGATTCAAAGAGAGATAGATAAATATCTATATAAGCTAAGGCACATTATTGAAAATACATTTCAAAAATTTAAAGAATGGCGTGGTATAGCAACAAGATATGCTAAAAATACAAAATCATACATGGCGGGTCTTTGTTTAAGGGCTTTACTAATGTGGGCTCAAATCTCGTGACGATACACCCTAGTAACAGTTGCTAAAATTGTTATTATAGCTTTCAAGAGGGGTAACATTTTTACTATTCTAAGCTATGGTTGTTGTATTTTTAGGAAGATGAAATGAACTGGTGGTATATATCTAGCTAAACTAAATTTGTTACATAATTATTTAGCATAATTAACCTAATTGTTTTCTAATATATAAAGTTAATTAAGTATTCAAATTAACATATTTTTTTGAATATTAGGGTAATAATTTAATAAAAATAATGTTTTTATAGCGTTTTTATAGCAGATTTTTAAGAATTTGCCCCAATTTTCACGATAAATTGAGTAATAATTAAGTTCAAATAATCTTTAAAATATTAATTAAAATTATAGGAGAAAAGCTTATGAGTACTAGGGTTTCAATGGTAAAAAAGAGTTGCAAAGATGGTAAGGTTGACATGGTTCAAATCATACCCCACATTCTATATTGGAAGGTGGGGTGATCGCTTCGCCAACTCCTCGCGGTAATTTAGTATACTTTAACTATATCTTCTTGTATTGGTCAACAGATGGTTGATTAAATGGATCGATTTTTAGGTAATTAGCAATTAGCATAGTACTCAACATTGTGTGAATAATTTGATCTATAATTGCATACTCATCGATATGTACAAAATTCTCTAGCATCACTGGTCGCTTGACTTGCACTAATGCATTATATATATTGTTAGCATGAGCAGCTAAGCTCATTGCAATCTCTGAGTTCTCTTTATTGTTAGTAATAACTTTATAAAATTTATCATCCGGACCTTCTAAATAAAGTTGCAACTGACTGTGCTGATCGAATGTCCCTTTTGCTATTATAGGAGTTATACCAAAACCATTCTTGCCAAGCGATTCAGCTATAATTTGTTGCTGCCATCTACATAAGCCATCTAATTGGTAACTATAATTAAACATAACTAACATATGTCTATTTAAAGAATATTGATTGAGATAATACTCAGCTATCTCACAAATATTAGAGCCATCAAGGATAATATCTGATATTTTCTGGGAAGCAGCTGCAACAACTTTATCTATATCAACTCCTACAATTGTCGCTGGTAGCAAAGAAGCATTAGAAATTATACCAAATCTTCCACTACTTACATTATCATGTTCTAAACAATTTGCACCAAAAGACCTCGCTAAATTATATAACAAGCTATTACTAAACGGTACTATTACATAAACATTTTCAGAGGGAACGTGCAAAACTTCTAAAACATACTTAGTTAATAAATAGGTTTCATTGGTATTCCCAGACCTACTCAACGAAAAAAACACTGCCTTATCTAAATTAACTACTGCCAATTTTTTATCAATTGCTAACTGATCTAAATTATCAAGGTATATTAGCTTTTTAGTCGCTACTGTCTTCATACTTAACAATGCTCTAACATTTAGGCAAGATGCACCAAAGCCTATAATAATCACAGTATCATATTTTGCAGTAAGCTGAGCGGCAAGATACTTTATTGCATCTTGTTTGATCAGATCAAACCTTAAGAAATCATATTTATTGGCTTTAATCTGTAAAATAAGGTCGTTATACAGTTTGCTAAGCATTTAGTCTCCGCTTAATATGCTAATTCAATAAATAACTTTACCTTACTCATAGCCCTCATGGCGATTTAAAAATTGCAAAAAAGTACAAGAGGTAATTATAAGGAATACATAAGCCTTAAGCGTCATTGCTAGGAGGCGTAAGCCGACGAAGCAAGCCATTTCTAGTTACTTCTTTGGATTGCTTCGTTGCCACTAAAGTGTCTCCTCGCAATGACGCTTGAGGCTTATGTATCATTACAATGACGTATGTGTGTATTCTCTTAAATTTAAATTCTTCCTAATAATTCAAACATAGTTTTGCCAATATCAGCTGGTGATCTAGTGATAGTAACTCCTGCACTCTGTAGAGCCTCCAACTTTTGTTCAGCTGAACCCTGTCCATTAGAAATAATTGCCCCAGCATGCCCCATTCTTTTTCCTTCAGGAGCGGTAATACCGGCAATAAAACTAACTATTGGTTTTTTAATCTTTGAACTTCTTATTAATTCAGCAGCTTTTTCCTCAGCATCTCCACCTATTTCACCAATCATAATAATCGATTCGGTTTCATCATCTTTTAAAAACATTTCAATACAATCGACAAAATCAGTACCGTTAACTGGATCTCCACCAATACCAATACAGGTGGATTGACCAAGACCAGTAGCTGTAGTCTGTGCTACTGCTTCGTACGTTAAAGTACCGGAGCGAGATATAATGCCAACTCTTCCTCTCTTATGAATATAACCAGGCATTATGCCAATTTTACACTCGTCAGGGGTAATAATGCCGGGACAATTAGGACCAATTAATCTAGTTTTTGATCCGACTAATGCCCTTTTGACCTTTATCATATCAAGTACTGGTATACCCTCTGTAATACACACTACTAATTTAATACCTGCATCTATAGCTTCCAAAATTGAATCAGCCGCAAATAGTGGTGGAACGTAAATAACGCTGGCAGTAGCCTCAGTTTTTTCAACTGCTTCATGCACTGTATTATATACAGGTAGGTCTAAATGAGTATTACCACCTTTTCCAGGAGTCACACCTCCTACCATTTTAGTACCATAATTAATGGCTTGTTCAGAATGAAAAGTCCCTTGGGAACCAGTAAAACCCTGACAAATTACTTTTGTGTTTTTATCAACTAATATTGACATACATGCCTTTTCCGTATTCTTTAAGATAGTTATTAAAATAGACCTCTTTTGAGACTAAGAAGCTGTAATAAAGTACCCTTTTAATTTTGCGAAACATCTTGGGTTATAACAGAACCCAATCTTAATTAGTTCCTAGAAATTAAAAAATTATTTTGTTACAATGATTAATTTACTGTAGTTTCAGTAATTCATTGATTTTAGTAATAGATAGTCCAGTAATTCTCGCTACTTCATCAATAGAGCTACTATTGTTTATCATCATTTTTATTAATTTAGCTTCTCCGATTCTAATACCATCCTGTACTCCGATTTGAATCCCTTCTTCTTTCCATACTTGAGCTATACTAGGCATAAGTTCTTCTCCTTTTTCTTTAGTTAAACTATTTTTTAATATTTTTTCTAACTCTATTTTATCATTTTGCTCAATAAAGATCAAAGTATACTGTAATAGATTTCTTATATGGTCATAGCCTATTGTTATTTCACTCAATCTAGGCAAGAGATGAGAGATTTCTTGCCATCTTTTCAGTAATTGACGTTCGTGGATGTACTTAAGGAAAAATAACAAAATTCCAGACCATATTTTTTTCTTGAGTTCTTCATCGGGAATGTCATGTACGTTAATAAGCTGACAATCATTTATCCAAAAGCCTCTGGCTAAATCTGGATGGCTAAATAAATTCCATATATTGAGCGGTGCGTTATATTTCTTCTTGCCATTATAGAGTATTAGAGGATAAATTAATGGAAGACTTTTAGCTTTAGGATTAGTAGTTAAATATAGATCACAAATATTAATCATATATTTAAATAATCTAAATGCCATCATTTTATCAACAGTACTTTGATGTTCCAATAGCAAAAAAATATAGCCATCCTGATCATTAAACTTAACAGAAAATAATACATCAGAAATAGTTTCAGAAAGGTCTGACTCAATAAAACTATCTTTTTCTAATTTTAAAGATGTGCTATCGATTAAAGCCAACACATCCTTCGGCAAATGAGTTGCCAAAAATTCTTGAGCAACTATTGGATTCTCCATAGATTTGCGAAAGATTTTGTCATGTTTTGGCTTGTATGAAGTCATAATTTCCCAGGATGTTTTGGCACTAAAGTTAAAAAATTATTTCGTAATAATGCCTAAGTTCATACAATTACTTTACCGCAGCAACAATTTTAACGGCAGCATCAGCTAAATCATTTGCAGCGATTATTTTTAAACCAGAATTTGCTAAAATATTTTTACCTAATTCAAAATTGGTGCCAGCTAAACGTACAACCAGTGGCACTTTAATACCAATCTCTTTTACTGCAGCAATAATCCCTTCAGCAATTATATCGCAACGCATTATACCACCAAAAATATTAACTAAAACTCCTTGTACATGCATATCTGATAAAATTATTTTTAGTGCTTCTGTTACTTTCTCACGATCAGCTCCACCGCCAACGTCTAAAAAATTTGCTGGTTCAGCACCATAAAGCTTGATAATATCCATTGTTGCCATAGCTAATCCAGCACCATTCACCATACAACCAATAGTACCATCCATCTTGACATAACTAAGACCAAGGCTATTTGCTTGCATTTCAAGAGCATTTTCTTCATCACTATCTCGCATATTTAAAATATCAGGATGTTTAAATAATGCATTATCATCAAAGTTAATCTTAGCATCAAGTGCCAATAAACTACCATCAGGTTTTGTTATTAATGGATTAATTTCAATTTGGTTAGCATCAGTTGCAATAAAAGCTTGATAGGTTGACTCAACAATTTTCATCATTTGTTTTGCTTGTTCATTTTTAAAGCCAAGCTTGTATGCTATTTGACGACAATGAAATGGTTGTATACCCGTTGCCGGATCAACTGATATTTTGATAATTTTTTGTGGGGTATTATGAGCAACCTCTTCAATATCTACACCACCTTCAGTAGAAGCTATAAAAGTTACTTTACTATTACTACGATCAAAAACAGCACTAAAATAATATTCTTTCAAAATATCACAGCCAGATTCAACATAGAGACGACGAACCTTCTGCCCAGCAGATGATGTCTGATGAGTTATTAGGTTAATTCCAAACATCGCATGAGCTGCCTTTTTTGCCGCTTCTTCACTTTTTACAACTTTTACACCACCAGCTTTACCCCTACCACCTGCGTGAATTTGGGCTTTGACCACATATATTTCTGCTTCTAAACCATCAATTAGTCTATCGATATCTTCTTTTTGCGATATCACAACTCCTGTAGAAGTAGGTATACCATACTGCTTCAAGATCATCTTTGCTTGGTATTCATGAATATTCATTTTTATAATTTTTTAAATAATTTAATCTTAGGTTTTTATATATCTATAAATATAACAGATTTTTATGATTTGCTAATAGCTATTTTCATTATTTTTGCAATATTGCTTATTTTTTCATTTCCAATAAATATGGATTGCCACGTCCTACTTGCGTGGTCTCGCAATGACATATATGCAACCTAAACGTTATTGCAAGGAGGCGTGAGCCGATGAAGCGATCCACTTTTAATCATCCTGTATCATTACTCCGTATCCTCTAATCTAGATTAAACATCTAAATTAATTACATTCAAGGCATTTGCTTGAATAAATTGTCTTCTAGGTTCAACAATATCTCCCATTAATGTTGAAAAAATTACTTCAGCACTATCTTGTTCATGTACTTTAACTTGCAATAAAGTTCTTCTTTGAGGGTCTAATGTTGTCTCTCCTAACTGATCAGAATTCATTTCTCCAAGACCTTTGAAACGCTGAATAGCTATACCTTTTTTTCCGCTTTCCAATATATAATTCATCAGCATACTAGGCAGTGTAATAATATATTCCTGGTTTTTAATTAATAACTTTGTTGGCTCAATAAATAAATCTGCAAGCGGAGTAAATGATTTGGTTAGCTGAATAAATTCAAAAGATTCAAGCTGTTCTTTTGATAAAATTTTACTTTCTTTTTGTCCCCGAACAAAGCGGAAAAATTCTATTTTATTGGTGCTAACTACAAATTGCCAATCTGTTTTATCAGGTGATATATCACCAAGATTTAAAATATTCAAGGCCTGGTTTATTTCATTTGTCTTATCTGCCGCAAATATTTGATTACCTAACAAGTCTTTGATAGCTAAACATTCTGCAATTTGACGATTAAATTTTTTGCCAACTTGATCAAGTAATGTAACGAACCGGATAGCTTTCTTGATTATCTCCTCAAGATCAGAACCACTGATCTCTCGTCCATTATACAACATAATTGTTGCATCACTAATAGTATTTTTTACTAAATAATCTTGCAAAGCTTGTTCATTTTTCAAATAAAAATCGTTATTACCTTTTTTCACCTTATATAAAGGCGGCTGGGCTATATATAAATATCCTTTATCAATTAATTGCCGCATATGCCGGTAGAAGAAAGTAAGCAATAAAGTTCTGATGTGCGAACCATCAACATCAGCGTCAGTCATAATAATTATTTTATTATATCTTAGTTTATCCAAAGAAAAATCTTCGTTACCAATAGCTGTCCCAAGAGCTGTTATTAACGTTCCTACTTGCTCAGAATTTAACATTTTATCAAATCTAGCTCTTTCAACATTCAGGATTTTACCTCGTAATGGTAAAATTGCTTGGAACTTTCTGTCTCTACCCTGCTTTGCTGTACCGCCAGCCGAATCTCCTTCCACAATAAATAACTCCGAAAGAGCAGGGTCTTTTTCTTGACAATCAGCAAGTTTTCCAGGCAAGTTTGAAATTTCCAGGGCTGATTTTCGACGAGTTAATTCCCTTGCTCTTTTGGCTGCTTCTCTAGCAGTTGCCGCTTCAATAATTTTATTAATAATTATTTTTGCGTCACTAGGATGCTCTTCAAACCATTCTAAAACCTTAGTATATACAGCATTTTCTACAATAGGACGGACTTCAGAACTAACTAATTTATCTTTAGTTTGTGATGAAAATTTGGGGTCAGGTACTTTTACTGATAAAATACATGACAATCCTTCTCTAGTGTCATCCCCTGTGAAGTTTACTTTACTTTTTTTATTGAGTCCAATATTCTCGGTATAAGTTGTGACAACTCTGGTAAGAGCTGCTTTAAAGGCAATAAGATGCGTACCACCATCACGTTGTCTTATATTATTAGTAAAACATAAAATATTTTCATGATATGAATCATTCCAATTCATTGCCAATTCAAAAGTAATCCCTGTTGCCTGATTATTAGTATTGAGTGATATACATTTATGTAATGAAGTTTTAGCTTTATCTATATATTTGACATAAGCTTCTACGCCACCAGTAAAGCAAAATTCTACTTCTTGCTGTTCAGCAAAACGGTGATCACTTAACAATATCCTAACACCAGAATTTAAAAATGCTAGTTCTCTAAGCCTATGCTCTACAGTAGCAAAATTAAACTCTATCATGCTAAAAGTGGTAATAGATGGGAAAAAAGTAATCTCTGTACCGCTTTTTTCTACTGACTCCCCTTTTAGGGTGAGTGATGTTTCAGTAGTTCCATCTCTAAATTTTATAAAATATTCCTTATTATCTCGCCAAATTCTAAGCTCTAACCATTCTGATAGGGCATTTACCACAGATACACCAACACCATGCAATCCACCAGATATTTTATAAGAGTTTTGGTCAAACTTACCTCCAGCATGCAATTGGGTCATAATAACCTCAGCTGCTGATATACCTTCTTCTTCGTGGATATCAACAGGTATTCCACGTCCATTATCCCGCACTGTTACAGAGCCGTTGGCATTTAGGATTACTTTAATTAGATCACAGTGACCAGCTAAGGCTTCGTCGATGGCATTATCAACAACCTCGTAAATCATATGATGTAATCCTGAACCATCATCAGTATCACCAATATACATACCAGGTCTTTTCTTAACTGCCTCAAGACCTTTTAAAACTTTGATGGAGTCAGCCCCATATTCTAATTCTGCTATTGATTTTTGTTGATTATCTGACATACCCTACATTAAATAAATAGATAAAAGATAACTATACAGCAAAATTACAGCAAGTGTATATTTTTCAAGCAGTTTATTAACAAATATTATTTTACTAAAAATATTTATTGTTTATTATTCAGTCTAACGTTAAATTATCTTATAAAAAAACTTATAGAGTGTATATAACAATGACAAAACTAAATGTTAGAAATGTTTCATCTGTAATGGATGATTATGATGTTTTTTTATTTGATCTTTGGGGAGTGGTAGTAGAAGGAAATCAGCTTTATCCTGGAGTAGTTGATAATATTAATAAAATAATTAAACAGCAAAAGAAGGTTTTTTTTGTTACTAATGCTCCGCGTAGTAGGGATTCCTTATTTAATAAAATTAATAAGATTTGGGGTATTAACGCAACGGAAGAAATGGTTTTTAGCTCTGGTGAAGTAGCAATTGATATGATACTAGAAAGTGATAAAAGATTTGGTATAAAAAATCCAGTGGTTTATCATCTTGGTTCAGAAGATAATGACCTTCTGAATGAATTGCAGATACCTATTACCACAAATATAAATGAAGCTAATATTTTTCTGTTAACGCTCCATCGCGATGAAAGAAAAGATTTAGATTTAGATGAGTTTGATGATTTATTTAAAACTGTAGTAAAAAGAAACATAATTACTATATGTGCCAACCCAGACCTTGGAATTGTGCAACAAGGCATACGGAGATATTGTTCTGGATATTTTGCGGCAAAAATAAAACAACTTGGTGGCGAGGTAATTTATAGCGGCAAGCCACATCTAGATATATATCATGCAGTATTAAAGCAACTACCCGATATTTCATTGAAACGTGTTCTCATGATAGGTGATACTTTCTTTACTGATATTTTAGGAGCAAATAACCTAGAAATTGACTCGGCTTTAGTATTAACAGGTAATGCAACAATATTTCATAGCCAATATCATACTATCGAGGAAAAATTACAACATTTGAAAATTGCCGCAACTGAGCAAGGAGTAATGCCAAATTTTGTTATTCAATTGACCACAAATTTATTATGACAATTTTTATAGTTAACCCATTAAGGTTCTAGACAGCCTTTCCTCTGTCACTGCGAGTAGCTATAGTCAATTCAGGAGAATTTGGGGCTAGGAACGATGGAGCGACGCCTATAAGTAATAGGCGAGCGACAAGTGACAACGTCACCAACTTCTCCTCAATTGACTATACCTTAGGCTACGACTACTCGCAATGATGTCTTGTACTTTAACTTTTTTTCCGTGAACGCTCACACTAATTCTTTGCTCGACGACTAAGCCAACTTTGCAAGTAAGTCTCTGCAATATCACTATTTTCTATTAACAAAATGTTTTCAGCATTCCTATTATCAGCCGCGTTAGTAAAATTGAAACTACCGGTAATCACCTTGCTTTTATCAATAATCATAATTTTGTTGTGAGCTATACCTGGTACTTTATCTATTGATACATCAATACCAGCTCGTTTCAATTCATGCATTTTAGAATATCTATCGTGTAAGTTACTACGATCTAATAATACCCTTATTTCAATACCGTTTTGTTTAGCTTTAATTAATTGATCCACTATCTTTTGTGAAGTTAAACCAAATGCTTGAATATAGATACTATCCTTAGCCTTAGATATTTCTTTTGCTATTAATGATCCACAACCAGATGGAGGGGTAAAACAAACATTCAAATTATCAGTTTCAGCATTAAAACTATGCCAAGAAGCTGTATCATTTATTTCATTATAGCCTACTCCGGTAGCAATACCGAGTAAAAATGATATTATCACTGATAATTTTGTATTATGCTTTTTAGATATTTTTTTCATTTTCTATAATGTTTACAGTAATTTTGGGATTTGATAGACTTATGCGGGAAGTCTAATATTATCCTTCAATTTTTGAAAATCCTCACCAGCATGATAAGAAGAACGAGTTAATGGACTGGCAGAAACCATTGAGAATCCTTTAACTTTGGCAACTCTTTCAAAATATTTAAATTCTTCTGGAGAAACATATCTATCAACTATAGCATGATTTTTGGTTGGTTGTAAATATTGCCCGATAGTTAAAAAATCAACTTTAGCTTCTCTTAAATCGTCCATTACTTGCATAATTTCATCGTTCGATTCTCCAAGACCAACCATCATACCTGATTTAGTAAAAATTTCAGGGTCTAATTTTTTTACATTATGCAAAAGACTTAGTGAATTGTAGTACCTAGCTCCTGGTCTAATAGTTTTGTATAAAGAAGGTACTGTTTCTACGTTATGATTATAAACGTCAGGTTTTGCTGATGCTATTATGTCAGCGGCTCCTTCTTTCTTAAGAAAATCGGGTGTTAAAACTTCAATTGTGGTACTAGGTGAAGCTAGTCTTATTTCTTTGATACAATTGGCAAAATGTTCAGCTCCACCATCATCTAAATCATCTCGATCAACTGAAGTAATTACCACATGTTCAAGTCCTAATTTCATCACAGCTTGAGCTAATCTTTGTGGTTCATGCGGATCGAGTAAATCAGGGCGACCAGTTTTAACATTACAAAAACGGCAAGCACGAGTACAAACAGAGCCCAGTATCATAACTGTAGCGTGTTTTTTTGCCCAACATTCTCCGATATTAGGGCAGGCTGCTTCTTGACAGACTGTGTTTAATTTTAAATTTTCAATTATCTTTCTTGTCTCATGATATTGATACGAATTTGGTGCTTTAACCTTTATCCAATCAGGTCTTTTTATAGCTGGCACTTCTTCTATTTTGATTATGTTTGACATATAATCCTACTTATTAAACAAATTGTTTTATTGGTAGTTTAATTATATCGGTAAGACTAATACTATTGTCACAATTATAGGATAATTTTGGTTCAATAGGAATCTTACAGATTAAGGGTATATTATATTCTTTGGCAAAATTTTCTCCACTATTGCCACTAAATATCTCGATTTTCTTTCCTGAACTTGCTTCAACTAAATAGCTCATATTTTCTATAATACCTAAAATTGGTAAATTAAATTTTTTGTATAAATCAATCGACCTAACTACGTCTATTGCCGCCATCTTTTGCGGAGTAGTTACTATTATTACTCCATCTAAGTGATAATTCTCTAAAATGCTTAAGTGAATATCACCAGTACCGGGTGGCATGTCAATAATTAAATAATCTAACTCCTGCCAATGAGTGATAGATAATAGCTGGTAAATGGTTTTGCTAGCCATTGGACCACGCCACACAATAGCAGAATTATTCTGAATAAGAAATCCAATAGAAATAATTTCAATGCCCCGCGATTTTAAAGGGGTCATTTTATTATACACTATTTCTGGCACATCACTAATACCAAATATTTGCGGAATTGATGGTCCATAAATATCAGCATCCACTATTCCTACCTTATATCCTTCCAGATTTAGCTGCTCGGCTATCAATGCGGTTATAGTAGACTTGCCAACTCCCCCTTTACCAGATGCCACCAATATTACCTTTTTTACTCCATCAATGAAATGCCTAATTTTTGGACTAGTCGATTTTTTAGATAAATTTTTGCTACTAGTTAAAACTATAGTGATTTTGCCAATATTAGCTATTTCATTTAATTTATTGATAGCTTTAATTTTTATTTCATCAACTTCCTTAGGATCCTTGCCAAAAATATCAATTGCAAATCCAATATTTTTATCCTTAATTACAATATTAGATATAATATCGATTAATTTCGTATTGTCACTAAAGGTAATACTGGAAATTTTATTTAGTATTTGTTGCTGGTTTATATCAATCATCTTTTTTAAATAAGGTTACAATAGGTTATTTTTTTGGTAACGAACTTGACGCAGTTAGAGATACAAGATATAATTAATTAGTTATCGCAGACCGCCTCCTAATTTATTTTATAAGGTATTAGTGCTAACTATATTTAGTGATATAATATACAAATTAACAAAATAGCAATAGCATAAAATGTTTAATCAAATTTTAAAAAAATCCCCTTGGGGAGATTCTGAAGAGGATGAAAAAGGTGAATATAATATATTTACTAGACCAAGGAAAAAAAATAAGTTTAATTTCCAGGAATTTTTTAATAATTTTGGTTTCAACAACAACATAATGATATTAGTGTGTTTATCATTAGTTGCCATTTGGTTTGCTTCCGGAGTTTATGAAGTTAAGGAGGGCGAAGAAGCAGCCGTAATGAGGTTTGGTCAATTTGTTCGCAAAGGGTCTCCTGGTTTGAATTATCACCTTCCTCTGCCATTTGAACAGGTAGTAGTTGAGAAGGTAAACCAATCTCGGAGAATTGAGATTGGTTATAGATCGGCAAATAACCTTAGATCTAATATGGATAATACAAAAGCTATAATGGCTGAAAGCACTATGCTTACGGGTGATGAGAATATTGTTGCACTAAATTGTGACGTAATGTGGCATATTAGCGATTTGGAAAAATATATTTTTAATATTGTCGATCCAGAAGAGTCGGTAAAAATAGTTGCTGAAAGTGCGATAAGAGAAGTGATCGGCAATACCCCTATCTCTTCAATATTATCAGACCAAAAACAAGAAATTACTAATAAAATTGAGGCTTTAACCAGGGAAATCCTTGTTCATTATAATGCTGGTGTTGAAATTGAAAAAGTACAGCTACTAAAAGCTGAGCCACCAGTTGAAGTAATCGATGCTTATAGGGATGTACAAACTTCTAAAGCTGATAAAGAACGGGAAATAAATCAGGCGCTATCCTATAATAATGATATTTTGCCTAAAGCAAGGGGTGAAGCTGCTAGAATATTGCAAGAAGCGGAAGGTTACAGGCAAGAAGTTATCTCAAAGGCTGAAGGGGATAGTAAGAGATTTGCTGCTGTCTATACACAATATGTTGCTAATAAATCGATAACTAAGGATCGTCTTTACTTAGAAGCTATAGAAAAAATTCTAACGGATACCAGTAAGGTTATTATGGGTACTAATGGCGTTTTGCCGCATATGGCAATTCAGCAAAATAAAATTAAGGAGTAGTACTGGATGAAGACAATTTATTATATAAGTTTTGTAGCTCTTGGATTATTCTTAGCAGTTATTAGTGCTTTGTTTACTGTTGATCAACGTTATTCTGCTGTGGTATTTCAATTCGGTGAAGCAGTAAGGACAATTGAAAAACCTGGATTAAATATCAAAATTCCATTTATTCAAAATGTTGAGTTTTTTGATAAACGTATCTTAAACGTAGAGGCAGAGGCAAAGGAGCTGACTGCTTCTGATGGAAAAAGGGTAATCGTTGATGCTTTTGCCAAATTTCGTATTACTGACCCTGTGATGTTTTATAAAACTGTTCATAACTACCAGGGCGTTAAAATTAGGCTTAATAAAAACCTAGAATCTTCAATGAGAAAAGTTATAGGTAGATTACCTTTAACTAGCCTTCTTACCAATGAGAGGTCTGAGATAATGTCAAATATCCTAAATCAAGTTAATCAAGAGGCAAGAAATTTTGGACTTGATGTAATTGATGTTAGAATTCTAAGAGCTGATTTACCGAAAGAAAATAGTGCGGCAATTTATCGCCGTATGCAAACTGCTCGTGAAAAAGAGGCAACTCAAATAAGAGCTGAAGGGCAAGAAGAAGGATCTCGCATAAGATCAAGAGCTGATAAAGAAAGTAAAATATTGCTTGCTGAAGCTTATATGCAATCTCAAATCATTAAAGGAGAGGGAGATAGGGAGTCAGCCAAGATATATAACCTTGCTTATTCTGTTGACCCAGAATTTTATAAATTCTATAGATCGTTGGAAGTATATAAAAATACTTTAAAGAAAGAGGATACTTCTTTTGTGTTGTCTCCAGAAGCCGAGTTATTTAAATATTTAAATTTGGGGAAATAATAGTTAATTGATGACGTTTGGTTTACATATATGTCATTGCGAGACTATGACGTTTTACAGTTAATTAAATAGATGATATGGTTCAAAATATTATTAAGTATAATAATTTACTAAAATATTTATTTATAGCTTTTCTGATGAGCCTATGGTTGGCATCATCTGTTTTTGCTGAAAATATTCCATTAAATCAAATTTCGTTAACTAAGGATGCTGCTACTGAGGAATCTAGTGTACCATCAATAAAAGCCTCTGAATCTCCTCGCTATAGTTTTGCCGATATTGTTGAGCCACTTATTCCAGCTGTGGTAAATGTTTATACCGTACAATATAGTCAAAAATCAGAAGATTTTCATAAAAAATCTTTTGAATATTTTCCGTTTGATTATTTAAATGAACTTTTGGAGCGTTTTAATTTACCTTTTAATTTTGATGAAATGTATTCAAATCCTAAATCTGTTCCCCTTGGTTCTGGTTTTATTATAGATGCGGCTGGTTTTATTGTTACTAATCATCATGTAGTTGCCAATGCAGATGAGATTTACGTAAAATTAACTGATAATAGAGAAATGTTAGCTAAATTAGTAGGTAGTGATCAAAAAACCGATCTTGCTCTTTTGAAAATTGAGGCAGAAAATCCTTTGCCTTTTGTAAAATTTGGGGATTCTGGTAAAGCTAGGGTAGGGGATTGGGTTATTGCTATCGGTAATCCTTTTGGTAGACTTGGAGGAACTGTCACTGCTGGTATCATATCTTCAAAAGGACGTGATATTGATAGTGGTATAGTAGATGATTTTATACAAACTGATGCGGCTATCAATAATGGTAATTCCGGTGGTCCAATGTTTAATATTGATGGTGAAGTTATAGGAGTCAATACCGTAATGTTCTCTCCTTCTGGGACTAATATTGGTATTGGATTTGCCATTCCATCTAATACCACCAAATCAATTATCAACCAACTAAGGCAAAATGGAAAAATTAATCGTGGTGGTCTTGGGATAATAATTCAAGAAGTAACTAACGAAATAGCTGAAGGATTTGGGTTAAAAGAAGCCTATGGAGCATTAGTAGTAGAAGTGCAAAAAGATGGTGCAGGTGAGAAATTTGGTATAAAGCCTGGAGATGTAATAATAGAGTTTGCTGGACAACCAGTAAAAAGTTCAAGAAGGTTACAGGTAATGGTTGCTGAAGCTACCGTTGCTCAAGAGGTAAAAATTGTAGTCGTACGTGATGGTAAGAATCACGAGCTAAGTGGTAAGATTAGTCAAGAAGAGGAACCAGAGGCTAGAATAGCAAGCGATAAGGTGAGTGATAAAACCTCTATTGTAAAAAATAATATTACTTTTAGTAATTTAACCGATAATTTTAAACAAAAATTCGCCATTGGCAATAAAGCTAATGGTATTATTGTAACTGATCTTGCTAAGGATGGAAAAAATTACAAATTTAAAATTGGTGATTTAGTAGTAGCATGCAATCAACAGGCGATAGCTTCTATAGAGCAGTTAAATTTGTTGTATGAAAATGCCAGAACTATGAAGAAACAAAATATAATCTTATTGGTACAGAGGAGGGGTGTTTCTATGTTTATAGCTTTGCCGGTAACAAATTAGATTTGATATTTTTATAAAAAGATGTCATCCCTGCTTGATTTAGTGTCAGCCCTGCTTCGGTGCGGGGTCTTAGATTCCCGCCTACGCGGGAATGACAATAGTGGATGGGAATGACAATTTAACTTGGAATTACAATAGTTGTGGGAGACTGTTGGAAATAAATATGCTTTTTAAATTTAAAAAATATAATGTTTACTATGGATAATAATGTTAAAATATCAGTATTAAGTTTTTATAGTTTTACTAAACTAGAAAATCTTGAAGTTTTGCTGCCAAAGATTTTACATCTTGGCAAGAAAAGAGGGGTTAGGGGGACTATTCTTTTAGCTCCTGAAGGGTTTAATGGTTCAATTTCTGGAGCAAAAGAACAGGTAAATTTTTTATTAGATGAAATTATCAGCCTTACGTTAGCGGAAGATGTAAATATTAAAATAAATTACTGTGATATTCATCCTTTTCAAAAATTGAGAATAAAGCTTAAAAAAGAAATTATTGCTATGGCAGTTGGCGATATTGATATTGCCAATCTTAAGGGAGAGTATATTGAAGCAAAAGATTGGGACAAGTTCATTAGCCAAAATAATGTGGTAGTAATAGATACTAGGAATGACTATGAAGTGTGTATCGGTACTTTTAAAGGTGCTATAGACCCAAAAACAGAGACATTTAAGCAATTTCCAAAATGGGTAGAACAAAATAAAGACCTACTTGTTGGCAAGAAAATAGCGATGTATTGTACCGGTGGAATTAGATGTGAAAAATCAACAGCCTATCTAAAGAAACTTGGTTTTAATGATGTTTACCATCTTAAAGGTGGTATCTTACAATATTTAGAAGATACCCATAATCATAGCAATTTATGGCAAGGAGAATGTTTTGTATTTGATGATAGGAGAGCTGTGGCAAGTGAGCTATCACCGGCTGAAGGGCATTGGTTGCAACGCGGTGATTGACTATAGTCCTATTCTTTAGAGGTTTTTTCTTCTTGTTGGGGTAAAAGTTTTGCTTGCTCAATATTCTTGTCTAATTCCACTTGGCTACAAATTCCAAGTAATACTGGATCACGTGGGCGAATATTCTTCATGTTCCAGTGACTACGATCACGAATAGCATCTATGGTAGATTTGGTAGTACCAACTAACTTAACAATTTGATTATCTAAAATTTCTGGACAATTTTTAAGTATCCAATATACCGCATCTGGTTTATCTTGACGTCTAGCAATAGGAGTGTACTTAGATTGTTGTTTTTTCTTGGTATTTATCAAATCGTATGCAACATTAACAGAAATCCTTAAACTACTAGTTGAATCTTTTGTACAACGTATGATTTCTTCTTTGGTTAATTGTCTGCCAGCGATTGGGTCTAACCCCTTAATACCATGAGATACTTCGCCATCAGCAATTCCTTTAATTTCAAACTCATGAATTCCACAAAAATCAGCTATCTGCTTAAATGTTAATGCAGTATTATCAATTAACCAAATAGCAGTTGCTCTAGGCAGTATAGGTAATTTCTGTTGTGAATTCATAGTAAACTAATATAATTAATATGTGATTTTCTAAAAAATATAATCTCTTCTAGCTGATAAGTCAACAATAGACTTTTAAATCGCCCTGATATAGTCAATTCAGGGGGATTTGGTGCTAGGAACGATGGAGCGACGCCTATAAGTAATAGGCGAGCGACGAGTGACGACGTCACCAACTTCCCATCAATTGACTATACCTAAAACCTAAAACCAACACCTATGGCAATCATTAGCGGATTAAACTTTACTTTAGAGGAGACAGACTTTTTTACTAAAGGAGATTTATAATTAACCTCGGTATTAAGAAAATACTTTTTTACATCGAAGTTAATCAATGTATCATCCTTAGCGTATAAATCAACCCCGACCTGTAATACAGCACCGTAACCATTTTTGACTGTACACCCTTTGGATTTATTGATAAAATAAGCTCCATGATAACCAACACCAATATAAGGTCTGATAGCACCAAAAGGAGCTATATGATATTGTCCTGTAACAGTCAATGGGATCATATAAAGAGATTTTCTCTTACCAACATCCTTTGGATTACCACCATAATTATAAGCCACATTCTGTAAACTACTATTTTTATTACGTAATACATCAAAACCTAAAGATAACTCTGCTGCAACATTACTAGCAAAGAATATTGACGTGGACGCATCTAAACCATAACCATTCTCGGCAAAGGTACCAATCGATACTGGATTTTTAGCAGTAGCCTTAGGAAAATCTGTTTGTTTTGCACTAGATTTTATCCCCACTGCTCTCATCTTAAATACTAGATTACCTTCATCCCCATAATAATCAGCATCATAGTCATTATTACCTGTATTATTAGCAAAGCTAGAAATACTAGCACAACTTACCAACAGAAATATCCCTAATTTTTTTGCAACTTTTATCATAACTACTAAACCTTCTCTTGCTTTAAATATATTGCTGTACTATATATATTCTTCTTATCTGGAAATCAAATGATAATAAGATTTTTTAAACTTGTCTAACAACGATGATACTATAACATTAAATATAAGAAACACTAAGTATAAAAAACAAATAACTTAAAAAATTTTAGGTCTATATGAATAATAAATTAAACACTTATTTTATTGGTATTGGTTGGTTTGTATTAAGTATGATAACTAGTGTAACTAATGATATAACAGCAAAATATCTTGGATTCAGGTTACATAGCTTTGAGGTAGCTTTTTTTCGCTTTCTCTTTAGTGCATTAATTCTTGTACCGTTTATTTTTTATTATGGGAAACAAACTCTAATTACTAATCGTCCTTTTGTTCATATTGCAAGAGGGGTTTTATTATTTTTTGGTATGACATCTTGGACTTATGGTTTACAGCTTGCTCCAGTGACTACTGCTACAATTGTTAGTCTGGCTATACCTTTGTTTACCTTGGTTTTGGCAGTATTCTTCTTAAATGAGAATATTATTTGGCAAAGATGGGCGGCAACTTTATTTGGCTTTACTGGAATTGTTGTTACTCTGAAACCTAATGCTAGTGATTTTAACCCACAAATATTGGTTTTTGTATTAGCTGCTATATCTTTTGCCATGTTAGATATTATTAACAAAAAATTTGTAATAAAAGAATCAATGATTAGCATGTTATTTTATTCTGCTCTAATCACATCTTTAGTATCAATACCACCATCAATAATGTATTGGAAAACCCCTAATATTTCAGAATTTATTTTGCTATTTATTTTAGGATCAGGAGGTAGTCTAATTTTATTCTTTCTATTAAAGGCTTTTGCCCTAGTTGATGCTACTGCCATCGCTCCTTATAGATATTTAGAGTTAATCATTTCAGCATCAGCTGGATATATTGTTTTTAATGAAATTCCTGAAAGTAGTACTTTATATGGGGCATTGATAGTAATCCCTGCAACATTGTTTATAATATATTCTGAGAAAGATAATATTACACAAGAAAATATGGTGCAAAATGATAAAATTATCACATGAATAAACGTAAATTAGTTTTTGCAAGCGGTATAGCAAATGCATTTGAATGGTATGATTACGCTCTATTTAGTCTTTTTGCCCCTATTATAGGGGCAAAATTCTTCCCTGGATCAAACCCTAGCTCGTCTTTATTGTATGCTTTTGAGGCATTTGCTCTCGGTTATCTAACGAGACCAATAGGTGGGGTGTTTTTTGGAGTGATTGGAGATCGTTTTGGCAGAAGAACTGCTTTAAGTGCATCTATATTTTGTATGTCTTTGCCAACAGCTGTAATTGGTATGTTACCAACTTATGACGAGATAGGTATTACTGCAACTATATTGATGATTTTAGTTCGAATGTTGCAAGGTTTATCAATGGGCGGAGCACTTACTGGCTCAATTTCATTTGTTATTGAACATGCAGGTGTAGCCTATCGTGGGTTTAGTAGTAGCGTATCAATGTCCAGTATTTGTATTGGTTTATTGTTTGGTTCAGGAATTTCACAATGCATACAAAGCTTTTTATCAGCAGAGCAATTTGATGATTGGGGGTGGAGAATACCATTTTTATTAGGAATTTTTATTTTATTTGCTGGACTTTATATCAAGAAATATACAAGTGAAACTCCTAGTTTTCAAAGTATGAAGGAAGATGGTGGAATATTAAAGTCTCCTCTAAAAAAAGTTGTCTCTGTCTATTGGTTTGATATGATAATATCTATCTTTATCAATTCTACAGGCTCAGTACTATTTTATTTACAAGCTACTTATCTAATGTCATTTTTGAAGATAAATCGTAATTTTACTAATGATGAAGTTAATAACTTAGCTAATTATTGTTATATAATCATGGCAATTGTTACTTTATGTTCTGGCTATTTGTCGGATATAATTGGTCGCAAGAAAATTTTTGTGTTCAATTTATTGGTAATTATTTTAGTTATCCCATTTTTGATACAGGCAATTGAAACTGGCGATTTTTGTGTTATAATTATATCTCAAGTAGTATTATCAATTTTAGCTGCCTGTTATATTGGTCCTGAACCTGCCCTGCAAGCTGAATTTTATCCAACCAATGTCAGAAATACGGCTTTATCATTATCTTATAATATAGCAACTAGTATTTTTGGTGGGACAACGCCTTTAGTGATAGCATATCTTGTACAAAAAACGGGGACTATTACTTCGTCTATTTATTACATAATTGCTTGTGCTATTTTAAGTTT
This sequence comes from Candidatus Tisiphia endosymbiont of Xenochironomus xenolabis, assembly GCF_964264705.1. Taxonomy (NCBI): domain Bacteria; kingdom Pseudomonadati; phylum Pseudomonadota; class Alphaproteobacteria; order Rickettsiales; family Rickettsiaceae; genus Candidatus Tisiphia; species Candidatus Tisiphia endosymbiont of Xenochironomus xenolabis. The sequence goes on from NZ_OZ183473.1 coordinate 953,013, forward strand.
ACTAGCTCTGTATTTTTATAAGGATCGTTCAACGGCGTAATAACTATTATAAAGATTTTTCTAGCATTTATAGCAAAATTATCTATAAATTACTTAGTGGCTAATAAAAATAATATATACTATAGGTAAACCGAGAAGGGTTAACTAAATATATGGTATAATTATGATGTCTTGATAAACAAAAAAATTTAATTTTATGACAGAAGTGATAGCTAAAGAACAATTAGAACAATATATAAATCAAATAGAAGGGCTTGAACAAGAAAAAGCTGAATTATCTGAAGCAATAAAAGATGTATTTGATGCAGCCAGCTCCAGTGGTTTTGATACCAAGGCTATGAAGTCTGTGTTAAAACTAAAAAAACTTGATAGAAATAAGCTGGCTGAACAAGATGCAATCTTAGAATTGTACAGACAAGCTTTAGGTATATAAATTAAAGATATTTAATAATGAAATTATATCCGTTAAGACTATTGCCTGAGCAAGTTAATTTTGATTTTATCAGATTTAAAAAAGTAAGCTATACGATGTCCATTATTTTGTCTCTTGTGAGCATTATATGGATAGGAATTTATAAATTTAATTTTGGTATTGATTTTTCTGGTGGAATTGTTATAGAAGTACGGCTTGATCAATCGCCTGATTTAACCAAAATGCGTGAAGTACTTAATAACCTTAAGATTGGTGAAGTAGTATTGCAAAATTTTGGTAACCAGAATGATTTGTCGATACGAGTTGGTAGCAATAGTGAAGACACTTTAATGCACAATATTGAGCTGATCAAATTGACTTTAAGCAACCAATTTCCTTATAAATTTGAATATCGTAAAGTAGATTTTGTTGGTCCACAAGTTGGAGCTCATTTGATAAAATCAGGAATAACGGCTCTAATTCTTTCTTTTCTTGCCATAATGGCTTATACTTGGGCTAGATTTGAGTGGTATTTTGGGCTTGGTATACTGATAGCTTTGCTACATGATGCCATACTAAGTTTAGGTTTTATGAGTGTGATGAGGTTAGACTTCAATCTAACTTCCATAGCGGCTATTCTTACCATAATAGGTTATTCTGTCAATGATTCAGTAGTTATCTATGATAGAATTAGAGAAAACTTACGGAAATCATATCAGAAAACAATGCCACAAATTATTAATCAGAGTATTAATGAGACTTTGTCTAGAACCATTTTAACAGTTGTGACAACCTTGTCGGCAAACCTAGCTTTAGTAATATTTGGTGGAGAAGCTATTCATAGCTTTAGCTTATTAGTATTTTTTGGGATAATAGTTGGTACATATTCTTCTATCTTCATATCTGCTCCGATACTAATGTTATTTGTTGCCAAGAAATTTAGTATAACCAAATAACCTGATTTAGGGTAATCTAATTAATTAAGGTAAGTATAATGACAATTATAAAAATTTTCACAAGATTCAACCTTTTTTTATTACTATTTATGACAAGTATATTTTATTCTGTCTATTCATACGCAAGTCAGACTATTTATATCACTTCAGATGATGGTCCACTTAAAGGAACAAAGAATATCATTACGGTTATGACTGAGGAGAAGATTCCCGTTACCATGTTTATGGTAGGATTACACCACGATTCTAGTAGTTGGTCAAAAAATATTGTGATGCTAGCTAAAAAAAGTCCTTTTATTCAGATAGGAAATCATAGTTATTCTCATGCTCATAATCACTATCAGCAATTTTATCACGATTTTTCAAATGTAATTAATGATCTTAAAAAGAATAATGATACGCTAGGTTTAAAAAAGGTTCTCATATTGATACTAGACTTCCTGGAAGAAATGTATTCCGTCTTCCTAACTTAAGTAGAGATGATCCGTATATTTCAAAACAGGAAGATCGCATTGAAAAGATAGATGATGATGGTATATACAAGAATGGTTTTTACCTGTATGGATGGGATTTAGAATGGGCACACTATAATAATGGTTGTCCTGTACAATCTGTTGAGCATCTAGTAGAAGAAATAGCAAATAAATTTGCAGAACAAGGTACTGCATTACCTGATAAATTAATTTTATTAATGCATGATGAGATGTTCCAAGATTGCTTTAATGGTAAAGAGAATTTACGAAATTTAATTAGTGCATTGCGTAAGAAAAATTATAAGTTTGATTTTATTAAAAATTATAATCCTTGATAAGCTTCAAAAGTAATTGTGAGGAGCCACTTTTAGTAGCTCCTCACTAATAGACTTCCTGCATAAGTCAAACTTTAGTCAACATATTATCGGCTCTTTTTTCAAATGCATCGACCATTTTTTCAGTAGCATCAGTAAAAAATATACCAACTAATTTGTCAACTATGGCAAACTTCATTTTAAAATCAATAAAGAACTCTACTTTACTACCAGTATCTTCTTGAGAAAATTGCCATAAATTTTTTAAATATTTAAATGGTCCGGAGATTGCCTCGACTTCAATGGAGTATCTCTGCTTATTTAAATCATTTGAGTAGATAATTCTTGATTGATAATGGTCTGAAAAACCTTTTAACTGAATTACTAATTCAGCTATAATTTGATTCTCATTTTCTGAGATGATTCTAGCAGCCCTACACCATGGTAAGAATTCAGGATATGACTTTACGTCAAGAACTAAGTGAAATAATTCTTGGGCATTATATGGTAGGAGTTTGATTTGATGAAAACTTGGCATAAATTAATTTACAATTGCAGCATTAAAAATCAGTTACCCGGCCTTTATGCTGCCAATCTCCATGGATAGTTGGTTCTTGACCTTTAAAACCACCTATTTCTTCTGGCTTTTCTTTTTTATCTTTTATGGTAGCATCTTTTTTGTTATCCATAAATGTACTAATCCTCTGTATTACGTCTTTTTATTTGTATCTATAATACACGCTAACGCTTCGGTTGCAGATTTCTCCAATTCTTGCATTACTGCAATATATGGGAAAGGACCGTAACTAATTCTAGATACACCCAGATCAATGAGACCTTTTACTGTCGTTACATCCTGCACCATTATGTTAACAGGAATAGGTGAAGATTCACATAATTGTTTTATAAAATTATTATTTGCTAAGTCTGGTGCAAAGAACCCATCGGCTCCAACTTCTGCATAAGCTTTGCTTCGTTCTATAGCTTCTTTTAAGTCTTGCTCATTATGTTCAGATGTATCTTTTTGAAGAAAGATATCCGTTCTAGCATTAATAAACATATTAGGAAATAACGATTCCTTTATAGCTTCTTTAACTGCTTTAATTCGTTTACATTGTTCTTCTATAGAGTATCTTGCTTTTTCTTTCCCAATAATTTGATCTTCAAAATTTATACCAACTGCACCTGTTTCAACTATGAGACCAATATTTTTTGTTAACTTACTTAACTCCGATGCAAATCCTGATTCAAAATCAAAACTTACAGGTACTTTAACTTTTTCAATAATATTCTTTAAATTTTGCAAGGCTAATTTAAGGGGCAACTTTTCACCATCTTCATAACCATAAGAGTTTGCCACTGCCAAGCTACTTGTAGCTAATGCTTCCGCCCCGGACTTCTCTACAATCTTTGCTGATCCAACATCCCAAACATTATACAACACTAAAGGATTACCCTTTCTGTGAAGTGTTTTAAACAAACTATCTTCGAATTTTCTTTTCATACTATATTATCTCCTTCTGTTTGAGTTAGTTTTTTTCATTGTTGTTTCTTCCTTAATAATATATTTTTACTTCAAAACATAATTCTAGTCATTAAAATCATGTTTTGAAGTAAATAAAAAAGTCAAAATGTCTAGCAATTGACCATTGAAGTTAAAATTATGAAAATTTCTCGTCTTCATAGAATATATAGCAATATCAAACTAATTGAAAATTATTCGTTAAATCTTGCAGAAGACCATAGCCACTACCTTAAAACAGTATTAAGGTTAAAAATTGGTGATCATTTTAGAATCTTTAACGGTATAGATGGTGAGTTTATAGCCCAAATTACCGATATAACAAAAAATAATTTACATGTTGAACTTACTAATATTTTAAGAAAAACAATAATCGAACCTGAGCTTACTTTAGGGATATCGATTATTAAAAGTGATAGAATGTTAGATGCCATAGATATGGCTGTACAGCTTGGGGTGACAAAAATTATTCCATTAATTACAGAAAGGTCTCAATTTCGTAATGTTAATAATCAAAAATTGATGAAATGTATTATTGAATCTACAGAACAATCCGAACGTTTGACCCCGCCCATTCTTATGCCATTAACATCACTTAGTCTTTTCCTTGATCGGAACCTAGATAATTCTATAATATATGCTAATGAAAATGAAGATGAAAATAATACATTATTAAAAATAATGCCTATATCATACTCAAATATTTCAGTTATTGTCGGTCCAGAAGGTGGCTTTTCACCAAATGAACTTAAGATGCTTTCATTGAGACCCAATAGTTTATCAATAAGTTTAGGAGCAAATGTTCTACGAACTGAAACTGCCGTGGCAACGTGTTTAGCACAAATTAAATTATTTATAACTAACCATATTTAGTATACTCAAATAATTTGAAGAATTAAATAATTTTTTATAAAAATCTATTAGTGGGAGAGTAATTTTGGTTATACTAGGAATTGACCCATCTTTAGCTGGTATGGGATGGGGAGTAATTGATACTAATCCTCTGAAATATTTAGCTAGCGGGGTGATAAAGACTAAATCAAGTGAACCGATGCATAAAAGGTTAGCCTTCATTACGGCATCCTTGCAAAAGGTAATAACGCAATATCAACCTGTTATTGTTGCGATGGAGGAGACTTTTGTTAATATGAATAGTGTATCATCTTTGAAATTGGGATATGCTAGAGGGGCGGTTATGTCACTTATTGGAGGATATGATGTTGCTTTTCGAGAATTTAAACCTAATGTTATTAAGAAATCAGTAGTGGGATATGGACACGCTGAAAAAAATCAGGTTTTGCAAATGATTAAGCTTTTACTACCAGGGGCAGTTGCTATCAGTAACTTTGATGAAGCAGATGCTCTTGCGGTAGCCTATGTTTGCTTTGCTTACACTCCAAAAGTTTAAAAAATTAATATATAATTAAGTCTTAGAATATGGCTCGAAATCAAAAACATCCAGGCTCAAAAGATTTGAGTATGCCAATTATTATTTTAGTAGAACCTCAAATGGGGGAGAATATCGGTGCCACTGCCAGAGCAATGAAAAATTTTAATGCTTCAGAGTTGAGAATTGTTATGCCTAGAGATGGTTGGCCAAACAAACGGGCACGTAGTGTGGCGGTATCGGCGATAGATATCATAGATGATGCTAAGATTTATGATAGTTTAGAAGCAAGTATCGAGGATATTGATTATTTATATGCAACAACTGTAGCATCACGTAATATCAATAAAGATTATGTTCTATCAGAGAATTTAAGTCAAGATTGTCCGGCAGGTCTTAAGGTAGGCATTATGTTTGGTCGTGAAAATTGTGGGTTGCAAAATAGGGAAATTACTTATGCCCATAAGATTATTAATATTAATACCGGAGATTTTAGCTCTCTGAATATTGCCCAGTCGGTAATTATTATATGTTATGAGTTGTTTCGTAGTAAACAGTCGAGAGTAAATGTTAGTAATGAACAGGAGTTAGCGTCAAGAGGTGAATTAGGATATTTTTTTGAACATTTATTTACTGAATTAAATAATAAGAATTTTTTTAAAGTTCCTGAGAAGAAATTACATATGACGCAAAATATTATGAATATTTTTACACGTATAGATAAATTATCTAGTGCAGAACTGCAAACTTTAAGGGGGATAATTGCAACTTTAAGTTCACAAAAATAGCTAATATAGCGAGGTTTGTTAAAAACTCTTTGCTTTTATAAAAAAATTAGCTATAGTTCCACCTGTTGCCTCTTAATAGTGAAAGTGGTAGATTATATAGTTTTTCCGTAGCTTTAAGGATTATTATATATTCTTATCATTTCAAAAATTGATAGATTAAGAGTCAAAAGAAATAATTTTGGAGTATTGGATGCCAACAAATAATCAATTAGTACGTTTTGGAAGAAAGTCGAAGGTTCGTAGAACAAAATCCCCGGCTTTAGAATCCAATCCATTTTTGAAAGGTGTTTGTGTAATAGTGAAAACTGTCACTCCTAAGAAGCCTAACTCTGCTCTTCGTAAGATGGCACGTGTTCGCTTAAGTAATGGGCAGTATGTCAATGCTTATATACCTGGTGAAGGTCATAATTTACAAGAACACTCAACAGTATTGGTAAGAGGGGGAAGGGTTCCTGATCTTCCAGGTGTTAAGTACCATATAGTACGTGGTGCTTATGATACTCAGGGTGTAAAAAATCGTAAACAAGGACGCTCACGTTATGGTACGTCAGCAAAACAGCAAGCTGTAAAAAAATAATTTGAAATAGAGAGATAAGATGTCACGTCGTCATGCCGCAGAGAGAAGGGTTGTCTTGCCTGATATGAAGTATAATAGCCCTCTGCTTGCTAGGTTCATTAATAATATTATGAAAGAAGGGAAGAAAGCTCTAGCTGAAAGAATAGTATATTCTGCTTTTAGTAAGATAGAGAAAAAGCATAAGGTAGATCCTTATGAAACTTTCAATAATGCAATGAATAATGTTAAGCCGTATCTTGAAGTTACTTCAGTACGGGTGGGAGGGGCAAATTATCAGGTTCCTTCTCCTGTCGATGAAAGAAGAGGGTATGCACTTGCATCACGTTGGATTATTAATGCAGCCAATAAACGTTCTGAAAAAATGATGATTGACAAGTTAGCAGAGGAATTATTTGAAGCGTCAAATAGTAGAGGAGTTGCTATTAAAAAGAGAGAGGACACTCATAAAATGGCTGAAGCTAACAAAGCTTTTGCTCATTTTAGTCCTAAAAAATCGTAACCAAGGTAATTAAGTTATATGTCAACTACGGAATTTTCTCTTGCTAATACTCGTAATATCGGGATTTGTGCTCATATTGACGCTGGTAAAACTACTACAACCGAGCGTATTCTTTTCTATACTGGTAAATCACATAAGATTGGTGAAGTCCATGAAGGTGGTGCTACCATGGATTGGATGGAACAGGAGCAAGAGCGTGGTATTACCATTACTTCTGCTGCTACTACCTGTTACTGGCAAAATAAGAGAATTAATATTATTGATACACCAGGTCACGTAGATTTTACTATCGAAGTAGAAAGATCTCTGCGGGTTCTTGATGGGGCGGTAGCAGTATTTGATGGTGTGGCTGGTGTTGAACCGCAATCAGAGATAGTATGGAGACAGGCTGATAAATATGGAGTACCTAGAATGTGTTTTGTCAATAAGATGGACAGAATGGGTGCTAATTTTTACCAATGCGTGGAAATGATCAAAGATCGCCTTGGGGCAAAACCTCTAGTAATTCAGTTGCCAGTTGGTATTGAAGAAAATTTTAAAGGGGTTATTGACCTAGTTAAGATGAAGGCAATAATTTGGAAAGATGAATCTCTTGGTGCTGAATATTCATACGGAGATATTCCTAGTGATATGCTAGAAAAAGCTGAAGAATATCGGGCTTTGCTTGTTGAAATGGTTGCTGAAATTGATGATCATTTGATGGAAAAATATTTGTCAGCTGAAGAGTTTACGGAAGAAGAAATTAAATCAGCAATAAGGAAAGGAACAATTGATAGAGCTTTTTTCCCAGTATTATGTGGTAGTGCTTTTAAAAATAAAGGTGTGCAACCCTTGCTAGATGCAGTTGTTGATTATCTACCTTCACCGGTTGATATTGGAATCGTTAGGGGAATAGAGGTTGATTCTGGAGAAGAAAAAGACTTTAAAATCTCAACGTCTGAACCTCTTGCTGCTTTAGCATTTAAAGTAATGACTGATCCATTTGTTGGATCTCTTACATTTGTTAGAATTTACTCTGGTAAGATTAGTTCTGGTGCTACTGTGATTAATACGGTAAAGAATCAAAAAGAACGAGTAGGCAGAATGCTGCTTATGCATGCTAATGAAAGGGAAGATGTTAAAGAAGCTTTAGCAGGAGATATTGTTGCCCTGGCTGGTCTTAAGAATACAACTACTGGTGATACTTTGTGTGGTGCGGATAAGCAGGTTATTTTAGAGAGAATGGAATTTCCTGAACCAGTTATTGAACTAGCCGTAGAACCAAAATCAACTGCTGATCAAGAAAAAATGGGAATGGCATTGTCTAGGTTAGCTGCTGAAGATCCATCTTTTAGAGTGTCGACTGATCAAGAAAGCGGTCAGACTGTTATTAAAGGTATGGGCGAGCTGCATTTAGAGATCATGGTTGATCGTATGAAACGTGAGTTTAAAGTTGAGGTGAATGTTGGAGCTCCACAAGTAGCTTATCGTGAGACAATTACTAAGCGTTGTGAGATTGACTATACACATAAAAAACAATCTGGTGGAGCTGGACAGTTTGCACGGGTCAAAATAATATTTGAACCTCAAGAAGCTGGGGAAGGATTTGCTTTTGAAAGCAAAATTGTTGGTGGAGCTATACCAAAGGAATTTATTCCTGGCGTTGAGAAGGGTTTAAATAATATTAAGGATACAGGGGTAGTTGCTGGTTATCCAATGATTGATTTCAAAGCAACTTTGATAGATGGAGCATTCCATGATGTGGATTCAAGTGTACTAGCGTTTGAAATAGCTACCAAGGCTGCTTTTAGGGAAGGTATGCCAAAAGGTAATCCAAAATTACTTGAACCAATTATGAAAGTGGAAGTAATTACTCCAAATGAATATATGGGTGATATTATTGGAGACCTAAATAGTCGTAGAGGACAAATGCAAAGCATGGATCCACGAGGTAATGCACAAGTTATAACTGCCAATGTGCCTTTAGCTGAAATGTTTGGTTATGTTAGTACTTTGCGTTCTTTATCACAAGGCAGATCTCAATATAGTATGGTTTTCTCTCATTATGAGCAAGTGCCGTTACAGGTAGCTGAGACTATTAAAGGTAAAAAATAAAAATATTTTTCACATTAAAGTATTAGTGGAACATATATGATGTGATATTATAATTTATGGTAGTTTAAAGATTGTAGGGAAATAGTTAAAAATGGATTGCTTCGACCTACTTGTGTGGTTTCGCAATGACGTTGACTGTTTTTCTACGGCTTTTAAATTGCTGTGATTATAATTCATTAAGAAATAGTTTGATTTCTTAGTGAAAATGTGATAGGAGTGTAGCTCAATTGGTAGAGCGTCGGTCTCCAAAACCGAAGGTTGCGGGTTCAATTCCTGTCGCTCCTGCCAAATATAATGAGTTCGTATAATATGTTAAAGGAAAATAGAGTCTACAAATTTTATGAGCAAGTAAAGCAAGAAGTTTATAAAATTGTTTGGCTTGGTAAGAAGGAATTGATTACTTCAACTATTATAGTAGTGGTGGCTGTATTTATTTTTAGTATAATTTGTTTAGTATTAGACTACGGTATACATAGCATAATGCAGGTTTTACTTAATATTGGGAAGTAAAGAATAAGTTTAGGGAAATTGTGGTGCAGTGGTACGTTATTCATACATTATCGGGGTCAGAAAAGCGTGTAAAGCAAATGATTCTTGATCAAATTGCCAAGCAAGGTATGTCGGAATCTTTTGAAGATATCATTGTTCCGGTTATTGAAGTACCTGAAGTTAAACGTGGTAAGAACGTTAAGACTGAAAAGAAATTTATGCCTGGTTATATTTTTGTTAAAATGAAGATGACAGGTGATGCTTGGCATTTGGTAAAAAGTGTTACTAAAGTTACAGGTTTCTTAGGTAGTAAAAGTACTCCTCAAGCTCTTAGTGAAAAAGAAATACAAAATATTTTTAGTAAGCTTGAATCTGAAACTAAAGATGCTAGGGTTTCAAAATTATATGAAATTGGTGAAGCGATAATTGTTACTGACGGTCCATTTGAGACTTTCACAGGAGTTATAGAAGAAATTGATTATGACAAAAATAAATTGCGTGTGTCTATATCTATTTTTGGTAAAGCAACTCCTATAGAATTAAATTTTACGCAAGTTAAGAAGAATAATTAGAGGGTGTTGTAAGCTTTAGGTGTCATTGCGAGGAGGCGGAAGCCGACAAAGCAGTCTAGGAAAATGATTATGGATTGCTTTGACCATTACATGGTCTCGCAATGACGTTAAGTTATTTTCCCTATGGCTTTTAAATGCCATGTGTAAGGTAAATAATAGACCTCTTGCAAAACTCGCTTATGCTGAGGAATTTGGAGGAGACGCGGAACGCAGAACCGCAGCGTACTTTAATGTACGTGAGGATTCGAGTACCGCATCATTGTCCAAATTACCAGCAGAAGTAGAGTTTTGCAAGAGGTCTAATAGACTAATTAGTAAATTATTATTAGATAATTACCAATTGGTATTGAATGAATAAAGATAGGATTATAATGTCAAAAAAAATAAAATGTTATATTAAGTTAACGGTGCCAGCAGGTAAGGCTAATCCAGCTCCACCTATTGGTTCTACCCTTGGGCAAAAGAAGCTTAATATTATGGAGTTTTGTAAGGCGTTTAATGCTGCTACTCAAGACGTTGAACCAGGGATGCCTATTCCAGTTATAATTACTGCTTACGAGGATAATAGTTTTACTTTTGTAACCAAGACTTCCCCGGCATCGTATTATTTAAAACAATTTGCTAAAATTCCTAAAGGTTCTAGTGCTACTAAAAAAGAGGCATTTGTTGGTAAGGTTACCATGTCAGATTGTATGGAAATTGCCAAAATTAAGATGGTGGATCTTAATGCTGATAATTTAATAGCTGCCGCTAAAATTATTCGTGGTGCTGCTGAATCTATGGGGCTTGAAGTAGTAGGAGATTAATATATGATAGTTGATAAAAAGGATGCTGTGAATAATAGAAAGTTAACTGGTGGTAAAAAAATACGGGCAGCGAGAAAGAATATAGAACTGGCTAGCAACCGTACTTTAGCAGAAGGAATAGAAGCTTTGCAGTCGGCATCCTATACTAAATTTGATTCTACTTTGGAAGTGGTAATGAAACTAGGGGTAGATCCTAAACATTCGGATCAAATGGTGCGTGGTGTTGTGGCATTGCCAGCTGGTACCGGTAAAGTTAGTAGAGTTGCAGTGATTTGTAAGGATGAACAGATAGAAGAAGCTAAAGCCGCTGGAGCAGATATGGCTGGTTCTACAGAGATTATCGATGATATTAAGGCTGGGAAAATTAATTTTGACGTTTGTATTGCAACACCAAATATGATGTCAGCAATAGGTTCGGTGGCAAGAATTCTTGGGCCAAAGGGCTTAATGCCTAATCCAAAACTTGGCACGGTAACTACAGATATCGTAACGGCAATTAAAAATGCCAAAAGTGGTCAAGTAGAGTATAGGGTTGAAAAGGCTGGTATTATTCATGCTGGAGTTGGTAAATTATCATTTACTAAACAAGATTTAGTAAATAATGCATCAACCTTGATATCTGCTGTAGTTAAAGCAAAGCCTTCTGGTGCTAAAGGAAATTATTTAAAAGCAATATATCTATCTTCTACTATGGGACCATCAGTAAAAATAGATTTAGCAACTATATCGTAAAACACGACAGGGAGAGTTAAGGTGTTAAGATCAGAGAAACATGAGTTTGTCGTAGAACTTGAAGAAGTGTATAAGCGGTCAAACTCCGTGATAATTACTCATTATCATGGACTTACTGTTAGTCAAGTGACTACGCTACGTAGGTCTCTTAAAGCAAAAAATGTGGGATTCAAAGTAGTTAAAAATACTTTATCAAAAATAGCAGCCAATAAGGCTGGTATTGATAATATTACACATTTGTTTGCTGGTCCTACAGCGTTAGCATATTCTGAAGACCTTGTTGAAGCTGCAAAACTTATCGTAGAATTTGCAAAAGCTAATGAATGTTTGAAAATAGTTGGTGGTTTAGTAAATAATCAAGTATTAGATGTCAATTCTGTACAACAACTGGCAAAATTGCCTTCATTAGACGAGCTTAGAGGTAAAATTATTGGGGTTCTACAAGCTCCTGCAACTAAAATTGCTGGAGTTATACAAGCTCCTGCATCTGGACTTGCTAGAGTTTTGCAAGCTTATGCAAATAAAAGTTAATTTAATAAAAAAGTTTTAAAAGGAAGAAAATTATGACAGACCTAGTAAAAATCGTAGATCAATTATCAACTCTTACAGTAATTCAAGCAGCAGAGCTTTCAAAAATGCTAGAAGAAAAATGGGGTGTAACAGCTGCTGCTCCTGTAGCAGTAGCCGCAGCTCCTGCCGCATCAGAAGCAGTAGCTGAAAAGACAGCCTTTGAAGTTGTTTTGGTTAGTAGTGGTGATAAAAAAATAGAAGTAATTAAGGTCACTAGAGAGCTTACTGGTCTTGGCTTGAAAGAAGCTAAAGAATTAGTTGATGCTGCCCCAAAAACGATTAAATCTGGTGTAAATAAAGAAGAAGCTGAAAGCTTTAAAGAAAAATTAGAAGCAGCTGGAGCAAAAGTTGAATTAAAATAATTTTCATAATATCAGTTATTTTATGAGAATTATGGTCGATTCAGGAGCATTTGGGGCTAGGAACGATGGAGCAACGCCTATAAGTAATAGGCGAGCATTGAGCGACAACATCCCCAACTTCTCATCAATTGACTATAGTGAATAACTTGAATTGGTAACGTTATAAATCCGATTAGTATTTAGCCTCAGCGTCATTGCGAGGAGCCACTTTAGTGGCATTGATGCAATCCAAAAAAAAACTATTAAAATGGATTGTTTCGGAGGCTTACGCCTTCTCGCTAATAGACGTACGATGGGTGCTTATTCGACACTAATTCAGGTTAATTGACTATATGTATACTCTAATTCTTTAAATTATTGGAGTATACATTGATATATTTAGCGTTTTTAGTACTGAATCTAGGTTTGTATTGTTGATAATGGGAATAAACTTGTTGTGTGATGTTCTATTTTGCTTAAGAATTGTGGTGCTAAATATACTTTCGTGCCTGCAAAAACTATTGCATTTTATACAAAAATATAAACAAAAAGCTATTAAACTCCTAGGGCGGATATTTTTTGTCATGGGAGAATTTGGCATTTGTTTATTCAAAATTCTAAATCAGCTGAAGGTTTGCAACAGATTTATGCATTTTAGCTTCACAGAGCCTATTAATTTAAAAAATTTATTCATACTATTTAGCAAAAATAAAAATAATTTGAGATTATGCTTGAATAATTTAAAGCTTGAATAATTAGAGAATTGGTTTCGTAAAACTATAAACTGTGCATGGGCTTTTGTTCTGAATATGCATATGTCAGATTTCTTTTTTGTTTTATATGCCAATTCTCCAAATAATTCGAACATACATTACTTCTAAATTGAGTTCTTTAAGTGGCTTTTTGTTTGGTTTCAAAACAAAAATTATTGAAAGTTACAATTTTTATCAAAAATATGACAAAAAGTTATGACAGAAACTTTGTTCACAATAACAAGTCTATTTTTTCAAGATTATAGCCGAGTTACCAATTATATATATATTGGTAACTCGTGTTAAGATATAGATAATGAATCGGGAGATTATATGACAACGCAGTCCTTATCAATTGGTAAACGCATAAGAAAGAATTTTGGTCACATAAATTTGGTAGCATCTATACCAAATTTGATTGAGGTTCAGAAAAATTCTTATGAAAAAGGTTTTTTACAATTTGGAGTTAAAGACTTTGAGCGAGAAAACAAAGGATTACAATCAGTATTAAGTTCAATTTTCCCGATTCATGATCCCTCTAATATTGCCTATTTAGAATTTGCTAAATATGAATTTGATAATCCTAAATATGATGTTGAGGAGTGTACACAAAGAGGTCTTAGTTATGCTGCTCCCCTTAAAGTTACATTAAGATTAAGTATTTGGGATATTGACGAAGATACTGGAGCAAGAGAAATTAAAGGCATTAAAGAACAAGAAGTTTATATGGGGGATATTCCCCTGATGACCAAAAATGGTACCTTTGTTATTAATGGTACAGAAAGAGTGGTAGTATCACAGATGCATAGGTCGCCTGGTGTATTCTTCTATCATGATGAAGGCAAAGTTCACTCTTCAGGCAAGTTTTTGTATTCTGCTAGGGTTATACCATATAGAGGATCATGGTTAGATTTTGAATTTGATGCTAAAGATGTTATGTACTTTAGAATAGATAGGAAAAGAAAGCTTTATGTTACTACTCTACTTAGAGCTATTGGAATGTCTACCAGTGAAATTATAAAATTCTATTATGATACAGTAACCTGTTTTACCAAGAATGGATGCTGGGCAACAAAGTTTATACCTGAGTCTATAACCGCTCATAGGCTATCTAATGACTTAGTAGATGCGGATACTGGCAATATCATACTTGCATCTGGTCAAAAGATTACCCCTCGTCTGGCTAAGAAATTTGCTCAAGATGGAGTGAAAAATATTTTGGTAGAAGGGGAGTATTTGGTAGGGAAATATTTAGCACATGATCTTGTTAATCCAAATAATGGTGAAGTACTAGCTGGCATTGGTGAAATGGTTACAATAGATACGCTCGATTCTATTAGGACTCTTGGAATTTTGTCCGTTGATGTACTTGCTATCAATACCCAATCAGGTCCTTACATAAGAAATACCTTATTTGCTGATAAAAACCAAAATTATGAATCAGCATTGATCGACATATTTAGGGTATTAAGACCAGGAGAACCGGCTAACATTGAAGCTGCTAAGATATTATTTAATAATTTATTCTTTGAGCCTGAAAGATATGATCTTTCGGAAGTTGGTCGTATTAAAATGAATTCAAGATTGGAACTTAATATACCAGAGTCTACAGTTATTTTAACTATTGAAGATATAAAACATATTCTTAAGGTTTTAGTAGATCTAAAAGATGGTAAAGGTTCGATAGATGATATTGATCACCTTGGTAACAGAAGAGTTAGGTCAGTTGGTGAACTAATTGAGAATCAATTTAGGATTGGTCTTGTTCGTATGGAGAAGTCAGTACTTGAAAGAATGTCCGTGGTTGATCTTGATGCGGTTATGCCTCATGATTTAGTAAATTCAAAAGTTTTAGTTTCTGTAGTAAAAGAATTTTTTAGTACTTCACAACTTTCTCAGTTTATGGATCAAACTAATCCATTATCAGAAATAACTCATAAGAGAAGATTATCAGCTTTAGGACCTGGTGGAATTAGTAGGGAGAGAGCTGGATTTGAAGTAAGGGACGTTCACCCTACCCATTATGGACGTATTTGCCCAATCGAAACACCAGAAGGACAGAATATCGGTTTGATTAATTCCATGGCTACTTATGCTAGGGTTAATAAACATGGTTTCATTGAAACTCCTTATCGAAAAGTTGTAGATGGTCGTGTAACTGATGAAGTTGTTTACTTGTCAGCTATTGAAGAAGGGAAATATAAAATTGCTCAAGCTAATGCAGCTACCGATCAAAAAGGTTTGTTGCAGGAAGAGTTAATTAATTGCCGGATTGATGGCGGTAATTTTGTTATGCTTACCCCTGCAGAAATAGATTATATTGACGTTACCCCGATGCAAGTTGTTTCTGTTGCTGCATCACTTATTCCATTTTTGGAAAATGATGATGCTAATAGAGCATTGATGGGATCAAACATGCAACGTCAAGCTGTACCACTTATTAGAAGTGATGCCCCTTTAGTTGGTACTGGTATTGAAGGAATTGTTGCCCAAGATTCTGGAGTTTCAGTTGTAGCCTTACATGATGGAATAGTAGAACAAGTTGATTCAACTAGAATAGTAGTGAGAACTAAAGAACAGAAAACAGATGGTTCACCTGGTGTAGACATTTATAATTTATTAAAATTTCAAAGGTCTAACCATAATACTTGTATTAATCAAAAACCATTAATTAATGTTGGTGATTATGTAGTAAAAGGTGAAGTAATTGCTGATGGACCAAGCACCGATAATGGAGAGATAGCTCTTGGTAGGAATGTTCTAGTGGCTTTTCTACCATGGAGTGGTTATAATTTTGAAGATTCGATTTTAATATCAGAACGTATTGTAAAAGATGATGTTTATACTTCAATTCATATTGAAGAATTTGAAATAATTGCTCGAGATACCAGACTTGGTCCTGAAGAAATCACTCGTGATATTCCAAATGTTAGTGATGAAAGTTTACGTCACCTTGACGAAGTAGGTATAGTATATGTTGGGGCAGAAGTAAAACCAGGTGATATTTTGGTGGGTAAGGTTACTCCTAAAAGTGAGTCACCTATGACTCCAGAAGAAAAATTACTCCGAGCTATTTTTGGAGAAAAGGCTTCGGATGTTCGGGACTCCTCTTTACGCGTTCCTTCTGGAATCACTGGTACGGTTGTAGAGGTACGAGTATTTTCCCGTAGGGGAGTAGAAAAAGATGAGCGTGCTATAGCTATTGAAAAACAACAAATTGAAAAATTATCAAAAGATAGAGATGATGAACTTCGAATCATAGAGCATTTTGTTTTTATGCGTTTAGAGAAGATTCTAATAGGACAAATAGTTGTTAGTGGTCCTAAATCCGTAAAGTACGGTCAATTAATTAGCGATCAAATTCTTAAATCATTATCAAAAGGACAGTTTTGGCAGTTGATTGTTGAAGATACTGATGTAATGAATGAAATTGAACAAATTAAACGTCATTATGATGAAAAGAAAGACAGGCTCAATAAGCGTTTTAGTAGTAAAGTAGAAAAATTACAAAGTGGCGATGACTTACCGCAAGGTGCACTTAAAGTTGTGAAAGTATTTATTGCGACTAAACATAAGCTGCAACCTGGAGATAAAATGGCAGGAAGACATGGGAATAAGGGTGTGATCTCCCGTATTATGCCAGAAGAAGATATGCCATTTTTAGAAGATGGTACAGTAGTTGATATAGTTCTTAACCCACTTGGCTTACCTTCACGGATGAATATAGGACAGATTTTAGAGACTCATCTTGGTTGGGCGGCAGTAAGTCTTGGTAAAAAAATATCTTCTATGTTGAATCAAGTTCATAACAATAAAACTGATATAGAAGAGCTTAAATCTTTTGTATCAAAGGTATATGGACATAATTCAACGTCAAAAGATATAAAGAAAATGTCTAATGAAGAAATTATGGCATTTTGTAATAATATTGATAAGGGAGTATATTTTGCAACTCCGGTTTTTGATGGAGCAAAGGTTGAGAATGTAAAAGAAATGCTAACTATGGCAGATCAAGATCCATCAGGTCAAACTAGGTTAATTGATGGTAGAACAGGAGAATATTTCGATCGTACTGTTACAGTTGGCTATAAATATTTCCTAAAACTGCACCATTTGGCTGATGATAAAATTCATGCTCGTTCTATCGGTCCTTATAGTTTGGTAACTCAACAACCATTAGGTGGTAAATCACATTTTGGTGGTCAGAGATTTGGTGAGATGGAATGTTGGGGCTTGCAAGCTTATGGTGCTGCTTATACGTTACAAGAAATGTTAACTGTAAAATCGGACGATGTGGTTGGCAGAATTAAAATTTATGAATCTATTGTTCGAGGTGATAATAATTTTGAATCTGGTATCCCTGAGTCATTTAACGTAATGATCAAAGAGTTTAGATCCTTATGTTTGAATGTGAAGCTTGAAGATACTACAGCAGATTAAAAACTCACCTTACGTATGGCATTTAAAAATATAAGACTGAGGTAAAGGATAAAAAAATGGTGAGCGTTCACAGAAAAAAAAGTTAAAGTACAAGACGTCATTGCGAGGAGCTGCTTTGCGGCGACGCGGTAATCCAAAAAATGACCAGGACTGGATTGCTTCGTAGGCTATGTCTCCTCGCAATGACGTTTGGCAAGCATATTTTTTATTTATTATAAGAAAATAGCAAAAAAACCGTGAATGCTTACAAAAAATTACCAATACTGTAAAAATAATGAAAATGGCTATTAGTGGATCATAAAAATCTGCTATATGTTATAGATATAACAGAATTTATACCTAACCCGATTAGCATTTAGCTGCTGATAAAATTTTTTAAGGAAGAATCTTTATGACAACAGGAATGACAAATTTCTATGGGCAATTGAGCAGTACTCAGCAATTTGATCAAATAAGGATTAATATTGCTAGTCCTGATCAAGTGCGTTCATGGTCTTTTGGTGAGGTGATGAAACCTGAGACGATAAATTATCGTACTTTTAAGCCAGAGAAAGAAGGGTTATTCTGTGCTAGGATTTTTGGACCCGTGAAAGACTATGAGTGTCTTTGTGGTAAATATAAGCGTATGAAATATCGTGGCATTACTTGTGAGAAATGCGGTGTTGAAGTTACTACATCTAGAGTTCGTAGAGAAAGAATGGGGCATATTGAACTAGCAGCACCAGTTGCTCATATATGGTTTTTGAAATCTTTACCATCAAGGATTAGTACATTGCTAGATATGACTATGAAGGATCTAGAAAAAGTTCTGTATTTTGAAAGTTATGTTGTCGTTGATCCTGGATTATCTGCTCTACAGAAAGGTGATCTTTTATCGGAAGATGGTCTGCAAAAGGCACAAGATGAGTATGGAGGAGATAATTTTACGGCTTCTATTGGGGCGGAAGTAGTTCACCAGATGCTTTCAGAACTTGATTTACCTGAATTAAAGAAGAGATTGCAGGACGATTTATTAAATACATCTTCGGAAATTAAAAAGAAGAAGATTGTCAAAAGACTTAAGTTAGTTGAAGATTTTCTGGAATCTGAGAATAAGCCGGAATGGATGATTATGACCGTCCTGCCAATTATTCCACCTGAAATTAGACCATTAGTTATGCTTGATGGAGGAAGATTCGCAACTTCTGATCTTAACGAACTTTATAGAAGAGTTATTAATAGAAATAATAGATTAAAAAGACTACTGGAACTAAAAGCACCGGATATTATCATTCGAAATGAAAAAAGGATGTTACAAGAATCGGTCGATGCATTATTTGATAATGGTCGTCGTGGTAAAGTAGTGAAAAATACTAATAAACGTCCATTTAAGTCACTTAGTGATATGTTAAAAGGTAAACAAGGTCGGCTTCGTCAGAATTTGCTGGGTAAAAGGGTGGATTATTCTGGTCGTTCCGTTATCGTTGTTGGACCAGAGCTTAAGTTGCACCAGTGCGGTTTACCAAAGACCATGGCGTTGGAGTTATTCAAACCATTTATTTATTCAAAGCTTGAATTACATGGAGTTGCTACTACTATAAAAGCTGCTAAAAAAATGGTTGAAGCTGAAAAACCAGAAGTATGGGATATTTTAGAAGAAGTTATACGTGAACACCCGGTATTGCTTAATAGAGCACCAACTTTACACCGTTTAGGTATCCAGGCTTTTGAACCTTTACTGATAGAAGGAAAAGCTATCCAGCTGCATCCTTTAGTCTGTGCTGCATTCAATGCTGATTTTGATGGTGATCAGATGGCAGTACATATCCCTCTTTCAATCGAGGCTCAGCTTGAAGCAAGGGTACTCATGATGTCGACAAACAACATATTGAGTCCGGCAAATGGTCGTCCGATTATCGTACCTGATAAAGACATAGTACTTGGTCTGTATTATTTAACCATGGTTTTTGACAATGAACCTGGTGAAGGAATGGCATTTGCCAACATGTCGGAGGTTGAACATGCATTGTATAATAAGATAATAACTATTCACTCGAAGATAAAATTTCGCCGCAATATGCTTAATGCTGAAGAGGAAGTTGTAGCAACTATGGTGGATACTACCCTTGGTAGATTAATTGTTGGAGAGTTATTGCCTCGTAATTATAATGTTGGATTTAAGTTTGTAAACAAAGCAATGACTAAAAAAGATATATCTGAGGTAATTGATTTAGTGTATCGTCATTGTGGTCAAAAGGCTACGGTAATTTTTGCTGATCAGCTAATGAAACTTGGATTTAAATATGCTTGTTCCTCAGGTATTTCTTTTGGCATGGATGATATGGTTGTACCAAAATCAAAAGATAATCATATTAATGCAACATTAACTGAGGTCAAGGAGTTTGAACAACAATATTCTGATGGTCTAATTACCTATGGTGAAAAATATAATAAAGTAATTGATTCTTGGTCTAGATGCACTGATAAAGTAGCAAATGACATGATGAAAGAAATTGCTATGATGCAGGTTAATGATAAGCCTAATCATCAGAAAGTAAATGCTATATATATGATGGCTACTTCAGGAGCAAGAGGATCGGCAGCACAGATTAAGCAGTTAGCCGGTATGCGTGGTTTGATTTCTAAACCGTCAGGTGAAATTATTGAAACTCCTATTATCTCTAATTTCCGTGAAGGTCTTACTGTTCTTGAATATTTTAATTCCACACATGGTGCTCGTAAAGGTCTAGCTGATACAGCATTGAAAACAGCTAATTCTGGGTATTTAACCCGTAGATTAGTTGATGTTGCTCAAGATTGCATAATTACCGATGAAGATTGTCAAACTACAAAAGGCATAGAAGTAAGAAGTATTATTGATGGTGGTGAAGTTATTGTGTCACTGGCAGAGCAAATTTTAGGCAGAACAGTTGCAATTAACGTCTATCACCCAGTTACTAATGCTCTATTACTAGCAGCTGGTGAATTAATTAACGAAGTAAAATTAGAAGAAATCGAATCTTCTGGTTTAGATGCAGTGCTAGTACGATCTGTTTTAACATGTGAGATCGCTGATGGAATATGTGTAAAATGCTATGGTAGAGATCTAGCTACTGGTTCCTTAGTTTCAGTAGGGGAAGCAATAGGAGTGATTGCTGCCCAGTCAATTGGTGAACCAGGTACTCAGCTAACCATGAGAACTTTCCATATTGGAGGAGCTGCAACAAAAGGTGCAGAAATATCTTCAATAGAAGCCTCTCATGATGCAAAAGTAAAGATTCTAGGACGTAATGTTGTTGTTGATTCTGAAGGTCGTAAGATCGTAATGGGTCGTTCATGTGAGTTATTATTGTTGGATAGCGATAATAATGAGAAAGCAAGACATAAAGTACCGTATGGTGCAAGATTAATAGTTGATGATTCAGATAAGGTAAAAAAGGCACAGAAATTAGTAGAGTGGGATCCGTATACTATTCCAATTATTACCGAGAAATCTGGTAAAATTGCATTCAAAGATATGGTAGAAGGGGTATCAATTCGTGATATTACTGATGAAGCAACTGGTATTTCTAGTAAAGTCATAGTTGAATCAAAACAATATTTACGTGGAGCAGAGTTGCGTCCTCGTATCCAATTAGTTGATGAGAATGGAGAAACTATTGTGCTATCCAATGGTTTAGAGGCTAGATACTATATACCAGTAAATGCTATTTTAAGTGTTGAAGATGGGGCTAAAGTATCGGTAGGTGATATTTTAGCACGTATTCCAAGGGAATCAGCTAAAACCAAAGATATTACTGGTGGTCTTCCAAGGGTAGCTGAACTTGTTGAGGCTAGACGTCCAAAAAATCATGCCGTTATTGCAGAACTAGATGGTAGAGTTGAGTTTGGTAAAGACTATAAGTCAAAAAGGCGTATTATTATTCAGCCAAGTGAAGGTGGTATGCCAATTGAGTATATGGTACCAAAAGGCAAGCATGTTGTGGTTAATGAGGGTGATTTTGTTAAAAAAGGCGATATGTTAATTGATGGTAATCCAGTGTTGCAAGATATTTTAAAAGTAATGGGAGTAGAAGCTCTTACAAGTTACATGGTTGGAGAAATTCAAGCAGTATATCGTTTACAGGGTGTAAAAATTGACGATAAACATATCGAGGTAATAATCCGTCAGATGCTACAAAAAGTAGAGATAACAAATTCTGGTGATACGACATTAATGGTTGATGAGAAGATAGATCATCGCGAATTTGCTGAAATTAATGAAAAAGCTATCAAGAATGGTTTAAGACCGGCGGAAGCTCAGGTAATCTTGCAAGGTATTACTAAGGCATCGCTGCAAACTAGATCGTTTATTTCAGCTGCTTCTTTCCAAGAAACAACAAGAGTTCTAACGGAATCTGCTATAGCTGGAAGAGTTGATAAGTTACGTGGACTGAAAGAAAATGTCATAGTTGGTAGATTAGTACCGGCAGGAACAGGTTTCTACATGAATAGAATGCGTAAATTTGCAGCTAGGCTAGATCAAGAAGAGGTTAATTATCAAAAAACTTTAGATTAATTAACTTATCTTTTATAGCTAATCCGATTAGTATTACAGCAAATTCGTAGGCACATCTATACGTCATTGCTAGGAGTGTGTAAACACGACGAAGCATCCATATATAGTCAATTGATGAGAAGTTGGGGACGTTGTCGCTCGTCGCTCGCCTATTACTTATAGGTGTCGCTCCATCGCTCCTAGCCCCAAATTCTCCTGAATTGACTATAGCAAGCTTCATGGATTGCCACGCTCAAGTATGTTTGCTCGCAATGACGCTAGAAGGTGGATTGCTTCATCGCCACTAAAGTTGGCTTCTCGCAATGACAGTGGTTGTTTTTATCTATGACTTTTAAACTGTTCTGTTGTAGAATCCTACGAATTGGATTTGCAAATGTTGGATTATTCGAGTATATTTCTAATTTTATTGTATATAATAAAGTAATTTTTAGAGATAATTTTGTGGTATATATATTAATTGCTTTAAGTTTGACTACATTAATCTTAGTGCTAGGTGTTGTCTCTATGGCTATTGGCGGGAAAATTGACAAAAAATTTAGTTCCAAGTTAATGTCGTTACGGGTTATATTTCAAGCATTTGCTGTATGTGTTCTTGCTTTTCTCTATCTTTCAAAATAGTATATTCATCAAAAACTTGTAAGTTAACATCATAATATGCTTGATCTATTTAGCTTTAATGAAAAGAAGCCCAAAATTAATAATTCGTATACAGCAAAAGATATTGAAGTATTAGAAGGGCTTGAGCCTGTACGCAAGCGTCCTGGTATGTATATTGGCGGGACGGACGAGAATGCTATGCATCATCTTGTTTCGGAAGTGCTAGATAATGCTATGGATGAAGCTGTTGCTGGTTTTGCTAGCGTTATCACCATAAAGATGCATGTAAATAATAGTATCACTATCTCTGATAATGGTAGAGGGATTCCTGTCGATAATCATCCCAAATTTCCTGATAAATCTGCTCTTGAGGTAATTTTAACTCACCTTCATTCTGGTGGTAAATTTTCAAATAATGTCTATCAAACAGCAGGTGGCTTACATGGAGTTGGCATTTCGGTTGTTAATGCTTTATCCGACTATTTAGAAATTAAAGTATATAAGCAGGGTAAATTATTCAAGCAATCTTATTCCAAAGGACAAAAATTGAATGATTTAACCAGTGAAGATATTGCCAAAAAATTAAGGGGAACATCTATCAATTTTCATCCTGACCCAGAAATTTTTGGAGAGAAACCATCCTTTTCACCAAAAAGAATATATGAATTAGCCAAATCAAAAGCCTATTTGTATAGAGGGGTAACGATAGAGTGGCAATGTGAAGTTGAAACTAAAAGCGATGTTCCAGCAACAGCTCTCATCCATTTTCCAGATGGTTTGAAAGATTATTTAATTTCTAAAATAAATTTGGAAGATTTAGTTAGTGGAGAGATTTTTTGTGGTAATATTGAGTGGGACCAGGATCACATAAAAGTGGAATGGGCAATTGCTTGGCATAAAAATGAAGACCAACCTTTTATCCAATCCTATTGCAACACTATTCCTACCCCTCTTGGGGGAACCCATGAGCAAGGTTTGCGTAGTGCATTACTGCGTGGTATAAAGGTATATGGTGAAATGACCGGTAATAAAAAAACCACTTTACTTACTATTGAGGATATTCTAGAAACTTCTTCTATTGTTTTTTCTGTATTTATCCAAGAGCCAATATTTCAAGGACAAACAAAAGAAAAATTGGTTTCGCCTGGGATTAATAAAATAGTAGAGAACATTGTTAAAGACCATTTTGATCATTGGTTGAGTAGTAATAAACTCGTAGCCAACCAGCTGCTTGAACATATAGTTAATATTGCGGAATACCGAATAAATAAGCGTAACGAAAAAAATATTTCACGTAAAACTGCTACACAAAAATTGCGATTACCAGGTAAATTAGCAGATTGTACAAGAACCTCTCCTAATGGGACGGAATTATTCTTGGTTGAAGGAGATTCTGCCGGGGGATCAGCTAAACAGGCAAGAGATCGAGAAACACAAGCTATTTTACCTCTTAGAGGTAAAATTTTGAATGTTGCCAATGCAACTTTCGAGAAGATTACTAACAACCAAGAAATTCAAGATTTAGAGGTGGCATTAGCCTGTGGTAGTCTTAAAAATTATCGAGAGGAGAATTTGCGTTATGAAAAAATAATAATTATGACAGATGCTGATGTTGACGGAGCTCATATCGCCTCATTGTTAATGACGTTCTTTTATCTTCGTATGCCGAAGTTAATATCTTCAGGTCATTTATATCTTGCCAAACCACCTCTTTATAGATTAACCCAATCTAATAAAACTTACTATGCAGTAAATGATCAACAAAAAACTGATTTAACTGCTAAATTATTAAAAAATAGTAAGGCTAAAATAGATATTGGTCGATTTAAGGGGTTAGGTGAAATGATGCCAGCTCAGTTAAAAGAAACAACAATGAACCCAAAAAATAGAACCATTCTAAAAGTTACTATAGATGATTTTGATAATATTGCTAAGATAGTAGACGATCTTATGGGCAAAAAACCAGAAAAACGTTTTCAGTTCATTTATAATCAGGCTTTAATTAAGATGGATACAATTATAAACAATTTAGATATTTAGGAGTACTATGTTCATACGCTTTATAATGTTATTATCAAGTTTTATCTTTTGTGCCAATATCACATTTGCGGAAGAACCGAAAAAAAAGAACGAATTATCAGATACAGCTTATCTCAAACAATTTCAAGAGGTCTTTGAGCGTATTAATAAAGACTATGTTCAAGAACCGGAAAAACAAAAAATGACCGATGCTGCTATCGAAGGCATGTTAACTTCGCTAGATCCCCATTCTAGCTATTTTACTGATGATGATCTAAAAGATTTTCTTAATGAGACTAAAGGAGAGTTTGGCGGTATTGGTGTTCAAGTGCAGTATGATAATGGTGCCATCAAAGTCATTTCCCCTATTGATGATCTAGCAGCTTATAAGGCGGGTATAAAAGCTGGAGACTATATAGTAGGAGTTAATGATGAGTTTGTATCAACTTTAGGTTTTCATAAATCTGTCAAAGAGATGCGTGGAGAACCAGGAACAAAAGTGAAATTACTGGTGATTACAGAAGGTGAATCTAAGCCAAAAGAAATTGAACTTATCCGCGAAATAGTTACCATTACCCCAGTAAAAGCTCATTTAGAAAAAAATAATATAGCTTATATAAGAATAGGGGCTTTTAATGAACATACCATTGAAGAATTAAAAAAATCTATGAAAACTTTAAAAGATGGCAGTAAAAATAGCATAGAGGGTATTATTCTAGATTTACGTAATAATCCTGGTGGTTTGTTAGAGCAGGCTGTTGCTGTTAGCGAATATTTTATTGATTCTGGAGTAATTGTTACTACCAAGGGAAGAACCAAGAATAGTAATGCGGTATTTAATAGCAATAAATCTGCAGAAAAAGCTCCATTAGTTCCGATGATTGTTCTTATTAATGTTGGCTCTGCCTCAGCTGCAGAAATTGTAGCAGGTAGCTTGCAAGATCATAAAAGAGCGATAATACTTGGCACAAAATCTTTCGGTAAAGGATCTGTACAAAGCTTTTCGGTAATCAGTCCTAGAGCGGCTGTAAAGCTTACTACGGCTAAATATTACACCCCTAATGATCGTTCAATTCAAGCAGAGGGTATCGAACCTGACATATTTGTTGAGATGGTAAAAGTTGAATATCCCGAAACAAAAATGATAGATGGAAGATTCTCTGAAGCTTCTTTAAAAAATTACTTAAAAAACGATAACAAAAAAAATGATGATAAAAAACTAGACTCTACAAATAAAGATAAAGAGGCTATTAAGAAAACAGATGATACTACAAAAGATAAAGATAAAACAAAAACGACTGAATCGAAAAATACTCTAGACCAACTATCTGATCTTTATAAAAAAGATTATCAATTTGCTAGAGCTTATGATTTGATTATGGGATTAATTTTAACTAATAAAGCAAAAGGGCATTGAGTTATATGAAATATAAAAAAATACATCACTTAATCTTTTTAATTCTTTTATTAATTGGTTCAAGAACTCTGGCTGACGAAATGAGAATTGGAGTATTGAGACATGATTTAGGGTATAAATTTGGACTAAAGGGTAAATTAAGACAACGTTATGAGAAGGGTTCTGACATTATTTAGAATATCTTTTTAGTGACGAATACAAATTTTTATTTGGTTATCCTCATATAGGGACAAATATTAACAATCAGAAATATACTAGCAATATCTATACTGGGATTACTTGGCATTTTGATATCATGAAATATGTATTTTTAGAGGCAACTTTTGGATTTGGAATTCATAATGGTGAAGTAGAAAAATTACAGCAAAGAAGACGAGCCTTAGGAACAAGATTCTTATTTAGAGAAAGTCTTAGTTTAGGGGTAATGATTCAAGAGAAGCACAGTGTTGCTGTAATTATTGACCACTTATCTAATGCTGGTCTTGGGAAATTTAACCCTGGTTTAACTAATTTAGGTATGCGGTATGGTTATAAATTTTAATAGACTTACCTAGGATCTGTGAACAAAATTTTAATTGTCTAGGTTTTGAGTGTTTTTAAGCGAAAATTAATAAGATTTTTGTAGGAATAGTGTACCTATTTCAAAAAATCTTATAATTTGCAGCTAAAAAGAGTCAAAATCTAGTAATTTAAATTTTGTTCACAGATACTAGCATTCCTTGCTTTTACTATAAATCTCTAGAAACCTATTTCAAGATACAACCATACAAATTGACTATCCCAGATTTTACAATACAATTCAATTATTTTATTTCTTTGTATCTTGAGTATTATCGATAGTTGTTGATTGTTGTTGCTTCATCAATTTGTTCTTTTCTTCTATTGAATTAAGGAAAAAATAAGTAAATGTTAGAAATCCAATTAGCATAGGAATAAAAACAAATATAATGGCATTGCGTTTTCTAACAGATTCTTCACGATCTAAACGACTCTCCTGTTCTTCATATGTTTCCCCCAATTCATTACGCCATACATCTTCTTGTTCTGAATTATTTTCTAGCATTTTATACCTTCTATTAAATATTATTTACAATGGTTTAGATTATGTTAAAGTTTCTAAAGTAATCTAATTCTAGCTATTTTGTTACTAATAAACAGTTCAATTAGAAACCTTCATAAAGCATAGTAATTAAACTACAAAAATTATATATAAATTTAAATTAAATTAATATTTATTTTTGATTGTATTAATTTAAATTGAATTTATTGTAAAGATTATATGGTTTCTAATTAGCTGTAACACCTTGCTATATCAATAATTTAGCCAATTTATGATATTATAATGGTAAAAAAAATATATTGCTAAAATGCTACAAAGCTAATTTTTTTAGATATATACTCAATTAACCTGAAGAGTTGGTGACGTACTCAGGAATAATGATGTAGAAATTGTTATTTATTATAATATTACAAGTCAGATTTTATGATGATAACGTAAATATTTCAAAACCATTTTGTATGACACCATATAGTATGCTCAAACTGTGCAGAAAATGATTTATCACAAGTGGTTACCGTCCATTCGTCTAAATGACTAAGGGTAGTCTTGTAACTTCCAGTATTTACCATGGACTCTGTGGTAAAGAACATTCCCTGTTCTAAAACAAATCCCTATTGAATGTGTAATCTATCTAATACTACAGTTGTAGATTGAATGTGAGTGTTCACGGAAAAAAGGTTAAAGTATAAGATGTCATTGCGAGGAGGTTGCCAGACCGACGAAGCAATCCAGGAAAGTGATTAGAAATGGATTGCTTCGTTGACCTTACGGTCTCCTCGCAATGACGCTTGGTGATCAGGTTTTTTTATTCATCACAAAAAAATCGTGAATGCTCACATCTAAACTACAACTGTAGTACTAAGATTGCTTGATATTTGCTAATTGCTTGTTTAGAAGAAAGACCAGGAATATACTGGAAATCTGTTATTCTATTCTTAAACAATTGCTGATTAACAACATTATCATTCTTTGCTGTTAACTACAGCCCATGTGATATTAACTCTGCTTTTTGTTTTGCTAGTTCATAATGCTTAACTATTTTTTTTAATGTTTCTTCAGGTGATTTTTTCCTATCATTATGATGTTTCTTCTTTTCTTCTTGAACCTCATTACTATCCTCTTGAAGAATATTAGTGGGTGTTAATAATTGGGATGTATCTTTCATAATTCTACTCTATTAGATATAAAAATGATTTAATACAACTAACCCAATGAGTATTTGTCTTATTTAAATAAAAAAGTGTTCCCGCACAAGCGAAAGTTTATAATATCTCAGGGTTTTGGAATACTATTTTAGTTCCCTATATGCGAGGATAGCAAATTATTATCCAGATAAATACTAATCGGGTTAGCTATAATACAGTATATTGATAGTGCTTAACGTTATAGGATTGCAAGGATAATGGAGTTTGACTATTTGAAGAAATTTGTATATGTTCATAGTTAACACCTCAATAATGGGTTTTTAATAGCAATGCTATTGGATTAATTTCGCTAGTAAGTACTTTTAAGCCGCAAAACCTTCAAGTACTTACTAGTTTACTCAATGTAACATTCAAGGTTTAGCTTATTAATAAGCTAAATGTTTGAATATTACACTGGATTCTTTAGTTTGAGACTTGCCAAAATATACCATTTTGGTTTTTAAAAATTAGTTCAGTAATTACTGTTTTTTATGATCTCATCCTGTTCTTAAGAGTCTAATATAGTTATTTTGGGGTGTCAAGTAAAATACCCTTTCTTTTAGGATATTTTTATACTAACTTGATTCAAAATACTTATGACTCTTTCGCAGCAAGTACAGATTTTCCTTAAACAACAATTAAAAGAAAATCACTTAAAAAGGAAATATTTTGTACAAAAAAGTGGTATTCCACCTTCAACTGTCGGGAAACTTATTAAAGCTGAATACCGTAATATAGGTCTTAAAACTTTATTATGTATAGCCAACTATTTTAAATGTTCAATAGATAGGGTTGTTTGCAGAATTAGTTATGTATTGCCACATGAGGAAAAACAAGAATTTTTTAATATATCAATAGATGATGTTAATGCTAACTTAAGACACTTTCTTTGCAGAAAGCTAAAAGAACAAAATTTAAATCCTTATAAATTAGCAAAAAAATGTGGCTTTAGTGAAACAGCTATATTTAATTTTATAAAAGAAAATAATAATGCTAAAAAAAGCCTTGGTAGTGCAGTCACCATAGCCCTAGCAGACTATTTCCAAATATCACTAGATGAAATGGTTGGCAGAATTAATCCTACTACTTCTGATAATGATAAACCTTCTCAATAGCAAACTGATGTTATGGCGAGCTGATATATACTCAATTGACCTGAAGAGTTGGTGAAATGATCAGGAATAATGGTTTAACCTCCGTAATCTCCCATAATAATTTAGTAATATTTTCAAAAAACAGTCTATTTTTTGTGTAAATTTCTCAAAATCCCAATGAATATTAGTCATATCTGATTGTTTCTCATCTCCACCTCCAGTCAGACATTATGGGATCGTTGAAGGATAAAAAATTGTTCTAATTTCAAAGAAAATCTTTTGTCCAAAAAATTACAAAGAAATCATCAACTCTGATGTTTTTAAAAGATTGCAATTTTTTTTATAAATTTTAGCTTTTTGTTCTGTCAGATACTTAATTTTACATAGTAAGAACGGTTAAGCATTTCAAATTAAAACATATTGCATTCATAAATTCAGTGAATTGATTTTTTGCAATACAAATTCCTATTTTCTTTCTACTCTAGTTTCGCAAGAGCATAGTGTTATTCAAAATAAACTCTATAGATTGGTGGATTTCTTAGCAGATGGCACCTTAAACTAGAGAAGAATTTTTTTGTAAGAAAGCTCAATTAAAGGGAAGACAGTATGAATTAACTGAATTAATTAAGAGTTATGACAAAGTAGATGATAAGTTTTCTAAAAAGATTGTAGACCTTATATGTATCAGCACGAACGTCTATGAAACTTTTAAAGGTTCGACAATTGCTGAAAAAATGTAATTATTAAATTTTATATTTTCGAGCCTAACACTCGAGGGCTGTAAACTGCATTACGTTCTGGCTTTTCCATTTACAGAATTGCAAAGAAGTAGCAACTTGTACGGTAATGGTGACCCCTACGGGACTTGAACCCGTGTTTTCACCGTGAAAGGGTAACGTCCTAACCGCTAGACGAAGGGGCCATAAACTCTTTAGTTCGTCTATTAACTCTTAGCAATGAATCTAATTCGAATGATTTTAAGAACTAGTAGCGTTCAGTTTATACAGTATCTATGAAATATTGCAAGCATGATTTTATTGTTTCTTCTTCTTTTTTCCCTCTGTAGTTTTATTGAACCTACCAATATTCTTTACAAATTTTTGTAGTCCGTTTAATTCTGTACCATAAGTTTTCGTATATTCTCCCATTATATTTATATCATCTTTATGCGAATCACTAAGTACTAAAACTTCCTCAATTACATCTTTTTTATTAAAAGTAATTTTTACTATTTTTTGTTCAATTACTTTTGGTTCAAGCCATGCTCTCCTAGCTAAAGAACGTTGAACATAATACCAAGTATTAGGAGTGTAGTCAGGTATAATTGTTGGTGTACCAATTAAATCCTCTACCTCTGATTTGCTAAGCCTTTTTTCTTCAAGTGTAGCTAATAAATTATCATCAACATACTGTCCCCTTGATTCTATAGTTTTACAACTACATAATGTGAATAATATGGATGAAATAGCAAAAGTTCGAATTATAAAAAATTTCATAAAGTTTATGTTTAAAATACCTAGATTTTGTAATGGAAGTATAATATACTGCTATATCGATTTGACAAATACTTTTTATCCTAAAGTGTAATTTTTAAGAGGCTATATGGCAGTTCCAAAAAAGAAAACATCAAAATCAAGACGCAATATGAGGCGTTCTCACCTTGCACTTGGTAAAATTAATGTAGTAATAGATTCTCAGACAGGAGAATATAAGCTTCCTCATCACATATCTTTAGCTGATGGCACATATAATGGTCGTCAAGTTATTGTCCAGAAGCAAGAAAAAGATGAAGAAGTAGCATAAACCACAATGGCTTGTAAAATTCTTGGGTGTGGAGCCTATTTGCCGGAGCGTATTATTACTAACGCAGAATTGTCGCTATCGGTTGATACTAACGATGAATGGATTCGCTCAAGGACTGGTATATTACAAAGACATATTGCGGCTGATGATGAGTATACATCACATTTAGCTATTAAAGCTAGCCAAAATGCTATAGATGATGCTGGATTAAATCCAGCATCTATAGATTTGATAATTACCTGTACCACTACTCCGGATAATAGCTTTCCTTCTACCGCCTCTAAGTTACAAGGTTATCTAGGGCTTAGTAATGTACCTTCATTTGACCTACAGGCAGTATGCTCGGGGTTTATATATGGTTTACATGTTGCCGACTCTTTGATCAAATCTAGAAAATATAAAACCATATTATTAGTTGGTGCTGAAAAAATGTCATCTCTAATGGACTGGAGCGATAGAGCTACTTGTATTTTATTTGGTGACGGTGCCGGTGCGGTAATTTTGCAATATAGTGATGATAACTCCGGTATAATAGATAGTAATATCTATTCGGATGGTCGTTATCACGATATTCTTTATACTGATGGTGGTGTAAGTAGTAATGGCAAAACCGGTAAAATAAAAATGAAAGGACAGGAAGTTTTTAGACATGCAGTAGAAAAGATGAGTAAGGTAGCCGAAGAAATATTGCATAATAATAATTTTACCATAGATGATGTTAATCATTTTATTCCACATCAGGCAAATGTAAGAATTATAGATGCAGTTGTGGAGCGACTAAAGATTAATCCAAGTAAAGTAGTAAAAACAGTTGCAAAACATGCTAATTGTTCGGCTGCTTCAATTCCTTTAGCTCTTGCTTCTCTAAAATCTTACGGTAATATTAAAAAAGGCGATCTATTGCTTTTTACGGCTATTGGTGCTGGAGTAACTTGGGGTTCGGCTCTAATCAGATGGTAGAAATTATGGTTGATTCAGGTAGACTTTATGATGGTAAGAGAGAAGAGAACAGCTTGAGTGAGTCCAAATCAATTAACTATACTACTTCTATTACTAAAGAAAAAATTGCTTATATGTTAAAAGCTAAATTGGGGCTATCAAACCTTATATGCGAAGAAATAGTCGAACAAATATTTAGCAATATTCAGCAAATAGTAAGCAAGCAAAGATTGACGTTAGTAGGTTTTGGTAGCTTCTGTACTAGCATAAAAAAACCTAGACCTGGTATAAATTTTCATACAAAAGAAGCGGTTATAATTCCAGAAAAAGAAGTAATACGTTTTATACCAGCTAGAAAATTAAAATTATTAATTAATAAAAATGCAGGATAAGAAATATTATTCTATTGGTGAAGTAACAAAAATTCTAAATATTCACTCTCACCAACTAAGATATCTAGAAAGTATATTGCCAAACATATCTATACATAAGATACGTAATAGACGATATTATACAAGCCAGGATATTGAGTATTTGAAGACCCAGATGATAACAAAGAATAGACTTCTTGCAAAACTCGCTTATGCACAAGGATTTGAAGGAGACGCTTCACCTCGAACCGCAGCGTACTCTAGCGTACGTGAGGATTCGAGTACCGCATCATTGTCTAAATTACCAGCAGAACTAGAGTTTTGCAAGAGGTCTAATGTATCGATAGAATTAGAGCCGCCTCTTGAGCTATTAGGTAATCAAATAAATAAGATTGATTGTCTAATCAAAAATTTTTATGAATTATCGTTAACTATCCAGCAAATTCTTTCTGGAAGCCGTCATTACGAGGAGCCACTTTGTGGCAACGAAGTAATCCAGGAAAGTGATTAGAAAGGATTGCTTTGACCATTAGACTTCCTGCATAAGTCAAAGAAGCACTCGGGATTTTTAGGCGAAACGAAGCCTGCTACCTTCGTATACACAAACGTATATGAGGAGCGGAGGCGAGTTTCGACAACAAAATCCCGAGTGCTTCTTTGACTTATGCAGGAAGTCTATTATATTTAACTTGATAAGTGTAATCATACCTTGTTTTAAACTAATATTTTTAAATTTATAATAGTTGTAAAACAACTATAATACTTGACAAAAATAATAGTTTGATTAGTTTTAGTAGTTATAAGAGGCTCCTCCCACAGCTATCAAATAGGTTTGTGTAGAATTATATAAATCAATAATTTAACAACAATGTAAAATTTATGTCACATTTAAAATATAAACGGGTTTTGCTAAAAGTTTCTGGCGAAGCCTTAATGGGTGACAAGCAATTTGGTCACGAATATTCTGTAATATTAAGGATTGCTGAGGATATAAAGGAAGCAATAGATATTGGTGTACAGGTATGTGTGGTTGTTGGCGGTGGTAATATTTATCGTGGAACTAATTCTGCATTTGGTATTGAAAGAGCTGCTGGTGATTATATTGGTATGCTTGGTACGGTAATAAATGCACTTACTTTACAAAATATTATGGAAAGTTTAGGTGTTCATACTAGAGTTCTTTCAGCAATCCCCATGATGAGTATTTGTGAGCCTTATATACGTCGTAAAGCAAAAAGACATATAGAAAAAGGTAGAGTAGTAATTTTTTCCGGCGGAACTGGTAATCCATTTTGCACTACCGATAGTGCGGGTGTCCTAAGAGCCATTGAAATGAGTTGTGATTTATTATTAAAAGGCACTAAAGTTAATGGTGTATATGATTCCGATCCAACGAAAAACCCTAATGCAGTAAAATATTCCACTATCAGTTATACTGATCTTCTAAAAGAGAACTTACAAGTTATGGATATTGCTGCCGTTGCAGTGGCTAGAGAAAATAACTTGCCAATTAAGGTATTTTCAATTAGAGAGAAAGGTAACTTTGCAAAAGTACTGCAAGGAAAAGGTGAGTATACAAAAATTCAAGAAGATTAATAGATATGGATAAAACAACTATATATAAAGAGTTACAATCAAAAATGGATAGCTCGTTAAAAATATTGGATCACGAACTTAAGGGACTCAGAACTGGTCGAGCTTCAGTTAATTTACTTGATCCGGTATTGGTTGAAGCCTATGGAGATAAAATGCCTTTGTCACAAGTAGCAAGTCTTTCTACTCCAGATGCCAGGACTATCACGGTGCAAGTGTGGGATAAATCTATGATAAAAGCTGTAGAAAAAGCCATTACTGATGCAAATCTAGGTCTAAATCCATCATCAGATGGGCAATTAGTCAGAATTACCATTCCATTACTTACTGAAGAACGTCGCAAAGAGCTTGTTAAATTTGCTCAAAAATATGGAGAAAATACTAAAATTGCATTGCGTAATATCAGAAGGGACGGCAATGAGGAGTTAAAAAAGTTAGAAAAAGACAATATCATAACTAAGGACGAACATCATAATTTTTCAGAAGAAATCCAAAAATTAACTGATGAGTATAGTAATAAAGTCGACTCGCATGTTAAGCAAAAAGAACAAGAAATAATGACTGTTTAAGTATATTCAACTCAGTGTCATACCTGCGTAAGCAGGTATCTAGATTCCGTACTGAAGCGGGAATGACCATAGTGGGTGGGAATGACAACTTACAATTTGCTTTGCATCATTTTGACGTATTGGATAAGTTACGTAATCGTCCAATGCAAAATAAGTATAATTATTCTTAAAAAATGACTTCATGCTATTAGTGTAGATATATTTCATGCTATAATATTATTTTAAACAACATTGACTGTAAATATTTAGGTATATAATGATTACAAATGAAGAAGTACAAAGAATAGCAAAACTTGCTAGGTTTGATTTTAGCAAAGAGGAAATAAATAGTTTTTCCCAGCAGCTGACTGAGATCATGAATATGATTAACATTTTAAACGATGTAGATTGTAGTAACGTTCAACCACTTACTTCAGTTTGTGGTATGAACCAAAGAATGCGAAAAGATCAAGTATTGTATGGTGATCTCTCTGATGAGTTATTTGCTAACTTACCAAATGATAAAGCAGAACTTGCCAGAGAAGTAAAATGTTTTGTAGTACCAAAAGTAGTAGAGTAAAATATGTCAGAAATTGTAAAATTAACCATAACCCAAGCCCTGAAAGCACTAAAGAGCAAAGAATTCTCATGTGTTGAGCTAACTAAAGCTCATATTGCAGAAATGGATAAGCATAAAGAGCTGAATGCCTATATTACTGAAACTACAGATACGGCTTTACAGCAAGCTAAAATTGCTGATCAAAATTACCATAAAGGAATAGAAAAGTCATTAGAAGGAATTCCCATCTCTGTAAAAGATCTTTTTTGCACAAAAGGAGTGCTAACTACTGCAGGCTCAAGAATGCTTAGTAAATTTATACCAACATACGAATCGACTGTAAGTAATAAAGTGCAAGAGCATGGTACAATAATGCTTGGTAAGACTAATATGGATGAATTTGCCATGGGTTCTGCTAATATTACCAGCTATTTCGGCAATGTTATTAGTCCTTGGAAGGCTGTAGACGCACCTTCCACTCCACTAGTTCCAGGGGGGTCTTCTGGGGGAGCATCAGCTTCTGTTAGTGCTTTTTTAGCTATGGCAGCTCTTGGAAGTGATACAGGGGGCTCTGTTCGTCAACCTGCCAGTTATACCGGAGTTGTCGGATTCAAACCAACATATGGTCGATGTTCTAGATATGGGATGATTGCTTTTGCTAGTTCGCTTGACCAAGCTGGCGTGCTTACAAGAACTGTTGAAGATAACGCTTTAATGCTACAAGCCATGATGGGATTTGATGAGAAGGATTCTACTTCTATCGACTCCGAGGTACCACAACTAAGGTCAGCATGTAATGCTAGTGTAAAAAATATGAAGATAGGCGTTCCATTTGATCTTATGAGAAAACAGGGTATACAGCCTGACATTATTAAGATGTGGCAAAATACTATTGATATTCTTAAAAATGATGGGGTAGAAATTATTGATATTTCATTACCATATTCTAAATATGCACTATCTGCATATTATGTGATAGCACCTGCTGAAACCTCATCTAATTTATCAAGATATGATGGTGTAAGATATGGTTTTAGGGCAGAAAATGATGGAGTATCTATTGAAGAAATGTATCAAAAAACAAGGAGTGCTGGTTTTGGCTCTGAAGTTAAAAGACGTATTATGATTGGTACTTATTTGCTTTCATCTACTCTTATGGATGCTTATTATTTAAAAGCACAAAAAATAAGACGCTTGATTTCAGATGATTTTAACAAAGCTTTTGGGCGAGTTGAAGCAATAATTTTGCCATCTGCCCCATCCGAAGCCTTTAACTTAGGTGAGAAACAAGATAATCCTGTGATAATGTATTTAAACGATTTATTTACTATTCCAGCTAGTCTTGCCGGTCTTCCTTGTTGTTCTGTACCAGCTGCTTTATCTTCTAGAGGATTACCTCTTGGGATGCAAGTAATAGGCAAAGCCCTTGATGAATATAATACTTTAAAGGTAGCAGCAGCAATCGAGCGTGGTTCGAAAAATATTAGTTTTATATATTCTAATAAACGGAGTTAATTGGATTATTTAGGTTCTGCGAATATTTCTATTTAATGTGGAGATTTATAGGCGTTTTCGCCCGCAGAACCGCAGCGTACATTTAGTACGTGAGGATTCGAGGACGAAAACAACAAAGAAATCGCCCATTAAATAGAAATATTCACAGAGCCTAGAGTTTAGAATGTCAGATTTACCGATCTTATCAATAAGCATTTTCTTGCCTTTACTAAGTGCATTATATATTCTGCTGTTTATTAGACAGAGTAGGTCGGTTAATAAACAAGTTTATGCGATATATGTTGCAGTTTTAAGCTCTGTACTAACATTAATAGCTACTATTTGTTTATTAGTTCAATTTGATAGTACATCAAAACTTTATCAATTTGTCGAATGCTATAATTGGGTTCAATATATAGGTCTTGAATTCCACATTGGAGTCGATGGAATTTCAGTATTTTTTGTTGTTTTGACCAGCTTTTTAACCCTTATCTGTATTATAGCTAGTCTATTTACCGTCAAAAAATATATTAAAGAATTTTTGTTTTGTTTTTTATTAATTGAATCTTTTTGCATTGGGGCTTTTTCCTCAATGAATTTACTATTATTTTACTTATTTTTTGAAGTAATATTAATCCCGATGTATCTAATTATAGGAATTTGGGGAGGTGAAAATAGAGTCTATGCGGCTGTAAAGTTCTTCCTCTATACTTTCTTTGGTTCGGTATTTTTCTTATTGTCGTTGCTATATATTTATAGCCAATTTCACAGCTTTAATATGCTTGTTCTGAACGAATCAATACCTTTATTAGCATTATCGGTACAGAGAGTTTTATGGTTGGCAATCTTTATAGCCTTCGCGGTAAAAGTGCCTATGCTACCATTCCACACATGGCTTCCTGATGCACACGTACAAGCCCCAACTGCTGGGTCTGTCATTTTGGCTGGGATATTATTAAAACTTGGAGCATATGGTTTTTTACGAGTGTCATTACCAATGTTTCCAAATATATCAAAAGAATTTGCATTTTATGTATTAGTGCTGAGTATATTTGCTGTAATATATGGTTCATTAGTGGCACTAGCTCAAAGAGATATGAAAAAGATGATAGCTTATTCATCAATAGCTCATATGGGCTATGTTACTGCTGGGATTTTTAGTTTGACAGAAGTGGGAATTAAGGGGGCAATATATCAAATGATTAGTCATGGTGTGGTAGCATCTACTTTGTTTTTGATAGTTGGTACTTTATATGACAGATTGCATACTAAGGAAATAGACCAATATGGTGGTGTAGCAAATAAAATGCCAATACTTGCCACTTTGTTTATGATTGCCATGCTTGGCTCTATAGGTTTACCAGGCACTAGCGGTTTTATAGGAGAATTTTTAAGTTTAATAGGTATTTATCAAGCCAATATAGTGCTAGCTATAATAAGTGCTGTTGGTATTATTCTTGGAGCTGTTTATATGCTAAAACTTTACAAAGAAGTAATGCTAGGACAAATTACTAATGTTCAGGTTGCAAGCTTTAAAGATTTATATCTCTATGAAATGATTGCAATTATACCATTATGTATAACAATAATTTACTTAGGTTTGCTGCCAAATGCAATTATCAATATGCTTGATGTGTCAATTCACAAGATTTTGTTACAATTATTTTATGTTGTAAAATAGTTGTGATATAGTCAATTGATGAGAAATTGGTGACGTTGTTACTCGTCTCTCCTAACACCAAATTTTCCTGAATTAATATAGTTCATGGAAAGAAAGTTAAAGTACAAAACGTCATTGCAAGTATGCGTATGCCGATGAAGCAACCAACCTCACAATCGTCTATTAGCGAGGAGCCACTTTGCAGCGACACGGCAATCCAAAAAATAGTCAGGAATGGATTGCTTCGCCGGCATATGCATCCTCACAATGACGTTTATAGTTTTACTCCTTATATTTTAACTCTACAGAATAAGGAGCAACCTTTGAAAATACTTTACCAATTATTGGTATTTTAGTGATAATGGTACTAGCAAAAAAGAAAGAAGGTATTACATTACCTTTAAGCTTTATTTGGTGTTTATTAGTATCAATTGTACCTTTCATGGTAAAATCAAAAAATGGTCCAGTAGCTGATGTCTTAGCAATACTTACGGTATTACCTATATAACTAAAGCTACCTGTCATATTATTAAACAAGATATCCTTATTATTTAATATAAAACTCATAAAACCTGGAAACGAAACAAATGATACCATTCTAGTTAGAAAAGACATATCAGTAATAACAAAACGTTTTATGTCAAATGTCCCATCTAAGATTGGTATTATTTCGCCCTTCTTAACCTCATGTCTTTTTGTATCAAGTGTTAGATTTATAATACCAGACTTCATATTATTATACATACCAATACCTCTAAATAAAGCTCCAGCATTATCACAGGTAACTATCCATTGTTCTAGATCCTTTTTTTCTGTAAGTAGCATTTTAAAAGACTTAGTGCCAATTTTTGAATTTAAAGAACCAGAAAAGCATTTTATTTTATCACAATCAATTTGTAAATTAAGCTTATCAAGCATTATATTATTTTTTAACCTTACCCTATCTATATCAACTCTTAGATGAATATTTTGTGGTTCCCCTTCTTTTTCTAAAAATTGCATCATATTAGACCCAGACAGATCTAGTCGTTTCCCCTGAATTTCGGCATTTAAGCTATCTTTACCTACAAGCAATTTTCCTACTAGATCAGTTGTACCATAAGCAATAATCGGTAAAGTAACATCATACTTAGTATCTTGCACTTTAGCCTTGCCAACTATTTTTAAGTTATTTGCTCCTGAAAGGTCAAAATTAATATCACCTTTTAGACCATCATATAACTTACCAGTTAACACAAGTTTAGCTTCATCAGAAAGCTTTTTATGTATAGATATTTTATCAATATAAAATTCCAAATTTTTAAGATTAGCATTGGCTTTAATGAAGCCGGTATTAGATTGACCTCTGTTATTTCGTTGCTCTTTATATTCAAAATCTAGGATACTACTACCTGAAATTAACTTGAATATACCAAATTTCTGGTTATTACCGACAATAGTAGTTTTTACTTTTAATAGATGCTGGTAATCATCATGGTTATTATTATCGATATTATATTGATAGGTAAAATTACTGTCATAGTCATTAATTTTACCTGTACCTATTAAGTTTAGCTTATCACCATTAAATGTTCCGGTTATTTTTGCATTCTTTAGTATGATATTGTCACTAAATGCTTTAGCATTTACTCCAGTTATTATCGTAGAGATGTCATAGGTATTTTTTATAACTGGACTAATCGGTATTATTATGCCAATTTTTGAATTAGCGGTGCCAGTAATTTTTCTAAGGTCAATTCCTTGTTTTTTTACTTGGTTATAATCCTCATTTGACATAAAATCAATTAGGTCGATACCCGGTCCCTTAGCTATGGCACTGATGACAAAATTAGATTTATCCATCCCTTGCCAATCAAAGGTTATTACTCCATTGGAAATAAGGCTGTTACCGCTATATGCACGATTTAGTATAAACTTAACCGAGGCTCCAGATATAGTAATATCTGTATCAATTTTTCTTAAAGATGGAAAATCTGCATCGTATTTATATTCAAGGTCTACGACATGCAGCTTGGCTTTTACTAGAGAAATATTAGACCTCTTGCCTAACTCTACTTCTGCTGGTAATTTGGACGTCGATGCGGTACTCGAATCCTCACGTACACTAGAGTACGCTGCGGTTCTGCGTTCCGCGTCTCCTTCAAATTCCTCAGCATAAGCGAGTTTTGCAAGAGGTCTATTGTTTTCTAAAGAATTTTTATCAAAATTAATATCAAATTCTCCATTTCTGATATAACCATCTTTAATATATTCCTGTAAAAATAAAATTACTTGATTATCAGGGATAATTTTCTCAGCAATTTGATAAATCATTATAGGAATATTTTCAACATTACCATTAGCTTGAATTATGCTACCATCCAAGATACTATTGAATGATAGATATGCTTGATCACCAAATGTTAATTTGCAATTGATTAACTTCTTTGAAGTTGTAGAAATTTTACTTTCATAAGAACAAAGCCCTTCCCCCTTCGGTAATTTCTTACCATAACTATCGAGCAAAGTAATATTTTTTATAGGACTTAGGTTTAACTGTGTTTCAATCTTATTTTCAAAAAAATCTACAATATACTTAGCAGATATTTTAGTATCTATTATAGGTTGATTATCTTTAGAAATTAAGGAAAAACTATCTATATCAACAATACTAACAAGCAATGGTTTGTTTCTTATATCATCAATAAAAAAACTGATTTTGAAATCGTTAATCTCACTTTGGGTGTTATGTGCTAAATCCATAAATATTTTATCGATTGACAAAATGTTATTTCTTATTTGTAAATTACCAATTCGTATTTTGGTATTTTTTTTATCGAGGTAAAATTCTATTGCCCTCTTAATAGGCTTATCTAAATACCCTTTACTCCCGCTTAATATTAATAAACTTAAAGTTACTACAACTATACAAACTATTACGCTTAGGCTGATGAAAAATCTTTTAATGAGCATCATTTTATTATTTAGTATTTGGTCAATTAATGTATACTTTTACCCAAACATCATTGCGAGGAGCCGCTTTGCGGCAACGAAGCAATCCATATGACAAACTTCATGGATTGCCACGCTCACATACGTTCGCTCGCAATGACATCGGGTTAGGAGGCAACCTCCTAAATATAGCATTATAGCATAACAAAGTTGTTGCACTAGTATATAAGGATAATTAATGAATATTAAACTTCATGTTATAGGTACTGGTTACGTTGGGCTAGTATCTGGCGTAATGATGAGTTACCTAGGACACGACGTTACTTGTTTAGATAGTGATATTTCTAAGATCGACCAATTAAAAAAAAATATTTTACCAATTTATGAACCAAAACTAGCTGAATATTTACCGCCATTAGTAAAATCTGGTAAGTTACGATTTACAGCTAGCTATTCGGCTGAATTACAAAATTCACAAGCGGTATTTATTACGGTAGGAACACCGTCTCTACCTTCAGGAAAAGCTGATTTACAATATATATTTGCTGCTATCGATAATTTATGCCCTTGGATTAAAGATGATTGTTTGATTATTATAAAATCGACTGTACCTCCAACAACATGTAACCAAATTATTGATTATTTAAATAACAAGAATTTTAAATTTTCCGTTGCTTCAAATCCTGAATTTCTTAGAGAAGGTACTGCTATAGAGGATTTTTTAAACCCTGATAGAATATTAATTGGCACCAATAATAAACAGGCAGAAGATTTACTAAAAGAGATATATCGACCTTTGATTACCAAGAATATACCTATGGTAAGTACTGATTTGGTTACTGCAGAACTTACTAAATATGTCTCAAACGCTTTCTTAGCGACCAAAATTGCTTTTATTAATGAGATGGCAAATTTATGCGAGAAAATGGGAGCAAATACTAAAGACCTGTCTTGTGGGGTTGGACTAGATAAGAGAATAGGTAAAGAATTTTTAAATGTTGGACCCGGATTTGGTGGCTCATGTTTTCCTAAGGATATGTTAGCACTTGGACAAATAGCTAAACATTATCAATGTAATTTTCAAATAGTTAATTCTGTTATAAATAGTAATTATCAGAGACCATATGATATGGTAGATAAAATTCATGATATCATAGGCAATAATTTACATAATAAAGTTATTAGCATATTGGGTCTGACTTTTAAGGCTGGTACGGATGATGTTAGAGAGAGTCCAGCTATTAAGATCGTCAAAATCTTAGTTGATAAAGGAGCAAATATTAGAGTCTTCGATCCGGTAGGTATGAATAATGCTAAAAAAGAAGTAAAAAATGTATTTTTTGCTGATTCAGCACTTAGTGCATGCAAAAATAGTGATATAATTATAGTGGCTACCGAATGGTCGGAGTTTAAAGATTTAGATTGGTCGCTTATTCGCCATCAAGTTAAATCTCCTATAATTCTTGATCTCAGGCATATTCTTGATGGAGATATGCTAAAGGCTCTTGGATTTAAATATTATCTTATTGGTATAAAAGATGCAGTTTGATTTCATTCACTTAAGAGTACAAAGTTCATATTCATTTCTTGAGAGTGCTTTAACAATTGATCGTATAGTGGAATTAGCTAAATTGCATAAAATACCAGCAATTTGTTTAGCCGATAGGGGGAATTTATTTGGCTCGTTAGAATTTGCTCTAGCTAGCTGTAAAGCAGGAATACAACCTATAAATGCGGCAATTGTAAATATTGCTTTTACCGAGAATAGTTTTTGTGAAATTGTGCTTATTGCCAAGGATGAAATTGGTTATAAGAATCTGCTAAAGGCGGTTAGTGATAGTTTTACTAAAAATGATCGTAAAATTTGCAATCATATTATTTTTGATGATTTAGTTAAGTACCAGGAAGGGCTGATTATTTTATCCGGTTATACTGATGGTATAATTGGTAAAAGTCTTATTGCTAAGGATGAGGAATTAGCCATTTTTTGGGCAACTAAGCTACAAAGCATTTTTGCTGATCGTTTCTATTTTGAGATTATGCGACATAATCTAGCAGTAGAACAATCTATAGAAGAAAGTTATATAAAAATAGCCAGTAATCTTGGTATTCCACTAGTTGCTACCAATAAAGTATTGTTTAGTGATGTTAATATGCATGATGCCCATGACGTATTATTATGTATATCTACTGGGGTTAGTAAAGAAGTGGAGGATCGTAAAAAGGTAAGTAACGAATGTTATTTTAAATCACCAAAAGAAATGCTAGAACTTTTTAGTGATTTACCTAATGCTGTACAGAATACGGTACATTTAGCCCAAAGATGCTATTTTATGGCACATGCTAATCCACCAATGTTACCAAATTTCTCTAGTCTAAATATTAATGAAGTAGACATAATTAAAAAAGAATCGACAGCCGGATTACTATTAAGACTTGCTACAAAATTTAAACGAGAAAATATTGCCATAGATCAGCAGGAAGATGTTAAACAGCAATATTTAACTCGTCTTAATTATGAACTAGATATCATTTGTCGAATGGATTTTTCTGGCTATTTCCTGATAGTTTCTGATTTTATAAAATGGAGCAAGCAACAAGGTATTATGGTAGGTCCTGGTAGAGGTTCTGGGGTAGGATCAGTAGTTGCGTGGAGTCTTTTAATCACTGATCTTGATCCTCTTAAGTTCGGTCTATTATTTGAGCGTTTTCTTAACCCAGAACGTATATCAA
Organism: Candidatus Tisiphia endosymbiont of Xenochironomus xenolabis; assembly: GCF_964264705.1. NCBI lineage: Bacteria > Pseudomonadati > Pseudomonadota > Alphaproteobacteria > Rickettsiales > Rickettsiaceae > Candidatus Tisiphia > Candidatus Tisiphia endosymbiont of Xenochironomus xenolabis. The sequence goes on from NZ_OZ183473.1 coordinate 997,276, forward strand.
TGCCAGATTTTGATATTGACTTTTGTCAAGAGCGACGAGGGGAAGTTATAAATTACGTATGTTCTAAATATGGGGATAACAAAGTTGGACAAATCATCACTTTTGGTAAGATGCAAGCAAAAGCTGTGATCAAAGATGTCTCACGAGTTCTTGGTTTACCTTATAAATATGCTGAATATTTAACTGATCTTGTACCATTTAATGCTGTTTCTCCTGTTACACTAAATCAGGCTATTAAGGAAATAAAGGAGTTAAGTATAGCAGCACGTGGTGAAGGTTTGTATAATTTAGATGGTCAAGAGGAGTTGATCAAACAAGTTCTGGACACATCTTTAGTACTTGAGGGGCTTAATAGACATGCTTCTACTCATGCAGCAGGAATTGTGATAGCTGGCAAAGATTTAGTAGAAATATTACCGGTTTATAAAGACCTAAACTCGGAAATGTTGGTAGTGCAATATTCGATGAAATATGCTGAGATTGCTGGTTTAATTAAATTTGATTTTTTAGGACTGCAAACTCTAACTGTCATTACTAAATGTCTAGAACTGCTAAAAGAGCAGAACATAAATATTGATTTTACTAATATGCTATTTGATGATCAAAAAACTTATGAAATGCTATGTAGTGGTCGAACTATTGGGGTATTCCAATTTGAAAGCAACGGAATGCAGGATAGTTTAAGGCGTCTTAAACCTGACTCCATTCAAGATATAATAGCGTTAGGAGCGTTATACCGTCCTGGTCCGATGGAGAACATCCCAACTTATATTGCTTGTAAACATGGTTTGCAACAACCGGATTACCTGCATGAGATGCTTAAACCAATTCTAGAAGAAACTTATGGAGTTATTATCTATCAAGAACAGGTCTTAGAAATTGCCAAAGAAATGGCAGGCTATAGTTTAGGTGGAGCAGATATACTTCGTAAAGCTATGGGAAAAAAAATAAAATCCGAAATGGCAGAACAAGAAGAAAGTTTTGTGAAAGGGGCAATAGCCAAAGGTATCTCACGTCAGCAAGCCCAATCCATTTTTGCAACGGTAGCTAAATTTGCTAGCTATGGTTTTAATAAAGCCCACGCATCAGCTTATGGAGTAATATCTTATCAAACAGCCTATCTGAAAGCTAATTTCCCAGCTGAATTCTTGGTAGTGTGCTTAAATCTTGAACTAAATAACCATGATAAAATCAATCTATTCATTCAAGAAGCCAAAAATAATAACATTGCTATTATCCCTCCTAATATCAATCTTTCCTCTGGTTATTTTAGTACTATAGCTACATCACAAGAAGCTGAAGAGTATGTCGAAAATCCTAAATCTATAACAGACCTTCTGCATAAGTCAAAAATAGTTGAGGGATTTTTAGAAGAAACGAAGCCGAGCACCGCAGCGTACATAGACGTACGTGAGGAGCGAAGGCGAGTTTCGACGACAAAATCACCAACTAGATTGGCTTATGCAGGAGGTCTAATTTATGCCCTAGCTGCTATTAAAAGCGTTACGGTTGATTTTGCTAGAATATTAGTAGAAGAACGAGTTAAAAATGGTAAATTTAAAAATATTATAGATGTTATTGAAAGGCTACCGCTTAAATCAATTAATCGAAAATTATTAGAAAATCTTATTAAAGCTGGATGTTTTGATACACTACATTCTAATCGTAATCAGTTATTATTAAGTATCTCTAAACTTCTAGCTTATGCTTCTTCCTATCATGCCGAAAAAATTTCTGATCAATTTAGTCTGATTAAGGTAAGTTCCATAAATCAGCAAATTTTAATTGACGCAGAACCACTGGATAATAATACTGCATCTTGCTATGAATTTGAGGTATTAGGGCTGTTTATTACATTACATCCATTATCAAAACATCAAGATTTGCTATCCCGGCTTAATATTTCGACTTCAATTAACCTACAAAATGACTTTCTAGATGGTTCAAGTCAGATAAGGATAGCTGGTGTAATACAAAAAAAAGATTCACGTATGTCATCTCGCGGCAGATTTATCACTTTACAACTATCTGATCAATTTGGCATTTTTGAACTGACTATTTATAGTGAAGAAATATTAAAGAATTTCGTTCATTTACTCGATGTTCAAAGTTTAGTGGTAGTGAGTTGTGATTTGTTTAAAGACGCTGGAGGAATAAGACTAATCGCTAAAAGTTTCGCAACTATTGATGATATAATAAATGAAGAGCGATTAGAGATAAAACTATACCCACAAAATCATTCTGAATTATGTCAAATAGTCGATTTGCTGAAAAAGCGTATTAACCCTGAACGTAATAATATCAGAATAATTTTATTGCTTAAGGTTAGTATAGATAATAACTTTACAGCTAAAATATGTTTACCAGAGATTTTGTCTCTAGAAACTGAAGATTTTGAATTTCTCAATCAATTTACGTCATGTTCTGCAAAGCTAGGGACATAGTACCCTACAATTTTTATTCTATAAGTATTAAACAGCATAAAACGTCATTGCGAGGAGTGCGAAAACCGCACGACGAAGCAATCCATATAATCTTGATGTATCTATACTAATTCTTATGGATTGCTTTGTCGCTACTAAAGTAGCTCTGAGCCATGACGCTTAGCAGTCAGCTTTTTTACTCATCATAAGAAAATAAATAAAAAATTGTAGGGTACTATAAGCTAGGAGTCGGAAATAACTAAGCAAAACTAATTATTAAGTCACTTATAAAAAAGCTAGTAAGTAAAATAATGATAACACAATTTTTTAAAAAAAGAAGAAATTATTTAGATAAATATCAATTATAAATTATACAATTTGGAATTATAAGTTTTCGTGATAGTATTATACAATCACCAAGCGTCTATTAGCGAGGAGCCACTTTTAGTGGCATTAATGCAATCCAAGAATAATGGATTGCCACGAGAACTATGTGGGATAGCAATTATCTTTTTTACTTTTTTCTGTGATATGCTCACATCAAAAGAACCTATTCGGATTAATATCTGCAGGTAAGATTAATTTTCAGCACATCCTGCCACACCTTATCCCAACCTTTGGTATGAGTAATATTAGGAAAAATCTTTTGCTGTATACAATTTGAAGAACTAGCTTTTATATAGCCATGCATAATACTGCTAGGTACTATTTTATCCTTGCTTTCTGAAATATGTAATTGTGGGATATTATTGATTTTTATGGCATAATCTATGGGATTTAATGACTTCTTTAATCCATATACTTTATGATGTTTACTAAAATTTTTAATATCAAGATTACCGGCTACAGTTATTATATCTTTAATATGTTTATTTCTTGCTGCCACCAAGATAGCAACACTTCCCCCACCAGAGAAACCAACTAAACTAGCTGGCTTATCATTATTTATACTATTTATTACTATGTTTGTTGATTCTATAACCTCTTCAGCCATTCTTTTGTCTGTCCAATAGACTTGATTACAATTAGGATTAAGCTCTACTGGTGTATATTGGCATGGACGAGCTATATAAACTACATTAGGTCTAGTATCAAGAGTAGCAAGCTTAAACAACATAATCTTGGAAGGAGTCGGATTGCTAGCGACGGCATAACGTCCAATACTTCCATCACCCTCAATATAAAATACATAAGGGCTATCTTTATCCGAGATATGTTGGTAAGTTGTAATGACAAAATCCCCAGCCTTAACAAGTTTTTTCTCAAACCTGTTTATTGATGCTAGTTTTGCTGCTTCCTCAACCCTTGTTTCTATAGACGAAACACAAGAAGAAAGAGCCAAAGATAAAGAAACTACCGCAACTCTAGAAAGGTATTTCATCATCTAAATCGCTATGGTCAAAGTTAGTAACCGTATTTTTGGGTACAACAGTATCTGATGTTTGAATGCCAACACCTTTAGAATCTAACAATATAAATTGTGAGTTAAAATTCTGCAGCACTATTTCTGTCGTATATTTTTCATGCCCAAGGTTATCTACCCATTTTCTAGTTTGTAAAATACCTTCTAAGTAAACTCTAGTTCCTTTTTTGGCATAATTCTTTACAACAGATACCAAACCTTCACTAAATACTACTACTCTATGCCATTCGGTTTTTTCTTTCTTCTCTCCAGTAGTACGATCTTTCCATGTCTCAGAAGTAGCAACACTAAAACTTGCTATCTCTTTACCGTCAGCCGTATGCCTAATTTCTGGATCACGTCCTAAATTACCTATTAATATTGCTTTATTTAAACTACCAGCCACAAATCATTACCTAATTTATTTAAAAATTTATTATTGCAATAATAATCCAAAACGACCTATAATGCTACAAGTTTTTTGAAAGTTCCTTAAAAATTTATAACAAATTATTATGCAAGAATATATTAAAGTTCGTGGTGCTAAGGAGCATAATTTAAAAAATATAAATGTTGATATTCCTAGAAATAAGTTTGTGGTAATTACTGGGCTTAGTGGTTCTGGTAAGTCTTCATTAGCCTTTGATACTATTTATGCTGAAGGGCAACGTAGATATGTTGAAAGCCTGTCTTCTTATGCTAGACAATTCTTACATCTTCAGGATAAGCCTGATGTTGAGTCAGTCTCTGGTTTGTCGCCGGCAATAGCTATTGATCAAAAAACTACATCTAAAAATCCACGCTCTACAGTGGGTACGATAACTGAGATTTATGATTATTTGAGATTACTATATGCAAGAGTAGGAGTCCCATATTCTCCAGCAACAGGTCTACCTATCAAGAATCAGACTATATCAGAGATGATAGATGCCATTCTTGCCTTTCCTAAAGCAAGTAAATTATACATTTTAGCTCCGATTGTCCGAGGACATAAGGGTGAGTTTAGACGTGAAATTCTTGATCTTAGAAAACAGGGTTTTGGCAGATTGGTAATTAACAATGAAATTTATGAGATTGATAATCTGCCAAAATTTGACAAAAATAAAAAACATAATATTGAAGTAATTGTTGATAGGATTTCTCTAGAAGGTGATTTAGGCAATAGACTTGCAGATAGTTTGGAAATAGCTCTTAAATTGGCAGATGGTATAGTATATGTCGAGATTGTTGATTTACCAAACGGAGTAGATACCACCCTTACTAAAGGCTCGAGAATCATTTTTTCAGAAAAATATTCTTGTCCAGTTTCTGGTTTCCAGATTACTGAGATAGAACCAAGAATTTTTTCCTTTAATAGCCCATTTGGTGCTTGTCCTAAATGTGAAGGTCTTGGCAAAGAATTATTTCTTGATAAAGACTTAATTATTCCCGATAGCAGAGTTAGTATTAAGGATGGAGCTATAGCCCCCTGGGGTAAAATATCCTCAAAGTTCTTTTTAGAAACATTAAAAGCCTTAGCAACTCATTACAAATTTTCATTAGACACGCCCTTTACAGAATTATCAAATACGATACAGCAAATATTGCTCCATGGGTCTGGTGATGAAGTTATAGATTTTCAATATCATGATGGTTCTAAATCTCAGATTATTCAGCAGCCTTTTGCCGGAATAATACCTAGCTTACAAGAAAAAGAGCGTAAGACTGATTCCTCTTTAGTAAAAGAAGAATTATTAAAATACAAAGCAGAACACAAATGTACAGCTTGTGAAGGTTATAGATTAAAGACAGAGTCTCTTTGTATTAAAATTGCTGATATGCATATAGGACAAGTATCTGCCTTGAGTATTTTACAACTACAAAAATGGTTTAATCAATTAGACCAACAGCTTAATAAAAGACAAGTAGCTATTGCCGAGCGTATATTAAAGGAAATCAAGGAAAGGTTACAATTTCTTATGAATGTTGGTCTTGAATATCTTGCTTTGTCTAGAGGGTCAGGTACTTTATCCGGTGGAGAAAGCCAGCGTATTCGTTTAGCGTCACAAATTGGTTCAGGACTTAGTGGGGTGTTATATGTACTTGACGAGCCGTCAATTGGTTTACATCAGCGTGATAATGCTCGCTTAATAGAAACTCTCAAAAATCTTCGAGACCTTGGTAATACAGTGCTGGTTGTTGAGCATGATGAAGAAACAATGTATGAATCGGATCACATTATTGATGTTGGACCAGGTGCCGGTATTCATGGTGGACATATAGTAGCCCAAGGAACAATTGAGGAAATTAAACAATGTGCAAATAGCATAACTGGCAGCTATTTAAGTGGTAAGCAATTTATTGAAGTACCAGCAAATACTCGAATACCCTCTTTCGGTAAGGTAATAGCCTTAACTGGGGCTGTGTCTAATAATTTACAAAATGTTAATATTACGATCCCTTTGGGTAGTTTTACAGCAATAACCGGTGTATCCGGTGGAGGAAAATCAAGCTTAATAATTCATACTTTATATAAAGCCGCTTTAAAGTTTTTAGAACCATCTTCAAAAGTCTTTCCGGGAGAATATAAATCAATTACTGGTCTTGAATATATTGATAAGGTTATTGATATCAATCAGTCGCCAATAGGTCGTACACCAAGATCAAACCCAGCAACTTATACAGGGGCATTTACCCATATTAGAGACTGGTTTGCTGAATTACCAACTGCAAAAACTCGGGGTTATAAAGTTGGTAGGTTTTCATTCAATGTTAAAGGTGGAAGATGCGAATCATGTCAAGGTGATGGTCTGATTAAAATAGAAATGCATTTTTTACCTGATATTTATGTAAAATGTGATGTGTGTAATGGCGATAGATATAACAGAGAGACTCTTGAAATTAAATATAAGGATAAGTCTATATCTGATGTTCTTAGGATGACAGTTGAAGATGCTATGAGCTTTTTTGAGAAAGTACCATTAATTTACGAAAAACTGGTTACTTTAAATGAGGTAGGACTTGGTTATATAAAAATTGGTCAATCGGCTACTACTTTGTCTGGGGGTGAAGCACAAAGGATAAAATTAGCTAAGGAATTATCAAAACGCTCAACTGGTAAAACTTTATACATACTTGATGAACCAACAACAGGTTTACACATAGATGATATTAATAAATTGCTTAAAGTATTACATAAATTAGTTGACATGGGTAATACGGTGGTAGTTATTGAGCATAACCTAGATGTTGTAAAAACAGCGGATTACGTTATAGATGTTGGTCCTGAGGGAGGGGATAAAGGTGGTAGCATAGTAGTTACTGGAACTCCAAAGGATATTGCGGCTTGCAGTGAGAGCCATACTGGAAAATATTTAAAAAATTATCTATAATTAGCTTAGTGGAAAAAAATTTTGCTATATACTCAAAGATATAGAAGTCCAATAGGTCATTACGAGAAGCCACTTAGTAGCGATGAAGCAATGCTGTTTTGTCATACCTGCGTAGGCAGGTATCCAGATTCCTGCCTACGCGGGAATGACAATGGGAAGCGGGAATGATAACTTGCAAGTGCTTAGTCGAGTGATACTACGGCTCGCTAATAGGCAGAGTAGTGCTAATCGGATTAGCTATATATATTAATGATAAACGGATGCAGATTATTATGAAAAAGGCAGTAGCTTTAGTTAGTGGTGGTGCAGATTCAGCTACCGTACTAGCCATGATGGAAAAAATGAATTACGAAATTTATGCCATAAGTTTCAACTATTCTCAACGCAATAATGTTGAACTGGAGAAGGTTAAGCAATTAGTTAACAACTATAACATCAAACAGCATAAAATTGTAAATATTGATTTACGTAACTTTGGCGGATCAGCTCTTACTGACAATGCCATAGACGTACCAAAATATAAAGATCATAGTGAATTACAGAATGATCTATACTCAAAGCAGCAGATTATATACTCAAATGATTTGGAGAATTGGAACGTAAAACAAGGGGTGAGCGAGCGGAGCGTACACTTAGTACGTGAGCACGCTAATGCCCCGAAGTTTTGCGGAACCAATTCTTCAAATCATTTGAGTATACCAGTTACTTATGTACCAGCACGTAACACCATATTTTTAAGTTATGCTTTAGGATTTAGTGAAATAATAGGAGCTTTTGATATTTTTATAGGGATACATGCAACTGATTCCGCTAATTATCCAGATTGCCGTCTGGAATATTTAGCAGCTTTTAATAATCTGGCAAATCTGGCAACTGCTGTAGGAGTTTCAGGTAAACAAATTACCATTCATGCTCCCTTAATAAATATGTCAAAGGGAGAAATTATCAAGGCTGGTCTAGAATTAGGGGTAGATTATTCCAAAACGATTTCTTGTTATGATCCATCAGATGATGGGCTATCTTGTGGCACATGTCTTTCATGCTTAACTAGACTTAAAGCCTTTGAAGAGAATAATGTAACTGACCCCGCTAATTATAAAAAATAAATTATTTTCTAACATATGCTGAACCACTCTATATATCATCAATTTCCTGTATTAGACCTAGGTAATATAGTGCTTAGGGAATTAACTAGTGATGATTCCGAAAACTATTTTACCTATATGAATAAGCCAGAAATGCTACCATTCCTGACCGAACAAAATTGTCCATCGGACACGGCTCAAGCTACTGATGAGATAAGATATTGGTCCAGCTTATTTCATAATCATCGGGGATTTTACTGGGCTATTTCCCTCAAAGATACTAATAAACTTATAGGGACTGTTGGGTTTAATAGTGTTTCTGCAATGCACCTCAAAGCAGAAATAAGTTACGATCTTGATCCGGAATTTTGGGGTAAAGGAATTATGCTGAAATCTATCAAAGCTATTTTAAGGTTTATCGAATATGCTGGAATTGTTCGCACCCAAGCAACTGTTATAACTGACAATACTCGCTCAATTAAGGTTTTGGAACGATGTAATTTTGTTAAAGAGGGATTGCTCAAAAAATATGAGATTGTGCAAGGAATACATAGAGATTATTATATTTATGCTAAAGTGCTGTAGCGAGCGTTCACGGAAAAAAAGTTAAAGTACAAGATGTTATTGCGAGGAGTACACAAGCCTCAAACGTCATTGCGAAGAGACCATAGGTCGACGAAGCAATCCAAAAAATGACCAGGAATGGATTGCTTAGTCGGCTACGCCTTCTCGCAATGACGTTTTTATGCTGTTGTAATACTTATAGAATAAAAATTGTAGGGTACTATGCACTAATTTAATCTGTTTCACTATACCAAAAAGATATAAGCTAAAGTTAGGAAGGCAAAATATCCAAACGAGTCGGTTATGGCGGTCAGGAATACACCTGAACCAGTGGCAGGATCAATATTTAAATAATGTAGAGTAATTGGTATTGCCGAACCAAAAAGACCAGCAATTAAGAAAGTTAGGATAACGGCTATGGAAAAAACTAAGCTAATCTGTGGATCAGAAAGCATTACTAAGATTAACAGTGCACCAACTAATGCCAATATAGAACCGTTAAATCCACATACAACCACTTCTTTAAGGAGTACTTTTAACACATTATTATGATGGATATCTTTGTTGGCAAGGGCTCTGACTGTTACTGTCATGGCTTGGGTTCCAGCATTTCCCCCCATAGAAGCAACAATAGGCGTGATAGCTGCCAATGTTATAAATTTGGCAATAGTTACACTGTACTGATTAATAATTATCGATGTCATACAAGCGGTAATTAGATTGACAAATAACCAAGGAAATCTATGTCTTACAGTATAAAATAGATTGTAGAATGTATCTTGGGTATAAACACCACCAAGTGACATTATATCTTTTTCTGTTTGTTGTTCAATGATGTAGAGCATATTGTCTATTGAAATGGTACCTATTAATTTACCGCTTTTATTGACCACTGGTACAATTGTTAAAGCATATTGCTTAAAAATAAAACTTAACTCACTTAAGTTAGTAAAGAGATCAGTAATTTTAAATTCAGGATTCATCAGATATTTTACTAATTCATTTCCTTTATGCTTAAGTAAAGTGCTTAGAAGTATAGTGCCTATAGGTCGATATTTATTATCTGTCACAATAGCAGCATGAAAATCTTGTGCTATATGTTGCTGTCTAATAAAATCTATAGCCATAGCTACTGTCCAATCTTCTTGAAATGACACAAAATGTCTTTCAATTACTCTACCAACACTGTCTTCTGGATAAGTACACCCTTCGATAATTTGTTGTCTCTTTTCTATTTTGAGATTATCTAAGATCATTTCTTTTGTTATATCATCAAGATCTTCTATAACTTCAACAGCATCTTCTATGGCAAGTTGATTAATTAAATGTACCGTTTTCTCTATACCTAAAGTTTGGATTATAAGTGGTTTTCTGCTTACACTAAGCTGTACTAGAGTCTCAGGCTTTAGTGTATCTTTTAACAAGGGAAGAATTATTTTATATGTTCTATGATTTACATTATCTAAGAAATCTGCAAGATCTGCATAATGGAGATTAGTCATAATCTCCACAGCTTTATCAACATCATCATTATTCAGAAGATTATTAATCTGCTCAAACGTTTCATCAAATTGGTTTTGATGGATTGATAACATACTTTTTAGTTGATTCTGCATAACTCCTCGTTTAGTGCATATTCTGGATAACGAGTTATCTAGAATGCAGTTATATACTCAAATGATTTGGAGAATTGGATTTGAAAATGAGGAGCGAGCATACCCAGCGTACGTGAGTATTCAAGTCTCTGATATTTTCAAAGAACAATTCTTCAAATCATTTGAGTATCAATGTAGAAATAATCAGGTTATTTTAACATGTTAGGCTTTATAAGACAACTAAGTTGAAACATATAGAATTGGTGCGGTCGAGAAGACTTGAACTTCCACTCTGTTAAGAACAACCCCCTCAAGGTTGTGCGTCTACCAATTTCGCCACGACCGCAATTAATATAATTATTTCAACAATATCTTAGACTTCTTCAGATATCTGCTATAGCTTCCTAAGAAGGATTGCAAGGATTATATCCGTTGTTCTAAGATAAGGATAGTGCCTAATTCAACTATAGTCAATTGACGAGAAGTTGGGGACGTTGTCATTCGTCGCTCTCCTATTACTTATAGGTGTCGCTCCATCGCTCCTAGCCCCAAATTCTACTGAATTGACTATATAGCTTGAATTTTGGCTATATATAGCAAATTATTCTATATATATCAACATATATACTCAATGAAACTCAACAATATGATGAATAAAAAATCTGCTCACCAAGCGTCTATTAGCGAGACCACGTAGTGGTTGTGGCAATCCATTATTCTTGCTTCGTCGGCTACGCCTTCTCGCAATGATGAAGGAATTATATAGAACATTAACGGGTTAGCTATAAATTAGTTTTAAAATCAGTTGTGTTTTTACTAACACAACTGATTTTACTAAATTAGGATGCTTTGCTATTTCTAGCACGACCAGCATAAGGTTTCTTATCGTTATTATTACGTGGAAAATAACTTTTTTTGCCATTATTGTTACCATTAAATGCTCTTCTACGATTCTTACTTCCTGTCATTTCTTCTCTTGAAGTACTCTCACCTTGGTTCATTAGGCGATCAATAGCTTTCCACCTAATATTATCTTCTGGCGAAATGAAGGATAATGCACAACCTGAAAGTCCTGCTCTACCAGTTCTACCTATTCTATGTAAATAATCTTCTGGAGACATTGGTAAGTCATAATTGATCACATGCTGTGTATGTGGTATATCTAAGCCACGAGCCGCAACATCTGTTGCCACCATAATTCTGTGACGAGAAGAACGAAACGATGCAATTACATGATCACGTCTGCCTTGCGTTAAATCACCATGTATAGCTTCAGCCTTGTGGTCTTCAAATTTTAACATTTTTGCAAGCTGATCAGCACCACGCTTAGTTTTTACAAAAATAATTATAGAACCATCTCGTTGATTTAATTGCTTTATAAGCTCAGGGAATTTCTCTTTGTCAGAAACACGCAAAGTTTCTTGTTTTATTTGAGAAGCAGCCTGAGTAGTTGAGCCAATAGTAATGCGTTTAGGGTTAATCACATATTTTTGCGATAGTGCAATAATATGTTTTGGCATAGTAGCTGAAAACATTAAAACCTGTCTTTTTTCAGGTATATATTTATTTATTTCTTCCAACTGTTCTTTCATGCCCATATCAAGCATCCTGTCCATCTCATCAAGTACTACCAATTGGACAGTATTTAGTTTTAAGGTACCACGCAGTAAATGATCTATAATACGACCAGGTGTTCCAATCACCACTTTAGGATTTGCCTTTAGCTGCGTAAATTGTTTATGCATTGGTTCACCACCTATTAAAACCGCACTAGGAAGCTTAATTTGAGTAGTTACATTGGTTAAAGTAGTGCGTACTTGGCTAGCTAATTCCCGAGTTGGTACAAGTACCAAAGCCATTGATTTAGTCTGTATAAAAGAATTGACGATTGGTAGTAAATAGGCAAGGGTTTTACCAGAACCAGTTTGACTAGAAGCGAGAATATCACTACCTTGCATCGCAATCGGTATAGCCTCTCTTTGAATTTCTGTAGGAGAGGTGATGTTCATTTGTTCAAGTGATATAATCACTTCGTTTGGTAAATTAAAATTTTTCATTATTAAATCCAATGTTATTTATCGTAAATTAAAAATACTCAAATGATTTGAGGAATTGGAAGGTAAACTGTAATTAGACTCCAACTCTTCAAAGCATCTGAGTAAAGATATATTCTATACCTTAAAAAAGAATAAGTTTATGGTTAAGTTCTTTATGTTATAAAGCTGGTTATTAATTATTGTATAGTAAAAGCGGCTGTAATTATAAATACAATCCTACCATAGATACTCTTTTGCTTTGAAAATCCATTTCCCCAAATCATTCGAGTATACTTAAAATAGTCCAATAAAATTACAGCTTTACTTACAGTGAACACTGAATTATAAAAGATAATGCACAGAGTGTATAAAAAGATGATACTACCCAAAATTCACTAGTTTAATAACCACTCATAAATTTTGAGTAGTTGCTTGTAGTTTTAAATAAATATTATTTTATTTGCAGATTAACAGCAGAAATTTTTCCCTTATTGTCTTCTAGATCAAAGCCTACACTTTGACCTCCATTAAGATTACGGATCCCGGCACGCTCTACAGCTGAGATGTGAACAAAAACGTCATTCCCACCATCGTCTGGTTGAATAAAACCAAAACCTTTGGTTGTATTAAACCATTTGACCTTACCTACTTTAGTAGTCATAAAAACCTTTTAGTATAGAGTTACTTATCTGAACTTAATTCGCAACTCTTCCGTAGAAATTAAACCACATAACTGACAGGCAGACATAAGGCTTTCATGCTATTAAAGAGTTAATTATTAAACTCAAGTAGCATGCTACTCTTTTTCTTAATAATTGTCAATAAAGGATAAGAAAATATCCATAGATTTTATATTTTTTTTTGAAATATAGACATTTTAGCACATTTTCGTATTAATTACACTATACGAGTACGTTGGTAACGAATACGATAAAAACTAATATAAAGTAAAGGGGTTACATAAAGTGTTAATATCGATCCAACAGCAATGCCTGTTACTAGAACCATAGCCATTTGGAAGCGACTATTGGCATAATTCCCACTATCAAAGAAAAGTGACAGCAAGCCAATACTCATAGCCAGAGAAGTAATTAAAATTGCCCTGATTCTTGATGTGGCTCCTGTTACTATTGATTTTATCCCTCCTTTCCCTTGATGCATTGCACTACATAACAATACACTATGCTTAGTCATTAATCCCGCTAATGTGATAAGTGATATTTGAGTATAGATATTTAACCCCCCTTGAGTAAAATATAAACTCAATAAAGCTATACTTAAAGCAGCTGGAATTCCTCCAATTAGAATAATAAATGATAGCATTAAATCGTTAAAGCGTGCAAACATTAATAAGTAGAGTCCAAATACAGATACTAAAATTAGTAATGTAAATGATGATGTTGAATCAATAAGCATTTTCGTTTGTTCACTATAGCTAATATCACTATCACTTGGCAATTTACTATTTAACTGATCAATAGAATGCACTGCATCTTGCAATTTAACGCCATGTTTAGCAGTGGCAATTACTTCAATGGAATACTGCTCATTATAACGCATAATTTGATTAACTGTATTCACTCTATCAATATCGCATATATCCTTAAGCTGAATAAGGTTTTCTCCATTTTTCTGTGTTGTAATAAACATATTTTGTATATTACTTAGCATTTTACCAAATTTAGGGTCTGATTTAGCAACAACATCATAAGTATTATCATAATGCTTAAAGTTTCCTATCTTTCTAGCATTAAACAGAATATCTAAAGTATTTGATATATCTTTCTGACTTAAGCCATATTTGAATAATTTATCTTGATTACACCAAATTTTATAATCTTGCACAAGTGAAGTGGCAATAGCGATAACACTAGTAAATAAATTCTGTGAATTATCCTGTATAAAATGAACATCCTGCCAAGCATTCTCCATAGATGAATGGTTATTGACATAAAAGCTCAACTCAACGTTACCCTTTGCTGAACCAGTATTTTTCCCCTGGGCAAACTTCACTGAAACATCTCCACCTACTGCTATTCTTGCGAGTTTAGCTTCAATTTCATGCAAGGTTTGCACCGCTTTAGTTTTATCTTTTAATATTATCCAAATTGTTGAACGTGGCGATTCTTCAATATTTAGGGTATATTTAATATTATCACTACTATTGACTATTTTAGTAATTTTCTCCATATAACGATGGATGTAACTTAAATTGGTATTAGGCATAAAGATGTTGGTAAGTATAATCATATCTTTTTTTTCAAATGGCTCAATTTCTACTTTCATAGAGTTTGATGCAACATATGTACCAGCTGCTACAACTATAGTTACTAAGAATAAAAATACTCTGGCATAGCGTATAATAAAAAATAAAGAACTTTTATATTTGTCCGTAATCATATCCAGCGTCTTATTAACAATTTGAGCAAATTTGCTTTCATGCGTATTATTTGCTAGTTTTAAGAACAATATAGGTGTTAAAGTAAACGCCACGATAAAGGACATTACTAAACAAGCAATGATTGACAGAGAAAATTCCTGTAAAATTTTTCCTACCTCTCCTTTAATAAACAAAATAGGGATATATATTACTACTAGCGTAAGCATCAATATTAAAACAGATAAAAAGAGACCATAAATTGCTTGCAATATACTAGTTAAAGCATTTTTATTTTTCTGATAGTAATGTTCAGCATTCTCAATCACTACGATAGAGTCGTCAACCACCAACCCTATAGCCAAGACCATTGCCAACATCGTTATCGAGTTGAGTGTAAAACCACACAAATATAGCATAACCAAACAAGCAGCCATTGAGACTGGAATTGCACAGATTGCAATAATTGAATATCGCACTGATCCCATTAGCAGTAAAACAATTACTGACACCAACAATACCGATTCAATCAAAGTTTTTTTCACTTCTTGAAAAGCTTGTAAAATATCTTGGCTATCATCAATAACAACCTGAAAGGTAAAGTGTGGATTAGCTTTTTCGTAATATTCTAGGAAATGTTTTACATTTTTTGATACATCAACTGGATTGGCATCTGACTTAGCAAAAATACCTAATAAAACAATTTTATTCGTGCCAAAATAGGCAAAACTAAGCGCCTCTTTATCTGATAGCGTAATGCTAGCAATATTTTTTAATTTTATAGCAACATTATTACTTTCCAAATTGATATCGCCAAAATCACTCAACTTATTGATTGTCGTATCAAAAGATATATACTCTGTTTTATATTGATTTGATAATTTACCACCAGAAAAATCAGTATTTTGTAGTGTTAACGAAGCAAGGACACTATCTAAAGGAATATAATATTTTGCAATTTTTTCCGGATCAATATCGATATTAACCACTTTTTCTGTCACACCAAAACCAGATGAATTGGCTACACCATCAACATATTTAAGCTTTTTCTTGATTGTTTCAATATCCTCAGCGGTAACTAACAAATTATTATTAGACCCCACAGCAATATACATCATTGGTAAAGCAGAAAAGCTTTCAGTCGAGATTATCGGGTCTTTAGCTCCCTCTTGCAAGAGAGCCTTATTTTTTAGTATCAAATCTCTAACTTGGTTAATTGCTTGTTCTATCGGAACTTTTTTGGCAATACTTAACGTTATTTTACTTTCTCCTAGCTGACTAACAGCAAGAATCGACTCAAGACCATCAACATGTGAAAAAACCTCTTCAAAAGGTTTAGTAATGTATTTCTCTATCAAATCCGGTCTGACGTTCGGGTTGATGATCGAAATATAAATATTTGAAGCAGGGATATTGGGTAAAAGTTGAATTTTCAGCTGCAAATATGCGTATATCCCAAGCAGCACCACCACAATATTGATCACCACAAAAATACTGCTATGTTCCAACAATTTTTTTATCATATATCCATTTATTGTTGCCCAACTTTCTTCAATCCAGTTTTTTTAAACTCTACTGCTTTAGGTACTACTATTGGTATTTTTCTTTCCATAACGCTGGATTTATGCTTGGTATTTGCCCCCCCTTTTTGTTCGATTTTAGTAACAGCAGCTCCTACCACTATCTCTGGACTGATTACCTCAAATTTCAATTTCTTTAGCTCTGCAATTTCCGCAGTTGGTTCTGTTTTAATTGAACTCTTGGTATCAGGGGGTACAGTTTCATCTATAGTTTTTAAATTATTGAACGGTTGTACCCCGCCTTCTTGCTTTAACTCCACAACTTCATTTTTTGGTTTAAGTAATTTTTGATGTTGATCTTGTTCTTGATCTTGTATTATTAATCGACCTTTATCATTAACTGCTAGTTCCTTCCCCTGTATTACCGGTAGTCTGCTTGGCTTGACCAATGGAGAGTAGTCACTTATTTTTCCAGTCACTTGTTCACTCTTAGCCACTTGATTTCCTGGGCTTGACTTTAAAGCCTCTTGCGTTTTCAGGGTTTTTGCAAGTTCTCTTTGATGAACATTTGGGGTTGGGATAAGTTTTATTTTCTTATCATTTTGTTTAACCTGTGCCTGTCTCTGTGTAATAGATGATTCTATAGGGGCTAATTTTTTTTCGTCTTGTTTAACCTGTGCCTGTCTCTGTGTAATAGATGATTCTATAGGGGCTAATTTTTTTTCGTCTTGTTTAACCTGTGCCTGTCTCTGTGTAATAGATGATTCTATAGGGGCTAATTTTTTTTCGTCTTGTTTAACCTGTGCCTGTCTCTTTTTAATAGATGATTCTTGCAAGGCTAATTTTTTTTCGTCTTGTTTAACCTGTGCCTGTCTCTGTGTAATAGATGATTCTATAGGGGCTAATTTTTTTTCGTCTTGTTTAACCTGTGCCTGTCTCTGTGTAATAGATGATTCTATAGGGGCTAATTTTTTTTCGTCTTGTTTAACCTGTGCCTGTCTCTGTTTAATAGATGATTCTATAGGGGCTAATTTTTTTTCGTCTTGTTTAACCTGTGCCTGTCTTTGTGTAATAGATGATTCTATAGGGGCTAATTTTTTTTCGTCTTGTTTAACCTGTGCCTGTCTTTGTGTAATAGATGATTCTATAGGGGCTAATTTTTTTTCGTCTTGTTTAACCTGTGCCTGTCTTTGTGTAATAGATGATTCTATAGGGGCTAATTTTTTTTCGTCTTGTTTAACCTGTGCCTGTCTTTGTGTAATAGATGATTCTATAGGGGCTAATTTTTTTTCGTCTTGTTTAACCTGTGCCTGTCTCTGTTTAATAGATGATTCTATAGGGGCTAATTTTTTTTCGTCTTGTTTAACCTGTGCCTGTCTTTGTGTAATAGATGATTCTATAGGGGCTAATTTTTTTTCGTCTTGTTTAACCTGTGCCTGTCTCTGTGTAACAGATGATTCTTGCAAGGCTAATTTTTTTTCGTCTTGTTTAACCTGTGCCTGTCTCTGTTTAATAGATGATTCTATAGGGGCTAATTTTTTTTCGTCTTGTTTAACCTGTGCCTGTCTCTTTTTAATAGATGATTCTTGCAAGGCTAATTTTTTTTCGTCTTGTTTAACCTGTGCCTGTCTCTGATGAAGGTTTACCCCTTTTTCTTTCTTCTGATTTGTAGCTTCTATTTTTGATGCAGTTGCTTTATTACTTACTCCATTAGACGAAAGTGAAACGTTAACTCTTTTCTTCTCTACCGGATTTGGTTTTAATTGTGGATTATTATGTGCTATCTTAGCTCGTGCATTGTTTAACTTATCCTGTGTTGCCTTTAAATCTTTAGCTAATTTATCGCGTTGATTGGCAAGATCAGTTTGGTCGTTTGTATTATCCGCCTGTAAGTTATTTTTTACAACATTTCTTTGTTCTGCCGTCACCTCTTTATAAGCTTTAACCGCTTCATCTTTCTCTTGCTCCGGTGCAGCCAGCTTAGCCTGATTTTCATCATGAGCTTTTTGCAAATTATCCAACTTATCTTGCTCAGTTTGTGCAAGTAGTTTAGCATCTTCTAATGCTAGTTTATTCTTGTCTATCTCAGCCTGTGCATCTGCTGCAGCTTTAACCGCATTCTCTTTATCCTTAGTCAAAGCTGCTGCCTGTTGTTGTACAACTTGCTCCGCTGTAGCCAACTTAGCCTGATTTTCATCATGAGCTTTTTGCAAATTATCCAACTTATCTTGTTCAGTTTTGGCAAGTTGTTTAGCAGCTTCTAATTCCTTATCTTTCTCTGCCATCGCATCCTGTGCAGCATCTTTCTCTTTATTCAAATCTGTTATCTTATCTTCTAAGGCTTTATTAGCCTTCTTAGAATCTTCTAATGCTAGTTGATTCTCTGCCATCGCATCCTGTGCAGCATCTTTCTCTTTATTCAAATCTGTTATCTTATCTTCTAAGGCTTTATTATCCTTCTTAGCATTTTCTAATGCTAGTTGATTCTCTGCCATCGCATCCTGTGCAGCATCTTTCTCTTTATTCAAATCTGTTATCTTATCTTCTAAGGCTTTATTAGCCTTCTTAGCATTTTCTAATGCTAGTTGATTCTCTGCCATCGCATCCTGTGCAGCATCTTTCTCTTTATTCAAATCTGTTATCTTATCTTCTAAGGCTTTATTAGCCTTCTTAGAATCTTCTAATGCTAGTTGATTCTCTGCCATCGCATCCTGTGCAGCATCTTTCTCTTTATTCAAATCTGTTATCTTATCTTCTAAGGCTTTATTAGCCTTCTTAGAATCTTCTAATGCTAGTTGATTCTCTGCCATCGCATCCTGTGCAGCATCTTTCTCTTTATTCAAATCTGTTATCTTATCTTCTAAGGCTTTATTATCCTTCTTAGCATTTTCTAATGCTAGTTGATTCTCTGCCATCGCATCCTGTGCAGCATCTTTCTCTTTATTCAAATCTGTTATCTTATCTTCTAAGGCTTTATTAGCCTTCTTAGCATTTTCTAATGCTAGTTGATTCTCTGCCATCGCATCCTGTGCAGCATCTTTCTCTTTATTCAAATCTGTTATCTTATCTTCTAAGGCTTTATTAGCCTTCTTAGAATCTTCTAATGCTAGTTGATTCTCTGCCATCGCATCCTGTGCAGCATCTTTCTCTTTATTCAAATCTGTTATCTTATCTTCTAAGGCTTTATTATCCTTCTTAGCATTTTCTAATGCTAGTTGATTCTCTGCCATCGCATCCTGTGCAGCATCTTTCTCTTTATTCAAATCTGTTATCTTATCTTCTAAGGCTTTATTAGCCTTCTTAGCATTTTCTAATGCTAGTTGATTCTCTGCCATCGCATCCTGTGCAGCATCTTTCTCTTTATTCAAATCTGTTATCTTATCTTCTAAGGCTTTATTAGCCTTCTTAGAATCTTCTAATGCTAGTTGATTCTCTGCCATCGCATCCTGTGCAGCATCTTTCTCTTTATTCAAATCTGTTATCTTATCTTCTAAGGCTTTATTAGCCTTCTTAGAATCTTCTAATGCTAGTTGATTCTCTGCCATCGCATCCTGTGCAGCATCTTTCTCTTTATTCAAATCTGTTATCTTATCTTCTAAGGCTTTATTAGCCTTCTTAGAATCTTCTAATGCTAGTTGATTCTCTGCCATCGCATCCTGTGCAGCATCTTTCTCTTTATTCAAATCTGTTATCTTATCTTCTAAGGCTTTATTAGCCTTCTTAGAATCTTCTAATGCTAGTTGATTCTTTGCCATCGCAGCCTGTGCATCTGCTGCAGCCTTAACCGCTGCATCTTTATCTTGCTCCGCTTTAGCCAAAGCTGCTGCAACACCTTCCATCTTTTTAACCGCTTCAGCTTTCTCTTGCTCCACTGCATTCAACTCTGCTTTCTGTTGTTCTTTCTTAGCCGCCGCAGCCAACTCTGCTTTCTGTTGTTCAGCTTTATCATTAGCCGCCTGTAAAGCAGCGTCTTTTGCAGCCAAAGCTGCTTTCTGTTGTTGTTCTTTCTCAACCATTGCAGCCAAAGCTGCTGCTTGTTGCTGTTCTTTTTTAACCGCTTCAGCTTTCTCTCGCTCCGCTGCAACCAGCTTAGCATGGGTTTCATCCTGAGCTTTTTGCAAATTATCTTGTTCAGTTTTGGTAAGTAGTTTAGCAGCGTCTAATTCTTTTAGATTCTTTTCTATCTCAGCCTGTGCATTCTTTAATTCTGGTTCTTTTTGAACAAAACCTGCCATCTGTTGTTGTGAACCACCTCTATTTTGTTGAGCCTGCTGACTAAATGAATTAGTTTTTATCTCAGGTTGCTTAGATAATTGGGATTCTAATTTTTCTAGTTTCTCAAGTTCTAGTGTTTTCTTCGTGTATTTATCATCCAAATCATTTATGTTGCTTAGTAACTTTGCTAATTTTTCTTCAGCTGCTTTGATATCCTCATGCAATTTCACAGTATTTTCTGAAGGTGCTTGCCGTTCTAAATTCACTTCTTCCCTTTGAACAATTTGGCTGTCTGGTTGCTTATTATCATCTAAAATTATTGCTTGTTGACTAGAATTCCCAGTTACCTGACTTGGTGATTGATTAGTTTTAGTATTTTGATCTTTTGTAGTAATATTAAGATTTTCATCTTCATTTACATGTTTTTTAGAATCCCTTTGAGAGTTTGTATCCTCTTGAGTAATACGCTTATTACTACCAGTATATTGTTCCGGGGTAGGATTATTACTAGGAGCAGCTCTTTGCCCAGTACTTGATGAAGAATTTGAATTACTCGAGCTATTATTATCGTTACTATTCTTATCGTTATTATTATTTTTGGAATCTTCTAGCTCTGCCTTTTTCTCATTCAGTTCTTGCTCAAGAGCCTGTTTTTTCTTGGTTAGTGTATGTATTTCCCCAGCTTGTATTACATTCATTCTCCTAAGTTGAGCTGGATTATCAACCTCACCAGCATGAACAGAACTACAGAATAATAGTATTATAAAAAAGTATAGTTTTTTCATTTATCTAATTAATATTTGTTTTAGTTTTCAATATAAATAAGGGGAAGGTTAACATTACCCTATTACTAACTATTCTATAATATAGCAGATTTTTATGATCCACTAATAGCTATTTTCATTATTCTTATATTATAATTCTGACCTAGTTGTCTCATCTTCAATCAGAACCTTAGCCCCATCACCCAATCCCTTTTTTCCTGAAATAACCACTTGGTCATTTGGTTTGATGCCACTAACTACCTCTACACTTTGACTATCACTATCACCTATTTCAACCTTTACTTTTTTAGCTATATTATTTTCAATAACGTAGACAAAATAATAGGATTCAAAAAAGATAGCTGAGTTTGGTAATTTTATCCGTTGCTTATTGCTATTGAAAACAACATTTACATTAACAAATAAGCCAGGCGTGATTGAATTGTCATCATTTGGAATAAACGCCTCAATATAGACTGAGTGATTCTTCTCTTGAGCAATTTCTGAAGTTTTAAAATCGCTTAGTTTAAGGGCTAAATCTAAAGCAGGAATATAGATGTTAACATAGCTATCCGGAGAACTTTTAAATTTCTGATAGTCGCTCTCATCGAGCTCAAATGCAACCTTGATAATATGAATATCGTAAAGAACGGCAATTTTATCTTTTTGTGTAACAAGCTCTCCGTCAGCAACAAGTTTTCGTTCAACAATGCCACTTAACGGAGCAACAATATAATGATTGGTCTTGTCATCAAGTAATGTATAATATTTATGTTTAGCATCAAGATATTCTATGCGATGGTTTACATATTCTGTATAGCTAATGAGATTCTTATCTGATAGCTGTTTCATCGCATTAGCTTTTTTCTCTTTAAGACGATACTCTTCATTTGCCAGTTCAATCAGGTAGTCAATTTGCGTGGTATCTAATACTGCTAAAATATCACCTTTATTGACATAACTACCTATCGGCAAATCAAGCTCTTTAATTCTCCCTGTTACATTGACTTTAACTGCATGTGTTTCATATGGCAAGGTTTTGCCTGTTGTAACCAATATATCATTTGTTTCTTCTGAATATTGAGCCTTAACCACCTCAACAGGAACCATGGTCGCTTGATTATCAACTTGCTGAGCGGGGATTTGTTTATCATTTGCTTTTTTGATAAAAACTATCACCACAACAATCGCTGTTATAACAAATAATATCCCATATATAACTTTTCTTCGACTCATTAACGCCATATCTACCTGCCTTATGAGTCGTAAGAAAACAACACTTATAAATTAGTTTCTTATAACTCTATGTTATTTAATTAAACACACTATGATTTATAAGAGTTATTATTTTACAACTCCTAAAAGAATAGCTAAACCGACTACTTCTCATCCGTTTTATCCGATGCAATATATACATTAAAAATTTATTGTCAAGTTAAATTATTATGTTATTGAAAAAATATAAATTTGATGATTACTTTAATATATTTGGGAATCATAAGAAAATAACACTTACAAATAGTTTCTTATAAACCCGAATAAGTTTTAGATATCCCAAACGTCATTGCAAGAAAGCGTAAGCCGATAAAGCAATCCTTTATGGTTACTTTTTTGGATTGCTTCGTAGCTAAAGACGGAGAAGCTATCTAAAACATTAACGGGTTAGCTATATAACTCTTTACTCGTAACCTGATAGTCTGTATAAACTTTATATCTTTATTATTCTTACATAATTTTAATATATTATCACGAAATAATTAATAAATGTCAAGGATTTCACAGAAATTTACGGTGAGTATTCACAAAGAAAAAGTTAAAGTACAAGATGTCATTGCGAGAAAGCATGAGCCTAGAAGCGATCCATTCCTGGGCATTTTGGGGATTGCCGCGTCGCCGCAAAGCGGCTCCTCGCAATGACTCTTAGCGATCAGATTTTTTATCATAATAAAATAGAAAAAAAAATGTAGGGTACTATCGATATATACTCAAATGATCCTATAAATTCATCTAATCTTTTTCATATTTAGACATTTTAGCAGCTAAGCGGTATTGATTAATTCCATCAATATGAGATTTAATTTCCTTTTTAATATGCTCTTTTCTTTCTTCTATTTTTTTCAATACTGCTTCGCTATACTCTAAAGATTGGTTATCACCATTGGCTTGGGCTCTCTCACGCATAATATCATAATGTTCTTGTCTGCGTATATATCTATCCTCATCAATCATTCTTTGCTCAATCTTATGGGCATTGTCAATCATTTCACGAGTTTGAGTATCTGTTGCTTTCTCTCGCATAAATCTTTCCCCCATTAATACTGGACTTTCTCCATCATTTTCACCTTGAGCAAGAGCATTATATACCTGAAAGGAAAGATCTTTGTTGGTTAATTGTTCATAATAATCAATATCTGTTGTTCTACCCTGTAATTCAAGTCTAGCTCGATATTCAGGAGATGAAATATCTTCCTGAACAGCAATAGTCTCTTTATTGATTTTGGTCTTAAGTTTTTGATATTCCAAAGATCGTTGTTCATCCTCAAGTGATTCATTATGGGTTCTAAGTCTTGGATCATTATAATTAAAATCTTCCCACTCAGCCCCAGTCAAGTTACCCTCAAAAGCATCCCGTAAATCTTTACCAACAATAGCAGTCAGAGCTTCCCGCTTTAACCCTTCATAACCAGCATATATTTTCTCCCCTATATTCCTACGTTTTCTATCCCGTAACGCTCTCTTTTCATCAACGCGCTTGTTCATCTCTTGCCAACTTCTGAGAGGGGCTATATTTTTACCAAATAATCCTACTCCTCTTTTTGACATTTCTTGATGCGAGTTCATATAAGCCTGCTGGAAATCTTTGGTAAACTTTACATCACTGGCTAATTCTCGTAAACTCTTACCATCTTTAGTTTTCATTAACTCATTAAGTTGTTTCTTTTGATCTTCATTAAGAGAATCATATTTTTTACCTTCACCAAATTTAAGAGCTGCTAAATGATCTCGAAGTTCTGAATAACTACTGCCAGTAAATTCTTTAACTGGTTCATCAGGTTTAATGGTTTTCATAACCTCGTTAATAGCTCTGTGATAATCACTTTCAGCTTTAACATTAACGTCTTTATAGTCTATACCGTAATTTCTTTTTACTTCACTTAAAACACTCGAATTTACTGATTTGGGGTCAAGTGCCTCTCGTGCTACACCCCCCATCATTTTTTCCTCATACCATATAGCAACAGGCATTGTTATCATTTCAAGTCCTTGATCTACCCTTTTCTTGACAGCACCGAAAGCATAGTTTGTGGGTCTCTCTATTTGTTGCTGAATAGGGGTAAAGGCACTTTGTCCAACTCCTTGTAAATTTGTCAAATTACCTGATGTGCTAGATAAGAATTTAGCACTTGAAACAGCTATATCATTAAATTTACTTAGTAAATAAACACATACAAAAATTAACAATAATCCATCCAGCTGAACAAATTTACCATTAAAAAAGTTGTTAATTCTTGCTAAATCTTTGACTGGATCTAAAAATGGTAACTCAATATATCTATTCTCCTGACATTCATAAGCTGAACATATTCTACCCTCCGGAGAACTACCTTCTGGCGAATTATCTCTTACACGATGATCAACAGGTACTAATATATCAGCTCTTGCTTTACTAAATTGGTTACCTTTCATTGGAGATGGAAACCACCAATAAAATATCGAGTCTCCAAGACTAGTATCTAGGTCTTCATTAATACTACCAAATAGTTCATTTATCGGACCTAAATTTGGGAAGTCATACTTACATACACCAAAACCAAGTGAAGAATATATTTCTGTTCTGATAATCATTGAAATAAATGCTAAACCAGTAAATAATATAATCGGTTGTATAGCATATGATATTAGCTGCCTTAACCAGTTCTCAAACAATGAACGGGTAATACCAAATAACATAAAGCAGATGAATATTGGTGCCATTATGATAATCATCCCAATAATTATCAATGCCGTAAGATATATAACAGTAGCCTTAAATACCATCATGAAGATATAATAAAGAGCTATCAAGAATAGAATTATATATATAAACCCTAATGGATCGACGAACAGTAATGAAAATAATTTTGCCATAGTTTGTGGAGCAATCATCAAGCCTATTATACTCCAAGAACCTGGTCCGGTCGTAGCAGTTTGTTTAATTATTTGTAATATTTGCTCTACCCCTTCTACAAAAAATACAAACAAATAATCATGAAAAAATTGCCAACTAATAGTAGAACTAAGTAAAGTAGATACTATACTAATTTTTACTATTCTAATTATTAGCTCAGTATGGGTGAGATTAACATTGCCAATCAGAAAAGAAAAGCCTGTAAATATAACATACAAAGTTAACAAAGCCGAAACAGATAAACGATATCCTGGTTTTTTAATAATATTCTCGTAAATTTTCCTAACTAACCCATGTTCCTCTCCTTTACCAAATAACTCAACTTTTATTAAATTTACTAAAAAGTCAATAGGATATGGTCTAGTATCATTAACCCCAGATTTAATAACTACACGATACTGACCATTATTATCATCGTAAAACTTATCTAAAATCTTGAAATATAATGGAGATTTATCGTATTGCTTTTTTTTACCTTGATCTTCATCATATTTATAACTTATCCCTCCAGCTTTTACTAATTCACCTCTTTTATTAAGATCATAAAATGTATGACCAACCATAGGCTCACCAAGATGGGCGGTAATTCCTTTTGGTGTACGTTGGGTATCCAATGAAAGATTAGGATTTGTATTACGTTCAGCAATCAATAAATATAGCCCCACTCCATTTTTAAATAAGCATGGTGCATTACTAACTTTAGCATCTTTACTATTAGTACACATCTTACCATCTATAAATTGGCATTCTTGTAATCTTTTACAAAATTCAGATAAAGTATTGGTATTATTTTCTTGGCCATACCATGCACACCAAGCTGATAACTCTGAAGGGCTATTTTTATCTCCTTTAGCAAAATCCCAAGTTTTTACCAAGATAGTCAGTGGTTGACCATTTACATTATATCCAGTATCAACCCAAGGAGCAGATTGATTATCTTGTTGTTGCCCACTTAACTCTTCTTTTTTATATCTTGAAGAAATTACAAATTTTATAAAGCCAAAATCATCTGCATCAATGCACCTATCCCCAGTACACCCTGAAAGGCAAAATATAGAAATTAATAAAATAACAAAAATATTCTTCATTTAGAAAAACCTAGACTTAAATAGTAACTCACCTTACGCATAAACCCCGTGACAATTTAAAAGTTGTAGAAAAGTACAAGCCGTCATTAGCGAGGAGCCGCTTTGCGGCGACGCGGCAATCCATATTATATTAATTTTTATGGATTGCTTCAATGCTACTAAAGTAGCTCCTTGCAATGATGCCAGACTATAGTAATTATTCTGTTTTATTAGATACACCACCTGCTCCATCACCGTCTGAATCATGTCTTGAGGCAAATATTTTGCCTGTATATTCTTTTTTATTTTCAGAGTCCTCTCTACCCTTTGCTCTATAATTTTGATCGATTACCTTGTCTTTAAATATTCTCGCTGGGGCAAGAGCTACATCCTTAATAGGTTTTGCTACAGTTCCCATATCCTGCATAATAGATTTTGTAGGATTATCAGGCTCTTGGAAATTCCCCTCCCGCCTTGCAGGTTGTACATTAGTCAATAGGACAACCACTTTAGTAACATAATCCACAAGCCCATGAGCCATTAGGCAATAAGCATAGAATAACAAACAACTGGTAAATATTACCAAAAATGTACCTGTAGAATTTAATAAATCGTTTAAATCATTAATTTCTGCAACTGATGGACTAAAAAAAGGTATCCCAGGTAAAAATGGCAAACTAAAAGAAAAATTAATTGGTATATCTATATGTGTTAAATCTAAACCTATAGCTATTGGTAAGAATCCTGGATTCCAACATGCTCTAACTACAATTTTTAAAAGTTGATCCGACATAACTTGATCTATTAATAAAAAGAATATTAATAATATGCTTGGTTGCATCATATAACTAAATAAAGTAGATAGCCAGTTATCAAAGATACTTTTCGTTTTTTCAAATAGTACCAAGATTATAAAGAATGGTGCTAAAGATATCATCACTGAAAGACCAATATACGCTATAACGTAACCTATGATGACTTCCAAAATAGCTCTGAAGTAAAGTATAAGAGAATAAATAGTTATGATAGCAACAATAGTAAGACCATTATGGATTTGTAATAGCTGTATAAATAGTAATAACCAAAATCGACCATTGGTATATTTGTCAAATATTGGATCAATAAAACCGAAAATATTAGACTTAGAACTAGTGAGTCCTGATACATTGCTCATTATATAGTCAGTACCCTCAATAAAGGCACTAAATAAATAATCATTAAAAAAGCTCCAACTATTCTCTCCTATTAGGATTACTATTAAAGTTATTTTGATAATTCTCGTTAATAAGTCCTTAGCAGTTATTTGGGTAGCACCCGCTAAAAAGGTTAACGCATATATCATTACGTAGAGAATTAATGCCGATTTGATGATTCGTTGTAATGTTACGTTTTTAGTTAGTTTAGTATAGAAATGCCAAGTACAATTATGAAAACTATCAGTAATAGGTTTAACGGCTCCTTTATATACGATATCTGAAAACCAAGTACCCCCAGTGTAATTAGCATAATTTACACTAATTTCTCCCATTACCTCTTTATTAGGGTTCTTGACTCTAACCCATAAATAACCATCTTTTTCAGCATCAATTGAAAAATCTTGGGCAATTTGTGTACCCACGGTTGATTCGGTTGGCGTTCCACCATCGTTCGTTATAATATATTCAATTTCTATGTTTTTTTGTTGTGCATCACTAATAACCTTATCACCGTTACCTATTTCCACAACCATAATGTAGCGTCCAAAATGTAAGAAACTAGCACTCAAATCTACATTGGAGCTATTAATATAAGAATTAAGCTCATTAAGATTAGTAAAACTAGTCCAATCGCTCATTAGGGGTTTGTCTAAAGCAGTAAACATACCTTGAATTAACCAGCTAGTTGAAAAATTTAAATCCCCGGCAATATCAGATTTATAATATAAGAAATTCTTTTTTAAAAATTTAGAATATACAAAACTTTCTGCTTCTCTCTTTACGATCTGATTACTTACTAATATCCTCATCCCTCTCCCTTGATCATAGAAGCACACGGGGGTGTTGTTCTTATCATTGGCAGAATCAGGACAAGCTGTAATACCTAAGTTACTCATATTTTGTATAGAGGCTTGAGTTAATGGCTTACCAACTAATATTAGCTTATCTAATATCTTATACTTGGTATTTGTCCCAGTACCACTACACTCTATGCTCTTTCTTGAGGGATCAATAGAATCACACAATCTTTCTACAGTTGAATATAGTATTTTATTATCAAGGTTACTATTGGTATAAAGTGACGGGACTGCCAATATATTATTATCAAGTTCTTTATTTACCAAATCCTTATCAGTAGCTGCACTAAAAAACTCTCCTGCTGCTGCAAGAGTTATGTTTATTACATCACCTTTTTCCACACAAATCTTTTGTCTATTTTTAGCAAAATTAAAATAGTCTACATAATTTTGTATTTTATTAAATGCTAAAGTTGCATAATCTTTCGTTTGGTCAGTTGACTTAAATCCTGGAAAATCACTAGCTTCATACTTATTAGTTAAATAATTAAAAGTTTTAATAAATATTTGAGGTTTATTGAACCTTGGATCTATACGGTAAATCACCAAATATTTTCTTGGATTACTTACAGCTCCCCTAGTACTCCATTCAAACTTAATTGCTCTATCTTTTTTAACGTAGTTACCGGTAGAATTCCATGTATTGGGTTTTGCCAGGTCTAAAGAAATTCTGCCTTCTTGCATACCATTAAATTTTGGTACTTCTAGGCATGATGAAAATAAAGCACTAAGCCCTCCTAAAGTCGCATTCATCCAATCATATTTACTATCATCGGCTTTGGCAGGATGGAAGGCTAAGAGAACTACTAAGGCAATAAATATTTGCCCCTTAAATAGTAAATCTACCAATAAAATTAGATACTTAAAATTTCTCATCCTATTCACTTAATTAATTGGGATTCGTATTAGAAATACTTTCACTATTCCCCCTTCTTACCACCACTACTACTTGGATTTTGATCCTTATCTTTTCCATCCTTGGTATCAATTTTTGATCTAGCTTTATTACCCTTATCAAGAGCTTTATTCCTATCTTTTAATCTTTTACTAGCATCTTGCTTGATTGCCTCTCTTCCTTGTTTGTCTAAACCAACTTTTTTCAAAGCTCCTTGCTCCATTGCCGATGACATATTTTGCCCCATAGAGGTAGCAGAAGGTCCAGCAGTACTAGTCAATTTTGCCACCATTTGCCCAGAAAATTCAACATAACCATACATTCCATAGGAAATGATGATTAAGGCAATATAATGTTGCATATTCAAACCCATCATCCCAGAACGAGGATCCATCCCCCAAGGTGCAAACCAATTGATACAAAAAATCTCTAAATTAGAGAAAATCGCAGGAAGACCTGGAATAGCAGGAAATGGAATTTTTATAGGTAAAGCACATTTCCAACATACACTATAACCAGTTGTAAAATCCAAGTAAATTGTAAACAACTGAGTAAGTATAATAATTCCTGCCATTAAGATTACCGGTTCTATCATATATCTAAAAGTAAATCGCACCCAATTATCAAATAAATATCTAGTAAAATCAAATAGCATAAATGTAAGAAATAGTGGAGCTATGCCGATTAATAAAGCTGTTGCCATAAATGCCATAATATAAACTGCTACCGCCCGAAGAACGGTAATGATTACTATAATTACACTAATAAATAGTATAACAAAATAAATCAGTCCACTAAGGCCCATTGATAATAAAGATAGCACTTGACCAGCAAAAGTTTTACTAAATAATATTTTGCTCATTAATGCATCCAGGAACATAAAGGGATTTGACACCTTATCCGTAGATGAAAACATACTATAACCACTCATATTAGAGATTATCCCATCTGAAAAATTAGTGATAAAATCAAATATATATTCATTAAAAAATCTAAAAGTACTCTCATTCATTAATCCACTAACTATGGCAATTTTTGCTATCCTAATTACCAAATCCTGTTGATTGATTTTAACCATACCTAGTAAAAACATTGCCCCATATAACATAACGTAAAGAATTAACACTGCTTTTATATAGTTAAAAAAGTTACTACAAGTAGTAGTTCCACCACCATAGCAAGTCATGTTCTTAAAAATTGTTACCGCAGCATCCTTGATTTTTCCTTTTAACAACTCAAATAAAGGATTTAGAACATTAAAAGTAAAGCTACCCACCTTTTGTGATGTACGAAATTCTACTTTGTACCTACCATAACTTTCTTTATAATCCTCTTTTGCATTGTAAATTCTCATCCATAAATATCCAGTATCATTCGCCGTAATTTTTGCATTACCATCGGCATCTTTCACTTGAATATTAGTAGTGCTATAAATTGTACTAGTTTTATTAGGATTTTCACCATATGGCATTATTAAATACTGTACTCTACCTCGATTCTCTATAACATCATCAAAACTATTACCATTACTTCTTCGACATTTAGTTTGCTTAATATTTAACACATAACCACCAGTATTTTGGCTATAGTCAGAATATTTTGACCAAAAACGATATTGTAAATAGCTTTTTGCTGTAGCGGTTATAATATCGTTAAAAATAATTTGATATTTACTATTAACCACCTTACTATCATTTCCTGAATCATTCTCCTTGTCTTTATCATTTATTTTAGCAAATGCATAGCCTGTTCCTGGAGATTTAGATGGAGTCCCACTATTATCGATTCTGTATAATAGACCTGTTGGAGCAGTATACCAAAAACGCTTTTGACTTTTTTGGTATGTATCACTAGTTATTCTATCAACATCCTTTGTATCATAATTACCTGGGTCAGGGCAGGTATTCGTTGGAACATTATCCGTATAAGTACAGCTCAATCCTGCATTAAAATACAATTCATTTAACTTATCAGACCAAGGAAAAGTATAACTATCATCTTCTTTATATAATTCCGGAGCAGTTTTATATATATTTACATATGCACCCATTTTTTCACATTTTTTTGGACAACAATTTGAATCAAAAGCACATGTGAAAGGATCGCATCCTATACATGCTGGATGACAACGACTAGTTTGTTTGTTATAATAGCTATCACGCCACTGACAATTATCAACATACTCCCCATAATATATTGAATATCTACCACATAATGGACTGTATTTTCTCTTTCCTTCTGAGCAATCTGCTGTTTCTATAAAATTTTTAGATTCACCATCTTGCTTAACAAACTTAAAGATATTTTTTACACTAACATTAACCATATCTGGCAATTTTTTTTGATCCGGCAAAATTGATATTTCAACCTTATCATTAACAAATAATTCAGCTATATTTTGCCATTCATCAGTTTTAGCATCAAAAATTAAAGATAACGGTTCCACATTAGTTTCTTCAACCCTAGGAATGGCAATTCTGTTACCATTACTATCCAAATCTGAAAGTTGTTGGATATTATTTGGGGGAATATAAGCCCTGCAGAGACTTATATTCCCTTTTATTGAAAACTGAATCTCCTGCCCATTTGTAACAGCTAGGTTAGTACTTAACCATTCTCCGTAATGCTTAGGATCATACTTAGTATTGAGCGAACCATCTGGGTTTGTTTCAGTAATAACAGTATAGTTTCCTGTTGCGTTAAGCATTACTGTATTAGTAATATAATCGGTATTACCACCCTGTGTGTCATCATATCTCATAAGACAACCATTAGTAATTTTTACTGATCCTATCATCGCAAGCACTACCATAACAAGGCTAACCAATAAAGCAATTAGACCTAGTAACATTATAAGTTTTGATAAATTTCCTTTCATATGATAATATCCAAGTTAACCATTACCCAGCACCACCAGGACTCATACCACCACCGCCACCACCTGCACCCATATCGCTACCACCGCCACCCATACCACCACTACTAGAATCTTTTGCTTCTTCCCCTCCTTTCCTTGGTTTTTCTGCAGGATTTTTTTCGGGTACTTTTCCGCTTGATTTTTCTGAAGCATCGGCAATAAAGTCTATCCCTTTTTTAACCATGTCAACTATCTTAGTAGGACTGGCTGTTACAGAATCCATGATCGGACCTCCAGTAAGCTCAGCTGCAAACTGACTAATTGATTTTGAGAAATAATAAAAAATAATTGAGAAAACTAGTACATATAGTAAATCTATCATCAATGAGAAAATATCCGTCACAATTGATTTAATTGGGAAAAAACTTAAAAGATGCTTTTCCCAACCTACTCCTGAATAATAGTGTAATAATTTATATCCAGCACTATTTCTACAATCTTCAGGCTTATCTATTGGCAATCTAAGCTCAAAAGTACTAAGCTGAACCTCATTATGTACATAATCATGCCTCATAAACTGACAATTTTTGTATATTGCCGAATCGTACATAGTAAGCAGCAAGGCAATAAAACCAGCTACTACTGCAGGTTGCAATGCACAAGATATACAAATTTTTAGCCATGCGTCAAAATATGCTTTGGTTCTGGTAAATAAAGCCATAGGAATAAATATAGGAGAAATATAGGTCATGACATATATGGTAACTAAACATACTAGGTAATGGGTTAAAAAATATAAAATTATTGAGATGAATATTACAGAAAATATTAACCCAGATACTACTATTATAATATTACCAGCTAATAAAAAGCCAAATAATACAGTAAAAAATCTGAATGCCCCTACCTTACCCAAATCATCCGGAGCTTCACTACCAGGTTTTTTAAAATCTTCAATAGCAGTACCTTTATTGCTATTGTTGTCCGACACAGTACTAGGAACGTCATTTAAAATAGCTTCTGTATTATAGATTAACCCCATACCCAAATAATAAGCTATCCGACAATCAACAGCATCCCAAAGGGCATAAAAACTATAACCATTTTTATATTTCTTAGCATCAAATTCACATAGCCCTCTAGAACCACCAGAATTAAAAACTATTTGGGCAAATTGTGGAGTAAGTTCAGTAAGTAACGGTAAACCATACTGCAACATCCCATTGTCAGTAGTTTCTTTACCACCCTTAAAATAAGCTGGTCCAATACCTGTAGCAAAATAAGCCACCATTATTAGTTTCATAACAAAAGTTGCTATTTTATCTAAATTACCATATTCCTTGCTTAGAATCATATTAACAGCAAAAAACATAACATATAATATTAACGCTGCCCTAATAGATACTTTCAAAGATTCTTGAAAGGTTGAGAATGGATTAAGGGCAATCAAACTAACTTTATCATTTTTTGGGTTACAGTTACTATAACGGAAAAAAACTTTATCCAGAGTTTCCTTCATGCAATCTACAGCTAACCCAGAAAAATTAAATAATGACTGACTTCTGGTAGTACCCATATAACAAGTTTTGCCTATATTCCGACATTGTTCATCTGGCGGCAATGGCGGAGCTGGTGTGGTAGTATTCTTACAAGCCAATGGCAATGGTCCTTTTGAAGTAGACATGACCAGGCACAATAAGCGTCTATCAACAATTTTTACTGTCAGAATAATATCCTTCAACAAACTGTTTCCACCTAAATCAGGATTATCAGCACTTAACTCACCGAGAGTCTTAGAGTCATTTAAGTTAAGAGTAATAACTGTACATTCTTTAGGACTCCCTTTTTTATTTTTTAGACAAAATTTAAATCTTGCATCACTTGGATCGCAAGCATCAGGAGCAAGAGGGTTGGTCATATCAATACTATACATAATATGACCGTAAGCAGTACTTTTCTTTAAATAATCATCGGTTCCAAATGAGACTGATGGACACAGCTCTCCATAACCAGCAAAAACCTCAACTGCAAAAAATATTAAGCAAAATTGTATAAAAATTTGTATGGCTTTATGAATTTTCATCAGAGCCATCTTTTTTTACTTTTGCATTAGCACTATCAGCTGTAACTTGTCTAGCTGCTCTATTTTTAATAGATTTTGCTTTGAAATCTTTAAATGCCTGTTCCTCTAATTTAGCATTTCTATCTTTTATTTCACGATTTCTTATTTCTTGTTTAACGTAACCAGTATCTCCAGGTTTTAAGGTGTGATTCTCCATTTCTTTCGAAGTTTTAGGAACTAATCCATATGATTTTTTTTCTTTTGCTTTGTTTGGCGTTTTTCCTAATTCTTGTTTATTTGTAGCTACCTGTGATGATTTGTTAATAGTATCGTCTGTTTCTACCATTTTAGTAGTTGGAGGTATAATAAGTTCACTATTATTCTCCAAACTAACTCTTGATTCCTTTGAAGATCCTGCTGTACTTGAAGACCCTCCTTCAGTTACACCA
Source organism: Candidatus Tisiphia endosymbiont of Xenochironomus xenolabis (assembly GCF_964264705.1). NCBI lineage: Bacteria > Pseudomonadati > Pseudomonadota > Alphaproteobacteria > Rickettsiales > Rickettsiaceae > Candidatus Tisiphia > Candidatus Tisiphia endosymbiont of Xenochironomus xenolabis. The sequence goes on from NZ_OZ183473.1 coordinate 1,032,179, forward strand.
TCTGTAGTAGCTTCTGTGATATGACGAATTGGTAGAGAAGCACCACTACTACCTAAAGACTTAATCGTTCCTCCTACTGTTCCAGCAGCTCCAGAGGAACCGCCAGTGCTTACGGTATCTCCTCCCGCTGCTCCAGTCGCTCCAGCAGAACCACCGGTGCTTACAGTATCTCCTGCTGATTCACCGCCAGTAGCTGCACTATCTCCGGCCAATCCATCACTTCCTCCTCCTTTTCCTCCCATCATATCCTTAGCTCCAGTACCCCCACCAGCTCCAGCTGCTTTATCTCCTGCCATGTTTCCAGCTGCTCCAATAGCAGCCATACCAGCTTTAAATATTGCTTGCGGATGAATGGCAACACTACTAAGTGCCACACCCTCAGTCATATCAGCTGCAAATTCTGCCAATTGAGCACTAAGATGATACATTAAATACAAAGTAAAGCAGGCAGTAATTAACGCTAACACAATATCTTTAATTTTTTCAAAAATTAATTTTGGTGATACAAAGAACATACCGGGCCCCATAACAATACCCTGCAGAAACTGGAATTTAGATAAATAACTATCTGTACTACTACTTCCTGGCTTTTCTTTAAGCATCTCATTTAGGTTATCTTTAGCAAAATCAACAACTGTTGCAAGTGGATTATTAAGCATATAACCTAGGCTATTCTTACAGCTTTTAACATCTTCTTCTTTATAATTACTCCAATCATTATTAACAAAAAATATTTTCACAGCTCTTTTTCCGTCGCCACCACTTTCTATACTATTGTTTATGGTTTTACTTGTATATTTACAGTGACCATAAAAACCAACATCGTAAACCGAAAACATCATAATCATAAAGGTCACCACCACCATAGGCTGTAACAAAAATGATATTAGCAATTTTACCCACGATTCAAAGTAACCTCGTGTATATTCAAATAAAAACATTGGTACGAAAAGAGGTGCTAAAACACCCAATATTACTATAGATATCATGCACATCACTGTAGCATTCACCATAAATGCTCCAACAGAAATCACTAATAAAGGATAAGAAAGTGCTAAAGATACAAGAGTCATGTTACCTGAAATAATAGCAGGAATCAGTAAATATACATAAGGTGGGGCTGAGAAACTAAAGAAGTCAAAACTCTTGAAATCATGATTTCTATATTGATTTTCTACCATCATCGTTGATAGTATATCTAATCCCAAATAATGACTTACTCGACAATCTAATGCATCCCATAATGGCAGATAAGAAAGACTTTTATCGCTATAATCTTCAGGGTTAAATTTACACAAATCTGATGGGGCAGAATTCATAACCCAACCACCAAGCGTATCTATTCCTCCTAATAACAAAGGAAAAGCCCATTGCACCATACCATCTAGTCGATTATAGTCAGAACCACTATTGGGAGTAATATTTATACCTACAGAGAAATAGGTTACAAATAACATTTTTAATATAAAATTAATTATTTCATTTTTAGGTGGAATTTCACTAGAAAGTATGATTTTAAAACCAAAGAAAATTACATATATAGTTAATAAAGCAGTGACAGTTCTGTGCATATTACGCTGGAATTGAAATAATACACTACTCTCCCTTTTACTAGAATTAACCACTTTATTAACATCATCAAATGTACAAACATCTTTACTAATCAGTAATCTTGCGGTCATTTCTTTAATACATTCGATTAATGGAGCAGAGATAACTATAGCTGTCTTAGAATTATTATAAGCCCTTTGGTAACAACTAGAGGCTGATAAACCACAATCAACTATTGCCATTGGATCAGTAGCAGTTTTGTTAGAACCATTTTGAGAATTATCACTAAGATTCATAAAAGACGCATATATAGATTCAGGTTGGGGTTCTCTAATATACTTACAACCAACCGGCACCCAATCTGCCAATATAGTAGGAGCAGCCACACACATAGTATCCTTTTGCCTTACTACTTTAAAAACAACTGGCAAAAGCACGTCTAACATTACACCGGTATCACCATCTTTTTGATCCTTATAAATAACATGAAATTCGCCCTTATTATCTTTCCAAGCATCCATAATATCATGCCATGGATCAGAACCGGTTAATACGGCTTTAGCAATAGCAATGGCAGAATTACCTATTGCCTTTACCCTAGAAGTTTGTAGCTTAATATTATTGCAGAATGCAAAGGTTAATTTGGGATCGTTTGGATCAATTTTATTATTTCTTGCACACTGCCCCCCAGGGTAATCTCCATCAAATAATTCATGATCATTTATTTTAAGACGCAGCATCGTATTAGCATAAACCCCTGGCGAGATTATATTCGCAGTAGCAAAGGAAAAAAACGACCCTGGTATACAAGTGTGAGAAAATTCTGTACGTAATAAGTCACCCACACCCCCAGTTTCACAGGTCAAACTTGAAAGAGTATCAATTATAGTACCTAAAGCATCTTTTTCTTCTGCATAACTATTATGGATAGCAGTAATATTGAGTATACTACATAAGATCATTATCCTACCAAATGCTTTAGCACCATAAAATAGACTTCCTGCATAAGTCAATCTAGTTGGTGATTTTCTATGTTTGTAATGCATAAATTAACTAAAGTGACTTTACTTCCTCATAAAATATAGGCAACCATTTTTCAGGATCATCACCATATTGCCCTCTAATCCGATCCAACAATAACACTGTTTCAACCCGACCAGACAGAACATTAATAATATCATTCATACCATCTAAACTTATTTTAGCAACAACCGCATCTACTCCCTGTTTTATTAAAAAATAACGCGATGTTGGATCAGTAGTTTTTATTAAAATATATTCCCGTTGACTAAGCATAAAGGCACTACGATAAATATCAGTTGCCTTAAGATTGGGTAAAAATATTTGGGTTGCAGTTTGTTGAATCAGAGTATCGCTGATTCTGCTTTTAGCTGCATCTTCAACGCTTTGGGTAGCAAAAATTACAAAAGTATTTAACTTACGCAAAACTTTTAGCCAGTCCTTAATTTTCGGAGCAAATACCGGATTATCAATCAAAGCCCATGCCTCATCAAGAACTATCATAGTTCTCTGACCATCTAAAGAAATACTAATTCTATGGAAGATGTATAATAATACAGGAGCAAGACTAACTGGATCTTTTAACAACTCTGTCATATCAAAACCAAATACTCGAGCTTTCTGTAAATCAATATTATCTGTCTCATTATCAAATATTCTGGCATGCGAACCTCTCCCAACCCACATAGCAATTCTACCTGCCAAACTATTAGGACCATCAATGCCTAAAAATGCTACAACATTTTTTAACCTTCTATCTTTCTTTTCCAGCTTAAAATTACCGCTTACTGCTTGTGATAAAGTCTTATTATCTTCTGATGATAGCGACTCTCCATTAGAAGTAACCAGTACTTTAAGCCACTCTAATATAAATGTTCTATTCTCTCCAGTATCATCAAGTTGCAAAGGATTAAAGTTACATTCTCCCCCCGGATCAATGGTGGTATAAACCCCGTTAAGTGATCTAATAAATATTTCAGCACCGTGATCTTTATCAAAAAAGAACATTCTAGGTTTAAATTTTTGTGCTTGGGCACATAAAAAATTCATTAGCACTGTTTTACCAGCTCCAGTTGGACCAATAATCAAACTATGCCCAACATCCCGAACATGAAAACTGAAATAAAAAGGAGTACCTGAAGTAGTATCGAGTACAGTTACATATTCTCCCCAGTGATTATTAAAAACCTTACCTAATGGATAATTATGCATAGATGCAAAACTAGCCATGTTTAAAGTATTGATAGTCGACCCCCTTACTATATAATCCATATTTCCAGGAAGCTGTCCCCAATAACTTGGCTCCATATTAATTTTTTCCCTAACAGGTTGAATTCCAGAGTTGGAGAGTTCAACAGAAGCCATAGATAAGGTATCTTCAAGGGATTTTAAATTACTATCAGAGCATAGAAGTGAAAAATGGTGTTCTCCAAAACCAATATCACCACTGGTAGCCATATCAAGTGCTCGAGAGATTTCGGCAACTTGTGATACCGCCTTATCATCTGCTTGAATCATCCTATTTTGTTGTAGTTGCATTTTATTAATCGCCACTGTTCTATTAGCAAAAATAAAACTCTGAGTCATAACAAATTCAAAAGGCATTTGTAAAAAGCCATCAAATATCCCAGCTGATGTAGATGGTCCATATTCTAAAATACTTAGTATCCCAGCATATCTTCTACCCGCTGGACCACGTGCTTCTATGGATCTAGAACCAAAAAATAATCTATGGGTTGGAAGATATTGGTCTATTGAATTTCTGGGAACGACCATTTGCATTGAAGAGCCACAATTCACCAGAGTACCGAGAAACTCCATAATATCACAGCAATAACCACTACTAGATTTGCGTACACCAAGTAGTCTGGCACCGTAACTATGGAATGTATTAACTACTCTTGAGGACATCTCTCGCAAACTTTCCTGCATCTCTCGCATGTCATTTTCCCAGGTAGATTTATTAGACTTTTGCATTAGCTTCTTAATGAAGTATTCGATTACAGCCGCTCCAGCTTCATCTGGTCTATAAAGGATACTAACATACAACTCATTAAAAAACGACCTAGAACCCTCATGTTTCTTACGCCATTCATTTGATAAATAAGTTATGAAATCATTAGGTACTTTTATGGTAGGGTCATAGGTATATTCAATCTCATCAAAAATTACTGGTCTACGCCTTCTGATCGTATGGAAATACATCACAATATTGCCTGATGACATATTTTTAAGTAACGAATTCCTGATATTTTTTTTAATATCTAAATCTTCATCATCAGCTGTTTCAAAGGAAAACCCCCCTATCTTTACTACTTGTAATAATTCATTATTTTTGGTTAGGATAGTATTACTATCCCAATGGCACTTATAAGGAATAAAATGAGAAGTAGGTTTTTCTTTCCTAGAACTCGATTCTTTTGCTGCTTTTGTTACAGATAATTTTATCATTTTGTCATTTTATAACTGTTCTTTTAAATACCGTATGAGTTCGCTCCATAGAATGATTTATTAGGACACTGACTACATTTAGAAGATTTATTTAAGAACAATTCTATAAATCTTGGTTCTTTAAAACATATTACATACCCTATCATATGAATTACAAAAGCAACAAGCAAATTCATAATACTATTACTTTGAATAAATAACGACATAGATATGATCATATTAAGTGCTGCAAACTTTATACTTACCCCAAAGATCATTGCCGGTCTTGTTAAACCAACAAATAACGGATCTGATACTAAACTACCTGACATAAATTAATCCCTTTTAACTCCAATTCGGTTATATCTATAAATATAGCAGATTTTTATGCTCCACTAATAGATGTTTTCATTATTTTTGTAATATTACTTATTTTTTTGCCCACATATTTTTATATAATTGGCAACTCACGTTCTTTACTTGTAAACATGCTTAATAATATAGAATCAGGGAAAGCTGCATCGAGAAAATGCACGTAATCGGTATTGTTTTGAATGGCACTTAAAGCTGCTCCAATTAAATCAATTTTTTTAGGCTCAACAGCTTCATTCAGCATTTCTTTCAATACATCAACATCCTGTACACGCATATATTTCCCCCCGGTAAATTCTACCCCATCACATAATAATACTAAATGATCTGCATCTAATGAGGAAGCAATTGTCGAGGCAGTCAGATTTACATCCAGCAGATGTGTATTACCTTTTTCATCACTAGCTACTGGTGCTATAACCGGAATAATATTACTATCTTCAAAATTTATTAAAATCTCAGGATTTACTATAATTGGTTCACTAATAAACCCAATATCTATTACATCTTTATTAGGGTCTCTTCTATGCAATAATTTTGATTTCTTAGCTTGTATAAGATTAGCATCTTTGCAAGAAATACCAATAGCATAACAACCTAAACTACAGAGCTTGGAAACTATACGCTTATTAACATACCCGGACAAAACCATTTCTATAATTTGTGAGCTTTTATAATCCGCTACCTTAATATTATCGATAAATTTTTGATCACAGCCAAATAATTTCAGCGTATTATCCACCAAATTAGTATGATCATGCACTATAAAGATTTTAATGTCACAACTATCAAGCAACTGTATTACTTCTGCAAAACTCGTCAATAATTTGTCATCATCAATAATTAATGAGGGTAGCTTAAATACCATAACTTGATCTCTAACTTCACTACTACGTCTTATTATATCTTTAATTAAAGCAGTATCTTTGATATCTGCAAAGCCTTTACCTTCCTTATCTTTATAATTTAATGCATTTTGCCAAACTAAACTGCAATTCTTTTGCACCTTCTTTACTCCTACTACTTGTATAAATTACATTACAGGAGTAGCCCAAAGTTGCAAGAAAATTCTGTGCTGTTGCCGTTAGGTTTTCTCTATCTGTTACCTTATCTGACTTGGTAAAAACAATTTGGAAATCTTTATTGCAAGAAAGTAACAATTTAGCAATTTCCATATCATTTTGCTTTACTCCTCTTCTAGCATCAATCAACAAATTTACTAATTTGAGATTTACACTCATTCTGAGATAGTATGTTATTAATACTTCCCACTGTTGTTTGATATATATTGGCACTTCAGCAAAGCCATATCCAGGAAGATCAACTAAAATAAGTCTATCGATAAGGGAGAAAAAATTTATTTGCCTAGTGCGACCAGGAGTATTAGAAACCTTAGCAATACTTGAATTATTACAGATACTATTAATCAAACTTGACTTACCAACATTTGATTTACCAACAAAGGCAATCTCTGGTACAGATGTATTAGGGAACTGATTTATTTTTGCCACACCAGCTATAAATTTTACCTCTTGCCGAAATAGTTTTGTAACCTTATCAACCGACATTCTTATCTAGCTTATTAATGTAATATTGCTGAGCTATTGATAAAATATTACTCCAAGACCAATAAATCACTACTCCCACTGGAAAACTACTAAACATTACTAAAAAAACTAGCGGCATAAATTTCGCTACTTGAGCTTGAACTGGATCAGTTGACTCTGGACTCATCCTTTGCTGTAAGAACAGAGTAAGAGCCATGATAATAGGCCATACACCAATCATCAGGAAGCTTGGACAAGAAAATGGCAGTAATCCAAACAAATTAAAAATTGACGTTGGATCAGGAACAGATAAATCTTTTATCCAACCAAAAAATGGTGCCTGACGCATCTCAATAGTTACGTATAACACTTTGTAAATTGAGAACAATACTGGGCTTTGTACAATAAGTGGCAAACAACCACCTAGAGGATTAAGATTTTCTCGTTTGTACAATGCCATAACTTCTTGGTTAGCTCTCATTTTATCATCAGCATATAACGCTTTAATCCTCTCTACTTCAGGCTGAAGATTCTTCATTCCTTTCGTAGCACGATATTGTTTATTAGCCAAAGTAAACATTAGTAATTTTATAATAACAGTTACGATCAAGATACTAACTCCGAAATTACCAACGTAATGATAGAAAAAATTCATAACATTAAAGAGTGGTTTAGTGATTATATAAAACCAACCAAAATCAATTGCCCGGTCAAATAACTTAATATTATATTGCTTTTCGTATTTATCCAATAAATCAACTTTCTTTGCTCCGGCAAATAATCTTTGCGATATAGTGAATTTTTTTCCTACTTCTATAGTCTGAGTTGAAGAAATGAAGTCGACCTGATATTTTTCAACACCGTTTTTCATTGCATAATTGAAGTTAGAACTATACATGCTAGCTTTATCTGGAATTAAGGAAGATAACCAATATTTATCGGTTATACCAACCCAATCAACAACAGTTTGTGGAAATTTCTCAGTTTTCTTATCTTTTAAATCGTCAAAAGAATGTTCTTTAAGCCTACCATCAATAACACCGATTGGTCCTTGATGAAGATTAACCAATTTCTCTTTGCAGCCAGTATATTTACGGTTAATTAGTCCATAATATTGAACTGAGATTGGTTCCTTGCTATCATTCACCGTAGTTTGATATATGGTAAATAAATAATTACTATCCATACTTATAGTAATCAAAAATTTAATCCCATCTTTGTTAATCCATGATAAGTTTACAGGTTTTGTAGGCGTTAACTCATCATTATCAGTCTGCCAAAGAGTTTCACTATCAGGAAGAATAATACTATTATCTTTGTTAAACCATCCTATTTCGGCAAAATAGGCTTCTTCTGACTGAGAATGGGCAAATAACACAACAGGTTTACTGTTTGGTGATAAATCTTGCTTATATTTCAATAAAATTAAATCATCAAACCGGAACCCTTTTAAAGCAATCGATCCAGAAAGTAATTCTGAGTCTATCCGAATTCTCTTAGTAGAAACAGGTGATTCACTTTCTTTAGGGATTTCTACTTGAATATTCTTTTTCTTTAACTCTTGAACTTGCTTGTTATATATTTTATTTTGCTGTTCTAATTTTTGTAATCTTGGTTTATCATAAAAATATTGCCATCCAAAAATAATCCCAAGGGACAAGACAATTGCAGCTACCAAGTTAACTATGTTATGATTCATTACCGATCTAAAAAAATAATTTATATTATATAAAATAACAATGGGAAACCCTAAATTTAGGGTATTCATTATACTACTCCTATGAGTTCTATAAGATTTAAGTAAATTAATCAAGAAATTTGATTTATTGATTTAATATACCATCAGCATCTCTTGTATTATTATTCACCATTAATTATATATTAAAGTACTTAGTGGAAGAAAATATTATGATATATTTATTAGTATAGCTCATAACAAACTAACGTCATTGCGAGAAGACCGCAGGTCGACGAAGTAATCCAAAAAAGTAATTAGAAAGGATTACCACGCTCACATATGTTCGCTCGCAATGACGGAGTAATAATAATCGGGTTGGCTATAATAAACTTTGAGTTAATTTAAAATTTATGAGGTTATGGCAATGAACATAGATAAATTTACTACCCAGGCAAAATCTGTATTATCTAATGCCCAAAGCATAGCAGCAAAAAATGATCATCAGCAAATATTGCCACTACACATATTGGCGAGTTTATTAAACGATGATAGTGGAGTTATTGATAATCTTATTAATACTTTAGGTACTAGCTTCGATGATTTGAATAGAGCTATAACCGTAGAATTAAACAAAATCCCAAAAGTGCAAATAGAGGGAGGAGGGCAACTTTATCTATCATCAGAAGCACTAAAATTACTTGATAAAGCATCAGAGCTTGCAAAGAATAATGCCGATAGTTTTATAACTATTGAGAGAATTTTTGAGGCATTATCATATGATAAAACCTCTGCTGGTAAGATTTTATCAGAGAATGCAATAACTAATAAAAAAATAAACGCAGCAATTTTACAGTTAAGAAAAGGTAAGACAGCAGATAATAACTCTTCTGAAAGTAGTTATGACGCCCTAAAAAAATATGGTAGAGATGTAACCGAGCTAGCAGAACTTGGTAAACTTGATCCAATCATCGGTAGAGATGAGGAAATTAGAAGAACCGTGCAAGTTTTGTCAAGAAGAATGAAAAATAATCCCGTGCTAATAGGAGAGCCAGGAGTTGGTAAAACAGCCATAATAGAAGGGTTAGCCCAAAGAATATTTAGCCAAGATATTCCAGAAACTCTAGCAAATTGTCGAATCATTGAACTTGATATGGGAGCTTTAATTGCTGGGGCTAAATATCGTGGTGAATTCGAAGAACGACTAAAAGCTGTATTAAATGAGATTAAGCACTCTAGTGGGGAGATTATTTTATTTATTGATGAGCTACATCTTTTAGTAGGAACTGGTAAGACAGACGGAGCCATGGATGCATCAAATTTACTAAAGCCAATGCTTGCTAGAGGAGAACTCCATTGTATCGGTGCTACGACTTTAGATGAATATCGCAAATATATCGAGAAAGATACCGCTCTTGCCAGAAGATTTCAAGCAGTTTACGTTAATGAACCAACAGTAGAAGATACTATTTCGATTCTGCGTGGTATTAAGGACAAATACGAATTACATCATGGCGTAAAAATTGTTGATAGTGCTATAGTTGCCGCTAGCACTCTATCTAACAGATATATTACCGATCGTTATTTACCAGATAAAGCTATTGATTTAATCGATGAAGCATGTAGTCGGCTAAAAATAGAATTATCTAGCAAACCGGAAGAATTAGATGAGCTTGATCGTCGTATCATTCAAATAAAAATTGAGCTAGCAGCTCTAAAAAAAGAAGATGATGAATATTCAAAAAAGAAAATTATCAAATTAACAGACGAATTAACTAAACTTGAATCTCGTTCTTACGATATGAATGCTAGCTGGCAAGCTGAAAAATCCCAAATACATATTGAACAGAAATTAAAAGAAGAGCTAGAAAAAGCTCGTTTAGAACTTGAAAGAGCAGAAAGAAGTAGTGATCTTGCCCGAGCTAGTGAGCTGAAATATGGTATTATTCCTGATTTGACTAAGAAACTACAACAAGCAGTAGAAGGGGGAAATAACAAATTATCAAAAGAAGTTGTATCAGAAAACGATATAGCTATAATTATTTCCAAAATTACTGGTATACCAATTGACACAATGCTATCAAGCGAACGTGAGAAGTTATTAGCGATGGAAGATAAACTACGTCAATCGGTAATCGGTCAAGATGAAGCTATAAAAGGAGTCAGCGATGCTGTGCGTCGTTCTCGTGCTGGAATACAGGATCATAATAGACCACTTGGATCGTTTTTATTCTTAGGTCCAACTGGTGTTGGTAAAACGGAACTAACCAAAGCTTTGGCACTTTTTTTATTTGACGATCGTAATGCCATTCTCAGAATTGATATGTCTGAATATATGGAAAAACACTCTATATCACGTTTGATTGGGGCTCCTCCAGGCTATGTTGGTTATGAGCAGGGAGGAGTTTTAACAGAAGCGGTACGTAGGAGACCTTATCAAGTTATTTTATTTGATGAGGTAGAAAAAGCCCATACGGATATTTTCAATATCATGTTACAAATTTTGGATGAAGGTCGTCTAACTGATAGTCAAGGAATAACTGTTGATTTTAAAAATACCATCATTGTTCTTACTTCCAACCTTGGGGCTGAAATACTTATTAATCAACAGCAAGATGATGACCAAGATGCAACTAAAGAGCAAGTAATGCAACATGTACGAGCAACATTTAAACCTGAATTCTTAAATAGGCTAGATGAGATTATTCTATTCCATAAACTAACTCGTGCTGACATACATGATATTGTCAAAATACAACTAGATAATTTGAAAGAAATTCTTTCACAACAAAATATTACATTGCAATTTGATCAATCGGCAATAAATTACCTGGCTGATAAAGGTTATGATTCAATGTTTGGTGCTAGACCATTGAAAAGAGTTATTCAACGAGAATTACAGAATAATTTCGCCAAAATGATTCTTTCTAGTAGAATCGGTAGCGGTGATATTGTAAATATAAAAGCAATAAATAATGAATTAGCTATTGATAAAATGATAACTTAACAATAATTATGAAAAATGCACAATATTAAACCCAAAATTTGGGTATTAGCTGACAGCAGGGTGGGTAATGTCAATCAAGCTATAGCTCTAGCAGAAAAGCTTGGTCTTGGTTATCAATTAAAACCTATTGAATATAATTTTTGGGGTAAATTACCAAATTTTTTACTAGCCCTTAGCCCTATCCATGTGAAAAAGCAGCTGTTACAATCGTGGGAGATGGAAGGCTTCCCTGACTTAATAATTTCTGCTGGAAGAAGAACTGCTTCTTTAGCGAGCTATTTAAAACATAAATCTGCTGGGAAAGTAAAAATTATTCAAATTATGCACCCTAACCTACCATTTAAGCAATTTGACCTAATTATTTTACCGCATCATGATAAGGTTAGCAGGGAAGAACTATGCACGAATGACAAGAATATATTGAGAATTACTGGAGCTCTTAATAATGTTCAAGCAAAAATACAGGATGGCGGTATTGAGTTACGCAAAAATTATCCAGATCTTAAGCAGTTTATATCGGTAATTATTGGTGGTAATAGCAAAAATTATCAATTTACCGACGAAAATGCTCGCGAATTTGCTGCAATATTATCTAATCTTACTAAGACCCAAGATGAAAAACATACCTTGTTTATTAGCTTTAGTCGACGTACTCCTAATTCAGCAAAACAAATTATCAAAAAAAAGGTACCTTCATCGGCTATTATTTACGATCCAACAGAGGAAGAAGCTAAACCTAACCCTTATTTTGGGATGTTGGCACAGGCAGATTACATAATTTCTACGGCTGATTCGATTTCTATGTGTAGTGAGGCAGCTTCCACTGGTAAACCTCTTTATATATTCTGTCCTAGTAATTTTAAATCACCTAAACATCTAGCATTTACACAAAATTTGCTAGAATTAGGAATAGCTAAAATACTAGACAAATCTGTAATTCAGCTTGAAAACTATAATTATGCCCCTCTTAATGAAGTAGAAAAAATTGCTAATATCATAATTACAAAAAATTGGATAAAATGATGATCCATAATTCGACAACAAAATCACCAACTAGCCTGGCTTATGCAGAAAGTATATTAATTGATTCTCATTGTCACCTCAACATGTTAAAAGAAGATTTATCAGCCATAATAAGCAGAGCTGAGAATAATAATGTTAAGTACATGCAGACTATATGTACTACCATTGAGGAATTGCCGGATATTTTAGAAATAGCCGTAAGATACGGCAATGTCTTTGCTTCGTGTGGAGTTCACCCCAATGAAGTGAAGGAAATTGTCTCGTGCGAAACTATTATGGAATATTGTAATCATCCGAAAATTATTGGCATTGGTGAAACTGGTCTCGATTATTATTACCAGACATCAGACAAACATCAACAGATTAGTTCTTTTGGGCAACATATACAGGCATCTCAAAGTACCGGGTTGCCAATTATAGTCCATACAAGAGAAGCCGAACAAGATACTATTGATATTTTAAGTAGCGAAATGCAAAATACCGCGTTTCACGGTCTTATTCATTGCTTTACCGCTTCAAAGCATTTGGCAAAAAAAATGCTTGACCTTGGTATGTATATATCGATTGCTGGAATTGTAACCTTTAAAAACGCTACCGCTTTACAGGATATAGTACGTTATATTCCACTAGACCGGTTATTAATTGAAACAGATTCTCCTTATCTTGCCCCTGTTCCGATGCGTGGCAAACAAAACGAACCAGCTTTTGTCAAATATGTAGCAGAAAAAATAGCTGAAATAAAAGAAACAAACCTAGAAACAGTAGCAAATGCTACTACCACAAATTTTATATCTTTATTCAGCAAAACCCATCTTCTTATATAACCCCTCCGTCAAAAATGCTAAAAATTAAGAATTAATCGTTCTTGTTGATACCTTATCATTTAAGTATACACCTAACCTAGGCTCTGTGAACAAAATTTAAATTACTAGATTTCGACTCTTTTTAGCTGCAAATTATAAGATTTTTTTGAAATAGAACTAACTATTCCGGCAAAAATCTTATTAATTTTCGCTTAAAAATACTCAAAATCTAAACAATTAAAATTTTGTTCACAGAGCCTAGTTTTCTTTTGTCCATAAATCTATATTATATTGTTTACAATACTCAAACATAGATACAGTATTAGAGTGAGTTATCCCAAACTCCTTTACTTGCGATTTACCAAAGAATTTATAACTATGTAAGTCTTTTGCTTTACATGCCGCTTTAGCTCCTTGACTATATAAGTAACTCACTTGAGCCACATTTTTCCGGTTATCTCTATATAAGTAATAATATATGCTATAAGCTTTATTATAGGATTTTATAGCTTCTTTTATCTTATTTTGAGCAAATAAAATATTACCTTGGACTACATAGCTTGCTGCTAAATCTGGATCTTCCGAATAATCTGCATATTTTGGATTTTTATGCTCATTGGCTAAGAATATGGAGATAGCCTGGTTAACATGTTCTGAGGCCTGGTCTAGTTTACCTAGCCCTAATTCACTACTTGCCATTTGGGTGTAAATGCGACCTAATATTTCAAGAGCCTCTTTTTCAGAGGATTTACACATGTTATATAAATGCTCAGCTGTGGCATATGCTTCTGGGTATTTTTTAAGATAATTCAATATTTCTACTTTAGATAAATAAGGATTTATAAGTAGCTTGTCATCAAGAGCTAGTCCGTTTTTAATTGATATTTCTATAACCTTATTAACGTTTTCTAATGATTCAATATATTTTCCTTGTATGAATAATAATTTTGCTTTTATATTATGCATATAGCCTATGTTCTTTTTATCCATTAAATCTTCATTAAATATTTGTTCCATAATTTGAATATTTTTTTCTGCTTCTTGAACCTGTCCTAGTGCAATATTAGATATTGTTAAATGATACAATAAATTCCATTTTCTAGATTCGTAACCTTTTAAATTCTCAAATATTTCTTTCGCTCTTATAAAATAGTTTATTGCCATCTTATAATTAGAATAACCTCTATAATACCCACCTATTGCTTGCACATACCTTGCATATGCACATTTTTCATCATTATTCATTAACCATAATTTAAATTTTCCTTCCTGGTCAGCTTTATTAAACCAAGTAACCTTTTTTTCTGCGTCATAATAATTGAGAGAATTATGATATTGAAGCATTAGTTGATAATTAAGTTCCATAAGTTTATATATATCTGAGTTATATTTCTCTGAATTTTTTAAAATTATTTCAAGATTTTCTTGTATAGTTTTAGCACTTCTAAAAATACGAGCCTGTAATGCATTCTTTGGTATATAATTCATTAATTTAGTAATGATATCATTTAAATAAGCTTTATTATTCTCACCACAATTAATCTTGGCTATTTTCTGAGCAATAACATCATGCATTTCAAAGATAGGGTTAGTGTCATGTGAGTCAATGTTAGATATTAAAGCAAATTTAGATAATTGATAGAGATCATCATCAATAGTATTTTGATTATCCGTAATAATTTTTAAAAGTTCTTTCGAGAAACCTTGATTATTTATTAAGGCTATTTTATTTAAAAGTTTCTTAGCACTTGGCTTTAATTCATTGATAACTAATGTAATGTTTAATTGAATTTTATCTGTTGATTGCTGGATTTTATCCTTATATTCTTTTCTATCTAAATCTTTTACATTATTTAATAATTGTGCTCCTTGTACTATCAGGATAGGATAACCAGCAAACTTTTCGCTCAAGAATTCTGCTAATAGGGGATCATTATTTTCTAGAATATTATTAGCAAGAGCAATGACATCATCTTTTTCAAAGACAGTCATTTTGATTACGTTAGGTAATATTTCGCTATCTTGAGAGACAAATATAACGTGTCCGTTATGCTCCCAATCAACGAACTCTTGAACTTTTTTATTTTCACTTACTTTTAGATTATCAAATATCAGTAACCATTTATCTTGATTCGATAAATAGCTCATTAATTCTTTTCGTATTAATTTTATATCTTCTGATATTAGATTAGATTTAGCGGTGCTATTAATAGCTTTTACTAGCTTTAGCAACTCTTGATTAATATCTAAATTACAATCAACAAACCAAATAAGTTTATAATTATTTTGATTCTCATAAGAATACATTCTAGCAAGTTGGGTTTTTCCCATGCCACTAGTGCCTATAATACTTACTTGTCTATGTTTAATTAAATTATTTTTGAGCAAATTTAGTTGTTTGACATGATTGACAAAATAAGTAACTGGTGTAACAAAATTAGATATTTGTTGTTGAGCAAATGAATTATGCGGCAATATTAATAATAATATTATAAAATATTTATTCATTTTTTGCTCCTAGTGAATGGTTTCAGAAAAATTACATTATTATTTTTACTTAGTGGGGTTTTTATATAGATTAACATGACTGCAACCTATTTTACAATCAAAATTATATTTTTATACTATTAAGTGACATATTCTATAAATTATATACACTATTAAATTATAATACCAATTGAAATAGTTAAGGAGGTATATATAATATGGGAATAGAAATTTGTGCAGGTACTAAAATGGTAAGAACATTAATATTACCAAAAGGTTTTTATGAGCATGATTTCATATGCCTAATGAAAAACGAGTCGCACGGAATAAATCGCATATGCTTATTAGCAATGCATCACTTAGCAATCAGGCAAGTCATTGAAAACTGTATCTATGATAGTTGGATCGCACTGGAAAACAGTACAATCTTGGCTTAGACGATTTAGAAACTCTAGCTTTGATGGATTATTTAAATCATACAAATTAGTGCTGGATACAAATCTAAAAATATGTATACTACTCGTTGTAGTGACTCTTTGTTCATAAGGCTTACCTAGCATAAGTCAATCTAGCTGGAATTCTGGCGTCGAAACTTGCCTCCGCTCCGTAACAATCGTTTATGTACGTGGAGGTAGCCGGCGTTTCTCCTAAGGATTTCTGGGCTATCTTTGACTTATGCAGGAAGTATATAATATACTCTTGTTGAATAGCTGGATATTTATGAATAAAGGTGCATTCATTTAAATTCTATCTCTAATCTTTTTTCAAATTTGTGGTGTACTATGAATCGTTTAATATTAGTAATTTTTTTTAGTATTTCTTTTTGTTTAACTGGGCAAAGAGTTTTAGCTGATGAAATAAGAATAGGAATACTCAAACACGACATAAATGTTAGGTTAAAACACCGTTATGAGAAAGGATACGACGTTAATTTAGAATATCTTTTTGGTGAAGAATACGAATTTTTGCGTGGCTATCCTCATATAGGCGTAGATATTAACAATAGTAAATATGCAAGTAGTGCTTATACTGGGCTTACTTGGCATTTTGATATGATGGAATCTGTGTTTTGTGGGTTAAGCTTTGGAGGGGCAATTCATAATGGTGAATTGAAAAAATCAGAGAAACAACGAGCTTTAAGAAAGCGTCCCTTAGGATCAAGGCTTTTATTTAGAGAAAGTGTTAGTTTTGGTGTAAAACTTAATGAAATACATGCAATTACATTAATTCTTGACCATATCTCTAATGCTGATATCGTAAAACCTAATGCCGGTCTAACTAATTTAGGCATACGGTATGGTTTTAAATTTTAAGTGGTTCTCTGTTGCATCTGTTTTGTTTTACAAGTTAGCTATATGAGGTTGTTTTGCTGCTTTAAGTGTGTTCTTGAGCAAAAAAGCAACCGTCATTGGTCCAACACCGCCTGGAACTGGTGATATATATCGTACTTTATCGACAACATTGGCAAAATCAACGTCTCCGACCATTTTGTCACTATGGGCAAGTTTACTAATACCAACGTCAATCACTATAGATTGTCGGTTAAAATATTCTTCTGTTAATGTTAAAGGTGAGCCGATAGCTGATATTACTATGTCGGCACGGGAAGTTATAGAATGTAAGTTTTGAGTTTTTGAGTGACATAAAGTAACAGTGCAATCTTCTCTAAGTAATAAAGCTGATAATGGTTTTCCGACAATATTAGAACGTCCTATAACTACAACATTCTTGCCAGCTAAATCTTTCTCAACTTGTTTAAGTAACTCAATGCAGCCAAGAGCCGTGCAAGGTATAAAGCCGTTACCTGAGTTACTATGTAGATAACCAACATTTAGAGGGTGAAAACCATCAACATCTTTGCTAGGATCAATAGCAGATAAGATTAAATTTTTATTGATATGCTTAGGTAAGGGGAGTTGTACGATAATCCCCGAGATATTTGCGTCATTATTGAGTATATTGATTTCATTTAGTATATGATCAATTTGAATTTCATTAGGTAAATTTATTGGCAAAGCATTCATACCAATTTTTGTCGCTGCTTTTAGTTTATTTCTTACATATATGCTACTAGCTGGATTATCACCCACTAGTATAATAGCAAGAGTTGGTACCAATTTAAACTGCTCCTTGAGTGAATTAACCTCTAGCTTTAACTCATATAATATCTGGTCTGCAAAATATCTACCATTGATTATATTACCGTGTTCTTTCACTATTTATGCACTCCTTTGGTAGTTGAATATTCAAAATGTAAGGCTTTACCTTCAAATACCCTACTATAGGCATGATGTAAACTACTGGCTGCTTCTGCAAAACCACTAAGAATTAATTTTAATTTTGCTGGATAACTAGCAATATCACCAATTGCATAGATACCTGGAATATTTGTTTCAAAATAACCAGGCTCGACAATTATATGATTTGTTTTAACATGTAATCCCCAATTTTTTATTGGACCAAGTTCTTGGGTAAGTCCAAAAAATGGCAATAATATATTTGCTGGTAAGGTGCGAATATTTCCTTCGAAATCCTTTACTCCAACAGCTTCTAATATACCATCTTTTCCTACTAAATGCTCTAGTTGATAATTAATTACCAGCTCAATTTTACCATTATCAGCTAATTCTTTGAGTTGCCTTATAGTTTCAGGAGCTGCTCGAAATTTCTCACGCCGATGTACTAAATATATTTTTTTAGCAATTTCGCAGAGTGATATTGCCCAATCTACAGCCGAATCTCCACCACCAGCTATGATGATTTCTTGGTTAGCTAAACTATTGCGGTTATTGATAAAATAAAATACTGATTTTCCTTCAAATGCTTCTATACCAGCTAGTGGAGGTCTGTTAGGTCCAAAAGAACCACAGCCAGCAGCAATAATAATAACTTTAGCAGCTATTGTGACATTTTTAGAAGTGGTGATTTGGAAATAGTCATCTTCTTTTTTTAATTGTATAACTTGCTGATTGAGATGATAAACCGGATTAAACGGATTAGCTTGTAATGCCAATTGTTCTATCAACTCTTCTGCCATAATTTTAGGGTAGGCTGGTATGTCATATATCGGCTTTTCTGGATATAGTATGCTACATTGTCCGCCTATTATTTCCTGTGAGTCAACAACATGACAACGCATACCAAGCATCCCAGCTTGGAAAATAGCAAATAACCCAACTGGCCCTGCTCCAATTATTATAATATCAGTATTGTGCATAAAATAAAATTTTATAAATAAAAAATCGTAAAACTCTTAGTGGTACCAGGATATTATGTTATAATGGATAAATAATCAACTAATAACGCTAAAATTCAAGATTGCGTTCTTTTGATAAAAATTTTACAATATTATTTTTTTAAAAAATTAATAAAGGAGTTTATATATGTTCCGTTTAGAAGATACTGAATTTATGTTGGTTAAGTCGAGGGTTATTAATATGTGGAATATTGAATCTATTCAAAATGGTACTAAAGATATTTGTCTGACAAATAAAAAAGACGTGATTATTGATAACACCGATAAGCTTATGGAACCCAGTAGTTGGATAAAAGTGATTCCCAATACGACCGTAACTATAATGGGAGAGCTTCCATTTGAAACATTCGTTTTACAGCCTAAATCTACAATTAAATTTTCCTACAATGGTACTGCTTACAATTTGGCAAACACAGGATCACAAGAGCTAGGCGTACAAAATATGTTTCTATTGATAGATACTTGTAAATTTTTAGAAACTTCCCTTGCAGAGAATGAAGAGCATGAAGTATTTGAAATTAAAGAATATCATTCATTGGCTTATAAAAATCTTGATAAAGATTTAATAAATTTATTTGCCCAACAAAATGATAAGCAATTTGCTTCCTTAATAGAATATGCATCTATAATAAAAAGTTCTTCAGAATTATCTGATTTAGCTAAAAATTTATTAGATTCCTACTCAAGTGAGTCTGAAGATGGTTCTGACTACTCGTTTTATTCTACTGAAAGTTTATCAAAACTCTGGTCAAATAAGTCTGAGGATGCTTTTGACTGCTCGTCTTCTTCTTGGGAATTGTCTGATGTTAATCCTAGTATGGAAGGTGATCAAGTCGTCCCACTAGTAGGAACAAAAGAAGAACATTTTGAGTGATTACAACCCTATAGTTATTATCACCGTCATTGCGAGAAGGCGTAGCCGACGAAGCAATCCAAAAATTATAATAAATCTGGATTGCTTCGTCGTGCGGTTTCCGCACTCCTCGCAATGACATTTGAGGCGTATAAACGTCATTGCGAGCGAATGTATGTGAGCATAGCAATCTATTTTAATCATTTTTCTGGATTGCATCAATGCCACTAAAGTAGCTCTGAGCCATGACTTTTGAGGTCGTACACGTCATTGTGAGCTAACATATGTGAGTGTGGCAATCCATTTTTAATTAATTTAAATTAGGTCTATGATAAATCTTTATTTAATCATTAATATTTTATTTGTTGCTTTAATGATTTATTTATTGCTTAAAAATAGAAATATTTTTGTAAAACTCTTAGTGCTGAATAGTTTAACTAGTATAATGACTTTATTCATTTGTTTTCTTGGGTCATTTAAAATGAATAATTGTTATTTAGATATTGCTCTGATTTATTTTCTGTTAAGCTTTATAGCAAGCGGAGCATATTTAAAGTATTTTATTGGTCAGTCTAATAACGTAATGTAATGAAAAAAGAAATAGTAATATTAGGTTGTGGTTTAAGTGGTATGCTTACGGCATTATCATTTGCCGAAAAGAATATTAAAACTACGATCCTTGAGTGTCAATCAATAAACTCTAGTATAGTTAATTCAGGAGAATTGGGTAGCAGGAACGATAGAGCGACGCCTATAAGTAATAGGCGAGCGACGAGTGACGACGTCACCAACTTCTCATCAATTGACTATAGCTTTTGTGCTGATATCAGGACTACTGCATTAACTCCTGCTTCTTCACGATTCCTAGAAGCTATTCGTTTGTGGTCTGAGATTGAGCCAATAGCTGGCAAAATGCTGGAAATTTATGTTGTGGATAATAAGGCACCAGAAATGTTGTGTTTGCCAAATATCAAAGGTAATGATGCATTAGGTTATATAGTAAAAAACAGTGAATTTAAGCAAATATTACTAGAAAATGTTAAAAAAAACTCATTAATCAACATAATTGATCAGTGTGGTTATCAAAAGATCGATAGTAAAGCTGATCATTCGATCATCTATTTAGATAATCAGAAAACTATAAATAGTGACTTATTGATTGTTTGTGATGGGCATAATTCTAAAGCCCGTCAATATTATTTCTTCAATAAAATAGAAAAATCATATAATCAAACTGCCTTGACATTTAATATTAGGCATGAGAAAAATCATGAAAATTGTGCTATTGAACATTTTATGCCATCTGGTCCTTTTGCCATTTTGCCTCTCAAGGATCAAAAAACCTCATCGATAGTATGGACTACCAGCCAAGAGCAGGCGGCGTTATTGACCAGTTTGCCGAGTGAAGAATT
Source organism: Candidatus Tisiphia endosymbiont of Xenochironomus xenolabis (assembly GCF_964264705.1). NCBI lineage: Bacteria > Pseudomonadati > Pseudomonadota > Alphaproteobacteria > Rickettsiales > Rickettsiaceae > Candidatus Tisiphia > Candidatus Tisiphia endosymbiont of Xenochironomus xenolabis. Next base: position 1,053,615 of record NZ_OZ183473.1, read on the forward strand.
TGAGTATTTGGTAAGTAGAAATTGTGGCAATTCTCTAGGAGCTATTGCTGTGGATAGTGATATTAGTTCTTTTCCTTTAAAAGCTCGTGTAACTAGTAAATATTTTCATAATAAAATAGTAGTAGTGGCAGATAGTGCACACGTAATTCATCCGCTAGCTGGTCAAGGCTTAAATCAGGGCATCAAAGATATTGAAACTTTAACTGGGTTAGTTGCAAGTAGCGGTACAAATGCAGTAGTACTAGAACGATATCAAAAATTAAGACAAAATGATAATTGTAATATGTATATGATTACTGAGAGCCTAAATAGTATTTTCTCAAATCATTCAAAACCCTTATGGTACCTAAGACGTCTAGGGCTTAAAGCTATTGATAATATAGATCCGATTAAGAATTTATTAAAACAATATGCTATGGGTAAAAGGTTTAATCTTTATTAAAGAAAATGATAATTTTGTTGACAGCTAGCTTTGGTAAAAAAGTTTCATAGATTAAAAGTAACGTTGAGAATATTATAATTATTGCTCCTACTATTGTAGTAATATGGGGAACTTCTCCAAAAATAATATAACCAAATGCTGCAGAAAATGTGAGTTCAATGTATCTATACGGTGCTACCGATGATATTTCAACTAATTTGAAGGATTTAAGTAAGCAGTAAAGTATTAAATTCCCAGTGATCCCTAGAATGAATAGCAGAGCTAGGTCTTTGATGGTTGGAGAAGACCAAACATATATGGTGGGTATTGCACTAAACAACATAACAAAAAATCCAGAATAGAATAACATATTTAATGTAGATTCTTCCTGTACCATTTTTTTATTAATAACATCAAGTGCGGCAAATAAGAAGGCACTGGCAATTAACACTAGTGAGAAAAAGTTAAAATCAGCATCGCTAGGATTTATCACTATTGCTGTTCCTATAAATCCCAATACTGTTGCAGCTAATTTTATCAAACTATATTTTTCTTTCAAAAATACAGTTGCCATTACCAAAATATAAATTGGTATAGTAAAATTTATTTCGGTAGCAACAGTGATATTTACAAATCCTAAACCCATACACCATGTTACTATTCCACTAAATAATAGTAATCCTCTGATAAGATGTACATACATTTTAGGTTTTGAGCCTGCCACTTTTTTATAAAAAATAAATGGTATAAGTGTTAATGTGCTAAATAGGAAGCGGAAAAATACTACTTCATACGCTTGAATATTGAATCCTAAATACTTCATGATAACATCATTAATATTATCAATTAGTAGGCTTAGAATAAACCACGCAACTCCATGCAACATATTATTAGAATTTATATTTTTTATCATTATTTCAACACTATCTATAATTGTAAAGTACAAACTTAATTAAAATATTAAGCTACTCAAGAGTATATTTTTATTTTCCAATCTATTCCATAACCAATTCTATATTTTTTTGCAAAATTAAATAGATTGATACCTAAAGCTAAACAAGAGGTGCTATTAATATATAATACTTTTTTTCCTTGTTCTACATTGGCAAATGTTTTGCTATAATTTGCAGTTGTTTTATAATATTTTTTTGATTTATAGGAAATTTCTATCTTATAATCTGTACCTTCTCTAAAATTAAATTTATTAATATTCTAAATCAATATTCATCCAGATATTACCATATCTGTCGTGAATTGATATGGTACCGATTAATTGATTAGTAGTATTAATGTTCGCTTGTTCATAATGGAATTGTATTAATTCCGTGGACAGTTTTGTTCCTACTTCCTCAAGACTAATTTTTCCTGATGCAAGTCTTGCAGCAACATAACAGTATAAATCTCTACCATGAGAAGTAGAACTGTTAGCCCTTGGCATTATGTTAGCTTTTTCATTAATCTCTATGATTTCTTCTGTACCCAAAAATTGATTGATCAATGTTAAGGTACCGTTATCTGGTGAGATAAAATAGTGTCCCGTCTTAGACTTTAATATAATAGACTTGCGTTGTGTTCCAACACCAGGATCAACGACACTAACAAATATGGTACCTTCTGGCCAATAAGTTGCAGTTTGATATAGACGGTATGCTGCTTCAAATATATTAAATGGTGTGATTTCATGGGTTAAGTCTGAAATTATCAAGGATTTTTCTATGGAATGTATAACTCCTTTTGTCTCATTTACCGTTCCATCAGTAGTTCCGAAATCGGTTTGAAGGACTATAATTCCTGAAAAGTTAGAATTACTCATAAATTCTCTCTGTGATATGTATAGCTAATTCGATTAGTATTTATCCATAGTAAACTTATGCCTTTTTTCTACGATTTTTAAATTGTCCTGTGAATTGGGGCAATGTTAATAGGGTTAACTATATAGAGTTAATATGCAGTCAGTAGTGTACAGTATATCTTTAATATGTAAAGTATTTGTTTTTATAATTAACAGTATTTTCTCAAATCATTTAAAACCCTTATGGTACCTGAGACATTTAGGGCTTAAAGCTATTGATAATATAGAGCCGATTAAGAATTTGTTAAAACAATATGCCATGGGTAAAAGGTTTACTCTTTAAAATTAGGAAGTTATGAGTAAAGAAATTAATGTTAAAAATTTTTCTAGTAATAGTAGCAAAAATATTTTATTATTTTGCCAAATAAATACTCTAGAGAGGTTAAAGTGAACTTTTTTAATGACAGAGAACTAGCATTGCGATTTAAAAATAATGCTGTTAGTTCTAAAGAACGATTTTGGTATGTAATGATAGGTAATATATTATATATAGTATCGTTATTAGAATCGTCATTAGTATCGTCATTAGTATCGTCATTAGAATCGTTTTTATTTGTAAAAAATATGTATTTGGCTAGTGTAATAGGATTACCTATAATTATTGGAGCAATTATATGTTATAATACCAATAAAGCTGGTGATGACAAAGAATTTATAGAAAGATATGTTTGCATTGGAACACCAGTATTGATAAGGACGAAAGTTTTGACGTTTGCATTATTTTTCTTTGGGACATTAATAAAAGGATATATTTTTAAAGAGATAGTAAATAATCTAGGGATAATTTCCAATGCTATTGGTTCTTTTTATTTTTACTGGAGACTAAATTCGTCCATTAGGATAGCAGCAAATTAGATTGAGGATAATAGTGGTTTGTAATAAATAATAAAAAAAGTCAAAATAGCAGTTGACAGCATAGTAGATTTTGCATATGATTACTCCACGAAAAGATGATTATTCATCAACTCGTAAGCTGTTTTTAAAAGTAAATAATCAGATATAGGTAGTGACAGCAAAATGTATTTATCACTTAAAGTGATAAATTAAACCTGTCAATTTTTTGAATAAAAAGTAGACAGAATCAAACTTGAGAGTTTGATCCTGGCTCAGAACGAACGCTTTCGGTATGCTTAACACATGCAAGTTGAACGGATTAATTTAGGGCTTGCTCTAAATTAGTTAGTAGCAGACGGGTGAGTAACACGTGGGAATCTGCCCATCAGTACGGAATAACATTTAGAAATAGGTGCTAATACCGTATATTCTCTTCGGAGGAAAGATTTATCGCTGATGGATGAGCCCGCGTCAGATTAGGTAGTTGGTAGGGTAATGGCCTACCAAGCCAACGATCTGTAGCTGGTCTGAGAGGATGATCAGCCACACTGGGACTGAGACACGGCCCAGACTCCTACGGGAGGCAGCAGTGGGGAATATTGGACAATGGGCGAAAGCCTGATCCAGCAATACCGAGTGGGTGACGAAGGCCTTAGGGTTGTAAAGCCCTTTTCAGCAGGGAAGATAATGACGGTACCTGACCAAGAAAGCCCCGGCTAACTCCGTGCCAGCAGCCGCGGTAAGACGGAGGGGGCTAGCGTTGTTCGGAATTACTGGGCGTAAAGAGTGCGTAGGCGGTTTAGTGAGTTGGAAGTGAAAGCCCGAGGCTTAACCTCGGAACTGCTTTCAAAACTACTAATCTAGAGTGTAGTAGGGGATGATGGAATTCCTAGTGTAGAGGTGAAATTCTTAGATATTAGGAGGAACACCGGTGGCGAAGGCGGTCATCTAGGCTACAACTGACGCTGATGCACGAAAGCGTGGGGAGCAAACAGGATTAGATACCCTGGTAGTCCACGCCGTAAACGATGAGTGCTAGATATCGGGAGAAATTCTTTCGGTTTCGTAGCTAACGCATTAAGCACTCCGCCTGGGGAGTACGGTCGCAAGATTAAAACTCAAAGGAATTGACGGGGGCTCGCACAAGCGGTGGAGCATGCGGTTTAATTCGATGTTACGCGAAAAACCTTACCAACCCTTGACATGGTGGTCGCGGGAAGCAGAGATGCATCCCTTCAGTTCGGCTGGACCACACACAGGTGTTGCATGGCTGTCGTCAGCTCGTGTCGTGAGATGTTGGGTTAAGTCCCGCAACGAGCGCAACCCTCATTCTTATTTGCCAGCGGGTAATGCCGGGAACTATAAGGAAACTGCCGGTGATAAGCCGGAGGAAGGTGGGGACGATGTCAAGTCATCATGGCCCTTATGGGTTGGGCTACACGCGTGCTACAATGGTATCCACAGAGGGAAGCAAGACGGTGACGTGGAGCAAATCCCTAAAAGATATCTCAGTTCGGATTGTTCTCTGCAACTCGAGAACATGAAGTTGGAATCGCTAGTAATCGCGGATCAGCATGCCGCGGTGAATACGTTCTCGGGCCTTGTACACACTGCCCGTCACGCCATGGGAGTTGGTTTTACCTGAAGGTGGTGAGCTAACGTAAGAGGCAGCCAACCACGGTAAAATTAGCGACTGGGGTGAAGTCGTAACAAGGTAGCCGTAGGGGAACCTGCGGCTGGATTACCTCCTTTAAAGACTTAATATAGCAAGTATTACTTTTGTAATATTTGCCTAAGTTCGACTTTCGCTGTCACTACCTTTAACTGGTTGTTATCAAACTTTTAAAAACAGCTCTTTCTTTAAGTTTTTCCCTGTACATGTTATAATTAACCTGCTAATCTCTAATAAAGTGATATTAATTTGTAAAGTATCATAAAATAATTTGAGTGTATATACTCAAATTATTTAAAGAATTGGATTTGAAAATGAGAGGTGAACACCATAGTATCCTACATTTTTTCTTACTATTTTTTTATGATGAATAAAAAATCTGATTGCCAATTGTCTATTAGCGACGAAGCAATCCACAAAAAAGTAACCAGAAAAGTATTGCTTCGTCGACTTTATGGTCTCCTCGCAATGATGTTTTTGTGCTATTGTAATAGTTATAGAATAAAAAATGTAGGATACTATGGATGAACACATGCAACGTACGTGAGTATGCGAGTTCCTGATATTTTCAAAAAATAATTCTTCAAAGCATTTTAGTACATTCAGATAGAAAATCAAGAATTGCATTGTCATTATTTAAGATACGAAATGCTTACATACTAAATGTACGTTCCATTCCTTGACTTGAATACTCCTAGCATTTCTTGATTTTAATCTTCATCTACCAACTTTTTAACTAATTATAGTATGTATTATGACTAATCCTATAGAAAAAAATTTTAAAGAGGAGTTATCTAAGTATAAAAATGAATACTATAAAAACAGCAGTAACGATTATATTAAGAATATGCTAGATATATTTGACCAACTTGAAGCTGTTTCAAAAAAGGGTAACAAAAAAATATTACGGATTGCATTTGTCAAGGAATACATGGTGTTTAGTAAAAAAGAACAGGAAAAAATAAAACAAAACGAACCAAAACGAATAAAGGATTTAGGTAATTTGAACAATCGAGCAAAAGCATTCAATGACTATTTTTGTTCCAATGCTTATGAAATCGAATTTTCTCAAGATAAGGCAAATGCACGTTTTTCTAATACAGAAGAAAAAGGTAAATCGTTTGAACATAAAGGACGCAAAATACAAGAAGTTGGAGAAATAAAACCATTTCCAACGGAAGATTTTAGAATACAAGTATTTAACTATCCGACTGAATCTAAAGTCGATGATAAAAATATAAAACCAACTAAAGGTGACAAAAATAGAACCTTAGTTGTCGATAACAATAGAGGTACAGCAGCACATGCAATAGCACAAGTACCTTTAACAAGACTCAACCTAACTGATAGCCCAAAGAATAAGGGTGCATTTTATAAGAGAGAAGGGGATGGAAGTATAATAACATTTGATAAGAACGTTACTACTGAACGCACGGCTACTATCACGGCAAAGACAAGTATTTGGGCTAGAATCCCTTCAAGTTCAATTGCCTCTCTAGAAGAAATCAAACAAAAATTCGAAGCATCGAACAAGGCAAAAGAAAAAACAAATGATTCAGACTCTACATCCAAAACTAATACACAACCAAAAGGTATAAAAAATGAAAATAAGATATGATTTGTATAGAAGTGTACATAAGTTTCTTCGTAAGGAGCTGTGCCAGTTTGGAGAAAAGCTAGGTAAAATAGATTTTCGAAAAATAGTAGCTGTAACTAGTATTAAAGATTCTTTTGACAATATTGTATTTGATCTAAAAATGCATGCACAAAAAGAAGAAAAATATTTTACCCCACTGTTTGATAAGAAAGGATCAACCGTGCATAAGCACGTTAAACAAGAACATTTCAACCAGCAAGATGAGCTGATGACCTTTCAGTGCCTTTTTGAAACTGCAATAAAAACAGTAGATGATGAAGAACGTGTTGTACAGGGTCGCCATATCTGTTCCTCATATGATCAGTTGTTGTCTCACAATCTTCTGCATTTTTATCAAGAAGAAAACATATTAATGCCTGAATTATGGAAACTTTATTCTGATAAAGAGCTGCAGCAGGTTACCGTAGATAGTTATAAAGGTCTGCCTGAACATGTTTTATTAGATAGCTCGAGCTTCTTCCCGGTTTTAAATTTTCTTGAAAAACACACTTATTTACAAGATCTTAAAGAAGCTTGCTCACCTGAACTGTTTTTTGAAATTTGGAAGCGTGCATTAATCTCAGAAGGTTGTTTCACTGCTGATGATAAATCTACTTTTGCCATTGAGTTTGATTTACCCTTAATTGTAGACCAGGGCGATTTAAAAAATTAACTAATTTTTTTATGGGTTCAGAGGGGTTAATAGTTGATTACAACAGGGGGGCAAAGGATCATTACAATTTACATTGTAATTCTTCTATGGCTTGTAATTCGTGTTTCTTTAATAGTTCATTTATATCCTGTAATAATTTATTGCTTATCTGATTGTACTCCAATTCTAGTTCTTGCAAAGTGTTATTGCTCTGTAAGGCTTTTACTAGTGCCGCCACTCCCTCATCACCTATCTGGTTGCAAGACAAGTCTATTTTTACCACAGTTTTGTTATTTCTTAAGAAGTCTGCTAGTGCTTTCGCTCCCTTATTGCCTATCTGATTGCAGCTCAATTTTAGTTCTTTCACAGTGCTATTGTTATTTAATGATTCCACTAGTGTCTTTATTTCCTTATCACCTATATAGCTGTGTATCAAATGTATTTCCGGCACAGTGTTAATTTGCTCTAAGGCTTTATTTAAACAATCTTTTCCCTTTTCACTTCTAGATATCTGGTTTCCAGCCAAATCTATTATCACTGCAGTCTTATCGTTCTTTAAGACTTGAGATACTTTTAACTTTTCTTCATGGTATGAGTATTTATGCCAAAATACTTCCGTTACCTCATGACTGTTCTGTAAGACTTTTATTAGTTCATTCGCCCCCTCATAGCCTATCTGGTTGTGAGACAAATATACTTCTGTCACAGCACTATTGTTCTTTAAGGCGTTTGCTAGTGCCTCAACTCCATCATTACCTATATTGTTGTGAGACAAATCTATTTCTCTTACAGCACTGTTCGGTAAGATTTTTGCTAATGCATATACTCCTTTATTACCTATGCCGGTTGACATCAAATTTATTTTTTTCACAGTGGTATTGTTCTGTAAGGCTTTTGCTAATTCCTCGGCTCCCTTATCACCTATAACTCTGTAAGACAAATTTATTTCACTATTTTGCTCTCCGTTTTTCAAATCTTGGATAATTTTTTCAAGTGTAGCCATAATTACTTACCTCATAAATTAAAAAATGTTTAATTATTCTAAATAGTTTTTAGTAAATTAATCCAGTTTTTATCCTGGATATAATTGCTGACCTTATAGTGATATTTTATGATTTCAAAGATAAATAAAAATTAATCTTTACAGATAAACTGTATACCAAAGAGTTGAAAAATACAATATATTAAAAATCTATGCTACAGCAAAAATCCTGCCAAATTATAAGGGTAGTGAATGAAATGTAACCTTGACATCTATAGTCAATTGATGAGAAGTTGGAGGCGTTGTTGCTCAATGCCCGCCTATTACTTTATAGGAGTTGCTCCATCGCATAAGCGTCAGCAAGAAAATGAAAGTAGAAAAATAGTCATTGCAAGCCACTTTAGGTAGCGTAGCAAACCATTTTTAATCACTTTTTTGAATTGCTTCGTTGACCTAAGGTTTCCTCGCAATCTGATATATCCCCATAAAATTAAGCATGACAAAGCTCCGTCTTTATAATAGATGCCAGGGGTTCTAGCAATGGTTTTATGGTATGCAAATAATTAAATTCAATAAAAAATTTCCCAAGGGTAAAATACGAATAAATCTTTTTATCTTTAAAGACAAATTTTGACTATATAGCAAGCCTTCTGCAACATCAAGTAACGCATTTAAACGATTATTATGTATAAAAGGACAATGTTCTTTTATTACTTCATTTAATACTGTTTTTACATCCATAACCTACTATCTCCACCATCATTAAATAATGATGATATTCTATCAATTCTTGCTATTTTGCAACAATTTCGTGGGGGGATACATCAGCTCGCAATGACGTCTGTAATTAGCTATAGTAACCGTTTTCAAGTAATTTTAATTTTTAATATTGGTAATTTCTTCCTTTTTAAGTGAGGTAACTTGTTCAATAAGAGCAAGGTCAACCCCTGCTTGAAAAAGTTTCTGTGCTATATTTAACCTGTCGTCCTTTTGTGCCTGTAAAAATATTTCCGCAATATTTTTCAAACTCTCAATCCTTATATCAGGTAAATCCATTACTTTAGGTCGAATCTTCTTAATATCAGCAGGAATAGTGATATTATAATTTATACCTTTATCTTGGTCTTGGTTATTATCGACCTTAAATTTTCCATAGTGAGAATCTATAATATTAGAACACTCAAAAAAAGTTAGTTCATTAGTTTGCCTAAAGGTTGGAGTAAGAATTAATTGAAGTTGTTGCTCAGTAAGTGTACTTCCTTGGTTTTTCATTGTTAGTCTTACTGCTTCAATTGACTTTTTACTTTTAGTGGTTTCTGATATATTTAGCTCAAAATCTAGAATATCATCATCTAGAAAAATACTCACCAGATTACTATCGACATTATTGTTGATAGCATGAATCAACAAGCTTTTTATTACTTCTTTCATTTTTTTTTGGTCACATGTTATGTCAGAATATTTTGTTTTATCTTGGACAACAAATTGCAATGGTTGATCAAATAATTTTTCACATTCTACTACGACTTCATTTATTAACTCCTTAATGTTAACTTTAGTAAGCTTAATATGCACTTGACGTCTTATTCTGTGAGTAATAGTTGAAAGATATGAAGTCCAAGCCCCTATTCGTTTTGCTACTTCATATAATTCTTCAGTAATCCGAGAGATTTGGTCTTTATTAGCTGTTTTTTGTAATTTGGTACATAATGTTTTAAGTTGAAGTTGCAAGGTATGGAGTTGCTGTTGTTCTTGAGCTTCTATTCTATTAAAAAACTCTTCTTCATGTTGTGCCAATTTTATCAAATCATGCGTTAGTTTTATTGATTTTGTTTCCCATGCATTTTTCATAATTTCAGATAATTCTTCATGTTTTTGTTTTGGTTTTAGAAATGCTATTAATGCACTACTGAATAGCAACAAAAGGTAAATTATCTGGAGCTGTATATCCCCGAAATTACTAGGGCGTGTCATCAATTAAGTAATATTACAGAAGAAGCCAAATAAATTGCTCCCAGAAAATTCTGAGCTAGTTTATCATAACGCGTAGCAATGCCTCGAGATTGTTTAAGTTTTGCAAAGAAATTTTCAATTAAATGACGATACTTATAAAGCTCTACATCATATTCTACAGGAAATTTACGATTCTTCTTGGATGGAATTACAGGAGTGCAATTCTTATCTTTTATCTTATTCCTCATTCTTGCCTTAGCATCATAAGCCTTATCTGCAATTACGGTATCCGCTTTTGTCAAAGTTTCCATTAAAGCATCAGAACCTTGTAAATCATGCGACTGACCAGGGGTTAAATAAAAAGCTGTCGGATTTCCTAAAGCATCAACAGTTGCATGAATTTTAGTTGATAAACCACCTTTACTACGACCTATTGCTTGGTCATCTACTATGACTTTTTTTTAGCTCCGGCACTATGTTGATGTGCTCTAACAATCGTTGAATCAATCATACTATATTCATTATCTGCATCTTGTGCAAGTAGTTCAAAAACCTTCTTCCATACATCTTTTTGGCTCCAACGTGTATGTCTTGTATGAATTACTCTAAAATCTCCAAATCTTTCTGGTAAGTCTCTCCACGGTATACCAGCACGATATCTATATAATACAGCTTCTACGAATAATCTATTATCTTTGGCACTTGCTCCTACGTCTCCTTCTTTTCCAGGTAAAATATCCTTTATCCTTTCCCATTGATCATCTCTTAAAGCATATCTGCGCATTGGTCACCTTCTTATTTTTTTACCAATATCTAATTTGCCTCATCCTAATATTTATGTCAACTTAATTGATGACACGCCCTAGTTAAATAGTCTTCACCCATATAACATTTAAAAAATTGAAATGATGCAAATGTACCAAAAATCGTTATGAATAAAGCTATCTGCCATCTGAGCAGAATACCAGTAACTAGTAAATTAATAATAAATATCATACATTGTAGTTGATGAAATTCGCTAATAATGACCAGCATACTTCCAACACAAATCAACAGATATAGCACACCTAAGCTCCAAGTTAGTGCTATAAATCTCTCGCTTTTAAATTTAGGAGGCAATACCGGATAAGCTACAAACCCGGTAGATATTAGTAATACTGAATGGTAAATGAAGTGATAAATATTAGCATATTTTGTGCAATAATGTTCTGGGATAGTGAATAATGATGAATAAGTGGAAATTATTACAAAGAAGCCAAATAGAGAAAAAGTAACTTCATTCTTTGGTAGATTACCTTTACAAAAATTTATCAGACTGAATTGTTTGATTGAACTAATAATTTTCCTGAATTTTCTTTTACGTTCAAGTCTGAAAGCAATTATAGGACTAGGGTCTTTTACGCCAATCCAACCACCGGGTTGTTTAAAAAAGTAATGGCTAAACATCAAAGTTAACAAATTAGCTGCCATAGCTGGTATGACAGCTTTCATTTGTACATTTAAGACTTTAAAACTAACTGCTATAATAAATCCAGCAAACATTCCTATTAATACTGCTTTACTACTAGTACGAAAGCCTAGAATTGCTAAAAGAAAAGGCACTGAAACTACAGGCATATAAAAACCTAATATTATTAACAGCAAATCAAGTATGTTACTTGCTTCTAAAGCTAGAAAAATAGCAAAAATGCCAACAAAAATAGCGAAAACACGTAATATAATGAGATCACTAAGATTATTACGTAGAAGCACCCCAAAGGTCATTGCGAGAAGGTGTAACCTACGAAGCAATCTATTTTTAATTAATTTTTGGGATCGCTTCGTCGCTACTAAAGTATCTCCTCGCAATGACGGAGTAATATTAGTTGGGTTAGCTATAATCTTAAAATTCAATAATTTTAAAATATCATTAGTAAATAATATAGCTGAAGAATTAATGTACGAGTCTGCAGTAGACATGATTATTGCTACAATACCTATAGCAGTAATCCCTCTTAATCCTGGATAACTGTGATTTTCTATAATATGGGCTAATAAGTTCTCAGGGTCAAGATTAGGATTATTTGCCAGTAATAATATTCCAACCCAGATTATTATTACTAATATCGTAAGAGATATTAAACCTCCTGTTATAAAAGACTTTCTAACTTGTGTGATATTCTTAGCCATTGCCAATCTTTGAAAAAAAACCGGTTGAAAAGCTGGGATTAAAAAAAATAATAACAGGAAAAAGGAACTTATAAATTTAGAATCATTGAAATTAAATACTTGCCTATAATCGAATAAAGGATTTTCTGTGATTGTTACAAAAACTTTGTGAGGATCATGTAGAGTTCCCCAAATTAGCAAAGTAATGATAGGAACAACAGTGCCAAAAGTAAGAAATTGTATTATATATGTAAAAGTAACAGCCTTGATACCGCCAAAAGCTGAATATAATATTACTATAATAGCACTTGCCACAACAGCATAAAAACTGGAAACATGAAAGAATAGTTGCAACATGCGAGCTGAAACTTGAAATTGCACTCCAACTATTCCTATACAAAGAAAGATGCCTGCTATAGCTGTAAGCAATTGAACTTTTTTACCATAAAGAGTCCCCATGGCTTCAGCTATGGAAAGATTACCCAAAAACTCTGCCATACGTGGAGCTAATAAGTAACCAACAATTACGAGAGCTAAAGGTTCACCCAATGCCGGAATGATAAAATATAAACCTTGTTTATAGGATTCACTAACTGCTTCAGAAAAGAGACCACCCCCTATACAAGTGGCAATAATTGTAGCAGTTATGGTGCTGGTGGAGAAATTGCGGTTGCCTATTGCGTATTCTTTAATATTTTTTATACCACGACTATAAAATAGACCTACTACTAAGTTAAAAGTTAAAAAGATAGAAAAAATGGCTGTGTCCCAATCCCAACTTAAATGCATATAATCTTCCCCTAAATGTCAAAAAACTGTAAGTTTTTGACCACCAAAGACAAGATTGTTAGAAGAAATGAATCTAGATTGGTGGTCGGGGGAGTAGAAAAACCGCCTTAGGACAGCTGCGATAGCCTTTAGGCTTAAATGTAAACATTTAAGCCCTGAACATAACTAACACCTCCCCGACCATAAAAAAGTCGAGTATCATCATTGTAGGTTGATGATCCCTAAGGTAAAGGGTTTTCTAAGCCCCAAAATTACTTTGCAGTAATTTCACCTCGAATTCTAAATTATATACACACCTAAAGTCAATATATATTTTTATCCTGGATTTTAATTATAGTTGCTAAACATGTTTAATTGAACTAATATTAGTCTTAGTAAACATTAGAGCAAACTTTATGTATCCAGTAAACATTACTTCTGCAAAAGCTCACTTATCATCTCTACTAAAAGAAGTAGAAGACAAAAATGAAGAAGTTATTATTGAAAGAGCGGGGAAACCAATTGCTAAAATCATTAAATACAGTCCTATGAAATCTATTAATAGGCTTGGGATATTTAAAGATAAAATTAAAGTAGCTAAAGATTTTGACAAATGGTCTGAAGAAATAGCAATAAGGTTAGGGATAAAGGATTAGTTGTGAGATTATTACTTGATACTCATACCTTAATATGGGCATTGTCTGAACCAGAAAAATTACCCCCTAAAATTACTAAATTACTTACCGATATTAATAACATTATTTTTGCTAGTGTTGTTTCTTTATGGGAACTACAAATAAAAAAAATCACTAGGAAAAATTATCTTACCTGATGAATTTGCACTTCAGTTACAAGGATGCGGGTATGAATTACTAAATGTTACTCCGGAACATATCTTGAAATTAGAAAATATTCCACTTTTACACAGAGATCCTTTTGACAGAATGCTTATTGCACAAAGTTTATTTGAAAAGATGCCTTTAGTTACAAAGGATTCCGAAATACTAAGATATGATTTAGAGTTTATAAAATTTTAAGTCACCAAACCTCTAATATTTTGGTAGTTAATAACATATACGCCATTGCGAACCCATGTAATGGTCGAAGCAATCCACTATTCATTAGTGTGCTGTTGAGAAGGTTCGTCATTATCAGAAGTATTAGGCTTAATTCTGCCAACCATTTCATCCAGTGATACTTGAAAATAGTCTGCTAGGGCTACTGCAATTCGGCTATCTAAAGTTTTTTGTTCTCTCTTATTAACAAAACTATGTAAAGAATTGTTACTAAAACCTATCTCGGTACTTAGTTTATACAAATTTAGATTTTGCTTCTTTACTTCATTTTCTAGGAAATTTTTTATATTGGTTATTATCTCTTCTGAAGTAATTTCATGAAATACTAAATCTCTAGTGTTAGGTAAAGTAATATAGTCATTTCTTCCTATAACTTCATCAATTGAACATCTAAAATAATTAGCAATTTTAAGTATATTACTTATATCAGTATTTAGTCTAAACCCTTTTGTTATATTAATTACAGTAGAATAAGGAATAGCACTTTTTCTAGCGAAATCTTTAAGATTAATTTTCTTTTTGTCGAATTTTCTTTTTAAAAATTCTTGTATTTTATAAACAAGAGCCATTCTAAAATTAAAAGTACTATTTAAATAATGAAATATCCCATTATGGGGTATTTTTTTTCTTGACACCTCAAAATAATTAGATTAGACTCCAAAAATAGAATGAGACCATAAAAAAAGATCAGTGGTTACTGACTAATTTTTTAGAGCTAAAATATATATTTTGGTTTAGCTATCCGATTAGCCTTTGCGTCATTGTGAGAAGCCACCTTAGTGGCGACGAAGCAATCCATAGAAATTGAACTTTGGATTGCTTTGTTGTGCTTACGCACTTCTCGCAATGACGTTTGGGATGCATACATGTCATTGCGAGACCACATAGTGGTCGTGGCAATCCATAAAAGTTAAATTTGGATTGCTTCGTTGTGCTTACACACTTCTCGCAATGACGACATAATGCTAATCGGGTTAGCTATAAATCTCAAACTAAAAAAGTCAGTGTAACAACCCAAGCGTTTAGCTTATTAATAAGCTAAAACTTGAATGTTACATTTGGGAAAACTAGTAAGTACTCAACAGTTTCACAGACCCAAAAGTACTTACTAGCTAGTAATATTAATCCAATAGCTATTGCTATTAAATTACAACCATTATCGAGGTGTAACTATGATCATACACAATTTTCCTCCACTAGTCAAACTCTATTATTTTTGCAGTCTTATAACGTAAGTGTTAGTAATACTAGCGTCATTGCGAGACCATGTAATGGTCGAAGCAATCCATTTTTAGCCACTTTTCTGGATTGCCGCGTCGCCACTAAAGTAGCTCCTCGCAATGACGATTGGGTAAAAGTACTAGTGTCATTGCGAGAAGGTGTCAGCCGACGAAGCAATCCAAATTTAATTTTTCTGGATTGCTTCGTGGACCTTACGGTCTCCTCGCAATGACAGTTATATACACATGTCATTAATAGAGCAGGATTATGAAAGATAACACACAACCCACTAATATTCTTGAAGAGAATATTAATGAGGTTACAGAACAAATAGAAGAAGCACAGGACTTAGTTGTTTTAACCAACTCAGTTAGTAGCAGCTTTCTAGATATAGACGACTTAGATCCAATCACCAAAGCCATCAGGCAGGAAATTCTGCAAAAACAGCGTGATATTTTAAGAGAATATATAGCCCAAAATCATGATCTAACCGTAACTAACTATGACGATCAGGAATTTGCTGAATATCTGAAAAATGTCAATAATAGACCAATAATTGATCAAGCATTTGCAAATACCACAGTTAAAACTGAACTAGAAAAAACAGAGATAGTAGGATATAGGAAAGTTCATCATAATTTTGCTGATCAATTTCATACAATGAATTGGCAAGATGGTGATAGGCAAGGCAATGTCAGAAGCCAGATAGTAAGAAATGATTCAGGTGATGAGTTAGCTACTATCAAGGAAACAACTCATAAAATTAATGCTATAGTCTCTTTGTCAGATGGCACTCTTAAGCAAATCAACAACTACCGAACCATAGATTTTCCAACAGAATTGCCAAGTAAAACTGGTTCAATGCATTTGTCATTAGCGGTAAAAGATGAAAATGGTCGAAATATTGCCCTAGACCGAGCAGTATATTTTTACTGCTCATTATGATAGTCAAGGTAAATTGTCAGAGATTAGTAGTCCAAAACCAGTGAGATTTAATGGTAAAGGAGATGAGGCAATAGGCTATATAGAACATCTAGGACAGGTCTATAGTTTGCCAGTAACTCAAGGTAAATATCGAGAAATGATGTTAGCTTTGGAGAAAAATAAAGGTCAAGAAATCGCTCTCTCACAAAATATAACTACTGCTCAGGATATGATGATTACTGCTAATGTTGTCCATAGTGATTTGCCCATTCAACAAGAAAAGAAAGAATATCATCATGATAGGCAAAAGTTAGCTGAAGAAACATTAGAGAAAACGCCTGAGCAAACAGTTAGTAATCAGAAATTGTCTGAAGATAGAAAATCATTACAACAACTTGCCGAACAAGACCCTACTTTAGCAAGGAAGTTAGTAGCAGAACATTATGCTACCCATGCAGTAGCATATCACCATGAGAAAACAGCAGATACAAGTAGTACATCATTAGAAGAGTTAGAGAACACTGTAAAAATATGCGGTGGTCATAAAAAATTAGGCTTAGCTTCTGTAAAGAAACAATTATCTGATACCAATTCCCAAATTTAATTTAGTATAAAGATGAGAAAAATAGGTTATAATGTAAAAGATAGATAAAATTAGGAATGTAATGGGTACTCATCAAAAATTAATAACAGAAGATTTATACAAACAGGCTATAGCTCAACTTGCAAGTACGAACAAAGAGAATAGGATCGCTATTAGGTTAAGAGCTATAGTAGCTGCAAAAGAACATGGTATTGGTATGGTGTCTAAAATATTTGATATCACAACTAATACGCTAGGGTATGTCGTCACGAGATTGTGATTGCATAATTTTATGTGATTTGTTATTATAATTGTAGTAATAAAAATAGGCGATAAGAAGCAATGAGTTTAGCACATAGAAGACATGATATAAGCGATGAGCTTTGGAATAAGATAGAAAGTCATTTACCTGGTCAGAAAGGTTGTTGGGGAGGTATTGCAAGAGACAATAGAACTTTTATAAATGCAGTGATGTGGATATTTAGAACGGGAGCTCCATGGAGAGATTTGTCTCCTGATTATGGCAATTGGAAGAATGTACACAGAAGATTCTGTAGATGGCGTGATAATGGGATATGGGAGAATTTGCTAAATATTTTTATAAATGCTCCTGATTTTGAATGGTTAATGATAGATTCTACATTTGTAAAAATTCACAAAGCAGGACTTGGAGCGAAAGGCGGGAATCAAACGGTTAGTCGCACAAAAGGTGCTCAATACAAAGGTACATATGGCCGTGGATGCGTATGGTATGCCGGTCAGAATTATTGTTACAGAAGGTTCCAGAAATGATTGTACTCAAGCTTGTGAGTTAATCCAGAATATGGAGGCACAACATCTTATGGCTGATAAAGCTTACGATACAAACGCCATAATAGAATCGGCTGTGAATGCAAACATAATTCCTGTAATACCATCAAAAAGAAACAGGAAGATTCAAAGAGAGATAGATAAATATCTATATAAGCTAAGGCACATTATTGAAAATACATTTCAAAAATTTAAAGAATGGCGTGGTATAGCAACAAGATATGCTAAAAATACAAAATCATACATGGCGGGTCTTTGTTTAAGGGCTTTACTAATGTGGGTTCAAATCTCGTGACGACACACCCTAAGAAACTGGATAAAAAGCTTTGCCCAAGGCGATGATAAAAATCTTGAATATAAAAAAGGTAGGGGAAGGAAAAGCGATTTAACGGAAAGCTGCTATGAAGCAATAAACAAATGGATACAAGAAGATTGTAACATAACAATAAAAAGTATCGTCATAAAACTTAAAGAAAATTTGGGAATTAATGTAAGTAAATCGGCTGTACACAGGGCATTGCACAAGCTTAAGTTTGCGTACATTACTCCAAGACCAGTGCATTACAAACAGAATAAAGAAACTCATGAACAGTTTAAAAAAAAATTCAAGAAAAAATAACAAGCAATCCAAGAAGTTTTTTGTATTTCTTTGATGAATCGCGTTTTGGAACTCATTCTAAATTAGGTCATGGTTGGTTTCGCAAAGGTATCAGAACTCAAGTTAAAATCAAAATAGGTTTTCAGAATTTTTATGTTTACAGTGCTGTTAACCCAATAACAGGAGATGATTTTAGCTTAATGATGCCAAATGTTAATACTATGTCTTTGAACATGTTTCTTGCGGAAATGTCTAAACATATAGGCGATCAAAAAGCCATTGTTGTTATGGATTGTGCTGGATGGCATAAGGCTAAGGACTTAGTGGTTCCTGCTAATATAGAAATTCTTTATTTGCCACCATATTCTCCTGAATTAAATCCTGCGGAGCGATTATGGGAGCATTTAAAGTCTGAGACTATAAAGAATAAAGTATACAATACAAT
Organism: Candidatus Tisiphia endosymbiont of Xenochironomus xenolabis; assembly: GCF_964264705.1. Classification (NCBI taxonomy): domain Bacteria; kingdom Pseudomonadati; phylum Pseudomonadota; class Alphaproteobacteria; order Rickettsiales; family Rickettsiaceae; genus Candidatus Tisiphia; species Candidatus Tisiphia endosymbiont of Xenochironomus xenolabis. Next base: position 1,072,190 of record NZ_OZ183473.1, read on the forward strand.
TGAACAATTAGAAATAGTAGTATCTTCCTCTATTAAAAATTTAAATACCTTGCTAATTCAATCTATTTGTTGCATGAATCATTTACTAAATTAAATTCGGGAATTGGTATTATTCATAAATATTCCACTTCGCAAGAAAAAATGGTGTGGAATATGTTTGTCATGATGGCTCAATCTTACGTAGATAACCTTAGAGATAACGTAAATCGTAGTATTGCTCAAAAGCTCCGTCAAGGAGAATGGATAAGTAAAGCCCCTATAGGCTATTTGCATATAAAAAGCAATAATAGCAGAGATAGAGGAAAAGGTAAAATAATAGTTGACCCAGATCGTGTTCCTTTGATAAAAAAACTATTTGAAACATATGCTACAGCTACTCATACTCTATCTGAAATGCTAGAGAAGACAAAAGAATGGGGATTACGTAATGCTAGAGGTAATCAAGGTAAGTTATGTCAATCGCATATTTATTCGATTATTACAAATCCATTTTACTATGGAGTAATGAGAGTATTAAAAACTAAAAAAGAATACCCACATATCTACCCGCCTATTATTACCAAGGAGGTATTTGATGCTTGCCAGGCAGTGAGACTTGGTTGGAACAAAAAACCATTTAAATATGGAGAAAAAGAGTATATATTTAGAGGATTAATAAAATGTGCTGCCACTGGTCGAATAGTTACTGCTGCTACCAAAAAGAAAACTTACGGTAATGGTGAGGTTGGTGAGTGGACATATTTACGAGCATGGGATCCAGATAACAATAATAGGGCAATATACGTGAAAGAAGAAATAATATTAAAAGAAGTCGAAAAGGTTTTTGAAACGCTAAGATTAGAGCCTGAGTTACTGAAAGAAGTAATATCTTATATAAAAAGCTCAGCTAGTATCGAACAAGGTTATCATAAGGGGCGTATATCTGAGTTACAATCTGAACACACAAAGATAAAAACTCGCATGGATAAGCTAACAGATTTATTTTTGGATGGTGATATTACAAAAGCAGAACATGAAGAGAAACGTGAACAGTTAATACAAAAACGTGAAGATATTGCCAGAGAAATAGCAAGTCACGACAATGCCGATGATAAATTTTCACAACAGCTGATAAGCCTAGTAGAACTGGCTTCTGGGGCATTAGAAACGTTTAAAGGTTCGACTACTACAGAAAAACGTAAATTGTTAAATTTCGTATTTGCTAACCTAGAACTGAACGGCTGTAAGCTAGACTATACCTTGCGTCCACCGTTCGACATGTTCATAAAATGCAGCGAAATAGGAGAATGGTGGAGCCAGGGGGAATCGAACCCCCGACCTTTTGAATGCCATTCAAACGCTCTACCAACTGAGCTATGACCCCTAAAATATCCCATATATAGTCAATTGATGAGAAATTGGGACGTCGTCACTCGCCTATTACTTATAGGCGTCGCTCCATCGTTCCTAGCCCCAAATTCTCCTGAATTAACTATAGTCATTGATGAGAAGTTGGTAACGGTATGCTACCCGCTCCTCCTGAATTGACATATATATTCACATTATTTGCAGAATATACTTATTAGTCCAGTTTTATACTATAATTATAAAGCTGAATCCATAAATTTTTTGAATATTTCGCTATTTTCTAATATTTTAAGCTCTTCTTTACACCAAGGAGAAAAGTTGGCTGAGTATTCCTCTGTGTATAACTTAAAATCTTGCCATTTAAGTAATTTTACTTCTGCTATTTCTTGTTCATTTATTCTGATAACATCATCTGATAAAGCTAAATATATCGGACATATCTCATTTTCCACAATATTATTTATAGCAAATTTATAACGATAATTAGCAATAAAATATACTTTCTGCAAGCTGACCAAGCCTAATTCAAATTTTGCATGCCTATAAACAGCTTGATCGTAAGTTTCGTTAATTTGTGGATGTCCACAAAAACTATTAGACCAAAATCCACCCCAGGTTTTTTTGAGTAAGCTTCTTCTTTGTATCAAGATGTCCTTTTGACTATTGAAAAGAAACACAGAAACCCCTCTATGCAATGGTGTATTAGAATTATGAACCGTCAATTTATCCTCTGTTCCAAGAATATTATCTTGTTCATCAACTAATACCACATGTATACTCGAATGCTTTGAAGAATTGGTTCTGCAAAACTTCGGGGCATTCGCGTACTCATGTACTAAATGTACACTCCGCTCATTTGAATATGACATTAATTATTTACTCCTACTAACAAATATTTTTCTATAATAGCTAAATAATTACCTAAAATCTGTTGGTTTTTATTAACAAATTCTAAGGCATTAGTCTGATAAATTTTAGCTTCCTCGATACCAGTTTCAGATAGCAAATATTCCATTTTATTCAATAAATCACTTTCGTTTTGAATTTGCGTAGCAGCTTTATTTGCAAGCATTTCATTAGCAATATTAGCAAAATTACTCATATCTGGTCCAAATATAATATAATTAGCAAAATATGCTGGTTCAAGTACGTTATGTCCACCTTGTTTAAATGAACCGCCAACAAATGAAATATAAGATATGCTAAAAAATAATCCTAGTTCTCCAAATTTATCAACAATGTAAAGATCATCAGTCAGAATAGGTATATTTTGTTCAGACTTGATACTATAGGTTAAATTTAGTTGGGTACACGCTTTCCCTATATCATTTTTACGTTCAGGATGGCGTGGAATTAGAATAAAATAGCAATTTGGATATCGTTGTTTTATTGGTTTTATAATATTCAGTAATACTGTTTCATCTTCCAGATGAGTGCTGGCAAATACAATAATTCTTTTAGCACTCATATATTGTGCTAAAATTGTTAATTCTTGTTCATTTACCGGTAATTTTTTGTTGGCAAATTTGATATTGCCTAAATTATTTATATTGCTCATACCAAGTTGCATAAATTTTTCATAATCGATGTTACTTTGAACAATAATTTCACTAAAATTAGAGGTGATTGCCCTAAAAAATGAGCTTATTTTTTTCCATGATGCAAATGATTTATCAGAGATACGAGCATTCAGTAATAATAATTTACAATGTTTCTTCCCTTCGCTAATTAGACATGGCCATAATTCTGATTCAACAAAGATTCCTAGAGTTGGTTGCCAATTTCTAAAAAATTTCTTAACAAAAATAATATTGTCTATAGGAATTAGTTGATGAACAGCATTTACAGGTAACTTTTGTTGTAATATTTTTGCAGAAGATTTGGTTCCTGAAGTAACCAAAAACTTTAAGGTGGTTTTTGGCATCGTTCTTTTTAGCCAAAGATCATTAATATTTTCGACTAAGGTAAGAGCTATCATAGATTCCCCTACACTGGCGGCATGTATCCAAACTAAAGTTTCATTTCGTTTATAGTCAATTGATGAGAAGTTGGGGACGTCGTCACTCGTCGCTCGTCTATTACTTATAGGCGTCACTCCATCGTTCCTGCTACCCAATCCTCCTGAATTGATTATAGTATGTGTATGCCCAATAGCAAAACGTTCCCCTATACGCTTTATATCTTCTTTGCCAACAATAACTCTCAATACCAATAAAAGAACATATAGTGGAAGAAATAGGAAACTTAAGATATGATATAAATAGATCATGAATTTATTTCACTGATGTTTAATGCTTGGGCTAAATTAATATCATCTTGATTTTCATTGCCCATAAAAATTAGTGGCAAACCTATAAAAGCCGTTATTTTACCAAAAGGTAGCGGCATAATCAGTTTATCCCAACTTTTAAGTAAAAAATATCTAGAAGCCTTACAAGAAACCGGTATTAATTTTATATTATATTTTTGAGCCACTTTGTTAATATTACTATTTATTTTGTAAATAGGTCCACGCGGACCATCTGGGGTAATTACTATATTACTACCATTATGTAATTTTTTGATAATGGCTTTTAAAGCTACCACAGAATTTTTATTAGTAGAGCCATTTATTACCCCAAAGCCGAATTTATTGACAATATCACTAATTATTTCACCATCAGAATGAGGAGAAACAAGAGCATGGATGTCTTTATGACCGGTAAATATTCCTGGACCCAAAGCGAGCCTGTTATGCCAAAAAGCAAAAATTGCCCCTTTTTGTGCTAAAAATTGCTGTTCATTGTAACCATCTGGAAAAACAAACTGCCAACGACAGGTAAAATAAACCACTCTCAAATAACTATACAATAATTTAGTGACTACACTAAGTGCAAAATTATTCTTTTTAAGAAGTTTCTTGATCATTTTAATTGATGACAAGCATTTTTTATACGCAAGCATGCTTGCTCCAAATTTTTTATCGAAGTTGCGTAAGAAATTCTGAAATAATTTTCTAAACCGAATGCAATACCAGGAACAACTGCCACACTACATTCTTCAAGCAAATATTCTCCAAAATCATTACTATCTTTGATAATTTTATTAGAGGGGGTTTTAAGCCCAAATAATTCATTACATTTAGGAAATAAATAGAATGCTCCTGCCGGCTTATAACAACTAATACCCTTGATATCATTTAGGATTGATAAGGTTAAGTCACGTTTTTCTTGAAAGTTTTTTGCATTAGACTTAATAAAATCTTGAGGGCCAGTTAAAGCTTCAATGGCTGCCATTTGGCTTATAGAGCAAGGATTAGAAGTACTTTGTGACTGAATAATAGCCATTGCCTTAATTAATGATTTAGTACCAGCTCCGTATCCTATACGCCATCCTGTCATAGAATAAGCTTTTGATACACCATTAACCGTAAATATTCGATCTTTTAAATCCGGTGCCACTTGAGCAAAAGTATAAAACTTAAAATCATCAAAAATAATATGCTCATAAATATCATCAGACATAATATTTACGTTGGGATATTTGCGTAATAATTCAGCAATATCAGCTAGTTCTTGATAAGAATATGCCCCCCCTGTTGGATTACTCGGCGAATTAATAATTAACCATTTAGTTTTTTTGCTAATTACTCGCTCTAGAACATTAACAGTAAGTTTAAAATTATTTTCCATGTTACAATTAACAAATACCGGAATACCGTCAGCTAATATTACCATATCTGGGTATGAAACCCAGTATGGACTAGGAATAATTACTTCATCACCGGGGTTAAGGGATGTCATAAACAAATTATAGATTACTTGTTTTCCTCCACTGGATACGATTATCTCGTCTAAATCATAATCTAAATTATTTTCATACTTGAATTTGTTCTGTACCGCTTGTTTAAGCTCCAATACACCATCAACATTAGTATATTTTGTTAAACCATCTCGCACAGCTTTAATTGCAGCTTCCTTGATATTATTTGGCGTATCAAAGTCAGGCTCACCAGCCCCAAGAGAAATTATGTCTTTGCCTAGTTTTTTTAGTTCAAATGTTTTTTTGACTAAGGCTAAAGTAGGGGATGGCTTTATTAAATCTAATCGTTTAGCAATAAGTGACATAGTAGAACCTATATAATTTTATCAAGTATACTCAAATCATTAGAGTATATACTATATTTGTTTTCAAAAAACAATTCTTGAGCGAGTTAAATTATTATATTATTATTTTATATATAAATTGATATGAAATAACAATATGACAAGTTTATCTATTACTTTACCATTATAGCTAACCTAATTAGCATTTAGCCATTTGTCTCAACTAAAAGGGTGTCATTCCCGCGTAGGCGGGAATCTATAATATCTCAGGGTTTTTATGCAATATTTTAGATTCCCGCCTACGCGGGAATGACAAACATTATTAAATTCAGAATTACCACAAGAAGAGAAAAAATGGTGGAGCAAAGAGGGATATTAGATTTATTTTATGTATAGTCAATTCAGGAGAATTTGGGGCTAGGAGCGACGAGTAACGACGTCCCCAATTTCCCATCAATTGACTATAATTATAGACAAAGTCATTAGTGCTAGTTAATATATATGCTATTATATATATTAACAAAATCAAATTTCATAGACTTTATGTTTGGCAGCAAAATTATTTATAACAGTTACGGTTTAATAAAGGATAAGATGAAATCATGCTATCATTTTTGCAAAAATTTTCCATCTTGGTATATGGAGAAAATTTTTACGTTGATCAATTATTTTACCGATGTAAAATATAAGGTAACACACTTAAAAGAAACTAATTTAAAGCTTGGTATAGAACATTTATATAAGAATAACTTAAATGACGCTATATTAAGGTTTAAATTGGTTGATAAATTTTTTTCTAATTCAGACCAAGCTTTAGTCAATTCAGGAGAATTTGGGGCTAGGAGCGATGGAGCGACGCCTATAAGTAATAGGCGAGCAACGAGGGACGACGTCACCAACTTCTCCTCAATTGACTATAATTCTTGCCAAGTTAATTACTGGCTTGGTTGGACATATTTCTTAAAAAATAATTATCAGAAGGCTTTGTATCATCTACAAAAAACTTCTGAATCTGATCCAGTCAAGTTAGGAACTTTTTTACAAAATTATAATAATTCGTCAGATATTCCTCAGCAAATTTGGCATCAATATAGAAATCTTACGGCTGAATATTATAACAACAAATTTTGTAGTAATAAGCAACTATACCTACCTCATAATTTTGTCAGTAGGATTATGAGTGGCATAACAGATTTGCCTGATAATTACAGCATTTTAGAGCTAGGTAGTAATACAGGTTTAGTGGGAGCTGAGGTTAAAAAGCGTTTTCCTGATAGTTTTACTTTTACTGGTGTAGAAAGTTCAGAAGCCATGAATGTTTTTGCCCTAAATATGAATATCTATGATAATATACTAGAAGTTTCTATACCAGACTTTATTAAGCAACATTCTAATAAATATGATGTGATATTAAGTTTTAACGCTCTTTCTTTTACTAAGAATCTGTCAACTTACTTTAATGATATTTATTCAATAGTCGATAAATTAGGATATTTTGCATTTTGTTTGCCAATAAATAACGTTACAAATCTTTCATTAAAAAGAAAAGAATTTATTTTTGCTATAACAGATATCAAGGAAGCTTTAAGTCAAACTAAATTCACTGTATTAAGTAGTGAGGAATTAGTTATAGAAAAAAATGATAAATACTATATGGTGGTTTGTAAGAAAAATCATTGATGAAACCTATAATGAAGAGATTTATATTACTAGCATTAGTTATACTTAACTTTTTTAACCTAACCGCAATAGCGGATGTTCAAAATACTCAAGATAATGATGATTTTCAGTATGTTTATAGTGCCAAGAATGGTTGTATGCAAGTCTATGATCCTTATGAAAAACTGAATCGTAAAATCTTTGTCTTTAACTCCATTTTAGATTATCTGTTTTTGCGACCTATTACTATAGGCTATAAACAATTTACTAATGATTATACCAAAGCTAGAGTGAGTAGTTTTCTAGATAACATTACTATACCTTTGACTGCTGTCAATTATGGCTTACAGATGAATTATGATCAAACTATGAAGAGTATATGGAGATTTCTTATCAATAGTACATTTGGTATAGGCGGATTATTTGACGTAGCAAGTAAAATTGGCTTAAAAGTTACCAAACAAACTTTGGGGAATACTTTAGCTCATTATGGAGTAGGGCCTGGACCATACTTAGTCCTACCATTTATTGGTGCTACTAATGCAAGAGACTTCACAGATCCGGTATTTACTAATAGTTATTTAAATCCTTTAATGTATAGGGTACATAGGAATTTTGAAATGGTAGTATCTAGTGTACAAATTATAGATACTAGGTTAGGATTATTACCATTTACTGACTATATAACACGTAGTTCTACCGATCCTTACATAGCTGTAAGATCAGCTATGCATCAAAATCGGGAATCTGTAATTGCCTATCCTAAACAATTTAAATGCCCTAAACCTAACTAAATTATAGAAAATTATGAAAAAATTTATTGTTTGCTTAATTTTAAATTTCCTGTCTTTGTCAGCCTATTCCACTGCTAATGATAATAATGCGGGGGTTGATAGCTATGTTAATCAGCTAATAAAAAATGGTCTAGAGGTATTTAATGATCAAAATTTAACTCAAGATGGCAAAATTGCTAAAAGTAAGATGCTAATTTTAGCTAACCTGGATTTAGATTGGATGGCTAAATTTACCCTTGGGGTCTACAGAAGAACTTTAACCCCTGAACAAATTAAACAATTTACAGAAGTTTATGGTAATTATGTCAGTACAGTCTATGCTGATTTGGTGAAAAATTATCATGGTCAACAGCCTAAAGTTGAACAAGTGCGTATTCTTGATAAAGGTGAGTTTATGGTAGAAATGTTGATAGGAACAGCTAAAGTAAACTACTTGGTACGTCAAAAAGATGCAAGCGATAATTCTAGTTTTAAAGTTTCAGATGTTATTACGGAAGGTGTTAGTATGATCAGTTCCCAACAGTCAGAGTTCATGAATATTCTCAGTAATAGTGGTTTTGATACATTGATCGATGAATTGGTAAAGAAGTCATAAGCTTTTTCGTCATTACCAGTGAACATGAAGATTATTATGTGGATTGCTTCGTCGCTACTAAAGTAGCTCCTCGCAATGACGTTTGGGTAAGTGCTTCCGTCATTGCGAGCGAATGTATGTGAGCGTGGCAATCCATAAAGTTTATTCTGTGGATTGCTTAGTCGCTACTAAAGTAGCTCCTCACAATGACGTTATCTGTCATTGCGAGACCATGTAATGGTCGTGGCAATCCACACTTATTGGATTGCTTCGGAGGCTTACGCCCCCTCGCAATGACATTTTTGAAAGATATAGTCAATTCAGGGAAATTTGGGGCTAGGAACGATGGAGCGACGCCTATAAGTAATAGGCGAGCGACGAGTGACGACTTCCCCAACTTCTCATCAATTGACTATAGCCCTCAAATCTCAAATGATACTGTTGTAAACATCTTGACAACTAATCTACTTTAAATATATAATTTTGCTCACATTAGGGGTGCCATAGGAGACTAAGGCTGAGAGTTAATAAACAACCCTTTGAACCTGATATTGTTAATACAAACGGAGGGAAATGTGTACAGTATTGAAGAATTTTTTGGCTATATTGCCTTAATTACATCTCTGATAGGTCTATTGCCGCAGGTCTATAAAGCATATATAACAAAATCCACACATGATATATCTATGCTAATGCTAGTAAATTACCTTACTTGCTCAGTTGCATGGATTGTTCATGGCTATTGCCAAGGTTCAATATTTGTTGTTCTTAGCAATGTTGCCGGACTCATAATCAGTATAATATCTATTATTCAAAAATGTTACTACGATGCAAGATAGATACAGAGCTTTTTATGAACATATAGATATCGGTCTATACCATTCTATATTGGCTTTAAATGGTGACTTGCCTGATAAGTCATTTTTTGACATTGGCTTGCCTATTATAGCTGCTGATGGAGCAATAAATTCTTTGTACAAGATGGGTATAATACCAAAAGTTGTGATTGGTGATTTAGATTCTGCAAAAGTCGATTTACTGTATACTATAGGCAATTCAGGAGAATTTGGGGCTAGGAACGATGGAGCGACGCCTATAAGTAATAGGCGAGCGACGAGTGACGACGTCCCCAACTTCTCATCAATTGACTATACTGAAGTAATTCGTGTACCAGATCAGAACAGCTGTGATTTTGAAAAATCTCTACAATATCTTGAGAATAAAAATCTGTTACCAGCTATAATTGTAGGAATGAGTGGAGGATATATTGATCATATATTAAATAATATTAGTATTTTTCTTAAAAATGGTAGCATTTTTTATGCACCGTCTATTGTAGGGTACGTAATTAAGGCTGGAGAGACTAGGGTTTTTACATTGTCTGTAGATACCAAAATCTCATTACTTGGATTTTCATCAGCACAAATTTCTACTAAAGGCTTAAAATGGGAATTAGAGCATTATCAGATGTCATTTCCGGGTACTAATTCTTCTTTTAATAGAACTATTTGTGAAACTGTTTCTATAGAGGTACATAGTGGTCTATCATTGGTAATGATTTATTTAGAAAAAATGAAAGATTACGGAAGTGATATTATATAGTCAATTAACCTGAATTAGTGCCGACAAGAAAAACGATTAAAATAGATTGCTTCGGAGGCTTACGCCCTCTCGCAATGACGTTTTTACCCTGTCATTCCCGCTTCGGTGCGGAATCTAGACCCCTGCTTTCGCAGGGGTGACACAAAAATGGATTGCTTCGGAGGCTTACGCCCCCTCGCAATGACGGTAGTTTGCATCGATAAATACTAATCGCGTCTATAGCTTTTTCCATATTAAAAATGTGTAGAAAACTTTATATGGAAAGTTTGCTTATCATCATAAGGTTTCTTCTTAATTGGCCAAGCCCAGTCCATCCTGATAGGGGCAAAGCGAGTGACCCAGATAAAGCCAACTCCAACAGAAGCCCGAAGCGATCTATCATTATAAAAACTATCAGCAGTATAAGCACTTTTAGAATTTAATCCTATCCCCCACAGACTACCAGCATCTATAAAAACAGCACCAGTCAAATTAAAGTCTTCTGGTAAACCAGTCGGAAAGTTAAGTTCTGTTGAAACTGTATAATATTTTTCTCCACCAAGACCTTCATTTGTTGTTTTTTCTCTAGGACCTATTCCACTGGCAGCAAATCCTCTAAGACTATAATCACCCAAATTAAAGCGATCAGAAATTCTGACAGCTTTACCTCCTACACCCATGACATTACCAACACTACTAGCAATTTTCAAAGTAAATTTATTATTGATAAAAGATTTAAAATACTTACCGTCTAGTTCATGTTTTAGATATTTATTATTACCTCCAACACCAGCAAATTCTTGGGTACCGCTGATAATGTAACCATTTTTAGGAACAATCCTACTATCAAGTTGATCATAAGTGATAGTATGCCCAATGGCAGATGTTACGAATTTTCCCATTTGTTCATTTAAGAATATAGAACTCGGGTTGCCTGGAGAGCTTAATATTTCTCTTTTAATAGTATGGTCAATTTCATGACTTAAATCTTCTGCAATATCATAACCAAGAGAGGTTTTGAGTCCTATAGATTTTAACGTATAATTTTGATCTCCTTGTGAAAGGAATGAAGTACCACGACCGCTATGATTATTGAAAACATTGAAACCTAGCGATAAGTCTTTGTCAAGAAAATGAGGCTCGGTTATGCCACCATAGTAACTAATACTTTTTTTCCCTACTTGCACTCCAGCATTTAACAATTTTCCGGTACCAATTAAATTGCGTTCTAAGAATGATATACGTCCAAATGGTCCGCCTGCTGTATTATAGCCAGCATCAAAACTAATTGATGACGTTGATTTTTCCTCAACATCAATATTAATATCATATTTATCTTTTCGTTCTGTGGGCGTGACGCTAATAAGTACTTTTTCAAAATAATCTAAATTACGTAAATTTCGATCACCTTTCTCAATATAAGAACGATTAAATATATCTCCTTCAGAAATTTTAAATTCTCGCCTAATAACTTTATCTTCAGTTTTTAGATTATTAGTAATATTAATTTGATTAATATATACTTTATCTGCCTTATCTATCACAAATTTAACATCGACAGTATGATCTGGATTTTTACCACTTATATCAGGATAAACACTAATTCCTGGATAACCTTGACTGGCAAAATATGCAGTAAGTTTATCGGTTATTCTATTTAAACGATTAATATTGAATGTCTCACCGGAAGTAACATTAACATATTTGTTAATTTCATTTAGATCAATATTAGGCAATTTATTGTCAATAGTAATGTTGCCAAATTTATATTTTGCTCCTTCCTCAATAGAATAAGTGATGGTAAAATATTCCTTGGTTGGATTTAGCTCTGCTGTAGCAGAAATAACTCGGAAATCGGCAAATCCTACTGATTGATAAAAGCCCTTTAGCAATACTTCATCATACTCCAAACGCTCTGGATCATAGGTATCATTAGTTGCTAAAAAATTAAACCATTTCGATTTTTTGGTTAGGATAACAGATTGCAGTTCATTAGTACGATAATTATTATTTCCTTGGAAATAAATTTGTTTAACTTTTGTTTTAGGTCCTTCTGCAATATCAAAAGTAACTCTTACTCGATCATTCTCAAGCTTTTCGATTTGTGGGGTGACAGTTGTCGAATAACGACCGGCACGTTTGTACATCTCCTTAATCTTCTCGACATCCAGTTGGATTTTAGCCCGACTCATTGATTCACCGGCCATAGTAAGCATTTCCTTCGATAATACAGAGGTTTTGATTTTAGAATTACCTTTGAATATTACCTTAGCAATAAAAGGAGTTTCTGAGACAGTAACTATCAAATTACCACCACTTACTAGTCTAATAGTTATATTCTCAAATAAAGATGTTGCGTAAAGATTTTTGATTGCTTCATCTGCTCTTGACGAACTATACTCTTCTCCAACTTGAAGCTTTAAATAATTTTCAATAGTTGAGGTTTCAATCCTTTTGTTACCTTGAATAGTTATTTCTTTAACATATTCAGCTGATAAAGCGGAGATATTATATAAAATAGTTGTTGCCAAAATAGCTATTTTAATAGTTGGTTTGACTTTTATTTTCACAAGAACCTTCTTTTCTTTAATATTTTAATTTTATACTAACGGGTATGGTTAACTTAATTATTTAAAAACTAAGTTTTTTATATCATTTAACAGGGAAATTACAATAAGAAAAATAATTATCCCCATACCTAATCTTAGTATAACATTTTTTATTGCCCCACTAAGTGTTTTACCAAAAATTATTTGATATATTATAAATGCTAAATGTCCGCCATCTAGAACTGGGATCGGTAGCAAATTAAGTAAACCTAGATTAATTGATATCATAGCAATAAATAATGCAAAATTTTCTACCCCTTGTTCTAAAGATTTTCCTGATTCCTTGGCAATGGTAATTGGTCCACCAATTCCATTTAACGATCTTGTCCCCATTAACATTTGTCCAAAATGTCCTAAAATTAAATTTGAGATATAAATAACGTCTACAGATCCTTGATAGATACTTTGAAAAATATTCATTTTAATGTAAATAGGATCATTTTTAGCAATAATTCCTATATAAGGTCTTTTTAGATTAGGATGATTATCTAGTTTTTTCTCTACCGGAATTATAGAAATGTCTATAACCTCACCATTTCTGTCAACTAAAAGATGGAGAGGCTTGATTCCATTGGTTAATAGGTTGTTTTGTAAATCGACGATACTGTTAATTTTATTATTATTCACTATAATAATTTTATCGTCTTTTGTAAGTCCAGCTAGTTCTGCAGGGGAATTAGCTACCACTTCACCAATTATTGGTGGTATCTCTATTTGACCGTGAGAAAAATAAATAGTTGTGAATATTAGAATGGCTAACAAGTAATTAGCTATAGGTCCAGCAGCTATAATTAAGAATTGGGCATAGAGAGGCTTACTAAGAAAGGCGTAATGTGCCAAACTCGAATGCTCTAAAGAATCAACTTCCCAAGATTTGGGTTTTTCAAATGTTGCAGGGTCAAATCCATAAATTTTAACGTAACCACCGAAGGGTATAGCACAAATTTTCCATTTTACGCCATCTTTGTCTATTTTAGAGAATAGTTCCTTGCCAAAACCTATCGAGAACTCCTCAACCTTTACCCCAAACATTTTAGCTACGTAATAATGACCAAACTCATGAACAAATACTAATAGACTGATGGTCAGAATAAATCCGAATATTGATAACATACAACTCATTATTTTTTTAAGAGGTTTACTAAGTTATACTTTTTTGCTATAGGTAATAGATTAAATATGTTACAATACTGTTGAAAAATTTTATGACCTCACCCAAGATTAACACCAAAACAATAGCACGTATTGCTGCGGTACAAGCAATCTATCAGTATAAACCGGAAAGTTCTGATAAAAACATAGATCGAATCATACAGCAAACTATTCAATTCTATCAAGATGAGCGAGCAGCTAATAATTTAAACAAATCAATAAAAGTAAAATTAAGTATAAGCTATTTTGAGTTGTTAGTAAAGTCTGTAGTTGTAAAATTACCCCAAATTGATAAGATGATATCAAGGTATTTGACAGCTGAATGGCAGATTACCAGCTTACCTGTTCTACTTCTTGCTCTTTTGCGTGTGGCAATTTGTGAATTACAATTTTTTCCAAATGTGCCAAGCAAAGTGGTAATTAATGAGTTCACCGATATTACAAGTGATATGTTGAGTGAGAATGAGGTTGGTTTTGTTAATTCTATATTAGATAGAATTGCTAAAGAACCTAGTGAGGTTATGTCCCATGACATCTAACATATCAGGTTTTAGAGGTAAGTTTGTTGCCGTTAAAACTGCAAAAAGGCAGAAAAATTCATCAAAACAGTGGCTTGCACGCCAATTAAATGATCCTTATGTTGCTAAAGCTAAGCTTGATGGTTATAGATCCAGATCAGCTTATAAGTTACTAGAAATTCATGAAAAATTTAATTTGTTAAAACCAGGGATGAAATTAGTTGATTTAGGGGCTGCCCCAGGGGGGTGGAGCCAGGTTGCTGTCAAAATTATTAAATCTGATGAATCTGCTAGTAATAATAGTATGATAATTGCCGTTGATTTGCTTGAGATTGAGCCAATCATTGGTGTAAATTGTCTGCAAAAAGATTTTTATGCTGAAGGTACAGAAGAGGCTATTATAAAAATGCTAGATGGTAGTGCTGATATTGTAATGAGTGATATGGCTGCGAACACGACTGGTCATGCGAAAACTGATCATATTCGGACTCTTGACTTATGTGAGCATGCGATTGACTTTGCTTTAAAAATCTTAAAGCCGGGAGGGCATTTTATTGCTAAAATTTTTCGGGGTGGTACAGAAAATAGTACACTGAACAAAATTAAGCTTAATTTTCACAAGGTTAAGCATTTTAAGCCATCTTCTAGTCGTAAAGAGTCAGTAGAGATTTATTTAATTGCTTTAAGCAGGAAATCTGTATAATTTTCGTTTTAAAAAATACCAAGAATAATAAAGTACAAAAGTTCCAACAACGGTATATGTAGAAAATAGAAAACCTTGCCCATCATATAGCCCATGAGATATATAAGAAGATAAAGCCCCAGAATACATTCCAATAGCAGACATAGTGAAATATATTGCCAGTGCGGTTCTCAAATCCTGTGCTTCAAATTTACCGGATAATATTAATATATTACAAATAAAGATAGCACATAAACATACACCAATTGTAGAGAGGAGATAGATGTTGCCTATTAAAGTGACCCCATAGTGGGGTAAAAGAATAAAGCTGGCTAAGAGGATAATCATCAGTATTAAGTTAGCAAGATATTTATTGATTATTTTTAATGATAAAATAACAGGTGATATCAAGAAAAATATACTCATAAGAGTATAATGGGAAATAGTGTCTATCTTTGATACAGGAAAGTGTTTTTCTAAAGCAAATTCCTCATAATACCACAATATATCGAAAGTAATGTAAGATACCATAAAGCCTGTTAGAACCTGTAATTCTATGTTCTCAATTAAAAATGAAAATCTAGAAACTAAAATTGTATTTTTGTTAATATTATCTCTTTGTAAGCAAGTTATAATAATAAAACTATAAAGTGATACGCATAATAATAACCCATTTGTCGCTGATTCTAGAAATTCGGTTAATAAATCAACGGTAAATTGTCCAGCTATCCATAGCAAAGAAAAGATAATAAGAGCAAAATATTTATAGTATTTATAGTTATTGGTTAACTCCACTATTTTGATGATAGTAGTGGTTATGTAAGTGTAGTAGGCGGATGCCATTATAATAAAATTGATTTTAAGGATGGTGTAATCCTTAATCATAAATAGGTTTAATATACCTATTATCAGTAAGATTAAACTAATAATGGTAGTTTTGTTGTCACTAATTTTGTTAATTAATGGGGTTAAGAATAAACCAGCTATTATATAACCTAACATTTCAATTGATTCGATATGATCTAGCTGCTCTCCAGATAGGCCTTTACTTGTTAAAAAATCTGGTATTACTAGTGTATTGATGTAAGTAATACATGCGAAAAGAAATACACTAATAAACAATAGCAAAGCTGTTTTTAAATGATTATCTTGGGTCATAAATAATTGTTTGCTAAACTAGATTACATCGTATATAAATTTCTTAATAGAGAGGCGTTTAAGAAGTCTGTGTAATCAAAAGTACATTAGCTTATTCATTAAAATTTGTCTAATTAATTTTATTATGACCATGAATAAATTTTAGGTTTATAGAGCAGCGAATTTGCGTAAGATGGCTAAGAAATTTCTAATGGTAGTTATTTATTAGGTTAGTGTACTTAAAAAGATATGAATGTTTTTTAAATTTGTCATAATAAATAGATATTGTTTAATATTGCTAGGTTTGCAAAATATTAGAGATGTACCTAGAAATTTACGAGTAAAAAATTAATGAGTAAGAAAATTATAGTTGATGCTAACTTTCCTAATGAAACAAGGGTAGTATTACTAAATCAGAATAATAATATTGAAGATATTGAATATGAAACTGCGATAAAACAGCAAAACAAGGGTAATATATATCTTGCAAAAGTTATAAGAGTTGAACCAGCCTTGCAGGCTGCCTTTATAGATTATGGTCCTGACAAGAGTGGATTCTTACCTTTTACTGAAATTAGCCCATATTATTATAATATACCAGCATCTGATCTTAAATCTTTGCCTTCTATAAACAAATTACAAGAAATCTCTCTTTCAGATATTACCCAAGATGATCTTGTGGAGTCTGAAACAAAGAGAAATTATAATTTGATAATAGATAGTGAAGAAATTGATTTAAATGCTATAGAAAGATTAGTGGACGAAAAAATTCAGGTAGAATTTAATTTAGATGTTCTAGATAATGACATTGAAACGATAAATGTTGAGAGAAGTGATAAAGATGAAGAGAATAAACAAAAGCAATACAAAATTCAAGAAGTAATAAAAAAAGGGCAGGTTCTGCTTGTGCAAGTTACTAAAGAGGAAAGAGGTAATAAAGGAGCATCGTTTACCACCTTTATGTCTCTGGCTGGGAAATATTGTGTTTTAATGCCTAATACTCCTTTGCAGAATGGTGTATCGCGTAAGATATCTAATGCTGATGAACGAAAAAGGCTTAAGAATATTGTTAGTAAAATAACTTCAGGTAATAGTAGTAATGCGTCAAGCATCATAATTCGCACTGCTGGTGCTGGCTGTACTACTTTAGAGGTAAAAAGAGATTATGATTATTTAGTAAGATTATGGAATAAAATTAGAGAGAGTACCCTTAAATCTATAGCCCCGTGTTTTATACATGAAGAAGATGGGCTGATTCAAAAGGTCATTCGGGATATGTGTGATCATACTGTTAAAGAGTTGATAATACAAGGTAGTGATGCCTATCAAAATGCTGTAAAATTCATGAAGGATATATTACCTACCGATATTGGTAAGCTTAAAGAATACAAAAATAAAGTACCAATTTTTACAAAATTTGTTGTTGAAGAGCAGCTATCTAAGTTATATCAACCTGTTTTTGCTTTACCTTCTGGTGGGTATATAGTAATAAACCCAACAGAAGCACTTATTTCAATTGATGTTAATTCAGGAAAAGCAACTTCTGAAAGAAATATTGAAGAAACGGCGTTAAAGACCAACTTGGAAGCTGCCAGAGAAATTGCTCGGCAAATTAAATTAAGAGATTTATCAGGCTTAGTAGTTATTGATTTTATCGATATGTATGATGCTAGAAATCGTAGAATTATTGAGAGATCTTTTAAGGAATTTCTAAGTCGAGATCGGGCAAGAATTCAAACTGCTAATATTAGCCAATTTGGTTTGCTTGAGATGTCTCGGCAAAGATTAAGACCATCATTTTTGGAATCGAATTCATCGATTTGTTCATATTGTAATGGCAAAGGGCTTGTTAGAGCAGATGAGTCAAATGCTATGTTAATTTTACGTACGATAGAGAATGAAATTTTTAATGAAAATATCGATCTAGTAAATGTTTTTGCTAATATTCATTCAGTCATCTATTTACTGAATAATAAGCGTTCAGAAATATCTCTAATTGAAGAAAAATATAATTTAAAGTTAAGGTTCCATGTTGATCCATCTGCCACTTCTGATAATTATTCAATTGAAAAAATAAAATTGCCAAAAAAATCTAACCATGCTGGGGCTACTAGTAAACCATTAATTCAAAATCAGTCTTCTAATTATCAAGAGGAAAAGATTAATAAAGAGCCACCTACTAGTTCAAATCCTAATAGAAAGAAGCAAAAATGGAAAACTCCTGATAAGTTAGAAGCTAGTAGTGAGTTAAATAAAAATGTAGAAATAGCAATTGATAACGAAAAAATTGATAAAGAGGTTGTTGAGTCTAGTCAAGAAACTGATAAGGCATTAGTGGTAACTGAGTTGGACAATGAAAATGTTGTTGATACCATTAAGTCAAATCGTAAATATATTGATAAGAAATCAAGTTATACTCGTCCCCCTAGAAGGCGTAACTATAATAAAAACAAAGTGGCTGATAATGGGCAATCTCAGGAATTAGCTAAACAGGAGGGGGCTAATAGTTGATAAAGAGTAGCTTGAGTTTATTAGTAATCGTCACTTACTTGTTTTTATGTACCTCTTGTAGTTTAAGACCTGTATATAGTAATAAATATAGTTTACAAGAATTAAGCCAATTAAGTGCTATTGAAGTTGAGCCAATAGACTCTATTGCTGGGGCAGAATTTTGTTACTATTTGTCTAGTATTCTACCAAAATCTACAACATCAACAACAAAGTATTTATTAAAGGTAAAATTTACCAACAAAATTTTACCGCTTATTATTAAAAAAAATTCTGATGTGTTAAGAGAAACAGTAGGTCAAACTATTCAATATAGGTTAGTTGATATTGTGACTAATCAACAGGTTACCTCAGGAACATTCCGTCATGTGACCTCTTATAGTACAGCTTCTTCACCTTATCATAGTTATTTAGATAATGATAAGGCATTGGAAGACCTTACAAAACAAGGGGCGAATGAGATACTGGAAAGATTAATTTTATATTTTAAACAAAATATCATTAAAGCAAAATAGCATTAAAGATGAAATTTTATCTATCACAAACTATGCAGCTACTTGATAAGGTAGAAAATGGACAAATTAAGGCTCTGTTACTTTATGGTTCAGATAAGGGGTATATAGATAAAGTTTGTAAAGCCTTAGTAAAGAAATTTGATTTACTAAAAACCTCTATAGAATATTCAGAGATTAAATCTCGGTCGCTTGAAACTTTAGTTAATACCCAAAATTTCTTTATGCAAAAACAATTGATTACTGTAAGATCAGTTGGAGAATCTATAGATAAATCTTTAAAACTTGCTCTTAGTAAAGATTCAGTGCATTTCTTAGTGTTTATTGCTGATGAATTATCAACTGCTTCTAGCATACGTAAATTCTTTGAAACGGAAACTTATTTGGCTTCTTTAGCTTGTTATCATGACGATGAACAAAAAATTGCTAAGATAATTTTACATAAATGTAATAGTGTAGGGAAGGTTATAAAAGAAGATGCTGTTAACTATTTAACAACTCGCCTAAAAGGTGACCATCAAACGCTAGTTAGTGAAATCGATAAATTAATATATTTTACATTTGATAAAGAGCAAATTACTTTAGATGATGCCCGGCAGGTAATTAGTGATGATTTTATGGGAAATGGGGATAATTTATGTGCTTATTTTTCCTCAAAAGATGCTGATAATTTTTTACAAGAATTCAATAAATTAAAACAACAAAATATTAATGAAGTGCTAATTATCAGAGCATTAATCAGATATTATCTAAATTTATACATCGTATTAAGTAAATTAGAAACTGGTGTTGATATAGATATGGCTATAAAATCACTATCTCCACCAATTTTCTATAAATATGTGGTAAGTTTTAAAAAAGCTGTAAATAAGCTTAAATTAGAGGATTGCATTAAGACACTGAAACATTTGCAGCAAGCAGAAATTGATTACAAGCTAAATCCAGTTGGCTTTGATATATATCAACAAATTTATATTAAAATACATTTTAATATAAGCAAACAAGAGGAAATATTATGAAAATGATTAATATAAAACAACTAATAATTTTTATTGGTTTAGTGTTAATAACACTTAGTGGGTGTGCTAACCGTAATAAAATAGTTACCAATAGTCTTGATGGCTGTGTGCATTCTGAAAAAGGATATAATTTAGCAGAGGAAGGTAAGTTGGAAGAGGCAATTAAGGAGTATGATTTGGCAATTAAATATCAACCTGAGAATCCTGTTAATTATTATAATAAAGCTATCGCTTTGGCAGGCTTAAACAAATGGCAAGAGGCAATTAAAGAGTATGATTTAGCAATTAAATATCAACCTAACAACGCTGATGCTTACAATAACAAAGGTATTGTTTTGGAGAAATTAGGTAAATGGCAGGAAGCAATTAAGGAATGTGATTTAGCAATTAAATATAATCCTGATAATGCTAAACTTAATGCTATACTTTACTGTGCTAAAGGTTCAATTTTGTTGCTGTCACATAAATTACTAGAGGCAATTACAGAATTTGATAAGGCAATTAAATATGACCCTAATTATGCTTCATCTTATAAGTTGAAAGATATTGCTTTGACAGAATTAGACAGGCAAAAAGCAAAAATCAAAGAGGCCTTTGACAAATCAGAGCTTTTAAGAGTAGGAGAGTCTTTAAAGACTAAAAATAACTGAATTATCAGTATTAAGTGAAGTATCGAACTCTTTATTAGAAATTTTAAAATTTTTAGGTACTAATTTAGACCAAAGAGTAATATTACTATTTCTTTTGAGCTAATATTCTCTCTTCATGTCATCTGAGATTAGGCACATTAACTTTCATAATCTTCCATAATAATTTTTATTATGGAACATATTTATTGATATTTTATAGTATAAGTCAAGTGGATTTGTATCAAAAAGAATAATTTTTATTAATCTTATGTAAATATTGGATTTTTATGCAATTAAAATATTTTTTTACTTAGTGGCAGAAATTTTTGTGATATATTTCTTAAAAAGAGTATAAACCCTAAGAAACTTTTGTTATTGCAGGAAGTACGTAACCCGGCGAAGTATGTAAGCTGTCATTCCCTCGGGTTCTTGTCATTCTTAGCAACGGCGGGAATCTAGATACCTCCTTACGCAGGTATGACACTAAGTCGAGCAGGGAGGGGCGGTGATAAAAACAGTATTGCTTTGTCGTGTGCTTCGCTAATAGACGTATAGTAATGCTAATCAGGATAGCTGTATTTGTATTAAACTTAAAATTTTGAGAAATGGATGTATCCAACAGTAAGATTAAGAAGAAATAGAAAAACTCGGTGGTTACGAGAATTAGTAGCGGAGAATAGGCTTAGCGTTAATGATTTAGTGCTAGCATTATTTGTTGTTGAAGGGGAAAACCAGCGTCAGGAGATTAGCACCATGCCTGGTATATATAGGTTGTCTATTGATCAAGTAGTATTGACGGCTAGGCAGGCTTATGAGAATGGCATAAATGCCATAATACTTTTTCCCTGTATAGAGGCAAAGTTAAAAAGTGACAATGCGGATGAAGCGTATAATCTAGATAATTTAATGTGTAGGACTATTCGAAGTATCAAAAAGGCTAACATTGATATTGGTGTAATATGTGATGTTGCACTGGATCCTTATACTACGCATGGTCATGATGGTATTTTACATAATGGTGATGTAGATAATGATAAGACGGTTGAAGCTTTGTGTAAACAAGCTTTAGTTTTAGCAAAGGCTGGGGTAGGCATCGTAGCCCCATCTGATATGATGGATGGTAGGATTATGGCAATACGTCAAATGCTAGATTCAGAAGGTTTTATTAATGTTAATATACTATCTTATGCCGCAAAATATGCTTCAAATTTTTATTCGCCATTCAGAGATGCGGTGAGCAGTAATAAGGCAGTTTATCTAGATAAAGCGACATATCAGATGGATGTACGCAATAGCAGAGAGGCTATGTTAGAGATAGAACATGATCTGGCTGAAGGGGCGGATATGATTATGATTAAACCTGGTATGATGTTTTTGGATATCATAGCCCAAGCGGCAAATAGCTTTAATACTAATATATTTGCCTATCAGGTCAGCGGCGAATATGCTATGTTGAGACTTGCTGCGGAGGTCAATGCCTTAAATTGGCAGGCGGCTTTGATAGAATCGTTATTATGTTTTAAGCGAGCTGGGGCTAGTAACATTGTTACTTATGCCGCGTTGGAAGTAGCTCAGATATTGAATAAACAAGCAATTAATATTGTAGAATAAATAGGATATAATGCAAGAGAAACGTCAGGCTAATGTAATAATAGGAATTATTATAACATTAGGTTTATTAATAACTATTACGTCATTTTATCTGTGGTTATCCTTTGAGACACCGCAGAAGCCTCTTGCTGGTAGAGGAGGGGGGTATAATGATGATGTGCAAATTGGTGGAAAATTTGAGCTAACTGATCAAGATGACAAGATTTTTAATAGTGATAATTTGAAAGGAAAATTGAGTTTAATTTATTTTGGCTTCACTTATTGCCCTGATATTTGTCCTACTTCTTTGCAAAAGATAATGGAGGTCATTAATACTCTTGATAAATATAAAATTGATGTTGAATTTGTTTTTATTACTATCGATCCCAAACGTGATAGTTCTGATGTTCTTAAGGAATATTTAAAGCATTTTAATTCTAAGTTTATTGGTTTAACAGGTAGCGAACAACAGATTAAAGAAGTGGCTGATAAGTTTAAGGTGTATTATGCTAAAATAGATACTAATAGTGAAGATTATATGTTAGATCACTCTTCTTTCGTTTATTTGATGGATAGACAAGGAAAATATGTAAAGCATTTTTACTTAAATAGTTCAGCTCAAGAGATTATAGAATTTATTAGAGTAATGGAACAGCAGAAAAAATATTAAGATGAATTATTTACTAGTTTCATACCTGTTTGCCTTCTTGGCTCTTGGCTTATTGTTGGCAGCAAGTTGGATAGGTTATAATAAGGTTAAGGTTAGGTTAGTTAATGCAAAAAAGGGTAAAAAATAGATTAAAAATTATATTATTTTACCTATTATGCAGTGCTGGAGGGGTATATATGATATTATATAACCTTGAAGATAATATAGTATTTTTTTATCCTCCATCAAAGGTTAATGAGTTAAAACTTGGCAAAGAATTTAGGGTAGGGGGGTTAGTTAAAGTAGGTTCAATTAAAAAAATTACGGCTGATAAGGTGCATTTTGTCATTACCGATGACATTAAAGACCTAGAAATATCTTACCAAGGGGTTTTGCCCGCTTTATTTCGTGAGAGGCAAGGGGTAATAGCTGTCGGTAAGCTATTAGACAACATATTCATAGCTCGTGAATTGTTGACTAAACATGATGAGAATTATTCCCCAGCCCAGTATAGTGAACGTTCACGGAAAAAAAGTTAAAGTATAAAACGTCATTGCGAGAAGGCATAGCCGACGAAGCAATTGTAAGAGTACATGCTTGCTCATCTGGATATATCAAAGGTAATCAAGAGGAAGCAGCTTTAGGTAGAAGCAAAGGTGGTTTTAGTACTAAAATTCATGCCCTCGTTGATGCACTGGGTAACCCACTGAAGTTTATACTAACTGCTGGGCAAAGAAATGATATCACTCAGCTGAAAATCTTACTAAAGAAATGGTATGGACCTACCCTATATACAGAAAGAGAAGCAGATGCTAATCTTCTAGGTCCTGTGAACAAAAAATTTAGCGTAGCCATATAAGAGTCCCAACAAAATTTAGGAACCCCATAAAAACCTTAGCGGAATAGTGTAGTTATTTCAAGAAAATCATGTTTATTCCCCCGACTTCAGTGTTGTTGTGCCAAAAAATGGCTGACAGAGCAGGAAATGATAAAATTTCTAGGCACAACAAATTATTTGTTCGAATATAAAAATTTCAAAATAATCCTATAATAATTATTAGCTTTACTACTTGATTATCGAGTTTTACTCTCCTGATGATATTAAATAAGGAATAGTACTAATCGGTAAATTCATTGCTTTATAAATAATCTTTGCCTCATCTGATACCGGGGATGGAATGCCAAATACTCTTTTATCTTTAATGTGTACTACACTGGTAATCTCCACCCCAATTAGTGCTTTACGTAATCGTTCCGGTGATAGTTTAATTGACTGTAAATTTACCCGATATTCTAAATGCCTTATACATACTAACGCCATAAAACATAAAGCAATATGTGCCTTGATTCTACTAGGACTCCAATGATAAATTGGTCTAATCTTAATATCGTGTTTACTAACTCTAAATGTTTCTTCAATTTGCCACAATCCTTTATAACGAGACAATATATACGCTACATCAATATTTTCTAGGTTACTAATAACTCCATGCAAACCGTCCCATTTGCTATCTTCCTCTATCTTTTGCTCGTTTACTGCAAACTTATCATTATTATTAATTATTAAATATTTTTTATAACCACTAGCAGAAATTAACGACTTAACTCCTTTACTTCTGTTCATTTTTTTCATTAATTTCTTCAATGCTTGCTCTCTATCTTGAGCATCTTTATAAGCCCTTTTGCTACTATAGCTCATAATCAGTTTGCGACCCTTTTCAGCTAGTTCAATTATTTTTCCCTTATATTCTTCTGCATCAACGGTTAATGGCTGATAATCATCACTATTTAAGATTTTAGCTGTAATATCCTTAGTCATATTCTTAATTTTGGCACCTACTATATATTGATAGCCAGCCTGTTCTAATAGAGCTAAATTTTCATTATTCAACATACCGCTGTCTGCTACAAACACTACTTTATCAATAGCAAATCTACCTTTCAAGCTATCTAAAGCTTTCAATAAAGTATGACCTTCATAGGTCGCTCCAGGAAATATCTCATAACCGATTGGAATACCATTATTAGTAACAAAAATGCTCAGCATTACCTGTACTTCATTGAATTTATGATCTTTACTAAACCCCTTACTCTTCAACTCATCTTCAGTAAATGATTCAAAATAAAGAGTTGTTGCATCATAAAATAGTACATCGATTTTTTCTTTAAACAACTTTTGACTGCTAAGTAAAGCACACTGCTCGATTTTCTCAACCACCTTATCATCTATTTTATCCATAGTTTTGTATACCGAATCAAGCTTTAAATCTACTCCATAATTATTGACCAATAAATTGACTGTTTCACGCTTACTAGTTGGGTTAGCAATACGAGCTAAAACAACATTGCGTATTATGTTTATGCTCGACACTTCCCTGGCAGGGTTGGGTAAGATTTTATTAAAACCAAGTTGGTCATAAATTTTTCCATACACCTCATGAATGCCAATGATAGTGCTTCCTTGACTACGTAAATTGCTGATATCATCAATAGGTTGTGGTTGTATTTGTTCTTTCTCGCACCGCTGTCTAGATGACATCGCCATCGATACTATATCCTTGTCTGGGATAAGATTAGGTTGAGTGCTACTAGTGATTTCAACCTTAATGAATTCAGCAAGCTCTATTAATTTAGTTATTTCTTCTTGGTCTGATGCACTGCCAATATGTTGAACAACCCGTTGTTTTACTTTATTAGTTATGGGATCGCGTATCCCTTCTACTAGTTGAACAGCGTTAACATTACGGGTAGCAGATTTCTTGACTCTAACGAACATATAAGTAGTATATTTAAAACTAATTGTTGGTTAGTATATCTACTAAAATATTGTATGTCAATAATAAAAATATATGGAGGCACAACAAACGCCCTCTAATTAACAAAACCTTTTTTCTCCTGCTTTTTCTATACACTTATCTTTAACTATTTTTCGAAGTCAGGAAGATAATGGTATGGACCTACCCTATATACAGAAAGAGAAGCAGATGCTAATCTTCTAGGTCCTGTGAACAAAAAATTTAGCGTAGCCATATAAGAGTCCCAACAAAATTTAGGAACCCCATAAAAACCTTAGCGGAATAGTGTAATTATTTCAAGAAAATCATGTTTATTCACAGCCAAAAAGAGCCAAATATAGAATTACTTTAGTTATTGTAGGCAGCCTCCTAGATACCAATATAACTGTATCGGCACTTTCCCTTTACTCTACTACTCTTTAATCAGTGAGTGTATCAATGCATTAACAGCTTGTTGATACGCTGGGTTACGTATTTTCATAAAATTCCTCGACACCTCTATACACAAACGCTGATGCTGAGTTTGAATAGGCTCAATATTTTTAATGTCTTCTAAATCTTCATAAAAATAACCAATATTTTTTTCTAATGCTTTAGCAATAAGAATCAGCCTACCTATTGATATTCTATTGAAACCAGTCTCATATTTTTGTAATTGTTGAAGTGTTACCTCTATTGCCGTTGCAAGTTGGTGACGTGACAAGCCTTTAGCAAGCCTTAGAGAATATATCTTTTGTCCTATCAATTTATCGATTTTGTTTATATAGTCATTGCTTCTTGCCATAATTAACTTCCCTAGATTAATATGTGCTAGGTAGATTAATTACATCTATTAGAAACGACTGATAGGTTATATCTAACTCATTGTCTAAAGATTCATCAGGATAAGATAACCTGTAAAGGGATGGAACATTCTTTTTTAAAATTTTTTTCATGAATCCAGCTTTCTTAAATTTGTTCAATGGCACCTAATATTTCTCTTTCAGATACTCATAGCTTTTTGCTATTTCCGATATACTATTTCAATTTATTAATTTGTATTTTAGTTAAGCCAGTAAATTCAATAATTTCATCTAACGGTTTATTTTTAATTAACATAGTTTTTGCTACCGCTTTCATCGCTTCAGCTTTACCTTCAGCTTTACCAATCTGGATTCCCTTCTCTTTACCAATTTGGATTCCTTTAGCCTCACCAATTTGTAAACCTTCTATGACGCCTTCTTCTTTCCAATGTTGTGCCAAACTACCCATAAGCTTTGTACCTGTTTCCTGATTTAACTTACTTATTAATAACTTTTCTAATTTTACTCTATCCGATTGGTTTATTCTTGTCAATGTGTAACATAATAGCAGCTCTAAGTAATTGTACCCAATAGTTACCTTGGTTATTTCAGGTAACATATAAGCTACTTCCTGCCATTTTTTTAGTAGATCGCGTTTCTTGATATGCTTCATAAAAAACTCAAGTATCCCTGACCACGTCCTTTGTTTCAACTGCTCATCAGGAATATCATGAACATTAACTAGTTGGTAGTCATTGATCCAAGCACTTCTTGCTAGCTTACTGTCTTCAAATAAATCCCATAAGTTCCTTGGAACATTATATTTTTCTGTACCATTAAAAAATATTAACGGATAGACTAATGGTAACATCTTGGTCTCAGGATTTAAAGTCAAATATCGATCACAAATATTAATGAAATATTTGAACATCCTGAATGCCATGAAGTGGTCAGGCGAACTTTGATGTTCGACCATCAAATACAGATACCCATCCCTATTATTATCAAATTTTGCCGAAAATAACACATCCGAAATAGAATCTCTTAAATCTAGCTCTATAAAACTGGTATTTTCAATTGTCAAACTAGGGAAATTTACTATATCCCTAATATGTTTAGGTAAATGAGCATGCAGAAATTCATGTGCTACTAGCGGATTCTCCATTGCTTTGCGAAAAATTTTATCATGCTTTAAACGTTCTGTCATTTTACCTAGCTATTTTAAGAACTCCCATATGTTTTGACATAAAAACTTTTAATAGATAATATCATATATATGATTTGCTACAAAATCTATTATATATATTGCCATTTTTAATGATCTTAAGTCCATATGCTAGGAGGCTGCCTGCAATAATTAATTATATTTTGAGTTCTTTTTGACTGCGAATAAACATGGTTTTTTTGAAATAGATGTCAGGTATGATTGCATTTAATCCTTGATTATTTGTGCTTTATTACAAAATTTACCTTGCATATCAAATATTTGTACCACTCCTTCTGTGTGAATATCGTGAGCTTTTTCAACCACATATTTTTGCTGTGGTGGAAACCATTGTAATACAAAATAAAGGACTGTGGTTGAGGTAATAATTGATGAGATAAGACTAATTGCTACCATAAAAAAGAAATTTTTACTACGATCAATCCTGAAAAATTCAATATCAGCTTTAATATTTTTTAAAGTTTGAATGCAGCCATTAATTGCTGTAGTCATTTCTTCTATTTTCAGTTGGTTATTATCTTGAATTGCCCCAGCCACTTCAGGAGCAATAGTTATTATGCTTTTATTTAACTTTTCTGGTATTTTGTTTAAAATGTAATACTCTTCACTAAGCTTGCAAAGATTCTTTTTAAAAGCTTCTAACTGAATATCGATATTATTATTACATTGTTTGGTAGAATCATTAAAAACTGCTAAGATATCTTGTACCTCCCGTTTAATATATGGCAAATCTTTACAAATAAGGGTATTTGTATATAATAACTCACAATGGAGTCTATATTATGAAGAAGATTTAAATATAGTCTAGTCTACCTGATAATTGTAATTCTATCTTATTTTAAAACTAATATTTTTGAATTTATAATTTTGTTAAATTATAAAACCACTTGACAGGGGTTTTATAATAGTTTAGGTTGCTTGAAAATGAGCATGAGTATTATATGAATGCAGTAGAGTCTTCTTTCACTATGTGGAATAGAGCTAGAAATAGTAAATTTAGACACATTGTTTGGCCTATTAGATCTAACGAGTTGGTAAAGTTTGTACCTATGGCTTTACTAATATTCTTTATTCTTCTTAACCAGAATCTAGTACGTAGTATGAAAGATAGCCTGGTGATAACATTAATTAGTTCGGAAGTTATAAGCTTTCTAAAACTTTGGGGTGAGATGCCTCTAGGCTTTTTATTCGTCATTCTTTACTGCAAACTTTGTAATGTTGTGACAACTGAACAAGCATTTAGAATAATAATGTGCTTTCTTTTAGGGTTTTTTACATTATTTGCCTTTGTTTTATTTCCATATCAAGAATATTTTCATCCAGATCCTAAAACAGTAACCCATTATGTTACCATGTTACCACACTTAAAGTGGTTTATCCTCATTTGGGGAAAATGGAGTATATCGTTATTTTATGTAATGGGAGAATTATGGCCAGTAATTGTATTTACCTTATTATTCTGGCAACTTGCTAATAAGATTACCACTATTGAAGAAGCCCCAAGGTTTTATTCATTCTTTTCTTTATTTGGTCAAACTAATTTATTAATATCTGGTAGTATAATTGTCTATTTTGCCAAAGGTGACCACTTCTTATTACCTTTATTTTCTCATATTAACGACCAAACAGAAATTTTACTCAAATTGTTTACGGTAATTATTCTAATTTCTGGGGTGATTTGTTTAATTTTACATAGATTCGTCGAATTGAAAATTATAGAAACTACTAAAAATATTAGATATAAAAATAAAAGAACCGATATACTGAAACTAGGATTAGTTGAGAGTGCTAAGATAATTTTTTCCTCCAAATATTTAGGAATTATTTGCATATTAATGATTTCATATTCCATGACAATTAACCTAACTGAAGGGTTATGGATGTCCAAAGCCAAACAATTATACCCTTCTACTCAAGAATTTATTTCTTACCACGGTACAGTATTCTTTTGGACTGGAATAGCTGCATTAATTTGTGCTTTTCTTGGTAGTAGTTTAATTAGGATTTGTGGTTGGTTTTGGGGGGCAATACTTACCCCAATTGCGATGTTATTAACAGGTATGGTGTTTTTTACTTTTGTTTTACTAGAAAAACCTTTATTAGTAATTATGACTGGGTTTAGTTGTATTTCTCCGTTAATGATGATTGTTATTATAGGAGGGTTGTGGCATGTTTTAGGAAAAGGGGTAAAATATTCATTGTTTGACTGTACTAAAGAAATGTCCTACATGCCTCTTGATAACGAAATGAAGACTAAAGGCAAGGCAGCGGTAGATGTACTTGGGTATAAAATAGGAAAATCTTCGGGATCAGCTATTCAATTTCTATCTTTCAGCATTTTCCCAAACGTTGTACATAGTGATCTTGCTGGTCTTTTGATGGCTGTTTCTTTTATTGTTTGTATAATTTGGATTTTAGCAGTAAAAGTCTTAAATCGATATTATAAAAACTTGTTAGCACAGCAGAAGTAAAGTTTTATAGGAAGTCTAATAAATTTAGAGAAAATTTAATGACATACGTACCAATGGTAATCGAACAAACCCCTAGAGGGGAAAGAGCCTATGATATATATTCTAGGTTATTAAAAGAACGTATAGTTTTTGTTTGTGGTCAAATTGAAGATTATATGGCAAATGTAGTGGTTGCACAATTACTATTCCTTGAGGCAGAAAATCCAGAAAAAGATATTTCTATGTATATTAATTCTCCTGGTGGCGTTGTAACTTCTGGTTTGGCAATTTATGATACTATGCAATATATTAAGCCTAAGATTTCTACTCTTTGTATAGGTCAAGCTTGCTCTGCTGGTTCTATGTTGCTTACTGCTGGGGAGAAAGGTATGCGTTACTCCCTACCGCATAGTCGTATAATGATCCATCAGCCGTCAGGTGGTTACCAAGGGCAGGCTACAGATATCGAAATTCATGCCAAAGAAACCATGAAACTAAAAAGAATGCTTAATCTCTTATATGTCAAGCATACAGGGCAAGAACTAGAGACTATTGAAAAAAGCATGGAACGCGATAATTTCATGGATCCTGAAGTAGCCAAATCATTTGGGCTTGTTGATGAAATTATCACCGATAGAGCAAAAATTTTAGTAAAAAAATAAAATTGTAATGGTACGGGAAGAAGGTGAAGGTACGAATGTTCTTGTTATTCATCTTTTTTCTTATCATCTTTCATTCCTTCCTTAAAAGCTTTAAGACCTTTAGCAATATCTGACATTACTTGAGGCAATTTACCAGCACCAAACAATACTAAGATAATTAATAAGATCACTAATAAGTGACTGAAGCTCATTCCCATAATATCAATTTTGTAAGTTTTAAGTTAAAGTTACTATAGCAAATATTGTTAATTTTATTTAGTATGAAAGAATGCAGATATATAAATATGAAAACATTCAAAACTAATATCATTAATATCTATGGTGATCAAGGTAAAGTTTGGTTAGATGACTTACCAAGAATTGTCGATGAATTGGCTGAAAAGTATGGCTTGTCTGACTTAAAGCCAGTTGAAAATTTGAGTTATACTCAAATGATTTAAAGAATTGGAACGAAAAACAAGGGATGAGCGAGCGGAGCGTAGTAAACCTACGTGAGCATGCGAATACCCCGAAGTTTTACGAAGGCAGATAAGTAATAAAAAGAGATATTGCTAAAATATCATACGAAATTAAGGGGGTATTAACCATCAAAACCATATCCCATGTGAGTAGAGTATTGAATATTGTTTTTATTAACAAAAAATAAATATATTTTAATAAAAAATTAGTTGACTATTTAATGTAGGTTATATTTAATCATAATTATAGCTACTTTGAACAAAACTTAAACATGGTGAAAACACGATATATGGCTGATGATTTCTGATGAGGTAAAGATAACAAAGGGAATAAAAAAGACAATGTAGGTTTTGCTCAATTTGAAAATGCTATTAATGTTGTCAAATCACAAATTCGCTCCACCAACCCAGCTGAGTTGGTAAGACTCCATGCTTACATAAGCAGTTTGTTGGGTAGTGATATTCCGCCTAAGATATTAGCAGAATTGGAGCTAAATTAGGTGATCAAACTTGGATTGCTTCGTCGACCTATGATTTTCCTTGCAATGACAGAATAAAAATTATGTTTAACAAAATAACCATCGGGGAAATATGAACTATACGAAGTTAACAATAACATTGAGTCCACTATGAGTGAACTTGTTCAAGAAAATACCAGAATTACCCATACTAGTTTAACTAGAGAACAAAAAGAAGCTGTTGGGTTGCTGTCAATAGGAACATTGCTTGAATATTTTGACTTAATGCTCTACGTTCATATGGCAGTATTGTTGAATGAGTTATTTTTTCCAAAAACTGATCCGCACACTGCTACTCTGCTGTCGGCTTTTGCTTTCTGTGCTACTTTTGTTTTTCGACCAATTGGGGCTTTGCTATTTGGTTGGATAGGCGATAAAGTAGGTCGTAAAACTACACTAGTTGTTACAACTTTCATGATGGCATGTTCTTGTGTGGTGATGTTTATTTTGCCTACTTATGCCCAAATTGGGATTATCGCTTCGATATTAATCACTATTTGTCGAATAATGCAAGGTATGTCATCCTTAGGAGAAGCAGTAGGGGCTGGATTATATTTAACGGAAATGACCAAACCACCAATACAATATCCTATTGTTGGCTTTATTACTATATCTGCTAATCTAGGTGGAGTATGTGCTTTAGGTATTGCAACATTGGTTACTACATATGGTTTTAATTGGCGATATACTTTTTTATTTGGTACAATAATTGGTCTGGTAGGAGCTGCGGCAAGAACGCGACTGAGAGAAACTCCAGAATTTGCTGATGCAACCAGAAGGCTGCTAAATAAACTTAAAACTTTCGGTTTTGAGAAAAAAGATATTACTAATCAAGAAATGCTAAATGAAAAGATTAATATAAAAACTCTATTAGCTTATTTATCAATTGAGTCTATTGGACCAATTGTTTTTTATTTTGTATATATGCATTGTACTACTATACTGAAAAACACTTTCAATTATAGTACTGAACAAATTATTAGTCATAACTTGCTTCTTGCGATAGTAGAGCTACTTATCGGTATCCTTTATACTTATTTGAGTTATAAAATATATCCTATAAAAATTTTAAAAATAAGATTAACAGCCTTGGCTATTATTATTATATTTTTACCATATTTATTAGCTAATATCCCATTGCCTTTTTATTTATTATTGTTGCAGTTTTTTATATTGCTATTTGAGACAGGAGCATTTCCAGCAAAATCAATATTTTATAAGCAGTTTCCTGTGTTTAAACGTTTTAGATGTATCAGTATCTCCTGTGCTGTGATACGGGCAATAATGTATGTTGTTGTCTCTTTTGGATTAGTTTACTTAATAGAGTATTTTGGTAATTGGGGCATAGTAATATTATTTGCACCTTTCCTTGTGGCATATGGATTTGGTCTGCGTCATTTTGCAATGTTGGAGAAGTTACGCAATGTTTAATAATTTAATAAGTAATTTCTAGCTTATTTGTGTTATATTCTCTACATATAGAATTATAGCATAATTCATATCGTCATTTGATTCGAAGACATTCTACAACTCTATTTTTTCTTTTTAACAATTATACCATAACAATCTCATCTTTCAAAGTCCCACTAAAAACAATGTGACAGAAACTAGCAAATTATTCGAAATTATCTCTATGTTTTTTGTCACCTAATTTAATACATTTTACTATATACCATAAAAGCATATATACTCAAATGATTTGAAGAATTGAAACGTAAAACAAGGGGTAAGCGAGCGGAGTGTACAGCTAGTATATGAGTACGCGAATACCCCGAAGTTTTATGGAACCAATTCTTCAAAGCAGAAGAGTATACTAAACTGACTCTTTATGGTAATTTAATATATAGCATAATTTTAGATAGGTTTATAAAATGCCAAACCCAACAACTTATACAATAGGAAACTTAAGTGATGCACGAGAGTTTTTATCTGAATTTCACGATCCTGTTATTTTAACTAATAAAAGTGGTAGTACAAGATATTACGGTATGCTGGTACTTGACTATATTTTTAAAACACTAAACAAAGAATTTCCCCAAATCGTAAAAATTATTGTTAATGTAGAGAACGATCACCCAGCTTTGTTTACTGCTATCAAACTTAATTACCAAAATATAACTTATACTGGTGAATCATCAGAGGCTAAGAAGTTAGTTGCTCTTCATTTTCTAGACGAGCAACATTAGTTAAAAACCAATCTGTACTTTTAGAAACAAGGCTTCTCGAGAAAGTCCATTCTTCTTGCATGTTTTTTATCTTACTAGTTATATTTTCGCCAGTGAATAATACTTTTATAAAAATATTATTAGCAAATGTATAAGCTTCAGAAATTTTAGTATCTAATACGCTACCATGGACAAATTCTCCATAGGTTTCAGAAAAAATATGAAATTCCTGTATATATCTTTTATCCACCAATGTCAGTAAATCTTCAATATCGTCATCATTAGAAGCTTCAATGATCAGCTCAAAGGCTGCTTTTGCACTATATAAAAATTTCCTTGCTTGAAATGATGGAAGTTTAGCAGATATAGCTGCAATCCCAGCTATTATAGCCACAGAATTTTCGTCAACTATTAACCCATCAAACTCCATAGGATTGATAGGGGCTGGTTTTACCATAGTTTGAGGTAAATTTTTCTTAAAAAAAACACTAGTATCAGCTTTTGCTGTGCAAGTAACGTCTCTGATTCCTGTTTCACCGAAAAAGGAAGATTTACGTTTAGCTGGATCCTCATCTGACGTAGAGCCAAGCGTAGCAATTAGCCTATTTATAATAAAAAAAGCAACCCCAGCAAAAATTAATAACTCTATTATTTGAGCAGACATTAATATAACTCATTGTTTAAATTCTTTAACATTCAATGTACCTTGCACTAAAGTTTACACCACCTGTCATTGCGATAAGCCGTTTTAGTGGCGACGAAGCAATCTATTATGTCTCGCAATGACGCCAGTTTACTATATGGCTAAAATACTAATTGGATTAGCTTTACCATTATTTTATACCGTAAAATAGTGGGCTGATCCTGGTCCTAATGTCCAACCACTACCTCCGTGTCCATAACTTATTAGGCTAGTACATACTAATACTTTAATAGAATGGAAACAAAATGACAAGTAATTTTACTAGCAATTATAAATTCAAAATATAAATTGCCGTAATATAGCTATAATTGTAGCTTACAGGTGTAAATTTAGAGTAATTAAGTCTCTAAATAATTAGTAATTAACGTTATAGTTAGCTCTAAAATTGTAATGTTATTTTGTTTTAAAACTAATATTTTTGAATTTATAATTGCTGAAACAAACCTGTTGATTATGATTTCTTTTTGTAATAATTATACCATCAACTCTTCTATTGCTTTTTTAGACAATCCAGTAGATGTAGAGATGATATCAATTGACACGCCAACTTTAAGTAAATTTTTAGCTACAGCCATAGCTTTTTTCTCTTCTCCTCTAGCTTCCCCTCTAGCTTCTCCTTCATCGATATATTTTTGTGCAACGGTTCTCTAAGGTGGTCCCCTTTGTCTAGACAAAAATTTAGATAAATAGAGATATAATTCACAAAAATTAAATTGTTGTTTTTATACAATATTTTTTTCAAAATATACACATTCTGGAGTTTTATAATCCAAAGTTTGATGCATCCTTTGTCTATTATAAAAGTCCATATATTCGTTAATTGCTGTCTTTGCCTCCTTTACTGTTGTTAAAATAATCCGATAAATTTTTTCCTGTTTTAATGATCGCCAAAAACGTTCAATAAAAATATTATCTAAGGCTCGTCCCTTACCATCCATACTAATCAAGATATTATGTAGCTTTAGCATACTAATAAAATTCTCCGAGGTAAATTGTACTCCTTGATCAGTATTAAATATTTTTGGCATACCATATTTTTCTATAGCGTCTTCAAGGGCTGTTACACAAAATTCACTTTCCAAACTAATGGAGATTCGCCAACTTAGAATATAACGACTATACCAGTCAATAATAGCTACTAAATATACGAACCCTTGGCTCAGTCTTATATACGTTATATCTGCACTCCAAACCTGGTTTGGCAATACTATTTCTAATCCTTTTAGTAAATAAGGATATATTTTATGTGCCTGATTCCTCTTGCTTAAATTTATTTTAGGATAAACAGCTTCAAGACCCATTATCTTGTAGTAACGTCTAACAGCTTTACGACCTACCGAAAAACCTTGGGCTTGTAAATATTTAGCCATCCGCCGCATACCATAATATGGATGCATAGTATAGGTCTCATCAATTATTGCCATAATCTTGATATCTTGTTCACTAATACCAGTAGGTTGGTAGTAATAGGTTGACCTGCTAATATCCAATAACTTACACTGTTGTACAATTGTTAACTTATTATGATTAGGCTCTATCATATTACACCTAACCTTTAATTCCAAACAATGCAGATTTTTTTTTGAGCCAGTCACACTCAACGCTTAACTGACCAATTTTCTCATATAGATTCTTGATTAACCCCTGCTGATTTGGGTCAGCACTCTGTGTTTTATTCTTAAAACCTTGTACTAACAACTCAAGACCTTGTTTTTTCCAGTTACTTATCTGTGTTGCATGAACACCATACTTACTGGTTATCTGGGCTATTGTTAGCTCTCCCTTAATTGCTTCTATGACAATTTTGCCTTTCTCCTCAGCACTATATTGCCTTACTTGTTTTTTCATCTCTAGCTCTCCTTGTTTGCTAAAGAATTCTATCTCATTTTTCTTATTTTTCTGTCCAAAATATTGGAACCATTATAAATCCTCACGTACATTTGAGTACGCTGCGGTTCTCCGTTCCGTGTCTCCTACAAATTCCTCAGCATAAGCGAGTTTCGAAAGAGGTCTAATGGAATTATTAGTAGCTCTACTTGCAGCAACAAATCCAGGATGTTTAAGCGGAACATCAGAGGCTATTGGCACTTTAATTCTAGCTATTCTAGCTTTTGGCTCTGGTAGGCTGACAAAACATTCTAAATCTGCTAAAGTAGCAAGATCATTGGTGAATATTTTTAAAATAACCCAAGGAGCTGTGACACCTAATGATTTTTATGGCTGTGATGCTGGAATATTTGAACAACCACCACTCTCAAAAAGAAATGAATAAGAATATCGGGAGTTTCGCATTTAGTAAAAAGCCAAAAATGCTCATCCCATTAAATATTATAACTTGAGGGTAACTTGATTGCATATTAAGGTTTTTAAATTATAGCATACAGCACTTTATAATTTAATTTTTGCTTAAAAAATAAAAAATTTAGCATAATTTTACAAAGTCCAAAACTCCTGAATATAAAATAACATTTAATAAGATGAGGATATTATGAGCAAAGCCGATATACAAAAAATAGCAAAGGAAATAGATAAGGATAAAAGCTCTTCCAAAGAAACTTACCTGTCAATAGTTAACAAACTAAAGACTATGTCTAACAACCAATTGAGTGACGAAGAACTTCATGACTCAGCTAAGAATTTAATTGGTTTTTATCAAATAATTATTGACTACAAAATGAAACAGAAAAAAGAACAAGAAAAATAAGTAATAATCTGATTTGCCAGAAGATAAGCCTCAAAATCTCTTGAAAAATTTGTATAGGCTAAAAATGTTACATTTACCTGCAATGACTCACTACAATGCGACAATTAAGCACATACTTTACTTGACTGATCTAATTATACGGTCTATCCATGATGGAGATTGTTTTAAGCAATTAAACTAACATTATAATGAGAAGAATATATGACAGACAAAGCAACAAATGCTATAATTTTAGTTCGTGTTTCAACAAGGGAGCAAGAAGAGGGGCATTCAATTGAAGCTCAAAAATATAGATTAGTAGAATATTGCCAACGTAAAAATCTTGAAGTTATCAAAACTTTTGAAATTATCGAATCTTCAAGCAGAGGTGATCGCAAACAATTTAAAGAGATGATCAAATTTGCTAAAAGCCATAGAGAAACCATTGCTATTGTAGCTGATAAAGTTGATCGCGTTCAAAGATGAATTTCAGAAATTTCATTATTGGAAGAACCAATAAAAGATGGTAAAATAGAATTACATTTTAGAACTGAAGGTTATATATTAACAAAAGATTCTCAATCTCATGAAAAATTGGTATGGGGAATGAACGTATTAATGGCTCAATCTTATGTTGATAGTTTAAGTGATAATGTCAAAAGGAGTTTAGATCATAAATTACGTAAAGGAGAATGGATAGGTCCTGCTCCTATTGGTTATCTAAATAGCAGAGATGTAAATGGCAATAGTACAGTAATTCTAGATTCATCTAGAGCTTTTATTATAAAAAAATTATTTGAAGAATATGCTACAGGTGCATATACTCTTGGAAGCATAGTAACCATGGCAAAAGAGTTAGGGTTAAGGAGTAAAAAGAATTATTACCTAAATAAAACAGTATTACACCGTTTAATGCAGCAGCCATTTTATTACGGTGAAATGTTAGTAAAAGGAGAGATGTGGTTGCATAATTATCCACCAATTATTACAAGAGAAACATTTATGGCATGTAAAGAAGTACTTTTAGGTTGGAATAAAAAGCCTTTCAAATATGGAGGTAAAGATTTCCTATTTAGAGGGTTAATTACTTGTGCAACAACAGGCAAGATAGTGACATCGGAAATTCATAGTAAAACATATGCTAATGGTAAGGTAGAACAATGGGTTTATTTGGCAGCATGGGATCTAAAAAATCCAAACAAAAAAATATATGTTAGGGAAGATGAGGTTTTAGCAAAGATAGAAGAGATTTTTAAGAAAATAGGTATTAAGAGAGACACAGAGCTATTAAAAGACACGCTAGAACACCTTAAAAACACTAATGAGCTAAAAAAAGATGAACATGATGAAGCGATAGCTAGTTTAAAGAAAGAACATACTGAAAACAAAAAAAGATTGAACTCATTAATAGATTTACGACTTAATAGTGAATTGAGTACAGAAGAATTTCAAGCAAAAAAACAACAATTAAAAGATCGTCAATATGAAATTAATCGATTATTGAAAATTTATGATGAAGCAGATGACAAATTTACTGATACCGCCTCAACCTTTATAACTCTAGCTTCTGAAGCCTATGAAATTTTCAAAGGTTCTGAAATGCCTCAAAAACGCAAAATGATAAAATTCGTATTTCAGAACCTGAAACTTAGAGGTAAAAAACTTGAGACCTTTCTATGTTTCCCGTTCGATATTTTTGAAAAAACGACAACTCGTACCGAATGGCGGGGCGTAGTGAACAATTTCCGAACCCAATCAGATACCAAATTGCTTATTATACAAGTGCTTACGCTCATCATTAGAGCTTCGTTACTTCATATTCTAACTCCATATTTTTTCCACAAAATGCCATCGAAATTTTTAATATTTGTTTTACATGTGAATACTCTTTTATTTTACTATCATATTTTCTATTAATAATTTGTTGTAAGCCTGCTTTGGCTATATCTGCTAGCTCTTCTGAGGATTTAGCGATTTTATACTCGATAATCATCGCTTTATCACCTTTGCCAATTTTTGGAATCATCATAACGTCGGCTCTGCCATCCCCTGATTCTTGTTCACTTGATATTATATAATTAGGAGCTAACATATTAACAAAGCCGAGCATAAAGCCACTATAAAATAATTCGGCTTTTTTCTCTCCTGTTTGATGAAAACTAGTAGAATTAAGTAACAATTCCTGCAGACGCTCCTTAAACTCCTCTATTCTACCATCTGGTAATAAAGTAACGAAAGAATAATATCCCGAATTATCAATTTTTATTTGTTTAGTAACCCATTGCAGCATTCTCTTTTCATAAATATATTTCACCTCGTAGTTAGGAGCAGATAAATCATAAATGTCTCTTTCTGGTATCTTGGTAGTTGTGTTTAGGTAGCCACTAAATAATAATAAGCTAAATAACCCTTCTGGTTGGTTGATATCAGCAAAATTTATATGTTTAGTAATAGAAGAAGTAATCGTTTTACCTGCAACTAAAGCCTGGATATTTTGTTGCATCTCATCTGAAAGCAATACATGATCAATCCAATTAGTCCCACCACTATCAATCCAATAGTGATCAAGCTTGCCTTTACTTGCCAAACATTGCATAATTGACCATGGATTATAAATGACTTCTCCACCAAAATTATAGCCATTATACCAATTTTTAATTTCTTCTGGATTAGTTTTAAGCGGCACTTTAGTTAATAATTCATCAACTTCCACTTGAGTAAAACCGTAACTGCTAGAAAATCTTTCATCTAGTAAACTACATTCAGTTAAATTATTCAAATCTGAAAACAAATTAGCCTTAGCAACACGCAATATGCCGGTAATAACACCTTTTTGTAATGAATCATTGGTTTTAAGACTATTGCCAAATATTGCCCGGAATAGTTTAAGTACCTGATTAAATTCTTCTGTATGACCAAATTCCATGTAGGAACTATTAATTGGCGTATCATATTCGTCAATTAGTATGTAAACTTTTTGATTAAAATGTTTATAAAGTAAGTCGCTTAAAAATTTCAAACTATTCTCAAGCTCTACTTTGTTAAATTCTCCAGAAAAATATCTAGTTAATTGTTTCTTTTGTGCATCATTTAATAAATTTTCCTTATCTGTTAAATAAGTCTCCAAATAACGATAATTACTAAATAACTGTATTACTTGATAATTGATTTTACTTTCAATTTCCTCATAACTACTACCCCTAATCCCCTTAAAACTTATAATAATAACTGGGAATTGACCTTGGCGTTTCATAGAGTTTGCTACATTAGCAATTTTTAATGGCTTTAGTTCTTTAGTCTCATCAAAACCTAAATCTACCTCTCCTCCACTAAACAGCTTATAATTAACTCTTTGTTCTTGCGGCAATTGTATCCCATACTCATCCACTTCTATTTCTAGAAATCTTCGCACCATATCCATATTCAAGCTCTTCCCCCACCGCCTTGGGCGAGTAATGAGTGTAACTGCTCCACTATCTTCTAATAATTCTTTGATCATTAGACTCTTATCAACAAATACATCGCTATTTAGCAATAATGTCTTGAAGTCATCGGTACCAACAAACATTCTTGGTTGGTAATTAATATTATTTTTATTTTTTTCTTCTATCATTGTTTTCACCTGTTCCTTCCAACTATAATATCCATTATACTACTTTTTTATTCTCCACTAATAGCTAATTAGTAAAATTCTTGCTATAAAATTATAATATATTTCTTTTTTATAATTTGTACTAAAAACATTATAACTAGTTGGTTAAATACCTTTGTTAACAGTGCCTAGCTTAACCATATAATACCAATTGAAATAATTGACACGGTATATTAATCCTTTAGTACCTTACATAAATTTATACTCTGGTATCATATGGCAACATCAGCCAAGGCTGCACAAAGTACCTGAAAAAAATTATAACTTCCTGGTATCTGATTTTATTATAATTTTTTCTCTCTATATTTTTATCCTCTTGTCACCATTCTATTGGATTAAGCTATATGTGGTAAATAATATAAGTTTCCTAAATTTATCTGTTGAAATCAGTGCATGAGCTGTTATTAATGATAGTAAATTTGCTCTACACAGTAGAGTAAAAGAAGAAATAGCCTAAATTATAATGACAATTCCTATCGGATTAGTTACAGCTATATAGAAAAAACTTTTACTGTGGTAGATTTACAACCTATAAAATAAATATTATGATAAATAGTATATAAATTGTTGTCATTAAAATTAAGAATGTGTAAAGATAATTAACTCAAATTTACTCACCATCTCAGAAGTCATTTTAACAACTTTTAAGATGGTGGGTTGTATTTAGTAGGAGTTGTAAAGATAATTTTTTTATAAACTCCATATGAACTTGATCGCAAAACACGTCAAATGTGGACTCCTAAGCAGGTATTGATTGCCATTCAAGTAGCGATAAAGCAGTTTTAGAATTACACGATGATGCCATTGATCATATATGGATTTATAATAATTAAATGAGCTACACTTATACTATTAAAGGTGATTATGGACGTATTTAGGACAATATTGAATTAACAAGGTAATAATGCATGAGTAAGAGTAACTTAAAAATTTATCTAATCAGTTAAGTCAGGCATTAGCACAACAGGCTACTTTAAGTACTCAACTACAAAAGCAAGTAAATATTTCTAATACTTTTAAATATTTACTCAATTCATATCGAGAATTAAAGGGTATTGCTTTAAACCCCCTAATAGTAATAACAAAAACTATTTCTGCAGAGGAATTAGCTCATACTGATGTGCTTAAGGAAGCAAGTAAATCTCAACACTCAGCAGCTTTTGATCTTGCACTTGCCAAGATTACAGATTTAGATTATCAAGATATAGATGGCAAGACAGTTTTGATGTATGCAGTTATTAATGGGTTTTATTATGGGGTTGATAAACTCTTGCAAAAAGGAGCAGATGTTAATTTAGTAGATAAGCAAGATGCGAATGCTTTGATATATTGTGTTCAGATTCCTCATATAAAATATATAAAACAGATTGCTGAGAAAACCGCTGATATTAATTATAAATCTGCCCTCTTTGATGGTGGTACAGCTCTTCATCTTATTATATCCCATACAAATGAAATAATCTTTGCCAGTGAATTAAATAATGAGTTACAAGATGCTAATCAACTATATATAGTTGGGCAACAAATGGTAATTGATGAAAACTTTACACTAAGGGGGTGTGGTGGTATTAGGGTACTTGATGGTTACACAGTAAATCAAGAAAAAACCTTAAGAACAACTAAATTCTTAACCGACAAAGGTGCTGATATCAACGTTCAGAATGATAAAGGACTTACACCATTCTTCTTAGCTTGTGATCATGGATTCAGATATTTAACCAATGAATTATTAACACAATATCAAGGTGTAATGGATTTTAGCCTAAAAGATGTTCAGGATAATACATACTTACATTATGCTGCAAGGGTGCCACACTCTATTGGTGTTATGCAATTAATGCTTACTAAAAATATTCATGTTAACACTCAGAATAAAGGAGGAGGAACCCCGGCATTACAATCAGCAATGCGCAATAATGTAGAAACATTGGAGTTTCTAATGAAATATGAAGCTGATATTAATATTTTAGATATAGAAGGTAGGCATCTTTGGCATTATGCAAGTCAATACGGGGCTATAAACACAATGAAGTTTCTAAAAAACAAGATTCCTAATATTATCGACTTGAAAACTACTGATGCTGTAAACTCAACAGCATTACATATAGCTTCAGAATCAGGTCAGTTAGTTACTGTACAATGGTTAGTTGGAGAATATGCAGATATTAATGCCAAAACTACTAAACAAGGATTTACTCCATTTTTTATAGCTTGTATGAAGAAAAATACTGCTATAGCCGAATATATATTTAACCATCCAAAATTTAACAATACTGTTATAGATAACTTTGGATATGGATATTTACATTGGGTTTTAGAATTTAAAGATGTATCCTGGGTAGAAAAAGTATTAAATAAAGGTGGTATTGATATTAATCATCAGGATGCTAAAGGTTTAACAGCTCTATCCTGGTGTGCACATTATAATCTACCTCAAATAATTAAGTTTCTATTAGATAATGGTGCAAATTCTCTAATTTTAAGTAAAGATGGAGCATTCCCAATACATGAAGCAGTTGCTACAGAAGCATTAGAGGTTATCAAAGCGTTAATTAACTACGATAAAACGATCGTAGATAAAGGTGACGAGAAGAAGGTTTTATGGTTTACTGCTCAGGAAGGTAAATTAGAAGCAGTAAAAACTCTACTTCAGCTTGGGGCTAATATAAATGCAATAAATGCTGTTAATGGTATGCCACCTCTACATGTAGCAATGCAAAAAAAGCATCCTGAAGTAGCAGAAGAATTATTAGCCAGAGGAGCTGATGTTAATATAGTTGATGCTGGTGGATGGATAGCATTGCATTGGGGAGTAAATTTAGAAGATATTAATATTGTCAAAAATATTTTAACCAAAGGAACTAATATTAATGCTAAAAGTATCGTTGGAGTAACTCCATTATTTTGTGCTGTATCGAATGGTAATAAATTAATAACAGAATTATTAATAAGCAAACAAGCAGATAGTAATATTCCAAGTAATGAAGGTACACTTCCATGGCATATAGCTAGTTTTAAAGGTTTTATTGAGATAATGAAGATACTAGCTCCTACAATTTTAGATATTGATTATAAAACAACTAATAGTGAGCAATATACCGCTTTATGGTTAGCATCGCAACAGGGGCATGTTGACATAGTTAAGTGGTTAATTGATAAAGGGGCTGATATCAATGCTATTCGTCAAAGTGATGGTCGTACAGTTTTGCAAGCAGCAATATGTAAGGAACAGTTACAAGTGGTAGAATGTTTAATTGCTAATGGCGTGAACATAAATAAAGCTGATAAAGATGGGGCATCACCGTTATATTACTCACTGCAAAATGATGATGAACTGAGGCATCAGATTAGCAAAATTCTAATTGATCATGCTGCCAATATTAACCTATCACCATCTAATGATTATACACCTTTACATATGGCTAGCTGGTTGGCTAATTTGCCTGCTGTAAAAATGTTACTTAATGCAGGAGCTTCAGTTAATGCTGTAGATGATAGAGGTTATACTCCTTTATATTCTGCGTTGTGGGAAAGTGAGGGGATATCTAAGATAAAAAAACTAGACGTTGTAAAATATCTTCTTGAACACTCTGCTTCAACTGATCATGTTGCTAATAAAGGTGAAACAGTACTAGAGATAGCGAATAAGTACTTACCAGAAGCATTACAGTGGCTTAAATATCCTGGCTCACTACCTTCTGGAGAGTTTGAAGCAAGTCTTGTAGGTATAAATGATTTTGCTATTTGATATAGCTAATCTGATCAGTATTTAGCCATAGCAAATTGACGTCATTGCGAGAAGCCACTTTAGTGGCGACGAAGCAAT
Organism: Candidatus Tisiphia endosymbiont of Xenochironomus xenolabis; assembly: GCF_964264705.1. NCBI lineage: Bacteria > Pseudomonadati > Pseudomonadota > Alphaproteobacteria > Rickettsiales > Rickettsiaceae > Candidatus Tisiphia > Candidatus Tisiphia endosymbiont of Xenochironomus xenolabis. The sequence continues at coordinate 1,117,154 of NZ_OZ183473.1, forward strand.
CCAGAAGAGTGATTAGAAATGGATTGCCACAACCACTACGTGGTCTCGCAATGACGGAATAATGCATCAGGTTAGCTATAGGAATTAGGAAGGAAGAAATTATGATGGTGTTAAAAAACTTTTGTGTTAAGGATGATGATATATGAAACAACGTATACAAGAGCTTCTTAACCAGAAGGAAGCAGCGGTTAATCATAGAAACAATATTGATAAGGAATCGTATTATTATAATGAAACAGTAGAAATAAAACATAGGACTTATTTTTTATGGGTGATAAATTCATTTCCTTATTATACTTACGATACAGTAAGAAGATTTAGACAAGGAGACTATGATCGAGATATAGCAGCGGCAAATGAGAGAATTAGAAATTTAGATTCACAAATTAACTCCTTAAGACAACAAGAAGAACAATCAAGGTTGGCGGCTATTGAGCAGGAAAGACAGCAAAAAATAGCTGCTGAACAGGCAAGATTAGCTGTTATTGAGCAAGAAAGACAACAAAAAATAGCTGTTGAACAAGCAAGGTTAGCAGCTATCGAACAGGAAAGACAGCAAAAAATAGCTGCTGAAAAAGCAAGATTAGAGGCTATAGCTGCTGAAAAAGCAAAATTAGAAGCAGTAAAACATGGCAATGACGTAATAAGTGCTAATATTAGCCAGCAGCAAAAAGCTGTTTTGGATATGCTGAAATCAGCTGATAGCCAGCAGCGAGCATTTTTTTTATCTGAGCTATTTGGTAAGTATGATAGTGAATCAATGACAATGATTAGTATGATAAAATCTCTAGGAGTTGATGCTAATCAGTTAGCATATTATGCTATCAAGAAATCAAATAATGAATTATTTGTTTTAGCTCTAAATTATGGGGCTAATTGTTGTGACTATCAAATAGAGGGCAAAACATTATTACAACAATTAATACATAGTGGGAACGAAAGCTTTATTAAAAAGATTCTAGCAACAAGGCAAGATTTGGCTAGTACGGTAGTGGAGGCGATAGGTCAAAATGATATTGTTACCATCAGTAAATTATCATCTTATGATAATAGTCTCCTATTACAAAAATTTGCTGGTTATACGCTTTTGCAAATTGCCATTTCTGCACAAAAAGCAGAAATAGTGGAAAAAATTTTGCAACTAAATAGTAACAGTGCTGGAGTTTTAACTAGTAACGGTGAATCAGCTTTGAAAATTGCTGTTAGATCAGGTAATGCAGGGATTTTAGAAAAGGTAACTAAGCATGTCAATTTACAGGAAGAAATAGCTCAGCTTGGTTTGAAAGTTGAGCAGGCTCTGAAAGATAAGATATTAGAGTACCAAGATATTGAAACTGTAATTAAACTGTTGAGAGGTGAAGAAATATCGTTGCAACAATATCTGCTTAGCAAGCAGAATCACGAAAATGAGCATGAGCAAGTTAATAGCAAAGCTACTGTAGAAGGAGTTAGTGGGGTTGAGGAAAAAGCAAGGCTAGAAACAGCGGAGCAAGTAATACAACAAAAAATAGCAGAGAATGAATATTTACAAGAAGCACTATGCGATAATTTTAATGCAGTAGTTATAGGTGTACAAGAAGTAGATGATCTGTTTTATTTGAATTAGCTAATGTATGTAAATGCCGGAATTATATGATAATTCTGCTACAGAAATTATAGGTAGCGGGGTTTTAGCTCTTGATGTAGTAAAGCAACCATATTTTAAAGAAATTGTAGAGTTTGCTCACAGTAGTGGGATTGTTTTACCTATTACACCTGATGCTACAAATGAAGAGATCAGGACTCAAGGTTATATATTAGTTAGCTCATTATTAGATAAAATCATTGCTAACCCCCAGAAAGAATCAAACTCTAATATTCTCGGTAAATGTTTAGATACATTAAAAACGGTTGGAGAACATGGTAATGCTGTTCTCTTCAGCCATGTTAACGATCAATTAATAACATTATTACTTAGCGATAATTATTCAGAGCATAGAACTACTATTTGTCATATGCTGATCAATGGAGAATATGTAGTTAGTGATCAGCAAAGTATCAAGCTTAACAAGTTGGTTATCTCTCTTGACTCCAATTCTTCCAGTTTGATTCTTGAGTTATTATTAGCTAAGGGTAAGGTTAATATTGAAACAATAGGTAATATATTCCATAAAATTAGTGGTACTAATGACTCAGTATATAAACAGCAATTATTATTGATTATTCAGAGTTTCAACAATAATAATCTTCTTAAAGAAAAACTAGCACCTCAAATATTAGAACTCTTCAAATCATCCCAAGATATAAGCTTTCTGTCTGAAATAGTAATTGCTGATAGAAAGTTCTTTGAACCTGTCATTGAGGAACTAAAAAGCAGCTTACAACGTTTAGAAAAATTATTAAAAATAGGGGATAATACCCCACTGTTGTACATTCAAACTCTTACAGACATTAGGGGTATTGAAGGACGGCTAATAAAACTTTTTAGAAGTTCAGTTGCTATTGATGTAGAATTAGTTGGTGATTATCAAGGATATTTAATGGAATTATTAAGTAGCTCTTATTTTACCATTAATCAAGCAATCTATCTAAAAATGATAGAAAATAATACAAATATTTGTGCAATGCTATTAACGCAAGGCTGCAATATATCAGGGGAATGTTTGGAAATTTTGATAAGTAGCCTTAATAATAATCCGATAAATAATACTAATATTGCTAACATATCTGGAATATTAGCGATATTAGCTTCGCATAATAAGATTCCAGTTTTGACCATCAATACAAGTATAGCATTATTGAAGAGCTGCACTAATAGTTCAAATCAAAATAATATCAATAATATTGTTGGGGCATTTGAGAATTTTGCTAGATTTAAGATTCAAGATGATAATTTGACTGATATTATATGTGAGAAATATCTTGGTCAATCATTGGTACTCGATCGAATATTAGGAGCTTTGGAGATTATTGCTAGTAATTCAGGTAAGCTTCCTGAGCAGAGTATTAGTTCATTAACAGAGTTTATTCTAGACCTTGACAATGGGATAACATTACGCATTAGGGCAATAGAGTTGCTACAAAGAGTAGCAGGAGGAATAAGGGAGGAGGATGTATCTAATTTATCTAAGTTACTGAAAGGAGAAAAGCAAACTATCTATATGGGAGTTGATTATAATAATAGTCAGCTACCATTAGCAGATAATATTGATTGGAAGCAATTTGATTTAGAATATTTACAGTCAATCAAGGATACTGGAGCTACAGGAGATATTTTAGATGATATTGGTGATAATAATCTAATTGCTAAAGAATCCAGTACTGAAGTAATAGATTATAAAACAGCACTAGCTGTAACAAAACTACTTGCTAAATATGCATCAGCAAAACATGGTAGACTTACTGAGGTAAGTATTAATTCTTTGGAACAAGCATTAAATAATGATGTTCTAGCCGCAGAAGCCTTGGCAGCACTTGCGATTGTTGCTGAGAAGCATCCAGCTTTACTTAAGCAGGAGTTATTTGATTATATAAAAGAACACCACTCACAAATACATTATCAAATATTATTTAATACAAGTTTGGACTCACTAGATAAGTTGCTCAATGATGAGTTAGCGGATCATAGTATAGCTAAAGTATATGATAAGTCTAAACTAATTGGCGAGGAATTAAATAAGTTAATTGATTTGCTTAAGGATGATGGCGTACAGAATATAGGTAGATTATATCAGATAATTAGTAAGACACTAATAGTTAATCCGGACTCATTTAACGAATGTTTGCTATTAGTGCAGCGAATAATTTTGCTATACTCAAATGATTTAAAGGAGAGTACAAATGAAGATATTAAAGTAATTAATCAGCTGATAGATTTTAAGCAGATATCTTACCGGGATTTGTGTTGGTTCATTAGTAAAGGCTGCTACTCGAAGTTATTACATAAGGCTATTGAGGAATATTTTAATAGTAATATTGATAAATTACTAGAAGATTCTCATACCTTGAGAGAGATGCTTGGAGGTCTAAGTTCTTTGGTAGTGATTAGTGGTGATTTAGCTTTAGATACTATTAATAATTTGATTAGTTTAGCTAAGGATTTACCGGCTCAGGCGGTTAATATTATCAGGATTATTCAGCTAAATAAGGCGAATTTAGCTGATTATCAATTTAGCTTATTAGAAGAATTATTTAACAATAGTAATAAACAACTAACCTTAGTGCTATCGAACTTATGGGCTAAGGCTGGTAAACAATTGCTACTTCCTAAGTCAATTGCAGTATTATTTAAATTTTTAGAGTCCAAAACACCCTTAGGAGTTTTGCCTACTAGTCAACTTAGAGAGGAAGCAAAAATCTTATTACAATTGCGATCAGTGGATGCCAGCATAGATAAGATATCTCTAATTACCTCTCTGGAAGGTAGAGAATTACAAATAGAGACCATTAATACCATTTTACACTTAATCAAATCAAAAAATTTGACTAAAGCATGTATTAAAGTTTTAGCTAATTTATTCCCTCCACCTTATTTAGATGAGGAAATAAGTGAAATTATTTGTAAATCCCGTGAGGGGTTAGAGGACGAATATCTTAAGTTAAAGGCATTTTTAACCGGTGACGTGGAGGTTTTTTTACTAAGCGAACAGCAGAGAAGGATTAAAAATATTATAGAGATTAAATTTCCTGATTGGCATTTAACTCATTTCTATCTTGAACAGTTGGAGAAAAGCTTAAATTATCATTCCGATAGTCCAGAGTTTATGGAGGAAATTTTATTGGGAATAATATTAGAGAAAGCAAGCTCTATAGAAGAATATAGTAATTTCTTGAAATTAATAAACAAGCATAATATTAGCCAACAAGAGATAATAAGTAATTTAGGCTATGCCAGCCTAGCAAATATAATAGATGTTATAGAAACTAAAATATTATCTGAATCATTAGAGAGCCTTGAAGGTCTTGGAGCAGACGATATTTTGGCAAGGATTAGGAAGTTGTGTTATCAATTAAAGTCAAAAGGCTGGTCAGTAAGTAACTTAGTTGAGATTTTACAATATATTAATGCAAATAATATATTGTTTTTTGTAAGTGGCTTTACAACTATTTATGAATATCAAATAACCGATGAACAAAGGAACAAAGAAGGTGATACGGTAGTTGATATTGTTAGTAAAGAGCCTGGCAAGAAATTGGAGCCAGCCATTTATACTATTGCTAGTAATCAATTTGAGCATAAATTGGAGAATAAGGGGGCTGAATTACTAAGAAAGTTTGTTGAGCTTAACCCTGATTTAGAAGGAAAAGCTGAAGAATATGTAGCTATTTTGCAAAAAGTCCAAAATTTATATTTAGCTAGTGATAATGATAATGGGTTAGCTATAAAAGATTGGAATGCAGAACAAGTAAAAGAGTGGGCAATAAAATTTAAGGCTAGTTGTTCACCGGGAAGTGTTATTAGTAAAGATGATCTAGTAAAACTTATAGCAGTACTACAAAGAGCTAATAATCTACATACGGTACAAAATGGTAAAGAAGGGCATTTACTTCGCGATACGCAAATAGTATCCCTATTATTGTTACTTGATTATGATCCAATTAACAAAGGTAATTTACTACAAATCGCAACTGGTGAGGGCAAATCAACAATATCAGCCATGCTGGCTGCCATACTAGCCTTAAATGGAGAAAAAGTAGATTTAATCACTAGTTCACCTGTTCTGTCTAGCATTGGTTATGAAGGAGCTAGTGGTTTTTTTGAGTTATTGGGACTAAGCGTTGGTATTAATATTGGAAAATCCAGTATGGATGGGCAGAAAGCTTGTTATTCCTGTGATATAGTATACGGAGATGCGTTAAGTTTTCAAACCGACTTTCTCAGTAATACTAGCGGTCAAGGTGCAAGCCGTGGTGATAGAGATTTTGCCGTCACTATAGTAGACGAAGTCGATAGTATGCTAGTAGATAGCAGCAATCATATTGCTAAACAAACAGCCCCTGTTCCGTTGATGGAATATTTACTACCTATTCTGACTATAGCATGGAATAATTTTCAGAAAGTCATTCTACCTATGAATTTTGAAGAAAGTTTTGCTATTGAAAGGACTAGGGAAATGATAGAGAGCATTATCGATGCATCACCCATACCAAAACATCTAGTGCAATATGCTAAATTCCAGGCAGGCAATTGGGCAGCAAGTTTAGTAGGAGCTGCACTTAAGTTGCAATTAGATATAGACTATGTAATTAACATTAATGCTGATGGTAAGAAAGTAATCAACCCTGTGGATAGTAGTACTGGGGTGACGCAAGAAAATATGGTATGGCAGAATGGCTTGCACCAATTCTTACAAATAAAGCATAATTGTCGTATTTCGTCAGAAGGATTAACTACCTTTTTTATTAGCAATATCTGTTATTTCCTAAAATATGGCAAAATTCTTGGCATGACCGGTACACTTGGCTCTGATAGTTCACAGAAATTTGTAAAAACTGTATATGGAGTAGATATTACCTTTGTTCCGACTTATAAAGACAAACAGGTTATAGAGCTACCAGCTAGGCTTGAACCAACCTTAGATGATTTAAGAGAGGCAGTATGTGAAAGTAGCTACCAAGAAGCGATATTGCACAATAGAGCTGTACTAATAATATGCAAGAACATCAAGGATGCAGCAGAGCTTTGTACAGCGTTGGAAAATAAATGTGGCAATAAGGGTAAAATTATTAATTATTCAAGAAGTGAAAAGACTTTATATAACTCCGATATAGAGCAATTAGCCCAGCCCAATACTATTATAGTGGCAACTAATTTAGCTGGTAGAGGAACAGACATTAAGACTAGTTCAGAGGTGGAGGCAAATGGTGGTCTACATGTTATATCTACTTTCATTGCCAAGAACGCCAGAGATGAAGCACAAGTAAAGGGTAGGACTGCAAGGCAAGGTAATAGTGGTAGTTATCAGATTATCGCGTTAGATAACAACTATTATGAGTATCAATCTCTTGGTATAAGTAGCGAGGAAGTAGTTGCTGCTAAGAAGCAAGAGCGTGACGCACAAGAAAGTTATCATATTACCCATAGTATAGAGCATACTATACCAGGTTTTCTTGCTCAAGATGACTTATACCAAAAATTTACTTCTGTCTACTCAGAATTCACTAAAGCAGTTGGGGATAAAAGAAGAGTTGATGGCAAGGTTAAGCAATTCATTGAGGATTTTGGCTTATGGCTAAAAACCCACAAAGAAAGTGATAATATAGATACGTTTATTACCACTGCTAAAGCTAAGCATCAAGCTGGTAATTATAGTAATCCTAGTTATGCAGTTCTTCACTATTATGGTCTTAGTGATTCTGGAGCTATTCTTAGAACTCTTGGCAAAGCTACAGATATTGATGATATCTATAATTTTGCTGCTCATTATTACACAGCAGAATGTTTTATTAACAGAGGTCCCGAAAACGATGAGAACTATAAAAGTAATGCAATATCGTCGTTACTGGAAACTGGCAACAGATTATCTGAAATTTTATCATATTTAACAGCCATGGCTACAACAGTAGCTACCTCCACCAGTGCTGACAATGAATTATTAAAGCAAATTACCACTAAGATTGGTTTTTTTAAGAGTTTTTATGAGCATATAAACTCAGCACTTAAGATAATTAACGAATCCGGTGAGTTGGAAGTAAGAGTTAAATCAAATATTGGCAAAGATAAATTAGCTCCTGATTTAAGCAAAGACGATATAGTGGAAATCGAGTTTATGGGCATTAGTACAATATTTGAGCTAGAGACTTATAAACCACGGCAAGAATGGGAGAATACCATATTGGTAGCAGTTTGTGCTATTGCCCAAATGGCAGTAGGAGCACTTATTGCTGTTGGGACACTAGGTGGTGGTATGCCACTTGCTACTAGTATTTTTATTGAAGGGTTGATGGATGCCTATAAGGTAGCTGCTAGCGTTGCTAAAGGTAAAGCAATTAATTTAGAGGATTACTTCCTCGGTAAAGCAATTAGCTATGCGGTAATTGGTGCACAAGTTGGTTGTACTAAACTAGCTGAAGCTTCTGCTGCTAGAAAAGCCGCAGCAGAAGGAACAAAACAAGCAGCAACTGGGACAGCCGCAGAAAAAGCTTTAGAAACTACAGTAGTTCAAGGAACTATGAGTGAACTAAAATTAGGGGCAATTAAGCAATTAGCTGAAACAGCAGGGGTTCAATTTGCTAAAACTATAGCTGTTGAACAAGCCTGCGATTGGCTAAGTAATGGGATAAGAAAAAATGTCCTAGAGGGTGTAGAAGAAAGGATAGCTGGCGGTGTTGCAAAGGTAGCAAGTAATGCTTTAAGTCATAATACTATATTACTAGGCAAGGGTAATGTAGAGCGTCACCAGATGATGACAGAAATATAACAGAGTATTTTCCATGCTACTAAGACCAGGGAACATGCTAGGATTATCAATGAGTTAGTGTCTGGAATATCTTCTGCTGCAGCTAAGCAGAGTGGTTTGGCAAAGGCTATACATGTTGTCCATAGAGTAGGCGGTATGATAGATATAGCAAGCAAATTAGAACCGATCATAGATGATATAAAACATAATATAGAAACTAGCATTAATAGAGCAGGGGGAAGAGCCAAAGCTAAGTTTAAAGACCAAACTATGGAAATGAGTAGTAGCGAGCAGGATAGTAAAATTGCCGATTTATCTAAGGAGATAGGTAATATGGTTGGCAAAGCGATGTTAAATCTTATTCAGGGGAAGCTAGTTAATCCGATTGTAGGTAGTAGTATTGGTTATGTTACCGATAAGTTGCTTGAGAATTACCAAAATGATCAAATGAAACTATTAAATGAGTATAAGAAAGAAATTAACATTAGAAAGGCTGAACTTGCTGCTTATCGTCCTGCTAGCTATGGTGGTGCTATTCCTAAACTGAGTGGTGGTCCTCCTTACCCTAAACCCGCTGGAGGAACTAATAAAGCTCCAGATACCAATCTTCCGTGGTTGACCAGCGGCGATCTAGTACTCGATTCGCTATCGAGAAAGTCAGGTTCTATGGTTGGTAATGACTATTCGATGGTATTATTGTCATCTTCATTGAAACAACCGATCTATGTCTTTGAAAATGGGAAGATGTTGCAATCTTATGGCAAAAGTCAGGGTGGTAAACCAATTACTATCGGTTATAACCCAACTAACCAGCAATATTTTAGTTTGACCAATAAAGGTTCGAATAATAGTGGCAGCATATATGATGCTATATCCGGTAGCACTCAAGGTAAGTACTCGTCTGATTTCTTACAGAGCATAGCCTGTCCGATTGTGCCTAAAGAACCCTTAAACCCACCATCACCATCAACTCCTCAACCGAAACCCTTAAGTCCAGCGGAATTATCAGGAGCTAAATTTTTGCTAGCTACTCTAACAGCCGATAAACAGGCAGCACAAGACAAACAGCAGTAATATTACCAAAACATCCTGCAAATTGCTGGGCAGAATATGCGTGATGCTGCGGCTAAGCAACTTGCCCGGGATGAAGCCCGAATGCAACAAGCTTACGCAGTCGGTGGGGAAACATATATACCACTTAAAAGGGTAGAACCAGGAGGGCAAGCAAAAAGCCTCAACGATGTTTGGCAGAATTCTTTAAGCGGTCTTATAAACCCTACATATGGTGGTAATTTGCCACTTGCGGCATGGTCAACAGTTGGTGATTTAATAGATTGTGGCATGCAGCAAGTTGTCCACCAAATCAGTACTGTTGAAGGTGGGTCACAAACTTTAGCAGTTGTTGGCTATATTCCCAATAAATTAATTGCTACAGTAAAAGATTTTAGCAAGGATATAGCTAAAAAATATTTGCCTAAAGAGTATTATCAGAATTTATCAGAGTTCTATCATGGGTTACCAGATAATACTAAAGTAACATTAAACCTGTTTACCGACGGGTTAATATTACAAGGAGCAGGCTCAGCTCTCAAGATTGGTCTTACCTCACCGGTGCCAGCAACGATCCAGCATATCCCACATAAGCCAGGTATATCTACCACCCCAAGTGCTATGCTAGCTTTTGAAGAAAAAATGCTAGCCATTGAAGGTGGTTCATTAACAGCTCTTGGTGAGAATGTCCTAACCAAACCTATCCCACTGGAAATCAAACCCACACCCTCATCTGTGGTTCCTAAGGTTGAGCAAAAATTATCAACTTCAGAAGTTGGGGAAGTGAAATTAGGGACATCAAATGTAGCTAGTGATCTATCATTGAAAAAACATATTGAGAATGTTACCGGCATTACAAAACCTGTAGACCTTAAACTAGAACAATATACAACGTCTCTTAAACAATATGAAAATTGGACTCAACTATCAAAACTTGTTGAAAAAGTGCCAGGAGAGTTTGGTATGCCTATATATGAGAGAAAGGGAGTAGGACTAAGATGGGAAGTGCAAGATAAAGCTGGTAAACATGCTATTAGGATAGATCAAGGAAATCCAGCTGCGGACTATCCAACCCAAAGGGGTGATCATGTGGCAATAAGATATAATGGTAAAGTTGTTGATCATACTGGTAACAATTATATTATGTACGATAGTAAAACAAATAATATGTATAAAATTCGTCGAGAAGATTTTGAAAAAGGATATAATCACGATCAATCCTATTGGTTTGAAATTAATAATAATCCTCGTTTAAAAGAAACATCAGCTCATCCAGATGCCCATATTCCAGCAGATATCTGGGTTAAATGGAAAAGTTTTTACAAACCAGATTAAAGGTAATGATATATGGTAGTAAAGTTTTTATTATATCCACAAGTACGCATTAATATTAAAGGTGCATTAGAATATTTAGCAGACCGGGATTGGCAAATGGAAGAGTTGCTAAAAAAAAAATCTCCTCATTCTTATTGGGATGGTTTGAAATACTATGTACTAGATACATTATATAATTGGTGTGATTTAGATGACTATAGAGAAAGCAATATTGGTGAGATATTATATGACGAAGATGAAGCACAACAAATTCAGAAATTTTGTAAATGGTTTTCTGATTTGTTAGATTTTGAAATAGGTGAGAGAAAGCCAAATACAGATTATTTAAATCACCCAGAATGGTCTAAAGTTTATACTGGAGCCAAAGAGATGTATGAATTGATGGATAGAAATGATAAAAAATATCATTTCTCCGAAATAGCAAATAATTAAAGTGCTTTATACTCAATATGATTAATAATAATTTCTTCTAAATTATTATATTTTTTTTTCATTCTGCTACTTAGTGCTAGTGGTGTTGTAGTGTATATTATAGCAAGTTAAGAAAATTAGTTGCTATGTTAAATCTTATTCAGGGGAAACTAGTTATAGCTAACCCGGCTAATATTACACCAAATTCACAGAGGTCTACTAGCGAGAAGGTCACTTTGCAACATTACGTCATTGCGAGAAGGCGTGAGCCGACGAAGCAAAGCTACTCCTCGCAATGACGCCAGTTTACTATGGATCGATTCGCTATCGAGAAAGTCAGGTTCTATGGTTGGTAATGACTATTCAATGGTATTATTGTCATCTTCATTGAAACAGCCGATCTATGTCTTTGAAAATGGTAAGATGCTGCAATCTTATGGCAAAAGTCAGGGTGGTAAGGCAATTACTATCGGTTATAACCCAACTAACCAGCAATATTTTAGTTTTTCTAATAAAGGTTCGAATAATAGTGGCAGCATATATGATGCTATATCCGGTAGCACTCAAGGTAAGTACTCGTCTGATTTCTTACAGAACATAGCCTGTCCGATAACTGCGTCTTCAGGAGTACCAAAGCCTCCACCTCCACTGCCAAAACCACCAAGTGGATCATCAGGCGGAGCAACAGCAAGCGGAAAGCCTCTCTATAGCTTTAATGCAGCTGGTAGCGGCGAGATAGCACTGCCACTAGAATTACTAGGAAAGCCCCCTCCGCAAATTACTGTTCCTCCAGGCATACCAGCTAGCAACAAGCCAGTTGCTGAATCAACCGAGTTTAAATGGACTGAAGAGGGAGTGGCAAAGTTGCTTGTCGCCAGTCAAACCAAGAATAATCAACCATTCGACTATTCAATGTTGTTCCTTAACAAAGATGAGCAAGGGGGAAAGGATGTAAATAGTGCAACAATATATAGTAAACTAACAGCAGAAGAGAAAGCCCAAATAATTGCGTTAAGTGGTAGTCATCTTGATCCAAGTGCAATAGATCATATAGAAGGTATATATAATAAATGTTTAGCAGAAATAGAAGCTAGAAAAGATCAGCCAGTGAAATCTGTTGAAGACAGAATGGATCAAGCAGTTAAATATGCTAACAAGATACTTGAAGATGCTAGCAATGATCCATATAAAATGCAAGTAGCAGAGTATAGAATAGGTGGTGAGGTTACCGGATTAATTATAATGGTTCCAATATTTTGGACAGAAAAATAAGAAAAATGAGATAGAATTCTTTAGCAAACAAGGAGAGCTAGAGATGAAAAAACAAGTAAGGCAATATAGTGCTGAGGAGAAAGGCAAAATTGTCATAGAAGCAATTAAGGGAGAGCTAACAATAGCCCAGATAACCAGTAAGTATGGTGTTCATGCAACACAGATAAGTAACTGGAAAAAACAAGGTCTTGAGTTGTTAGTACAAGGTTTTAAGAATAAAACACAGAGTGCTGACCCAAATCAGCAGGGGTTAATCAAGAATCTATATGAGAAAATTGGTCAGTTAAGCGTTGAGTGTGACTGGCTCAAAAAAAAATCTGCATTGTTTGGAATTAAAGGTTAGGTGTAATATGATAGAGCCTAATCATAATAAGTTAACAATTGTACAACAGTGTAAGTTATTGGATATTAGCAGGTCAACCTATTACTACCAACCTACTGGTATTAGTGAACAAGATATCAAGATTATGGCAATAATTGATGAGACCTATACTATGCATCCATATTATGGTATGCGGCGGATGGCTAAATATTTACAAGCCCAAGGTTTTTCGGTAGGTCGTAAAGCTGTTAGACGTTACTACAAGATAATGGGTCTTGAAGCTGTTTATCCTAAAATAAATTTAAGCAAGAGGAATCAGGCACATAAAATATATCCTTATTTACTAAAAGGATTAGAAATAGTATTGCCAAACCAGGTTTGGAGTACAGATATAACGTTATATAAGACTGAGCCAAGGGTTCGTATATTTAGTAGCTATTATTGACTGGTATAGTCGTTATATTCTAAGTTGGCGAATCTCCATTAGTTTGGAAAGTGAATTTTGTGTAACAGCCCTTGAAGACGCTATAGAAAAATATGGTATGCCAAAAATATTTAATACTGATCAAGGAGTACAATTTACCTCGGAGAATTTTATTAGTATGCTAAAGCTACATAATATCTTGATTAGTATGGATGGTAAGGGACGAGCCTTAGATAATATTTTTATTGAACGTTTTTGGCGATCATTAAAACAGGAAAAAATTTATCGGATTATTTTAACAACAGTAAAGGAGGCAAAGATAGCAATTAACTAATATATGGACTTTTATAATAGACAAAGGATGCATCAAACTTTGGATTATAAAACTCCAGAATGTGTATATTTTGAAAAAAATATTGTATAAAAACAACAATTTAATTTTTGTGAATTATATCTCTATTTATCTAAATTTTTGTCTAGACAAAGGGGACCACCTTACTCTCTTCAATATAACTTTCTTGCTCTATTTTGATCTTGGATAAGTCTATCTTTTCTTTAAAATTATTCGGTAAATAATATTCTAAGAATTCTTGGGCTGCTATTTCATTTCCCATTATTTTCTTAAATAACTGGTCATGTTTTGGTCTTTTGGTCATCTTATTATTGGTATATTCATATTTTGCTTAAGCCTTTTGGTGTTATTTTTGGTATTTGGTATACAGATGCCAGACTTATAAACATTTTCTTAGCTAAAGCTTTTCCTATTATACCATCAACTCTTCTATTGCTTTTTTAGACAATCCTGTGGATGTAGAGATGATATCAATTGACACACCAACTTTAAGTAAATTTTTAGCTACAGCCATAGCTTTTTTCTCTTCCCCTCTAGCTTCTCCTCTAGCTTCTCCTTCATCTATATATTTTTGTGCAATGGTTCTCATAATATTTCCTTTTTCTTCTTCAGATAAATATTTAGCTAGTAACTGTTCTAATTCCGATTGCTTTTCTTCAGGCAATCTGGCATCAGTATACCATAAAAACGATCTTAAGTAAATATAACCATTCTCTTTATCCACTAATATTTCTAACTTAAACCTTTCTAAAAACTGCTCCCATAATTTTATCATATCTCGCTGATGTATATGCTTCATCACATATTCCATCATCCCTAAATGTTTCTTCTGCACTATCTCATCATCAGACATACTCTGTAAATCTACCAATTGGTAATCTTCCGTCATCAGTTTTTTAGCTTGCTCAGAATCCGTAAATAAATTCCATAAATTCCTTGGAGCATGATATTTATCTACACCATTATACATGATAATCGGACAAATTAATGGTAGCTTACCCTCATTCTTTTTATGCCTTTCACATAATAATAACGTGTACCTCCAAAGTCTTAGTGCCATCCAATAATCAGATGTCGATTGATGATCAAGCAAAACATAGATGAATGCACTCTCATCATTTTTAGTTTTTACCGAATAAACTATGTCACTATATTTTCGTCTCAAACTCTCTTCAATATAGCTTTCTTGCTCTATTTTGATCTTTGATAAGTCTATCTTTTCTTTAAAATTATTCGGTAAATAATATTCTAAGAATTCTTGGGCTGCTATTTCATTGCCCATTATCTTCTTAAATAACTGGTCATGTTTTGGTCTTTTGGTCATCTTAATTATCCTTAGACATATTATTTTTCCGTGTTTATTGGTTAGTTGATTTATTTGTAATCAAGGGAGGTATGTAATGCAATAAAAAAAATTTAAATATTTGACAAATATTTATGCGTCAACACTTAGTGCAGCAATAAAATAATGTTATAAGTAATTACAAGAAATTTATTTTAGGTAAGTATGATAACAGAATATCTTAGAAAGGTCTTTAAAGCCAAAAATTGTAAATCTCATACATTTATTGATTTTAATAGTTTAGGGAATTCAGAATTTAGGGATGTAAAAATTGGGATAGAGGCATATCGTAAAAATGTTATAGTTTATCGATGTGTGAATTTAATAGCCCAGTCAGCAAGTCATGTCCCTTGGATAGTTAGTAAAAACAATCGAGGGGCTTTTGAAAAAATGCCAAATCATCCTGTTTATAATTTATTGAAAAAACCTAATCCAGAAAAAGCTGGAGCAGATTTTTTTGGTGAAGTGATAGCAAGTAAGCTGTTATATGGTAATGCTTATATTTTAGTAACATTAATAAATAATCGTCCCCGAGAAATTTACTTATTACCTGCCAATTCGACTGAATTAGTATTAGAGAGGAATTCTCCAGTAGCATATAGATATATAAATAGCAGTGGAGAAAGAATTTATCCTATTTCATCAATTGATCGAATGAGCAAGGTGTTACATTTGAAAAACTATCATCCTACCAATTGTTATTATGGATTATCTTGCCTTGATGCGGCTTCCTTGTCAATCGATCTGCATTTGCAAGCTACTAGCTGGAATAGTTCTTTACTGAGGAATGGAGCTCGTCCAAGTGGAGCATTGATAGTCAAAGAAACTAATGGTTATCTTAGTGATGAGCAGTTTGATAGGTTACACGAGCAACTTACCGAAAAATTTACCAGTAGTAATAATTCTGGTAAGCCTCTTCTTTTAGAAGGTGGACTTGACTGGCAAGAAATGAGTATTAATCCCAAGGATATGGATTTTATCGAGGCAAAAAACTCTGCAGCTAGGGAAATAGCTTTAGCTTTTGGTATTCCCCCTCAATTGTTAGGTATCAATGGTGATAATACTTATAGTAATATGCAAGAAGCTAGATTAGCTCTGTGGGAAGAGACGTTAATTCCGTTGCTTGATAAATTATCAGACGCCTTAGGTAACTGGTTGTCTCACTGGTATCAAGAGGAGATTATTATTGATTTTGATCGGGATAGTATTTCAGCATTGACCGAAAAACGAGAGAATTTATGGGCTAAAATCTCCAATGCTAGTTTTATGACTTTGAACGAGAAGATATCTCTTGTCGGTCTTAAACCAATAGATGGTGGAGATAGATTATGACAAACGATACAATTACTACATTATATGGTTTTATTGCTAAGATAGTTTCTCTGCTTGAAGATGAAATAGATGAGCTAGAATCAAAAAAATCCAAGGGGGAGATAGTAGTTAAAAAGAATATTACTGAAACGCTGAATAAATTAGTCAATTTAATTATTCAGCTAAATAAACTTAGCAAAGATGAGTATTTAAATGAAAACACCATAATGAAAGAAGAGGACAAAGAAATTATAGCTGAATTTTTGAGTAAATATCAATGACTTATCCGAAGAAGTTATTATATGCAATATTGAGGCAAGATTTTAATAGTTTCATCAATAAAGTATTTAATACCATTAATCCTGGAGTAGAATATCAAGCCAATTGGCATATTGAGCTAATTGCTGAATATTTGCAAGCAGTACAGAATGGAGATATTAAGAGGCTAATCATTAATATGCCGCCTAGGTCTCTAAAATCTGTATGTATTGGAGTAGCATGGCCAGCCTGGATATTAGGACATGATCCAACAAAAAGGATTATGTCCGCCAGCTATTCTCAAGTATTAAGTGTAAAACATTCTTTAGATTGTCGTTTGGTACTTACTTCCGATTGGTATCAGCAAATTTTTCCGAAGACTATTTTAAGTAAAAAACATAATCAAAAAAGTAAATTTCTGACAAATAATAATGGTTTTAGGTTTGCTACGTCAGTTGGTGGTTCGGCAACAGGTGAGGGGGGTGATATACTCATTATTGATGACCCACATAACCCTACTCAAATCAATTCACCCAAAATGCGTAAACGGGTGATTGAATGGTTTGAACAAACTTTTGTCACTAGGCTTAATAATAAAAATACCGGAGCAATAGTATTAGTTATGCAAAGATTACATGAAGAAGATTTAAGCGGACATTTATTGGCAAATTCCAATTGTTGGCATCATTTAAAAATTCCAGCTATGGCAAAACGAGAACAAATATTTTCAATCAATAAGTATAAATATCAATATGTTACAGGTGATATTTTGCATAGTTTTCGCGATAATCCTGATTATCTGATAAAATTAGAACAAGAAATTGGTGTGCATAATTATGCTGCTCAATATTTGCAAGAGCCAATATCTAATAATTGTATATTGTTAAATATTGAGGATATTAGTTTTTATGAAACCATACCAAAAAAATTTGATTATTTTGTGCAAAGTTGGGATACCGCCATTAAAATTTCAGAAAATGCTGATTATAGCGTTTGTACCTCTTGGGGTATTTTAGATAAGAAATATTATCTTGTATCAATGTTTAGGCAAAAAGTTACTTATCCAGAGTTAAAGGGGCAAGTAGAAAAACTAGCCAAGAAATATTGTCCTAGATATATATTAATTGAAGATAAAGCCAGTGGTCAGCAAGTTATACAAGACCTAAGATTAGATGGGATTGTTAATATAGTTGCCATAAAGCCCCGGCTTGATAAAATTACTAGATTCTCCTCAGTTTTAGCTTTATTTCAATCTACAGCCGTAGTTTTGCCAAAACAGTCGGCTTTTAATAGTATATTACTCAATGAATTGTTAAATTTCCCACATTGCAAAAATGATGATATAGTTGATTCAGTTAGTCAATTTTTGAATTTTATCAAAGAGCGATCTAACAAATCAATAGCAAGGATAAGGGGGTTTTAATTGGCGAAGTGAGGAATTGCTAACCCGACTAACATTACGCTTCATCACTAATAGACGTTAGTTTACTATGGCTAAATACTAATCGGGTTAGCTAACTACTAAACTTTATCGCCTTATCATTCTGGTGCCAAACAATATGTCATGTAGAAACACTTTTTCATTGGTACATATAATGCAAGCAATATTTGGGATTATCAATATCCCAGTACTATTTATCAATACTAATGTAATAAATCTAAACAAAGATTTAAAAAAGCTTATTCGAGTACCATTTTTGTTTATAATTTTCATGTCCAAGATATAACGGCCAGGAGTTGCTTGCATTGAAGATGACTCGAATATTGGAATATATAAGAATAGTAGTAATGTGGTTGGAAAAGTCCAATCCATAAATATTTCCGCTAAAAAAAAAAGAAATATTTGTTAAAAAAAGCCAAACAACACCCACAATTATACATACAAGACCTATAACTGTACATATTAATGTCATAATAATGTAATCAAACAATCCAGCTGCTATTCTTCGCCAAAAGCCACAATATATATGTTCACCTATCAAATTATTCCTCTATTAAATTTTAGGTAGTACGTCAAAAGTATGGAATGGTGGAGGAGAAGATACTGTCCATTCGAGAGTATTAGCCCCATCGCCCCAAGGATTATTTGGGCATTTTTTGCCATATTTCAGAGTGTAAATAACAATGAATACAAAGTAAAGAGCCGCAATAAAGGAAATAACTGCTCCGATAGATGATACCATATTCCAGCCGGCAAAAGCGTCCGGATAGTCCGGTATTCTTCTTGGCATCCCAGCTAATCCCAGAAAATGCTGAGGGAAAAATGTCAAATTAACGCCGATAAACGTAATCCAAAAATGAATTTTGCCCATCATTTCAGGATATTGTCTTCCTGACATTTTACCAAACCAATAATAGAATCCAGCAAATGCAGTAAATAAAGCCCCAAGCGACATAGTGTAGTGAAAATGTGCTACCACATAGTATGTATCATGTAAAATTCTATCGATTGCCGAATTTGATAATATTATGCCGGTAACTCCACCAATAGTAAATAACAAGATAAACCCTATGGAAAACAACATAGGGGTTTCAAAAGTAATTGATCCTCCCCACATTGTGGCAATCCAGCTAAATATTTTAATACCAGTAGGCACCGCGATAATCATTGTACCAGCGGTAAAATAGATTAATGTATTGTATGAAAGACCAACAGTAAACATATGATGAGCCCAAACTATAAAACCGACAAACCCTATAATTACCATAGCTATCACCATACCTAAATAACCAAATATCGGCTTACGAGAGAAAGTAGAAAGAACCTGACTAACTATCCCAAACCCTGGCAATATTACGATATATACTTCTGGATGACCAAAAAACCAAAATAAATGCTGAAATAATACTGGATCTCCGCCCCCTTCAGGTTTAAAGAAAGTAGTACCAAAGTTTCGATCAGTTAATAACATGGTTATTGCACCACCTAATACTGGAATTGCTAGTATCAACAAGAAGGCAGTAACCAAAATTGACCAAATAAATAGAGGCATTTCAAATAACCCCATACCATCGGTTCTCATATTAAAGATAGTAACAATCATATTGATTGAACCAAGAATAGAAGAAAGCCCTGTAATATGTAAACTTAAAATAGCCATATCGACTGCCGCCCCAGGATGTCCCACTAGAGTACTTAGAGGGGGGTAAAGCGTCCAGCCAGTACCTGCACCACCATCAACAAAAGCCGAAAGCATTAATAACATAAAAGCAGGAACAAGCAGCCAAAAACTTATATTATTTAGCCTTGGAAAAGCCATATCCGGTGCACCTATTAAAATTGGTACAAAATAATTACCAAACCCACCAAATAAAGCTGGCATAATCATGAAAAATACCATAATTATCGCATGAGCAGTAATTAATACATTATATAGTTGGTAATTTGCCCCTAATATATGCCCACCAGGCATTGCTAATTCTAGTCTAAAAATAACAGAAAATAACCCACCAATGATCCCAGCAAATATGGCAAATATAATATACATAATGCCAATATCTTTGTGATTGGTAGAGAAAATCCATCTTTTTATACCTTTAGGAGTTTGGTGATGATCTGTTGTTTGATTCATAAATTATCCTTTTATATCTTGAGATTATTATAGCAGAAAAGTCATAAAGAGTAGCATATTTCGCATAGGCGTCTACGTTTTATAGTCAATTCAGGAGAATTTGGGGCTAGGAGCGATGGAGTGACGCCTATAAGTAATAGGCGAGCGACGAGCGACAACGTCCCCAACTTCTCATCAATTGACTATACCTATTCACACTTTTTAAGTTGCTCAATATCTGCTCCTACTATGAGCTTGATATTTCTAGTAACTTTATCATAATCCCAATTCCACCATTTTATTTGTACTAACTCATTAATTATATCATCGGAGAATCTTTTTTTAATAATTCTACTAGGATTACCTGCAACGATAGAGTAAGGTGGTACATCCTTAGTAACCACTGCATATGCTCCAATAATTGCTCCGTCTCCTATTGTGACTCCCGGCATAATGACTGCATTAGTACCAAACCACACATCATTACCAACTATTGTACTCCTTCCTTTATTAAGAGTTGGCGTATAATTATTCCAACCTTCGAAAATAAAAAATGGATAAGTAGAAAAACCATCCATTGGGTGATTGACATCATCCGCAATAAAAGTCGTTCCTCTAGCAATAGTACAAAACTTACCAATAATTAATTTACACTGATAATATCCTACAACGTTATTACATTCAAAATGTTCTGGGTGATGGTTATCATGATAATAACTATAATCCCCTACTATTATGTTAGGATTGTGAATAAAATGTTTTAAAAATATAATTTCTTTAACATGTTTTGGGTAAATATGTGGATAAAGATTATTATGGCTTACCATATGGCTCTTGTTCATTTAGTTAATGTTATCCTTGCTCGACTTAGTGTCACCCCTGCGTAAGCAGGGGTCTTAGATTCCGCACCGAAACGAAAATGACAATTTATTGCTTCGTCGTCCTCATGGTTTCATCGCAATAACGTTTGTCTTTACTTTCATAGAAAATTTTGTTTTTGCCGCAATCAACCAATCTTGAAATTCTTCTTTGCTTACTACTTCAATGGCAATAGGCATAAAGCCGTGATTAACACCACAAAGCTCTGAACACTGACCATAATACACACCTTTTTTACTAATTTTAGTCCAGGTTTCGTTAACTCTGCCAGGCACAGCATCGAGCTTTATACCTAATGCTGGTACTGCAAAACTATGTATAACATCCCCTGCAGTAATTAAAAATTTTACGGTAGTATTTTCTGGTATAATAATACGATTATCAACTTCTAATAATCTTTTTTGACCAGGTTTTAAATTTTCATCAGTAATTAAACAACTATCAAATTCCATATTATCATGATCAGGGTAGATATAGTGCCAATACCACTGATATCCTACAACTTTAACCGTCATGTCTATTTCAGGAATATCTTCTGCAATACGTGCAACACGAAATGATGGTACAGCAATAATAATTAAAATAACTATAGGAATTATCGTCCAAATAATTTCAACCAATATATTATCAGAAAATTTTGCTGGAATAGGATTGGCTTTGGCATTAAATCTGATGCAAACATAAATTAATAAAACAATGATAAAAGCAACTATTCCTCCTGATATGAGCAGTAGGAAATTATGAAACTCCTGAAGCTCTTCCATAAGATGACTGGCTGGAGTCTGTAACAGCATTTGCCATGCCTGAGGTTCTGATGCTAGGCAATCGTGAGCAAATAAGAGATATAAAATTAGACTTGCTACATAAGTCAATCTAGTTGATGATTTTGTCGTCGAAACTCGCCTTCGCTCCTCATGTACGTTTATGTACACTGCGGTACTCGGCTTCGTTTCTCCTAAAAATCCTTCAACTATTTTTGACTTATGCAGCAAGTCTATTATAAATTTTTTCATAAATAGTACTTAGTGGACTCAATTCTATATGTTATAGTTAGACAATATAAGACGATATACAGTTTTATTAAAGTAAAAAATAAAGTATAGTGAAAAAACTTGAGGAATTTACTATTGACTTTAAATTGCCTTCTGATACATTCGGCTTACTCAATAATGATTTAAGATTACAACATGGCAGGTCATTCAAAATTTAAAAATATCCAGCATCGAAAAGGTGCACAAGATAAAAAAAGGGCAAAAATTTTTACTAAGTTAGTTAGAGAAATTATTACTGCTGCTAAATTAGGGGCTGATATAAGTAATAATCCACGGTTGCGGAGTAGCATGGCTGCCGCTCGGAGTCAAAATTTGCCAAAGGATCGAATAGATAAGGCAATAAGTGCGGCAAGTGATTCGAATAACAACGAAAATTATACCGAAATTAGATATGAGGGCTTTGCTCCCGGTGGAATTGCAATAATAATAGAGGCTTTAACTGATAATAAAAATCGTACGGCTGCGGAGATTAGGGCGGCTTTTAGCAAATTTGGTGGCAATTTAGGTGAAACGGGCAGTGTCAGCTATATGTTTGATCATCTCGGAGTAGTACAATATCCGGCAAATTTAGCCACAGCAGAAGCTATGTTTGAAAGTAGCCTAGAGGCTGGAGCAAAAGATATGATTTCTGAAGAAGATACATATTTAATCTATACAGATATTGAGAACTTTGTGCAAGCTCTTGAATTTCTGACCAGTAAATATGGACATCCTGAAGAATCTTACATAGGTTGGGTGCCTAAAAATACCATAATTATAGAAGAGAATGATAAAGCCGAGAAGTTGTTAAAATTAGTAGATATTTTAGAAGAAAGTGATGATGTGCAAAAAGTTTTTGGTAATTATGAATTATCTGATGCAATTTATGAAACTATGAAGGACGTTTAATATGGATTGCCAAGTTATTGTTCTAGCTGCAGGTAATGGTAGAAGAATGGAATCTACCTTACCAAAAGTAATGCATAAAGTTGGTGGTAAATCGATGCTTGATAGGGTAATAACCAATGCCCAACAAGTTAGCAATGAAGTTATCTTAGTCCACTCCTGGCAATTAGAAAAACATATTGCTTGTTATAAAGATAGCTGTAAATTTGTTTTACAGCCAGAACCTCTTGGTACTGCTCATGCGGTATATAGTGCTTTGGACTTAATTGATGACAATAAAATTATAGCCGTACTTTATGGAGATAATCCTTTAATTACGCCAGAGATTATTAATGATTTACTAAAACATCTAGTTTCGACAAATTCTGCCATAACAACCTTGTGCTTTGAGCGAGATAATCCTGGGCAATATGGGCGAATAGTTACTGATAAACTAGGAAATTTTTTGAAAATTGTTGAATTTAAACAAGCAACGAGTGAAGAATTAGCTATAACAACTTGTAATTCTGGTATTATGGCTTTTGCCAATGGTATATTAAAAAAATATTTACCTACTATTTTTTTAAAGAATCCTGACAAATCAAAAGAGTTGTATTTAACGGAACTGGTAAAAATCGTTAAGGATAATGGCGAAAAAGTATCGTATTTGCTATCCGCCAACCACGACATAGTGGTTGGAGTAAATACTAAACAAGAGCTAGAAGAAGCTAATAGAACTATTGCTAAGTTAACTATAGGAACTTAAAAAATGACTAAAAATGAAATATTATCTTACCCAGAAGTAAAAAGTTTGAGCAGTGAATGTAAAAAACTTGTAGTATTATTACATGGGCTTGGTTCAGATGGCGATGATTTAATAGGATTAGTTCCTTTTATGTCTAAAGAATTACCCGATTGTCACTTTATTGCCCCACATGGCGTTGAAAAATTTGATAGTGCACCTTATGGTCGACAATGGTTTAGTTTAAATAACCGTAACCCTGATTATGTTAGGGAATTAGTTGCTAAAAATACTGGCTTAGTTACTGACATAATCCAAAAGAAACAAGCAGAATTAAATTTAACTAATAAAGATACTATCCTAATTGGCTTTTCGCAAGGTACCATGATGGGGTTATATTTGAATTTTATACAAAAAGAACCTTTTGATTCTATGGTAGGGTTTTCTGGCAGATTAATTGCCCCACAAGAATGTATCAATAAAACTACACCAGTTTGCGTGATACATGGCGAATTAGACGATGTGGTTGATGTAAGTAGTATGGATGAAACAGTAGAATATCTAGAGAAATATGATATTCCTTATAGTAAATACAAAATACCAAATCTTACACATTCTATTGATGATAGGGGGATACAGTTTGCTGTCAAGTTTATAAAAACACACCTCATTAAATAGTAGGTCCAATCAATGAATATGTTTACCAATAAATTATCTGAAACAGATAACGAAATATACCAAATTATCAATGGTGAGAAGAAGCGTCAGCATGATTTTATTGAATTGATTGCTTCTGAGAATTTTGTAAGCCCGGCGGTATTAGAGGCACAAGGTTCAATTCTGACCAATAAATATGCTGAAGGATATCCGGGAAAACGTTATTATAACGGTTGTAATGAGGTTGATAAGGCTGAGCTTTTGGCTATAGAGCGGGTAAAAACACTATTTAATTGTAAATATGCTAACGTTCAGCCTCATTCCGGATCTCAGGCTAATCAGGCAGTATTTTTAACTCTATTAAAACCACATGACACCATACTTGGTATGTCGCTAGATACAGGTGGGCATTTGACGCATGGTGCTCCGCCTAACTTATCTGGCAAATGGTTTAACTCAGTGTTCTATTCTGTAAATAAGGAGAGTTATCTAATTGATTATGCCCAAATAGAGCAATTGGCAGTTCAGCATAAGCCAAAATTGATTATAGCTGGCTATTCTGCTCATTCACGTCAATTAGATTTTGCTAAATTTAGGGAAATTGCTGATAGAGTAGGGGCGTATTTAGTAGCAGACATTGCCCATATTGCTGGACTGGTTGCGGTAGGTGAACATCCAAGTCCTTTGCCTTATGCTCACGTTGTGACTTCTACTACTCATAAAACTCTGCGTGGTCCACGTGGTGGTCTTATTCTGTCAAATGATGAGGAATTGGGTAAGAAGATAAATCTTGCTTTATTCCCTGGGTTACAGGGTGGTCCATTAATGCATATTGTTGCAGCAAAAGCAGTAGCATTTTTGGAATGTTTACAGCCAGAATATCACCTTTATATAAAACAGGTTATCAACAACGCCAAGGCTCTTGCTAATAGTTTGATGGCAAGAGGCTATGATATTTTAACTAATGGTACTGATAATCATATAGTATTAGTGGACTTAAGAAAATATGGTATAACTGGTAAGGTGGCAGCAGATTCGCTTGAAAGAGCCGGTATAACTTGCAATAAAAATGCGATACCGTTTGATGCCACTTCACCATTTATTACTTCTGGTATTAGGCTCGGCACTCCAGCATGCACCACTAGAGGATTCAAAGAACAAGAGTTTATAGAAGTTGGTAATATGATTAGCGATGTATTAGATGGCTTAAAAACTATGCAAGACAATAGTGATTGTGAGACAAAAACTTTCCAACAAGTTAAAAAATTAGTAGATAATTTCCTAGTTTACGTTTATAAACCATAAGTTAACAGGCTATAAGAAATTATTGCTATCCGTTATAACGTTTTAAAAAGGTAAAGTTTATGAAGTTATCTGATATACAAGCTCCCAATGATAACTCAAGTTCTATAGAGTTGCAAGCCATTTCGAGTATAAATAATAATGCAGTTGAGCCAACTAAAAGAGCGTTTTCTCTTGAAGAACTAAGTTCAACTAAAATTGAGCCAACTAAAAGAGCATTTTCTCTTGAAGAACTAAGTTTAGCTAAAATTGAGCTAACTAAAAGAGCATTTTCTCTTAAAGAACCAAGTTCAACTAAAATAGCTAAACTAGCTGAATCTATAGAAAAAACACCTAAAGATATAACATTAGAAGAAGGCTCAGCAGCATTAGTAGAAGCAATCGGATGCTGCACAGGAATATTTATGTTTTTAAAGCGTATTTTTACTCATGATATTCCCAATCCTAGTGATGATTGTTTTGTTGATTCTAGTGATTTTTTTATTAATCTTGATGGAGCTTTTTCTTCCCCTTGTGTAGTTAATCCTGGTTATATTGATCACCAGGACGCTATTAGTTTAGCAGGAGCTGAAGTGCAATCGTAGGTGAAATTAACTGAATTGTGAGCGTTCACGGTTTTTTTGCTATTTTTTATGATGAATAAAAAATCTGCTTGCCCAACATCTATTAGCGAGGAGCGGCTTTGTGGTGATGTGGCAATCCAAAATTAGAAATGTATTGCCACGCCACCTACGGTGGCTCGCAATGACGATTTTCTACTTTATTTTCTTAAACTGACGCTTATGCTTCAGTGCGGGATATAGATTCCCGCCTACGCGGGAATGACAATTTACAATCCGTTACAATAGTTTTAAAACAGGTAAAGTTTATGAAGCGGAAGATATTTAAGAGTAAATCTAACTCTAATATACAAGCTCTCAATAAGAACCAACATTACATTGAGTCGCAAGACCCTCCAAGTAAAAAATCAGTATCTTTCAACCCACTTGTAACTACAATTAACTATGTAAAAGAAACATATGAAGAAGAAACGGATGAAGAAATTGTAGCAGTACCAGTAGTACAAGCAAAACCAATCGGATTGCGTACAAAAGTTTTGGACTCCTTGAAAGATATTTTTACTCGAACTAATCATAATGATGGTTATTCTTCTGTTAATCATGGTTATTCTGCTAACCATGATGAAGTTAATTCTTACCCCAATACAGTTAATCTTGATGTCAGCGACACTGTTAATTTAACAGGAGCTGAAAGTACTATGATATAGCTAACCCATTAGTATTTCATAAGCGTTAGTTTAAGAAAACAATAATTGAGAAACCGTCATTGCGAGGAGACCGTAAGGTCACGAAGCAATCCAGAAAAGCTATTAGAAATAGATTGCCACGCCACCTATGGTGGCTCGCAATGACAGATAACGTCATTGCGAGAAGGCGTTAGCCGACGAAGCAATCCAATTCTAATTTTTTTGGATTCTTGCCATAATCTTTTCGGAAATATTTGATGGAGTAAGACCGAAATATGAGTATAAATCATTAGAGGGAGCTGAGAGTCCAAATTGTTCCATTCCGAAGAACATTCCGTTCTCTCCAATGATTCGATGCCAGCCAAAGCTACTTGCAGCTTCTATAGCAACTTTTAATTTGGCATTGGATAGGATATTTTGGATATAGCTAGGTTGCTGTTTAAAAAATAACTCAAAACATAACATTGAAATCACATTGGTACTAAAGCCATTTTTGCTTAGTATATCTTTTACCTCTAATGATATTGATAATTCAGAGCCGGTGGCGAAGATAGCAACATCTACTGTTTCTTGATTATTCCCTGACAGTATATACCCACCTTTAGAACATAAATTTTGCGAAATATTTCGGCTATAGTCAATTGATGAGAAGTTGGTGACGTCGTCACTCGTCGCTCGCCTATTACTTATAGGCGTAGCCCCATCGCTCCTAGCACCAAATCCTCCTGAATTAACTATAACTATTTGAGATACTGACTGTCTGGTTAAAGCAAGAACAGAAGGGCCATCTTTATTAGCTAAAGCAATTCGCCAAGATTCAACTGTTTCAAGATAGTCTGCCGGGCGTAATACCATCATATTTGGTAAGCTTCGAAAGGATGCTAGATGCTCTATTGGTTGGTGAGTAGGGCCATCTTCTCCTACCCCAATTGAATCATGGGTCATGATGTAGATCACTTGCTGCTGCATAATAGAAGAAAGCCGCATAGTTGGTTTCATATAATCAGAAAATATTAGAAAAGTAGCCCCTACGGGTAAGAAGCCTGATAATGCGAGTCCGTTCATGATAGCCCCCATAACATTTTCACGAACCCCATAATGGATGTAATTGCCAGTAAAATCATCTTTATTAATTATGTTACTAGCAGTATTTTTGATATTGTTGGATAATGATAAATCAGCTGAGCCAAAAATAATTTTATCTGATAGTTTGGTTAGATATTCTATAACTCTACCAGATGAACAACGGGTTGCTTCAGCTTTTTCTGGAATAGGGATATTATCAAGAAAAGAGCAATCTATATCAGCTTTATTGCAATAGGCTTTTTGCTCTGGAGTTATATCAGCAAACTTCTCTTGCCAATTAGTATAACTCGCTTGATTTCTTAACCAAGCTGTACCCCATATCTCTTGTAATTCCTTTGGTATAGTAAACGCCTGATCATTAAAACCTAAATTTTCTTTAAGAAGTTTAACCTCATCTTTACCAAGCGGGCAGCCATGGGCGGCATTTGAATTCACCTTGTTAATAGAGCCTTTGCCAATTAAAGTACGGCAGGCAATCAAGTATGGTTTATCAGAATTTTGTGCCTTAATTAGGCTGGCATTAATTTGCTCAAAATCATGCCCATCAATAGATTCGGTATTCCAGCCCATGGCGGCAAATTTCAGCAGATGGTTTTCAGATACAGTAAGGTTGGTAGAGCCATCGATGGAAATTTTATTATCATCAAATAAAACTATTAAGTTATTTAGGCATAAATGCCCAGCTAAAGAAGCAGCTTCATAGCTTATACCTTCCATTAGGCATCCATCTCCAATTATACAATAAATTTTGTGTGCACTAAGATCTTTGCCCAATTTTTGTTGATATTTTTTTTGGGCAATCGCCATCCCAACTGAAATACCAAACCCCTGCCCTAAAGGTCCTGTAGTAGCCTCAATAGCTTCATATGCTCCATATTCTGGATGTCCAGGAGTTTTTGAATGTAATTTTCGAAATTGTTTTAAATCTTCTAGATGAAAATTTTTATAATTTGTTAAATAATAAAAACTATACAGCAACATAGAACCGTGTCCAGCTGATAGAACCAGGCGATCACGGTCAAACCAAGTTGGATCATTAGGATTGAATTTTAGAAAATTAAATACTAACATGGTCATGACATCTGCCATACCAAGAACCATACCTGGATGCCCTGATTGAGCATATTCTATACTATCACTTGCTAAAACTCTAATACAGTTACTTAATTTAGAATATTTTTCTGAATATTTGGGGATTTTATTAAACTTCATTATAATAAATATTAATTTTGTGTTAAAAGATATTGATATAGATAACCAGATTAACATTACGCGTCATTGCGACGAGGCGTGAGCCGACGAAACATCCAATAAGTGTGGATTGCCGCGACCACTATGTGGTCTCGCAATGACAGATAAAGTCATTGCGAGGAGGCATAGCCGATGAAGCAATCCAAGAAAATGGTTAGAAATGGATTGCTTCGACTATTACATGGTCTCGCAATGACGTTAGGGGTTAATTATAAAAATTTTTTATGAATCTACATCAAAATAGATATTATGACAACAAAACTATTATCCGTTTTTTCATGGTTTAGCACGTTATTGAATCAATTGTGGTTATCAATTAGTTCAGTAAATTTTTACCAAGATGTTTATAAATCATATAAAGGATACGGGATTAAGTATATATTTGCTGTGTCTTTTATATCATCATTGATCTATTGTATTGTTATATTTAATTACTTGTTAGTCCTCACCGATTACTTTACTGAGAATCGTTTAACAAAAGGCACAATAACTATCGAATATATATTTAAACAATTACCGGAAATCTATTATGATGGTAGTAAAATTTCAGTTGATCAGGATGAACCTATATATTTACTCGATGAGAATGGCAATAAGCTTGCGGCTATAGACTCAAAAAATCAATTATCTTATGGGGAAAAACTTAAAGTTCCCGTCCTATTTAGTAGTAACAATATAACCCTTACTACAGTAGAAATAACCGATAAAAAAAAGAGTGTGTTTAATATTGGATATGCTAAATTATTTACTCCTGATCAAAAGATTCTCACTGAAGAAGTTATTAAAAAGCACTTTGCCAAAACCCTAACACAAGCACCGAAGATATTTATTTACATTTTAATGCCTATAATAATAGCTTTTCGTTTTATAACAATTTTATTTGAAAAAAGCTTTATTATTATCTTAGTATATTTGTTAACTAACTATTTTGGTCCTAAGTCCTCTTGGCAAACCTGTATTAGAATAACCTTATTTTCAAGTGGCATAGCAATTTTATTACAACCTATGATAGTTATATTTTTGCCAGAATTTAGTAGTATTATATTTTATATACAGATGTTTACTAGTTTGTTACTGCTTTTAGCAATGTTGAGGATACGAAACAAATAGGGAAGGGGGGTGGTCCAGGAAAGTGATTAGAAAGGATTGCTTCGACCATTACATGGTCTTGCAGTGACGTCTGGGAATCGTTGGCTACGCTTCCTCGCAATGACATTAAAGAATTTTTAACTTGCAGGATGTAGGTTTATTGTGTATACTTGTTTATACAATAAAAATGTTAATGATATTATGCAAACTCAAATTCAAAAATGGGGAAATAGCTTGGGGATTAGAATTCCTAAAAATCTAGCTGATAAGTTACATTTCCAACAAGGTGCATTTGTTAATTTAGAAATAGCTGATAACCATTTGATTATCACTACAAAAATATCAGAATTAGATATATTATTGGATAATATTACAGATTTTAACTGTCATCATGAAATATTAAATGATGACATTGTTGTAGGTAATGAATTGTGGTAACATTCATACCTGAAAGAGGTGATGTAGTTTGGATTAATTTTGAACCTCAAAAAGGTAGAGAGATTCAAAAAACACGACCAGCTGTAGTTCTTAGTCCTTACAAATATAACCTTAAGAGTGGTCTTGCTCTATTTGTACCTATTACTAGTCAAATTAAGGGCTATCCCTTTGAAGTAATGATAAACTTTGAACAAATAAAGGGAGCGGTATTATGCGATCAAGCACGATCTATGGATTGGAGAATCCGTATAGCAACTAAGATTCTTACATTAGACAAAATACTCATAAATGTTATATTATCAAAATTAAGACTATTGTTGTAGTTATTTGGAAGTGGATTTTTGAAACAGGATAGTACACAAAGGTTGGCAAAGGCGATTAGTAATGCAGGGATATGTTCAAGGCGTGCTGCAGAGCTGCTTATCAAAAATAGTGAAGTAAAGGTAAATGGCGTGATTATCGATTCACCTGCCACCATGGTTGATAATACTAGCCTTATTGAAGTATCAGGAAAAGTAATAGAACAACAAACTCCACGTTTATGGGTATATTATAAACCTGTCGGCTTAATTACCTCGCATAAAGATAATTATGGTAGAGAAACTGTCTTTGAAAATTTGGCATTACAGAATATGCCTAGGGTAATTTCAATCGGGCGATTAGACCTCAATAGTGAAGGATTACTATTACTTACCAATAATGGTGACTTAGCAAGGAAGTTTGAGTTACCATCAAGTAAACTTGAACGTATATATAGAGTCAGAGCACACGGTAACCCAAGCTCATTGCTTAAAAATTATAAGAATATAGAGATTGATCAAATACGTTATGATCCTAAATTAATTAAATTAATAAAATCAGGAAAAACTAATTGTTGGTTTGAAGTAATTTTAACTGAAGGAAAAAATCGTGAAATTAGGAAGATATTTGAATATTTTGGTCTAAGTGTTAACCGATTAATTAGAATTAGTTATGGGGGGTTTATATTAGGTGATTTGCAACCAAATCAGTATAAAGAACTGCCTCTTGAGAAATTTAAGAAATTTTTATGATTTTATGATACGAATTATCGCCGGTAAACATAAAAACCGGATAATACCCACCTTAAAAAATTCTAATTATCGTCCTTCCACCGGCAAAATTCGAGAAGCGATTTTTAGTATATTAACTTCAGGAGAATTTAGTGATGGTAGGTTATTTACCAAGGAGTCTAAGGTTCTCGATTTATTTGCCGGCACTGGTAGCCTAGCTTTTGAAAGTTGTTCTAGAAGGGCAGGGGATATTACAGTAATTGATATAAATGCTGATTATTTGCGGGCAGCAAAAGCATTTGCTAGTAAAATAGGTGAAATGGATAAAATGACTTTCCTAAATATCAATGCTACAGCTTTGCCAAAATGTAAAAACAGCTTTGATCTAA
Source organism: Candidatus Tisiphia endosymbiont of Xenochironomus xenolabis (assembly GCF_964264705.1). NCBI lineage: Bacteria > Pseudomonadati > Pseudomonadota > Alphaproteobacteria > Rickettsiales > Rickettsiaceae > Candidatus Tisiphia > Candidatus Tisiphia endosymbiont of Xenochironomus xenolabis. The sequence continues at coordinate 1,149,186 of NZ_OZ183473.1, forward strand.
TTTTTATTGATCCACCATACTATCAAAATCTTGTATCAAAGGCAGTAAATGCTTTGAAAAAAAGTCAATGGTTAAAAGATGGAACAATTATTGTCGTTGAATTTGCTAAAAATGAGCATCTTACAGACGATTCTTTAGAAATGGTTAAAGAGAAAATATATGGTGATAGTAAATTGCTTATTTTACGTTCCTAGCTTAAACTTACTTGTATACAATAGTTCTATAATAATTATTATGGAAAATAAGGTTAATATATGGTTAATATTATTAAAAATTTTTAAAAAATAATATCTTTGTTATTAGTGGCACTAAATTTTATGGTATATTATCTTTAGTGTCATCCTGCTTCGGTGAGTAAAAAAGCTGACTGCATGGATTGCTTTGTCGGCTTATGCCTCATCGCAATGACGTTTTTATCAAGAACTCGCGGAAATGACAATAGTGGGTGGAAATGAATAATATAAATAGTGGTTCTTATGGGAAAAATTACAACAACAAAAGAAGAATTAGATTTTTACAAATCAGATAAAGCCTTTCTAAATCAAGCTTTTAGAAATTCTATTATAGCTCAGGACTTTACAGCACTTGAATTATTATTTAAGTTAACTAACTTAAAATCTTGTTTAAAAATAAGCTCCAAGGAATTATTTTATGAATTAGTTCCATTAGTCGAAGATGATAACAATGTAAATATAATAGAACTAATAATTAATGAGTTCAAGGTTGATCTCAGAGAACAAAAAGATTCAGCAGCTAAAGCAACTTTACTTGATCAAGCTGCTATCTATGGATCTGAAAAAATTGTCAGTTTTCTACTTAGCAAAGGATTTAATCCTAATAATCAAGATTTTCAAGGACAAACTTCAGTACATAGAGCAATAATTGCTAATAGTTTGCCAACTGTTATTACACTCATTAAAGCTAAAGCAGATTTAAATGTTCAAGATAATCAAAAATTTGCGTCTCTTTATTTCGCACGTTTACTTGAATATACTCCAATAGTCAACGAATTAAAAGCAGCCGGAGCAGAGCTAATTGCTCCAAGTGGTAAATTCTATAATTATGTAGCATTCGCCAAAGAGGTATTGAAGAACAAGGGAAAAGTAACAGCTAAACTTGTAGAACCGCAACCAGAGGAAGATAAAATCTTAGGCTTTTACAAAGGAATGGCAGATTTTTATAAAGCTATTTTATCAGAAAAAAATAACGAAAAATATTTTGTAGGTGCGATCGATGGTATAAAAAGCTTCCTTGAGCAATTAGCAAAACCTTCTGAGAAGATGTCATCTGATGAAATGCCATATGTCATTAACAGCTTAGAAACGTTAATTAGATTATATAAGCACTATCAATATCAAGAGAGTGCTGAATTGCAAAAATATATAATAGATAAAGCTACAACCTTGGAGTTATCTACTATTCTGACAGTATTATATAATATAATGTGTATAGAGTGCTTAGGAGTAGCAGATGACAATAATACCATTAAATATGCTGAATATGCCCATAATTATCTAATTAAGAGTTTCAAAAAACTACCAGCTGGAACATATAATGAATCGTTATATGAGATATTATTTAATCTAGGATTAGCGTGGAAACATTCTGATATAGCAAAGTCTTTAGAGTATTTTTCTCAGGCGGAAAAATTAACGCCAGATGATCAAGGGGCAATAATGGAACAATTAAACCATTATATTAATAATGGTGATATTTACAATATTTCAAGGCAAATAGCAAAAATTAAAGATAGTGCTATTAGAGAGTTGTATCAAATAATGCTTAATATTGTTGGGTCTGCACCAAATTTTTCTATTTTAACAGCATTAGAAAACCATGCAAAGACGTTAACAGATCCAGCACTGCAAAATTTATCTACAATAATGCTGCAATTTGCATCTAAGCAAGATGCTTCCCTTGCAGAATTAGGTACGTTTTTTCAGAATAATACACATCAGAACGATTATTTAGCGATTTATAAAGAAATATGGATAAAATTCTTTTTACAACATAAGGAATTTAACAAAGCCATTGAGTGTTGCAATGAAATCACTATTTGTTGTACAAAGGAGCTTAATATACCAATTAAATTATTTAAAATATTAAAAATTTGTAAAGAAGCTGGGTTATGGCAAGAAGGGTTAGAATTTATTAACCAGCAGTACAAACAATATCCTGAAATTTTAGGACATCATACTTTCCCTCTTCTTAAATATCTAGAATTTATATTTTATAAACAGAATGGTTTGGAAGAAAAATCTGAACCCTGCTTACAGTTTCTAAAAGAGAATGCTAGCTTAGGCGATAGGTCTGCTCTGTTACTATCCTCTGCTCAAGATTTTGCTTTTTATATAGCTGTAGAAAAAGAGGATTTTAACACAGCCATGTGTTATTTAAATAACGCAACTAGTTTAGATTCATCAACTATAGCCAAAATAAAGATACTTAGTTCATTACTAGCAAGACTTCAAAAAGAGCAGGAACAAGTCCCCCTACCCCTAGCCCAGGCTGCTACCATAGAGACTACAGAAGAGAATAATATTGTTTCAATCGACTTGATGGATACTGACGAGTTAAATGAGTTTATTGCTAATCTTACTCCTAGGTCAATACATGCTTATTTTCAATACCAGAAAAAAGCTTTACTTAAAAAGTCATTAGACACTACTGCTACTAAAGAACAGCCAGCTAATTGGAATACTGGTAAAGATACTTACGTCTCTAATCAACAAGATATTTATTCTGTAGAAGATAAACCAAATTTCTATGTGATGGTTGATCGAAAGTTGAAAGAGAAAATGGATACTCAACTACTTGAAAATTTTAATAATGCCTTATTAAAAGGATTAATTGATAAAGACCATAAGAGTAATGGGATAAAAATTATACCCAACATACTGATAGAGCTTAAAATTACTGGTGATGAGCGATTATATACATATGAGATTTATAAAAATCCTCAAGGCAAATACTTAATTTATTTTAACAAGCAAGGTAATCATAATGATGTAAAGAATGCGGTAAAACTAAGCAAAGGTTTAAAAATTATTGAAACAGATGAAATATCTTATTTCTCTTCTCTTCCAAAAGAGCCTGAATGTAGCACTGATACACAAAACTTAGATTTGGAGGAGATGAAAACATTAGTACTGCATTTACAAGAAGAGGAGAAGATGAAAACATTAGGGGATTCTGGTAATAATGATGCCGATTAATATTATAATTCTATTCTCAAATTTTGATTGACATGCTACAAATTAATTTGTCATTCCGAGTACTCTTGTCATTCCCGCGTAGGCGGGAATCTAGTATAAACCCCTGCCTACTACATTTGTAGTTTAGATGTGAGCATTCACGATTTTTTTGTGATGAATAAAAAAACCTGATCACCAAGCGTCATTGCGAGGAGACCGTAAGGTCAACGAAGCAATCCATTTCTAATCACTTTCCTGGATTGCTCCGTCGGTCTGGCAACCTCCTCGCAATGACATCTTATACTTTAACCTTTTTTCCGTGAACACTCACATTCAATCTACAACTGTAGTACTACGCAGGGGTGACATAAAGTTGAGATGACATAGAACAGAATTGCTTCGTCGGCTCAAGGCTCCTCGCAATGAAGGTTGAGGCTCAAGGCTCCTCACAATGACAGTGCTGATAAAGAAGCGTTGCATCACCATAACTAAAAAATCGCATTTTTTGATCTATAGCATATTTGTAGATATTAGTTATTTCCTGATAGCCAGCAAATGCACAGACTAACATGAATAATGTAGATTTTGGCAAATGAAAATTGGTAACTAACATATCGACAATTTGAAATTTAAATCCTGGTCTAATAAAAATGGCTGTTTCAAATTCACCATTTGTTATTTGCCCATTATTTGCTATGGCGTTACTTTCTAATGCTCGTAAGGTGGTAGTGCCGACGGCTATTATTCGTCTATTTTCTTTTTTTGCCTTATTAATCATATCTTCAGTTTTTTTATCTATATGATAATACTCTGAATGCATTTGATGTTGATCAATATCTTCAGTTTTAACTGGTAGGAACGTCCCTGCCCCAACATGCAAGGTAATAAAGGCAGTTTCAATATTTTTTGCTTTAACTAATGCCAACAATTGTTCGGAGAAATGTAGCCCTGCAGTTGGGGAGGCTACTGCTCCATGGTTCTTGCTATAAACTGTTTGATATCTATTATAGTCAAATTCTTCTGAATTGCCTATATCATCCTCTAAATTAGCGTCCTTTGGTAAACTTTCTCCCCTTTTGATATAAGGAGGTAGTGGGATTTCACCATATTTCTCTAAAAACTCAAAAATTGAGATATTATCTAGAGCAAAAGCCACCTCAACTTGTCCCATTCCAAGCTTTTTACTTATAATAATCTTATTACCAGCAAACTCAAACTGATCTTCAATGGCAAGTCTTTTTGATGGCTTGGCAAAACCATGCCAATAATTATCACTTATTGCCTTGTTTAGGTATAATTCGATCTTTTTACCAGATTTATTCAGTAGCAATTTAGCGTTAATAACTTTCGTGTCATTAAATACCATTAAATCACCAGGGCATAGATAGTCGATTATATCATGAAACTTGGTCTGCACTAAGTGATTATTTGGGGCAGCTACCAATAAATTAGACTCATCTCGTTTTTTTGCTGGGTTCTGGGCTATTAATTCATTCGGTAAAGTAAAATCAAAATCAGATAATTTCATTAGTTCTCCTGCAAAACTTTACGTCATTGCGAGAAGGCGTAGCCGACGAAGCAATCCATTTGGATTGCCGCGTCGCCGCAAAGCAGCTCTGAGCCATGACGCTTGGCAAGAGGTCTATTCAGGCAATACTTCTCCATCATCACTACCATCTTGCATATTTTCTTCTTCTGTTTCAGGGCTTTCAGCAATCAACGCAACAGAAACTACTTTTTCTTCTTGCTCAGTTTTAAATAATATTACCCCGCTAGTATTACGTCCAGTGATACGTACCGATTCAAGTTTACACCTAATTAGTTTGCCGTTATTAGTAATTAGCATCAACTCATCAGATATATTAACCGGCATTACGCCAACAACCAAGCCTGTTTTATTAGACACATCCATATTAACAACACCGCTTCCACCACGATTAGTAATCCTATACTCATATGCCGAACTTCTCTTGCCAAAACCATTTTCCGTAACAGTGAGGATAAATTCTTCAGACAGTGCCATTTCCAAAATTTGTTCTTTAGTTAAATTTACCCCATATTCTTCTGGAGTAAATTCTTTACCATCAGCTATTAACAATCTTTCCTCTAGAGGAATTGATCGGTAAGTTTCTCTTTCATCCATAGTGCAGGAGATGCCTTTTAATATGGTCATAGAGATAACATAATCGCCTGAAGCAAGTCTCATCCCTCTTACTCCATCAGAAGTGCGGCTTTTAAATACCCTAACTGAACTAGCAGGGAATCTTATGGCTTTACCAGATTTTGTTGCCAGTAACACATGATCTTCATCTTTACAAACTTTAACATCTATTAAAAGGTCATTATCATCAAGCCTAATAGCAATTTTACCATTTGATTGAATACGTTTAAAGTCTGATAAATCATTTCTCCTGATATTACCTTGGCTTGTAGCAAAAATAATATTCAAACTATCCCACTCATCCTGATTCTCAGGTAATGGCATAATATTATTGATATGCTCTCCTTCTTTTAAAGGTAAAATATTGACTATTGGTCTGCCCTTACTCTGAGGATTACCGAGCGGTAATTTGTATAATTTTAAGCTATATACTTGACCAATATTTGAGAAAAATAACATTGGTGTGTGAGTACTACCAACAAATATTTGAGTAGTAATATCCTCGTCTCTCATTGACAGCCCTGACCTGCCCTTCCCTCCCCGGTTCTGTGCTCTATAGGTAGCAAGAGGTACGCGTTTAATATAACCGCCTAATGTTACGGTCACAACCATTTCTTCTCTTTGGATAAGATCCTCTATATCCTGATCGAAATCACCAAATTCAATGCTAGTAAGACGTGGTGTAGCGAATTCATCTTTAATTCTAATTAACTCGTTTTTTAAAATCTCTAAAAGCTTTTCACGGGATGATAAAATAGCAGTATAGCCTGTAATTTCCTCAGCAATTTCTCCTAGATCACTTTCTAATTTATTCTTCTCCATAGCAGTTAAACGTTGTAACCGCATTTCAAGAATAGCTTTTGTCTGTGTTTCAGTAAAATAACAGTTACCATCATCGGCTATCACCGCTCTATCATCAACAAGTTTTACTAAATTTATGATAGTTGATGCATCCCAAGTCCTTTGCATTAATTGCTCTTTAGCACTTGCCGGATCACTTGAAGATTTAATAATTCTAATAACTTCATCAATGTTACTAACGGCAATAATTAGTCCCAATAAAATATGAGCTTTATCCCGAGCCTTATTTAATAAATATATCGTTCTCCGAGTGATTACTATTTCTCTAAAATTAACAAAAGCCGCTATTACTTCTTTTAAGTTCATAACTTCTGGTAGCCCGTCTTTTAGAGCTAACATAATCACCCCAAAACTGGTTTGTAACTGAGTATAAGAATATATTTGGTTTAGCACTACTTCGGCTACCACGTCTTTCTTTATTTCAATTACTACTCTAATACCATCTTTATTTGATTCATCTCTAAGATCGCTGATACCCTCTATCCGTTTTTCTTTGACTAATTCAGCAATTTTCTCAACTAATTTAGCTTTATTAACCATATATGGTATTTCTGTAATAATAATAGCCTGTCTATTATTAGCAATCTCTTCAATTTCTGCTCGACCTCTAGTTAGAATACTCCCCCTGCCCGTTAAGTAAGCCGACCTAATGCCGTTTATACCAAGCACAATACCAGCCGTTGGAAAATCAGGACCTTTAACCACTGACATAAGTTCTAATATTTCTATATCATTATTATCAACATATAGGCAGCAAGCATCAATAATCTCTCCAAGATTATGAGGCGGAATATTGGTGGCCATACCAACAGCAATACCATTAGTACCATTTATCAAGAGATTTGGAAACATTGATGGCAATACTGTAGGTTCTCTCTCAGAACCATCATAATTTGGAGCAAAATCAACGGTTTCTTTGTCAATATCTTCAAGTAATGTATGAGTAACTTTAGCCAGTCTTGACTCTGTATACCTCATAGCAGCAGGTGCATCACCATCTCTCGAACCAAAATTACCCTGTCCATTAATTAGTGGTAATCTTAAAGAAAAATCCTGTGCCATTCTTACTAATGAGTCATAAATTGCCGCATCACCATGTGGATGATATTTACCCATTACATCACCAATAATTCTCGCTGACTTACGATGAGGTTTGTTAAAGTAGTTAGAAGCTTCATACATTGCATAAAGGATTCTGCGATGTACTGGCTTTAGACCATCGCGTACATCTGGAATAGCCCTACTGACAATTACACTCATTGCATAATCTAAGTATGAGCCTTTCATCTCATCTTCAATGTTAACAGATATTAAGTTTTGATGATCTATAATAGCCACAGTTAGAACCCACATTTATTAAAGTAATATTCGAATGGTTTAAGTATAGTACATATTCGGAAAGAAATCTATCGTTGAATGAGCATAGGCTAGCTAGGAAAGATATTTTTTTCAAGATGATTGAGATTATATATTTAATGATATATAATAATTATTTGAGGTAAGTATATTTAGGAAATATTTATGGACGATAAAAACCAAAATAAAAAACTGACATGGATGGAAATTTTTGAGAAATTGTCACTAATACCAACAGGGAATTCTTTTGATAAAGAAGGTAGAGCAGATTCACCAATTGAAGAAAAAGGAGAATCAAACAAAAGATATAGTGATACATATCCCTACTTCAATGATTTTTGATAAGGTACAAGTCTGAAAGACCGATTGTATAAGGGTATAAGATTTTACACTACATTATTTTACGCTCATGTTCGCTCGCAATTACGTATGTACACCTATAATTGTCATTGCACAAGGAACTACTTTAGTAGCGACGAAGCAATCTATATGACAAGAACTAATTTCGAATATCATTCTTTTTAGGGAACATTTCTCCAATAATTGAATCTCCTTCTGGGTTAATTGGGAATGGCCATATAGCATAAGCCTCCATTTTTTTTGAAACGATGCTACGCTCCAGTACATGATCTATTGGCCAAGTAAATTTTTTACTATAACCAAGTAGTGCTTTTGCTGCAGGCAGGCTAATCATATATGCCGCTGTTGAAGTAAACCCTATATTATTAGTTCTTATTTTTTTCAAAAGTGGATTATTATACACATTCTGCAACGCCTTTGTTTTAGCATGTAATATCATGTGCAAATAAACGAAATCCCAATACGATGGTAGTGTACTTATAGCCTTTAGAAATTCTTCTCGAAAATTTGTACTAAATACTGAGTCATCTTCTAATATTAACGCATATGGAATACTTTCTTGAACCATTTTATACCAAATTTCTCGGTGACTGCAATATACACCAAATTCCCCAGCAGTTAAAGTACGAGCTAACATTGAGAAATCAGAATAATATTCAACATCTTCTGAAGGACAACGAATAGTATAATAACTATTTGGCAATAAGAGTTTAGGGTTACTTTTTATGTCTTGACCAGAAAATTTTAATCCCTTATCATCGACTATTTCTAATAAATACCCATCAATAGCATTAAATCTTTCATAATTTAACCCATTTTTTTGAAGTTGCTGAGTTATTTTCTGATATCTTTGTGGAGTACGGTCTAAATTTATTACAAAAACCTTAATATCATTTTCTAATAATGGTTTAGTTGTTAATATTACTGTAGGTAGAAATTTAAACAACGAAAAAGAAATTATAATTACTGTTAATAACAATACTATATATTTATTATATTTATGCATTAAAACCCATTTTAGCTATAGATTCCCACCTAAGCGGAAATTCTTTAGATGTTATATTTCTAGACTTTTGACGGTGGAACTACCCAAACATACTCTATTTTTTAAACTCACCAATTCTAAATTCAAAACCAAATGATGGTCTGTAAGCCGGATTTTGTATAGATAATATTTCTATTATCTATTGCAGTTATTTATCTAGGATAAATGTTACCATTTACCTCAAGCGATCTACCCGCACTACTTCTAGCCAGAGATGCCTAGGAACACGTAAGTTCTGTAGTGCCTATTTGATCTTGCTCTTGGTGGGGTTTACCATGCGTAGCTTGTTACCAACCTACCGGTGTGCTCTTACCACACCATTTCACCCTTACCAAACTATGTTAAATTATAATTTGGCGGTATATTTTCTGCGGCACTTTCCCTAAAAGATTACTCTCCCGCTGGACGTTAACCAGCACCATACATCTGTAGAGTCCGGACTTTCCTCGTAAATTCTAGTATAGATTTTTACGCAACTGCACGACCATCTAGTTAATTATGTTTTAATATAGTTGCCTCGTCAATGATTATTTTACAAATATCATTGAACATAACACACTTTCTTCACAGCACTAATAACATCTTCGATAGTTGGTAAGGCTAATTTCTCTAAATTAACAGCATATGGTAGGGGAACATCCTTACCCGAGATAATTTCTATAGGAGCATCTAGATAATCAAATGCCTGACTCATCACCATGCTAGCTATAGTTGCCCCAACCCCGGCAAAAAACCAACCTTCTTCTATAATAACCAATCGGTTAGTCTTTTTGACTGATTGTAATATAGTTTCTATATCCAAAGGCTTGATCGTTCTAAGGTCAATCACCTCACAGTTAATGCCATTATCCTGCAAACTATTTGCCGCATCTAAAGCCAACTTAACTTGTAAGGAAAATGTTACTATGGTAGCATCATCACCTTCAATAAGTTTCTTAGCTTGCCCAAAAGGAATAGGCTCGATTATTTCTGGAACTTCAAAACTATGCCCATAGAGAATTTCATTCTCTAGAAAAATCACTGGACCATCATCACGAATAGCCGTCATTAACAACCCTTTGTGATCTTCTGCACTATAGGGAGCTACTACTTTTAACCCCGGAATATGACTATAACAAGCTGTATAATTTTGACTATGTTGTGCAGCAACTCGACTTGCTGCTCCATTTGGTCCACGAAATACTATTGGACATTTAATAATTCCACCAGACATATAATGAGTCTTAGCTGCAGAATTAACTATTTGATCCATTGCTTGCATAGCAAAATTAAATGTCATAAATTCAACAATTGGACGCAACCCCGAAAAAGCTGCACCAATAGCCACCCCAGCAAAGCCATGTTCTGTTATTGGTGTATCAATTACTCTTTTTGCCCCGAATCGCTCTAACAATCCTTGGGTTACCTTATATGCTCCTTGATACTCGGCAACTTCCTCTCCCATAATAAAGATGCTATCATCCTTCAACATTTCTTCCTGCATTGCCTGACGCAAAGCTTCCCGTACTGTTATTTGTAACATCTTCCTACTCATTCACAACATAAATATTAGTATATAGTTCTTTCTCATCCGGTAAGGCTGAGCTTTCTGAAAACTCAACTGCTTCTGCAATAATATCTTTGACCTCTTTGTCAATTTCTTTCAACTGCTGCTCACTAGCATATTTGTTATCCAGGATTATATCCTTCACTCGCGATAAGGGGTCTTGTTCTTTATAGATATCAACTTCTTCCTTACTACGATATTTGGCTGGATCAGACATTGAGTGTCCTCGATAACGATAACAATCCATTTCTAATATTATTGGTCCGCCACCATTTCTTGTAAACTCTGCAGCTTGCCGAGCATAATCATAAACCGATTCTAATGACATAGCATTTACTTTAAAGCCGGTAATACCACACGACTCCCCTTTCTTGTAAAGGTCAGTCATAAAGGTCGAACGGGCTACTGAGGTACCCATTGAATATTGATTATTTTCAATAATATAAATTATCGGTAAATGCCATAATGCCGCTATATTAAAAGCTTCATATACTTGCCCCTGATTAACTGCCCCATCTCCTAAAAAGGTAAAACACACATTATCAGTATTTCGATATTTTTCAGCAAAAGCCAAACCAGTACCTATCGGCACCTGAGCTCCTACAATGCCATGCCCACCGTAAAATTTGTTTTGTACGTCAAACATATGCATTGAACCACCCTTGCCTTTCGAGCAACCAGTTTCCTTACCCATTAGCTCTGCTAACACATATTTTGCTTCAGTCCCGGCTGAAATAATATGAGCATGATCCCTATAACTGGTAATAGTATTATCACCAGCCTGTTTTACTAAATCTATACCAGTAATTATCGCTTCTTGTCCAATATATAAGTGACAAAACCCACCTATTAGACCCATACCGTATAATTGTCCACATTTTTCTTCAAATCTTCTAAGCAACAATATCTTTTTATAAGATTCGAGATATTGAGTACTATTTAGTTTATATTTCCCAGGAACAATCATCTATGACTCCTCTATATTCTCAATTATATATAATATAACAGATTTTTTTGATCCACTAATAGCTGTTTTCATTATTTTTGTGATATTGCTTATTTTTTCTAGGAGTTTGTCGGAGATAACTAATTAATTATATTTTGAGCTATTTTTTGGCGAGAATATATATGATTTTTGCAGGAATAGTGTAGCTATTTCAAAAAAATCATGTTTATTCGCAGCCAAAAAGAGCCAAATATAGAATTACTTTAGTTATTTCCGACAAACTCCTAGATTGCCACGCTCACATATACTCTTCTGCTTTGAAGAATTGGAACGTAAAACAAGGGGTGAGCGAACGCAGCGTAGATGAGCTACGTGAGTACGCGAATACCCCGAAGTTTTACGGAACCAATTCTTCAAAGCAGAAGAGTATATGTTCGCTCGCAATGACGGAAGTGCTTTACCCAAATGTCATTGCGAGTGAGCCAGTTTACTGGCAACGAAGCAATCCACTACTATCCTAAAATTATCAAGGATTAACTGTCAATTTATGTTTTAGATTTACTAATTTTATATGACAATTAACGCTACATTTAGGATTGGCTACTTTTCTTTGGGCAATACAATTTTCCTCAGGTCTTAAAGCAATATTATTCAAAAATTCTTTAGTATCTTTAGGCATATATTGCACTCTAACCTTTGTTATACCACGTCTTTTAAATCCTAAAATCTCAGCAGATTTTTCTGAAACATCTATAATACGGTTCTTTTTAAAAGGTCCACGATCATTAACCATCACAATCAGGGACTTATTATTACTTAAGTTAGTAACTTTGACTAAACTAGGCAGCGGTAAACTACGATGAGCTGCACTTAGCATATGTTTATTATAGATATCACCATTGGCTGTTTTTTTCCCATGGGTATTATCCTTGAAACCATACCAAGATGCCATACCTACTTCATTGCAATTAACATCTTCCTTAGGCTTATAAGTCTTACCTTTAATAGTATATTTTTTGCCTATCTTATAATGTCCCTTATAATGAATATTTTTAGGATCTTCCTTCGATAATTTGTTATATAGGCTAGTCTTTGGTAAAGTAGAACAAGAGCTAAGTCCTATACAATAAACTAGCAACAAAAGAATAGGTCTAAATTTCACTTTCATTTACATCATGTTTATTATCAATCTTTTCAGCTTCCTTTATTTTAACGTGACAAACGACTCTTTCTACACCATTGATTTGAGAAGCAATAGAAGTGACCATTTCTAACTCCTGCTCAGACCTTGCTAAACCAAATATATATACTATATTGTTAACTGTAACAATAGTGTAATTTACCCATTTTATATCTCGCTTAATAAAAGTCCTAGCTTTAATCTGACTAGTAATTATAGCATCTTTAGTATATTGCACTAAGTCAAAATGATCGCTTTTTTTATCTATTATCAGTTCATTAATAACTTCACGAACTCCTGTTATATCCCAAACAAGTTCTACAGCTTTTAATGCCTCTTCTTTTTTGTCTATGATTCCAGTAAGTAGCACCCTCCCCTGTTCTACCTCAACCTTAATCTTAGTGTATAATTCCCTGAAATTATTTTTTATAAAAGAAGCTTTGATCTTCGTTGATATTTTTATGTCATCAATTGTTTCGGAAATTGATTGATCTTTTGCCGCTGCGATAGTAGAACTAGTTGCTGCAGTAAAAATTGTTGGAAAACATCCTGTGAGTATGAAAGATAAGATTATAATAATAAAGTTAATTCTATACATAACCCTCCTTACGTCTACGTAATATCCGCCCTTAAGATAAAGCTAACCCGTTAATGTTCTAGATAACATCTTCGTCATTGCGAGAAAACGTATGTACTTACAATCGTCATTGCGAGACCACGCAAGTAGGTCGTGGCAATCCATTTCTAATCAATGTTTTGATTGCTTCGTCGGCTCACGCCTCCTCGCAATGACGCCTGGGATATCTAAAACTTATTCTGATTAGCTACAAAGCTTTCTAAATGAATTTATTATAGTAAGTTTTATAGTAAGCACAACTAATTTCTGCCAAGAAATTCTAATATAACAACCCGTATAGGCTTTTGATATTGTTATAACTCCTTAAATGTCTGTCAGTGAGGAGCTGCTCTGTAACACCTAGTCATTGCGAGCGAACGTACGTGAGCGTGGCAATCCACATTCTGGTGTCATTGCGAGGAGGCGTAAGCCGACAAAGCAATCCATTCCTGACCATTTTTGGATTGCCGCGTCACCGCAAAGCGGCTCCTCGCAATGACGGAGTGTTACAAAGTAGCTCCTCACAATGACGTATATACTTGGTTAGCTATATAAATCCTCTAAGCTCCATTTTGCTCTAGGGCAGAAATTGAGTGAGTTAGTAAGATTATTTTGCAGCCGTTCTAGCCCAGCATAAGCAATCATAGCCGCATTATCGGTGCATAAATGTGCTGGTGGTACTAAAAGTACATATCCTTGTTTTTCTGCTTGATACTTAAGTATAGTTTTCAAATAACCATTAGCGGCAACTCCACCAGCAAGTACGCAGGTTTTTTGTGGTAATGCCGACTTACTGATAAATTCCTCATACATTTTAAAGCTATTAAGCATTTTTACTGACAAGATTTCTCCAACTACATATTGAAAACTGGCAGCTATATCATTAATTTCTTGTTCACCTATAGGCTGTAATTTGGATATTAATATGCGTACTGCCGTCTTTAAACCTGAAAATGACATGTCACAGCCAGCTTGATGAATAATGGGTTTTGGTAAAACATACTTAGATGGATTGCCAAATTTTGCTCTTTTCTCAATTTCTACGCCTCCAGGAAAAGGCAAATTTAGCATTTTAGCTACTTTGTCAAAGCACTCCCCTACCGAATCATCGATAGTCCGTCCTAAAATTTTATATTTACCCAATGCTTGGACTGCAACAAATTGGCAATGCCCACCTGAAACTAATAGAAATAAATATGGGTATTCTGCCTTATTGGTTAATCTAGCAGTAAGTAAATGCCCCTCTAAATGGTTAACTGCAATAAACGGCTTTTTTAAGACGCTAGCAACTATTCTGCCAAACATTGAGCCAACTATTACTCCACCTATCAAGCCAGGACCAGAAGTAGCTGCGATTCCATCTATATTAGATAGTTCAAGATGAGTTTCATCTAAAACATACCTAACTGCTTTTTCTAAATTTTGCAAATGTGACCTAGCAGCGATTTCTGGCACCACCCCTTGAAAAGCCTTATGCTCTTGGTGTTGGGAAATAACAATATTTGATAAAATCTCTTTATCTGAGGTAACTATTGCTACGCCAGTATCATCACAACTTGATTCAATACCTAATATTTTAATTATTGTAATTTCTCCTTTAATAAATCATTCACTAGGTTAGGGTTTGCTTTTCCTTCAGTTTTTTTCATTACCTGTCCAACGAAAAAACCAAATAATTTATCTTTACCACTTCTATAAGAATCAACAGAGTCAGGGTTTTCCAACAATATTCCGTCAATTATAGCAGTTAGTATACCACTATCTGACATTTGCACTAAGTCTTTTTCTTCAATAATTTTTTCCGGTTCTTGTCCAGTTTCAAACATAGTTTCAAAAACTACTTTGGCAATTTTGCCGGAAATCACCCCATCTTCTATTAGCTTCACCATTTGAGCAAGCATTTTTGGGGTAATTTTACAGTCACTTAAGCTAATGGAATTTTTATTAAGCTGACCAAATAACTCACTAATAATCCAATTAGCAAGTATCTTTGGATTACATAAGCTAACTGCTGCTTCAAAATAACCTGCCACCTGTTCATCAATTACCAAAACTTCAGCATCATAAGCATTTAAACTATACTCTGTCATATATCTTTGAATTTTTGCATCCGGTAATTCTGGTAGCTCTTGAGCTAATTGTTCTATTAGCTCCTCAGATATAACTATTGGCAATAAATCTGGGTCAGGGAAATATCGATAATCATGAGCTTCTTCTTTTAGACGCATCGTTCTAGTCTCCCCAGTATCTCCATCAAATAATCTAGTTTCCTGTATTATTGTCTGCCCATCTTCAATTAAATTTACTTGCCTATTTGCTTCAAACTCTATTGCTCGCATAATATTACGAATCGAATTGATATTCTTGATCTCACACCTTGTGCCAAGTGGAGTTCCAGGAAGCCTAACCGAAATATTAGCATCACAACGTAATGAGCCTTTTTCCATATCACCATCACAACTTCCTATATATCTCAACAAAGTCCTGAGTTTACGAACAAATTCTGCTGCATCTTCCGGCGAATCAAGGTCTGGCTCAGTAACAATCTCCATTAATCCTACACCAGAACGGTTTAAATCAATGAAGCTATAATGAGCTGATTGATCATGAATGGACTTACCAGCATCTTGTTCTAAATGCAAACGATTAATTCTAATTCTTTTGGTTGTTCTCTGTTCAGTTACTATATCCAAATAGCCATCTTGGACAATTGGATGATAAAATTGGGAAATTTGATAACCCTGCGGTAGATCAGGATAAAAGTAATTTTTACGATCAAATCTTGAATTAAGATTAATTTTCGCATTAAGTCCAAGACCAGTTTTAATTGCTTGATGAACACAATATTCATTTAACATTGGTAACATTCCAGGCATTGCTGAATCAATCAAAGATACTTGTGAATTAGGAGGAACGGCAAATTCGTTAGAACTACCAGAGAAAAGTTTGGATTTTGAAGAAATTTGGGCATGTATCTCAACGCCTATCACATATTGCCATTTACCTGTATTACCAATAATATAAGCCATTTAAAATCTCTTTAAGTTTACTAAATATATAACTTTTACCTAACATCATTAGCCGTCATTGCGAGCGAACATATGTGAGCGTGGCAATCCATGCAGCTTGTCATGTGGATTGCTTTGTCAGCTACGCTTCCTCGCAATGGCGTATGTAAATTTGGTACAATGCTAATCGGGTTAGCTACATTTAAGTCTTTATCATATTTTCAATAAAAATTGTAGTTTTTTATAATTTTTTATTTTCTAAAGAACAATTAAGCAATTCACAAAAATATTGAAAATTAATTACTTTTTTACTTAGTGAAAAAAAATTTTGATGTACACTATAGAAATATTAAGAAATTTTATAGTCAATTGATGAGAAGTTGGTGACGTTGTCGCTTAATGCTTGCCTATTACTTATAGGCGTTACTCCATAGCTCCTAGCCCCAAATCTTCCTGAATTGACTATAGTTGAAGAATTCTAGAGCTTGTAAAAATATCATAAATTACAGAAAGGTTACTAATTATTGTCTATATCTTAAGAAAAAGTGTTTAATATTACTTGATTATTAAGTATAAATCTGTCTTAATTTAAATTATAGGTTCTTTAGTATAGCTTTATTGAAAGAGAAATTTGGAAAGAAAAATTAAGCAAAGAACTTCCACTAATAAAATATTTAGTACGATTTTTTGCTTAATTTTGACAACAAAATTACTTTATAATTAAATAAGTTATGCAAGAGTCTGTTACTAAATTAATTAAATGAACATATAAGAGGATATTATGTCTAAGACGCACAATGAAACCAACCCTCAAAATGATAGCGTAGACTCAGGCTCTATAACACTCAAAATAGGAGGCTTGATTAACAGGCTTAAGCTTTTCAAAGAGGTTGGTGATATAACTATAGTTAACACACCGCTAAACAAATCGGACTATTCAACAGCCTTGAAGGAATATGACAACTTAAATACAACTGCAAAAAAAACCACCCAATTTCCATCCTCTGCTGACAAAGCCGAATTTTTGTTTGATTTAAACAAGTGTCAAGCTGTTATTGCTGTCCGAGCAGGTCAAGACGCAAGTACATATTTAAAGGCATGGCAGAGTGCTAATTCAAATGACTTTATGACAGGGCTACAAACAATCCTTGAAGAACGCATTAAATTTCTTCAAGAAACTGGTGATATAACAAAAATTAATAAGCCTCTTGATTCATCGGAATATACATCAAGTAAGAGCATATATGATGCTTTAGTTAAGATTATGAAAAAGTATCCGCTTTCAGATGATATCAGAGCAAAATTATCTTTTGACTTAAACAAGTGTCAAGCTATTAGTGCTGTCCGAGCAGGTAAACCAGCAGATCAAGACGCAAGTACATATTTAGAGGCGTGGGAGAAAAGTGCTAATGCAGATGACTTTATGACAGGGCTACAAACAATCCTTGAAGAACGCATTAAATTTCTTCAAGAAACTGGTGATATAACAAAAATTAATAACCCTCTTGATTCATCGGAATATCAATCAAGTAAGAGCATATATGATAGTTTAGTTAAAACTATCAAGGACTATTCGCTTTCAGATGAGATCAAAACAAAACTATCTTTTGACTTAAACAAGTGTCAAGCTATTAGTGCTGTCCGAGCAGGTAAACCAGCAGATCAAGACGCAAGTACATATTTAAAGGCGTGTGGTAGTATTAGTGCTAATAGAAATGACTTTATAATAGAACTATACAAAATAATAAACCTGCAAAAAAAAGTAGCAAACAATGTACAAAATCCAGAACTAAAAATTACTACACAACTATATAAACCATTGTTAGAACAAGCTTTTGAGGTAGTGGGTTCATTCCTTAATTCAAACAATTATGAGGCAGCTCTTGATGAGATAACGCCTTTGATAAAATATGCCAACACTGTTCTAACACTGGAGAAGTATGTTGAGATTTGTATAAAAGAAGCTGCCCCTCAGAAACTTGAGGAATGTTGGAACCAATGTCTTATGACAACAAGCTCTACAATAGAAAAAAGTAAGACTCTTGCTGGAATCTTTCAAAAATTACATGATACTTTTGAATCTCTTGCAAGTGTTGATCCTAAGACTAAGGCTAAGTACGAAGATATTGCTAAGCAAGCTAATGAGCGTGCTATACAATACACCCCTCAAAAGGAAGAGGTACAGGTATCTCAGGAAAAACCAACTGTTTCTGTAAGTAAGAAAGAAGAAAAAGCACTAAAAGAACTTAAAGCATTGGAAAAGGCACAAGTGACACTTGGTACGAAACTTATTAATACTAAAGCTAAGGTTGAAGTAATCAAGGTAGAAACCCTATTTGACGCTGAAGCCGAAGCCGAAAAAGCTAAACTTAGGGATAAACTCAAAGCCGAAGAAGCTGAACTTATGGCTAGACTCGAAGCTAAAAAAAATAAACAAAAACTTGACATCGAAGTTGAAAAAAGCACTCAATTATCGGAAATACGCGGACAAGGTTCATCTACAAAAGATACTTTAGTTACACCCACTGCCCCTCCAAAGGAAGTTGAAGCCAGTGACTCTTCAAATGTAGTTACAACCAGTGACTCTTCAAATGTAGCTGAAACCAGTGACTCTTCAAAGAAGTCTGTTTCCAAGGGCATATATCCGAGTATTAGTGCTTTTAAAGCTGAACTCGCTGCTGATAATATCGCTGCTGTTAAAGCCAGCTCTTCAATTAATGTATATAATAATAGTCCATACTCTTATACAGCTGGAACTCATAAAACTGCCCCTATAACAGCTGTTATGCCTACTTCTAGAACTGCTGACCCCACTGCTACTGATGCTAAAACCGCTGTTGAGGATGTCGTTGAGGAAACTGTCGGTGCTAATGCCCCTAACACTCTAGTAGATACAGTAATTAACTTGCTTAATTCAAACGATTCAAATGACAAAGAAGTCTATAAAATTTTTATTAAATCTTTTGAAAATTCAAGGACAACTTCTGAAGAGAATTATCAGTTATTAAAAGCAATAGCAGAAAAAACAACAGATACAGATATACAACTTGCTGCTCTTACTGCCGCTAAAAGTCAAACGAACAACCAGAAACAGCAAGCTGAACTCTTTCTATCTAAAGGTAAGATTCTCTTGTCTTTAGGAAAGAAGGAGCAAGCTTCAAACGAGTTTGGGGAGGCTGCTTCTTATAATCATGATATATATAAAGATGTTGCTGTGGAAACTTTAAAGTCCCTATATGAATCAGGTAATCATGAAGTGGGGTATTGGTACTTATCTAAGACACAGAATTTTAACCATAAGGATCCAAGCCTTGCTCAAAAATTACTAGAATTTTCCCACTATGTGAAATTAGTCCACGGTGCTCAAGGAGAGGCAGCATGTCTTATAAAAGCTTACCTTTGTGCACCCAATGCAGATGTATTAGTAAGAGTTTCAAATGATTTATCTATAATGAGACACACACCTTACGCAGCTGACTATTACAAAAATTATTGTGCAATTCGTGGCACAGACAAGGTAGAGACGTATCTCCAAGGTCTTCTTCCGGAGATTGAGAACCATATGTAGAAAAACAGCTATGTGTTATCCCACCTAGGCGGGAATGATGCTTAGTCGGCTATACCTCCTCGCAATGACGATTTCAGCTTCCAACGTCATTGCGAGACTACATAGTAGTGAAAGCGAGCCATAAAAGCAACCAAAAATGGATTGATTCGTTGGCTCATGTCTCCTCGTAATGACACGGTTATTTTTCCGTAACTTTTAAACTGCCATGATGCCATCTAAAACCCGTTCTACCTTCTAACTTTTAACAGTTGTGGGGTATGTGTAAGGTAAATAAATGTAAAAAAAATAATAAAATGAATAAATATTTAACATTAATAATATTATTAATAATGCCGCATAATTCATTTGCTCAAGAAAAGATATCTAGTTTTGTTATGCCAGTTAGTTATTTTGTTAATCACGTTAAACAACTAAATCTGCTCAAAAATAATTTAATTAAATATCGGCAAGCAAGTGTTATAGGCACTAGTGGCATGGGGAAAACACAGCTTGCTAGAATGTATTGTTATGAGAATCAAGATGATTATACACTTATTTGGTTTATTGACTGTAATTTAGATATTAATGAAGAATTGATAAAGCTAGCAAAAGCTATTAATAGCACCGCTAAATCTAATATAATATCAGAAGATATGAGATTAGTGAGAAAAGAACTAATGAGCTATTTGTCGAATCAAGATAAATGGTTGCTGGTATTCGATAATCTAAAGGTAGGTAAAAATAAGAAAGTTCAGGAGTTCGTTGATTGGGAAAATAATGGGCATGTTATATTTTGTTCCCAAGATAGTGAAATATTACCGAATATAGTCAAGATGACTGCCTTTAAAAAAAGTGATGCGATTACTCTGGCTAATAATATTCTAGGAAGTGATAACACCAAATTAGCAGAATTTTTAAGTAAAGAATTTGCTGGTTACCCTATCATGATAGTACAAGGTGTACAATTATTAAACAATGTACAAGGTTTAAATAGAGAAGGGTATACAAAAAAAATTCAACAATCAACAGATAAAATTGAATTAAACATTACATTAGTTATCAATGAGTTAAAGCCAAGTACTAAGAAACTTTTAAATAAAATAGCCTTAATAAATAACCAAGGTTTCTCGAAAGAACTTTTAAAAATTATTACGGATAATCAAAATACTCTTGATGATGATCTCTATCAATTATCTAAATTTGCTTTAATATCTAACATTGACTCACATGACACTAACCCTATCTTTGAAATGCACGATGTTATTGCTCAGAAAATAGCTGAGATCAATGGAAATAGTAATAATACAACTGATTTAGATAATATTATTACCAAGTTAACAAATTACATACCAAAGAGCTTAATAAAAGCTCGTCTTTTTAGAACCAGTAAAACTATATCTGAGAATTTTGAAATAATTTTAAAAAATTCAGAAAAATATAGCTTAAATATATATAACATTATGAAACTTAACCTCCAATTAATGGTTCAGTATTATAATACTCATAATTATGGTAAACTAGGAAAAAAAATTCAGTGGTTTAATACAATTGAACAACAAAATAATTTTAAATTATGGTTAATGAATGATGATGAAAAATATATATATGCACGATATATGAATGCAATATGTTTGTATCATCGGAGCTATTCTAACTATAGGATAGCAATAAATTATTGTATAAAAGCACAAGAAATATTAAATAATGTAAAAGGTTATGAAGATTGCAAATGGAGTTTATCTTATAATTTAGTACAGCATAATGTTAAATTAGGACAAGTTAAAGAAGCAGAAAGCAACATTCAAATTATGCAACAAATGTTTAATAAAGGTTTAATGGATAAAAGTGACATAGCTTATATACATAGTGCTAAGTCAATTTTATCATTTGTACAAGGTAAATATAGTGAATCATTAGAGCAAAATAATAAATCTATAGAAGCA
The DNA here is from genome assembly GCF_964264705.1 of Candidatus Tisiphia endosymbiont of Xenochironomus xenolabis. Lineage (NCBI taxonomy): Bacteria > Pseudomonadati > Pseudomonadota > Alphaproteobacteria > Rickettsiales > Rickettsiaceae > Candidatus Tisiphia > Candidatus Tisiphia endosymbiont of Xenochironomus xenolabis. The sequence continues at coordinate 1,170,949 of NZ_OZ183473.1, forward strand.
GTTATTAAAAAGGGAATAAGTCCTAATGATTTATTTCTTATGTATCCTTATCTAGATAAAATAGAAATATTGCTTTATCTTAAAAAATACCAAAAAGCATATGCTCAACTTAAACAATTATATAATTTGTATAAATCTCATAAAAAAGAGTTCCCTGAGATACTTAGTCGTATTTATCTCCAGATGGCAAGAAGTGAGTTAGGGTTGGGTAAACTAGAGCAAGCCTCAGATCATATTAATAAAGCTATTTTCATATTTTTAACCGATGAGCGTAGAACTCCCAAAGATGCAGATTATTCGGAAGACCCAGATTTAGCTGCTAGTTATGTAGTGCAAGGTAATATTCTATTTGCTGAAGATAAGATAAAAGAGGCTATAAATTCCTATAATAAAGCTTATAACATATATTATTATTTATATAGAGATAATCGTAAAAATGTGGCACAAGTTAGTGATTTGTATAGTCAAGGAGCTAAAGCATCATGTAAAGCAAAAGAGTTATCTAATTATAAATTTTTTGGTAAGCAGCAAGTAAAAGAATTTGGGATAAATCACCCTAATACTGTATCTATGTTCAAGTATTGTAAAAAATATAATATGGATTTATGGGCAGAAGAACAGTAAAAGCGGCTCCTCGCAATGACATTTTATACTTTAAATTTTGTTCACAGAGCCTAGTCCCAGTACTAACATCAAAGATTTTTAGCCCTTTATTTCCCAAGTAGTTTTTTTTGTAAATTACCAAATTTTGAATGCTGGCTATCATAGTGAAGCTGAACATTGCCAACAGGACCATTACGATGTTTTGCTATTATAATATCGGCAACATTATATACCTGATTTAACTTACTTAACCACTCTGCGTGTTTTGCATCACCCGCCGAAGGTTCTTTACGGGTTAAGTAATATTCTTCCCGATAAATAAACATTACTATATCAGAATCTTGTTCAATAGATCCAGATTCCCGTAAGTCCGACAACATCGGCTTTTTATCTTCTCTAAGTTCAACAGCTCTAGATAATTGTGATAAAGCAATTACAGGAATATTTAATTCTTTGGCTATCGCTTTTAACCCTTGAGTAATTTCTGAAATTTCATTTACCCTATTCTCTGATTTGTTTATTCCTCTAATTAACTGCAGATAATCTATAAATAATATACCAAGATTATGCTTACGCTTCATTTTTCTAGCCCTAGTACGAATGGCAGCAATAGATAAAGCCGGTGTATCATCAATAAAAAATGGTAAGTCAGAAAGAGTTGTAACTTCTCTGCGTAATCGATTATAATTCTCTTCCTTCACATGACCTGACCGAAGGGCAGATGAATTAATTTCAGTATGCATTGACAGAAGACGAGTAGTAAGCTGCTCAGATGACATTTCAAGAGAGAAGAATCCTACTGATTGACTTTCTGTTTCTTGTTCATTATTTTTTTGCTGTAGAACTTTACAACTATTTACTGCAAGATTTATAGCAAAAGCTGTTTTCCCCATTGATGGACGTCCAGCAATGATAACTAAGTCTGAGTTCTGAAAACCTGATAATTTATGATCCAAATCAATTAAGCCGGTAGAAATACCTATTACATGACTAGAATTCTTCATGGCTCTGTTAATACTAGCTAGAGACTCTGAGAGAGATAGCCCAATTTTAACAAAGCTCTTATCATTCACTCCTTCACTAGCAAGGTTATAAAGCTTACCTTCTGCATGTTCTATTTGCTGACTTGAATCATATTCTAAAGAAGCATCATAAGCATTATTAACTACCTCTTCCCCTATCTGAATTAAATTACGCCTTATTGCCAAATCATAGATTATTTTTCCGTAATCTAGTGGATTAATTACCATCATTGACAGAGTGACTAATTTATTTAAATAGTCGCTACCACCTAATTGCTGAAATAATTCATCTTTTTCTAACATGCTTCTAAGCGTTATTGGAGTAGCGATTAAGCCTTTTTCTGTAATAACTTCAATAGAATTATAGATTTTTTGATGTAGTGGCTGAAAAAAATGATTTGGTCTTAGAAATTCTGAAACAATATTGTAGTAATCATGGTTAACTAAAATCGCTCCTATTAACATTTGCTCAGCTTGAACGTTTTCCGGTAAAGTTCGAGCAACAGGCATGACTATAGCTGACTCATTCGAGCCGTTTAACTTATCTGCTTTATCAATCGCTTTACTACGAGCCATAAATTTAATGGTTTAAAAACTTTTCTGCTTCTAAAGCTGCCATACATCCAGTACCAGCAGCAGTAACTGCTTGTCTAAAAATTTTATCTTGTACATCTCCAGCGGCAAAAACACCTCTAATACTGGTTTCCGTTGAATTTGGTTTAGTAATAATATAATTATCACTATCTATATCTAGTTGTCCTTTGAACAAACTAGTATTTGGCATATGCCCAATCGCTATGAATATACCAGTACAGTCAATTGAGCTAACCTCACCTGTTTGGGTATTTTCTAGCCTAGCTGAGGTAACTGATTTAGGATTATCAGTACCGATAACTTCAATCAGTCTATGATTCCAAACAACAGATATTTTAGGATTTTTAAATAATCTGTCTTGTAAAATTTTCTCGGCTCTAAAACTATCCCCGCGATGCACAATAGTCACCTGACATGCATGATTGGTTAAATATAATGCCTCTTCAACAGCACTATTACCTCCACCAATAACTAATACGTGCTGATTTTTGAAAAAGAAACCATCGCAAGTGGCACAAGCTGAGACCCCATATCCTTTGAATTGTCCTTCGGAAGGGATGTTAAGCCATTTTGCTTCCGCCCCAGTACATATTATAAGACTATCCGCCCAGTAAATTATACCAGATCCAGTGGTCACCACTAAGGGTTTTTTTGATAAATCTACTTTTTCTACATAATCGTAGATAATTTCTGCCCCAACATTTTTTGCCTGCTGAGTCATTTGCTCCATTAACCAAGGACCTTGCACCGGATCAGCAAAACCTGGATAATTTTCAACATCTGTCGTAATGGTTAGCTGCCCGCCTGGCTGCATACCATGTAATAATATCGGATTTAGTGCTGCCCTAGCTGTATAGATTGCCGCACTTAAGCCAGCAGGACCTGAACCTATAATAAGTACTTTAGTAGAAATAGTCATAATTAATATCCTTGTCAAAAATTATCTAGCCAAGCCATCTAACCAGAATTTTATATAGTTAATTTGATCACTAGTCATTAACGAAGGTACATGACCAGCATAATCAACAACAAAAAGTTCCAGCTCTTTATTTTTTTTCATTTGTTCAATAGTAGATTGTTGTAAAATATCAGACTTAGCTCCATGGATAACCAATAATTTACAAATAATTTTATTCCATATAGCCCACATATCAACATTTTTTTGCTTACTCGCGTTAGCACTCATACCATGTACTATGTCAGGATCATAATTCATTTTATATTTTCCATCTTGAGTCTTTATAAAACTATATTTGGTAAGATAATCCCAATCTTCCTCACTACTAATACCAAATTGGCTATATATTAGCTTTAAATGTTGCTTGGCACTAGCTAAATCAACAAATAAGGGTACTTGACCTGCATATAGACCAATTTTAACTAAAGGGGATGACGGAATAAAAGGACCTATATCATTGATAATCATGGCTTTGATAAGTTTGTTATATCGACTAGCTAGAACCATACCAATTATTCCGCCCATGGAACTACCAAGCCAAATACAGTTCTTAATAGCTAACTTCCTTAGAAAAAGTACTGTATCTTTTATATATACTGGATAGTTATAATGCTCTTTCTTTTTAAAAACATCACTATTTCCACGCCCTGGATAATCTATAGCAATTACTCGAAATTTATCACTTAATGCCATAGCAATTTTATCAAAATCATGAGCATTTCTAGTCAAGCCATGGGCACAGACTATGACATTTTTATTATTAGGGTTGCCAAATTCAAGATAAGCCAGCTTATGAGATGGGATATATTGTGAGCCAAACCAATTAATATACGGTCCAACTTGGATGAATTTTTGTATCATCTATTCTAATTAATTCAAATCGCTTAAAAATATACTTACCATAAATGGTATATATATTACACTAAAAATTAGGGAAAGGAATACTGTAGTAGCAACTTTTTCTGGATGGAATTTTTGTAGACTTGCTATAACAATCAGATTGGCTGCCATAGGGGCAGTGGCAAGAAGCCTAAAAGCATTGTAATAATTCTCATCATACCATCCTAAAACAAATTTATCTAAAAGGATAAATAAGTTAATTCCTATTGGATAAAATAGAAATTTTGCCATAAAAGTGGCAACAGTAAACTTTATGTCTATTTCAAATTTTTGCAAAGTTGAAAGAGCTAAACCAACCATAACCATACCAAGTATAGAAAATGACCCTCGCATATTATATATAAAATCATCTAAAAAATCAGGTAAAGTAAAGCCAGCGAAACTAAATAAACAACCAAGTAAAAAACCATTTAAAATTGGTAGCTTTACAACTTTCAAGATACTTTCACTACTATTGGCAAAACTTCTGGCACAAATATAAAATCCCACCGAGCATTCAAAAATATTTACACCTATAACTGCCATCATATAGATACTTAAAACATAATCATCAAAGAGAGCAGCAGCTATTGGTAACATAAAATAACCACCATTAGCTGTACCGGCAGATAATGCTATAATGTTTCGTGTATGATCAAACCAATATCGTCCAAAAAAATAGTAGGAAAATATTGATAAGGAAGTAGCAATAAAAAAAATAACTACAGTAACGCTTAATGATGATAAAGTTAAAGTAGTACTGGCAGGAATAGCAAAAAAAACAATAGGAGATATAAAATAGAATAACAACGAAGCTATACTATCTCTTTCAACTTTAGAATATCTTCCTGCTAGGAAACCAATTACTACACTCAGTAAAACAGAAATGGTTTTAAAAAAAACTATACTAAACATTGCCATGCAATAAAGCCAGAATATATAAGATTTCTGTTTTAGTCAACCTTTGAGAAAATAGCAATTTTATTTTACAATTAATATAAATAAAGTGTCTTTATTCACCTAATTCTTGTATTGCAAGACACAGATCTGCTAATTGAGTTCTATATTTTTGCTTACTAAGGTAGCGACCATTTAGTTTAAGATTTTCAAAATCTTTGTTACTGGTAGGTAAATGTTGACAAATCTTTACTAATTCCTCATCACTAATAAAATGTCTCCTTGGTAAATCTATGGTACTTGCTTGTTCTTCCCGATAAGCTGCCATAATTTTCATTTTATTAATAAAAAACTCTGAATGATTATGGAATCTGACTTTTTGCCAAGCCTTTTGTGTATCAACAATATAATTTTCAATATTAAGCAAAGATTTTATTTGCTCGTCATATTCATTTTGCAGATTATTATCTTGGATTATTGATTGTAATATTTTGTAAATTGGTTCTAAATATTCAACATCTTTAATAGCATAATCTAGCAGATTAGCACTAATGGGACGTTTTAACCAATCAGATCTTTGATAAGTTTTATCAATATGAACGAAGCAAATTTTACTGCATATATCCGAATAACTTAAATGTTTACCAAAATCACAAATACCAGCAGCAATTTGTATGTCAAAAACATTTCTTGGCAATTTCTTAAATAAATGATAAAATATTTCAAAATCCTCTCTAGGAGCGTGAAATATTTTAAGAATTTTCTCGTTCAAAAATATTTCGTTAAGAGGCGAAAGATCCAAATCACATAAAGTGTCAATTATCACTTTGTGACTACTAGTCATGATTTGTATTATGCTAAGCTGAGCAAAATAAGTATTCTTACGCAAAAATTCAGTATCAACACTTATAGTCTTACAATCCAATAACTGCCGACAAAATTCGTTTAATATTTTTTGATTATCAATAATCAGCATTTTTGAAGTATTAGTAATTAAATTGCTCTTGATCTAAAGGATTTAGCCATAAGCTCATGGTTACAGTAAAAATAGCTTAACAGTTTTACAGCACTTTGTCAAATGATGGAATCCTTAAGAAAGTTCAGACTATCAAATGTACTTCTTAATATGGGAATATAAGATCTAATATTATTATAAATTTTATCTGCTAGCTGCTGATCATAAGTGTGCGAAGTATAGTCAATTGATGAGAAGTTGGGGACGTTGTCACTCGTCGCTCGCCTATTACTTATAGGCGTCGCTCCATCGCTCCTAGCCCCAAATTCTCCTGAATTGACTATGATATTTCTATCTAGAAGCATTTTTAGCCATTCTTGTTCATGATCTAATCAGATGTCCTTTAAAAGCCTCTCTTAAAACATCTTTAGGATATTGTACTTCTACTCCTTTGCTCTCAAGAATCGCCCTTAATAATTTCCAAAATAATTCTATTGTAAATTCAAATCTTTGAATGCTAGCGTCTATGTTACTTCGATCTTCTAGCACAGGCTTAAATGCAATATCTTCTAAAGATATTAAAGCTCTACTTCTCGTATTATAGATAATTTTAAGTCTGATGAATCATCCAATTCATCAAATCTTACACAATCTATTTTTAAAAGTGTATCAGCATTATCAATAATTTCTTGCAACTTTAACCAATCCTTAATGGTAGCATTAGGGCATATTATAGCTAAATCAATATCTGCTCTATCCTGATTATCGTTCCTTGCTCTAGAACCAAATAACCAAATTTCTTCAACCACATTCTGTGATATTAAATCATTATAAAATTTATAGTCTTGCACTTTCACTTATTTATCCATTCGAGATACATTTTAATTTTCGTAATGACTCCACATTCTGAGTACTTTTACTATTTGCATATTCTCATCTATCTCATAAACTAACCGATGTTGTAAATTAATTCTTCTCGAATATTTATTTACTAGATCCCCCAACAATTTTTTATAAGGCGGGGATATTTGCAAAGGATTAACACTTAGTATTTCGCATAATTTCCTTGCTTTATCTTCTAAATTAGCCGCTTTTAATTTTGCAATATCTTTTTGGGCAGCTTTAGATAACACTACCTTATATTGTACTAAATCTACCATTCTACTTCAGTATAATCTTTGAATTCTTCTATAGGCTCTCTACTAGCTTGTAAAATAGACTCTCTCATATTAGGAATTGATAACAAATATAAAGTTTCTTGCATAGAAGCATAATCTTCTTCCGATAATATCACAGCATTATTACGTTTTCCTTTTATATATATGGGTTCATGCGTTTTGTGAATTTCATCAATTAGTTTAAATAATTTTGATCTTGCAATAGTTGCTGAATAAATAAACATAGTAGATACCTCATAGAATATAAATACTAGAAAGTACCACTTTACGTACACACTGTAAAGGCAATTTTTTAGTGAGCGTTCACGGAAAAAAGCTGAAGTACAAAACGTCATTGCGAGACCATGTAATGGTCGAAGTAATCCATTATTCTTGGATTGCATCAATGCTACTAAAGTAGCTCCTCGCTAACAGACGTCTTGTACTTTAACTTTTTTCTGTAAACGTTCACTATTATAAAATATTCTGCTTCAAATTATTAGTCTTTAATTTTAATTCATCAAGGTTGAACGTTATATTGATAATGGCACCACCTTCTAACCTATTTGCTAACTCTAGTGTTGCACAATGATCTTGTGCTATTTTTTTGATAATAGCTAATCCCAAACCTGTTCCCTTAGATCTAGTTGTTATATAAGGTTCTGTAGCTCTATCAATTAAATTTTCTTGAAAACCTACCCCATTATCATCTACTGTAATAATAATCTGATGGTCAGATTTAGCTATAGAAACAATAATAACCCCTTGTTGTAACTTAGTAATCCCTATAGATTCTTCGGCATTCTTTAATAAATTAACCATAATTTGATTAATTTGAGTTGTGTCACAAATAAAATCTATATGCTGATCAGTTGTGATAAATTTATATAATATTTTATCATTAATTAATTTTCGGGATTCAACCATATTTTTTATCAGAATTACTAGATCACAATCCGTAAATACTGGAGCTGGTAATCTTGCAAAATTAACAAATTCAGAGACAATCTTCTTAATATCATCAGTATGACGTACAATCATCTGTATGTATTTATTAAACTCTGCTTTATCCTCAACTTGATTGCCGAATTTTCTAAACAATCTTTCGGAGGCAAGGTGAATGGGAGTCAAAGGGTTCTTGATCTCATGAGCTACTTTCCTTGCAACATCAGACCAAGCAAGTGCACGCTGAGCTATAACTAAATCTCTTTGTTGAAGATCAATCTGTTTAACCATCCTATTAAAAACTGAAGATAAAACGCTTATTTCATCTTTATTAATAACATCTTCTGGCACTTGGATAGTTAAGTCACCGTCTTTAACTTTTTCAGCAGCAATTACTAATTTCCGAATAGGAGTTACTATTTTTATAGCAAAGATCATTCCCCAACTTATTGCAGCTAATAGTAATAATAAAGCAATAAAAATAAATACTATAGAGAACTTGATTTGCATACTGGATATATGTTCTTTAAGACGATAATACTCTTCAGCTGCTCCATTAGTTTTATTAATATGATCGGTAATTTTAGCATCAATCAATCTACCTACCAACAAATATACATCATTCTGCTCCTTAAGTTTTATAAGCATGCGAATCTTTGCTGGATCCGATTTTATCTCAACAATTTCTCCTATCTCAGCTCTTTTCATTAAATGAGCTGGAATAGTAGCAAATGAAGTTGCAAAGCTTAAAAAGGTGTTAGCAATAACAGTATTAGTAGGCTTATGTAAAACTATAACTTCGTCAAGAGAACGCATCTCAGCTTCAGAATTTAATGTCTCATTAAATAAAATGGGGTTATGTATTAAGTCATAATACATTTCACTTAAATCATAAGCAACAGATAACGCTGTTTCTCGCAATTGCAGTTTATGCTCATTGATATAAGATTCTGCTACTATTATCGATTGATCAAGTACAGCAGAAATCTTTTTATCGAACCAAGACTGAATACCAAAATTAAAAAAATATGCTGAAAATACTGAAACAATAATCGTTGGAATTGTAGCAACCAAACTAAAGGTAATGATGATACGATTTTGTAACTTTGAAGAGCCATCGCTCTTTCCTTTATCAACAAAATCTCGTAAAAATTTACGAGCTAATAAAATGCCTAAAAGTAAGAATATAGTAAGATCTACCAATATCAGCCCTATAACTCTACTTGGGTCTGGACCAAGAGACTTTGGCTCAATCGAAATCACGTAATAAGTTGAGCAAGCCAATATGACGGCTATAATTATTAGGATAAATACTAATTTACCGCTATCACAATATTTTTTAAGATTTCGGTAAAAGTGATTCAACATTTTTAACCTAAACGAACTCTAGTAATACTTGACCACTAACCACCTGCTCCTTTTCATTAACTAGGATTTTAGCAATTTTTCCACTACGCTCAGCAATAAGTATATTTTCCATTTTCATAGCAGTTAAAACCATAATCTCTTGACCAACAATTACCTCACTACCTTCCTGCACTTTAATTGCAATAATTTGTCCTGCAAGCGGAGCTTGCATCTCTGTTTGCTCTTCTTGGATATTTTTGGTAATCATCAACGCTTCTAGTTCAGACATCCTTGGAGAACGAACATAAGCTTTAACAGTAATGCCTGAATGCGATAACATATAACCTGTTACGATATTTTGAATTTTTATATTGGCTTTTCTACCATTTACAATACAGGAAAAAAGTCTACTACCTAAGTTCCAATTACTACGTATGTATATTCTATCATTTTCTTGTCTTATATTATAACCATAATCTACTGGTGTAATTAAAACTGGAAATAGTTTATCATCAATTGATACAACCCATCTAGTGCCAATTTTATGAGTTTGATCGATTATTTGACCAGAAATTAATGAGGCACGTTTTTGCTCGGTAATATAAACAAAAATGGCTGTAGCAAGGAATATTTTAGTAATTTCAGAAGTTAAACTTGCTCCAGAAAAACCATCTGGATATTCTTCTTCGATAAACGCGGTATTTATATCACCTGCTATAAAGCGAGGATGCGATATTACCGCTTCCAGAAAACTAATATTATGAGAAATGCCTTGTATTATGTAAGAACTTAAAGCAGAACGCATAACTTCAATAGCTTGCTTTCTAGTTTCTCCATAAGTACAAAGTTTGGCAATCATTGGATCATAAAACATACTGACTTCTCCTCCAAGCCCTAAACCAGTATCCACACGAATATTAGCATTTTTTGGCGGTTCTGAATATTCAGTAATTCTACCACTAGATGGCAAAAATCCACGCATTGGGTTTTCTGCACAAATTCTCGATTCAAATGCATGCCCCTTTAATTTTATATCTTCTTGAGAAAATGATAATTTCTCACCAGCCGCAATCTTTATCATCTCTTCTACTATATCAATACCAGTTATCAGCTCAGTCACTGGGTGCTCAACTTGTAGTCTAGTATTCATTTCAAGAAAATAAAAATTCTTATCTAAATCAACTATAAATTCAACTGTACCGGCAGAGTAATAACCAACTTTACTAGATAAAGCTATGGTTTCTTTATACATTTTTTGTCGTATTTCCTCAGTAATAAAAGAACTTGGAGCTTCTTCAATAACTTTTTGATGATAACGTTGAATTGAACATTCTCGCTCACCGAGACAAACACTATTACCATATTGATCAGCTAATAATTGTATTTCAATATGCCTTGGAGACTTAATTAATTTCTCAATGAATAATCTACCATCACTAAAATTATTTACTGCTTCAAGCTTAGCTGATTCAAAAGCATTAGCCATTTCTTCAGAGTTTTTTACCACTCTCATGCCACGACCGCCACCGCCAGCTGTTGCCTTAACTATAATAGGGAAACCTATTTCCTCTGCAATTTCTATTGCCTGGTTTACATTGCTGATAGTACCCATATAGCCAGGAACTGTACTCACTCCTGCTTCCAAAGCAATTTTTTTTGCTTCAATTTTATCACCCATTTTCTTAATGGCAGAAGCGTTTGGACCTATTAAGGTAACTCCTTCCCTTTTTAAAATATTTGCAAAATTTGAATTTTCCGATAGAAACCCATATCCTGGATGCACCGCCGAAGCTCCACTTGTTCTAATAGCATTTATAATATTTTTAATCGACAAATAACTTTCAGTAGCAGGGGAATTGCCAATATAATAAGCTTCATCAGCATATTGTACATGCATTGAGTGTGTATCGGCTTCAGAATATACAGCAACTGATGTAATACCCATCTTTTTTAGTGTTCGCATTATTCTCAAAGCTATTTCACCACGATTGGCGATTAAAATTTTATCAAATAATGGTTTAGTCATAAAATCTCGTGCTTAATTAAATATAATATTAGACATTATACCAGATGTCCTGCTCCTCACTAATAGATAATTTCACTAATTTTTATATAGCTAACCCGATTAGCATTCTTGGTTAATTTTTTAAAATAGAAGAATATGCTAAAGCGGTAAGTTATCATGTTTCTTCCATGGTAACTGTACTTTCTTGTGTTGAAGAAAGTTTAGGGCTTTACATATACGCCATCTAGTGTTTTGAGGCTTAATAATATCGTCTAGGTACCCTCTAGATGCTGCAACGAAAGGAGAAGTAACTGTATCTTTATACTCCTGAATCTTTTGTTTTTTCGATTCTGGGTCTTTACATTCTGCTTTAAATATTATTTCAGCAGCCCCTTCAGCTCCAAGTACTGAAATTTCCGAGTTGAACCACGCATAATTGACATCACCACGAAGATGTTTTGAGTTCATTACGATATAAGCCCCACCATAAGCTTTTCTAGTAATTATGGTAATTTTCGGTACAGTTGCTTCAGCGTATGCATATAATAATTTCGCACCATGTTTAATAATACCGTTATGCTCCTGAGCAATACCAGGTAAAAAGCCTGGGACATCAACTAAAGTCACTATCGGAATATTAAATGCATCACAAAAACGTACAAATCTTGCTGCCTTTCTTGATGCGTTAATATCCAAACAGCCAGCTAAATGTAATGGTTGATTCGCAACAAATCCTATAGATCTTCCTTCCATATAACCAAAGCCGGTTATAATGTTTTTAGCAAAATCTGGTTGTAACTCAAAAAAGTCTCCTTCATCCACAATACGTTCAATTAATTCTTTCATATCGTAAGCTTTGTTTGGAATATTTGGGACTAAGGTGTTTAGAGACATATCAACTCGATCGGCTGGATCTTCAGTACGACGACATGGTAGTGGACTACGATTTGATAGAGGTAAAAAATTAAAGAATCTTCTAGTTTCTAGAAGTAGTTCTATATCATTTTTAAAAGCAAAGTCAGCAACACCACTCTTGGTAGTATGCATCTTTGCACCACCAAGTTGTTCTTGACTTACTTCTTCACCTGTAACAGTCTTAATTACCTCCGGTCCGGTTACAAACATATAAGAAGTATTTTTAACCATGAAGATAAAGTCTGTTAAGGCAGGAGAATAAACAGCTCCTCCAGCACAAGGTCCCATAATTAAGGTGATTTGTGGAATAATACCAGAAGCAATTACATTGCGTTGGAATAATTCACCATAACCACCAAGACCATCAACTCCTTCCTGGATTCTTGCTCCTCCCGAATCATTTATCCCAATAACTGGTGCTCCTACTGCCAAAGCAGAATCGAGTATAGAGCATATTTTTTTAGCATGATACTCACCAAGAGAGCCACCTAATACAGTAAAATCTTGGCTATACACAAAAACTAACCTACCATTTATGGTGCCATGTCCAGTTATTATACCGTCCCCTAGGAATTTTTTTTCTTCCATTCCAAAATTACTACATCTATGTTCAACGAACATTCCTGTTTCTTCAAAACTCTCAGGGTCTAGCAACACTTCTATTCTTTCTCTAGCAGTGAGCTTACCTTTCTTATGTTGTAAGGTAATTCTTTCTTCTCCTCCCCCTTGACGGGCATTATTACGCTTTTCATCAAGTGAATCAGAAGAATTTGCAATATGTTGACTCATATATGGCTATTATAGTTCATTATAATCATAACTCGTAGTATAATAACAAAATGACGAAAAGATAGTAGAAATTTATCTGAATTAGTTTTATAGAATGTAATGTGCTTACTTAAAAATTTTATATTAAAGGATAAAAGTGAAAATAATTAAGATTGCTCCTTCTTTACTATCAGCAGATTTTGCTAATTTACAAAAAGAAATTAGTTCTTTGGAAAAAGCTGGTGCTGATATGATTCATATAGACGTTATGGATGGACATTTTGTACCTAATTTAACATTTGGATATCCTATAATAAAATCCTTGAGAACTCATACTACATTACCATTTGATGTACATTTAATGATTAATAACCCAGAATATTCAATTAAAGATTATGCGAATAGTGGAGCAGATATTATCACTATACACCCTGAAACAACTATTCATCTTGACAGAACTTTAGACATTATTCAAAATTTAGGAGTAAAAGTGGGAGTGGCACTACTTCCTTCCACTAATCCAAATTATATAGATTATATTATTGATAAATTGGATTTGATACTAGTAATGACTGTAAACCCTGGATTTTCTGGTCAAAAATTTATAGAAAATCAGTTAGAAAAAATAAAAATTATTTCAGAAAAGATTAAAAATTCCGGCAAAAATATATTGCTTTCTGTCGATGGAGGAATAAATGATATTACCGGTAAAAATTGTATCAAAGCAGGAGCTGATCTTTTAGTATCAGGTAACTTTATTTTTCAATCAAAAAATTATCAAAAACAAATAGATTTACTAAAATATTAGTTTGGTTAAATCTATTGTAGATATTGATGCAATTTATTGCCATTTTCCTTAAGCCATAATCTAGCCAACTTATAATCCGGATAGAGTCTTGCCACTAAATGCCAGAAATGTTTACTGTGATTCATTTCCATTATATGACATATTTCATGTACCACTAAGTATTTTAATATTTTTTTTGGAGCAAAAATAAGTCGCCAATTAAAAGCAAGTACAGCATTACTGGAACAACTCCCCCATTTGTTCTTATTATTCGTAATTTTTATTTTACTAAAATTTATATTATGTTTTTTGCCTAGAAAAGTCACCAGGTTTACTGCTTCTAGTAACAATTTATCTTGCAAGAACCTTGTTAAAGTACTTTTGTGTTGGGAAGGTAAAGAATATATCTGAATAATATCCTCTCCTATTTGTACTTTATTATAATCTGCATCAATATGTAGTAATGAGTACATTTTATCAAAGACTGTTATAGTATTATTATCTATAGGGTCTTGTTTTGAATAGTCTGATAAATTCCGTCTTATCCAAGATTCTTTGTCTAATAAAAATTTATATCCTGCATAAAAATTTTTATTAGGCAGAACTAATTCAGCTCCTTTGTGGTTTATTTTAATTGCAATGCGTTTGGCTTTATTACTACATCTTATTGGAATGTCAATACCATAACCAAGCTTATCTAAAGTAATAAAATTTGGTATTAATTGCAGCTGATTATTCATACCTAATATTATCTATGTTATCTAATGTTATTTATAGCAAATGATAGTATCATATGATACTATTAAAGTTGATAAAATAACACATATTAGACCCCTTGCAAAACTCGCTTATGCTGAGGAATTTGAAGGAGAAGTTTCACCTCCGTGAACGCTCACAAAGAAAGATTAAGGTTTATGATATTTATCAATCATCCAATCTATAAATGTATTATCAACAGACTGCTTTTTTAGAGCATATTCATATACTTCTTTTATTAGGGCTGTAAGATTGCCAAATGAAAAGTTTAAATTTTTCTCAGTTAATATATTAATAGTTAAACTAGTGGCTTTGCTAAAGATTTTCATCTGATCAACAGTCATCACCTCAAGGTTTGCTTCGTTATCAACAACAAGAGCTTCCAAATTAACATCTAATGCCTTAGCAATTAATTGTAAATTAGTAGCACTAGGGTTTTTTGAACTACCGTACAAAATACTATAAACAGTATTTCTACTTATTCCAGTTTTCTTCTCTATCTCTACCGCATTGATATTTTTTTGAATCATTAATGAGTTAAGTTTGGTTTGTAAGTTTACCATAAATAAAGCTTTGTTTATAAAAATTAATGTTTGTAAATATTAAGGTATCTCTATTAGAAAGTAAACAAATAATAATTAATTGATTTGGATTCAATTATATTTGGACACAAATCATTAAACAATCTTATGTAAATTAGCCACCAAAAGCAGATTCTGAAGAATTGTTGTGCTTTCTAGAACCACTCCGGAAGCTACTAAGTTTTTTAGATCTAGTCGGATGTTTTAATTTACGCAGTGCTTTGGATTCTATTTGCCTAATACGTTCCCTAGTAACATTGAATTGCTGCCCTACTTCTTCCAAAGTATGATCAGTATTCATCCCTATACCAAATCTCATCCTTAGAACCCTTTCTTCACGAGGAGTAAGAGTTGCTAATACTCTAGTGGTAACCTCTCGTAAGTTCGATTGAATTGCTGCATCAAGTGGTAATATGGCATTCGGGTCTTCAATAAAGTCTCCCAAATAACTACCATCATCATCTCCTACTGGATTTTGCAAGCTAATTGGCTCTTTAGCTATCTTCATCACTTTACGTACTTTATCAACTGGCATAGAAAGGCGAGCAGCAATTTCTGCTGGAGTTGGTTCATAACCTAGTTCGTTCAGCATCTGCCTAGAAGTACGGATAATTTTGTTGATCGTTTCAATCATATGTACAGGAATACGTATGGTTCTAGCTTGATCAGCAATGGCTCTAGTAATAGCTTGCCTAATCCACCAAGTAGCATAAGTAGAAAATTTATACCCCCTACGATATTCAAATTTATCAACAGCCTTCATTAATCCAATATTTCCTTCCTGAATTAAATCTAAAAACTGCAATCCACGATTTGCATATTTTTTAGCAATCGAAATAACTAGACGAAGGTTAGCTTCTATCATAGCTTTTTTTGCTCGGAGAACCTGTCTTTCACCTTTTTGTATGGTATGCACTAATTTTTTAAATTCAATAATTGGCAAACCACTAATCATCTCCATGCTCTTTAATTCGCTAATCATTTGATCAGTAACATCAGATTCTTTAGTAAGGAAATTCCTCCAATTAGAATTCTTATTTTTTTGCATTTGCTTCTTCCAGTTCTCATCAATTACTGCTCCCATATATTCACTTAGGAAACACTGACGAGTTACGCCATATTTTTCAGCTAATTTAAGAAAATTAGCTTCTTTATTTACTAATTCTCTATTCAAACTATATATCCTATTAAGAATTTCCTCCGTCCTTTTAGAATGAAAATGGATGCCAGAAATTTCAACAATTAGTAATTGTAGATTCTTGACATATTTTTTGTTATCTTGCAATCCTTTAGGCTGAGAATAACGTGTATAATGTTTTTTTGCTTCAACTAACAACTCTTCAGAAAGTTTAGAAATTTTCTCCATACGCTTGACAACAGCAGGTAATAACTGTAATTCAATAGTAGCTATTGATAAATTACTAGCTTCTTCATGCTCTTCATGTTCTGATTCCAGATCGTTATTGTGATTTTCTTCAGAACTACCACAATATTCGTGAACCATATTAGCTTCTAAATCAATCAAATCCCTAAGTAGTATTTTTTCATTAGCTAAATCTTCATGCCATTTAATAAAGAACTTCATCGATATTGGATTTTCACAAAGTGACTTAACCATTATCTCTTTACCTTCCTCAATATCTTGAGCTACTTCTATTTCAGCCTCACGAGAAAAGAGTCCTACTCCGCCCATATCTCGTAAATATAATCTTACTGGATCATCGGTTGAGCCTATATTTTCTTCTTCACTGTCATCTTCAGGCTCACTATCAACATTATTAGATAGTTTAAATTCTTCATCTACATTAATATCAAGTTTAATCTCATCTTCATCACCTTCTATAATATCAACTCCAGCCTCAGAAAACTTTGATATTACCTTTTCTAGATCATTTACTGATATATTATTAGTGATTGGAATAACTTTATTTATATCATAATAAGTAACTGCCTTACCTTTTGCTTTGGCTGATTTAACTAAGTTATCAACTGCTTCGCCTTTTTCATCTATATTCTTTTTCACTTCTGTCATAATTTATAAACCTTAAGTCAATTAGTAAAAGATTCGTTTAGATTATAAAGTTCTTTAGAGACCTTCATAATTTCTTCTCGGTATAGCATAGCTTTTTTCAATTCTTCATCCGTTCCATTTTGAATAATGGAACTATATTCTTGTTTTAATAGTACTAGGTGATGTTTCTTATGCAACCATTGCCAAAGCAACTCAGAATCTATATCATTCTTATTAAATGATATATCTAGGAATAGGTTATTAGGTTTTGACAATAGCGAAAAAGTCTCATAAAATCCAGCTTTTTCTGCCAAATCAATAATATTCTCCTGATCTAACATATCATTGCTAATAATCTCTGCAAAATACCAATCACGAAAATCTTCAAGCATTTTATTTTGAAAATGTAACGTTAATAAAAAACCCTTTATTTCTTGCTTTTTAACTATCTCTGGAAATTTTACTAACATCATACAAAAAACTTGTTCTAACATCTCAATTTCCGAATAGTCAGGAGCTGAAAATATTACATTTGAATTTTTTGCAATCCCTTTACTTTGGCGTTTAATTAAATTTTGCCATATTTGGTCTTTAAAATATCTATAGTAATTATGGCTAAGTGTCCTATCTTTTATTTGCTTACAGTAATCTTCAAGATTTTTTTCCAAAATAGCTTTATCTTCCGGGGTTGCAAAAATCTTACCTTCATATTCGGAACGCCAAATCATTTCGGATAGATTAATCCTTTTATCAAAAATTTTGGTAAAGCCCCCTGCCCCATCTTTATTGATAATATCATTAGGATCACTGCCGCCAGGTAACATCACAAAGGAAATTTTCTTATTACCATTTATCAACGGCAATACTAGGTTAATTACTCGTTGAGTAGCTTTTATCCCCGCCATATCACCATCTAAACAAAGTGCTATTTCATCTCCGGCACGCCATAATTTCTGCAAATGATTCTCTGTAACCGCAGTACCAAGACTTGCTACTGTCTCTTTAAAACCAGCTTGATGCAAGGCAATAACATCTAAGTACCCCTCAACCAAGATTGAATGGTTTTTCTTATAAGCAACACTAATCGCATTATTCTCTCCATATAATGTTTCATTTTTTTGAAATAATATGGTTTCCGGAGAATTTAAATATTTAGGCAATCCATTACCAATTACTCGTCCCCCGAACCCAATTACCTTGTTATAAATATTCCTAATCGGAAAAATTATCCGGTTATAAAATATCTCATACATTGTACCATCATTTCCCTTGCCCACTAAGCCTGCTTTTTGAAGTTTTTTCAAAGATATTGATTTTTTTTCAAAAAATTTCTGCAATTCCTTAGCCGGAGGAGCAAAACCAATGGAAAATTCTTTAATTGACTCTTTACTAATACCGCGGTCACGTAAATAATTACATACTTCTTGTGACAATTGTGAGGTAAAAAACCTTGCTGCCATCTCTAAGATATCAAGTAGTTCATCCGATTCTTCATGCAATTTTTGTTGCTCTACGGTTAATTTAGGCAATTCAATGCCATAATCATTGGCAAGTTTAATAGCCGCCTCTTTGTAAGATAAACCGCTAAGACTAGCAACAAATTTTATAACATCTCCGTGAACAGTGCAGCCAAAACAATAATAAAATCTCTTGGCATCATTTACAGTGAATGATGGAGATTTTTCAACATGAAAAGGACACAGCCCTAGGTAATTTCCAGATTTTTTAGTTAAAACTACTTTCTGCCGAACAATATCTGATAAATTAATCCGGGTTCTAAGAAGTTCATAAAATTCTAATGGAATTCTCATAAACCTAAAATAAAGGTGAATATAATCGTAGAAAAGCAGTAAGTAAGAGGTATTAATAAATTATCGTTGATCAATAAATCCTTTGCATAAAATTCACCAATAGTAGTAACTATAGAACTAATGATGATAACAGTAAAACTAGTATGATAGCCAATGAAAAAATACACTAACATACTAATAAAAATTGCAGAAGTTAGAAAGGCAATAGAACCTTCCAATGATTTACCATTTTCTAAAGGCTTACCTATTTTGGTACCAACTAACGCAGCAAGACAATCAGCTATTATCAATATCAACCAAGATGAAATCGCTAAACCTTTTGAAAATAAAAGAGCTGTCAAAAAAAATCCAATTGCCATAAAACTACCACCACTTAGTCTGAATGAACCACTCCGTTCCTCGGGTCTCATAAACTTTCTAAGAAATCTATCTGTAAATTTCTTAACATATAAATTGTAGTTCCTGGCAATATCTATATATAATACACAGGCGGTAAGTAAAAATAATAGTGTAGTAACAACTAATTTAGATGAAAATAAATAAAAAAGCGGTACAATTAAGCTATATAAATGGAAAGTTTTACGTTGTATCTCAAATTTAAATATTTTAGTTTGCATGATAATCTAAAAGGGCTGTTTGACAAAGTTTAACACAACAAATATACTAGAAAACTTAACTTAGACAAGACATATTATTATGACAAAATTTCCTATTACACATAAAGGGTTCGATAGTCTAGAGAAAGAAATCAAGCACCTTAAACATGTAGAAAGACCAAAAGTAATTGAGGCTATAGCAACAGCTAGAGATTTTGGAGATTTATCTGAGAATGCAGAATATCATGCAGCAAGGGAAAAACAAAGTTTTATTGAAGGTCGTATTTTAGATCTTGAAGATAAAATGGCAAGGGCGGAAATTATTGATACCTCAAAGCTCTCAGGTGACAGCATAAAATTTGGTGCCACAGTTAAGTTGATCGATGACGAAACAGAAGAAGTAGTTGTGTACCATATTGTTGGAGAATATGAAGCAGATATAACTAAAAAGAGAGTATCGATAGTATCGCCAATTGCTAAGGCTCTCATCGGTAAAGGAGTTGGAGATGTAGTAGAAGTGACAATTCCTAAAGGTTCAAAATCTTATGAGGTTTTGGAAGTAACCTATCAAGAACTAGTAGATATTTGACAGTAATTATAAAGTGAATGTTTACGGAAAAAAGTTAAAGTACAAGACGTCTATTAGCAAGGAGTAAAAAGCCTCAAACGTCATTGCGAGGAGAACGTAGGTCGGTGAAGCAATCCAATCTAATAAATGTGTGGCTTGCCACGCTCAAATACGTTCGCTCGCAATGACGTTAAAAGATATTGCAAGCCTCGCTAATAGACATTTGTATTTTAACTTTTTTTCGTGAATACTTACGTCTCATCAGTCCTAACCGAAACTATCACAGACATTCCTGGCATCAAATTACTAGTACCATTTTTAGGAACCTCAAAATCTATTAATACAGGAACCCGTTGAACAATCTTAGTAAAATTCCCAGTTGCATTATCACTGGGAATTAGACTAAATTTCGAGCCGGTAGCTGGTGATACGTTACGTATTATACCATATATAACTTTTTTGGGTAAAGAATCAAACTGTAATTTAACTTTTTGCCCTGACTGAAATTTAGCAATTTGTGTTTCTTTAAAATTAGCTTTTACATATATTCGTTCATCCTGTACAACAAAAAATAATACCCTACCCGGGCTAATGAAATTTCCTACCTGCAAACTACTATTTGCTATTATTCCATTAACCGGAGCTGTAATTTTGGTATTTACTACACTCCTGGCTATTATATTTTTATCTTGCAATAACCCTTTCAATTTTTCTTCTTCAGCAGTTTTTTGCAAAGCTAAAAGTAGTAATTTTTGCTGGGCTATTTGCAAGTTTAACTTTGCTTGATTATAATCAGTTTTTGCTTTAGTAAAAGACATTCTAGATTCATCTAATGTCTTCTTACTAGAAAAATTCCCTTTGTTAAGTTCTTGAACTCTTGTATACTCAGTTGAATTAATTTCCAAATTAGTATTAGCAAAATCAACAGCCTCTTTACTTTGTTGTAAATTAAATTGTGTGATTAAAGTTTTTTGTTCTATGATTTCTATATTTTTAATAGATGCATTAATAGAAGATTCAAGCGACGCAAGGCGTGACTTATAATCCTGATCATCGATTTCAGCAATAAGGTCACCTTTTTTTACTCTCATATTATCTGAAATCAATACATTCTTAATCACTCCACTAATCTCAGAACTAACGCTAGATATGTCTGCCTCAATATATGCATTATCAGTCGACTCTGTATGACTCCAAATATAAATATTATAAGCTAGATATACAACTATTACACTGAACAAAACTAGAAAATATTTAAAAAATGGATGAGACTTATATTTTTCAAAAGCTTCTAACATAATTTAAATTTTCTTACTAATAAAACAGCAAATTGGTATAGACAAAATATATATAGAGGCAATGAATGGTAATAAATACCATGGATATATAATAAAACTTATGATGATAACAGCAAACACCATCATAGCTAATGATAAATATTCGTGTTTTATCTTAATATTTTTTGTCGAAAATGTTGGCAACCTACTAGCCAGTAAAAAAGCAATTACCACAATATATAGACCTATTATAATGGTATGGGTACGAATATTGATACCTAAAATGCCACTCACTTCAAAATCTAAAATCATGGGAATTAAAGCAAGTAAAGCTCCACAAGGAGCAGGTACACCAGTAAAAAAATATTCTAGTTTCTTATTATTTGCCTCATGAAAAATAGCAGTATTAAATCTCGCAAGCCTTAATGCCATACATACGATAAATAGCAATATAGTTCCCCATGAAAATACTTTATATTCATATTGTTGAAAAGACCATAAATATACAAGACAAGCCGGCACTACTCCAAAATTAGCAAAATCACATAATGAGTCCAGTTCAGCACCAAAAGGACTAGTAGCATTTAGCATCCGTGCTATCCTACCATCAATTCCATCTATTATAGCAGCAACTAAGGTACAATATACAGCCCTTTCCCATATACCATCCAATCCAAATTTAATGGCACTAATACCAATCACAAGCCCCAATAGAGTGATAAAATTAGGAAGCAATTTTATAAACGGAATTGGTTTTGTTATTCTAACTTTGCGTATTCTAATCAATTTATACCTATATACTTACATTAAAGTAGCAATAGCCTCACCTTCTTTCAAATTTAAGTTCAGATGTTTTTTTGTTCTTAAAATCAGCAATAATAGTTTCTCCACCAACTGCAGTTTGCCCTTCAGTAACACAAAGGGCAGTTTTAAGTGGCAAATAAACGTCCGCTCTACTACCAAAACGGATAATACCATATCTATCACCAATTCTAACCTCAGTATCTTCTTCTAAGTCACATAATATCCTTCTGGCTATTAATCCTGCTATTTGGACAAAAGCAATTTTATGCCCACTTTTTGTTTCCATTAAAACAGATTGACGTTCATTATATATACTGGCTTTATCAAGAGAAGCATTAAAAAACTTTCCTGGATTATAATGTAGAGATAAAATCTTACCGTTAGCTGGAATACGATTTACATGAATATTAAAAATATTCAAAAAAATACTAACTCTAATCATCTCCTGATCGCCAAGACCAAGTTCTATCGGCGGAACTGCTTCAGTTATTTTTTGTACTATTCCGTCTGCTGGGCTAACCACCAAATCGTCACTAATCGGGGTAAATCGATCCGGATTTCTAAAAAAATATACACACCAAATTGTCATAACCAATCCTATATACCCACAGGTATTATTGACAGTAAAGAGTAAAAAAGTTATCACAGCAAAGCTTACAATAAATATGTAGCCTTCTCGATGAATAATCTTCGACAAATCATTATATTGCTTCATTCTCACTCTCTAATTTGTATTATTTACTTTTGGCAATATTGTTATTATACATTATATTATTAATGACACTAATAGGTAATTGCATTTTATTTTTATTTTTTTTTATTACTATAGCTAATCCGATTACATGATGTAATTCTTGCTTTCTCGAGAATCTAGACCCCTGATTTCGCAGGGGTGACATCTAACTTTTTCGTCCTGTCACTTTATATCATCGCTAATATCATTATTACTTTCTGATTCTTCATTTTTTTCAGCTCTATCGTCCTCTTCTTGGGCTGAACCAAGAGCATACACACATAATTCTTCAAGTAATACATTATTCTTATTAGCCAGTTCTTGTAGTTTAGTGATTGCATCCATTACCTCTGTGGGTATTTTTCCACCACGTTGCTTTGATAACCAGTCATCCTGAAAATGTAAAGGATGATGTCCCGGCTCAGGCTGCCCTACATATATGGTAAACGGTGCCATTTGCCCACCAAAATCACAATTAACAGTAAATTTCTTCATAATATAACATCAAATTATTAAAAATCCCTATATAGCAAATCTAAATCATTTTTGTGTCACCCCTGCATAAGCAGGAGGCTAGATTCCCGCCTACGCGGGAATGACATGGTAAAAACGTCATTGAGAGGAGGCGTGAGCCGACGAAGCAAATCCAAGAAAATGGTTAGAAATGGATTGCTTTGACCTACTTGCGTGGTCTCGCAATGACTTTGGGGTTACCTTAATGTACATGATATAACAAAAAAATAAAAATAAAATATTTTTCAAATAGATGTTTTTTCTGCTAATAAATGTTCAAATTTTTTAGAAAGTTCATAATTAGTAGCAACAAACATTTCATCATTATTTATTATTGCTCCGCCTGCTTCTCGGACGATTAGATCAAAGCCAGCTTTCAAAGTATAATTTAATGATGAACAATAAACAACATCAATCTTACCAGCTGCCAGTAGTAGCATTCCATAACAATGACAACCAAAAACCCTAGCATTTTTCAAAAAAACTGGGTTAATATTAAGATCATCGGTAGCGATTAGAAAATTATCAACACTACTACAACCAGAAACCCTTAATCTACTATTGTTACTAGTATTATTTTCTGACCATACCCCTCTTCCTTTTTCAACATAATAAATCTCATCAAAAGCTGGAAAATTTATCACCGTACATATCGTAGTTAAAATTTGATTAATCTTCTTTAAACACGTTATAGATAGAGCAAAAAATGGTAGGCTCTTTTCTAAATTACTAAAACCATCCAGCGGATTTATTAGTAAAACCATCTCTTCACTATTATCTAGTTTAAACTTATCCTCTGGAAAGAATAACGCACTTGTATATTTTTGCAACTCATTACGTAATAAATCTTGTGCTTTAACATAAGCTTTATTACAAAAATCATAATTTCCTTTACTAGACCTTTGAAGCATTCCTAGCTCCAAAAAATCTCTATGCAAAAATTTAACAGCTTTACGTGAAGCAGCAATAAGTAAATTGGTTATCGGTTGTTGCATAAGATATTACTTAGCTCTTTCAACAAAGCTAACATCTTCAATTTTTACCACTATTTTCTCACCTACCACTAAATAAGGTGGTACCATTACCTTTACTCCATTAGTTAAAATTGCTGGTTTGTAAGAAGATGTGACCATAGCCCCTTTAATTACGGGATCAGTTTGCATAATTTCAGCAATAACGGTTTGTGGTAATTCAGCACTTAAAGCTTTTTCCTCATAAAACTGTACCTTTAATACCATATTATCTTCAAGGAATGGCAAACTTTCACCAAGAATTGACTTATTAATTAAAATTTGCTCAAAGGTCTCATTATCCATTAACACTATATTATCTTCCTCAAAATAGAGGAATTGTAAATCTTTGGTATCAAGTTGTGCTTTTTCAACATAATCAGATGAATTAAACCGCTCGTTAAGCTTTGTACCAGTTTTAAAATTTTTCATCTCTACTTGTACATAAGCCCCACCTTTACCGGGTTTAGTATGTTCAGGCGTTTTATGCACAACCCATAGCTCATTATTATATACTATAATGTTGCCAGCTCTAATAGCATTTGCTGAAATTTTCATATTATTATTACTTTATTATTATCACTTATCTAAAATCTAGTCCCAAATTAACTATTAAGGACATGAATTTATTAGGAAGAATATACAATAACTGCTATAAAAACAAGTATATTTAAGTAATATAATTTCAGAGTAGTTTAGAAATCGTAGGAAAAAACAATCGACGTCATTGCGACGAAGCAATCCATTTTTGTGTCACCCCTGCTTTGGGGCAGGGTCTAGATTCCCGTCTACGCGGGAATGACAGGGTAAAAACGTCATTGCTAGGAGGCGTAAACCGATGAAGCAATCCAATAATGTGTGGATTGCCGCGACCACTATGTGGTCTCGCAATGACGTATACTTGTATAACTCGTCATTGCGAGGAGGCGTAAGCCAACGAAGCAATCCATTTTTGGTTACTTCTTATGGATTACTTCAATGCTACTTAAGCTCCTTGCAATGACGTCTTGTACTTTCCTGCAAATTTTAAATTATCCTGATAATAATTTAGTAAAATTACTTAGTGCTATAAAAAATTATGATACAATCACAATAGACCTATTGCATAACCTAATCTAATTGGTAATTTTGTTGTCAAAACTCGTCTCCGTTCCTCACGTACATCTTAGTACGCTGCGGTACTCGACTTCGTTTTTCCTAAAAATTCCTCAATTATCTTTAGGTTATGCAAGAGGTCTAATATTATTAAAAAACATCAAAGAGAATATATTTATTTTATGACTGCCAATGTACTAGTAGTTGATGATATAGAAGCAAATATTAAATTACTGGAAGCTAAACTTTTAGGGGAATATTACACTGTCTTTACTGCCAATAACGCCAAAGACGCTCTAAATGTTCTTGCCGTTAATAGAATTGATATTGTATTGCTTGATGCCATGATGCCTGATATGGACGGATTTGAAACCTGTAGAAGAATTAAGTCTAATATTTCTACCATGCATATACCAGTTATTATGGTTACAGCCCTTTCTGATACTGAAGATCGCATCAAAGGTCTGGAAGCTGGAGCTGATGAGTTCTTAACAAAACCTATTGATGATACTGCTCTTTTTGCCAGGGTACGATCTCTTGCTAGAATGAAGGCGGTTATTGATGAACTCAAACTAAGAAACACTACTAATGCTGAATTAGGTGGCTCTGTCATAGAAATACAAGATAATTTTTCAGATAGTAAAATACTGTTAATTAACGATGATATAGTACAGGCAAGAAATATCAATAAAATGCTTCTAACTCTTACCCCCAATATCAAAATAATATCTGATATCAATGAATTGGAGAAAGATAGTGAAGATACTCTAGATTTAGTAATTATTAGCTGCCAATTAGAACAAGGAGACCCTTTGAGAATAAGCGTGATGTTACGCTCTAATACTAAATTTCATGATATAGTGCTGATATTACAAGCTGAAGAAGAAAATAGAGCAACAGTTATCAAGGGTTTAGAACTGGGTATTAATGATTATTTTATGTATCCAGTAGATAAGAATGAGCTGTTAGCTAGAATTAGAACTCAACTGAGAAGAAAACACTATCAAGATAAATTACGCAATGATTTAGAATTAAGCGTAAACTTATCTATTAAAGATGGTTTGACTGGTATATTTAACCGTCATTATTTTGATACGCATATAAAGCAAATGGTAAAAAAAGCTGATGATAGCAAAAGACCTTTATGCTTACTAATGTGTGATATTGATTATTTTAAACAAGTTAATGATAATTATGGTCATCAAGCGGGAGACGTAGTGCTAAAAACCGTTGCTAATGTTCTGAAGAATATTTTTAGGGTTACAGACTTAATTGCTAGATATGGAGGTGAGGAATTTGCTGTCCTGTTAAACGATATAACAATTGACGAGGCTATGTATGTAGCGGAGCGGGTAAGAACAAGAGTGGAATCTATTGAGTTTAAAGTTAAAACTCAAGAAAATCCTATTAAAAAAACTATCTCAATAGGAGTAACTGAATATAAAACTGGAGAAACTATTAGTGATTTTATAGAGCGTGCCGACAAAGCTCTTTATCAAGGAAAGGAACAAGGGAGAAATAGAGTGATTAAAATAACTTAAGATTAATAATTTAGGTACACAAATGAAGAGCAATCAGGTATAATAGGTTGAGAGATGGGCATTTTGCAAATCTGCCTTTCATACAAAACTTAAGAATATGAAAAATAAAACTCTTCGTAAATGTTACCATGAATTACCATACAGACCAAGTGTAGGTATGATGATAATTGATGGTACTAATAGAGTGTTTGTTGGTAAAGGAATCGACACTAAAATATCGGCTTGGCAAATGCCCCAAGGCGGTATAGATTTGGGAGAAACACCCAGTGTTGCAGCTCTTAGGGAAATGCTAGAAGAAATAGGTTGTAATAAAGGTGATATTCTTGCAGAAAGCAAATATTGGTATAGTTATGACGTACCTAAAATTTTAATACCTAAATTATGGAATGGTAATTTCCGAGGGCAAAAACAAAAGTGGTTTTTAATTAGGTTTAAAGGCACTAATGAAGATATTAATATTAACACTAGTAACCCAGAATTTGAGGAATGGCGTTGGGTTAAATTTGACGAATTATTGTCAATTATAATTCCCTTTAAACGAAAACTTTATAAAGCTGTAGTTAAAGAATTTTCTCCGATCATTAATGATACACTATGTTCTGTAAAGTAAGAAATTAGAAATTAAATTTGGTATTATGACTAATAAAAAACAGTTGGCTTTTGGTGTAGATTCTCGTAGATGCGAGAAATATAGTTTGCGTCAAAGTAGATATTACGTTATTGCAAAAGATGTTAGTCGTATTGTAAGTGAAATTAAATCTAAAAACCAAAGAGTAAAGTTATTAGATATTGGTGTTGCTTCTGGTGTATCTCGGCGTTATATCGAAAACCAACCAAATAATGAAGTGATAGATTATTATGGAGCCGATATTGAAATAAGAGGTGATATATATAAGAAGGAATCTTATAGTTGTTTATACCAAGCTGATTTAATGCAAGGAATGTTAAATGTTCCGAGCAACAGTTTTGACATTGTAATTTGTGAACAAGTTTTAGAACATTTATATGAATTAGAACTTGCTTTTAAATCGATAGAAAGAGTATTAAAGCCTGGCGGGATCTTATTTCTGGGGGTTCCAATTTTCCCTCATGGAATACATTTAGTACGTCAATATTTAGTGCCTTTAATTGATAAAATATGTCGAGTAAAAAAAATTAGAGGTCATGTTCAAGCATTTTCATTACTTACATTTACAAAATTACTTCATAAATATACTGAATTGGAAATTTTAGAACATAGAGGATTTCGAGTTATTTCAGGAGGTATTCTTCGACCACTTGAAAATCATAAATGGTGGTTAGATTTTAACCTTAAATTAGGTAAACTAATTCCTAGCCTATGCATCGAAATTCAGATTGTTGCTAAGAAGTCAGATAAGGCAATATAGATTTATAGTAAACGGGGATTACATTTTTGATATCTTACCTTGTAAAAAAACTCCTTGATTAGATTTTCAGAAACTTTTGCCGAAAAGCCACTATATATTTCAGGGCGGTAAAAACAAGATTTGCTATTAAAGAAACGTCCACCATTTTCAATCGCCCCTTGTTTTGGATCATTTGCTGCATAAAATAATCTACCTATTCTAGCGAAAGATATTGCCCCAGAACACATAACGCATGGCTCTAAAGTAACATACATATCACAATCTGATAAATTTTTACTAGATAGAATCTGACAAGATTGATTTATCGCTACAATTTCAGCATGCAATACCGGATTTTTGGTTTGCTCAACAATATTATGAGCCTTTGCAATAACTTTGTTAGTTATTCTATTGACTATAATAGCCCCTACTGGAATTTCATTTTTATCTAAAGCAAATTGTGCTTGCTTTAGAGCTTCCTCCATAAAAAAATTGTTAAATTCTGTTGATCTTTTCACGGTAATTAACTTTTTCTTCATAACCATATGGATCTAGATGAATAATTATTTCTGCCCCTGGAAACTCTAATAGCAATGCACTACAAATTTGATCACTATGATAATGAGAATTATATAATGACATATCTGCATCCATTTCTATGTGACATTGTATAAACGGCTTACTTGCAGCATATCTAGTTTTCATTTCATGGATGCCTTTTACTTCTTTAAAGCTACTAATTATTGATATAATTTTTCTTCTATCTTTTTCTGGTAACTCTTCATCAATAAGATTTTTTAAAGCTTTTCTGAACAAAGCATAAGAAGCATATATTATGTACAATGAAATAGCTATACCCAATAATGAATCTATAAACCAAAAACGAGTAGTTAAGTTTATAGAAAAGATTACCGCAATATTTGTTAGTAAGTCTGTAAAATAATGTAATTTATCTACTTTTATTATTTCTGAACTAGTCTTTTTTATCACATAAGTTTGATAAGCTACCAAAATAAAAGTTAGTATAATACACAAATACATTACATTGATACCAGACTCTATATTGCTTGGAACAGATTTATCAATAAGAGATTTTATCGAAGAGAAACAAATAAATAAACCAGAAATACAAAAGAATACTGATTGTGAAAAAATTGCTAAATCTTGGATTTTTTCATGCCCAAATCTATGGTGATAATCAGGGGGTTGCAGTGCAAAACGAATAGCAATCAAATTAATAAAAGACGATGAAATATCAAGTATAGCATCAATTAAAGATGCTAAAATAGACTGAGAATCAGTCACAATCCATCCATAAGATTTAATAAATAAGATGAATGCAGCTAAAATAAAAGATACATAAGATGCCGATTTAATTAAATTTTGATGCTCTGAAGTCGTCATATAAAATTTCAATTGTTTTATAATATAAAATACATTATTATCCAGCTAGTGTACTATAGTCAAGGGGTGTATCAAATTTAACGACACTTAATAAGATTTTTTGTATATCTTTAATTTAAAATTATATGGTTTTTTATGAATTTAACATTCAAAATTACGGCAATCATTTTGGCAACAACAATGTTGCACGGCTGTTCTGGCATGAATAAACAAGGTGGTGGAACATTAATTGGCGGTGTAGCTGGTGGGCTTTTAGGATCTCAATTTGGCAAAGGCACAGGACAACTTGTAGCAACTGGTGCAGGTGTTCTAATTGGGGCACTTGTTGGCGGTCATATTGGTCAAACTATGGATGAGAATGACAGAAAATTGGCACAATTAAGCTCTCAAAAAGCATTGGAGACTGGCTCTAGTGGTCAAAGTGTAGAGTGGCGTAATCCGGATAGTGGTAATTACGGATATGTAACACCAGAAAGAGCTTTTAAAAACGATCAAGGACAATATTGTCGTGAGTATACTCAAACCGTCGTTGTCGGTGGTAAGCAGGAGAAAGCTTATGGCCAAGCTTGTCGTAAACCAGATGGGCAGTGGGAAATTGTTAAATAGACTATCATAAATTTAGCAACACATCGTCATTGCTTCGTCGATCTACGATCTTCCTTGCAATGACGCCATTTGTAAAGTTTCGCAAGGATTCTAATGCCTATTTCTAAATCAGAAGATACTATATTAATAAAGTTCAGTAATGTATCTAAGCAATTTGGCAAAAAAATTCCCCTTACCAATATTAATTTTACTATCAAAAAAGGCGAAGTAACGACTTTAATTGGTCCAAATGGTGCTGGCAAAACAACAATAGCTAGGTTAATCTTAGGTTTAGATCGCCCTTCCTCTGGTAACATAATAATTCACCCTAATCTAAAAATTGGCTATGTCCCTCAGAGATTAGATTTTGCCTCAGATTTACCAATTACAGCCGAAAATTTTTTGTATTTATTAGCTTCAAATAGTACTAACAAGGATTGGCAAGAATTGAGCAATTTTATTGATTTTGATAATTATAAGCATCACGATATTTCTGAGCTTTCTGGTGGTCAATTTCAGAAGTTAATGCTAACTGCTAGCTTACTGAACAATCCTGATCTAATTATTTTAGATGAACCAACTCAATCATTAGATGTTACTAGCCAACAAGAATTTTACCGAATCATTAATCAAATAAAAAAACGTCTAAATATTACAATTTTTATGATCTCACATGATTTATTTACGGTAATGAAAAATTCCGACCAAGTAATATGTTTAAATGGTCATATCTGCTGTAGTGGCAAACCAAATGATTTAGCAGAAAACCAAGAATTCCTAAATACCTTGTCAGCAATTGGTTTTTACGTCCATCATCATGACCATAAACATTAGGAGTTGTAAGAAAATAGGGTTCACTTCTTTATAAATAAAATATGCCAATCATTTATAAGTTGATTTACACTTGTAAATTATAACATAATGCTATCATATACAATTATTATATTAACTCTTTTAATTCCTTTAGATTACCAATTGGACAAATTAGGTTACTACTCAGTTTTTCAAGTTTGGAGCAAATTAATTTATTGAATCCTAATTTTGTTGCTTCTTTTATTCTGACTTCTGCCGCAGTTACTTTCCTTATTTCACCAGATAAACCAATTTCTCCAAAGAAAATACTATGTTCTGGCACAGCTTTATTTTTTGCAGCAGAAATTAAAGCAGCTGCAACAGCTAAGTCTGAAGCTGGGTCTGAAATTTTAAGCCCACCAGCAACGCTCAAATATACCTCATGAGAAGATAAATTAAGACCAAATCGTACATTTAATACAGCTATTATCATTGCTAGCCTATTCAAATCCCAGCCTACAACTGAACGTCTTGGCATTGGTATATTTGACGGAGCAATTAATGCTTGAATTTCGATTAATAAAGGTCTTGATCCTTCGATTCCAGCAAATACTGTTGTACCGCTAACGTTTTTGTCTCTTTTCATCAGAAATAGTTCAGAAGGGCTAGAGACTTCAATAAGACCACTAGCAGTCATTTCAAAAACACCAATTTCTCCTACTCCACCAAACCTATTTTTAATAGACCGTAAAATCCGAAAATGACTATTATGATCACCCTCAAAATATAGTACGGTATCAACGAGATGCTCAAGTAACTTAGGACCAGCTAATTGCCCATCTTTTGTCACATGACAACTAAGCAAAATAATAATATTATTATGTTTAGCATAGTTAACTAATTCATTAGCACAGGCACGAATCTGGGAAATAGTACCAGGGGGCGATGATAATGTACGAGTTACCATCGTTTGAATTGAATCAATCACTACCAAATCAATATTGTTCTTATCGGCATCAATAGTTGAGATAATATCTTCAATGCTAGTGGCGGCTAAGATGGAGGTTGTTTTATTAGTAAGTCCTAGTCTTAAAGCTCGGAGTTTTATTTGGTCAATAGATTCCTCTCCAGTTACATACAGACAGCACTTCATTGTAACACAAGAGGAGGTTGCCACTAAGTGTAATAATAAAGTTGATTTCCCAATTCCAGGGTCACCGCCAATTAAAATTGCAGAAGAGCATACCAACCCGCCTCCCAACACCCTATTTAATTCCTTTATAGGCGTAGGGATACGTAACGAATCCACTACCACCCCATCCAGCTTTCGTATTTCTTGTTTATTACCTAACTTAACTTGCGTTTGACTAATTATCTCTTCTTCAATCCCTCCCCATAAGCCACAATCAAAACATTGCCCTGTCCATTTTGACGTACTATTACCACAATTTGTGCATATATATTGTTTTTTAATTTTGCTCACGCTGCTAATAATTGTTCTAACAAACTATTTGTTTCTTCTATAATATCCTTTCCTACCAATATTTTGCTAAATATTAATTTAGTATCCGGTTTTATTTTGGTTTGCTGAGGATGTTTTATAACAAAATTCATAACCTTACCAGCTATATCCGCTTCTTTGTAAAATTTTAAAACAAATCCTCGTTCACCAGAGTCTAAATTTTCAATATTAAGTTTACTGCATTTATGTTTTATTTTCACTATATCAAGTAGATTATTAAACTCTAATGGAATAGGACCAAAACGATCAACCATTTCATCCTTAAAATTTTCAATATCTGTATCGTCAGTTAAATTGCCAATTCGTCTATACAAACTTAGTTTAAGAGAAGAATCTGCAATATAATTATCGGGAATGAAAACAGGTAACCCCAAATTAATTGTCGGAACAAAAGATTTTGGATTTTCAGTAACTTCACCCTTAAAAATTGCTATTTGTTCATCTAACATTTCCTGATAAAGCTCTACCCCTACTTCTTTAATCTGGCCTGATTGTTCCTCCCCTACTAAATTACCAAAACCACGTAAATCCATATCATGGCTAGCAATAGTAAACCCGGAACCAAGAGTGCAGCTACTCTGCATTATTTCTAGACGTTTTATTGAATGGGCAGTCATCTTTTTATAATTTGCTAAGGTTAGATAGGCATAACCTCTGAATTTACTTCGCCCTATCCTCCCCCTGAGCTGATATAACTGACTTAGACCAAGAGTATCAGATTTATGAATAATCATCGTATTAGCTTCGGCAATATCTATACCGGATTCAATTATTGTAGTAGAAACTAGTATATCAAATTTACCATCACAAAATTCACCCATAATCTCATCTATTTTACCAGCTGGCATCTGACCATGAGCAACTTTATATTTTAATTCTGGCACAATTATTTGTAAATATCTTTCTATATCTGGAATATCCTTAATTCTAGGTACCACATAGAAGCTTCTACCACCACGGAAACGTTCTCTAAGTAAAGCATCTCTGATAATTACTTGGTCAAATGGCATCACTGTTGTTCGAACTTCTAACCTATCAATTGGCGGGGTGGCAATGATGCTAAGATCTTTAAGACCAACCATTGACATTTGCATTGTACGAGGAATTGGTGTTGCTGAAAGAGATAGAACATGCATTGTAGCTCTGAGACTCTTTAAATATTCTTTTTGAGCAACACCAAAATGTTGTTCTTCATCAATTATTAATAATCGGAGATTATTAAATTCTACATTTTTACTTAATAAAGCATGCGTGCCAATTATTATATTAGCTGTACCATTTTTGATTTGTTCTTTAATAATTTTAGCATCTTTATTGCTAACCAGACTGGATAATTGTACTATATCTAAACCAAAATCTTTAAATCTTTTAACAAACCTTAAATAATGCTGCTTACCTAGAATAGTAGTTGGTACGATGATCGCTACTTGAGAAGTCATCGTAATTGATTTTGCTACCATAAAGGTTGCTCGTATAGCTACTTCGGTTTTCCCAAAACCAACATCTCCGCAAATTAATCTATCCATTAAAATACCAGAGTCAAAATCTTTTTTAATGTCGTTTATGGCATTTAATTGATCTTCAGTTTCAGTATATTTAAATCTATGACAAAATTGCTCATACTCTGTATGATCAAATTCTATTGGATTTGCTACAGTTAACTTTCTCTTCGCAGCTATTTTTAATAATTGTTCAGCAATTTCTGTAATACGGTTTTTAAGCTTGGCTTTACTTCTTTGCCATGCACTACTACCCAATTTGGCAAGCTGTGCTTCACCACTGCCATATTTTTTAATTAGTTCTATATTTTCAACAGGAATATATAATTTATCATTATTTTCATATAGAATTTTTAGGAAATCATGAGCTTTGCCTTTAACATGTAGTGTTTCAACGTTAAGAAACTGACCAATACCATGATCCTTATGAACAATTAGCTCTCCTTCAGTTAAATTATCTAATTCCATTAAAATGTTTTTGAGCTTACGTTTAGCACCTTGCTGACGAAAATTCACCGCACTTTTTCCTAGAATATCATGAGCGGCAATAAACAAATATTTATCACTATAAAACCCTTGGCTAAGTTGAACATAGGCAAGATTTATAACTGCAATTTTTGCTTGTTGTAAATTGTCTATCTCGATATATTTTCGTGAGTAACTATCTATTAGGCTTTTAAATCTTTCTAAATTACTTTTAGAATGACAAAAAATAATCGGTATTTTATTTTTATTATTTTCTATAATTTCGAATAGCTTATTAAAAACTGTCTTATCCTCCATAAAACTAGTTACCGTAATTTTTTCTAATGAATGGGCATAAGACGAATCTTCTGGTGTAATTAAAATATTATTATCCTGTTCCAAGAACTTTTGTATTTCCTGGCTGGTAAAATAAACTTGTTCGGGAGGCAATGCAGGATAAAAGGTATTTAATTTTATTTTGTTAGACTCAATCCGCGATCTATAAAGATCCGTATAATTATTTTCCTGCTCAATAATTGATTGCAACGATAAATTATCGTAAATAATAACAGGATCATCCAAGTAATTAATTAGGCTACTGAAAGAATTATAAAATAAAGGAGATAAATGTTCATATCCTTGGAATTTTTTCCCCTCAATCACTGATTCATATAAAGGGGTATTGACATAATTAACTCCAAAAACTTTTAAATAATTATCTCTAAAATTCTTTATTGTTTCTGGATTTAATATCACCTCACTAACAGAATTAAGTATTAGCTCTGTGCAATTATTAGTAGAAATCTGACTATCAATATCAAATTCTTTTATTGACTCTATGTGATCCCAACTAAAATTAATACGATGAGCTTTAGAACCAGGCAAGACTATATCTACTATCTCTCCTCTTACCGAAAATTCACCACTATCAATACTACTGCTACTCCTAGTAAAACTATTATGTACCAAGAATTCCGCTAATTTATCGGCTGAGAGCTGCATTTTATTATGTAATCTTAAAAAAGACTTAACCAATAACTCTGGAGGAGGTAATTTTGTCAGTAAATTTATAGCACTAGTCACTACCAATTTTGTATCGTTATTACTTGCCAAGTAACTCAATATATTCGCTCTTTCTGATAAAATATTTTGATTTGGCGAAATACGATCATATGGTATAGTATCAAGACTAGGAAAATATAATATGTTGCTAGTTTTAATATTTTGTGCCATAAATAATAATTGTTTATGGCTATTGATTGAATCATCTTCACTGGCAAAGATAAGTAAAATATTCTTGGTACGTTTATTTGATAAATGTTTATTTGATAAATACTCACTAGCAAAAAAACTTTTTGCACTGAGCGGAAGTGGTTGTTGTATCATTATTTACTAAGCTTCTATGTTGTTAATATCAAAACTAAGTATTTGTAACATTACTTTTGAGTTTAAGTGAGAAGGAGGAGCAGTTTTACTGGTAATCCAATCATAAATATCTATGTCATTTTGGTTAAGTATTAAAGCAAAATCTGCTAAATTAGCTGCATCCATGTTAGCAAGAAATTTTTCAGCAAATTT
Source organism: Candidatus Tisiphia endosymbiont of Xenochironomus xenolabis (assembly GCF_964264705.1). Taxonomy (NCBI): domain Bacteria; kingdom Pseudomonadati; phylum Pseudomonadota; class Alphaproteobacteria; order Rickettsiales; family Rickettsiaceae; genus Candidatus Tisiphia; species Candidatus Tisiphia endosymbiont of Xenochironomus xenolabis. The sequence continues at coordinate 1,207,289 of NZ_OZ183473.1, forward strand.
ACCCAATATTAAGCCAATTTCTTTGCAACCACGATTTTTGCTTTGATATAACAATTTTTTGGTTAAAGATGTTTTGTTAAAATAATCCATATTTACAATATTACAAAAAAACATCATAATATAATTCAGATAGTTTGACAATTACCAAATATAAAATAAAATGTAAACTGTATAAAATGGTGCTAGAACTTAATTGCTCCAAATCTTCTTTATCCAATAATATTTAATATATCAAAGAAACGCTAAACTTTATGAGCATTAAAAATATATCTTCCTTAAAAGCTTATAAGTTGCTAGAAATAGATAATAACAACATGATAATTGATGTTAGGACTGGTGAAGAATGGCAACAAGTAGGCATTCCAAAGCTTGATAAAGATAAAATAATTTTTATTAGTTGGCGTTTATTGCCTAATATGTCACTAAATAACGAATTTAAGAACCAGTTGATGTCGAAAATCAGTAATAAACATACACTATTATTCCTTTGTCGCTCCGGGGGTAGATCCTATGAAGCTGCACAATTTGCTAGTACTCTAGGTTATAAAGAGTGCTATAATATAATTGATGGTTTTGAAGGAGGAACTAATGGAGCTGGTTGGAAACAAAATAATTTACCATGGCAAATTCTGTGAATACTAACCATAATCAATTGACTATAGCAAAGGAAGTGACTTATCATAGAGATATTTGGCAACAAGTTTGCTCTGACCTTAATAAACATTACGGCGATGCCTTATATAAAAGCTGGTTCAGTAAGATTAACTTTTTAGAAGCTGCTACTAATACTGTTATACTTTCTACACCAACAAATTTTATTCGAGATTGGGTGGAATCTAGGTATGCAAGGGCTATATTGCAATCTTGGCAGTCCTATGATAAAGATATCAAATCAATTGAGATCATTACTAAAGAATTATCAGAACAAAACCAAAATATACCTGAATATTTAGCAAAAGTTCCATCAATAAAAGAAGGGATGGATAGCAATTCCGAAGGCATTTTTTCAGCCTTAGACTTACGATTTACTTTTGAAAATTTTGTGGTGGGTGGACCAAATGAATTAGCCTATGCAGCATCTAGAGCAGTTGCTGAGTCGGAAGGAGCCGTAGCTGAATCTAACCCTTTATTTTTATATGGAGGAGTCGGTCTTGGCAAAACACACTTAATGCATGCCATTGCTTGGTATATAAAACATAATAATCCGACTCGTAAGGTAATTTACATGTCGGCAGAAAAGTTTATGTATCAATTCATCAAGGCACTACGTAATAAAGATGTTATGTCTTTTAAAGAAGAATTTCGTTCAGTTGACGTATTAATGATCGATGATATTCAATTTATATCAGGTAAAGATAGCACCCAAGAAGAGTTTTTTCATACTTTCAATGCTTTGATTGATAATAATCGTCAAATGGTTATATCGTGTGACCGTTCCCCGTCAGATTTAGATAATATCGAAGATCGAATTAAATCCAGACTTGGTTGGGGATTGGTTGCCGATGTCCACAGTACTACTTATGAACTAAGATTAGGAATCTTAGAATCTAAACTTGAACAAATGAATATCCATATACCTAAAAATGTTGTGGAATTTTTAGCAGCTAAAATAACATCAAATGTCAGAGAGTTAGAGGGAGCTCTTAATAAAGTTATCGCTCATTCTACCTTAGTTGGTAGGGAAATAACTTTAGAAAACACCCAAAATATCTTGCGTGATTTGCTACGTTCCAATGAGAAAATTATCACCATTGAGGATATTCAAAGAAAAGTAGCTGATCGTTATAATATTAAATTTTCTGATATGTCTTCTCCTAGGCGTATTCGCTCAATAGCTAGACCAAGACAAGTAGCTATGTATTTGAGTAAAACATTAACGCCAAAAAGCCTGACTGATATCGGTAAGAAATTTGGCAAAAAAGATCATACTACAATAATGCATGCTATCAAAAAGGTAGAAGAATTATGTGAGATTGATATAGAATTCCGAGAAGAACTTAGTCTATTAATGAAGATATTGCAAAATTAAAATTCTGAATGTGGATTGACACGTTCACGTACGTTCGCTCGCAATGACGGTTGTTTGTATAGATAAATACTAATCTGGTTAGCTATAATATGAGATAGCATTGAAAATATATTAGACTTAGCTAAATAACTTATCTATATTTATACTTACATAGATAATATTATATACTTACATAAGATAATATTAAAATCATAAATTAAAAAAGCAAAATTATGTCAAGTGGTGAAGTCGAAAGAAAAGAGTTAAACTGTTCTTTTTGTGGTAAAAATCAATATGAGGTGATAAAATTAATTGCTGGACCAACAGTATTCATTTGTAATGAATGTATTGAACTTTGTCTTGATATTATAAAAGAAGAAACTAAAGTAGCACTTAAGAAAATTTCATCTTCAATCCCAACACCACAAAAGATTTTTTCTACTCTTAATGATTACGTAATTGGTCAGGATCAAGCAAAAAAAGTCTTATCAGTCGCGGTATATAATCACTATAAACGATTAGAATATATCGAATCAGGTAATAATGATGTCGAATTAAATAAATCAAATATCCTGGTTATTGGCTCTACTGGCTCAGGAAAAACTCTTTTGGCACAAACCTTAGCAAAAATTCTTGATGTACCTTTTACTATGGCAGACGCCACTTCTTTAACCGAAGCTGGTTATGTTGGTGAAGACGTTGAAAATATCTTGCTAAGATTATTACAAGCAGCTGATTTTAATATAGCTAAAGCCCAACGAGGCATTGTTTATATAGATGAAGTAGATAAAATCGCTAGAAAATCCGAAAACCCTTCTATAACAAGAGACGTCTCAGGAGAAGGAGTTCAACAAGCGTTACTTAAAATCATGGAAGGAACTGTTGCATCTGTACCACCACAAGGAGGAAGAAAACATCCGCAGCAAGATTTTGTGCAAGTAGATACTTCCAATATTTTATTTATATGTGGCGGGGCTTTCATGGGAATAGATACTATCATTAATGCTCGTACCGCTCAAAGTTCAATTGGTTTTGCGGCAAATGTCCAATCAAAACAAGAGAAAAACCACAGTGAAACACTAAAATCATTAGAAATTGAAGATTTAGTAAAATTTGGATTAATTCCTGAATTTATTGGTAGGCTTCCAGTAGTAGCAACTTTAGATGACTTAGATAAAGCATCTTTAGTGGCAATTCTAACCCAACCAAAGAATGCTGTTATCAAACAATATCATAAATTATTTGAGTTAGACGATGTCGAACTATCAATTGATAATGATGCTTTAGAAGCAATAGCCGAAAAAGCACTAACACGAAAAACCGGTGCTAGGGGACTCCGTTCTATAATCGAAACACTTCTACTTGACAGTATGTATAATGTTACCAATTTGAAAAAAATGCACGTACATATTTCAAAAGATGTGATAGATGGCAAAGCTCAGCCGATAGTCACTCCAAAAAATTATGTAAAAGCTACTAAAAAACGTATAGCGGTTTAGAGTAATTTCTATAGATTTATTGCTAATTTCTGATATTAACGAAAAGTTGTATAATATTTTTTGATAAATATTATATAATCTCTCTTTCCAATTAATAGGATATCTATATACGAGAGCTAATACTAATATACAACCCCACCACTTCAAAAGCTGTTTTCCAGCTTTTGAAGTTAGTTACAAATGTTAAGTATATTTTAAAAAAGTTTTACTGATTTGTCATGAAGCAACATAATCCCTGTAGTAAAAAATGGAGCAAATATAGTCTTTACTTCAGACAACAATGCTTCGTTACTAATTTCTTGTTGCAATTCTTCTCTAATTAAATCAAATATCTCCTGCAGGCTTTTACCACCATCTATCATTTGTTTAAAAACATATTTAGTATAGTTAGAAACTGGTATAGCAATATTGATATTTTTTAACCACGAAGTATTTAACGTAAAATTAATGACATTGCCAGCTATCAAAGTACTAGCTTCCATATGATCATAAATTTGTTTAGCAATACCCGCAATACCATAAAAATATGGTACATTATCCAAATTATCAAGAGTAGCAATGGTATCTTTTGCATTAGAAGCAAAAAAACTATGTTTAATGATATTGCCAACAATTAATTCACAAATTGCTTGTTGAGTTATTATATCCATCCTTTTAATTTTCTGCAGAAGAGAGAAATCACTAATATAATTCTCAATTCTTAGAGCTAATTTTTCGCTAACATCAGAAAATTCGACAAAATTTAAACCTGCATTATGGATAAATTCGTATAACTCAGGAATGGAATAAGCCCTATCTTGTTTATGCAAGAACAGATCATATAAACCTATATCGCCAAAAACAACATGGTCTCTTAATAGCTCTTGTCCACGTATATACCAATTAGTTGCAGGGAAGCCAGCCATAACAGCTTTGGCATTCATTATTTCCTCTACCCTATTACTAACCCCCTGATTTACCATTTTCATAATATCTTGCACCTGATATAGCCCTGTACGACCATATTTAGCATAAACCATTACACCCATTGCTCCATGATCAGTTAGAGAATCTTTTAAAATCTTTAAACCATCGGGAGGGCTTTTTAAATGGTGCAATACTCCTGTACAATTAATATAATCAAACTTGCCTAAATTAAGCTTTGGGATATTTAAGATAGAATCATATACCCATTTAATATTGGTAAGACCGCGTTTCTCGGCACGTTTTTGTGCGATCTCCATGCTTGGCTTACTAAAATCTAAATATACTACTTCGGCATTTTTATTTTTTAGCTGCTCTGCCATATATATAGTAGAATCACCAGTACCACCGCCAGCAATTAATACTCGAAAACCTGAGTTAAAATCTTTTTTACCTCGATATAAATAATGATTTAATTCCCCCAAAAATTCACCACTAACTGCCAGTAACCTTTTTGTTTCCTCTTCAGGATCTCTATAAGGATAAGGATAATCTTGATAATGCTCTTGAACTGTAGCAAGATCGTTTGTTGTTTCAACAGAAACAGTGGTCTGTGATTTTACTTGTTTAGATTTTGACATAAAAAACTTACATATATATTGATTGTTCTAATCGCTTTCTTGGATTGCTTCGACCATTACATGGTCTCGCAATGACGCCTGGGTTGCATATTTTGAATATAATTAAAAAAATCATATTATCAAGTCCTTTATTTGTAATTGTATAGTATGACGTTCTTGCCAGCTATTGACTTTTAATGACCCAATCACGGAAATATTATAAGACTTAACATTAAGCAATATATTCTCTATTGGACTAGACACGGCATTAAAAGCGATAGCAGCAAGGGCTTTAGAGCCAAACGCTTCCTTAGAAGGGGCTAGCAAACATTTTATATGTTTACCACCAACTATGTCAGCCTTCAAAACAAAAAGGTTAGAGAATTTAAATATTGGTTCAGGATTTCCCTGACCAAATGGCTCAAGTTTACTTAGCTCATCCATTAATAGCAAATTTACACTACTAGTAGTGAGCTCAGCATCATATTCTTCGCCTATAAGATCATTCTGATTATTCATATCACTCTTAAAGGCGTGATTTAAGAATTCTTGCAACTCTAGTAATTTTTCTTCTAATACTGTAAATCCAGCAGCCATTGAATGCCCCCCGCCAACCACAATTAACTCTTTAGTCTTGGCGTTGATAATTTTACTACCAAAATCAACATTTTTGATAGAACGGCAAGAAGCCTTACCTATTCCATCATTTAAAGCTATAACTGACACCGGTTTATTAAATTTTTCCTTTAATCTTCCAGCGACAATACCGATTACACCTGGATGCCATCCTTTACCAATTATAAATAATGAGCTATCATTTTCCTGAGTTAAAGCTATTTGAGTAGCTTCTTCTATCATTATCAGTTCTATTACTTTCCGCTCATTATTATGTTTCTCCAACTCCTGTGCTAATCTATTTGCTTCTATTGGACATTCGGTAGATAAAAGATTAGCCCCTAATGATGATTTACCAACTCTTCCACCAGCATTAATCCTAGGTCCCAAGACAAATCCCAAATGATAACAGTTTGGTTTTTCATTTAAGCCAGCAATATCGCATAAGGTTGTCATACCTAAATTTTTTCTTTGCTGAAGGATTTTTAATCCTTGAGTAACAAAAGCACGATTTAAGTGAACAAGCTTCATTACATCGCATACCGTACCAAGAGCAACTAAATCTAAATACTGCATTAAGTTAGGTATAGTAATATCATCCCTACCACTAATATCATTGTGATTGGCAAAGAAATTTTGTTTTTTTAAATCAGATAATAAGGCAGTAGCAAATAAAAATGATACTCCTACAGCAGCCAGATACTTATAATCGCTGGTTTCATCAATACGATTCGGATTAACAACGGCAACAGCCTCAGGTAATATATCACTACTAATGTGATGATCGATCACTATCACATCAAGCCCTACTAGTGCTGCATGTTTCAGAGCCTCATGTGCCATTGCTCCGCAATCTACAGTAATAAGCAGCTTAGTTCCATTATCCTTAATTTTTTGCATAGCAGCTGGAGTTGGTCCATATCCTTCAGCAATTCGGTCTGGAACGTAAATATCAACATTTTTCCCCAAATCCCTAAATAGATTCTTAAGCAATGATGAAGAAGTAGCCCCATCAACATCATAATCAGCAAATATGCAGATTTTTTGTTTATTTATAATGGCTTCTATAGTTCTATCTACCGCCTTGTGCATATCAAGTAAATGAAAAGGATCTGGCAGTAGGTTCTTAAGTTTAGGTGATAGAAAATCAGTAACTTGCACCAAATTCTCTAGACGGGGAGATAGAACCCTAGCTAAAAAATCACTAATTCCTACAGAACGACAAAGCTCTAGAATAGCATCCTCGTTGACTAATCGCTGCTGCCAAATTTTGCCATTTACTGAACATTTAGGTTCTAGTGCTATTGACATGTAGGGTAACCTTATTAAAAAGTGTAAAATCTAGTTATATAGTCAATTAACCTGAATTAGTGCCGAATAAGCACCGCTGTCATTGCGAGAAGGCGTAAGCCGACGAAGCAATCCATTTTAATCGTTTTTTGGATTGCTTCGTCACCACTAAAGTGGCTCTGAGCCATGACGCTAAGGCTAAATACTAATCGGATTTATAACATTGCCAATTCAAGTTAATTGACTATATCTATAATATAACAGATTTTTATGCTCCACTAATAGCTGTTTTCATTATTTTTATATTTTCTACCATGTATACTCAAATGATTTGAGTATACACCTCATCCCTTATCGCTATTCTTAAAACAAGCACTATTAACAGCTCTTCTTCTATGCTATAGTCAATTCAGGAGAATTTGGTATTAGGGTGAGTGTTCACGGAAAAAAGTTAAAGTACAAAACGTCATTGCAAGAAGGCGTAGCTCGACGAAGCAATCCTTTCTAATGAATATGGATTGCTACACCTCATAGCAATGACATCTTTACCCTTAATTTGTCATTCTTAGCAATGGCGGGAATCTAAACTCCCTGCTTTCGCAGGTATGACAATTATTATTAGTATCCTTCATCCCCAATTATTTCAACAACATCTTGGTCATCCAATGGTTGTTGGTACCCCTCAACTGATATATGGGCAGATATATCATCTTCTAGCTGTAATGCGAGTTCTTGCAATTTATAGTGGTCTTTTGCAAACTTTTCTATAAGAGGATGTTTTTCTAACATTTTGATTATAAGATCATATTCATCAGATGTTGGTATTTTTCTATTATAATTAGGTAAGTATTTTTTGATTTCTGCAAATGCTGTATTAATCTGTGCTAAAAACTCTTGCTGTTCTATGCTAATATATTGTGGTTTTTCCATATCTATCGTGACGAAATCAAGGTCTGCAAGGCGTTATTGTAATACTGGTTTGTCTTCAACAAAATTTATTAACTTCTTAGCTAATACGCCAATAAATTCCTGAATATTGTTTTCTGTGATAGAAGTTCTTGCTCTCTCTTCTTCTAAATTTTGTTCTTGCAATTTAATAAATTCATTATAAAAATCTTTATTTATTTCAGTTACACTATTAACAATATCTTCCAATACTCCTTGGATACAAGCAGTTTTACCTTTACCATATGCGGTTGCGGCAATGTAGATGTCTTCTGCTACAGTAAATGCTTTTTGCTCTCTCCAGGTTTGGTTTATATCTAAACCACTAATACTATTAAACAAATAGTCTATTGTCTGAGGAGTCTTTTTTATAACAGGACTGCTTGCTAAGAATTTATGACATGTTGTAGAATCTACTACTCGATAATCAAGTTTTAGGCTAAGTGCTGTGATATTGGGGTTATTTCCTAAAAATAAAACTAATTCTTTTAAATTATCAGGGTAATTTGATATCCATGTTTTGTCTGCAAGATCTAAAAAATTACCATCTTTTACATATTTTTTAAAATTTACATATTCTTTAAAAAACATTTCCATTGGTATTAACTAATTAAAGTTAATTGTTCTAATGACATACAAATTCATATGCCGCGTTGAACGGATTTTATTTTATCCATCTTTGGTTACTTTTATGGATTGCTTCGACCATTACATGGTCTCGCAATGACGTATATGCCCCCCAAACGTCATTGCGAGGAGTGCGGAAACCGCACGACGAAGCAATCCATATAGTCTTGGTGTATCTATACGTCATCATAGGCATTTACTCAATAATCAATCCTTTTAACTTATAGACTAACTCTAAAGCTTGCTTAGGGGAGAGTTGATCAGGATCGATTGTATTAATTTCTTTTTCTAACTTATTGAATTTCATTTCTTTTTTACTTTCTACTGGCAAATTAAATAGACTTAAATTGTTTGATTCGGTATTTAATATATGCTTATTTTTGTACGTTGCACTTTTTTCTAATTTTGCTAAAATGTCATTCGCCCTAATTATAACAGATTTTGGTAGCCCCGCTAAGTAGGCTACATGAATTCCATAAGATTTATCAGCCGCCCCTTCTATAATATTATGCAAAAATAATATTTCTTTTCCTAATTCCTCAATAGCAACTGTATAATTTTTTAGGCTTGGCAAAAAATTACTCATACTGGTTAATTCATGATAATGCGTAGCAAATAAACATCGGCATTTGAGATTATCATGAATATATTCAAGCACTGACCAAGCAATTGATACGCCATCATATGTCGAAGTTCCACGCCCAACCTCATCTAGTATCACTAAGGAATTTTTAGTAGATTGTGCTAAAATAGCTGATGTCTCTAGCATTTCTACCATAAAAGTCGACTGTCCTGCCTGTAAATCGTCCCCTGCCCCTATTCTACTGAATATCTTGTCTACCACTCCTATCTTGGCACTTGTCGCTGGTACAAAACTACCAATTTGTGCTAATATGGCTATTAGGGCATTCTGCCGCAAAAAAGTACTTTTACCAGCCATATTAGGTCCAGTAATTAACCAAATTCTATTAGCTTCGGATAAAGTACAATTATTGTCAATAAAGCTCTTTTTATCGGTTAATAGGCTTTGTTCAACAACTGGATGACGTCCCTTGATAACTTCAAAAGTTAAATCGTTCGTTAAAACTGGTCTAACATAATTATATTCATCGGCAATATAAGCAAAATTACAGAATACATCAAGCTGACTCAAAGAACAGCTAAGTAATCGCAGAAATACGGTATTATCAATAACTTGCTGGCATATTTTATTATATAATTCCAGTTCAAGACTAATTGCTAAACTTTTGCTATTAACCATATCGCTTTCTAATTTTTGTAATTCAATAGTAGTATATCGACTAGCATTAGAAGTTGTTTGACGATGAATAAATTTTGTGTCTACCATCTTATCACTATGTCTTAGGGTAATTTCAATAAACAACCCAAGCACATTATTATGTGATATTTTGAGAGTTTCAATGCCAGTATCAAGACGATATAGATTCTTTAGCTTCTCTATATGTGATTTGCCATTATTAATTAGATCATATAATTCTTGTAGTTTAGGGTGATAATGATGATTTATTATACCGCCTTCATTGATATTATTTGGTGCATCCTCTCTAATTGCCTGGTCTATTAAAGAATATAATTGTTCATTGCCAGATAATGGTTTGATTAAGTTCTCTATATAATCTGGCAGATTTAGCCCGTAATGAGCAATAAATTCACCCTTTATTTCCAGTGCAGCATTTAACGTATATTTAATATTTAGCAAATCTCGTCCTGAGCCGCGATTCATCATAATTCTAGATAAACAACGTTCTAAATCTCCAGTTTTCTTGAGTAATTTTTTAATATTTCCTACTATGGCAATATTTTTATAAAAAAACTCTGTTATATTTTGTCGAGAATTTATTTGATCAATATCTATTAGTGGTGTAGATAAAAAGTGATATAATAGACGGCTGGCAGCTTTAGTAACGGTATGATCAATAGTAGCAAGGACACTGCCTTTGGTTTTTCCTAATAAATTACTGGTAATTTCCAAATTCCGCCGAGTTGCCGAATCAATTATCATAAAATTATGATAATTAACCAACCGAGGTAAAGGTAGAGAAGGTATATTTTGCTTTTGGGTCAAAGATAAATATTCTAAAACACTACCAATACTACTTATTTGACATTCAGATACTTCACCTATAGCTTTTAGATCATTAATTTTATAAAAATCTAAGATAATTTTATGACATTTCTTACTAGCAAAAAAACTATCAACTTGATATGAGATACGAAAATGCAATTGGTTATTAATATTACTAGCTAATTGATGCCCCCTCAAATTTTCACTAAGTAAAATCTCTTTCGGCTTAAGACGCGATAGTTCATTGATAATCTCATTTTGCGGAATCTCAATAACTGAAATTTCCACAGTAGAAATATCTACGTAACAAATTGACGCTTTGTTTTTTAACAAAACTAAACTTGCCAAATAATTAGGCTCACAAACATCAATTAAAGATTCCTCAGTAATAGTACCTGGGGTGATGATACGCGTTACATCCCTATGTACTACAGCCTTATAACCATCACGTTTTTTTGCCTCTTCGGGTGTCTCTAATTGATCGCAAATAGCAACTTTGTAATTCTCTTCAATTAATTTATTCAAATAGGTCTCAAGAGCATGATGAGGGACACCACACATAGCAATCTCACAATCACCATTAGAACCTCTTTTAGTCAAAGCAATACCTAAAACTTGACTGGCAAGAATTGCATCCTCAAAAAACATTTCATAAAAATCACCCATCCTAAACAATAGAAGACAATCAAGATTAGCAAATTTGATGTCTAAATATTGTTGCATCATCTTGGTTGATTGAGCATAATTATATTTTTGGTGAAATTCTTCTAAAGTCATAACTACACATAATTATAAAAAATAAACAATAAAGACGATAGGATGTCTTGCAAATAGAACGAGAGGAGAAGTTGGGGACATATCACTCATCGCTCCTAGCTCCAAATTCTCCTGAATTGACTATAGTTATCACAGGAAGATTCCTAACTAATAGAGACAAAGAAACTATCGAAAACATTAACGGGTTAGCTATAACTTCTCTATTTCTTCAATGGTTAGTTCGGTTAATTTACTTATAACTTCTATGGGATAGCTTTCTTTCAGCATTTTTTTTGCCATTGCTATAGTACTTTCTTTAATACCTTCAGCTTTTCCTATAGCTTCCCCTCTAGCTTCCCCTCTAGCTTCCCCTCTAGCTTCCCCTCTAGCTTCCCCTTTAGCTTCAGCATCTTCAATTTGTTGCTGTTCTACCGCTAAATTATCAAAATAGGCTTTTGTTCTTTCCTCATAGGTGTTAAGCTCCGCTTCTGACCAGCTTGCTTGATCTACTGCCTCAAAGGCTCTTCTAATAATTTTATCCTTACCTATTAACTGCTCTATTTCGGCTAATGTTAATGTACTATCTCCTGCATGTTTGAAAAAATACATCCACTTTTCCTCTGTAGTCTCTAGATTAGAGATAATTTTATTAAATTTCTTGAGTTCTAAAAAAACAAAGTAAAAATCTTTTAAATCATTGGCGTAGCTTTCTGTATCTAAAAGACGATGCTCTGACTTCCAATGTTTTTTATCGTCAAACATCACAAAATCTGCTATTGCTAAAAATATTACTCCTTTTAATTTAGCGTATACTGCCAACTTTTTATGGTTTTCATCCTCTTTGAGTATTTGCCTAGAATATGCTTTAGCCGCATAATATTGGGCTCTTTTCTCAAATCCTGGATGCTTACTTATCTGCATCTCTACGATGAATTGATTACCATGTTGATCTTTACATAACACATCAACTATAGACTTTCTGTAAATAGCAATATCAGGGTCTTGGATAGTTGGTAAAAACGTCACCTCAATTATTTTTTCATTTCCTTTACATTTGAGAATATCATTTAAAAAATGAACAAGTATATCCTTGTTCTTTTCAGTGCCAAAAATTTGGCGAAAACAAAAATCATTTTTAGGGTCAAGAAATTTTGATAAAAACATATAATACAACCTCTTATTCTATATTGATAACTAATGCTATTTTATCATCTTCTCCACTAAAAATCTTGCAATAAATTGATTTTAATAAAAGATGGGGATGAAGAGTAAATTTAAGACCCTATATGTTACCATAATTTTTAGGCATACGATAATAGACGGTTTTATATGATTGCTCACTATTTGAAAATTTCCGCTGCCTAACTGAGAAACTGCCAAACCCTCTAATTTCAATACGGTTTTGCTCAGCTAAGCTAGATTGTAAATAATCCAAAACCAAATCTACCGAATCTTTTATATCCTCCTTAGCGAGATAATTAAGTTCCTCCGATATTTTATTTACTAAGTCAGATTTTTTTGCCATAAATCAAAAGATTGCCCCCAATCCTTGAAATTTATTTTTGAAAAAACTTGGTAAAATACTATCAAAATCTTCCATTATAATCTCAAGGAATTTTGGTTTAGGTTTTATTTTAAATTCTTTTACTTTCAAATCCTTATCGATTTTTTTAACTTCCTGTAACCATTTAATCGCATCATCCTGTGACCCCACAGCATCAACAAGCTTTAGCTTTAAAGCTTGGCGACCAGAATATATCCGCCCATCAGCTAGTTCTCTAACTTGATCAATTGGTATATTCCTTCTTAAAGCCACTAGTTCAATGAAATAATCATAAGTATCTAGTACATTCGACATTATTGCCTGACGAACAGCTTCTGTGACTTTTTCAGTAGGATTAGGAACCGCCTTTAATTCTCCGGATTTAAAATTATTAAAGGTAATACCTAAAGTTTTTGCTAAATCTGTGACTTCTAGAGTTTGAAGAATTACACCAATTGAGCCGGTAATTGTCCCATTATGACTAATTATGTAATCACCTCCTAAGGATATCAAATATCCGCCGCTGGCTGCCAATGTACCCATAACAACCACTACCGGCTTTTCTGCAGATATTTTCCTGAGTATATTATAAATTTTCTCTGAACCAACAACAGTTCCACCAGGAGAATTGACATTAACCACTAAAGCACTAATCTGATCATCATCAATGATTTTTTCCAATCTTGTATCACGTTTTGTATCTTCAAAAATGATATCTTCTATTGAAATAGCAGCTATATATTTACTATTAGTAGTTATATATTCAGATTTTGTCAAATCAAATTGCTTAATCATCACCACAATTAAAACTATAAACATAAAAATTGTTGCTAGCTTCCAAAGCATTAATTTCGTCTTATTTTGCTTTCTTTCAATTAGGTATTCAGCAGTTATTGTCATTAATTTACCATTCGTTAATTTTTTCTTAGACGAAGCAATCTAATCCATTTATGATGGTTAGCACTTCACCCGCATAATTCGCCCTTGATCCCTTTTCCAATCTTGTTCTTTAATTGTCTGTCTTTTATCATGTAGTTTTTTACCTTTTGCGATTCCTAACTCAACTTTTACTTTATTTTTCTTATTAAAATATAAAGTAAGAGCTACGAGAGTATAACCCTTTAAACGAATCTTACCAATTATTTTTTTTATCTCACTCGAATTAAGGAGCAACTTACGTGTCCTTCTAGTCGAGTGATTAAACCTATTAGCTTTTTCATATTCCGCAATATGACAATTATACAAAAACACTTCATTTGCTGAATTTTCTGCATGACTATCTTCTATACTGGCTTTTCCTTGACGCAATGATTTAACTTCACTACCAGTCAATATTATGCCAGCTTCAATTTTTTCTTCAATAAAGTAATTGAAATATGCCTTCTTATTTTGTGCTATTACTTTTTTATATTCCGACATATTCCATAGCTTTATTTATTTTTTCCTCGGTGGCTACACTAGCTGAAGTTAAAGGAAGCCTTAATTCATTGTCACATAACCCCAATCTTGCCGCAGCATATTTTACCGGTATCGGATTGGATTCTGCAAATAATGCTTTATATATAGGTAATAATTGTTGCTGAATTTGCAGAGCTTCCTGATAATTACCATCACGACAATTATCCTGTAATTTCTTGCACAAACTAGGCGTGATATTAGATGCAACAGAAACACACCCTACCCCCGAATGAGCATTGTAAGATAAAGCTAATTCATCATTACCACATAATAAGCTAAAATCTTTAACCATAGACCTAATTCGTAATGGGCGTTCTAAATCGTTACCAGCATCTTTAAGGGCTACAATACGCGGTAGTTTACTGAGCTTAATTATCGTATCATCTGAAAAGTCTGCCAAAGTTCTACTAGGTACTGAATATAGCATTATTGGTAAATTACTGGCATTATGGATAGTCTCAAAATGCCAATATATTCCCTCTTGAGTTGGCTTTACATAAGAAGGAATACTACACATAAATCCATCAACGGCAATTTTTGTACATATTTGTACCATATCTACGGCGGTGCTAGTAGTCATGGCTGAACAACCAGCTATTACTGGTATACGTTTGTTAGTAATTTCGATAACCGCTTGTAATAAAGACTGATATTCCTGCAAAGTTAAACTAGGCCCCTCACCAGTAGAACCAGCAACCACTATCCCATCAACTTTATTAGCAATTTGATAATTCACTATCTTTTCCACAGAAGCAAAATCTAATTTATTTTCCTTAAAAGGAGTTATCATAGCTGTAATGACTCCTTTGAATATATTATTTTCCATAAACACCTGTTAAATTCATATTATTTTTATTCGCCCCTAATCGTCTATTAGCGAGGAGCTAACTTACAACATTCCGTCATTGCGAGGAGCCGCTTTGCGGTAACGTGGCAATCCAAAAAAGTGACCAAAATGGATTGCTTCGACCACTATGTGGTCTCGCAATGACGACTACGTTTATAATTAGTCATTGCGAGGAGCTACTTTAGTAGCGACGAAGCAATCCATTTAATCTTTAATCATTTTTGTGGATTGCTTTACTCACATACGTTCGCTTGCAATGACGGTATTGCCAAGCTACTCTTCGCTAATAGACGAAAGTACTTTACATAACCTCAGTATATCACTATTTATTTGTACACTAAGTCATTATATTCTTTTTTTAGCAAATTAGTAATTTTACTATCTTCAAAGATGACATTTCGCTCACCAAGGTTAATCGATTTAATCCCCTTAACTTCTACAGCTGTACCAGTCATAAAACATTCATTAAACTCCCCTACCCTATCTGGAGTTATATAATCTTCTATAACCTTGATATTTAAATCATTAGCAAGTTTTATAATTGTTTGACGCGTTATACCATTTAAAAAACTATCAGCTATCGGAGTGAATAATTGATCATCTTTAACAAAGAAGATATTTGCCGTACTACATTCAGCAACATATCCCCGCCAATCTAATAAAATTGCATCATCGTACCCCAGAGACTTAGCTTCTTTCTGGCATACTATCATCATATTATAATGTCCTGATGATTTACATTGTGGGGGCAATGAGTTTGGATGACATTTTCGCCAACGAGCAATATGCAGACTTAAGGCTCCAGAAGGTCTAAGAGTTGATGGAACAGCAGCGATTAATAGATTAACCGATAAGTTTACATTAGTCAGATTAAGAGATTCACTACCAAACCAAATTAATGGGCGAATATACGCATCTTTAATATTATTTTTTGTTATAAGTAGCTGGTGAGCTTCTATAATATTTTCAAAACTATATGGCACCTCTATGCTTAGACTTTTTGCTGACTCTATCAAACGTTGTGTATGTTCTTCTAATTTAAAAATTTTACCATTATAGGCTTTTTCTCCTTCAAAAACTCCACCAGAATAATGCAAACTATGAGTAAGAGCATGTATCTTGGCTTCCTGCCAAGCAATAAATCTACCATTAATCCAAATATAACCTGATAATTGATTAAGATTTTTAAACGGCTTTTCAGTTAGTATATTTTCTTGTATTATTGTCATTGTTAATATTCTACTATTAAACTATAGTAATTTTTATTACCTAAAATTTATTTATGCAAAGCTCAAAACCCCACATTCTTGTAGTTGATGATGATACTAGAATACAGAAACTTTTAAAACGGTTTTTGTATAAAAACGGCTTTTTAGTATCAACAACACATTCTGTCGAAGGAGCTGAGGAATTATTAAAATCTTCTATTTATGACTTAATTATTTTGGACGTCATGTTACCAAATGTTACAGGACTTGATTTTGCTAAAACTATAAGAGCTACCAAAGACCTTGTACCAATTGTTATGCTAACTGCATTGTCAGAACCAAATGATCGTATCAAGGGCTTAAAAGCCGGGGCATCAGATTATTTAACTAAACCTTTTGAACCGAAAGAATTATTATTAAGAATCAACAATCTATTAAATAGCTATAATAATTATAAAAAACAAGATAAAATCAAACGGTTAGGCAATAATTATTATAATTTCGAATCAAAGGAATTTATAAAAAATAATCAACTGGTACCATTAAGCTCTACAGAGACAAAACTACTAGAAGTACTATTAACCCACATCGGACAAGAAATGAAACGTGATGAGTTATCAAAAATAATGGGAGGACTCAGCCCTCGTTCTATCGACGTACAAATTGTCAGAATAAGGAGTAAGATAGAAGATGATCCTAAAGAACCAAAATATTTAAAAACCATTCGGAATAGCGGATATGCTATCTATACATAAAATTATTCCACAAACATTACTGGCTAGATTTGTACTCATTATCATTGTTCCGACATTAATAGGACAAATTCTAGCAGTGTTTTTGTTCTATGATCGTCACTGGTATAATGTTTCTTACTATACTAGTAATATTATTGCTAATGAGATTATTTCCCTGCTTGAAAAAGACGATAATAATTTATTAGAAAAAAATACCATAGCGACAAATTATTTAAATTTGTCATATCAGTTTTATCCAAAATTAACCTTGCCATCCACGCAACCTAGAATTAGTGAAGAATTAGAGATTTTTAAAAATATTATTAACGTAAAAATTAATAAAAATAATATAGTAAAGCTTAATGATTCAGGAAGAATTGAAGTACTACTTCAATTAACCGATGGTTTAATACAAATAACTTTCCCAGCAAAATTGTTGATGAATCCAACTGCCTATATTTTTGTCTTGTGGTTAATCTTCTTAACCATTTTACTACTTTCTGTTTCCTTAATCTTCTCTAAAAACCAAATTAAATCCATTTTAATTCTGGCAGATGCGGCTGATCAATTTGGGCAAGGAATCACCAAATTACAAACATTTAAACCTTCTGGGGCAAAAGAGATAAGAAAGGCTGGTATTGCTTTTCTTAAAATGAAAGAACTCATTGAAAAGCAAATTAGCAAAAGAACTAGAATGCTTGCTATGATTTCACATGATTTATGTACTCCGTTAACTAGAATGAAGTTACAATTAGAGCTAATGAACAAATCTGAGGAAACAGAAGGTCTTAGGGAAGATATAGTTGCTATGGAGCAAATGATAAAATCATATCTTGATTTTGCTAGAGGAGAAAATGGAGAAGAAGCTCAAATAATCGAATTATCTTCTTGGATGTTAAATGTTACAAATAAATGGTCTGCCAATATTGAGTTAATTACGATAGGGCAAACAGTATACACACAAATTAAGCCTAGCAACTTTGAACGTGCAATATCTAATGTAATAAATAATGCGATAAAATATTCTACAAAAATAAAAATTACTATATGCTCTACCTCTACTAATGTAATAATAAAGATTGAAGATAATGGAATTGGCATAAAGGACGAAGAGAAATTATTAGTATTTAAAGCATTTTACCGTTCAGATAAGTCCCGTTCACTTAATAATTCAGGGAATGTTGGACTTGGTCTTGCTATTACTAAAGAAATAATTATTGATCATAGTGGGACAATATCATTACAGGATAGTAAAGCTTTAGGCGGGTTATTGGTTGAAATTTCACTACCTATAGCTAACCCGAGAAAGTTTTAGCCATCAATTGACTATAGTGTCGTCCCTGTTTCGGTGCGATATCTATAGATTCCGCACCGAAGCGGGAATGACACAAGGGCAGCTGTCACCCCTGCGAAGGTAGGGGTCTAGAGCATAACTATTGAAAGTTAGAAGAAGCAGCGGTTTTAGACCTGGTAGTTTAAAAGTCGTATATGGGGTAACGTCATTGCGAGGAAGACCGCAGGTCGACGAAGCAATCCATAAAAGTAACCAAAGATGGATTGCCACGACCTACTTGCGTGGTCTCGCAATGACAGAAAAGATATCTAAAACCCACATCTTCTTCTAACTTTCGACAATTGCGAGATATAGAGATTCCTGCACCAAAATAGGGATAACATTTAAAAACTTACCAAGATTAGCTATATAATACAAAAGTAAATATGAGTACAATCAACAAAGTAAATCATTTAGCTATCATCATGGATGGTAATGCTAGGTGGACATTAGGGAAAGACCTACCTAAATTTGAAGGACATAGAGTAGGTGCTGATAAAGTAAAAAAATTATTAGCAAATTTTATAGAACTTAATATACCTTACGTTACACTTTATACTTTTTCATTAGAGAATTGGCGTAGATCAAAGACTGAGGTCACATTTTTATTGAAATTATTACGTTATTATCTAAAAAATGAGACTGAGGCACTGCACAAGAATGGGGTTAAAATAAAAATTATCGGTAAATTGGATTTGTTGGATTCTGTGTTACAAAAACAAATTCATGATGCTATGGAATTAACAAAACATAATAATAAAATAACTCTTTGTCTTGCTTTTAGCTATGGCGGGCGAGCAGAAATTGTTGATGCCTGTCAGAAAATTATCGATTCTGGTAAAACAAATATTGGTGAACATGAGTTTATTAATTATCTGTATGATCCAGAAATGCCAGATGTAGATTTATTAATTCGCACTGGTGGGGTATATAGAATCAGCAATTTATTATTATGGCAAATCGCATATGCTGAACTATATTTTTCACCTAAATACTGGCCTGACTTTGACAAACAAGATTTATTAGAAGCGTTAGATGATTACTCAAAAAGGAAGAGGACTTTTGGTGGCAGGTAAGAAAAAGTCTAATATATTCATGAGAGTATTATCAGCCTTAGTAATAGGACCGGTATTTATTATATCGATAATATCTATCAAGTCGTTATTTTATATATTGATGTTATTAATTGCCGTAGGTATGTTATATGAATGGTATCAGATGACCAAACCATCAATAACCAAATCGTCCTTTCTTTATGGATTATTTGGGTTGATTATTATTCCCATTCCTATTATATCTTTAGTAATAATTGCTACTGAAGATAAAAATCGGTGGCTATTATTACTCTATTTTACTATAATATGGTCAGTTGATATATTTGCTATGATTGGCGGGAAAAATATAGGCGGTATTAAACTTGCTCCCAAGATTAGTCCTAACAAAACTTGGAGTGGATTAATCACAGGAGTATTAGCTAGCGGGGTTGCGGCATTTTTATTGAGTTTGCTGCCAGGGTTTGATTTGCCAACTTACTATTTGTTAAACAAACGGCACTTAATTATAGCAGCTTTTTGTTTAGCACTAATAGCACAAATGAGCGATTTATTTATTTCATATTTCAAACGCAAATTTGCTATTAAAGATAGTGGCACTATAATACCAGGTCATGGAGGCGTTTTAGACCGATTCGACAGCATAATTCTCACCGCCCCAATATTATTTTTATTATTAAAATATTATGAATTATCAATATCTTATTGATTTAGTTAAAAGATCCAAAATTATAATATTTAATGTTTTGCTTTCTTTACTATTAGCTTATTTTATTTTCCATTCTATTTATGGTAATAGGGGAATTATTGCTTATTTTACATTAAATCAACGACTGGAAAAAGCCTATAGTGAGCTAGAAACTTTAAGGGCAGAACGTGTTGAACTTGAACATAAAGTAAAACTACTTAGACCAGAATCTCTAGACAAGGATATGCTTGACCAAGAAGCTAGAAGAGTTCTAGGAGTGGCTTCTCCAACAGAACAGGTATTTACCGTAAAATATGTGGTAAGCAATATAAAAGATTAGGAGGTTATTATTAGTACTATAGTTTTTTACAATGATATTCCAGAAAATTTTAATATTGCTGGAGACTTAGCAATCGATACAGAAACGATGGGATTAAAAGTGCATAGGGATAGATTATGTCTTTTGCAAATGAGTAATGGTGATGGTGATGCTTATCTAGTAAACTTTATTGACAAGAACTATGCAGCACCTAATTTAAAAAAATTATTACTTGATAAAAATCGGTGTAAAATATTTCACTATGCTCGATTTGATTTAGCCGCAATAAAGAAATATCTTGAAATTGATTTAGAGAATATCTTCTGTACCAAAATATCTTCTAAATTGGTTAGAACCTACACTGATTCCCATGGCTTAAAAGATTTATGTCGCGAATTGCTTTCAGTGCAAATTTCTAAACAACAACAATCTTCCTATTGGGGAAGAAATGAGCTTACGGAAGAACAAAAAGAATATGCTGCCAAAGATGTCCTTTATTTACATCAGCTACGTTCTATCTTACAAGATAGATTATTAGCCGAAAATAGGCTAGACCTTGCAAAACAAATTTTTAAATTCTTACCTATTAGAGCTAATTTAGATCTGATAGGCTGGAACGATATCGATATTTTTATGCACTAAGATTCCGCACCGAAGCGGGAATCTGGATACCTGCTTTCCCAGGTATGACATTAAAAAGACAAAACTATATAGTAATAAAACATGTTAACTATCAGTAAGTTTTTTTTCCTACCAATTAAATCACATATTAACGTTAGTGATAATATAATTGATGGACTTAAAAGATTGGGGATCATCAATTTAAGAGATTTGCTATTTTACCGCCCTACTTCTTATCAAGTTAAAACAATTTCGCCCAATTTATCTTTACTGAAAAATGGACAGTTAATTCAAGCGGAAGTAACAATTGAAGAAATTCTTGTTCCCAAAAGCAGAAAGCAGCCTTTAAAAATCTTAGTATCTAATGAGACTGGTTCTATTCTACTGATATTTTTTAATAGACCACCTTATTTTTTGCTAAATAAACTTACGATAGGTAGTAAGCAAATAATTGAAGGCAAGGTACAAATATTCTCTAGCTTAGCTCAAATATCTCACCCAATATTTATTTTTGATAAAAAACTTACCAACTCTATACAATCAATTTATCCTTTAACTTATGGAATAATTAATAAGCAACTTTATTCCTATATAATAAAGGCTATTGATTTGCTTGAAAGAGAGTGTAACAGTATCCCTAAAAATTTTCAAGAAATAAAGGATTATATTGAATCTTTATTAAATGATTTAAAAATCATGCATTTATACCAAGTTCATGATACTAAATTACAAACTCAATCCTTAAGACGATTAGCAGCAAGAGAACTATTTGCTAACCAGCTATCATTACAACATCTCCGTCAACAAACAAAATTAAAACAAGGTAATTCATTTACTAAATCCGTTCAGCTACAACAATCAATACTTAAAATATTAGGATTTGAACTAACATATGACCAAAAAAAAGTCATTGAAGAAATTGAAAAAGATCAATTATCTCCTACAGAAATGATGCGTTTACTGCAAGGTGATGTAGGGTCTGGCAAGACCCTGGTAGCTTTATTAACAATAGTCAATGTAGTATATCATAAATTTCAAGCTGCACTAATGGCTCCTACTGATTTATTAGCAAATCAACATTACCAATTCTTTGTTAAAGCCTTAAGTGAAAGCGGAATAAAGATTGGTTTACTTACTGGAAAAATATCTAGCAAAGAACGCAATAAGCTATTATCAGAGCTAGAAAACGGAGATATTGATATATTAATTGGCACTCATGCATTATTTCAAGAAAAAGTAATTTTTAAAAATCTAGGTTATATTGTCATTGATGAGCAACATAAATTTGGTGTACAACAACGGCTCGATTTAATTAATAAAGCTTCATATCCAGATGTTTTAGTAATGACAGCCACCCCTATTCCTAGAAGCCTTACTTTGACTATGTTTGGAGATATGGATATTTCTAAATTAACCAGTAAGCCAAAAAATCGACTACCAATTATTACTAGCATCTTACCCAAAACAAAACTAAATAATGTAATTTCCGTTTTGGATAAAAAACTAACATCTGGAGAAAAAATTTACTGGATATGCCCCCTTATCGATCAAACTAATGAAGAGTTAGTAACCCAGGAAAAAAACACTAGACCTCTTGCAAAACTCGCTTATGCTGAGGAATTTGAAGGAGACGCGGAACGCAGAACCGCAGCGTACTCTAATGTACGTGAGGATTCGAGTACCGCATCATTGTCCAAATTACCAGCAGAAGTAGAGTTTTGCAAGAGGTCTACTGGGCTGACTGACGTTAATACCAGATTCATTACCATTGAAACCGCCTACCCTAACATTACAACTACTATACACGGCAAAATGAAAAATGAACAAAAAGATGCGATTATGCAACAATTTAAGAATGGTAATATTAAAATTCTTATTGCAACAACTGTAATTGAAGTGGGTATTGATGTCCCAGATGCCACCTTAATCGTCATAGAGAATGCCGAGCAGTTTGGTTTAGCTCAATTACATCAGATAAGAGGTAGAGTTGGACGTGGAATGTTACAATCTCATTGTATTCTTCTATATGATCCTCAAAAATTAACTATACTTGCAAAATCTAGATTTGAAGTGATGAGAAATAGTAATGATGGCTTTTATATAGCTGAGCAGGATTTACTGTTAAGAGGTAGCGGAGAAATATTAGGAACAAAGCAAAGTGGTGAGATAAGATTCTTTTTTGCTGATCTAGCTAGAGACTTAGACCTTTTAACTAAAGCTAATAAATTGGCAGAAGAAAGTTCAAATAATCATTCAGAATTATTGACACTTCAAACAAAATTATTTGCTAAAGTAGAATTTAATGAATTAAACTAGGTTGTGAACACTCACAATTAATCATATAGTACACATTGTATAAAATTATCTCGAGCATGTAGTTTTTGGTTGTTGTGAAAGAAATATCGGTTAAAAAAATATGTAGTTAAATTAAAAGCTTGTTTTTTATCATTATTAGTAATTTCATACTTAGTGGAGGTTAAGAATTGTGGTAATATTAAAAGCCTGTCTTGATATTTCAGCCCTTCTGATAAACAGACTGCTTTTCCAGATTTTGGTGAGACATATTTCAGATTCTCCTGGCTACCTGTTACTGTACATTTATCCAACTCAAGACCATATCCCGATTCTTGGAGTATGGCTAATTCAAACCTAATATACTCTTCAAAAATAAAATTATTTGCTAGGTTGTTTAAATATTTTACAAAGATTGGGAAAAAATTATTGTGATTTTCTCTTTCATGAAATGCTATTTTAATCAAGCTAATAATTGAATTAAAGGCATATAGCTTAATTTTATTAGTTATTAAAAGACCAGTGTAAGATTTTATTAATTCACATTTAGCCATTCCTATATGTTCATGTAATCTAGCTTGCCAAAAAAAATCAACAATATTACCTTGCTGATTTATAGTGCCAGACTTTCTAGATGTTTCTCGTATTACCCCAGAATATAAGCCATGATTTTTAGTAAAAACTGTAATAATAGCCGAATTTTCTTTTAATGGTTTTTTGCCAATTATTATTCCTATATCTTTAAAATTCATATTCAAGTCTGTTGTAATCGCATATGGCTATATGAGTTTGGGTCATCTTGCCAAAGTTCACGTACTTTTACAAAAAGAAAAAGATGAATTTTACAATCAAAAGATATCTGCATTTCCATTCTTGCCTTAGAACCTATTTCTTTAATTTTACAACCATTTTTTCCTAAAATAATAGTCTTATAAGAGTCTCTTGAAACAACTATTACTTGATGAATTTTGATAGATTTATCGTTATTTTCCTGCCACATTTCAGTTTGGACGGTTAAATTGTAAGGTAATTCTTGGTGGAGATTCAAAAATAATTGTTCCCTAGTTATCTCAGCTGCTAAAAATCGCATAGGCAGATTAGTAACATCATCCTCTTCATATAGCCAAGGCGATTCTTTAGCTTGGCTTTGGATATAATTGAGTAATTTATTGACATTTTTGCCGGATAAAACGGATAGCTTTAATATATAACTATCTACGAACTGAGAATTTAGAGTATTTTCTATTTCTTCTAGATATTCAGAAGGAATATCAATTTTGTTTAATAAGAATATTAAATTTATTTTAAGAGTTTGCAATTTTTTGAGTATTTGCAAAGTAAATTGATCAATAGGTTTCGTACTATCTATGATCAATAATACTAAATCTACACCATGTAAACTTGACCATGCACACCGTACCATTGCTTTTTCCAGCTGTTTCTTTGGTTCAAATATACCCGGTGTATCTAGTATTATCAGCTGTGTATCTTTTATGGTAACTATTCCGGTTATAATAGAGCGGGTAGTTTGAACTTTAGGAGTAACTATCGATATTTTTTGTCCAATAAGTTTGTTTAATAATGATGATTTACCAGCATTTGGTTTTCCAATGATAGATATGGATATTGTCTTTTGAAATATTTCCATGGACTAGCCTTACAACTTATAAATTGTTGAGGTAATTCATTAATTTACGAGCAGCGACTTTTTCTGCTTCCTTAACTGAATGACCAGTACCAGTTTGTTGATATTCATCCATCTGCACTAATACAGTGAAGATGGCGGCATGAGGGGATCCTTCTCTTTTAATCACTTGATATACCGGCTTTTCACTTCCCTTTTTTTGGGCTAATTCCTGAAGAGTACTTTTAGGATCATAATCAGCTAAATCAATAATATCTATAAATTCATACCATAAATCATATATTATTTTTTTTACGGTATCAATATTACTATCAAGATAAATGGCAGCAATTAATGCCTCCATAGTATTTTCGATATTATTAGGATTTCGTCTTCCTCCTAATAGCTCTTCGCCGTAAGTCATAATAATATAGTCTGACAAATTGATCTTGGCAGCTACCTTACAAAGTAATTCTTTACAGACTAGATAAGCTCTAATTTTTGCTAATTTCCCCTCATCATAAGTAGAGAAATTTTTAAATAGAATTTCAGTAATAACAAAATTAATTATTGTATCACCAAGTAATTCTAAACGTTCGTAATTCTTTTGGACTCCATGCTTTACGGTATGCTGTTTTAGAGAAGGGTGGCTTAATGCTTCCAGTAAGAAATCTTTATTATTAAAATTATATCCTATATCTTGCTCAAGTTTTTCCGGAGTAGAGAGTGCTGATTCTTTATTTGTGATCATTTTGTATTTTATCTGTATAAAGAGAAGTAAATAGTCTGTTAAATCTAATAGACGCCAACCAAGTACCAACACGGAATATTTGATTAATTATCCCAATATCACTTTGCCATAATTTTTCTTTTGTCGAAAAATAAATAAATTGTCCTTTGGCAATAAAGTTTTTGAATGGAACAAATCCTAGTTCTATCCTACTATCATTTGATTCATCTCTGTTATCACCAAGAAAGAAATATTTTCCTTCTGGTACATAAAAGATTTCTGTATTACCATATTGATTTGCTAACAAACGATCATTTTGTTTTAATTTATAAGAAAAATAATTTACGCCGTTAGGTAATATTTCCTTATATTTTATGTAACTTCTTCCTTCTTCACTTGTATATGTCCCAACTTCAGTACGATCTATAGCTTTATCATTTATATATACTACATCATTGATTAATTGTATTTTATCTCCAGGTAGCCCAATTAATCTTTTTATATATCGAATATCCATATTATTTGGTGGACGAAAAACTACTATATCCCCTCTTTGTGGTTGTGATGCTAATATTCTATCGTTAAAAATATTAGGGCTGAAAGGAAGAGAATAATTACTATATCCGTAAGAATATTTTGTTGAGAAAATATAATCATTTTCCAGCACTGTCGCTTTCATTGAACCTGTTGGCACAAAGAAATTTTCCATCACAAAAAATCTTATCATCAGTGCCAAAAATATTACAAAGATAAAAGAGGCAAATTCTTGAATTGGTGTTTTTTTGTTAGTAGCCTTACCTGTTATTTGCATATGTAATAATTATTTAATAATGAGTTAAATATGAACAATGATAATCCATTAATATGTTTAAATCCAGCAATATTTTGAATTGTTTTCTTCAAAATATTTGAGTGTGACTTAAGAGTACTAACTCTTGCCACTCATCTTCATCAATAATTTTAATCCCCAGCTCTTTAGCTTTCTTGAGTTTACTACCAGCATCGCTACCTGCCACTACTAAATCAGTGGTAGACGAAACGCTACTGGCTACTTTAGCTCCTAATTTTTCTGCCTGAGATTTGGCTTCTGCTCTTGAGAGAGTTAGTAAGGAACCAGTATATACCACAATTTTGCCAGATAATGCAGTTTTAGTTGTTTGTTGATTATGGTCTTGAATATTTAGAATTTTACTCAGTTGCTGAATAGTTTGTAAATTTTCTTTAATATCAAAAAAGTCGATAATATCTAGCAAAATCTTATCGCCTATTCCTTCCAGATCATTTAACCTTTGGTAAATTGGCTGTTCACCTTTTAACAAAGATTCCATAGCTGTTATGAAATTATTATAATTCTGAAATTCTCGAGCAAGTAATTTGGCGGTTTGTTCACCAATATGTCTGATTCCTAGGGAATAAATGAATCTATTTAGGGAAACGGTTTTGGCTTTGTCAATATTGGCAAATAGGTTTTCTACAGATTTTCGCCCCCATCCTACCATATTTTCAAGCTTGACTAAGTTTTTTTCATTATTATTTTGTAAATAAAAAATATCCACAGGATTTTCTATTAAAGATTTTTCCAGCAAAAATTCTATTTGCTTTTTCCCCAAACCATCTATATCTAAAGCATTTTTAGATGTAAAATGGCAAATTCGTTCATAATTCTGAGCCGGACAATTTAAACCATTATCACAACGAATAATTATAGTTTCTTGATTATAATGTAACTGAGAGCCACAAGATGGGCAAAGCTTCGGCATATCGATTTTTAGCGATTCACTAGAGCGTTTGGTAAAATCTACAGCAGTAATTTGTGGTATGACATCACCAGCTCTCTGCAAAAATACATAATCATTGATCCGTATGTCTTTTCTGATAATTTCTTGATAATTATGTAAGGTAGCTCGTGATACCCTAACTCCACCAATAGAAAGCGGCTCTAACTCAGCAACTGGAGTTAATACACCGGTTCTACCTACTTGTAGAGTAATGTTAATTAGTTTAGTTTGACCAATAATCGCCGGAAATTTATGAGCAATAGCAAATCTTGGACTTCTTGCAATAAAGCCCATTCTTTGCTGCAAAGCAAAATCATTTAGTTTATATACAACACCATCAATTTCATAAGGTAATTCTTCTCTAGATGAATTCAAATATTCATAGAAAGATTTCATCTCATCTTCAGAACAAGCTAATTTCCCTATATTATTGACGATGAATCCTAACTCTTTTAACTTATCTAATAAAATATCTTGAGAATCAGCTATTTTGCTACTGCTACTCCCCACAGCATAAACAAAATATCCTAGAGGTCTAATAGCTGTAACGTTTGGGTCTAACTGTCTTAATGACCCAGCAGCCGCGTTACGCGGGTTAGCAAATTTATCTTTTTTGGATAATTCTTGAGCTTGATTTAATAATAGAAAATCCTGCTTATTAATATAAACTTCGCCTCTTACTTCCAAAATTCCTGATGTTGCAACTATTGCATGAGGAAAATTCTTGATAGTCTTGATATTTTCCGTTATATCTTCTCCAATAAAACCATCACCTCTTGTCGCAGCTTTGGTAAGTATTCCATCCTCATAGGTAGCAGAAAAAGACAAACCATCTATTTTAGGTTCGCAAAAAATAGCCGGAAAATTATCAAGTCGTAGAAAATTCTTTATTCTATTGATAAACTCTGATACATCTTCACTATCAAAAGCATTACTAAGCGAAAACATCGGATTGATATGTGTTACTTTCGAAAATTTCTCTGCTACAGAACTACCAATTTGTTTAGTCGGACTATTTGCCAGTACCAGATGAGGAAATTTTTTTTCAAGTTCAAGATTTAAATTAAATAATTGATCATACTCAGCATCAGAAATTAGAGGAGCATCTTCTTGGTAATAGGCGTTATTATATTCTCTTATCTTATTTGCCAGGTGTTTTAGTAAATTTTTTACCTCTAATTCAGAAAGATGTTCAATATCAGTTGGAATATTTTGCATATATATGACGCTTGGGGCTATATTTATTATTAATAAGACCTATTTAAAGTAAATTCTAGTAAGGAAGCTAAGTGATCTTTATAAATATTTTGTATGGGGATTTGCTTTAATAAATTACTAGCTTCATTGTTAATAGCTGCTAAATAGTCGATAATTTGCTGCTTAATACAATGTTCTATCATCAAATCTCGTATTAGTTTAAACTCACTTTCAGTTCTATTATCTGCCTTAATCATTTCTTGAATTTTTAACTGCCACTTATCATCAAGCTTCTTATATAGGAAAATTAGTGGTAGAGTTATTTTCCCTTCTAAAAAATCATCACCTATATTCTTGCCAATATCACGACTATCCCCCAAATAGTCAAATAAATCATCAATGATTTGAAAAATATTGCCTAAATATCTACCAAATTTTTGTAAGATTTCACAAGTTTCATTAGATTGATTAGAAATAATTGCTCCTGCTTCACAAGATACACCAAATAATTCTGCAGTTTTAGCCATAATTATTTCATTATATTCTGTTTCGTCAATAATTCTCCGCTGATTCAATTTTACCAGTTGCGAAACCTCTCCTTCTGATATAATTGCTGAAGCTCTTGATAAAGATTTCATTGCTTTAATAGATTTTGTATCAACCATTAGCTGAAATGATTGGCTAAATAAGAAGTCTCCTACTAAAATACTAGCCTTGCTATTCCAGATAACGTTAGCAGTAGGTTTGGATCTTCTCATGGTACTTTCATCTACTACATCGTCATGCAGTAAAGTTGCTGCATGAATAAACTCTACAGCCGCAGCAAGCTTTATGTTATCCTCTCCTACATAACCAAACATTTTACTAGTTAAAATTGTTAGTAACGGTCTGATTCTCTTTCCACCAAATTCCAGCAAATATTTACCTATTACACTAACTAGCTCCTCTTTAGTAGCTAGGTGGGTTAAAATAAGCTTATTTAACGCAGAAAGTTCTTTGCTTAAGTCTTTATGTATTATTTTTATAGTGTCCAATTTATACTCACTTATTAATTAAGTTTTCGTTACTATAACACCGTTAAGGTTCTAGGTAACTCCTTTGTCTAGTTAGCTATACTATAGTCAATTGATGGGAAGTTGGTGACGTCGTCACTCGTCGCTCGCCTATTACTTATAGGCGTCGCTCCATCGTTCCTAGCCCCAAATTCCCCTGAATTGACTATAACAAAATTTTAGCTAACGGGAAATGTTGTAATATCGGTAAGAATTTTATATAGTTTTTTTCCTACTATTGCTGGTGTATACAAATTTTGAACTTTTTTATATGCACCTTCTATATATTTTTTAACAATCTCAGGATTATTAATAAGAAAAATTATAGATTCCGCTAATTTTTCTGCATCGTTAATTGGTACAATTACACTATCGTTTTCATGTGACAAAATTTCCCTAGCTCCGCAACTATCAGTAGATACTATAGGTTTCAAATTAGCCATTGCTTCCAAAAGTACAATACCAAAAGATTCTTTTATACTAGGAAGACAAAAAATATCAATCTCAGAAAAAAATTTAGTTTTATCGTTAATCCACCCTAACCATTTAATTTGTTTTTCAATTGATAACTGGTAAGCTAGTTTTTGTAAATTTTCTTTCTCTTCACCATCTCCACCGATAAGCAACTGAACCATTATACCTTGTGATTTGAGTATTTTAACAGCTTGTAGTAAAGTATTTATTCCTTTATCAAGGTGCAAACGTCCTAAGATACCTATAACAGGAATCTTATTCATAGAATACTGAAAATCAATAGTAAGATTATTTGCAATATAAGTAATATTGGGTAATACAAATATTGGCTTCAATATTTTTTTTCGTAACTCATTTTTCATATGTTCGGTAACGCAAATTATCGAATCTGTATATTTAATACCTTTGATACTATAACCATGTGATACA
Organism: Candidatus Tisiphia endosymbiont of Xenochironomus xenolabis; assembly: GCF_964264705.1. NCBI lineage: Bacteria > Pseudomonadati > Pseudomonadota > Alphaproteobacteria > Rickettsiales > Rickettsiaceae > Candidatus Tisiphia > Candidatus Tisiphia endosymbiont of Xenochironomus xenolabis. The sequence continues at coordinate 1,238,017 of NZ_OZ183473.1, forward strand.
CCGATACTAGGAACTAGTTTTTTTGCAGCCCAACCAGCAATAAATCCGGCATGGTTTGAGTGGGCTATAATAATATCAGCCTTAAAACTTTGTATTAATTTACGTATCTTTAGTATGGCAATAGGGTCTCGTGATCCTATGCGAGAAATTTTATGAAATTCTATATCTTTAATATAAGGTAAAAGATTTGCTTCACTCTCTGCCTTATTAGCAAAAATACACATTACCTCACATTGATGTTCCAATAACATGGAAACATAATCAATTGAAGCTTGCTCAACCCCGCCAAGCCCTTTATTTAACATTACATTAACTACTCGCATATAATTTTACAGAATTAGAAATCTTTCACATACAAGTCTATTGTATAATTTCCTTCTTATGATCATTATCAATCTCCAAAAAAGGTTGAATCATTAATTGTTTTAATAATTTTTGATGTTCATTGAAATCAGGCACTAGCTCTTGTATCCTTTTTGTTATACTATCACCAACCCGTATTTTTTCGGAGGCTTTTTTGTATAATGCTAGATAATATAATGGTAAAAACTTATCAAAATCAACTGTGCCTATTTTTCCTTTTTTTATATTATTGGAATCTAATTTATACTCAAAACTTATGTCCCCTGAGTTAGAGTCAGGATGATCTGATACGGTTTTTAGAAAATAATTAATCCCCTCTTTGTATACAATACGACTATCTTCAGAAAATGTTTTGAACCTACCTAAATTTAACAAGTAATTAGTTATAATATCAGTTACCTTTAAATAATTATTGACGACAACAAGTCCATTAATATCAAATTTCCCAAATGAATTTAGCTTGCACTCACTTGACAAGCGAAATCCAGTATTATTAGAAAATAAACTAAGGTTATGTATTTGAGCTCTCATTACATCGTTTGTTCTAGCAAAAAAATTTACATCTAAATCAAAAATATATTGATGATTTTCTAATTCAGTTAAATTGAATTTATCTTTATTATTGTTAACATACTCTAACTCTTCCATTAAAGATAAATTGTTAGGCAATGCTGATATATACGGCAATAAATACTGGATAGAATTTAATATATTATCGGAAAATCCTGATTTCAAATCAATTGTTGATTCAACCTTAAGGTGGCTAGCACGATTACCTTCTTCCTCTTTATTTTGATAGAAGAAGCTAGTCAAAGAGTCTTGGACATTGCTTGAAAATTTGCTGGATATCATTTTTATTTCTAAATCGTTAGCAAATTCACTATATATAGATTTATTTGTTTTTATATAAAACTTACCTTCAAAATTAAAAGGCATTGGCCAAGCAAATCTATATAATAAAAGACCGGCTGGTATCCTTCTGTTGATAATATTACTTTCTAAGATATTGGTTGAATAACTAATATTTAATTTTTGCGGTATATTATTTTTAAAATCTTCTAGATCAGTATAATATTTTTTCTTGTCTAGTGAAAATGAAATAGCTGTATGATCTTGATCATATAGCTTCTGTTGGTCAACTAAATCAAAGATTTTGCTTTTGTCAGATCTTAATTCCAACTTCTCGACAAAATTTATAATTTCAAACGGATCTTTTTTTTGTGTAAAAATCTTAAATAACTTCAAACTTAAAGGAATTTTTGCTATAAAAGAATAATTATCACTTTCAAATTTTGTACCAAATCCCAATTGAATAGGCTTATAACGACCTGTTGCGTTACCAGAATAGGTAATAAAGCAAGCTTGTTTTAGTAAGTCATAACCTATATAAATCGGAGTATGAAATTCAACTACACTAGTTTCTCCCTCTTCATGCCAACCAACTATTTGAAAGGCAATTTTAAATGGAAAACCATAGCTGGCAATTTTATTAAATTTAACAAAATATTTTTGTTCACTATCTATAGTATTAGCAGCGATGTAACGGTTACTATATTGTTGATTAATCTTACCAGCGACAGAACTAATAATTACAAACCATGAGACAGTATAAATCAAAAGGGTTGCAGCAATTATCACTGATATATATATTAACGTTTTTCGCATGCTAATTAATCTGAATTCGATATGACAAGTTATTCCAAAATCTATTATATCTACAAATATAACAGATTTTTATACTACACTAATAGCTGTTTTCATTATTTTTACAAGAAGTCTAATATTGCTTATTATTATCACGAATTTAGGCTAATTACATAATTTTACATATTCACGGTTTAACTGCACTATATCCCAAAACCATAAAATAACTATCATAATAAACATTATTAGTAAATAAACTACTATTGAATCACATGTGGCAGTAGGCACTATTATGAATATAAAAGACTGAATAAAAGCTCCTAGAGACTTACCAAATTTGGTACTAATAACCTCAGCAGCAGCTTTACCTTTTGTTCGAAGTTCTAATGATAAAGGAATATATGCCATTTCCTTTGTTGAATCAAATAACGAATATTTAGTTGATTTACTTAAAATATTTTGTATCCCTCCAATAATTACAGCAGCATAAATTGGATTAAAGTCTTTAATACCACAACCTATATCTTCTGAGAAAATAACAAAAATGAAAAACATTAAACCAGTTATCGAAAACATCAAAGGTGTTAATAATGCTGAAACTAACCAAGTAAATTTCCTAATCACATTACTGCCAACTACCATAAAAGTCACGCAGGAAATTCCCATCCAAATATTAAACCTGCCCATAAAGTTTATATAATCTAACGTATTGGGATTAAGCTCTCTTACTTTAGCTTTCCACGGACCTTCCACTATATTAGTTAGTGCTCCATAACAAATTATCAATAAAGCAATGCGTCCAACATATTTTGAGCTAATAATTAGCCTGATACTATCCAGAAGTGGTAAAGAGGTTTTTGCCTGTATTTGAGTTACTTTAAAATCAGCCATTAATCCCTTATCATGCAAAATCAGATAATTAATTAACCTAAATAACAACATTGAAATTATACCGGCAAATACTATTATAGACATAATTGGTTGTAACATTAGTTCTGAATTATATTGTAAATCTTCATCTATTATCATTTGGGTATCTGATATCTCTTGTACATTTGAGAAAGCTACTAATACATTACCAGCTACAATTAAGCCAACATTGCCTACCATTCCTAAAATTGGATAAAAACGTTTTGCATTATTTGTATCAAAAATATTATTAGCAAATTGCCAAAACATTAGGTTAATAATTACGGCACTCCATAATTCTGCACAAACATACATGATAGCGTAACTCCACTTACCCATTATCTTGATAAACCACCGAAAATTAGGATACAAAGATACTAAATGTTCTATCTGCTCAGTATTTGGATGATAAAACTCCTGATTAGGATAAATGACATAGGCAAATATCAGAAAAAACAACAAAAAGCTTGAAATTATTATATAAAAAATATATTCAAAACGGATGTGATTACTGAGCTTTACATATAATACAGCGAATAATATAGAAGATGGCAAAACAAGCCAAAGTTTTAAAAAGCTGATAACCTCCGCTCCCATTGATGGCACAACTAATCCGTCTTTAACAGACCTCAGAGCCCCAAAATTAAAAAGAACACAGAGCATCATTAATGCCATAGGTAGAAAAAGTTTCAACTCCTCCCTCTCTATTGGCCAAATGATTTCCTGTATTTTAGAAAAAATATTTTTGAATGGTAACATTATTATTACACAAAGAATTACCTAAAGATAGAGGCTATATTTCATATATGGTGAAGCTGCACTAGCACTTTTAAAGCTCTATGACAATAAAGTCAATGAAAATTAGCATATTTCTCTATTAACAAAATTAGTTACGTGACAAAATTATATAGTTTTTTCAAGCTTTCGTGTGAGCATCACTACAATTATATCATGAATTTCGTTTGCACTAAGATCTGCAGCGTTTATTTTTACTATTCTATCTGGAAATTTATCTGATATATATTGAAATTTATCATAGACTTTTTGATGAAATTCAATATTCTTACTTTCAAATTTATTATTATTACCTCTTGCCCACGCCCTTGCTAAAGCAATATTTGGCTCTATATCAATAAAAAAGGTAATATCAGGCATTACAGGTGATATTAGAGATTTATGAAGGTCATAAACTAAATCAGTACCTACCTCTTGCCCTTGATAACAAGCCGTAGAATCCACAAACCTATCACAAATAACTGAGACCCCAGAATTGAGTTTAGGAATAATCCTTTTATGAACATGTTCGTAACGTGCCGCCATAACTTGCAGCAATTCTGACATAGGTAATAAATCTTGATAAACTAAAATGTCACGCATTTTCTCAGCTGCAATAGTTCCGCCCACTTCATGTGTTAAATCTGCCCGGATATTTTGTGATAATAAATACTGGTGTAGCATATCACTCTGGGTAGATTTACCACACCCTTCCCCACCTTCAAACGTAATAAATTTACCGTTTTTAATTGACATAACTACCACTATTCATTTCATGTAACCTTGAAATAGTTCTCTTAAATTCATTACTACGCAAACCATTCTGATATATTTTTACTGGCTCATCTTGTAAAGTCATGAATAGTACCACCTTATAAAAATAAGCATTATCAACAAAATTGATAAACCTAACAGCTAAATCTGTATTATCAGAACTTATTATACGAATATTTTCTACTATTATAATAGAAAATTTTTGACAAATATCTACATAATCAACATAACCTAATTCTCTTACAAATAGCTCTTCAAAATCGGTCACTAATATTTTCTCACCAGCCATGTTAAAAGATATTTTCCGTCCGAAAACAGCAATATCCTTAGGAACTAGCTGGTTATTATGATTTAACTTGCCAATAAGTTGCTGTATCTCCAATTTATTATGTTCATTAATTGGATATATTATGCGTCTGCTAGCCGTTTGCATAATTTTATCTAATCGATAATCATGATCACTATCTAAGTACATGACTTCAAACCTTTGATAAATCTCTTTAATTATTGGCAGAAAAGAATTTCTTTGTAAACCATCTTTATACAAATCTTCTGGTTTGGTATTACTGGTAATGAAGATAAATACCTTACATTTTATCAGTTCAAGAAGTAGCGGTCCTATTATCATAGCATCAGCTATATCTTTAATTTCAAACTCGTCGATACATATTACTGCTGCTTGTTTTGCATAATTTGTCGCAATGCTTTTTATAATATTATTTTTAGACTTTGATTTGTCTTGTAACTGATAAATATCTTTATGTACCGATTGCATCAAATTCTGGTAATGGATCATTAATTTCTTAATTTGCAATATTTGAAAAAAATGTTGCATTAATACAGTTTTGCCATTACCTACATTACCATATAAATAGATACCTTGTTTTGCTAATAAACTGCTATTAAAGAACCTCAAAAATGACTTATCTTCAATTTGTTTAGCAAAATTCTTGATTCTACTAAGCAGAAACAGCTGCTTTTCATCAAATTTTAATTCAGACAATCGATTATATTCTCGTTAAGGTTATTATTATGAGCCATCCTGAACTTGTTTTAGGATCAATAGCTAATCAAACTTGAGCATTCACGGTTTTTCAATTTCACCATAAATTCTTAATTTTTAAATGTAATTTTTATTATAGCCCCTATATTTTTTATTCTGTCGTGAAAATGTAGGGTGCTATAATTATCAACCCTAAAAACACCTAGGATTATTAAACCCTATTTCATTAACTTAATGCGTATGCTTTATGGAACTTCCTTATAGTTTCAAGCAGTTCTTCGTTTTTATAAGGTTTATGGATTATATATGTCGCTTGTTCTTGTAAGAACCCTTGTATTTCCTTATGATTGCTAGACAAACCACTTTGAAAAATTATAGGAATATGGGCAAGATTTTTGTTACTTCTGATCTGTTTATGTACTTCATAACCTGTCATATCAGGAAGAGAAATATCAAGAAATATTATATCTATTTTATTAGCATATATTTTAAATAAATCAACTGCTTCTTGTCCGGTACAAGCATTGATAATTTTATATTTTTGTTCATGACGTAGCACTAAATTTATTGCGTCATGGCAAATTGGTTCATCATCAACAAAAAGTATAGTAAATATTTTTATAATATTATACTTTGTCATCATTTTGCACCTCTTTTTCATCGTATACAGGAATCATAAATTCTACCTTTGTTCCTTTTCTACGGTTATTTTCAACAGAAATATGCCCCTTATGAGCTAGTATAATTTCCTGGCAAATAGATAAACCAATGCCAGTACCAATAAAATTATCATTAGTTCGTGAGCTACAAGTAAATATTTCAAAAACAGTTTCAAGCTCTGAGTCTGGAATTCCTATACCTGTATCGATTAAGCTAAAACACCAATAAGGATTATTTTCATAATTCTTTAAATTAATTATTGCCACAATTAATCCTTCTTTAGTGTATTTAAGGGCATTATTAAATAAATTATTTAATAATTGGTTAATTCTAATTGCATCTCCATTAATCATTGCTTTCGTAATACTATGATTAATAAGAATAATATTTACTTGATCATTAAATACATTTAATTCTGTAAGTTGTTGTACAATATTTTTTATAGAATCTAATAGATCCATAGCAGCAAAATTAAACTTCATCCTCCCGGTACTAAACTTAGATAGGTCTAGTAAGTCATTAATTAACTTTATAATATGCTGACTATTCTTAGCTATTATACCAACATACTTTACATGCTCTTGCTCATCCATTTTATCCCAATTCTCATATAAAAATTGTGCTATACTACTTCCTCCATGTATTGAAGTCCTAATTTCGTGAGTCACGTGATTTAAAATATTATCTTGTTCTGATAATTTTTGTTCTAATTCTAATATTTTAGTTTTTGAATTACTCTTTAAACTGAACCATGAAAACATCCTATACCTACAAATATAAAAAAATACAGGAATCAAAAATATAACTAAAATAGCCCAAATAAGTTGGAACATATGCTTATTTTATTTAAAATAATTATATATTACTTTGTTTTCAAGAATTACTTTTTCATTTTATCATGAATTTGCATACTCACATATCTTATAGTGGTTAGTATGGACTCACCATCTCAAACGAAATTCAATTCTTAAGACCAAAGCAGTATATGTAAGGTGAAATATGAAATAACTAAGAAAAGATTAAACTGCTTAAATAAGCACTTTACAGCATATATAAACAATTTAATGTAGTAACCTTTGACAATTCATTAATAGAAATTATCAAACTATACAACTAATACTTTATGTATAATATCAAGTATTTTGATAAAATAAATAACTTTTAGTAAATTAGTCAAAAGGCTGTCTTAATGTTATTGCAGCAGATAGAGTTCCTTCATCCAAATAGTCCAGTTCTCCGCCTATTGGAATGCCACTAGCTAGTCTTGATATTTTGATGGTGGAATTTTTGAAATATTCAGTAATGAAATAAGCGGTAGTTTGACCTTCTAAAGTAGAATTAGTTGCAATAATTATTTCATTAATGTTCTTATCCTGGCATCTAGCTAATAATTCCGGTAGTCTTAGTGCTTTGGGGTTGTGACCATTAGAAGTTGATAAATTATGCCCTAGTACATGATAATGCCCTTTAAAAATACCACTACGCTCTATTGCCCATAATTCTGTCACTGTCTCAACAATTGCTATGATAGATTCGTTGCGATCATCAGATGAACATACTCTGCAAATATGATGAGAATCTATGTTACCACAAATATTACATTTGACAACATTACTATCTACACAACAAAGAACTGAAATTAGACTTTTTAGCCTAACATCTTTTTCTTGTAAAAGATGTAAGACTATACGCCTTGCTGATCTTTGACCAAGACCAGGTAGTTTAGAGAGAAGATAAACCAACTGATCTATTTCATTTAATTTATTCATAAACATACCTTCACTACTTTAAAAGTTGTTAAAACAACTTATTAACTTACCTTACACATAAACCCCATGACAATTTAAAAATTCCGGAAAAGTACAAAACGTCATTGCGAGACCATGTAATGGGCGAAGCAATCCATTTTTGATCACTTTCTGGATTACTTCGTTGACCTTTACGATCTCCTCGTAATGACGCCAGACTATTTTCCCTATGGCTTTTAAATGCCATGCGTAAGGTGAGTAATTAATTATAGTATTTTTTTAATTCTTAATAACTACAGTTCCAGCAATTTTGTCATGTAAAGCTTGGCGTTGTTTAGAAAATAGTATAAACCAAATACCAACTAGCACTAATACATATCCACAAAATCTTTTAACTAATTGGCATTTACTAGGTTTTTCAAGAGTTATTGCATCTACTATTTTCATATGCATAATAAGTTTTCCAGGTGTGGCTCCGCAATAAATCCAAAAACCAATAAAATATGTTGATACTAGAGCAAAGTTAATGATAAGCATTAAAATAAATAATGTAAAAATACCACTAGCAGTTATGTTTTGGAGTAATTCCGGTTTTCTGCTACCCATTATTAGTATGTCAGCCATATTAGCTTTAAAAAATAATAAAGATAGTCTAGATAAAATAAAGGAAGTGATTGGCGTTGTAAAAATTGACAACAAAAATGAATCTAGACAAGAAGCAAAAATCCTAGGAACTAGTTTGGGGTATATAATTTGTTTATTCATTTTTTTTCTAGCTTATATTGTATAATTATTTCCGACAGACTCCTAGCCCTAAATTCTCCTGAATTGACTATATTATAAATTTTCTTTCGAAAGAAGTCTAATGTAATATAAGATCCAAACCATTACCAAGCATAATATTTAATAACTCACTGGAACGAGGCACTACATCAAGATTCGTAGCGATATCAATATGTTGTTTAGGTAGGAGTTTGATATTTTTGTGATGCATTATATAAGATTTTACCGTTACATATTTTTTATCTAACAGTCTAACTCTAATTAATGGTATGGTCACATCATGGTCGGAGTTATTGGTTATCTGGTAGGAAACTTTAATTTGTCCTATTTCTTTATTTTGTTCAACATGGATGTTTCCTATAGTTAGGATATTATCATTTTCTTTATACAGAGCTGGTATGTTAAGTTTTTCTTGAAATAACAATAATAATAAAAGAATAATTACGCTAAACAATAAGATAGGTAAAATATTTGAATGTTGGGGAATTTTTGGTGGTAATAAAGCTGGCAAATTAGTACCTTGGGTTAAAAATATTTTATTATTTTCATTAGTGCTAGCACTTTTTGCTGTATGATGATCTGATATAATTGGTGGTTGTTGCTTTTCATGCTCTGATTTTTGATACCAGATATGGTTGCATTGTGAACATTTGACCTTCCTACCGGTCATACCTATTTGTTCTTTCGACACTATAAAGTTAGTGTTACAACTTGGGCAGGAAATACTCATTTACATGCTCTAATTTATGTACTCAAAATATTTAAGTATATTAGGTTGACTTAAAAATAAAGTAAATTATGATTTTTTTTTACCTTTTAGCAAGAACCTTATGCAAAAACATATTAATACTATAGAAGAATTTTGGCAAATACGCGATAAATTAACCAAAGATTCAGAAAAAACTAATTACGCCAAACAAATATTGCAGGATATTATTAATGGTTTGAATCAAGGGGTAATCAGGGTTTGTAAGAAAGAAGGAGCTGATTGGCAAGTTAATCATTGGGTAAAAAAAGCTATTTTATTACATATGATGCTAACTGATTCACAAATTTACTCTGGAGATTGCATGAGGTGGTATGATAAAATTGCCCCCAAATTTTCTACAGATTATAGTACAGAATTATTTCAAACAGATGGCTGTCGTATTGTTCCCGGAGCAATTATTAGAACAGGGGTCTATTTAGCAAAAAACGTTGTTGTTATGCCTTCTTTTATTAATATAGGGGCATATATAGGAGAGGGAACAATGGTTGATACCTGGGCTACTATAGGCTCATGTGCCCAAATAGGTAAGAATTGTCATATTTCCGGTGGAACAGGTATTGGTGGTGTGTTAGAACCAATCCAAAATAATCCGGTAATAATCGAAGATAATTGTTTTATAGGTGCAAGATCAGAAATAGCAGAAGGAGTTTTAGTAGAAGAGGGAAGCGTAATTAGTATGGGAGTATTTATTGGTGCTTCTACGAAGATAGTAGATAGAGAAAGTGGCAAAATAATTTATGGTAAAGTTCCAGCCTATTCAGTTGTAGTACCTGGCAGCTTGCCTGCTGATTCAGGAAAACCAAGTTTATATTGTGCCGTAATCGTTAAGCAGGTAGATGCCGGAACTAGGAGTAAGGTATCGATAAATGATCTGTTAAGAGGAAATTAAATATATGAATAATAACAAATTAAAGATTATAGTTGAGACAAAAACCCTAACTCATGCTTTGAGCTTTGCTAATTCAGTAGTAGAAAAACGTAATGTAGTTGCCGAACTTAGTCATATTAAATTATCATCGAAGGATGGGAAACTAGAGTTAATAACTACTAATATGGAAATATATTTAAGCCAGAAAATAGCAGCTCAAGTAATAAGAGAGGGAGAAATAACGGTATCTACTAAAACATTAAATGACATAGTAAAAAAGATAGCTGATAATGATATAGTACTCAGTGTATCCAATGAAACCGATCAGCTTGAAATTTTAGGAAAGAATTGTGCTTTTAATCTGCTAACTTTACCTGCGGATCAATTCCCTGCATTAGATGATATTAATGTTGAAGCTATTTTTAAAATAGCTTGTCGTGATTTTGTTAAGATGATCGATGGCACCCTGTTTTCGGTGTCCCTTGATGAAACTCGCTATAATCTTAATGGCGTTTATTTTTACGTAAAAGATGAAGAATGTTGTATGGCTAGCACCGATGGACATAGATTATCAGTGTCAGTAGTAGAAATAGTCGATAAGGTTAGCAAGTTTGGTGTTATTTTATCTAAAAAAACTCTCGAGGAAATCGTCAAAATATTAAAAGACCCCAAAAATATTCAGTTAGAGGTAGAAATTTTTCTAAGTGTGAATAGAATTAAATTTGTTTGCAATGATATTATGATGGTATCAAAACTGATTGATGGAACTTTCCCGGATTACCAAGGATTTATCCCAGTAGATAATAACTATAAACTTACTATTAATACCAAATTGCTAGCTGATGTTATAGATAGAGTAGCAACAATAACTATAGATAAATTTCAAGCAATAAAATTAACTTTATCAAGAGATATGCTTGAAATCACAGCTTCAGGAGAAGCAAGGGGAGCAGCTAAAGAAACTATACCACATTCACTAGATGAAAATAATTTATACGTTTTTGATCATGAAGATACTTTGTCTATAGGTTTTAACCCTAAATATCTTACTGACGCACTCAATGCTGTGTTAAATGCTACTAAAGCAAACCAAGTTGACCTATATTTTTTGGATGCATCATCGCCAATGTTATTGAAAACGCTTCAGAATCCTAAAGACGTTTTTGTGATTATGCCAGTTAAGGTTTGATCATAACAAGAGTATCACTTATAGCTAACCCGAATTAGTTTTAGGAGGCTGCCTACAATAACTAAAGTAAGCGTCATTACGAGAAGGCGTAGCTGACGAAGCAAATGCATTTACTCTGTAGGTTCTTCTCCTAGCAGTGGTGTAGTCTGATCATCAGCACACTATGTTCAACATTAGAGAGTTTTAAGTACGAAAAAATTTTGTTTAACACTTCATTAGGAAGAGAGATTAAGCTAATGCTTTCTTCTCCGAGATAAGTTAGTTTGACTAAAACTATCAGACAAAATATATTCTCGAACATCTTTACTTAATGGTTTATCGAGTATTATACTTCTTAGGCAAGCAACTATTTCTTCTCGTCTTTTGAAATTGGTTAGCTCATTAATTTTGTTGTCATTATGTATTTGTTGTAATTTTTCGATTAATTGATTGGTAATAGTTGATAATTTATTATCTATTTGTTGCTTGCTACTATGCTGATCTAATTCTATACTAAATATTTAAGGAAGGAGTTATGAATTTAACACATAGAAAAGCAAAAATAGAGGATTTACCTCGTATTATAGAACTATTGCTTGAGGATGACTTAGGACAAACGCGTGAATCTAAAAGTACAGAGTTGGATAAATGTTACATAAAAGCGTTTCATAAGATTGATAGCGATCCAAACCAATATTTGATGGTTGTAGAAAAGATAAGCGAGATAATCGGTACATGTCATCTCACTATTATACCCTCGCTAACGTTTATCGGTAGTACTCGCATGCAGATAGAAGCCGTAAGGGTTGATGAAAAACATAGAGGTCAGAAAATAGGTCAGTGGATGTTTGCTCAAACTATCTTATATGCTAAAGATAATGATGTTTCTCTTATTCAACTTACAACAAATAAAAAGCGTTCAAAAGCAAAGTATTTCTATGAAAAATTAGGCTTTATCGCTAGTCACGAAGGTATGAAATTATATTTGCGGGAGAGATTATGAGCAAAATAATAATTTTGAGAAAGAATCTATAATGAACTGATATAATGGTTCCAATATTTTGGACAGAAAAATAAGAAAAATGAGATAGAATTCTTTAGCAAACAAGGAGAGCTAGAGATGAAAAAACAAGTAAGGCAATATAGTGCTGAGGAGAAAGGCAAAATTGTCATAGAAGCAATTAAGGGAGAGCTAACAATAGCCCAGATAACCAGTAAGTATGGTGTTCATGCAACACAGATAAGTAACTGGAAAAAACAAGGTCTTGAGTTGTTAGTACAAGGTTTTAAGAATAAAACACAGAGTGCTGACCCAAATCAGCAGGGGTTAATCAAGAATCTATATGAGAAAATTGGTCAGTTAAGCGTTGAGTGTGACTGGCTCAAAAAAAAATCTGCATTGTTTGGAATTAAAGGTTAGGTGTAATATGATAGAGCCTAATCATAATAAGTTAACAATTGTACAACAGTGTAAGTTATTGGATATTAGCAGGTCAACCTATTACTACCAACCTACTGGTATTAGTGAACAAGATATCAAGATTATGGCAATAATTGATGAGACCTATACTATGCATCCATATTATGGTATGCGGCGGATGGCTAAATATTTACAAGCCCAAGGTTTTTCGGTAGGTCGTAAAGCTGTTAGACGTTACTACAAGATAATGGGTCTTGAAGCTGTTTATCCTAAAATAAATTTAAGCAAGAGGAATCAGGCACATAAAATATATCCTTATTTACTAAAAGGATTAGAAATAGTATTGCCAAACCAGGTTTGGAGTGCAGATATAACGTATATAAGACTGAGCCAAGGGTTCGTATATTTAGTAGCTATTATTGACTGGTATAGTCGTTATATTCTAAGTTGGCGAATCTCCATTAGTTTGGAAAGTGAATTTTGTGTAACAGCCCTTGAAGACGCTATAGAAAAATATGGTATGCCAAAAATATTTAATACTGATCAAGGAGTACAATTTACCTCGGAGAATTTTATTAGTATGCTAAAGCTACATAATATCTTGATTAGTATGGATGGTAAGGGACGAGCCTTAGATAATATTTTTATTGAACGTTTTTGGCGATCATTAAAACAGGAAAAAATTTATCGGATTATTTTAACAACAGTAAAGGAGGCAAAGACAGCAATTAACGAATATATGGACTTTTATAATAGACAAAGGATGCATCAAACTTTGGATTATAAAACTCCAGAATGTGTATATTTTGAAAAAAATATTGTATAAAAACAACAATTTAATTTTTGTGAATTATATCTCTATTTATCTAAATTTTTGTCTAGACAAAGGGGACCACCTTATGATGTGCTAAGTAATACTAAAAACATTGAGTTGAATGAGCAATTTGTCAAATCTCTTAATTTCATGGAATTAAATAGCAGGAATATTTTTATTACTGGTAAAGCAGGAACAGGAAAATCCACGTTATTAACTTACTTTAGAAGAAATACTCAAAAGAAAATTGCAGTATTAGCTCCTACAGGTACCCAGTGCATCAACGAGGGCATGAATTTTAGTACTAAAACCACCTTTGCTTCTACCTAAAACTGTTTCCTCTTGATTATCTTTGATATACTACTAATAAATGAAGGGTTGCAAAGATAGAAGAGACATTTAATAATATAAAATTTTATTTATTTACAGGAGTTAGCAAGAGAAAATATTGAACTACAATTAGAGGTGGTAAGATATTGAGTGATTATATATTAGACCTCTTGCATAACCTAAAGATAATTGAGGCATTTTTAGGAAAAACGAAGTCGAGTACCGCAGCGTACTAAGAGGTACGTGAGGAACGGATACGAGTTTTGACAACAAAATTACCAATTAGGTTAGGTTATGCAAGAGGTCTATTTATTCACCTAAAATTATCCCACCTACCATAACCTCATTAAAAATTTCATTCCAACGTATTTTATGCTCGTATTTAATAGCTCTATCAACCTCTACTAACGAAACATATTTGTCTACAAAATTTGACGTATCCTGTAATAAACGTAAATAGTATTTTATTGTATCAATAACCCCATTAACGATAACCTGACAGCCATGTAAGATTTTAATTTTTTGAATTATATCATTAATAGCATCAGATTCTTATGCGGTTAACCTTAAATTTGATAAAATGTAATATCTTTGAATTTTAGTAATCCGAAATTTGTCAAATGCAATTTGTACGGTTTCTTTAGTGATTAACCTATTCCACTTAACCTCTATACCTTCAAAAACTTGGTTGTTTTTATCAAATACTTCAATATCCCCTACAGCACCACTTTGTAGATCAGACGATGTATGACTTTCAAGGTGAGCCAATTTACATGAATTAAATCTTTTAACCTCATCAATAAAACATTTATATATTGCATAAATTGCTAATACTGGCAACCTACTTGCTCCAAAACCATCTTTATATTTATACGAAAAATGCTTTTCAAGAATATAAATTGCATTAGCAATTGTTATCTCCGTTGGACGAACTAGATTAACCCGCTTCTTTTCCCGTTGAATTAAAAGTTGCTTAAAAATATACTTAAGAGTTACCTCTGCTGAATATTTATTAACTTCTAATTCATTAAGAATTAATAAAAAAGCTTCGGCGACTTCTTTTGGTGATATTTTTCCCTTGTAGTCTAATATATATGGATAAGGTTGTTCAAGAGAACGAGTTAGCCAACCACTTTCAGACATTGATGGAAATTCATATTTTCTTAAAAATGGAGTAACATATTTTGTATCAAAGCTTCTACCAGAATATCCATTTTGCATATTTGATTGATGGTACCTAACATCTTGAGAAGGATGGAAATACTTGTATACTACACTTGTAATGAGAACTGTTAGCACCCCCTTACTACGCTCTGAATTATCTAATATAATATCCAATCTACTTTTAATACTATCTTCTATAAAGAAGTCAGACTCAACTGAAACTTTTTCCAAGAAAGTAGCTAATTCTTTTCCATATTCCATAATAAACTCAATAAATCACAGTAATTGTTCAACTATGGCTTCTCCTATAATTCTTACCTTTGGAATACATACAGAATTTCCGACTTGTTTATATAACTCAGATATTGAAGATTTTAGTTTATAGTCTTCAGGAAATCCCATAATTTTAAAACACTCATTTATTGTTAGTTTTCTTACACGTCCATTATTAAGTAATATCCAATAACGCCCCGAAGTTTCTTGCGATGATAATGTTGGGTGCGTACCTTCAATTGAATATATTCTGTTTGGTTGTTTGTGAACTATAGATAAATGCTCAGTTCCCTCCCTAACTCCTTTATTTCTTATCTTTTTAT
This sequence comes from Candidatus Tisiphia endosymbiont of Xenochironomus xenolabis, assembly GCF_964264705.1. Taxonomy (NCBI): domain Bacteria; kingdom Pseudomonadati; phylum Pseudomonadota; class Alphaproteobacteria; order Rickettsiales; family Rickettsiaceae; genus Candidatus Tisiphia; species Candidatus Tisiphia endosymbiont of Xenochironomus xenolabis. The sequence goes on from NZ_OZ183473.1 coordinate 1,253,804, forward strand.
TCCTATATCCACAAAATATTAAACCACTTTGTTGTCTAGTTGGATTCTCTATAATTTTATATTCATCTGATTCTAGAAATTCAAAATCCCCTTCTTGATCCAAAATATCATGAATTTTTATAGTTTTTTGTTTTTTAAGCTTAGAAAAATCAAACTTACCATTTAAACTTGTAATAATAATTAATCTTTCTCTATTTTGTGGAACTCCAAAATTTTTTGCATTTAGTATATTGTAAGAAATATTATAGCCTATCTTATTAAGGTTTGATACGATGTGTTGCAACGTTTCACCATTGTTATGATGTAATAAATGCTTCACATTTTCTAGCATCACAACTTTAGGCTTTGAATGATTTACAATATTAAATATCGATTCAATTACACTTGCACGTTCATCTTTTAATCCCATTTTTTTACCTGAAATACTAAAGGGTTGGCAAGGAAATCCCGCACATAAAACATCACACTCCGGTATATCATTTGGATCTATTGTTTTGATATCTCCAGCTAGAATTTCACCAAAATTTTCTTGATACATTTTTTGGCAATGTTCATTTATTTCGCATGAAAAAAGACACTTTCCACCTATTGACTGCAACGCAATCCTAAATCCTCCGATCCCAGCAAATAAATCAATGAAAGAAAATTTGTACATTTGTAAATCAATTTTTATAAACTTTATATTAAATAACTTAACCACAATCTCAATCTTAAAATCATAGTAGTATATTTGTTTTTCTATATTAACCTTATCACTTCTCCCCCTCTTCTAATTCTTTATGATATAATTTATAATATTCGGCTTTATTTTCTATAAGCTGTGAGTGAGTTCCTTGCTCAAATATCATACCAGATTTCATAACAACTATGTGATCAACATCCTTAATACTCGATAAACGATGGGTGACAATTAAGGTAGTCTTACCTTTACGAAGATTTACTAAAGAATTTAAAATTAATCGCTCAGAATTTTGGTCTAACGAACTTGTTGCCTCATCCCAAACTAAAATTGCTGCTGGCTTCAAAAAGGCTCTAGCTATCGCTAAACGTTGACGCTGCCCACCTGAAAGCGTTGAACCTTGATTACCAATCATCGTATCATAACCGAATGGGAGCTGTGAAATAAACTCATCAGCATCAGCATATTTTGCCGCAGTAATAATTTCACTGCGAGTGGCATCTGGGTTACCATAAGCAATATTTTCTGCAACGCTAGTGTCAAATAATGTAGTATCTTGCGTTACTAAAGAGATTTGCCGTCTTAAAGAGTCAATTTTTATATCTTTAATATCGTAATCATCAATTAAAATTTGCCCGCTAGTTGGGTTATAAAATCTTACTAATAAATTAGCTAATGAAGTTTTGCCGCTACCAGAACGTCCTATAACAGCTGTAGTCTTTCCTTGCATTAATTGTAAATTCAGATGCTTTAAAGCTACTTTATTATTAAATTTTAGCTCGACATTGTTAAAAACTACTGATGGATTAACTAACGGAACAGTTAGAGCATTTACACTATCTTTAATAACAGGCTCAGTATCTAGAATATTAAATATTCTTCTTGTCGCAGCAATTCCCTCTTGTAGGTTGATATTTAAAGACACCAAACTCTTAAAAGGTCTATACGCTGTGATAAAGGCTGTAATAAAAGCAAAAAGCGCTCCTGGAGTAGTCTCTCCTTCTATGACTAACAATCCACCATACCAAATAAGCCCACCAACTGTTATACCACTTAATATTTCCATAAGCGGTGAGATCAGTGCATCCAATTTGGCAGTTTTTTTTAGAAAACGTAAAATATTGCTGGAAATCAATAAAGCTCGATTGCTTTCAATTTTCTCTCCTAAGAAAGACTTAACAATTTTAATTGACCCAAAAGTCTCATCTAACCTTGAAGTATAATTAGCTAATTCCTCTTGAGCTTGACCGGATATTTTGCGAATTTTCCGTCCTAATTGTTGTGTTGGATAAATTGCTGCTGGAAATGCCATAAATACAATACAAGATAGCTTAGGTTCTAACCTAAACATCACTATGATCAGACCTAGTACTGTTAAAAAATGTTTGGCACAACATACCAGTATATTCGATACTGCACCACGCATCATCGAAATATCGTTAGTAAAACGTGATATTAAACGCCCCGATGATTGAGACTGAATAAATAGAATATCAGCAAATAATAAATGTTCATACATTTTAATTTGCAAATCAGTTAAAATTCTCTGACCAACAAATTTAATTAAATAACTTGAATAATATTCAGCAATACCTTTAATAGTAAATGTTAGTACTACCATTAACGGTAAAAATAATAACATTTGACGATGATGTGTTAAAAATATTTGGTCAATGGTTGGTTGGACTAATTCAACAATATAAGCATTACAGCAAGCGTTAACTACCATAAACAATACTGCTATCCCAATCTGTTTTAGATATGGTCTTATATGGTCAACTATTAGCCTTCTTACAGTGCTATAGGCATTATAGTCATAATTTATTAGGTTATGTTTTTTTGGCAAAATTCTCTCCTTCTGTTTGGTAATTTGTTACAACTCTTGCACTATACAGATAAATTACTGTACTGAACAATATTAGTAATAATAACATAAAAAATCCTAGCACTAAGTATATTGAATTAAAATATTGCCATAATAACATACAAAAAAATGGCGTTGTCGATGAAAGTATCATTCCACCAAGTGAATGAGATAGGCTACACATTCTAGCCCTAATATTAGTTACAAACATAGATTGGACAATAATTTGTAATGGCACTACGTAAAATGGAGCAAGTCCGATAAGTATTACCGGAAAGTAAATTATCGAGATTTTTATATATAATAGCAATTGGACAATAATTATCACTAACAAACTTAATGATAGTGAGATGATAATTTGTTTTTTAGGATAAAACCTATCGGCTAAAAAACCAGACAACACCGACATACTAGCATAAATGCTTATTAAAACTATATTGATAATTTGAGATTGATGGCTATTCATAACCAATGCACTTTTTACAGCAAAGACTCCCCAAAAATAAATGAGAAAATGGTAAATACCCCCTATACAACCACTGATTAATATTGCTAAAATAAATTTGCTAGGCAAATTTTTGATAATCTTTGCCAAATAAAAAAAGTTATAATCAGCAGATTTGTGATCTTTTCTAGATTTTAAAAATTCTTCGCTTTCATGAAAATAATGCCTCAAGAATATAATAATTAAGCCAAAAATTCCACCAATAATAAAATTCGCTCGCCATAAATAAGCAATTGACTCAAACTCTGTAGAAAAATGGTAAATTGCTGCCGCAAGCAATGCTCCAACCTGACTACAAAATGATACAATACCACTAGCACAATTTTTGCTTGCCTTACCCACTTTTTCTACAACATAAATTTTTATTGCATCACTTTCTCCTGCTAAACTCATTAAAAATGTCATACGACAAAATATTAAAATTATTGTCGCTACTATACCAATTTTATCAAAATTAGGAGTTAACCCTATAAGAATTGTCGAGATAGTGGCTAAAAATACCGAAATTCTCACTGAGACAATTCTACCATATTTATCACTAATAAAACCAAAAATGATCGAGCCGATAGGACGAGCTATTACAGCTATACTAAATATAGCAAAAAATAATAATATTTGTTGATCATTTGATCCTAATGGTAAAAAGTTTTTGGATAAAATAGTTGCTGATAGCCCAAAAAGAGCATAATCATAATAACGAACAGTTGTTGTAAAAAAAGCAATTAGGAACGCCGGTCTTGTCATACATCTAGACCTATTATTTTTTTCATGGTATAATTTTTTTATCTTATTTGTGCATTGTTGATTTTTTATTGTTGAGTATATACATTTAATGCAAAAAAAGAAAATGTTAGTTATATGTGGACCTACTGCTAGTGGTAAGTCTTATTTGGCACATTATTTAGCCAAAATATATGATGGCGAGATAGTTAACAGCGACTCTATGCAGATATATAAGCATATCCCTATTATTACTGCTTCACCATCACCAATATACCGAGACGAGATACCCTATCATCTTTATAACTTTTTATCCGTAGATCAAGAATTTTCAGTAATACAATATGTAAATCATGCTCTTGAGAAAATTACAGACATCCGTAATAGAGGTAAGCTACCAATAATTGTTGGTGGTACGGGGTTATATATTAATTCACTGCTTTTTGGTTATAATGAAATACCGACAATATCTCCAGAGATTAGGCAATATGTTAGAGAGTTGCACTCTAAGATTGGCTCATGTCAATTCTTTAATCAACTAAAAGAGCTTGATGTATTGGCTAGCCAGAAATTAAATAAGCATGATAGTCAGAGGGTTATAAGAGCCTATGAAGTATTTATGCAAACCAAGCAATCTATATTTACTTTCCAAGCTACACAGAATATACCCATTCTTCCAGAATTTGACTTTAAAGTAATTTTTCTAAATCCGGAGCGGGAATTTCTTTATCAAACATGTAATACTAGGTTAGAAAAAATATTTAATGAAGGAGCAATTGAAGAAATAGCTCTAATTAAAGAAAACTTTCCCGATATAATATCTTCTGCAATAAAAACCATTGGTCTGCGAGAAATATTATCTTATCTAAATAATGAAATTACTTTACAAACTGCCTTAAATCTAGCACAAATTAAAACCAGGCAATATGCAAAAAGACAAATTACCTGGTTTAAAAACCAAATAAAAGACAAGATTACTCTAGAATATTCCAATAATCAACAATTTGAAGAGTTATTAATAGACTTATAGTGAATTAACTTGAATTTGCAACGTTATAAATCCGATTAGTATTTAGATCAGTGTAATTGCGAGGAGCCACTTTAGTGGCGACGAAGCAATCAAAAAAACGATTAAAATGGATCAACTATGTTAGCAATAAAAATTTAAATAAATTTGGTTTAAATTTTTATTGCTTCTGCAGAGCTAGAATGGAGAGAAGAAAAATTGAGGTAATTGATATGCCCATATTTTATTGTGGTCACTTTGTAACCTGAGGAATTAAGTGAGGAGAGGATATTAAATGTTTATTATAAATATTACTTACAAAACAAATCTTGCTGTTGTTGAAAAGTTTATTGCAAGTCACATAAAATTTCTAGATAATTATTATTCTAAAGGTTGCTTTATTGTATCAGGTCGTAAAAATCCTAGAACAGGAGGTATTATTCTTGCAAATATTAAGGACAAGAAGCAAGTTGATAGTATAATAAAAGAAGATCCATTTTACATTAATAATATCGCTAATTATGAAATAATTGATTTTACCCCTACAAAATACCATGAAAAATTCGCATATTTTACTAAAAATATTTATAACGATACTAAGAATATATAATATTGTATAAAGAATTCCATAACAAACTAGTAATTTATAATCATATAGCTAAAACGTATACGTCATTGTGAGACCACGCAAGTAGGTCGGCAATCCACATTTATTGGACAACAACTACGCGGAAATGACAATTTACAATAAATATTTATCCTGGTTAGCTATAATCCTTATAAAACAATAATTAGAATTAATGATGATTTACCCTACCTTACTTATTCTTTTGTTTATCCTGTTTCTCTATTTTAAATTTAGAAAGACATTTTATATTACCTCAATAATCTATCCAATAGTTGCTGGTATATTATTAATTAACAGCCAAAATGAGGCGGTAATTAATCTATATAATAATAGTTTTATTATTAATTTTAGTAATGAAAATAAATTAATAGCACTTGCTTTTATGGTGATAACGTTGGTGACTAACCTATATGCCATTAGCCAAAACAGGAAATTTGAGGTATTGATAGGTAGTTTATACTCAGCCTCTTCCTTGATCTGTTTATTTGCTGGGGATTTTATCTCGATGTTTGTTGCTCTAGAAATGATGATGATATGTGCCACTTTGTTAATTTTTTACGGTAATTGTAAAAATAGTATTAGGGCGGCAAGACAGTATTTCCTTACACATCTTATAAGTGGTAGTCTTATCTTAATAGGGATTAGTTATATAATCACCAATAGTTCTAACATACAAATTATTTCTCTTAGCCAATTGATAGAGAACAGAGATGCTTCTTTTATCTTTTATGTTCTAATACTTAGTGGTTGCTTAATTAATGTAGCGAGCATACCTTTTTCCGGATGGATTGTTAATTGTTATCCATTTGCCTCAACTTCAGGGATGATATATTTAACCAGCTTTACTAGTAAAATATCGATCATTATACTTCTTAAATTATTTAGTGGTTTAGAAATACTTAAATTCTTTGGATTATTAATGATTATATATGGTGGGGTTTATGCTTGTATAGAAGATAACATCAAGAGATTAGTCTGTTATCTTACTGTTTCTCAGCTTGGATTTATGGTGATTGCCATTGGCACAAAATCTCAACAAGCAAATTTAGGAATCATAGTTTTTCTTTTTGTCCATATATTGTATAAAGCTTTATTTGGTCTATATGTTGCTATATTAATAGATAAAGGTAATGTAGAAAATTGCTCTGAGATAAAAGGGCTTTACTCATGGAGAAACCCTTTATTGCTTGGTAGTTTAATAATTAGTGTATTATTCATTATAGCCTTACCTCCTCTTGCTAGTTTTGTTAGCAAAATTATTGTGACCAATGTTTTGAATCAGGATATTAATTATTATGCTATTTTCCTATTAAAAATTATAACATGTGCGGCTTTATTTTCTACGGTTAAATACAAATCTCTGACTAAGGACTTTTACCCTATAGTGAATATTTTGAGCAAAGTCAGCTTATTGGTCATGCTATCATTTGTATTGGCAACTAATTTCTTTTTAGAGCAAGGCTTAAAATTAGTATGGTCATCTTATCCTGTTGAAACACTTGATATAAATTGGTTGGATATAGTAAAGCAAATAGTAATAATAATAATAGGTATATTGCTTAGTGTGGTTTTTAATAAAAAGATTTCTAGACGTTCAACTGCTAACATAAATTTAGATTTATTTCAGTTTGTTGAAAATAATTTTCGTCGTATTTATTACAAATATCACTTAGTGGGACACGATTTTAATGATAGACTAGGGGCGGAATACCCTGTTTTGAAAAGAGTAGAAAAAAATGCTTTACGTAAGATAAAATCTTTGCATAATCAATCAACAAGTCTATTAGTCGTAATTATATCGTTAATTACTTTTATAATAATAAGCACTAAATGAGGGCAAAATGCAGCCACCTATAGCCGATAAGATCGATTACAGTTTTACATTGCACGGTAAAAAATTTACAGATCAATATAACTGGCTTAGAGATATCGAATGGCCTAATGTTAGCGATAAAAAAATCATAGAATATTTACAGGCAGAAAATAAATATTCCGAGCAATTTTTTGAGCCATTACAAAAAGAAAAAGATAAAATATTTGAGGAGTTAAAGGGCAGAATTAAACTTGCTGATCAGTCAACTTACGTAAAAAAAGATAATTACTATTATTATACCAGAACTGAAGAAAATGCTGAATATCCTATATATTGCCGAAAAATTGGGTCAATAGATGCTCCGGAAGAAATTATATTAGATATCAATGTTATTGCTAAAGATAATAAATTTACTGATCTAGGTCTAGTATCAATCTCTCCCGATCATATGCTACTAGCTTATAGTGTTGATTTTACCGGGGATGAAAAATATACAATTAAAGTCTATAATTTAAAGACCAAAGAATATTTACCAGATGAAATACATAATGTGAGTCGCACTATAATTTGGCATGAATATCTGAAAGGGTTCTTTTATATGCCGATTAATGAGAATTTTCGTCATGATAAATTAATGATTCACTTCATAGATCATGCAATTTCCGATGATAAGTTAGTACATCATATAACAGATCCATTATATCAGTTGAACGTTAGTAAGTCATCCAGTCGACAATATATTTTCGTTGATGTATCTGGTCATGATGCAAATGAAACATATGTTCTAGCAATGTGGGATCATAGCTTTGAGCCTAAGCTTCTTAGACCTCTAAAGGGAGGAGTTTTTTATGATGTTGAGCATAATGGTGATAATTTTTATATTAATACCAATGAAGGGGCAAAAAACTTTCGCATAGTGTTAGTAAATGTGCGTAATTTTCAAAATGATTTATGGGAAAATAATTATATACCAGAAGACCCAACTAAATATTTAGCTAGTTTTAATATTACTAACAATTATTTAATAGTTAATTATCGTGATCAAGGATTACCAGTTATTAAAATAAAGCATCTTAAAGAGCAGAATGAAAAAATTATTCATTTCCCGGATGCTGCTTTTACTGCTTCAGCCTTCTCTACTAATTTTGATGAAGATGATATTCGAGTAAATTATTCTTCGCTTGCTAGACCGAACACCACTTATAGTTATGATTTTAACAGTGAGCAACTATCAATATTGAAAGTACAGGAAATACCAAGTGGCTTTAATCCTGAAGAATATATGGTGGAAAGAATATTTGCTGATAATGATGGGGTTAAAGTACCAATTACCTTATTATATAAAAAATCATTATTTAACAAGGATGGGAAGAATCCTTTATATTTATATGGTTATGGTTCATATGGTATCAGCATACCAGTATCCTTTAGGAATACCGCTATTTCTCTTGTAGATCGTGGGTTTGTTTATGCTCTTGCTCATATTAGAGGTGGAGACGATCTTGGGCATGATTGGTATCAAGCTGCTAAATTCCTCAATAAAAAAAGAACTTTTGATGACTTTATTGTTTCTGCTAAACAGTTAATTAAAGAAAAATATACTAGCCAGGGTAATATAGTAATTTGTGGAGGAAGTGCAGGAGGGATGTTAATTGGAGCGGTCATTAATGAACAACCAGAATTATTTAAAGCAGCCCTTGCCCATGTGCCTTTTGTTGACGTATTAAATACTATGCTCGATGAAGAACTGCCATTAACCCCTAGTGAATTTAAGGAGTGGGGCAATCCTAAAGAGCTAGATTATTTTAACTATATTAAGTCTTATTCTCCGTATGATAATATAAAAGCTCAAAACTACCCGAGTCTATTTATCACGGCTGGAATTTCTGACCCTAGAGTTGGGTATTGGGAAGCAGCTAAATGGGCAGCAAAGATTCGAGCAACAAAAACAGATAATAACATATTATTGCTAAAAACTAATATGGATTCAGGGCATAAAGGTTCTTCTGGTCGTTTCGATTATCTAAAAGAAGCAGCCGATGAGATAATATTTATATTTATGGTTTTTGGTATAAGTCAGATAGTATAGTTAACCGGATTGTGAGCGTTCACGGTTTTTTTGCTTTCTTATGATGAATAAAAAATATGCTCACCAAGCGTCATTACGAGGAACCGAATTGCGGCAACGCGGCAATCCAAAAAGTGACCAGGAATAGATTGCTTCGTTGGCTACGCATTCTCGCAATGACGTCTTGTACTTTAACCTTTTTTCCGTGAACACTCACGATTCTATAGTTAGTATTATGTAGACGTTTTAGTTATATCATCATATCTCTTCAATCTAGATAATATAGGTTCTAAATCAGACAGCTTAATCATACAAGGGCCGTCACTTGGAGCATTATCTGGCTCTTGATGAACTTCCATAAAAACACCAGCGACTCCAACGCTAACAGCTGCTCTTGCCAGTATTTCAACATATTTCCTCTCGCCACCACTACTATTGCCTATACCACCTGGCTGCTGAACCGAATGGGTTGCATCGAAAATTACTGGAGCTCCAGTTTCTGCCATAATTGGCAAACTACGCATATCTGATACTAATGTGTTGTAACCAAAACATACTCCCCGCTCGGTAAGCATGATATTCTTAGCCCCAAAGCTTTCCAGCTTAGCATGGACATTCTTCATATCCCAAGGAGCAAGAAATTGTCCTTTTTTCACATTAACTACCTTATTGGTCAGTGCGGCAGCCCGCAATAAATCTGTTTGTCTACATAAAAAAGCGGGAATTTGGATTATATCAACAATTTCAGCAACCCTGGCACATTGACCCTCTGTATGAACATCGGTAAGAATGTGACAATTAAAGGTTGATTTTACCTTATACAAAATTTCTAGCCCTTTGTCAAGCCCACTACCACGAAGACCATTAATTGAAGTTCTATTTGCTTTGTCAAATGATGATTTGTAAATAAATGGTATGTTAAGTTTAGCCGTAAGAGTCACAAGCTTGTCTGCCATAAATAGTGCATGATCTAGAGTTTCTATTTGGCATGGACCAGCAATCAAAATAAATGGTAGAGCATTGCCAATTTTGATATTATGTAAGTCAATTATTTTTTGCATAAGTACAGTGGCTCCTTAAATTCTATTTCGCAATAGGCAAGCTAGATTCTTGTTGCTTATCATCAACTTGCTCTATTTTCTTAATTATTCCCGAATTCTTCTTAGAAGACAGATTAGCCAGAATAACAGCGTTAATCATAAATAACGTGGCAAGTACTACCGTAGTTCTAGTCAAGAAATTAACCACCGTCCGACCTGCAACAACACCCATAGTCCCATTACCACCACCAATACCACTTAATCCATCACTACCAGTCTTTTGCATCAAAATTACAATAATTAGCAATATTGCTATCACAATATGAACAAAAAGTAATATATTTATCATTTTTTAAAAACCCTATAATTTAACATTTGAACTAGCATTTGATAATCAAGTGAGGATTTGCCAACCATAACCCCATCAATATTCTGTATACTTAATATCTTTTCTATATTATCTAAATTTACAGATCCACCATATACTAAGCTGATATTATTTGCAACTTGCCTTTGCTTGAGATAATAATTAAGAGCATCAAATATTTCTGTTAATTGTTCTTGTCCAGGAGTAATTCCTGTTCCTATAGCCCAAATTGGTTCATATGCTACTATTAAATTTTGTTCACCTACTATATTTGGTAAAGATTCCTCTAACTGCTTTAATAAAAAATCTTTATAATTATTGTTTTGTCGTATAGCTAAATCCTCTCCAATACAAATAATAGGGGTGACTTGAGACTCCAAACAATTTTCTGCTTTTTGTCTTATTAATGCATTAGATTCTTGTAAGAAATTTCTTCGTTCACTATGACCAACAATAGAGTAATTAATTTTACTCAGTTTTAATAGTAAGCTAGAATATTCTCCAGTGTAACTCCCCTGCCCTACAAATCGACTGACATTTTGTCCACAAAACTCTAAAAATTTGAATTTGTCAGATAGATAAGCAAGATAAGGAACAGGAGGAGCTATAATAAGCTGATTATTATACTGTTGTTCTGTAAGCTTAGTACAAAATTTAAATGCCTCATCTAAGCTCATATGCATTTTCCAATTAACAATAATAAGTTTTTTCATAAAAATTACTTGCAGATATTAGTGGACGAACTATTTTAGTGTATTATAAACACTTAAAGAAGAAAAATTTTATATTTATGTTAAATAATATTAGAAACGCTGCTGATAGTTTTGTAATGCGTATTCTACTTGGCGTAATTGCCTTCGCCTTTGTTGGATGGGGAATTAAAGATGTATTACATACTAGCAATAATTTTGATTTGATTACCTTTTCTGATGCAAATAATATTAGTCAAGAAGATTTTCTAAAAGAAAAAGCCGAACAAATTCGGGCTATTCAAAGACAAAGTGGCACAAATCTTAGTGAAGAAGATATAAAACAGTTAAATATTGATAATTTTATTATTAAAAAACTTATCAATAACCGTATTATCAACTATTTAGTTAGCTATTATAATTTAGATTTAACTGATGATACTGTGATCGAGTTAATTAAGGAAAATCCTAATTTTAAAAATGAACAAGGTCTATTTGACATAGAGCGATTTAAAGGTTTTTTAAAAAATTCTTACATTAATGAAGAAGATTATTTGTCTGACATTAAAGAACATACTTTAAAGAATCTTCTAATTAGTATTTTTATAGAATCATTTCCTACACCAAAGATAATGGTCAAAAATATTGTAGATTACATAGCTGAAACAAGAGATGTAGAACTTGTACAAATTGATCTACAACGTCAATCTAAAGACTTAGTAATAACTCCTCCAACCACATCGCAATTAGAAGATTTATACCAAAATAACCTAACATTGTTTGAAGTACCGGAAAAACGTAATTTGTCTTATGTAAAAATATCAAGTGAAATGTTATGCCAAAAAATTCATAATAATGATAAGGAGTTATTAAATTTTTATCAGGACAACAAAGAAGAATTTGCTAATAAAAAGTTTAGCGAGGTCAAAAAACAAGTTAATGAATTACTGCAACAACAAAAAGCAGAAGAATTGAAACTATTAATGATTAAAAATCTAGAAGATGACGTTGCATCTGGCTCAAGTTTAATAGAAATTGCTGGGAAATATGAATTGCCTATACAAAATTTAGAGTCTATAAGTTATCAGGGTTTAGCAGTTAATAAAATTGATATTGCCCAAAATGCAGACAGTATTTTCGATCTTGCAGAAGGGGAATTATCATATCCAATAGAATTAACTGAAAAAGGAGCTTTTATATTGGTTGAGATTAAGTCTATTCAACCAAGCAAAGTGCAAGAATTCTCGGTAGTTAAAGAGCAAGTGCAAAAACTATGGAATGAACAATATTTAAAAGGTCTAAATTTAAAAACCATAGAAACTATTGCTAAAGAGTACACCCCAACTAAGAATAAAGAATTTTTGAAAGTTATTACTAGCCAATCTACAGCTTTTTCTAGGTCTGAAATTCATAATAATCATCAGCTACCAGTAGAATTATTATCAGCAATTTTCCGGACTAATATTGGCTCCAATACTCCAGTTTTTCAGTCAAAAGATAAGGCGTATTTTGCTTATATAAAATCAAAGAAAATTGATAAGAAAAAAAACCAGGAAATTCAGAAAAAAAATGAGAAGGATATTGCAAGTGGCATACAAAACAATATTATTGATGAGCTGATTAGCTATGCTATCAAGAAAAACAAAATGAAACAGGTGGGATCGTAAACATTTTTAATTAATTTTCCGCCTAAAGAAATTTGCACTATCATATTAGAACCTAATATAAATCAAAGAGGTTATAGTGGACTCAAAAAGATAAATTCATAAGGAGTTAAACCTTTAAAAGCTTTAAGTCTTTTTGCAAGATTGTAGGCATTGATAAAATCACATAAATGTTGTTTAAGTTGCTAAAGAAGTCTATTGATAATTTACATTTAGTAGAGGGAACTAATACTAATTATCTTTGAATATAGGATTAGCTATAAGTTTTATCTTTTAATAATTCAGCTATTGCCTGATAAGATTTAATAGCTTTTTCTGGATCAGTGGCAATCATTTCTGCTCCAAGCTTCTCATTATTACTCATATTCCATAAACGACAATTATCAGGGCTGATTTCATCTGCCAACATTACCATAAATTCTTCACCATTGAACACTCTACCAAATTCTAGTCTGCATTCAACAAGTCTTATTCCAATACCTGCAAATAATCCACTTAAAAAATCATGTATTCTGATGGTCTGATGTTTCACTGCATCAATTTCTTGCTTATTTAACCAACCAAAATTCAGTATTTGATGTTCATTAATTATAGGATGCTTTAATTCTCTACTTCTAACTCTGAAATCGATAATTGGGTGATCGAATACATATCCTTCTTCCATAGAGAACTCTTTTACAAACCTGCCACATGCTACTGTAGAAATCAATATTTGAATGGGGAAAATATCCACAGACTGTATTAATTGTTCACGCATATTCATTTTTTCAATTAAATGGTTCTCTATCCCCACCATATCGAGCTTACTCATTATAAAGGATGAAATATTATTATTCAGCACCCCTTTACCTGAAATATCAAAAATCTCACCATTTTCTAAAGTAATTTTGTCAGTAAAGGACATAATAAAAGCAAAATCTTCTTGTGACTGATAAAGAACTTTACTTGATCCTTGATATAATTTTTGTTTCATTAGAAGAATAACGTTAGAAAAATAGATTAAATAAATATTTTATGCTAATCCAGCTAGCAGCAATTGCTATAACAGCTATAATAAGACCAACTATAGAGACTATAAACCCCAAAAATATAGTTAATCCATCTCGATTTAAAAGACCTAATGTCATTATAGTAATACCAAGTGCAGGCACAGCATTGGTTAAAGGTAAAGGTATTGATATGGTAATAGCACAAATCAACGATATTAAACCAATAAATTGTTCGCAATATATAGAAGATGCAAAACTATATCTTGGTCGTATATATCTTTCTACCAATTTAATTTTTGGCACAATCTTGTTACTTATATTGATAAGTATATCATTGCTAATTTGATAATTGTTAATTTTAGATGGTAAAAAAACCTGTCTAAAACCAAGCAACATCTGCATAGATAAAATGATTAATGGTATCCCTACTATAGTAGTAAAACCCGGAGGATACGGTAAAGGAATTGCAATTGGTATGGCAAAGAAAAGCATCATTAATAGAAGACCATTTTCATGAAAGTCAATTAATAATTCACTGATTTTAGTCTTTTTTTTCTTTTCTTTTTGTCCTAGTTTACAAAAAATACTAGATACCTTAGCTCTATCTAGTTGTTTATTTTTTGCAGTAATATTAAACATATTCACTTAAATTTTTTGTAAGTTATACTATAATTTTAGATTATTAGGAAACAATTAATAATCAAAAAATAATCCCATCAATGGTTTTCCTAAATTCTGAAAAGCTATAGCTGAAATGTAACACAATTGGAATAGATTTAGCAAAGAATATTTTTTATAATTGTCAAGCTTTGCAGAGATGCAAAAAATGATAAAATATGCTATTCTGAAGAAAGAGGTCGTGATATAGTCGATTGATGAGAAATTGGTGACGTCGTTACTCGTCGCTCGCCTATTACTTATAGGCATCACTCCTAGCCCCAAATTTTTCTGAATTGACTATAACTAATTATGTGGTTTAAAAATTATGTCTGTGTTACCTATTGTGACTGCTCCGGATTCAAGATTAAAACAAAAATCTTTGCCCGTAGGCACAGTCAATGATACTATAAGAAAGTTGATGGATGATATGGTTGAAACCATGTATCATGATCATGGGGTAGGACTTGCAGCAATTCAGATCGGAATAGTTAAGCGTATATTAGTGGTTGACTTACAGAATAGTGATGATACAGAAAGAGTGGAGGGTTTTTATCCGTTATTTATTGTAGACCCAGAAATAATAGATAAATCTAAAGAGTTAGTTGTAGCATTAGAAGGGTGTTTATCTTTACCGGAACAGCAAATTGAGATAGCAAGGTCTGAATCTATAAGTATAAGATTCTTAGATTATAATAATAGACAGCAAGAATTAAAAGCTGATGGTTGGCTTGCTAGGGTTATTCAACATGAGATGGATCATTTAGACGGTAAGTTGTTAGTTGATTATTTGAGTAATATAAAAAAGGATATAGCATTACGTAAATTAAAAAAGCTAAAAAATAATAATTTATGAAAGTAATTTTTATGGGTACGCCAGAATTTGCCGTGCCTGCTCTTAGGGAGTTAATTAACAACAACGACCACCAGGTGGTTGGCGTATTTACTCAAGCTGCAAAATCTAAAGGGAGAGGGCTAAATGAGGTAGCATCGCCTGTACATCTCTTGGCATCAGAATATAATATTGCAACTTATACTCCTAAGACCTTGAGAACCGAAGAGATAACCCATTTAATTAATTCAATTGAGGCGGATATAATAGTGGTAGTTGCTTATGGGTTTTTAATACCAACAGTTATCCTACAAGCTAAAAAATATGGATGTCTTAATATTCATCCGTCAAGTTTGCCGCGTCATAGGGGGGCCGCTCCATTACAGCGTACTATTATAGAAGGTGATTTAGAAACTTCTGTATGTATAATGCAGATGGATGAAGGGCTGGATACTGGTGATATTATATTGCAGCATTCATTGTCACTTTCTCCTAGAATAACTTTACCAATTTTGCATGACCAATGTGCAAAAATAGGAGCAGATTTATTGATTAAAACCTTAGATAATATTGATAATTTACCAAAAATTATCCAGGATAAGAATGGGGTAACTTATGCTCATAAACTTAAGAAAGAAGAAGGGAAGATAGATTGGTGTGAGACTGCCTACAAAATAGATTGTAAAATTCGAGGTATGAATCCTTGGCCTGGTGTATATTTTGAATATAGAGGTAAAGTTATAAAGATTCTAGAAGCGTATTATAACGATTTGGATATTAATTTGCCACCTGGTACCGTAGTTAATGATAATAGTGTTTTGGGGGTAGCTTGTGGTAAAGGTACTTTGATCATCCAGAAATTACAGCAAGAAGGAAGAAAAATCTTAAACGCAGAAGAATTTATGCGTGGATTACAAAGCCCTATAATTAGACTACCTTGCTATTAAATATCTGAGGTGCAACCTTCATATAATCAAAAGTGAATTCTTTTAAAAAACGGTAAATTCTTATATGTACCCCCTTCTGTTACTAATCTTAGAACAATAATTTTAATTTTAGCGAACCTTGATGTTGGGAATATTTATTATTAAAAACTAAATATTCATATGCTGCCATAATTTCTGCTAGTTGACATTTTATAGTAATAGTTCCGCCAATTTTATACTGGTATTTAGCCGCTTCTTCAAGTAATAATACTTCCTCCCTATTGTTAGATCGATCTAACTCTATCCGCATATGCAGATTTTTTTGTTTGTTATGCAAAAACTTTTCGACTTCCATATATAGCCCAGGAACCATCTGGCTAGTATTATTAACATTCATTGGCATAATTACTCCAAACCCTATAAGCCCAGAAGTTCTTCTGCCATTACTAGCTGCAACTAATAGGCTTTGTGTTTTAAAACTTGCATTATATCTAGCAATATTATATCTTCCATATTTAAACCCAATATATGGGACAATTAATACTCTGCTAATCCTTGAATTATAAGCAATTATTGCTTTGCTACTATATGAAGTATCAGCAAATTTAGCTTTAACTAGCTGATTATACGCTGATAATTTTGTAGAAACATTACCCAAAGCAAGAGAAAGAAAACCCTGTAATATTACTTTTTTCGACAAATTAGTTTGACCATATATCGACATTACATGGGTATGTACAACAATTTTGTTAATACGATTCTTATATTTAAAATTCGAGAGAACATAGTTATAAGCTCCCCCAATAATGCTACCACTTGGCAACTCTATATCCTCACCAATAGTTACCGCACTAATTTTGCCCGTATACCCATTTAACATGCTTTTACCATTATACTTAGCTTTACCAATCGTGCCACTAATCCACAAATTTTTAGGAACAATATTAACGTCATCGCCAGAGCTAAGGACGGTAAGATTGTTTAAGTACCTTAAATTAGCCAATCTTAAATCAATAGTTGAATTTGCAAATTCATAAGACAATATAACTATTTCATTTACCGCTAAGGCAATATTTCTTATTATTTCTTTTTGTAATAGCGCTATGTCATCGGTGTTAGTTGTTGTAATCACAGCTACTTCTGGTTGTGGAGATGCAGCTTCTCCTTCTGGAGTATCTTTTACTTCTGGAGTATCTTTTACTTCTGGAGTATCTTTTACTTCTGGAGTATCTTTTACTTCTGGAGTAGCTTTTACTTCTGGAGTAGCTTTTACTTCTGGAGTAGCTTTTACTTCTGGAGAAGCTTCTCCTTCTGGAGTAGCTTTTACTTCTGGAGAAGCTTCTCCTTCTGGAGTAGCTTCTCCTTCTGGAGTAGCTTTTACTTCTGAAACAACTGTTTCTGGTGGTGGCACTCCTCCTATTCCTCCTGTTCTTGCATCTCCATCTACATCCGCTTCTCCTGTTTTTCCTGTTTCTCCTACTATTCCTGCTCTTACATCTCCATCTGCCCTTCCTGCTGCTACTAGAACAGAAGCTCTTTTTTGAACGATTGGCTCTTCTTGAACTGCTCCTTCCACTGGAGGTGACATCGTATTAACATTCGAATGGCTATCAATTGGTATTACATATTCAGTATCTTGGCTAATCACTGAATCTCTTGGGGTATTGGTAGAATCTAATGATGTGAACAAATTATCAGAATTATCACTAATCTCAACAAAAGAATCTGTGTCATGATCACTAAAGCCCATTAACGAACTATTATCAGAATTATCATTAATCTCAACAAGAGAATCTGTGTTATAATCTAAGTCTATTACCTTACAATTGTCATGAATAGTTAAGTTTACTTCCTTATAAATATGGGGGACATCATTCCTTTCAACAAGAGAATCTGTGTTTTGATCACTTAAGTCTGTTCCGCAATTATCACAGGAGTCTCTTAATAAATTATTTGGAGATACATTTACGGTTGCTGATGCAGGTGGCGTATTAACAAATGGCTGTGGTATTTGCTCTATAGGTTCGGTATCTTGACTAATCGACTTGCTTTTATCGTAATTTATTAATAGCATAGAACCGCCAGGAATGAGCATTCTAGGGTTTTCCTCAAAATTTTTAAGCACGCTTTTAAAAGCATTTGATAAATATTCATGTGGAGGTTTACCTAATACTACAGAAACATAGAGTATATTAACATAAAAACAACTCAATATAAGACATTTAATTACCTTCTTTATTCCTGTAAAAGTTTTATCTAATATTGACACATTGATATTACTTCCAATTCATTACGTTCAGTTAGTGAATACCTCCATTTAATAAATGAGTACTCAAATGTTACTGTCAGGCAATAATTGAAATAGTATCATAGTATTATCCGTTGTCTAGACAAATCTTGTCCACAGAGCCTAATATACCTCCTGAGAATTATCTTTTTCAGGTGAGCTATTATGGAAATCATCATTATCTTGGGTCTCTTGTTGATAATCTAATATCTGTATATCATGAGTTTTAAATGCTTCCATAATACTACCAGAAGAGGTAATTTTACCGGTTTGTGGATTTACTGGTAATAATTTAATCGATTCTGGTATTTTAAACGCCAGTGAAGGGATATCAGAATATGCCTTTTCCATAAAGTCAACAAATATCGGCAAGGCAACACTTGACCCTGTGGAAGTTTTTCCAAGTGTTTTTGGTGTATCATAGCCAATATATGTTCCAACAATTATTTTGGGAGTAAAACCAATAAACCAAGTATCCATACTCTCATTGGTGGTACCGCTTTTACCAGCTATAATCTTACCAAGTTTTTTTGCAGCCATTGCGGTGCCTCTTTCAACTGCTCCAGTAAGAAATGAGACAATCTGATAATCACTTGCCTCATCGGTAATCATTCGACAATCTGGTTGAGACAAGATAGGCTGTGATACGTTATCAGTAAGCTGGGAATCAGATACACTACAATTTTCACATTCTCTATTGTCTCTACGATAAATTATTTTACCGTTACGATCTTTAATGAGTTCGACAAAATGTGGGGTGACTTTTTTCCCTGAATTGGCAATTATTGCATAAGCAGTTATCATTTTTTTTAACGTGGTTTCGAGCGAACCAAGCACCATAGAATAAAATCTCTTTGGCTCATTATTAATGCCGAATCGCTTGATTATTTCAGCAACTTTGTTTAGTCCTATAGATTGTGCTACCCTGACAGTAATAAGGTTTCGCGATTTCTCAAGACCTGTACGCATAGTAATTAAACCCAAAAAATCCCCTTTATAATTTTTTGGTCGCCAAACTGGCATACCAGGACCTTGTGGAACCTCTACTGGACCATCTTCAAAAATTCTATTTGGCTGGATGGCATTTTCTAAAGCAGCCAGATAAACGAAAGTTTTACTGAGTGACCCTGGTTGTCGTAAAGCCTGGGTAACACGATCAAATTTACTAACCGCAAAATCATACCCACCAACACTTGCAAGCACCTGCCCTGTTGTAGGATTCATCACCATAATAGCCCCATTAACAGTAGGAATTTGCCTTAAAGAGTAATTAGCATTTACTTTTTCGACTACTATAACATCACCTTTCTGCAAAAGAGTTTTTGCAGATTTAAGGTTATTTTTTGCCCATTTCATTTCTGATAAAGCTATTTTGGACTTACTCAAGTCGCAAAGACCAATTTCCGCTTGATTATATGAAACATTTAATACTACTGCCAATTGGTATTCTAGAATGGCTGGTGGCTTTGTTAGTTTATTTAAATTATCTTGCCAGTTATTTATATCTATATTAGTGATAACTCCTCTAAAACCATGTTTTCTGTCATATTCTCTTATACCTTTTCTAAGAGCATTCTCTGCAGCTTGCTGCATATTAGCATCAAGTGAGGTAATGACTGTTAAGCCTCCAGTATAAAAATATTCTTTACTGCCAATTCGGCGAATAACTTCTTCCCGTACTTGCTCAGCATAATAACCAGCGGTAACGGTTTCGCTACGATCCCGCTTTTGTAAAATAATTGCCGTATCTATTGCCTCTTTTGCTATTTCTTTCGTTATATAACCATCTTCCAACATTCTCATAATGACATAATCTCTACGCTCTTTTACCCTGGCATAATTTTTTTCCGGGTTAAAATTTGATGGAGCTTTTGGTAACCCAGCAATAAAAGCTGATTCAGCAAGAGTTAAATCGTCAATAGATTTATTAAAATAATTTTGAGCAGCCATGGCAACTCCGTAGGCTCCCCTACCAAAAAATGTTTGATTAAGATATAGCTCCAAAATTTGATCTTTAGTAAAGGTTTTTGAGACCATATAGGATAAAATCGCCTCTTTAATCTTACGTTCTATCGATACCTCGGAGGTTAATAAAAAATTCTTGACTACTTGCTGGGTAATAGTTGACCCTCCTTCCACTCTACGGTGGTGTACAATATTAGAAATATTTAGTATTGCTGCTCTGATTATGCTTATAATATCAACTCCTGAATGTTCAAAGAAATTCTTATCTTCAGCTGAAATAAAAGCCTCTATAAGAGAGCGTGGCACACTACTAATAGGTACAAAAACTCTACGTTCTAAAGCATATTCCTCCATTAATTTTCCATTTTGGGCATACACTCTTGTTACCGATGGTGGATGATAATCGGCAAGTTGTGAGTAGTCCGGTAAATCCTTAGAGTAATTATACAACAAATATATACAAGCACTAATAGCTATTAGCCCTAATATTAAAAATAATTTAAAAAATACGTAAAAAAGTTTGAACATCGTTATATCAATTTATTATAGAGGTTTAGCTTTATTTCACTAGAATCCACTATTAATATATCCTTAAATTTAGTAGATATGGTATTTGCTAAATTTCCTATTAACAATTCGCATAATTTGTCAAAAACTGCTTTCATAAATCCTACAGCGGGTTGATTTATTTTAGCATGAAGAGATTGTTTGGTGATATCTATATCATCCTGCTCAAATAAAGATGCCATCAGTTCCAATAAGGTTCCTTCATCTTTAACAGATGCAAGAAGAGTAGCTTTCGTTACTGACTTTGCTGTAATTTTACTTTCTCTTATTATCATTTTTTGTTCTTTAGCAAGTTTTTTTAATTTAGATGATGTTAAAAAACCTTTTATTTTTTTTTTGCATTGTTGGGTAGATCCATACATGAGTTACTAATTAAGCTTTATTGTTTCAATTTAACAAACATTGATTAAAAAACCAAGATTTATTGTTGATGGCTTTTGGTATTCCCGGTTATTTCAATCCATTGCTTATCCAATGGTTGGTGTACCCCAACCATTGGATAAGCATATATTTGCCATGCTGGCTGTTGTTACGATATGCAACCAGTATCTGTAGTATGATACGAACTATCTCCTAAAATCGGTGTCAGGTCATCTGTAGCTAAGCCGATTGACGTATGTTCGCTAATATTTGGTAGATGACTATCAGAATGCTGTGCTAAAGGAGCCTCAAGACTTACTTTTTGTTTAGGTGCTAATGAGCTTTCTTGCAATTCTATCGCAGAAATATTATTCAACTCAATTGTAAACTCATTTAACAATTTTTGTATTTGAAGGTTATGTTTAAAAGTTTGTTCATCAGTATGTTGCTTTAATTCTCTCGCAGTATTAAGGTAAATAGTTGAGTCACTTTTAAGGAAATCACGCAAGATAGTTCCTGGCATCTTGAGTTCAGGATGTTTTTCATACAAATCAGTTAATTGTTGGTTATTTTTCAATTCAACCTTTTGTTGATCATTTAGTGATTCAACATTTATGTCAGAATCAAATGAAGGTTTCAATCCCTCTCCTACAATAAATTCATGATAGCACAAAAATTCAAGGGGCTTTTTTAGATCAAATGTATTAGTTTGAACATCAATCTCGTCTGTGTTCATCAAATTATTGTTCAATATATCCAACTCTACTAAAAACATTTCTTCTACTTCCCTAATAATTTCTACTATCTTAGAGTTAAATTCATTAATCTTGTCTTCCTTGAATCCTAAATGTTCCAATACTGTCTGCATTATTTCTGTTAGAGGCTTTGATCTGGCAGTAAACGATAATTGTTCTATTCCATCTTTGTGAACATGTACTGTGTCTTGGTATAGAGACTGGGCTATACTTTGTTCTAACGCAGGTAAAAGGAGTTCCCCATATTTTTCACTGTATCCCTTGAGTTTATTCAAGCAACTATTTTGTTCACTGTCTTCTTTGTCCAAAGACAGTAACGGAGTGCCATCAGTATCTAGAGTTATTTCAGATATGATTGGTTTAAATGCTTCACTAATATCTTTTATTTCTTTATTACGTTGCAGTTTCTTGTTTATCTCTTCTTTTACTTCAACAGCTATATTGGTTCCTAGATCAACACTAGTAAGAGTAAGATTGCTATCTAAAACCTTAGCTATTGCTTCTATTCCTTTAGTATTTATTTCATTGCATGCTATCTCAAGACTAATAAGGGTAGTATTGAACTCCAAAGCTTTAGCTATTGCTTCTACACCAACATCATCTATAAAATTGCCGCCTAAATTAAGGCTAGTAAGGGTACAGTTTTTTACTAAAGCTTTAGCTATTTCTTTTGCACCAGCACCATGTATACGATTGCCATATAAATTAAGGCTAGTAAGGGTAGTATTGAACTCCAAAGCTTTAACTATCGCTTCTACACCAACATCATGTATATTATTGCCATATAAATTAAGATTAATAAGAGTAGTATTGAACTCCAAAGCTTTAGCTATTGCTTCTGCACCAGCAGCCATTATATTATTGTTCTTTAAATTAAGGCTAATAAGGGCAGCATTGCTCTCCAAAACTTTAGCTATTGCTTCTGCTCCTTTAGTCTCTATGTCATTGTGTTCTATATTAAGATGAGTAAGGGTTTTATTGAACTCCAAAGCTTTAGCTATTGCTTCTGCACCAGCAGCCATTATATTATTGTTCTTTAAATTAAGGCTAATAAGGGTCTTATTGAACTCCAAAGCGTTAGCTATTGCTTTTGCACCAGTAGCCCCTATCCTATTGTCCTGTAAATTAAGGTTAATAAGGGTCTTATTGCTCTCCAAAGCTTTAGCTATCGCTTCTGCATCTACATCATTCATGCCAAAATTTGATATATTTAGATCAGTAATATGACTATTAATTATTAAATTTATTAATAATTTAATTTTTTTACTATCACTATTACAATTTTCTAAGTTAAGTGCTATAATATGGGAGTTCTTTTGTATAAATGAACTAAATTCATTTAAGTTTTTCTCATTACTTAATATCTCAGACAATATCTGTTCTTTGCCCTTAAAATTCAAGCAATTGCCTATTAAAAATGAATTAAAATATTCCGAATTAAAATTTGTCATTGCTATTACCTATGTTAAAAGTTAATGGTTTTAGTGGGATAGACTACTTTGCTTGCAGTCTTGCAGTATTAAACGGGATTTTATTGGGTGCAAATTATCAGATATAATTAATATTGCAAGCATTGTTTTTATAAAGAAATTTATTTTATAATCTTAACCTATAATCTTAAAATATACTAATTTATATTAGTGAAAACGCGATGTAAAAATATCACGAAATATGATGCAAATTGTGATTTTTTATGGTATAATAATTCCCTTGGAATACAGATACTACAGGGGATTATATGAAAAAAAATTACTGTCAAATTTAACAAGTTACAAGATATTGAAAATATTAAAAAAGTCATGAAAAATGTTTATGCAAGTAGTAGCGATCATTTACCAGATATTGCTATAGTCAATTGATGAGAAGTTGGGGACGTTGTCGCTCGTCGCTTGCCTATAACTTATAGGCGTCACTCCATCGCTCCTAGCACCAAATTCTCCTGAATTGACTATAAATTCACTTAGGCAATAAGATTTTTATACCGAATCAGGTAGAAAAAGCAGAGCTGCACATTGAGACTAGCAGCGACACTGAAATTATAACATTTTCTAAAGCTACACTAAGCTTCTATTTGGGCAAGCAACATCCTTTCACTAAAATAGCCATGAGTTCTGAGGATGAAGGTAATTATATTGTCCTGCCTTGGAACTTAGATAGTCGAGTTGGTAGAGATAATCTGAAAAACCTAATAAACCGGATTCCTAGCAATATTAGAGAACTAAAATATATCATCTATGTTAAGAGTGATGACAACCTAAGCAGCCTTAGCCTTGAGAGTAGTAAAGACTTAAGCCAAAGCCTAACCTCACTAGCTAGTTTACATTTATCGGATATTATGGCAGAAGATGAAACAGAAGCCTTACTAAGTAAAGTAGCTGAATTAGAACAGCACCTAGTAACGCGAGATAACGTTGTTAGTCAAAAACAAAATGAGAATGCTAATTTACTTAGACAAGTTGAGCAAAAACAAGTACAGATTAATAGTTTAACTACGCAAGTTAATAACTTCACTAATCAGATTTATTACAAACAACAAGAGATTAATGGTTTAAATAATCAAATAACAAATTTAAATAACAAAATAACACAATTAAGTAAAAATGAGGTTTCTTGGGATAGTAGGGGTAAAAATCAGACTAACTTTGAATTTGTAGGTTTTACTGGACAGTTAAAAACTGTAATCGATCCCATTAGTGGAACGATGACTTTTAACATAATTTAACTGTAATAATGAGTATATTAATATGTTAGCACTAATATCCGGCTTGTTAGGATTTTTCAGTAGTTTTTTACCAGAAATTTTGCATTTTCTTAAGGATAAGAAGGACAAAGAACATGAACTTAAATTAATTGACATGCAAATAAAAGCCTTAAAGACTGGTCATAGTGCTAGGCTTGAGGAAATCCAAATTAAGGCTGATAATGATGAAAGTAAGTATTTATATCAATACGCGAGTATGCAAACAACCAATAACAGCAATTACTCTCAAGAGGGAGCCTTGATATCATTTGTTTTCAACTGCGGGGCTGGTGCTTTCCAAGCTTCCAGTTTAAGACAAAAGCTATTACGAGGTGAATATTTATCAGCTGCCGATGAATTTCCCAAATGGGTTTATGCTCGTGGTGTTAAGCTTAAGGGCTTGGTAAGAAGGCGATTAGTAGAGAGAGAAATATTTTTACAGAACTAGATATGACAGGTAATTTTGTCGTCAAAATTAAGCTCAAAATCCTCACATAAGCTTTAGTATGCTGCGGTTTTTCGCTTAATTTTTCCTAAAACTTCCTCTGTCATATCTAGCCCTGCTATTTATGTAAGAATTTTATAAACAAACAGCATCATGCAACGAGGATGAAGAAATGAAAGCAGCAAGGATAAAAATAGAGAGAAATCAAGAACAATATCAAAATATTGTCAATTTAAGCAAGAAGAAAAATAAGCCTCAAGAAGTTGTAGTAAATGATACTGTAAAACAGACTTCTCCTACCACTGAAACTATGCCCCAAACTGTTGAGCAGGCAAGGAAACATTATGCTATTTCTAGGTCAAACCTATTTTGTTAAGATAATAAATTCAAAGTTTCTTTGGAGCTAATCTTGCCGTAAGGCTTAACTCTTGTTAGAGCTTCCACTTGGCTAGCAAATTGACTACCAAAAATTCGAGCTATCATCTCTTCGGTAAGCGTTGTATCCTCAATAGTATCATGTAGTAAACTGGTAATGATCATCTCAGTTTTAAACAATATGGGAATTTCTTGGGTTGTATACTGAGCAACCATGTAAGCTACTTCTATTGGATGAGAATAATAGGGGTCGCCGGATTGTCGCATTTGACTACCATGATATTTCTTAGCATAATAGATAGCTTTGGTAATTTCTTTGATATTTACTGGATGAGGTACCTTGTTGTTTAGTAAAATCAATTTATTAAGTAACTTATCAGAATAGTCACAACACTCAAACTTTGCCTGCCAATTGGCAATATCTTCCATAAATACCTCTCTATATAGTTTAATTGTACATTAAATTAAACTAATATTATCAATAATTTTGTGATATCTTTTAAAAATTCTTTTGGAATTTATGCCAAAGATTTTCAATTGCCTGCTCATAAGCAACGAGGTTGAGTATAGTCTAATTAAATTGGTTAAAAATATCATAAGCATTATTTATCTCAGTATTAATAGCAACTGTATTAAGTTTTTCCTCAGAGAATAACTTTTTTAGTTTTTCTTCCTGCGTCTTTTTATATTCCTCATGGTTGGCGGTACCAAATTCTGCTATATCATGCATCCTTCTAGTCCGTATTTGTATTTCTATGTTACGGTTATAGATATCAGCTGTAAGTACGATATGCAAAGAACGGTAACCATTATCCTTAGGATTAACAATATAGTCTTTAGTCTTCTTTATATTAACAGGATAGATATTATAAAGAGTAAGCAATAATTTATAACAATAATATTGTTTATTAACTATAATCCTAAAGGCAATTAGGTCAGTTAATTCTTTCACAGATATATTCTTTCTTAGCATCTTTTTTAAAGCAGAATAAGGGTCTTTTAATCTGTACTGTATTTCAGCTTCTACGCCATTTCTACGCAGGTTAGTACTAATATTATCTATAATGTTACGTAAATCGTTAGTAGTGTCCTGCATAATTAATATTACACTAAAAAGAATATTTGATATTAACAAGTAGTAATTAATTTGTCAATTACCAGAAATCAATTAGTTAATAAATCAATAGAAAATTGTTATAAAGGACTCATAAACTATCATTCTGCCCTTCCATTAGATAATTGGGGGAACAGAGATACTTTAAATATAAAGCGTGCTACACTAAAAGTAGAAACACCAATACCTTTTTATATTATTTTTAGAAAAAATAAGTGGTTAAGGTAACACTACCTTGTTCAGTGAATTTAATGGCATTCGTAATTAATTGAGTTAATATTGCTTCAAGTCGATAACTATCACCAATGATTATATCTGCAATACCATTGGTGAAATTATTTGCAAACCCTATGCCTTTACACTTAGAGCTTGGTATTAGTTTATTAATAACATTGTTTACTAACGTTTTAGGGTTAAATTTTCCATAGATTGTGGGTACTGGTACTACGCTTGTGGTGGCAAAATTTACTATATTTCTAGAGTAATACATTATTCCCTCATACTTCCTCCCCGTGAAAAACGGTTGAAAATAGACCTTTTTGTAGGTCAATTTTGGGAAGTTTTAATAAAAAACAGCCATAAAATAGCCATAGAAATTCTTTTGAGAAATTATAAAAACCCTGAAACCCTAATATGTATCTGGTACACCCGGAGGGAGTCGAACCCCCAGCCTTATGATCCGTAGTCATATGCTCTATCCAATTGAGCTACGGGTGCCTTATATTATGCCTTGGACTGGATATTGGATGACATTGTTGCTTATTTTTATAAAGTATCCTAAAAAAGTAGTGAAATTTTTAAGAATTAAGAAAGAGTGCATTATATCCTTAAACTTCTATTATGTCAATATGTCACTGTCAATGAAAATTCCTCCATTATGGAATCGTTGAAAGATAAAAAATTGTTCTAATTTCAAAGAAAATCTTTTGTCTAAAAAATTACAAAGAAATCATCAATTATGAGGTTTTTAAAAGATTGCAATTTTTTTCATAAATTTTCGCTTTTTGTTCTGCCAAACACTTAATTTTATATAGCCAGAACGGTTAAGCGTTTCAAATTAAAACATATTCCATTCATAAATTCAGTAAATTAATTTTTTGTAAATTATAATCAACTATTGACCCCTTTAAAGGAAAAATTGTAATGAAAATTGCCCCCTAAATAAGTAACAATATCTTCGAAAAATTAATATTGTTAATATTTTTTACTCTGACAAACTTTGTTCACCTGAACTTACTGTTACCTCAAGCGGCAAATTAAAGCTTTGCTCCTTAGCTGGCTTAAGCTCTGGCAAATTTTGTCCACAAGAACATTTTTTTGCCACATCTAGATATTATAGATATATATGTATTTTTTTCTAATTTTTTCTTAGTTAAGTTAGAATTTTCTCCAGGTTGAGTTAAAATTTTTTGATGCCTAGATTGGATATTTGTACAATTAGAATAAGAAGGATTATAATTAGCTTTTGAAAATTTAATGTTTACGATTGTAAGCGGGCGTGCAAAAGCATCCCAATAAACTATTCAAACGTCTCGGGGGTTTGGGTTAGAGTACCAGTATCCATTCGGTATTAAAACTAATTGCTACACGGTCACTCACACCCACACAACAATAGTCATTATTATGGCTATTGCTGCCCCCTTAAAGTCAATATAAACCATTATTTACATTGACTTCAATATCTATTATACCATACTTTTAACTTACAATTGCTTATTGGCTTAAGCCTTCTTGCTAATAGACGTCTTGTACTTTAACTTTTTTCCGTGAACGCTCACAGATTTCTTGCGTCGCATCTAATAGCAGAATATCTTAAAAAGAACTCTATTATTAGATGCAATGATCTTAGGAAATTATAAATTAACTCTTAATTTTTTCACAAGCATTTTAGAACAAGAATATCACCATCTCAATCTTTGGTATTTTGTTAGTTTCATTTGTGGTATTGGTACTTATTTTACCTTAAGTAAGGAACCTTCTTTTATATCTATTCTAACTATTTTCACAATTTCCTTATCGCTACTAATTTTAAGAAACAATATATTTGGGCGATTTATTTCGGGAATAATTATCGCCTTTTTTTGTGGTATGCTAGTTGGCAAATATCGCGTATCAAATTTACATGTTAGTACTATTAACAATCCAATAATCTCAAGAGTAAGCGGTATAGTAGAATCAATGAAACCAACTACTCATGGTATGCAGGTTATATTATATCAAGTAAAAATTCAGAAACTTAAACAAGTTTTACAAAAAGTCAGAATAAGTATGCCGGCAAAATATGCCCAAAAAATTAATATTAACGATAATATTAGCCTAGTGGCAAGGCTTTATAAACCACAAAGCAGTATTCTGCCGGGTGGTTATGATTTTGGCTTTTATGCATATTTAGCGGATATTAATGCTACTGGCTATGCACTGTCCCCCCTTAAAATTATAGCACATAGTGATCTTTACACTAATAGTTTTGTCTATAAAATTAAAAAAAATATTTACAACCGCCTGATTCAAATACTTGGTTCTATAAAAGGTAATTTCGCCGCTGCAATATTACTAGGTGAAAGCAAAGCCATCGATCGAAAATTAATGAAAGAAATGAGACAAAGCGGTATATCCCATATACTTTGCGTTTCCGGCTTACATTTATCATTGGTAGCGATGCTGTTTTTTATATCCACCAGATTCTTGTTAAATTTATCAAACTATATTGCTTATAATTATGATATAAAGTTAATTGCAGCAATTTGTTCTTTAATAGGAAGCTATGGTTATTTGCAACTAAGTGGCATGCAAATTGCTGCTACCAGAGCCTTCATTATGACAGCAATCTTTATTTATGCGGTTATGATAGGACGCAAGCCATACCCTCTAAGGTCATTAGCAATTGCGGCGTTCATCATATTATCAATGAATCCAGAATATATATTTCACCCAAGCTTCCAATTATCTTTTGTCGCAGTATTATCACTAACTGCTGGTTATGAATTTTACATAAGGAATCAATGGATCTTAGGTGAAAGCAAGGGCATCTTTTCTTCAATCAAATTTTATATTGCCTCTAATATTTATTCAAGCTTCCTTGCCGGTATAGTTACTGCTCCCGTTGTAATAAACCAATTTTATACATTTCCTACTTATTCTATTCCGATGAACCTTATTGCTATACCAATAATGTCTTTCTTTTTGATGCCATTATCTATTATCTCGGTATTTTTAATGATCTTCGGTATAGACCAGTACTGTCTAAAATTAATAGGTTTTTTCATTAATATAATTATTGAAGCGGTGAAATTTACTAACACGTTACCATTATCAGTATGGTATTTTGGTTATATAAGCCAAGTTAGCTTAATTACTTTCTTATTTGGCTTTTTATGGCTTTGTTTGTGGAGAACTAAATGGCATTTTCTTGGGCTAATTATAATTATTATATCAGTAATTTTAATGCTGAACTCTCCTAAACCTAATGTCATATTTGATATAAATTTAAACGCTATTGGTATAAAAAATAGCAATGGTGAACTTGACATTTATGCTATAGTCAATTCAGGAGAATTTGGGGCTAGGAGCGATGGAGCGACGCCTATAAGTAATAGGCGAGCATTGAGCGACACCGTCCCCAATTTCTCATCAATTGACTATAATGAAATGCCAGAATTTAAACGTATATATTGGGCTAACTGGTTTGGTCAAAAGGATGCTAAAATATTTCCCTTAAAATTTCCCTTAGAAAAAAATATTTTTACTTCCCATGGGTACACAATTTTGATAGATTCTAGTTTGATAGATTTGAAACAAGTTACTCCGAATGAAATATGTAAAAATGTCGATATATATATTAATCTGCTAGGTAACAACCAATGTAAAGGCAATAAGATTACTGTTAGTAGAGAATTTTTAAAAGAATTTGAAGTAATAATGATATTTTGTAATCAGCATCAATGTACCATTAAAACCAATAGTAACAAAAGATTTAGTTTTAGGTAAAAATATATAGTACCCTACATAAGAGTCATTGCGGTATCATGTAAGTAGGTCGTGCAATCTATTGTTTTTGGATTGCTTAGGAGGCTTACGCCTTCTCGCAATGACGCTTGAATTGCATTCCTGTCATTGCGAGGATTACACAAACCTCAGGCGTCATTGCGAGACCATGTAATGGTCGAAGCAATCAATTACTCAAGCTGTAGTCAATTGATGAGAAGTTGGGGGCGTTGTCACCGTCGCTTGCCTATTACTTATAGGCGTCGCTCCATCGCTCCTAGCCCCAAATTCTCCTGAATTGACTATAAATAACATTAATTAAAGATATTTTTATGCCATTAGAAAAATTTAAATCAGATATAGCTGATATTGTTGGTGAATCAAAGGAAGGATTTGTAGAGGAAGTAAATCGCTTAAAAAGTCTGCTCAATTTTAGCTTTGATTCGCGATATGGTTCTGAACTTGCCAAAGCTGTAAAAAAGATGGGCATAGAACAAGAAACAGTAATACAGGTATCTTTGGATGATGATACCACAAATGTACTGTCACCAACTGAAAAAGATGTTGGACAAAATTTTGGTGAGTTTAAAGGCAATATTGGTACCACTCTCAATGCTCATGGAGAACTTGCTAAAGGATATGCTGCTGAATATGATCAAGGACAACCTCACTTAGATAAATTCGGTCAGCAAGCTAAAAAAATGAATGTGTTAATAGATGAATTACCACATAATTCTTTGCAGGAAGCAACTGAACAAATTGAAACCATTGCCACTATTGAGGCTGGTACAAACAAAATATATTCGAAATTACAATCTTCTCCAAATGATCTAAAGCATACTATCCATCCAGAACATATTGTAACTATCAATAAGTTAGGGGCAGGACTTAGGAAATATATTGAATCATTTGTTAAATCGCCTGAAGAACAAAAAGAAGCTTTTATGCAAAATGGGGTTGAGACGATTCAAGCTATTGATAAAGCTAATAAAACTGATGGATTGCAAAATAGTAAGACTGCATTAGAGAAAATATTAAGCAAATTTCATAGCACAGAAACAGTGGGTTCTAAACTATATCACCGTCTAATAAAAGTTCTAAAGAAAGATGATATATCTGTATGCAACACTATTAAACCCGATACTACCCCTTATAACACAAAACACTCTAATAAAGATAAGGGGCGGTAGGATTGTAAGAGTTCACTAGACCTCTTGCAAAACTCTACTTCGCTGGTAATTTGTGCGTGATACCGGTACTCTACTCCTCACGTACATTTGAGTACGCCGCGGTTCGAGGTGAAGTGCCTCCTACAAATCCTTGCACATAAGCTAGTTTCGAAAGAAGTCTATTTTTTGGATTGCATCAATGCTACTAAAGTAGTTCCTCACAATGACGGTGTGCGGATAAGTTCTATAAATTTTTTATTTAAATGCAGATTGCTATACCGTTTTAAACCTGATTGACTTCTACCCCTGAATTCGATATAACTTGTTATATCGAATTTTAGGCTACTATATAAGGAATTCCTATGGACAGTTTAATAATTAAAGGTGGTATCCCCCTTGAAGGTAATATTAGCATTAGTGGAGCTAAAAATGCGGCATTACCTATTATGACAGCTGCATTGCTTGCGGATAACCTTAGCATTAATAATATTCCAAAACTTACCGATATTCTCACAATGAAAAAATTACTTGAGAATTTAGGCAGTGTTGTTACGGTAACTGATCATCAAGATTACTTGAGCATAGATATCGATAGTAGCAATATTAATAATTTTACTGCCCCATATGATATAGTACGTAAAATGCGTGCTTCTATTTGGGTTCTTGGACCATTACTCTCTAGATTCTCTAAAGCTAAAGTTTCTTTACCTGGGGGATGTGCTATAGGGGCTCGGCAAGTAGATCTACATATAGCAGTTCTGCAAGCTATGGGAGCAAATATTGATGTTGATCATGGTTATATTAATGCTACAATCAAAGGTAGATTAAAAGCTACACATTTTGTTTTTAAAAAAATATCTGTTGGAGCAACAATTAACGCCATAATGGCAGCTACTTTGGCTGAAGGAGAAACGATATTATTTAACTGTGCTAGAGAACCAGAAATTGTTGATCTATGCCATTGCCTTAACAAAATGGGGGCAGAAATAAATGGAATTGGTACAAGTGAAATAACAATTATTGGTAAATCTTATTTAAAACATACCAACTATTCGATCATGCCGGATCGTATTGAAGCTGGTACCTACATGATGGCTGCTGCCATTACTAAAGGCAGTTTAAATATTTATGGAATTAACGGCAATATTGTTGAAAATATAGTATTAAAACTTGTTGAAGCTGGTATAAAAGTTGAGCCTATTGATAATGGTTTACGAGTTTCTTACGTAGATAGATTAAATCCTGTGGATATTCATACAAGTCCATATCCAGGTTTTGCAACAGATTCTCAAGCTCAGTTTATGAGTCTTATGACCCTTTGCAGCGGTTCTTCTACCATCACCGAAAATATTTTTGAAAACCGTTTTATGCATGTTCCTGAATTATGCCGAATGGGGGCAAATATAATAATTAAAGGAAATAGTGCTATAATACACGGAGTACCTTTTCTGACGGGAGCTGAAGTTATGGCAAGCGACCTCAGAGCATCTGTATCTCTAGTATTAGCTGGACTTGCCGCCAATGATACAACAAAAATACGTCGAATCTACCACTTAGACCGTGGATATCAAACATTGGAAAAAAAATTAAGTAACTGTGGGGCAAATATAGTGCGAGTTACAGGAGATAATGTTTAAAAAATAAGTAACTTAATAGACGTCTTGTACTTTAACTTTTTTCCGTGAACGCTTAACATAATACTTTATTCACTTCATCATAACCTTGATTTTATTTTGTGGACAAACTCTTATACAAGATTAACAATTAGATTTTATCATTTTTTCACTTAGTGAAAAAGAATTTTGTAGTATACTACAAAAACTTGAGTAATCTCTTTTTAGCTGTAGGATTTTTATAGTTGCAAAGTAAATATACATCAATAGAATTAGACCATTAAATTATAAGAGGAATTTATGCTCAATAACATTAACTTTATCAGTAAGGAATTATCAAATAATCAAGCAACTATAGTGTTTATTAGTGAACAGCTGAAATTAGACAGTAATTTATTACTACTTGATCAACAACATCATGGTTTAATTTCTAAAACTATTCAAAATAAACTACTATTTACTGGAAAATTTGGACAAATTAAAATTGTTAACTCTATAGGTAAGGATGGGGAGATAAGATATTTAATCATAGTTGGCATTGGTGATGAAACAAAATTAACAACCTCTTGCATTGAAGAGCTTGGGGCAAAAATCTTATCCTGTAGCACTTGCCATAAAATTAGCACTATTGGTATAAAAATTTCTCATAATATCGGACAACATCAACCAGCTATTGTTGCTTCTCTTATAGCTAGCGGCTGTTTGCTTGCTTCATATAGATTTGATAAATACAAAACTACTCAAAGTGAAGGAGAAAAATTTGTTGTAGACTCTCTTGAGATTTCTATAGATGATCAGTCTAAAGCAGAGGAATTGTTTAATGATAAAAGATCATTAGCTGAGGCAGTATTTTTTGTCAGAGATATGATAAATGAACCAGCCAATATAAAAACTCCTCAATCTTACTCTGAAAAAATATTAGAACATCTTGAACCGCTAGGAGTTGAAATTATCATTATCGGTGAAAGAGAAATGAAAAATCTTGGTATGGGAGCTTTACTTGGTGTTGGACAAGGTTCACAAAATGAATCCAAACTTGTAGTAATGCAATATAATGGCTTGGATGATGATACCCCACCTGTCGCTTTTGTTGGTAAAGGGGTTACTTTTGATAGTGGTGGAATTTCTATTAAACCAGCAGCCAATATGGGAGATATGAAATATGATATGGCCGGTTCAGCTGCAGTAGTTGGAGCAATCATGGCTTTGGCTAGTCGTAATGCACAAGTTAATGTGGTCGGGGTTGTTGGTCTGGTAGAAAATATGCCTTCAGGCAATGCTCAACGACCAGGAGATGTAGTAACCACTATGTCCAAAAAAACAGTGGTGGTGGATAATACTGATGCAGAAGGTCGGTTAGTCTTGGCTGATGCAATTTGGTATACTCAAGAAAAGTTTAAGCCTCAATGTGTAATCGATCTGGCTACCCTTACTGGAGCTATTGTTGTCTCTCTTGGTAAAACTTATGCTGGGTGCTTTAGCAATAATGATGAATTAGCTGGTAAGCTAATAGATGTTGGCAATAAAGTTAATGAAAAATTATGGCGTATGCCTCTACATAAAGATTTTGATGAGATGATAAAGTCAGACATTGCTGATCTTGCTAATATTGGTAACATCCCTGGAGCCGCTGGTAGTTGTACAGCAGCTCAGTTTATAGGGAATTTTATTAAAGAAGGTATGGTTTGGGCACATCTTGATATTGCCGGTGTTGCCTATAATAAAAAAGGTAATCCCCTTGGTCCTAGAGGAGCAGTAGGTTATGGTGTAAGACTTCTTAATCAATTTATTCAATATCACTATGAAAAATAATCAAACAAATCGTGTTTTTGTACTTGGGGCTGAAAAAGGTGGAGCTGGTAAAAGTACCTGCTCCATGCATCTAATTACCGGTTTATTGTATAATGGTTATACGGTGGCTAGTATTGATACTGATTCACGTCAGGGGTCTTTAACAAATTATTTAAAGAACAGAGATGATTACAATTTTAAAAACCCGGACCATACGGTTAAAACTTCTCAGCATTTTCATTTGACTGAAAGTCAAGAACAAGTCGTTGCACTTAAAGAAGAGGACGAAAGAACTAGGTTTGAACAGATAATTGAACAGACAAAAAATGCTGATTATCTAGTAATCGATACGCCAGGAAGCTACTCTTTCTTATCTAGATTAGCCCATTCTTATGCTGATACGGTAATTACCCCAATTAACGACAGTTTTCTTGATTTTGATGTATTAGCCAAAGTTAACGCTGACAATTTGTCAATTATTGCCCCATCAATCTATAGTCAAATGATTTGGGAGCAAAAGATGCAGAAAGCTAATCGTAATGGCGAGACAATTAACTGGATTGTTATGCGTAATCGATTAAGCAACTTGGATGCATTAAATAAAAGAAAAGTGGGAGCTGCTCTTGAACAATTAGCAAAAAGAATTAGCTTTAAGATTGCTCCAGGTTTTAGTGAAAGAGTAATTTTTCGGGAATTATTTTTACAAGGGCTAACATTACTTGACTTAACAACAGCTAATCATGGTAAAACACTTAGTATATCTCATGTAGCTGCTCGTCAAGAATTGCGAGATTTTTTAAACTTTCTTGGTATATGAGAGTGAGCGTTCACGAAAAAAAGTTAAAGTATAAAACGTCATTGTGAGGAGACCGTAGGTCTCGCAATGACGCTTGGCGAGCAGATTTTTATTATCATAAGAAAATTTGCAAGAGTTTAATGAAAAAAATAAGCAATACCGCAAAAATAATGAAAATAGCTATTAGTGGAGCATAAAAATCTGTTATATTTATAGATATAACAGAATTTGCAATAGCTGGTTATATCAAATTCAGGTTAACTAAATAGGGTAAAAAAATGTCAGAATTTACCAATTTGCAATATTATAAAAGAAAGGAATTTGGGGCTAATGAAGCTGGAGAGTTAGGTGGGATATATAGCAGTCAAGATAATGTTCTGTCTATGGTTAAAAAGGAGAATAAGCCTGAAAAAAATATATCAGAGTTTTTGGGTTCCCAAATTTTTCAAGCAACAAATCCAGAGCATGGAGCCAAAGTTTCGCTCATTGTACCTACTCATCTTACCACGAAAGTAGATCAAGCAGGAGGTCTGCAAAATGATGGTTCTGAAGTATATGTGCAATCTGAATTTTTTAAGAATTACAGTGGAGACATGTATGTTGACATGGATAACCACATGTCTAAAAAAACTAAGCCTGGCGGTTGGTTGCGAAAAGACGGAGGAAGACCGCTTTTTATGGGAACAAGAGAATTACTATCTAGTACTTTAACTAAAGCTTTTGAAGAACTGCATTATAGCGATTTTGATAAAATAGCTCCAACTAGCTTATTAATAGGCGATTTTGATATTCATACAGGTAATATAGGAGTTGTAAGAGATACTAACAATTCTACTATTCCTCCTAGACTAGTTAGGTTAGATTTTGCTGGAAGTTTTGACCAATTAGATGATGAGATACGTCCACATTCTTGGTCTAGACATCTACCCTTACTAGGACCAACTAATCATTTTAGAGAATTTCCAAGTACCCAAAAGTATAATGATTTATTTGTAAAAGGTTTACTTGATACTGCACAAGTTGATTTAAACAATACTATTGACCATAGCTTCGTTGAATTATCAAAATATTATAGTGATAAAGCCCTAGCAAATTGGGCAAAAATGGCAATGAGCCAAAAATTTAACAATATATCTCCAGAAAATATAAAGATTACTGATATTAAAGATGCTCTTAAAGAAACTATGCAAAAGAGACAACAATCATTAAAAGAATATGGGTTACAAATTAAACTCGGTCTTTTAGTAAAAAAAGGAAAAATTAACAAGCCAGAATTAAAAAAATTAGTTCAAGAACACTTCGATTATTTTAGCAATATAATCGACCAAAGGAAAAGACTAGAATTGAAGAAGAAAACTGAGGGAAACTATATTGAATATATTTTAGGTAATAAAACTCAAGAAGTACTGTTAATTAAAGAAATAGCTCAAATAGTAAAAGAGCAAAAAAAAGCACTAACAAACTCTACTTTAGAAAGAACTGATCTATCTGTAACAATATCTAAAAAAGCACTAGATGTTATGCATATTAGTGGTGCGATAACAACAACTACTGAAGCTCAAACTACTGAACCCTACAAAGTAGCTCCATCTGAAATAGTCCCAGCCATAGTAGCCCCGATTAAAGTAGATTTGGTAACATTAGCTTTTAGGCAAGAAATTATTGCTAAGCAACAAACAACATTAAAAAACATCCTTACTGAAGCAAATATTACAGCAATCTCAGGGGCTAATCTTGCTATTAATTCTCAGCAATTTAAAGAATTTGTAGAAAATAATAACGAATTAATACAAAAAACCTGGGCTAACTCTATTACAAAGAGTACTGTGACTCAAGCAATGAATGATGAAGTGCAAAGCTATGCAAAAATCCATCAGGCTAATAATTTCAAACCGTTAACTTGGAGCAATCAGCCACCAATAGACAATACCACTGACACCAGGTCAAGGGTTATTAAAGTCAAAGATGAAGAATTATTTAAATTAACAGAAACTAAGGTTAAAACCTCTACTAAAGTAATTTTAGAAGATGGAGTAACGGAAACAGAGATTAGCAATTATCGCAATATTAATTTGCCATTAGCCATCAAACCATCTGGTACAGCCGTGCATCTTTCATTTCCAGTGCAAAACGAGAAAGGTGAGAATATTGAGGTCTCGAAGGCACTGTATTTTACTACTCACTATAACGAGCAAGGAAAACTAGTAGAAATAACCAACCCATTATCATTAAAGTTTACCGGTGATGATAAAGATGCTATAGGCTATATACAAAGGGGAAAAAATATTTACACTATTCCTGTAACAAAAGGTCAATATGAATCAATGATGCAGGAAGTAGCAAAAAATAAAGGATGTAATATTAATATATCACAAACCATTATGCCCCCTGAGGCAAGTGACGTTATAATGCATGATGAATTAAAGCAAATTCAAAATAAGTTAAAACGTCATGTGAACATAAACAATGAAGTACCTAAGATAGCACCCAAAATGCTAAAGACATCATCCCAACAGCAATATTATGATAGAACTTGAAAGTAGTGCGGTTAAAATTCTCCCAAAAATGATTTCAAGCATTGGATTTAAAAATGAATGTTGAACGCGTGCAGCTATACTATCAATGAGAGTATAGGAATGATAAGGGTTGTAAGTAAGGAAGTGTTGAGGTATATAAGAATTATTCAAAAAAATATACTCTCAACATGAATAAATGTATCACAACTGTTTATTATTTAGTAGATAATTTTTATAAAATTTATCAAGAATGGGAACAAAATAAGTTATTGCCAAGTGATAAGAAACGTTTTAGGCAAGAAAACTTAAAGCTCTTAAAGGTTTAATTCCTTATGAATTTATCATGAAAACATGGACATCTGATCCAAATAAATTTATTATTAACCCTAACCACCACCCCATGGAACTATACACCTAGACTTTCTGCATAAGTCAAAGATAGTTGTTAGTGTTACTTGCCTCCCCAGGAAACGCCACCATCAACGGTAATACATGAGCCTGTAACATAGCAAGATGCTTTGTTTGAGGCAAGGTATAAAATTGCACCGTCAAGGTCACTAGGTTCCGCTATAAAATTTAGAGGTGTAAGTTCTGCTATTGCTTTACGTTTTTCTTCTGTATTTAATTTGTAATCTGTAAGCGGTGTATGAAATATACCAGGTATAATACAATTAATCCGGATATAGGCTTTTGCCAACTCTCCGACTAATGACTTTGTCATTTGGATAACAGATGCTTTAGATGCACAATAACCAGCGATATTTTCGCTTAAACGGTTGGCTCCATTGACACTACTAATATTGATAATACTCCCATGGATTCCATGGTTTCTCATGTGATTAGCAACTTTCTTGGTAACGTACCAAATTCCCAGTACATTGGTTTGCATAATAGACTCGAAATCATCTAGTTCACATGATGTAAAGATTGGTGTAGGTTTTGCAATTCCGGCATTATTAATGCAGATATCTATGAGTTCTCCTTGTTGTTTTAATATATTAAAGGCTCTTTGGACAGAGTTCTTATCTGCCACATCCATTTCTAGGGCAATAGCATTGCTAAGCTCAGAGGCTAAAATTTGCAGTTTATCTAGTCTTCTACTAGCCAATATGATTCGTACTCCTACGCTAGAAAGAAGGCGAGAGAATTGCTCTCCAAGACCACTACTTGCTCCTGTAATGAGGGCTGTTTTGCCTGTTAAATTGAAAAGTTGCATTGTTTTAATCTCAATTACCAATTATACTCAAATGATACTATGCATTGGAATATAGCTAACTCGTTAAGATTCTAGATAACTCCTTTGTCTATTAGTGGAGATAGTTTAGTAGCGATGAAGCAATCTAAACTTATAACAACAATATCAGAACTTATTCGACTTAGCTATATAAAATAAGGGATAATCGATTGCAGTGTAGTAAAGTTCGTATAATATCTTGTGGTAATTTCTCGTACAGAACAACCGATAGGTTAATTATGAAAAGTAATGAATTTATTGAATATATTAAAGATATACTAGCCCCTTTTGGTCAAATCACTACTCGTGCAATGTTTGGTAGTTATGGTATATATAAAGATGGAGTAATAATAGGAATAGTTGCAAGAAATGAGTTGTACTTTAAAATAGATAACAAAGTAGTTGAGTATTTAAAATCTTTTGTTTCTGAACCATTTACATATAATAGTTCAAATAAGTTGATAACTATATCATATTGGAAAGTGTTACCTGAGATTTTAGAACAAGAAGAAAAGTTAGCGAATTTAGTCTCTATGGCATTTTATGCATCTATTAACTCTAATAATAAAAAGTTACCTTATACCAAATCACCAGAAAATAAACGTACCTTTACCTCTTGTTACTGAAGAAACTCTGATTGTAGATGAAGATAATTCAGTATGTCAGCCTGACTCTGACGGTATCCTTAATAAAAATAGTCTATTTAAAAGTATATTCTATCATTATAAGTATGATTATTTCTTAAATATTCATCATAAGAGTGCTGATGCTTATTCGTATTATATGAAGCAGACGATAAATTTACTGATACAGCTACAATGCTAATAACTCTAGCTTCTTATCCTCACGAAACTTTTAAAGGTTCGACAATTGTTGAAAAAAGGGAATTATTAAATTTTATGTTTTCGAACCTAACACTCGAGGGCTGTAAGCTGCATTACGTTCTGGCTTTTCCATTCACAGAAATGCAAAAAGTAGCAAATTGTGCCGAATGGCGGAGAGAGAGGGATTCGAACCCTCGATACGGTTACCCGTATAACGGTTTAGCAAACCGTCGCCTTCAGCCTCTCGGCCACCTCTCCAAATCATATGACCATAGCACCGCTTACTTATAGCATTAAATTGTTTGCATTTCTATAATTATTTTATATTAGATGCAACCATAGTAGTTTAAAAGTTATAGTGTAACTTTTAAATCGCCCTGAATTACGGTGATACTAATTAATCCCTTGAATTTACCATTGAATAATCTAAAATGAAAGATAAGTACTTAATTTTTTAATATATTTTATTTAGTGATTTTATATTTGTATGACCAATAAAGCTTTTAAGATTTTTTCAAGATACTATCTTGTTATAATAGTTGCATTGTTAAATGTTGGGTGTTCCCATAAAAAAGTTGGTGCTTTATCTAAGTCACATCCTGATATTGTAAGCTTTCAAAATGATTTTGCTCATTTACAAAGAGAACTTCCTGTATTGCAAAAGAAAAACTTACTTTTCCTAGCCCCTGTGCCAGTTGCAAATTATGGTGACAGAGAAGGTAAAAAAGTATCAATGGTTATAGTTCACCATACTGGTATATCAACATTAAAAGATACAAAAGAATTGCTAAACAAAATAGGTCTGTCTGCTCATTTTATTGTAGATAAGGATGGCAGTATTACGTTAACGGTTCCTTTAGAAAAGCGAGCATACCATGCTGGTATTAGTTATGCTAAAATTAAAATGGGTGAACGATTTGAAGAATTAACTGCTTTAAATAATTATTCTATCGGCATAGAAATAGTGAATACTGGGCGTGAATTGTTTTCACAACAGCAAATGGAATCTGTAAAAGAATTGCTCCTATATCTTATGAAACGTTTTAAAATAAGAAAAGATATGATATTTAGTCATTCTGAAATAGGAACAATATTGTACAGTAAAGCATTTGACAGTTATGTGCTACGTAAAGTTGATCCGCATAGATTATTTGATTGGGAGTTATTGGAAAGAAATAATATAGGTCTTCATATAAATAATAGAATAGAATCCAACGAGGCTAAACGTTTAATGGATAAAGTATTATATAAAATGGGAGATAAAAACACAGATATTCTAAAATTAAAAGAAAGACTGAATAGATTTTTTTATAAGATACGACCTTGGAATGATAAAGAGGGTAAGATAGTTTTGCCTGATGATCGTATCAATTATTCAAATGAATTTGATGAGAGTTTTATGTGGGTAGTATATCAGTTTTCGATACATAATCTCCCAATAGAAATTAGGAAGGATTTACCTTTAAAACTTGAACAACAAGATGTATTTCCTAAGCTTATAGATAAGTATCGAGATAGTATTTATAGTGAATTTAACAATTTATACTCCAAAATTCATATGCTTGTTAAACCACATGATTTAAATGAAAAAGACTATAAATATTTATTAACATCCCTTACAAATTATGAACAAGAGGTATCACGCAAAGCGTTCAATAGTCTAATATATAAAATGGAAATATATTATAATTCCGATTTAAGGTATGACATGAGCTTGCTATATGGTACATTTAAGAGCAATATATTAAATAAAATAGATATTTTACAACAAGACATTTTATCTTTGGAATCTTTAGAAGCTCATAAAATTACTGAGGTTTCAAATTTAATAGCTATGTTTAAAGAAAATATTTCTTCTGAATTCCAAAAATTCGAACAAGAATATTCTCAGCAATACATAAAAGTATGGAAGAAAGAATTTATGCCTTTTATGAAAAAACAAATCAAATGGACTAAGTTACATGAAGAAATATTAAAATACTTAGAGAAATCTAAATTACAAGTTAATGAGATGAACTAATATTATACCCGATATTGGTATTGATATAATGGTTCCAATATTTTGGACAGAAAAATAAGAAAAATGAGATAGAATTCTTTAGCAAACAAGGAGAGCTAGAGATGAAAAAACAAGTAAGGCAATATAGTGCTGAGGAGAAAGGCAAAATTGTCATAGAAGCAATTAAGGGAGAGCTAACAATAGCCCAGATAACCAGTAGGTATGGTGTTCATGCAACACAGATAAGTAACTGGAAAAAACAAGGTCTTGAGTTGTTAGTACAAGGTTTTAAGAATAAAACACAGAGTGCTGACCCAAATCAGCAGGGGTTAATCAAGAATCTATATGAGCAAATTGGTCAGTTAAGCGTTGAGTGTGTAAGGTGGTCCCCTTTGTCTAGACAAAAATTTAGATAAATAGAGATATAATTCACATACATAAAATTCACTTTCCAAACTAATGGAGATTCGCCAACTTAGAATATAACGACTATACCAGTCAATAATAGCTACTAAATATACGAACCCTTGGCTCAGTCTTATATACGTTATATCTGTACTCCAAACCTGGTTTGGCAATGCTATTTCTAATCCTTTTAGTAAATAAGGATATATTTTATGTGCCTGATTCCTCTTGCTTAAATTTATTTTAGGATAAACAGCTTCAAGACCCATTATCTTGTAGTAACGTCTAACAGCTTTACGACCTACCGAAAAACCTTGGGCTTGTAAATATTTAGCCATCCGCCGCATACCATAATATGGATGCATAGTATAGGTCTCATCAATTATTGCCATAATCTTGATATCTTGTTCACTAATACCAGTAGGTTGATAGTAATAGGTTGACCTGCTAATATCCAATAACTTACACTGTTGTACAATTGTTAACTTATTATGATTAGGCTCTATCATATTACACCTAACCTTTAATTCCAAACAATGCAGATTTTTTTTGAGCCAGTCACACTCAACGCTTAACTGACCAATTTGCTCATATAGATTCTTGATTAACCCCTGCTGATTTGGGTCAGCACTCTGTGTTTTATTCTTAAAACCTTGTACTAACAACTCAAGACCTTGTTTTTTCCAGTTACTTATCTGTGTTGCATGAACACCATACTTACTGGTTATCTGGGCTATTGTTAGCTCTCCCTTAATTGCTTCTATGACAATTTTGGCTTTCTCCTCAGCACTATATTGCCTTACTTGTTTTTTCATCTCTAGCTCTCCTTGTTTGCTAAAGAATTCTATCTCATTTTTCTTATTTTTCTGTCCAAAATATTGGAACCATTATACTATTTCACTTTCTTGGATTTGTGGTAACTAGCATTATCACAGATTAAATATATTTTTTCCTTGTCACTATTCTCCTCTTCCAATCTCTGTAGGAAATCAACTATCTGCTCCCCATTTATTTTGGGACTCTCTGTGCTTACTAACTGTAAATTAACTAGGTTAATAGCACCAATCATGTGCTTTCTTCTCCAGCCACTGAATGTTGGTAAGGTCTTATCTTGGTTCTTTCTTATCCAACCGCACCTTGCCTTTGCTTGATACTGAGGATGAACACCGTCCATAAAATATATGGCTTCCTTATCTCTGAGATTCCCTTTTAGGGTATGTCGTCACGAGATTTGAGCCCACATTAGTAAAGCCCTTAAACAAAGACCCGCCATGTATGATTTTGTATTTTTAGCATATCTTGTTGCTA
Organism: Candidatus Tisiphia endosymbiont of Xenochironomus xenolabis; assembly: GCF_964264705.1. NCBI lineage: Bacteria > Pseudomonadati > Pseudomonadota > Alphaproteobacteria > Rickettsiales > Rickettsiaceae > Candidatus Tisiphia > Candidatus Tisiphia endosymbiont of Xenochironomus xenolabis. The sequence goes on from NZ_OZ183473.1 coordinate 1,298,498, forward strand.
TACCACGCCATTCTTTAAATTTTTGAAATGTATTTTCAATAATGTGCCTTAGCTTATATAGATATTTATCTATCTCTCTTTGAATCTTCATGTTTCTTTTTGATGGTATTACGGAATTATGTTTGCATTCACAGCCGATTCTATTATGGCGTTTGTATCGTAAGCTTTATCAGCCATAAGATGTTGTGCCTCCATATTCTGGATTAACTCACAAGCTTGAGTACAATCATTTCTGGAACCTTCTGTAACAATAATTCTGACCGGCATACCATACGCATCCACGGCCATATGTACCTTTGTATTGAGCCCCCTTTTGTGCGACTAACCGTTTGATTCCCGCCTTTCGCTCCAAGTCCTGCTTTGTGAATTTTTACAAATGTAGAATCTATCATTAACCATTCAAAATCAGGAGCATTTATAAAAATATTTAGCAAATTCTCCCATATCCCATTATCACGCCATCTACAGAATCTTCTGTGTACATTCTTCCAATTGCCATAATCAGGAGGCAAATCTCTCCATGGAGCTCCCGTTCTAAATATCCACATCACTGCATTTATAAAAGTTCTATTGTCTCTTGCAATACCTCCCCAACAACCTTTCTGACCAGGTAAATTACTTTCTATCTTATTCCAAAGCTCATCGCTTATATCATGTCTTCTATGTGCTAAACTCATTGCTTCTTATCGCCTATTTTTATTACTACAATTATAATAACAAATCACATAAAATTATGCAATCACAATCTCGTGACGACATACCCTAGTAAACTGTAATTTAACTTAAATAATTCTTGCTTGTCAAAATCCAGCTTAGCTGGTACTACTTTCGGCTTCTTGTAAACAAACCCCAGTTTGTATAGTAATTTTGTTACTCCCGTTATCGTATATGTCACACCATATTTGTTCTCAATGTGATGCATGATATCTTTAGCATAAACATAATTATTTGCTTCTAGGTGATTCACTAATTCTGCCTGCTCAACATCATTTAATTTGCTTGTGCTACCTCCATTGTGGTATTAAGCTTATTGGCTTTTTGATAATCAACAATATGTTTTCTTATCGCTTCGTGGCTCAGGAGTAGTACCTTAGCAATCTCTACATTATTATACCCATCGTCATACATCAAAACTGTCTTAATACGATCACGTATCCTTCCGTCTCATTCTGTCTTATAACGTTCCTTCAACTTTTCTCTTTGGTCTTCTGTCAATACATTCTTGCTCATAATCTCATATACTCTATAATATCTCTCCTATCTTTGCAACCCTTCATTTATGAGTAGTATACATGAGGCAAGATATCACCTCAAACTAACTCAGAAACAATTTGCTACAGCATTTGGAGTTAGCATTGCAACACTACGTAATTGAGAACAAGGGCATAGATCACCAACTGGTGCAGCAAAGGTACTTCTTAAGATTATTCAAAAGGAACCTGAAATTGTAAAACAAGTTTTAAGAGGTTAAATTGTTTGTACTAATTATTATTTTTAAAAACCTTCAGATATCTTGTCAACTGTTTTTAGGCAATGCCTGATGAGTTCTTGACAGAAGAGTTGACTTTATATATATTGCTGTCTATATGCCATAGATATTAATAAAGGGGGTGTAGCTCAGTTGGTTAGAGCGTCTGCCTGTCACGCAGAAGGTCGCGGGTTCGAGTCCCGTCACTCCCGCCAAGACTCATTAGCAATATTTTTGTTAAAAGCCTGATACTCATAGTGTTCCCTCCGATTAATTAGATTAAACTTTAATAGTATAAGAAATTGCATTATCTGTCAATTTACAATAATTTTGTAGGTTATTTTGACAAAAAAACACATATCATGCACATACAAAATTAGTATTTTTTAGTACTTTATTTATTGAAATATTTAGCAAATAATAGTTAATTATTTCTATCGTCAATAATACACTGAGTCAATCTAAAGTTGATTTTTTGCCATTTTAAAATAATTGCCTAACCTAGTTTAATTACTAAAAATATAATTCAAGTTGTCAAAATACCACTTTTAAATACTTCCTTATTTTAATTCTCATTATTATAAATTAATTCTTGCAAAGCATTTCTATCAGCGGTAATAATTTAATTATGATTAGTATAAAATTAATTAATTATTTAACTAACTTTAAGATAATTAGACTAAGCTAGGTTAGTTTTATTACCTAATAAATATAATTTAAGGGGTATCTATGGCAACTAATTCACTGAACTTTACTAAAGAATTTATAGAAAAAATTATTCCACCTAAAGCAGAAAAAGATGGTAATGGCAAAATTATCTGCCCTAAAATTGTTCAACATGTTTATGTTGATACCAAAGAAAAGGGGCTAGTCCTGAATGTATCATATTTAGGAACTAAGAGTTTTTTTCTAAGCAAAACAATTAATGGTACAGCTTATAAAATTAGACTAGGCTCTTTTCCTAATAAACTACATCCTTTGCCTGATGATATTTCTGTTGCGGAAGCAAGAACAAAAGCGGCAGAGTTAAAAAATCAGCTTGTCAAAGGGATAAATCCTACTTTGTCCAAAATTCAAGAGTTACAAGAGGAAAAACAAGAACAACAGGAAATGACCTTTAAAGAATTTTTTGATAATAAATATATTGAAGATTACGCCAAACACCAAATAAAGCGTTGGAAGAACGTTGTTGCTGATATTGATAGGCAAGCACATCATCTCTATACCAAAAAACTATCTACCATAAATAGAGATGATGTACAAAAGATTTTTAATGACCTTACCAAAGATGGCAAGAAAATTATGGCTAATAAATGTGTTCAGAGATTCAAAGGAATATTTAATAGAGCCTTTGAATGTAAGATATTAGCAAACAATCCGATAACTGCTATTAAAAAACATCCGGAAAAGTCAAGGGATAGGTATTTACTTCCTGAAGAGAAAGAACGTTTTCTTGAGGCTTTAAAAGAAGAACCTCAAATAATACAAGATGTTATTCTTATGCATTTGTATAGTGCAGCTAGGAGAAGTAATGTTTTGGCAATGTGTTGGGATAATATCAATTTAACTGATGAAACATGGGACATACCTGGTATTGAGACTAAAAATGGTGAATCTCATTTACTACCTTTATCAAAAAAAGCAATGGAAATCTTAAAGGCAAGAAATGAGCAACGTGATCCCCAATGTCCTTGGGTATTTCCAAGTGATCATGATAGTAAAAGTGGACACCTAGAAGACCCAAAAAGAGCGTGGAACAGGATTAGGGAAAAAGCTGGTCTTAAAGATTTTAAGTTACATGATCTTCGTAGAACTATGGGAAGTTGGATGGCTATTGCTGGAGCAAGTCAGTATGTAATTGGTAAAGCTCTCAACCATAAAAGCCCTAAGTCAACGTTAATTTATGCACGATTAACTATTGATCCTGTTAGAGAATTTATGAATAAAGCCAATAATATTTTTGACAAAAACACTACTGACACCAACAACATAATTAAGTAGGTAACACCATATGACAAACCCTTTATTTCATTTTACTAACAAAGCTATAGAAAAGAATCCAACACGAAATATTGAAGTACATAAAAAAGAAATCAGGAGAAGATTTATCGGTACTAAAGAAGCAATGTCAAAGTTTTTTGAGGTGATTAATGCCGAACCCAATAGGAAAATGGCAGATTTTTTCTTAATGCTGTTATTCACTAGAGCTAGGAAAGGTGAGGTTTTATCTATGAGATGGCAGGATATTAATTTTGAAAATAGGGAATGGTATCTACGTGACCAGGCAACAAAAGTTTATTTAGTGAAAGATGCCATAACCATATTGGAAAGAAGGCAAAAGGACAATCATACTGAATCAATATGGGTATTTCCTGGAAATGATAGCAGTACTCATTTACAAGAGCCTAAAAGAGCGTGGAAGAGAATTTGTCAATTGGCTGGTATTGATAATTTAAGAATTCATGATTTAAGGAGAACATACGGTAGTTTAATACGTAAAGCTGGAGCAAATAAAGAGGGAATAATGCAGGCTTTAGGTCTTAAAGATATAAGATCAACAAAAATATATGATTCTACAGAGAGTGATCAGGCTGAAGTTAAAGAGTTTATGGAAAAAGCTATACAAAACCTAATGTTGCCAGAAGATACAGTAACTTCTCAAACAAAAATTGCTGATAATATTGAAACGCAACAAAGGGAAAATGAAGCACGACAACGAAAGATAGAGGAACCAAACAACAAATAAGAGAGCTTAAATATGTGCAAAACGCAAGGGCAATGTAAAGTGTGTAATTACTGATTATCTCGCATAATTAGTAATTACAAGCTCTCTAGTGATTTTCTTCTGTCCGGTTAGGGCATATTTGGCGTCAATAGTATTTATGGTGAAATCTTGGTATATTTCTCTGATAAAGTCAGTATTGCTATTAGAAATCATTAGTTTTACACCTTTGCTAGTTAGTTCTTTAACAAAATCTCTTAGCCTAATTTGTTCATTCTGGTCAAAGGGTAACCTAGTGTAAAATCTCTCCCCGGCTTGGTAATAAGGTGGGTCAAAATACACAAAATCATTTTCCTTAGGTTCGATAAATGAAAAATCGCTGACGTAAATTGAGGCATCACCTAGAAAGTTGCTACATTGTTGTAGCTTCTTATCCATATTAGCACTATCATATTTCTTAGAAGAAAAGGACAAACAAAGCTTACCACTCTTATTAACTCGATACATACCCATGAAAGAATATTTATTTAAATAGAGAAACCTAGCAGTTATGCTAGTTGGGTCATTGCTGTCATTACGTTTTTGTACGCGGTAATAATATTTTCTCGAGTGATGTTCTTTATGGGTGGCAAATAAATCGCTCACTGCTGTTGGATTCTTTTTTACAGCATTGTAGCTGGTAATTAACTCCAGGTTAATATCAGATAGAAAACATTTCTGACACCTTAAGGTGGTCCCCTTTGTCTAGACAAAAATTTAGATAAATAGAGATATAATTCACATACATAAAATTCACTTTCCAAACTAATGGAGATTCGCCAACTTAGGGCGTGTCATCAATTAAGTTGACATAAATATTAGGATGAGGCAAATTAGATATTGGTAAAAAAATAAGAAGGTGACCAATGCGCAGATATGCTTTAAGAGATGATCAATGGGAAAGGATAAAGGATATTTTACCTGGAAAAGAAGGAGACGTAGGAGCAAGTGCCAAAGATAATAGATTATTCGTAGAAGCTGTATTATATAGATATCGTGCTGGTATACCGTGGAGAGACTTACCAGAAAGATTTGGAGATTTTAGAGTAATTCATACAAGACATACACGTTGGAGCCAAAAAGATGTATGGAAGAAGGTTTTTGAACTACTTGCACAAGATGCAGATAATGAATATAGTATGATTGATTCAACGATTGTTAGAGCACATCAACATAGTGCCGGAGCTAAAAAAAAGTCATAGTAGATGACCAAGCAATAGGTCGTAGTAAAGGTGGTTTATCAACTAAAATTCATGCAACTGTTGATGCTTTAGGAAATCCGACAGCTTTTTATTTAACCCCTGGTCAGTCGCATGATTTACAAGGTTCTGATGCTTTAATGGAAACTTTGACAAAAGCGGATACCGTAATTGCAGATAAGGCTTATGATGCTAAGGCAAGAATGAGGAATAAGATAAAAGATAAGAATTGCACTCCTGTAATTCCATCCAAGAAGAATCGTAAATTTCCTGTAGAATATGATGTAGAGCTTTATAAGTATCGTCATTTAATTGAAAATTTCTTTGCAAAACTTAAACAATCTCGAGGCATTGCTACGCGTTATGATAAACTAGCTCAGAATTTTCTGGGAGCAATTTATTTGGCTTCTTCTGTAATATTACTTAATTGATGACACGCCCTAGAATATAACGACTATACCAGTCAATAATAGCTACTAAATATACGAACCCTTGGCTCAGTCTTATATAACGTTATATCTGCACTCCAAACCTGGTTTGGCAATACTATTTCTAATCCTTTTAGTAAATAAGGATATATTTTATGTGCCTGATTCCTCTTGCTTAAATTTATTTTAGGATAAACAGCTTCAAGACCCATTATCTTGTAGTAACGTCTAACAGCTTTACGACCTACCGAAAAACCTTGGGCTTGTAAATATTTAGCCATCCGCCGCATACCATAATATGGATGCATAGTATAGGTCTCATCAATTATTGCCATAATCTTGATATCTTGTTCACTAATACCAGTAGGTTGATAGTAATAGGTTGACCTGCTAATATCCAATAACTTACACTGTTGTACAATTGTTAACTTATTATGATTAGGCTCTATCATATTACACCTAACCTTTAATTCCAAACAATGCAGATTTTTTTTGAGCCAGTCACACTCAACGCTTAACTGACCAATTTGCTCATATAGATTCTTGATTAACCCCTGCTGATTTGGGTCAGCACTCTGTGTTTTATTCTTAAAACCTTGTACTAACAACTCAAGACCTTGTTTTTTCCAGTTACTTATCTGTGTTGCATGAACACCATACTTACTGGTTATCTGGGCTATTGTTAGCTCTCCCTTAATTGTTTCTATGACAATTTTGGCTTTCTCCTCAGCACTATATTGCCTTACTTGTTTTTTCATCTCTAGCTCTCCTTGTTTGCTAAAGAATTCTATCTCATTTTTCTTATTTTTCTGTCCAAAATATTGGAACCATTATACCTATCCTTTATTTTAAAGAATAATGCCCCACCGCCAAGAAAAGGCTCATAATAATTATTAAAGGTAACAGGAACATATTGTATCAATTGATCGGTGAGTTTTCTTTTACCACCAACCCAGTTAAAAAATGGTAACGGCTTATTTTTAGTAGTAGTCATGATGATAAGTGTTCATTATTCAAGTACATAAATATCTCACTTATTGTATCATAAATATCACAGAAATTCTATAAGAATTATCGGTATATTGGTAAAAATGGCGTTTTAAAAGTCACAGTCAATGAAAGTACACCATTGCTTTTGCTAAGTAATGGGTTTTGTTTGGTGCAAAAAAACCTGATACAATTTTAGGCTCATATTTGCCTTAAAATACAAGTAGCTAATTAGCTATTTATTCAATTAACCGCATTAGGCAGCTTGTTTAAATAGCTAATTTACGGCTTACTTATCAGCCATTTAGCCCTCAATTGTAAATAATAATTTTACTAACTGTCTCTGGTTTAACACTACTCTAAAAAATTTTTATAAAAAAATTACTAACCGTGAAAAAACCGCTTTACTATGGGAAAAAACTAGGATATTTGTTAGTAGACGTTACGTAGTGTAAATGTCAAGCACTAAGGTTAGATACGAATCACCAAATTTTTCTCTAACCTCAGTGTCTATTTCCCAACTAAGAAAAACAGGAGTTAATTCTATGCCTACCGATATTAAAAATCAACAAAATAAATCTACAACATGTGAAAAAAATAATATCAGTAGTGATATTATTGTTGAGTTACAACAAGCTAGGAGAAATCTAGAACTAGCTAATTTTATCCACCAAGACTTTATACGAACTATATCCATTAGCCTAAACAAATCTTGTAATAATATTTTTGCCCTTTCTACGATGCTACATATAGGAGAGGAAAAGCCCAACAAAAAGAACGCTATAGCTGAGATTACCACTTTTGCTAAGGAGTTAATGTATTATTCTAGAAATATAACAAATTTCACTAGCTACCCAATTCCAACTGCCACCACAAGCTTAATACCACTACCCACAATCTCTAGGAAATTCAAGCCTGAAATGTTAGTAGACAATGTTATTAATAGACTAATGCTAACCTCGAAGCATAAAGGTATAAGGCTGGTAAATAATTTCTATAGAGACATCCCAAATATCCTCATTGGTGATAGTTACCGAATTGAAGCGATATTAACTCAGTTAATTACTAATGCTATTAATTTCACTGAGGAGGGTAGCGTTTTCTTAAGTAGCCAAATTTTTCTTGCAAGCACCACACTATTACAAGAAGAAGCTACAGAAACTAAGCAAGCCAAAGATGTTTTAGAATTCATTCTGCATGATACAGGTATTGGTATGTCTGAAGAACAGCAAAAATATATCTATGAGCAATTAAACGGTCTCGATAGCTCCACTTTTACTAAATCGACTAGCAAAGCTATTGGTGAGGAATTGCAGTCTAACTCAAGCTCAGCATCAAATTTAAAATTAGGATTAGGTCTAAGTTTAGTCAAACAATTTATTGCAGATATGAATGGTGCAATTGACATTAGCAGCCAGCAAGGCAAGAAGACAACCTTTACTATACAAGTGCCGGTAACATTAGTGTCAACTGAAGATATTAACAATGACGAGATTAATAATATGGCAGCTAATAAGTATAAGACTAATGATAGAATATGCGATAGGATGCCACGTGAGGTGGGGTCAAGCACCGAGGTTAGGACCACCAATGTAAACTAACCTCGGTGTCTATTCTCTATGACAAAAATAGGAGTTAATTTTATGACTAACAATGTTAAAAATCAACAAGAAAATGATTCAACAAACGAAAAAATAAATAATATCACTAATATTGCTGGACAAATACTTAAAAATGTTTTGCAGAGCAATAATATAACCTCCATATATCTTGCCGATGACAAGATAGGTGCAGAAGGAACTAAGATACTTGGTAAAGCTTTGGAAGATAATGAACTGATAACATCAATAAGTCTTTGCGACAACGATATTGGTTCTGAGGAAGTCAGTTTGTTGGTCAAAGCATTAGAGACTAATCGCAGTTTGACTAATATAGAGCTTGTGTGTAACAATATTGATGATCAAGGAGCAATAATACTAGCGGAATTTTTAGCAAACAATAAAACTATCAAGGAAATAGATATATCTATTAATAATATTGGTGATGTTGGGGTTGTTCAGCTTGTTAAAGCTTTGGAAATCAATAGAACCATTAGCAGAATAAATATTAGCTATAACTATATCACTGACAAGGGGGCGATGGAACTGGTGAAAATTCTAGAGTCCGATAACGTTACAAGCGAAATAATAATAGATTTTACAGAGTTGGAAAGTGAGAATACTAGTTATGAAGTAGAAGTGTTGTTAACTAAGGCTCTAGATATCCACAACAAAAAATTGGGCAGAGGGCTATAGTTTAACACTATCTCTAATAAATACAAAAACCTGAATAATAACAACTAATTTAATATTTATTCAGGTTTTTGTAATAAATCCCTAAACGCCTTCTGATAGAGGCTCAATATCTCCAATTAACAAACTCTCTAACACTTCATACAAATCAGCGGAATTACTTACGTTAGACAATAACAACTTAAGATTATAATCACTAATAATTTTTGTTCCCGAGCTATGTTCTGTTTGTTGTGATTGTTGCATTTTCTTTAATTTTACTAGCATAACATCATTCTTATATTCCTTAACAAGCTGTTGTATTTCTTTATCACCCCTTGCTTTCAGAACATCATTCTTATAGTTATTTATTTGAGCAAGTATCGCATCATCCACATCTTCTTTTTGTTCTAATTTCTGCTTTTGTACGATTTCTTTAATTTGCTGTATTCTTTTGGAAATTTCTTGCCTCTCTTCTGCTTTTATATTATCGCCAGAAACCAATTTTTCTTGTACAGAATCTACTCCTTGCTCGATCTTCTTAGATAATTCTTCTGCTTGTAATTTGTTTTTCTCTAATAGTTTATATATATCATTTCGTAATTCATCGCCTATCTGGTTCAAGTTCAAATCTATAGTCGTCACAGTGTTATTGTGTTGTAAGGCTTGTGCTAGTGTCTTCGCTCCCTCATCGCCTATCTGGTTCCAATGCAAATCTATTTTCGTCACAGTGTTATTGTTTTGTAAGGCTTGTGCTAGTGCCTTCGCTCCCTCATCGCCTATCTTGTTGTTCCACAAATCTATTTTCGTCACAGTGTTATTGTTTTGTAAGGCTTGTGCTAGTGCCTTCGCTCCCTCATCGCCTATCTTGTTCCACCCCAAATCTATTGTCGTCACACTGTTGTTTTGTAAGGCTCTTGCTAGTGCCTTCGCTCCCTTATAGCCTATATCGTTGTGCTGCAAATCTAGAGTTGTCACAGTGTTATTGTTTTGTAAGGCTTGTGCTAGTGCCTTCGCCCCCTCATCGCCTATATCGTTGTGCTGCAAATCTAGAATTGTCACACTGTTATTGTTTTGTAATGCTTTTGCTAGTGCTTTCGTTCCCCAATAGCCTATCTGGTTCCCGGACAACTTTATAGTCGTCACAGTGTTATTGTTTTGTAAGGCTTTTGCTAGTGTCTTCGTTCCCTTATATCCTATCTGGTTGCAATCTAAATCTATAGTCGTCACAGTGTTATTGTTTTGTAAGGCTTTTGCTAGTGTCTTCGTTCCCTTATATCCTATCTGGTTGCAATCTAAATCTATAGTCGTCACAGTATTATTGTTTTGTAAGGCTTGTGCTAGTGCCTTTGCTCCCTCATAGCCTATCTGGTTGTCACCTAAATCTATTGTCGTCACAGTGTTATTGTTTTGTAAGGCTTGTGCTAGTGTCTTCGCTCCCTCATCGCCTATCTGGTTCCAATGCAAATCTATTTTCGTCACAGTGTTATTGTTTTGTAAGGCTTGTGCTAGTCCTTCGCTCCCTTCTCGCCTATCTGGTTCTCGTTCAAATCTATTGTCTTCACAGTTTTATTGTGTTCTAAGGCTTGTGCTAGTGCCTTCACTCCCTCATCGCCTATCTGGTTCTCGTTCAAATCTATTGTCTTCACAGTTTTATTGTGTTCTAAGGCTTGTGCTAGTGCCTTCACTCCCTCATCGCCTATCTGGTTCTCGTTCAAATCTATTGTCTTCACAGTTTTATTGTGTTGTAAGGCTTGTGCTAGTGCCTTCACTCCCTCATAGCCTATCTGGTTGTTGCTCAAATCTATTGTTGTCACACTGTTATTGTTTTGTAAAGCTTGTGCTAGTGCCTTCGCTCCCTCATCGCCTATCTGGTTTTCATTCAAAGCTATACTCGTCACAGTGTTATTGTTTTGTAAGACTTGTGCTAGTGCCTTCGCTCCCTCATCGCCTATCTGGTTCTTCTGCAAATCTATGTTTGTCACAGTTTTGTTGTTTTGTAAGGCTTGTGCTAGTACTTTTGCTCCCTCATTGCCTATCTCGTTGCTCCACAAATCTATTTCCTTAACATCTTTTCCTGCATTCAAATCTTCAATAACTTCAGTAAGTGTATCCATAATATTTACCTCATAAAATTAATTAATATTACATTATTCTAAATAGCCCTTAGTGAAAATTAAATAGCCTAATTCTGTTTTTCTTATTCTAGATATACATATTTCAAATGTACTTAGTTATATTAATGAGCTTGTTAAAGACCTAAAACAACCTTAATCTTTACCAATAAACCTTGTATGTAAGCCTAAATATCTAGAGAACAGACCAAAATACTAAATCAATCAATGGCAAACCATTTTGACAGCTATTTTAATATGATGAATGAAAATTAAAATTTGTGCAAATAAAAAAGTTAAGAAAATCATTTATTTTTTAATAAAGTAACAAAATAATCACAGCAATTAGTTTCATGAAAAATTTACGTAGGTTAGCTACAACAATTTTTAAAAAAATGTATCAAAACTTAATAGAACTATTTTAATTTTTAGTTTAGTCTATATTGACCATTAAAATAATGAATTAGGTATTTATGGAAGATATTGCCAATTGGCAGGCAAAGTTTGAGTGTTGTGACTATTCTGATAAGTTACTTAATAAATTGATTTTACTAAACAACAAGGTACCTCATCCAGTAAATATCAAAGAAATTACCAAAGCTATCTATTATGCTAAGAAATATCATGGTAGTCAAATGCGACAATCCGGCGACCCCTATTATTCTCATCCAATAGAAGTAGCGTATATGTTTGCTGAATTCACAGCCCAAGAAATTCCCATATTGTTTAAGACTGACATGATCGTTACCAGTTTATTGCATGACACGATCGAAGATACAATACTTACTGAAGAGATGATAGCTCGAATTTTTGGTAGTCAAGTTGCTAGCCAAGTGGAAGCTCTAACAAGAATCAAGCCTTATGGCAAGATTAGCTCCAAAGAAACTTTGTATTTATTATCTCAACAAAAAAGGTTTGACGTGGTATTTATTAAATTATTTGACCGCATTCACAATCTACAAACACTAGGAGCTAAATCACAGGAAAAGGCACTGAAGATAGTTAAAGAAACTATAGGATATTTTGTAACTTTTTGTTTTTACTTGGAAATACCAATAGTCGAGCAACAATTAATAAATCTATGTTACCAAAATTTGCCTATTAACTCCAGACCTGCTCTAAATTATACGGTTTTCTGAGTGGATGATTTTAGGGATTTTCACCAGATTTTCAAAATGCAATAATCCATAAGCAAAACCAATTATTATAGGGATCATAATAAACCATATTCCCCAATTGCCAAAACACTCAGTAAGGTAGACAAAACCAAAAGAGCTAATAACATATATCATAGCACGAGATATAGAAAATGTCATACTAGCATAGGTAAAACGTTTAAATATAGGAAAACTTTTTAAACAAATAGGAGTAGCAGCGTTTAAGCATTGTTTCCATAAGATGATAAAGAATTGAATAAAAAATAACTGATCAGGAGAATTAAGATTATTCAATAAATACGGACAGAATATCATAAAAATAGAAAATATTAGCAGTATAATTCTTATGATTAATAATGGATATACTTTATAAACTTAAATAACATAATATTAAGGTGATTAACAGCTCCATTAGACAGACAATAAAATTATGCTGAACAATTTCGGCTACTGTGTAACCAAAGCTAGTTGTTAAAATATTACCACAATATATATAAAGCAAATAAACACATACCGGTAAGGCACATTGTAATAAAAAGAAAGCTATTACAGTTTTTTTATTAACTTTTTCTTGCCAAATGGGATTATCTTGTAAAATATTTACATCGGTATTAGTTTTTTCAAAAACTTTTTCTATTCGACGTTTGGCATCGGCAAACTCTGGGGTTTCTCTAAGTTTTGTTCTTGCAACAGAACCAACAAAGGCAATTATTGCACCCACCCAAAATACTATACGCCAATTAATACCATAACAAACAACAAGTAAAGAAATGGATAAAGCCCCTAATGTTCCTAGGACAGAACAAGCCCCTATCAATCCAACACTTACATACTGTATTGGTGGTTTAAGCATTTCCGTTAAATAAAGTTCTGCTCCTACTATTTCACCCATAGAAGACATGCCTTGAACAGCCCGGCAGATAATCGCTACCCACATCGCTACACTTCCTATTTGCTCATAAGTAGGCAGATTAGCCATAACAATGCAAGCAGATGACATCATAAAAGTTGTGATGATAATTGTTGCCTTACGCCCTATATTATCACCTATCCATCCAAATATTAAAGCTCCTAATGGTCTAAGTATGTAAGTTACACAAAAAATAGTTGCAGAATACAAAGCAGTAGTGTGTGAGTCAGTTTTTGGAGTAAATAATTCATTAAGAAACCCTGCCATGTGAACATAGATCATCAAATCAAAATATTCAAGGGTAGTTCCTATTGATAGTAACCCCACAGCTTCTTTTTGTTCTTTGTTTAAACTTGTTTGTTCTTTGTATAAACCTTTTTGTTCTTGAGGATACCCTATCATTTTTTTACCATCAATAGACCAACTATTAATGATAGCAAAAAGAAAATAATATTAAAAGTGGAAATAATAAAGTTTATTTAATAATACCCCCAAAGATTAATAAAGCCTAAACAATCTGGGGGAAATTTCTTTGACATATTCACTATATATTTCAGGATAATCACCTTTGAACTTTGCTAGGTCAAATGTTCTGCGGGTGCAGTTTTTCCACGAGACAAGAACATTATCCCCCATTTTTAGGTAAATATGGAATTGCATATAGTTCATCACTTCTAGCTTTATACTATCTTCCTTGCAGAGTAGATGTTGTTGCATCTCTTCCAACTGATGCAGTTCTTTCACTTTTTCAGCTATTGACTCATTTGCTTCAATGATATTTCGGCTATCAATATTATTACTAGAAGAAATAGCATAATGTTTCCTTGCCTGCTCAACAGTTTGCGGCATAGTTTGGGACGTAGTTTGTGGCATCACCTCAGAGGCAAGGGGAGTCTGTTGTATAGTATCATTTACTACAACTTCTTGAGGCTTATTTTTCTTCTTGCTTAAATTGACAATATTTTGATATTGTTCTTGATTTCTCTCTATTTTTATCCTTGCGGCTTTCATTTTTTCATCCTCGTTGCATGATGCTGTTTGTTTATAAAATTCTTACATAAATAGCAGAACTAGATATGACAGAGGAAGTTTTAGGAAAAATTAAGCGAAAAACCGCAGCATACTAAAGCGTATGTGAGGATTCCCCCGCTTAATTTTGACGACAAAATTACCTGTCATATCTAGTTCTGTAAAAATATTTCTCTCTCTACTAATCGCCTTCTTACCAAACCCTTAAGCTTAATACCTCGGGCATAAACCAATTTAGGGAATTCATCGGCAGCTGATAAATATTCACCTCGTAATAACTTTTGTCTTAAACTGGAAGCTTGAAAGGCACCAGCCCCGCAATTGAAGACAAATGATATCAATGCTCCCTCTTGGGAGTAGTTTAATGGTACGCGGCAATGTCGATAAATGGCATATTTAGCTTGCTCTATGTCCTGCTCTAATAAATAATCAGCGTGTTCTCGCGATATACCATTAGACATTTGTTGTTGCTCATACTCTTTTATCACATGCCCCCAACCTATAGTTTTTAAACCAGCTGGGCAGTAATACCAATTCCCAAATTTAATTTAGTATAAAGATGAGAAAAATAGGTTATAATGTAAAAGATAGATAAAATTAGGAATGTAATGGGTACTCATCAAAAATTAATAACAGAAGATTTATACAAACAGGCTATAGCTCAACTTGCAAGTACGAACAAAGAGAATAGGATCGCTATTAGGTTAAGAGCTATAGTAGCTGCAAAAGAGCATGGTATTGGTATGGTGTCTAAAATATTTGATATCACAACTAATACGCTAAGAAACTGGATAAAAAGCTTTGCCCAAGGCGATGATAAAAATCTTGAATATAAAAAAGGTAGGGGAAGGAAAAGCGATTTAACGGAAAGCTGCTATGAAGCAATAAACAAATGGATACAAGAAGATTGTAACATAACAATAAAAAGTATCGTCATAAAACTTAAAGAAAATTTGGGAATTAATGTAAGTAAATCGGCTGTACACAGGGCATTGCACAAGCTTAAGTTTGCGTACATTACTCCAAGACCAGTGCATTACAAACAGAATAAAGAAACTCATGAACAGTTTAAAAAAAATTCAAGAAAAAATAACAAGCAATCCAAGAAGTTTTTTGTATTTCTTTGATGAATCGCGTTTTGGAACTCATTCTAAATTAGGTCATGGTTGGTTTCGCAAAGGTATCAGAACTCAAGTTAAAATCAAAATAGGTTTTCAGAATTTTTATGTTTACAGTGCTGTTAACCCAATAACAGGAGATGATTTTAGCTTAATGATGCCAAATGTTAATACTATGTCTTTGAACATGTTTCTTGCGGAAATGTCTAAACATATAGGCGATCAAAAAGCCATTATTGTTATGGATTGTGCTGGATGGCATAAGGCTAAGGACTTAGTGGTTCCTGCTAATATAGAAATTCTTTATTTGCCACCATATTCTCCTGAATTAAATCCTGCGGAGCGATTATGGGAACATTTAAAGTCTGAGACTATAAAGAATAAAGTATACAATACAATTGAACAATTAGAAATAGTAGTATCTTCCTCTATTAAAAATTTAAATACCTTGCTAATTCAATCTATTTGTTGCATGAATCATTTACTAAATTAAATTTGGGAATTGGTATTATCATAAATCTCAGGAAAAAAGTTACTGATTCCACTTCTTTGGAAGAAACCTAATACTTGCTCAACGCTTGATATTGCTGATGTTTTCTGGGCCCTGGATAATGGTGAAACATATTCAATCTCTATCTCAGGCTGGCTTGTTGTTCCCTCTAAGATTGGTACTCTGTTATATTTAATCAATGTCTGATATATCGCCATAATTAACGGATTTAACAACTCACTCTCGATTATACCAACCATTGGAGACATTAAACGATATTGTTCCTCTGTCCTAATTTGTACCTCGGTGGCAGTCATTTCTTTATTTTCCTTTTGCATCCTGAATATATCGATATAGAACGCCTTATATATGGCATCACGACATTGATTTTGCTCTATCTCAGTAGGTAAGATATTTTCCATACCAGTTAGTGGTATTATTTTATCTGCCATACCATTACGGTAGAAATTAACACTACCAGGTGTAGTATAAAGCGGTAAGTAATATCAATCTTTTGGCACTAATAATGGTGGGTCTAGTTGTTTCTGGGCTACTTTTAGGGTAATTTGTCTTAAACTATTGAGTAGTTTAATATCAGGTAGCACATGATGAGCCGGAGCATAGCCATATACTTCACCTTCTTCTTTTACCCACCGCGTTACAAAAAATGGAAAATAAGAATAGCCTGATTGACTAATAATTTTTTGCTCAGCTAGACACTGTTAACAAAGGTATAATTTTGTACTCATTCCTCCTTTACTTTTTCCTTTGCTTTGCATCCCCCTTTTAACCCGCCACTGTGTCGATATAGTTTAAAGGTTGTGCTATCCGTAATTACTATGTTAATTAATAATTTTTTACTTTGTTGTAAGATTATTAAGATTTTCCACCATATTCCTTTTTCGCTGCCTCTTTTAAAGCGTTGGTAGATGGTGTACCAACATCCATAGTTTGGTAAATCCTGCTACGGTATCCCAGTTCTTAATACATACATTATTGCACATAATACCTTATAATGGCTAATCTTTGGAGGCGTCCTTTCCAAATATAATTCTTCTCTATGATTGGTTCTATTTCGTTTTCAAAAAATCCTTGTTTTACAGGGAATAATCGCGAATCCATTATATATCATACCTTTTTTCTTAATATATCTTAAATATATCATATCTTCTTCTATATATTTATAGATATTTGTTAACAGTGTCTAGCAACTGTGATATACAAAAAGTTGTTGATAATCACCACAATATAATGTTAATAGGTGGTTCTGGAACAGGCAAGACTCATTTAGCAATTGGTTTAGCATTTACTGCAGTTGAAAAGGATTACAGGGTAAGGTTCTATACTTTAAATGAATTAGCTAGCCAATTACTCAATGCAAGAATACATAACTATGAGATAAAATTCATCGATTCAGTTAAGAGGTTCAACCTTATTGTGACAGATGAACTGGGATATGTGCCAATAAAACCCGAGTCTAGATTCTTATTATTTGAGCTGTTTGCTAAATATATATGAACAGTCTTCGCTGATTATAACAACCCATTTAAGATTTGAAGAATGGGGAGATATGTTTGCTAATCCTAAAGCAACAAAGGCAATTATCGATAGGATAACCCATCATTGTCAAATCATAGAAACTGGTAATAAAAGTTTTAGGGGAGGAAGGAATGTAGATTAAAGATTGAGATAACAGACTATTGCATTAATTAAAAATTATCGAGAGTTTTAGAGAATTTTATCTAAAGTTTAACTAAAATTAACTAATTTTTTTATAGGTTTAGAGGGGTCAATAGTTGATTACAATAAGGGGGCAAAAGATCATTACAATTTACACAAATGTACGTGAGGAGCAGAGTACAGGTATCACGCACAAATTACCAGCAGAAGTAGAGTTTCGAAAGAGGTCTATTGATGTTTTATACTGTTGTGACACTTATATAACAAAAATTGTAGGGTACTATGCTTAAAAAATCCAATAAAAATAAAATTATAATTTACAAGATAGGTAAGTATCTATAAGATCATTATGATATATAAAAGTTAAATAATATTAAGTATTACTTGTATGTAAACGAACAATATATTGCTATTTACTGATAGTGGATTAGTTTATATGGCAATAAACCTATTTTAATTGTTGCCTTTCTAGGTTATATAATATATGACAGTAATCTTTGCATTTGTTAATAATATATATTTGCAAAAATTTAATAATTCATTCATAAGGGAGTTAATTATGGCACGAAAGAATGACTTTATCGAAAAAGCTGACAAATTTATAGGTGAGAAAATCTATTCTCTAAGGCTTGCCAAGGGATTGTCGCGTCAACAACTTGCAAGGGTAATAGTAGTAACACATCAGCAGTTACAAAAATATGAGAAGGGGGTCAATAGAATACCAATGGGCAGGCTAATTCTTATTGCTAAAGCACTAGAAAAAAATATCGATTATTTTTATAATGGTTTAGAAGAGGTTGATAATGTTGAACCTGTACATACTCAACACCAGCGTATGTGTATAGAAGTGTCAAGAAATTTTATGAAAATTCGTAACCCTGCACATCAACAAGCGGTTAATGCATTGATACGCTCTTTGATTAAAGAAGATTAGGTAAAATAAAACAGAATGAAAATATTGTAAGATTAAATAGATATCTAAATAATTTAGTGAGCGTTCACGGAAAAAAGTTAAAGTACAAAACGTCATTGCGAGGAGCTACTTTAGTAGCAACAAAGTAATCCATTATTGGTCATTTTATGGATTACCGCGTCGCCGCCAAGTGTCTCCTCACTAATAGACGCTTGGCGAGCAGATTTTTTATTTATCATAAGAAAATAGCAGAAAACCGTGAACGCTTACCTTCTGGAACTTCTTATCCCGATGTTCATGTATTATGTAATTTACAAAACCATAATTAGGTTCTGTTGACAAAATTTTTAACGTAACCATATTAAAGAGCCAACGAAATTTAAAAAAGCTAAAAAGGTGGTTGGGGCTTTATCAAACCTAGAAAACATAAGCCTAAAATGTTTGATTTTACCAAAGAAACATTCAATTTAAGTACCGTTCTTTATAAATATGTCTATCATATTCACGTTGTACTTTACGATTAGATTTTGGTGGTATAACAACCTCACATCCCTTATTTGCTTCTACAAACGTACTACTATCATATCCTTTATTGCCTATCACTGTCGTATTCTGAACATGTATGGACCTACCCGATAATGCAAGAAAAAAATAATATATAACAGCAAACAATCGAATGCAACCATGTATCAGGCTTATAGTTAATAAATCACTTTAAATTTACCCTATAGCCCTGATGGAATTCGCTGGCTTACAAACTTATACTTATCATCTTTTCTACTTCTAAAGAGCCATTGTCCAGTTCAGTTTTTTCATAAGCTAAGGTTTGTCTTATTTACCATCAATATTATCATTCTTTCGCATATTCCAGATTAGAATCTATTAAATTTCTACTTACCTATAATATCTCGTCAACTATTTGTACCAATTCTTTAGCTACAAACTTTACTCTCGGTATAATCATTGCCTGAACTGAGTACCGTAAACACCACCCTTGCTAGATACTGTTAACAAAGGTATAATTTAATAGCAGCAAGAGCGATAAACGAGAGGAAAGAAAGATCATCTTTTTCATATCAGACAGTAAGCCTCTAATTTTCTTTTATTTTTCCAAAGAATCTTTCAATAGCTCCTCTAAGTTTGTATTTTTCTCTATCATAAACAATTTCTGTTTTTCTATTTTTTCTGCCAGGGATAACGGTAATATTATTCTGAGACTCAAGGTTTGGTCTATTTTTATTACTATCATATCCACGATCTTGGATAACATCACATCCAACGATGTCTGCAGTTAACTATTCTGCTACAGCAATATCGTTCCTATTGCCAGCAGTTAAAAATCCTTTTTATGTGCCATGACGTAGTCATAGCAAGATGTAATTTTGTACTCATTCCTCCTTTACTTTTTCCTTTGCTTTGCATCCCCCTTTTAACCCACCACTGTGTCGATATAGTTTAAAGGTTGTGCTATCCGTAATTACTATGTTAATTAATAATTTTTACTTTGTTGTAAGATTATTAAGATTTTCCACCATATTCCTTTTTCGCTGCCTCTTTTAAAGCGTTGGTAGATGGTGTACCAACATCCATAGCATTTTGGTAAATCCCTCCACAGTATCCCGGTTCTTAACACATACATTATTGTACAAAATACCTTATAATGGCTAATCTTTGGGGGCGTCCTTTCCAAATATAATTCTTCTCTATGATTGGTTCTATTTCATTTCCAAAAAATCCTTGTTTTAAAGGGAATAATCGTGAATCCATTATATATCTATTCCTTATACTACCCCCATTTGTCTAGACCAAATTTTCATAAATGATCCGTTTTTTTAATTTTTTTATCTATAAAATACAGATATCTTTTTTTACACTGTATAATACACTTCAGCTGGTATTTTATACTGTAAACTTTGATGTCGTCTTTGGTAATTATACCAACTAACAAAATCTTTTATTACTATTTCTAATTCCCTAATACTACTTGGTTTATAGTAATATATCGCTTCTTGTTTCAAGGTTCTCCAAAGCCTCTCAACATATATATTATCAAAGCATCTCCCCTTGTGATCCATACTAATTTTTATATTTCTAGAACTTAACTCTTTAATAAAATCATTACTAGTAAACTGCACCCCTTGATCACTATTAAAAAATCTCAGGATTGTGCTTTGTTAACGCCTCTCTAAGTGTAGATACACAAAATCCAGCTTCAATATATGGCGACAATTCATAAGTTATAATATATCTACTATATAAATCAATTGTTGCAATAAAGTACATAAACTTTCCTTCAATGGCAATATATATAATATCAGTAGCCCATACTTGATTAGCTCTGTCAATCACTAAACCAGTAAGTAAATATGGATATATTTTATGTGCCTTCTCCTTGATACTAGGATTACATTGTTTCTTTTGATATAAGCCCTGCAACCCAATATCTTGCATTATTCTAAGTATTTTTTTACTATTAACTTCTACACCAGAAGCTTTGAGTTCCGCTGTAATTTTTCTATACCCATAACGACAATCAGAAGCCAAATATATTTCATTGAGCAAATTAGCAGTTTCTGCATAATCGTTAATTATAGATTTATAATAAAGCCCCGATCTGCATATCGATAGCAATAGAGCTTGCTTGCGTACAGATACATTACTGTCTAATACCAATTCCCAAATTTAATTTAGTATAAAGATGAGAAAAATAGGTTATAATGTAAAAGATAGATAAAATTAGGAATGTAATGGGTACTCATCAAAAATTAATAACAGAAGATTTATACAAACAGGCTATAGCTCAACTTGCAAGTACGAACAAAGAGAATAGGATCGCTATTAGGTTAAGAGCTATAGTAGCTGCAAAAGAGCATGGTATTGGTATGGTGTCTAAAATATTTGATATCACAACTAATACGCTAAGAAACTGGATAAAAAGCTTTGCCCAAGGCGATGATAAAAATCTTGAATATAAAAAAGGTAGGGGAAGGAAAAGCGATTTAACGGAAAGCTGCTATGAAGCAATAAACAAATGGATACAAGAAGATTGTAACATAACAATAAAAAGTATCGTCATAAAACTTAAAGAAAATTTGGGAATTAATGTAAGTAAATCGGCTGTACACAGGGCATTGCACAAGCTTAAGTTTGCGTACATTACTCCAAGACCAGTGCATTACAAACAGAATAAAGAAACTCATGAACAGTTTAAAAAAAAATTCAAGAAAAAATAACAAGCAATCCAAGAAGTTTTTTGTATTTCTTTGATGAATCGCGTTTTGGAACTCATTCTAAATTAGGTCATGGTTGGTTTCGCAAAGGTATCAGAACTCAAGTTAAAATCAAAATAGGTTTTCAGAATTTTTATGTTTACAGTGCTGTTAACCCAATAACAGGAGATGATTTTAGCTTAATGATGCCAAATGTTAATACTATGTCTTTGAACATGTTTCTTGCGGAAATGTCTAAACATATAGGCGATCAAAAAGCCATTGTTGTTATGGATTGTGCTGGATGGCATAAGGCTAAGGACTTAGTGGTTCCTGCTAATATAGAAATTCTTTATTTGCCACCATATTCTCCTGAATTAAATCCTGCGGAGCGATTATGGGAACATTTAAAGTCTGAGACTATAAAGAATAAAGTATACAATACAATTGAACAATTAGAAATAGTAGTATCTTCCTCTATTAAAAATTTAAATACCTTGCTAATTCAATCTATTTGTTGCATGAATCATTTACTAAATTAAATTCGGGAATTGGTATTAGTTAATCCAATATTATCTTTTATCAGTTCACAAAAATAAATAAGCATATTGGCTTTTGCTAAAATGATGGTTTTCTGCTCATCTTTATCAAAACCCTTATCAAAACCAACTATTTTAACTTTTTGTATTATTTTATTGTTTTCAACTTTAAAGAGCTTATCAAGATCGTTCTTTATAAATTCTAATGGAAATTTCCCCACTCCACAGGCTGGATCACAAATAGTCATTCCTTCTTTTAGCTCACCTTCTGCCATTTCATTGATAGCACGGACAACTTTAATCGGAGTAAAGAATTGCCCCCAATTCTTTTTACTGATACTTTCTTTTAAAAAACTCTCGAATAACTTACTTTTAAAATCATGGTCAATATGTTCAAGTTTTCCATAATTTTTAAATTTTTGTAGAACTTTTTTAAAGACTATTCCGTAACCATCAACAGCTTTTTGTTCTTTGCTGATAAATATGCTACCATTTATTATGGTGGTCTTGTCTAAAGCATTTTCAGGAAACAGCTCTTTTATTTGTGGCCTGATAATATTTGCATAATGTTGTAAAACTGTATTAGTTTCATTGCCTTCTTCATACATCCCAAGTAAAGTGTAAAAATTATAAGTACCTTGCAATATTTTTAAATCACTTAAATATTTGAATATAAATAATTCAACAAATGTGTATAAGCAATTATCAGGGGTTGCACCGCTAACACTCCAAACATCTTGCCATATTTGTTTTGCTAAATCTGTTGGATTGACTAGTTCTTTTGGTAAGATTCTATCATTTTTCTCATTTATTGATTGTATTATTTCATTGATAACTTTTGGTAAGTTTATATCTTTAGAATCAAAAGGATATTTAAAATCATTAGCTTCTTGGGTTTTCACGGTATTACCAGTAGCAACATTAAACCATACCGTCTCTTTGGTATCAGTTGCAATAATTAATTTTGTTTTTAGTTTTTTGGCAACCTCAATTTCTTGCAGAATGGCATTATTTTTTTTATCCTTGGTATTAAAATGTTCAGGTGATTTAAATTCCACAATAGCAATAACTTCTTTTTGTTTGGTGATAATGGCATCAACTCTCTTGTTTGATACATTCCCATAATCTATACTTCTTATTATATCAGATTTTTTTAAAGCACTAATAGTTGTTGAACCAATATTATAAAAATTCCAAGTCCCTATTTTTTCAGGATTCTTGATTAAATCTCGTTGCAGAAGTTCTTCGCTCATAATTAAATCATCCAATTATTCAATAACAATTTAAAAGCCGCGTTATTGTTCCTTTAGTTATATCCAAAACAAAACCCATCAACAATAGATACTTAAGATATTTGTCAAAAAGATAATTGCTGGTGCTGTTAGCTTATTTATGCTACACTTTCTTAAAGCAAATATTTATAGTAATTCTCAAATATAATATAATAATATGACCTTTAAACTTTCTGATCTTAATACAACAGTTAAAGATATTAGTACCATTCAAGGTAAAAATAAGCCGCCAAGAATGCTAGTAGGTACGGATGAGTTCTATGACTTGGTTGTTAATAGTGATGTATTTGTTGATAAAAGTCTAATGATTCAAGAATTACTAGAGGACAATGGTAAGGTTATCCTAATCACCAGACCAAGACGTTGGGGTAAGAGCTTGAATATGAACATGCTCCAGAAATTTTTTGAGATAGAGGTGGATCAAAATGGTGTTCCTTTCCCTACAGAAGATAGAGTAAATAACAAGCTATTTATCGGGGGTGAAGTAGATTTAGGACTAGCAACAGGTAGAAAAAAGTTACTTAAGAAGTTGAAAATAGCTCAGTACCCAGATGTAATATCTGAGTACCAAGGTCAATTTCCGGTGATTTTGCTCAATCTTAAAGATGTAAAAGGTAGTAGTTATCAAGAAATAGAACTAGGTATAAAGGATCAAATTATAGAATTATTTGCAAGTCATCATTACTTAAATCATCATGTAACAGAAGATACAGGACTATTAAATAATGCCCAAAAAGAAAAACTAAGGAGATATTTTGATGGGAAACTTGAGAGAAATGACTTAAAAGATAGTTTACGGGTTTTGAGTGAAGTACTGTACAAACATTTTGGTCAAAAAGTTTATATATTGATCGATGAATACGACACGCCGATCAATAGTTCGTATATTGAATTTGGTGATAAATTAAAAGAATTTGATGATGTACTAAAAATATTCCGCGGGATGTTTGGCAGTAGTTTAAAAACTAATCCTTATTTAGAAAAAGGGGTAATAACCGGCATATTACGAGTTGCTAAAGCTAATTTATTTTCGGATTTGAATAATGTTAGTGAATATAGCTTGCTTGATGAAAAATATTCTAAGTTCTATGGTTTTACTCAAGCAGAAGTTGATGAGTTATTAACCAAAGTACCAACAGCAACTAATCCTGAACAAATTAAAGCTTGGTATAATGGTTATAATTTTGGCGGAGAAATCATCTATAATCCATGGTCGATTATGCAATGTTTAGCTCATAAAGGCAAGCTTGACCATTATTGGCTTGATAGTGGGGGAACTGGTCTTGTTGATAAAGCATTATTGTCAGATGGAATGCAACAAGATATTCAGCTACTCGCTAGTGGCAAAAATATTATCTCCCCTATTACCAGACAAATTAGTTTCAGTGATATTAACACACGGTCAGGGCTATTTAGTCTATTGTTATTTAGTGGTTATTTAAACCCAATGGTAATCGAGTCAGAAGAGGATATTTATCAATTATCTGCTCCTAATAAAGAGGTAAAACACATATATAATGCAAGATTATTGCAGTGGGTGAGCAACAAGTTACAAATGGATAGTTCTTTATATTATTCATTTGCTAGTTTGCTGCCGGCAGGTAAAATAGAAGAATTTAAAGAAAGGTTGCAAGAATTATTACTAAACGCTACTAGTTTTCATCAAACTGGCGAGAAAAAAGCCGAGCTATTTTATAGTGGCTTTATGCTAGGTTTAATTAACACGTTATCTCTTGGCTATATAATAGACAGTGAAAGAGAAACCGGTAGCGGTAGGGCGGACATTGTGCTACTACCCAAGATAGGTAAAGGTGACAATGCTATTATTATTGAATATAAAATATGTAAATCTCCTGATATTTTAGAATCTGTTGCCAAAGATGGGCTAGATCAAATCATGAGAAAAAAATATGAGACTAAAATAAAAGAACACTCTCATGTTCAGAAAATTATCAAAATTGCTATGGCTTTTTGCGGCAAGGAAGTGGCACTAGAATATCAGATTGATGTGGTGAATCTTTAAACTATTTAATATATACTCAATTAACCTGAAGAGTTGCAGAAATGGTTAACAGTAATAGTTTGGAAGTTATCATTTATTAAGGTACGTAACCTATATTTATAATCGGCGATGTTGCTAAAAAATTTGTTTATTGCTTCCGAAAATAGTATAATGGTTCCAATATTTTGGACAGAAAAATAAGAAAAATGAGATAGAATTCTTTAGCAAACAAGGAGAGCTAGAGATGAAAAAACAAGTAAGGCAATATAGTGCTGAGGAGAAAGCCAAAATTGTCATAGAAGCAATTAAGGGAGAGCTAACAATAGCCCAGATAACCAGTAAGTATGGTGTTCATGCAACACAGATAAGTAACTGGAAAAAACAAGGTCTTGAGTTGTTAGTACAAGGTTTTAAGAATAAAACACAGAGTGCTGACCCAAATCAGCAGGGGTTAATCAAGAATCTATATGAGCAAATTGGTCAGTTAAGCGTTGAGTGTGACTGGCTCAAAAAAAATCTGCATTGTTTGGAATTAAAGGTTAGGTGTAATATGATAGAGCCTAATCATAATAAGTTAACAATTGTACAACAGTGTAAGTTATTGGATATTAGCAGGTCAACCTATTACTATCAACCTACTGGTATTAGTGAACAAGATATCAAGATTATGGCAATAATTGATGAGACCTATACTATGCATCCATATTATGGTATGCGGCGGATGGCTAAATATTTACAAGCCCAAGGTTTTTCGGTAGGTCGTAAAGCTGTTAGACGTTATACCAATTCCCAAATTTAATTTAGTAAATGATTCATGCAACAAATAGATTGAATTAGCAAGGTATTTAAATTTTTAATAGAGGAAGATACTACTATTTCTAATTGTTCAATTGTATTGTATACTTTATTCTTTATAGTCTCAGACTTTAAATGTTCCCATAATCGCTCCGCAGGATTTAATTCAGGAGAATATGGTGGCAAATAAAGAATTTCTATATTAGCAGGAACCACTAAGTCCTTAGCCTTATGCCATCCAGCACAATCCATAACAATAATGGCTTTTTGATCGCCTATATGTTTAGACATTTCCGCAAGAAACATGTTCAAAGACATAGTATTAACATTTGGCATCATTAAGCTAAAATCATCTCCTGTTATTGGGTTAACAGCACTGTAAACATAAAAATTCTGAAAACCTATTTTGATTTTAACTTGAGTTCTGATACCTTTGCGAAACCAACCATGACCTAATTTAGAATGAGTTCCAAAACGCGATTCATCAAAGAAATACAAAAAACTTCTTGGATTGCTTGTTATTTTTTCTTGAATTTTTTTTTAAACTGTTCATGAGTTTCTTTATTCTGTTTGTAATGCACTGGTCTTGGAGTAATGTACGCAAACTTAAGCTTGTGCAATGCCCTGTGTACAGCCGATTTACTTACATTAATTCCCAAATTTTCTTTAAGTTTTATGACGATACTTTTTATTGTTATGTTACAATCTTCTTGTATCCATTTGTTTATTGCTTCATAGCAGCTTTCCGTTAAATCGCTTTTCCTTCCCCTACCTTTTTTATATTCAAGATTTTTATCATCGCCTTGGGCAAAGCTTTTTATCCAGTTTCTTAGCGTATTAGTTGTGATATCAAATATTTTAGACACCATACCAATACCATGCTCTTTTGCAGCTACTATAGCTCTTAACCTAATAGCGATCCTATTCTCTTTGTTCGTACTTGCAAGTTGAGCTATAGCCTGTTTGTATAAATCTTCTGTTATTAATTTTTGATGAGTACCCATTACATTCCTAATTTTGTCTATCTTTTACATTATAACCTATTTTTCTCATCTTTATACTAAATTAAATTTGGGAATTGGTATTACTACAAGATAATGGGTCTTGAAGCTGTTTATCCTAAAATAAATTTAAGCAAGAGGAATCAGGCACATAAAATATATCCTTATTTACTAAAAGGATTAGAAATAGCATTGCCAAACCAGGTTTGGAGTACAGATATAACGTATATAAGACTGAGCCAAGGGTTCGTATATTTAGTAGCTATTATTGACTGGTATAGTCGTTATATTCTAAGTTGGCGAATCTCCATTAGTTTGGAAAGTGAATTTTGTGTAACAGCCCTTGAAGACGCTATAGAAAAATATGGTATGCCAAAAATATTTAATACTGATCAAGGAGTACAATTTACCTCGGAGAATTTTATTAGTATGCTAAAGCTACATAATATCTTGATTAGTATGGATGGTAAGGGACGAGCCTTAGATAATATTTTTATTGAACGTTTTTGGCGATCATTAAAACAGGAAAAAATTTATCGGATTATTTTAACAACAGTAAAGGAGGCAAAGACAGCAATTAACTAATATATGGACTTTTATAATAGACAAAGGATGCATCAAACTTTGGATTATAATACTCCAGAATGTGTATATTTTGAAAAAAATATTGTATAAAAACAACAATTTAATTTTTGTGAATTATATCTCTATTTATCTAAATTTTTGTCTAGACAAAGGGGACCACCTTACTTGGTTAATCATTGGATTTTCTTAACCGAAGACTATTGAGGAAAGTGGAACTCAGTAATGGATACTGCTTATCCTACAACAAGGTTAGAAAATATTTATCTTTAGAAGATAATATATTGGAAATATTTTTATTTTTAGTTATAGTCTACTTCATAATTAAAAATAATGTGTATCTAATGGAAGATATTCATAACTGGCAATCAAAGTTTGAATCTTGTAAATATGCTGAAAGGTTACTCAGTAAATTAATTTTACTAAACAAACAAGTAAAGCAACCAATAGATATTGAGGAGGTTAAAAAAGGTATATATTACGCCAAAAAATATCATGGCACACAGATGCGACAATCCGGCGAGCCATATTACTCTCACCCTATAGAAGTAGCATACATGGTTGCTGAACATACAGCATTAGGAATTTTAAAATATTTTAGAACTGATATGATTGTTACGTCATTACTACACGATACTATCGAGGATACGGAACTTACACAAACTATGATAACTAGTATTTTTGGTGATCAGGTTGCTAGTCAAGTAGAAGACCTAACCCGAATTAAAGGTGAACACAAAATTAGTTCTGCTGAAATAGTAGAAACCTTGTATAGACAGAAGAAAAGTGATATTTTGGTTATTAAGATATTTGATCGGCTTCATAATATGCAAACTATAGGCTCTAAATCTTCTGAGAAAAGAAAAAAATTGTCGAAGAAACTCTTAAAAGATTTATAACTCTTAGTATCTATCTTGAAGATCAAATAGATGGAGTGTTAAAAATAGAAAAAAGAATAACTGAATTATGTTATCAAAATTTACCTGTCAAACACTATCTGTTACAGAACCAAAAAATGATCTTTAAGGATAATTACCAGCTTTTTTTTCCAACTGTTCAAAATGAGACAATCCATAACTATATCCAACATATATTGGAATCATCATAATCCATACTCCCCCATTACCAAAATATTTTATAAAGTAAACAATGCCGAAGAGGTAATTATGTATATAATTGCACGTGACAAGGCATATGAAAAGTTACTATAAGTAAATCTTTTAAAGATCGGAAAGTTCCTAAAGATAATCGGAAACGCTGGTGTTTTAGAGGGCCCAAATACCAAAATAAATAGTTGGAATAACATCAAATAAAACGGTGTTGTTATTCCATAATCCAATAGATATGGACAAAAGGGGATAAAAATAAGCATAATAATTATTTTTACTTTTAGTATTTTTAGTGGATATATTCTATAACTTAAATATATTATAAATAACATATAAATAATTGTACCAATTGATACTAGAAAATTGTGATTAATTACTTCTTCCGGTTTATAACCAAATTGATTTTTAAGAATATTTCCACAATGAATGAAAGCAAAATAAAAAGTTAAAGGCCAACTACAATCTATTAAAAACAAAGCAAAAATTGTTTTTTTGTCAGGTTTATCTTGCCAAATTGGATCGTCTTCTAATATTTTTTTGTTCATATCAGTATTTTCCAATATTTTTTTAACTCGTCGTTTTGCATCAGCAAATTCTGGTGTTTCTCTAAGTGCAGTCCTAGCTATCACTCCTATTAAAGCAATTGCTGCTCCTATCCAAAATGCTATTCGCCAATTTAACTCAAAAGAGGTAACAATAGATGCAATATCTAAAGCGGTAGCACTACCTATAGCACCAAAAGCATCTATTAATGCTACAACTGGATATTGTACAGGTGGTTTAGTAATTTCAGTTAGGTAAAGTTGTGCCCCCATTATTTCTCCCATCGAAGACATACCTTGTGCAATACGACATATAGTCATTATCCAGGTAGCAGTAATACCTATCTGAGCATAAGTTGGTAGATTAGCCATAATAATACAGGAAATAGCCATCATAGAAGTGGTGATAATTACTGTTGCTTTACGACCAATATTATCACCAATCCAGCCAATAATTAATGCTCCAATTGGTCTAAAAACAAAAGTAGCACAAAACGCTGTTGCAGAATAAATAGCTGAAGTGTAAGGATCAGCTTTTGGAAAAAAAAGCTCATTAAGAAGTACCGCCATATGAACATAGAGCATTAGATCAAAATACTCTAAAAAGGTGCCTATGGATAGTAGACCAATAGCTTCCTTCTGTTTCCTAGTTAAACTCCTGTGTTCTTGCTGGTACTCTATCATTTCTCCCCCGTTCTTCATACTTTATATTATACATATAATGATAGTTTGGCTTAATGATAGCAAGAAAAAATAATGTAGAAAATTGAAATAATAAATTTTTTGCTTGTAACAATATCACGGTACTCAAATAAAAGTATAAATATTATAGAGGAGACTTCTTATACATAGGTAAATTTGCAGAATTCTTTTTGCAATATCTATGCCAATTGTAGTAATCTACACTTTAGATATTCAATTTGTTGTTTTATGTTTATTCTTAATTCTAGAGGATTAGTAAATGCTTTTCATTCTGTAAATTGGATAGGTCTATTCTCTATAACCTAAAAGCATCAAGGTGTTAATTATAAACACCTGTAAAAATGTTACTATAATGTAAAAACTGTTGTACATGAACAATCCCTTATAATCCAAAATTTGATGATATTGTAAAAAACTCTAAATGTGTCATAGAAGGAAGTTAAAAAGATGATAGACTAATTTAAAGTTTTATGGTTATTAAGTATGAAATCTATGGCACAAATAAATCCAGAGGCAGAAAAATATATATCAAGTATAATTGATAAAGAGGTACCATATCAGGTAAAGGTTCTTAACAATAATTTTATTATCAAGAATGTTAATGTTTATCCTCCTGGAAAGTTGACTGAAATGTTTGCAGAGTTTTTAATAGATAACAATTTAGTAGAAAGTAAGGTGGTTGCAGATATAGGAGCTGGATGCTTTGCTTTAGGTATAATAGCTGCAAAAAATGGTGCCGATACAATTATTGGAAGTGATATCAGTAAGTATGCGATACAATGTGCTACAGATAATTTGATACTTAATGGTATTACAAAAAATGTGTATTTATTTAAAGGAGAGGGGGTATCTCCTTTACTGCCAAATTTTGTAGGTAAGATAGATATAATTGTTTCAGGGACTCCTTGGGATAATTTATCAAAGGATGAATTTAAAACTATACCACCTGAAAGAAGAGCAATTAGCCATACTTTTTATGATGTTGATAATAAACTCATAACAGCTATTATGTTAAAAGGGTTTAAGTTACTGTCACATAAAGGTAGAATATTTATTACTTCATCAATGAGAAGCATTGACCGAATACAACAATTATGCTTAAAGTATCAATTAAGTTATAAAATAGTTAAAGAAGCTGACCTACATAATGATGGTAATATACATTATGTATTAGAAATAACCCACCGTTAAGAATATGGTAAAAGACGCCATTGACATCCACTTCTGGCTTTAGTACTAAAATTCATTCCCTCGTTGATGCATTGGGTAACCCACTGAAGTTTCACTTTGCTAGATTTACAACATGATGGCTGCTCCTCCCCCTACTAGCCCAGGTTAAAACGATACTCTCAATTTTATCGAACCTTGATGGCTAGAGTATTTATTATTAGAAGCTAAATAATCATATACTACCATAATTTCTGTCACTCCACGTTTTATAGTAATAGTCCCACCAACTTTGTAGTTATATTTAGCCGGTTTTTCAAGTAGCAATACTTCTTCTCTTTTGTTGGAACCTGACGTTATCTGCATACGAACCTTCTGTTGCTTATTATGCAAAAATCTTTCACCTTCCATGTGCAATCCAGGAATTACCTGGGTAGTATCACTAATCTTTATTGGTATAACTGCTTCAAATCCTATAATTCCAGAAGCTCTTCTGTCATTAGTAGCAGCGACCGATAGACTCTGTGCTTCAAATCTTTCATTATATCCAGCAATATTGTATCCTCCATGCTTTAACCCAATATTTGGGGTAATTAGTACTTTACCAAATTGTGACTTGTGAGCAACTACTATCTTACTACTATATGAAGTATTATCAAATTTAGCCTTAGCCATCTGGTTTTGCACTGGTATTTTTGCAGAAACATTACCAAGGGCAAAGGAAAAAACACCTTGTAGTATTAATTTATCAGACAGATTAGTTTGACCATATATAGATATTACATGGGCGTGGGCAGCAACTTTGTCAGTACGATTTTTGTATTTAAAGTTAGAAATGACATAGTTATAAGCTCCTCCTATAATCCTACCACCTTGCAGTTCTATATCACCCCCAATAGTTGCAGCCCTAGTTCTGCCGGTATATCTACTTAATATGTTACCCCCCTCATACTTAGCCACACCAATCGTACCACTAACCCAGACATTTTTAGACACAATATTATCTTCATCACCAGAAGCAAGAGCTGCAAGATCAAGTTGGTGGAATCTTGATTGAACAGACTGTTCTATAAAATCAAAAACTGATGCTACTGAATTTATTGTTGCTGAAGTTACTTGTTTTTGTACCTCTACTGTTTGTTGTTCTAATGCTTTTACCTGTTCTTGCAATATTAATGCATCACTGTTATTGCGGGAGGCAATATCGTTGTCAGCTGATATATTTGGCTTTAATACTGGACTCGATGGTGTTTCTGATTTTGAGTCTTGGTTGTTGTCAAGTTCTGATTTTGAATTTGGTTTTTGCTCTTCTTTTTCTTTTAATTCTGAATTTTGATCTGAGTCTTTGTTGTTGTTAAGTTCTGAGTCTGAATTTGAGTCTGAGTTTTCTAGTGTTGAATTTGACCGTGTACTTGATGAATTAGCTAAAGAATTTGCTCTTAATTCTGAAGATAGTGTTGAAGTTGACGTTGATGGTGTTTCTGATTTTGAGTCTTGGTTGTTGTCAAGTTCTGAGTCTGAATTTGAGTCTGAGTTTTCTAGTGTTGAATTTGACCGTGTACTTGATGAATTAGCTAAAGAATTTGCTCTTAATTCTGAAGATAGTGTTGAAGTTGACGTTGATGTTGGCACTAATACTGAGCTTAACGTTTGCGATGTTGCAGATTCTTCCTCCTTAAAAAGTAGAGTAAGTCCATAGTCTTCTTCCCCTTCTAAATCTAAATTTGTTTCTGGTGGTTCCGGCTGGATTGGTGGCGGTTCCGGCTGGATTGCTGGTGGTTCCGGCTGGATTGGTGGCGGTTCCGGCTGGATTGGTGGCGGTTCCGGCTGGATTGGTGGCGGTTCCGACTGGATTGGTGGCGGTTCCGGCTGTACTGCTAATGATTTAGCAATATTCTTCTTGTTGAGTCTCTTTTGCCTTTTACTTAATACTTCTTGCCACTCTCCTCCATTTTCATCTGACACTATGCTTTGTTCAATTTTGTCTTGAGCAAATGCATAATCAGGAATTTTATTAGTTTCAAGAGTTAATGGTTGTTGGGTAAATGTCTTAGGAACAATAGACTGTTGATCAATTATTCCATTATTTTGCTTCACTACTAACTCTGTATGTACCTCTATTGATTTAGCAATATTCTTCTTGTTAAGTCTCTTTTGCCTTTTACTTAATACTTCTTGCCATTCTCCTCCATTTTCATCTGGCACTATGGTTGGTTCAATATTGTTTTGAACCAATGCAACATCAGGAACTTTATTAGTTTCAGGAGTTAATAGCTGTTGGGCTGTCAGCTGAACAATAGCCTGTTGCTCAATTGCTCTATTATTTTGCTCAGCTCGTGCCTGCTTTCTCCTCTCCTTATTCATTTGTTTTACCATATCCAACAACTGCTTCTTATCTGCTGTTATTTTAGCTTCTTCTTTCTTCCTTTGTTCTTGTTTTTTCATTGCTTGTTTAAACTCATTATCTTTATGCCTTTGCTTTAATTTCTTCAATTTATTCCGGTGATTGGTGGTATTGGGCATCATTGCTGTTGTTGGCAATGTCAGTTGGGTTGTCCCTGAGCTTGATGCTTCTAAGTCAGGAAAATTAGTAATACTAAGATTTTTGAATTCAGAAATTAATCCTTGTTCTTCATCCTCGCAAGGTTGTATTTTTTGAAGCTGATTATCTGTACTCAGTAAATCTGTATTCTTTAAGCCATTATTATCGAATAATGGTTTTAATGCTCTACTTATATTAGATGGATTGTTTTGTTTATTAGAAGTACTCGTTATATCCTTAATAGGAGATTTAAGGACAGGATCACGACCATCTCTATAATCTCTAAATGTATCTGATTTAGAATTATTAGAAGGTGATAGTACGAGATTTGCTGAAACTTCAGTAGGTGTTGATGTAGCGTATTTAGCAAGGCTAGTAGTTGGAGAACCACCAAGATTAGTGCCACTACTTTGATGTGAGGGCAATGGACTAGTTGCATCCCATTGTTTTACTTCTGTACTAGATGTTGCTGCAACAGTACCTAATACATCCTCTTTTGATGATTCACTTACCATTGTGTTAGGATTCTGTGCTATTATTTCAATTTGCTTTTTTTCTTCTAATGATTGATTCCCTTTTTGAGATGGAAGTCTTACTCTATACACTTTCCGTCGAGCAATTGTAGGTAACTCTGGCGTTGATTCCTTAGATTCTTGGGTTAATAATGACGGGCTTCTATTCTCATCTGCTCCAAATGCAAAATATCTAGATTGATTTCGATTTGAAATACCGAAACCTGTAAGTGGTGGAGTATTCTCTTTAGAGAGAATGTTTTCTAAATCAATTTCTTTATCAGTAAATGATGCATTAGTATTTATAATATTGCTACTAGCAAGAATTTCCGATGATGAGTTAGATTTATCAGAATCTTTAAGTGGTGGAGTGTTCTCTTTAGAGAGAATATGTTTTGAGTCAGTTTTTCTATTAAGAAACGATGCATTAGTATTTACAATATTGCTACTAGTAAGAATTCCCGATGATGATTTAGATTTACCCAAACCTGTAAGTGGTTGAATGTTTTCTGAGTCAGTTTTTCTATTAGGAAACGATGCATTAGTATTTATAATATTGCTACTAGTAAGAATTTCCGATGATGATTTAGATTTACCCAAACCTGTAAGTGGTTGAATGTTTTCTAAATCAAATTCTTCATCAGTAAATGATGCATTAGTATTATTGCTACTAGCAAGAATTTCCGATGATGAGTTAGATTTATCAGAATCTTTAAGTGGTGGAGTGTTCTCTTTAGAGAGAATATGTTTTGAGTCAGTTTTTCTATTAAGAAACGATGCATTAGTATTTACAATATTGCTACTAGTAAGAATTCCCGATGATGATTTAGATTTACCGAAACCTTTAAATGGTGGAATATTTTCTGAGTCAGTTTTTCTATTAGGAAACGATGCATTAGTATTTATAATATTGCTACTAGTAAGAATTTCCGATGATGATTTAGATTTACCCAAACCTGTAAGTGGTTGAATGTTTTCTAAATCAAATTCTTCATCAGTAAATGATGCATTAGTATTATTGCTACTAGCAAGAATTTCCGATGATGAGTTAGATTTATCAGAATCTTTAAGTGGTGGAGTGTTCTCTTTAGAGAGAATATGTTTTGAGTCAGTTTTTCTATTAAGAAACGATGTATTAGTATTTACAATATTGCTACTAGTAAGAATTTTCGGTGATAATCTAGATTCACCAAATTTTGTATGTGGTGAAATACCCCCTTCGCCTTTACATGTACTGATTAATACTAGTTGTGTTAACCCAATATTGAATAATATGCTTATTCTTAAACTCATATATAACCCCCATATATTGAATGGCTTTGTTGATAATAGTATAATTTGCCCTAATTTTTACTGAATCACTCCACTTGTAAATTGAATGTCATTGGATTAATAACACTTTAAATAATTATCCGATTTTGGTTTACTATATATTTTATGCCCACCAATCCAGTTAATTTATATAAAAATCTTCATACTATTATTAATAATTCACATGAATATTTTAATATTATTATTAAGAGTATAATAATAATTTTTAAATGTCTATTACTTATTTTTAATAAAATCAGAATTGCCTGGAAATAATTA
Organism: Candidatus Tisiphia endosymbiont of Xenochironomus xenolabis; assembly: GCF_964264705.1. NCBI lineage: Bacteria > Pseudomonadati > Pseudomonadota > Alphaproteobacteria > Rickettsiales > Rickettsiaceae > Candidatus Tisiphia > Candidatus Tisiphia endosymbiont of Xenochironomus xenolabis. The sequence goes on from NZ_OZ183473.1 coordinate 1,334,606, forward strand.
ACAATTGAATAATCATATTCAAAAAATATGATTTGCATTTCCATCTATAGCTAGTCCTAGAAGATTTTAACCGGATAATGTTTGTTATCCTTAGCAATGGCGTGGATTTAAAATGCCCAAAGAGTTTTGATGTATAGTCAATTGATGAGAAGTTGGGAACGTTGTCACTCGTCGCTCGCCTATTACTTATCACACTACTGGACAAAAATGTAGGAAGGGTTGAAAAGGCTAGCAAATAGAATATTTTAGATAGGATACATAAAAAATCTTAGGTATTCTATTTTGCTAGCCAAGTTATTATTTAATCATTTTAAGATGATAAATTCAATATCTAATACATTTAAAGGCATAATAAAATCGTTAATTTTATGTCGAGGTAGTAAATATAAAAATATGGCAGAGGAAATAGAAGGAAATGCTTTGTTAGATTCAAAAATAAAATCTGTATATAGATTTTTAGAAAAAGATTTTATTAATATTGATGACTATTACAAATTTATGACCCCTCTTCTTCCTGAAGGTAAAGTCATATTATCATTAGATAGGACTACTTGGGAGTTAGGAAAAGAGATTAGAAATATATTAGTATTATAAGTATCTTATGATAAAATTGCTATGCCGTTAATCTATAAAATAATTCCTTACAGAGGTAAATGTACTGCTGATGATCAAGTTGAAGTAGTTGAAAAATTTATCGAAAATTTGGGGTAGCTAGAATAGATGTAATTACTGGAGATAGAGAGTTTGATAATGAAAAATTAATAACTTATTTAAACAGTAAATCTATTAATTATGCTTTAAGGATTAGAAAAACAAATAGAATAATGAATAAGGAAGGAGAATGGATTAAAGTTGTTAATCTTCAAAAGAGCAAAATACTAAATCTAGAAACACAGTTTTATTCTATACCAATAAAATTAGATCATATCAAATTAGAGAGCGGAGAATATTTATCGGTAGTATATAGTAGAAATATGAGCAACGGGGCTAAAATATATCGACGAAGATGGGATATCGAGTCAGCATTTAAAGGATGCAAGAGTAATGGGTTTCGAATGGAGGATAGCCATATAAAGGACAAAGTGAGATTTGAAAGTTTTATTAAATGCATATTTATATCTTATGCGATAGCTATAAAAATAGGGTCAATTGAAGAACTAAAACAACCAGTCAAAACGAAGAAAACATTAGGGTGCAGGGCTTATTCCGTACTTCAATTAGGAATAAAATTAATTAAACAATCTTATGGTTGTTTTAAATATTCTCTTGATTCAGTTATTATAAAGTTGCTTTAATTATATGATTTGCAATCAACTTAGCATTTTTGTCCAGTAGTGTGACGTTTAGTACGTGAGTACACGAATTCCCCGTAGTTTTACGAAGCCAATTCTTCAAAGCAGAAGAGTATTATGCTATTAGTGGCTCTTTTATGATTAGGTTATTGCGAAGTTGCAGCCTTAAATGAGTTGTCACCTACATCATAACTTTAATGATTGGTTGGTTACGTTATTTTTTATTAGACTTCCCTACATAAGCCAAAGATAGTTGAGGGGTTTTTAGGAGGCGAGTTTCGACGACAAAATCACCAACTAGATTGACTTATGCAGGAAGTCTATTGTTTTTTATCATAAGCGATTCTGTATAATTGTTCCCTACGCTTAACAGCTTGCTCATGTCCCGTATGGTCTTTACTCCTTAATTTTACCACAAACTCAGGATCAGATTCAAGTTTTTCTATCTCTGCTAATGCCCCCTCCCGATTATTAATTGTAGGCAGCTCTTTACCAGTTACTAACGAGTCGGATTTTAAAGTTTCACCGACTCGTACTAATAAATCTACTAGAGCTGGTGCATAATGCGAATCTTCAATTAATCCAGCCAGTTCTTTACTACCAAACTTAGACAAGGCTGCCTGCATCACTGTCATTTTATTATCAAAGGCATTACCATAAGTATTTTTCAGCCAATCAATGTGAGAGTGACGTGTTTGCTCAATAGCATTTTGTTGCTGTTTCTGCAAATCCTGCGAGAAACCATACAGAGAATTAAGCAGCTTTTCACCTTGCCTTTTAGATAATCCGCTTTGGTAAAACATGTCCTCATAACGAGTTAAATACTCCTCATCTTCCTTGGATCGTTTATCAGTATATTTCTTATCTTCAGGCAATCCAAGCCGACAATAGAATTTATGCCATTCTTCATCAGAGCTGTCATCTTTTGGCACAGCAACTCGCTGATTTAAGCTCTTCTCTGCCTCTAAATAGCTCTGAGCTAAAGATGAGACATCCTTGAATTTACCAAGTGACTCAGACTTACGTATTTCCTCAGGCATGTTAGCTAGCCAGTCATTACCAGAGGAAGTAGGAGTAGTTTCATAGTTATTGGCAATTAATTCTTTGCTCATCTGCTTATTCTTCTCTTAGCTTTTCCATTTCTTCTTTTAACTTTTCTATTTTTTCAAGAGTTAGCCCGGTAAATTCAATGATTTCATCTATTGGCTTTCTTTTAGCCAACATTTTTTTTGCCATGACTATAGCGTTTTCTTTAATACCTTCAGCTTTTCCTTCAGCTTTTCCTTCAGCTTTACCTCTAGCTTCCCCTCTAGCTTCCCCTCTAGCTTCCCCTCTAGCTTCAGCATCTTCAATTTTTTGCTGCTCTACCGCTAAATTATCAAGACGGGCTTTAGTTATTTCCTCATAAGTATTAAGTTCTGCTTCTGACCAGCTAGCTTGGTCTACAGCCTCAAAGGCTCTCCTAATAATTTTATCCTTACCTATTAAATGCTCTATATCTGTTAAGGTTAATGTACTATCCCCTGCATGCTTAAAAAAGTACATCCACTTCTCTTCAATAGTTTCCAGCTCATTAATAGTTTTATTAAATTTCTCGAGTTCTAAAAAAACAAAATGAAAATCTTTTAAATCATTGGCATAGCTCTCTGTATCTAAAAGACAATGTTTTGATTTCCAATGTTTTTTATCGTCAAACATCACAAAATCTGCTATTGCTAAAAATATTACTCCTTTTAATTTAGCGTATACTGCCAACTTTTTATGGTTTTCATCTTCTTTGAGTATTTGCTTAGAATATGCTTTAGCAGCATAATATTGAGCTCTTTTCTCAAATCCTTTATGTTCACTTACCTGCATCTCTACTATGAATTGATTACCATGTTGATCTTTGCATAACACATCAACTATAGACTTTCTGTAAATAGCAATATCAGGGTCTTGGATAGTTGGTAAAAATACCACATTAGTTATTTTGTCACTACCTTCAAATTTTAGGACATCATTTAAAAAATGAACAAGTATATCTTTATTCTTTTCAGTACCAAAAATTTGGCGAAAACAAAAATCATTTTTAGGGTCAAGAAATTTTGATAAAAACATATAATATAACCTCTTAATTATTACTAAATGTTGCCTTTATTTATCTGGTTCATTTTAGCACCATCAATATTATTAACTCCATCATCTTCTGAAGCCTGTGAGCATATATATAGGAACAATGCTCGATGCCCTTCAAGGAAGGCAGTGTAATCACTTTCTTGCCGAACAAAATTGCTACGATATATGCCACTCATTTGGGCTAAATCCTCTAATATTATTTTACCATCTTCTCCACTAAAAAGCTTCAAATAAATTGATTTTAATTGCTCTTTTGTTAGTAAATTTGGTGGGGATGATGAGTTAATTGATAGTTTCATTTGATCATTGCCCTTGTATCTGTTGCTGTTGTAACTGTTGCATTTGCATCATCTTACGTTGTTGCCTTATTTGTAGTACTTCTTGCTCGTTCTTGAGGATTGAGTTTGGGGAACCTCGCAGCTCAAAAAATAGTTTAAAACATTCATCCCAGTTGATATTATCATAAATCTCAGGAAAAAAGTTACTGATTCCACTTCGTTGGAAGAAACCTAATACTTGCTCAACGCTTGATATTGCTGATGTTTTCTGAGCCCTGGATAATGGCGAAACATATTCAATCTCTATCTCGGGCGGGCTATTTGCTCCTTCTAAAATTGGCACTCTATTATATTTGATCAGCGTTTGATATATAGCCATGATTAACGGATTTAACAACTCACTCTCAATTCTACCAACCATTGGAAACATTAAACGGTATTGTTCCTCCGTCCTAATTTGTACCTCGGTGGCAGTCATTTCTTTGTTTTCCTTTTGCATCCTGAATATATCGATATAGAATGCCTTGTATATGGCATCGCGACATTGATTTTGCTCTATCTCAGTAGGCAAGATATTTTCCATACCAGTTAGTGGTATTATTTTATCTGCCATACCATTACGGTAAAAATTAACACTGCCTGGCGTAGTATATAGTGGTAAGTAATATCCGTCTTTTGGCACTAATAATGGTGGGTCTAGCTGCTTCTGGGCTACTTTTAGGGTGATTTGTCTTAAACTATTGAGTAGTTTAATATCAGGTAGCACATGATGAGCTGGAGCATAGCCATATACTTCACCTTCTTCTTTTACCCACCGTGTTACAAAAAACGGAAAATAAGAATAGCCTGATTGACTAATAATTTTTTGCTCAGCTAAGTAGATATATTCCGAATTATATTCAAGTGTTGCCGTTGCTTTTCTGCCTTTATTTTTCTGATTTTGAGCTTGCGGGCTAACTATGTGCAATATTTCTACTATCTCATCAGGATTTCGGGCTAGTCTTTCCTTGAAAGGGGCAAAGTCTGCCCATTTAGCTGCTGCGGTTTTAATTGGCATGCTAAAGAGTCGGTACATTGTTTTAACAAAACCAAACTTATCCTCTTCAAAATAACATTCTTGTAAATTAATATTACGGAAAAACAGAGTTTGGGGTAATTCTAAATCTTCTTCAACATAGAATATTGCAGTACCAAAGGCTGATAAATTCAAAAAAAACTGATGAATCTGATTATAAAAATTAGAAGCCGGATTGTTGAATATATCCATTAAGGTTTTTTCTAACATTTGGGCTAACATGTTACGTTCAGCTGTGGTTAAATATTCTTGCTGTTCTTCATTTTCAGTAACTATGGCAAGGTTAAACCAGTTCATTGCTGGATTTACTAGCAAGCTTTGTAAACCTGATGCTAATTGCTCTCTTGACCAGATAGAAGTTGAATCAAATATTACCTTATTACTCTCAGTTTGTGGACAAACATATTTCTTCAGCTCATCCCATATATGATGCCATTTCTCCCGCTTGCTCTTGAGATTGTCAAAATATTCAATCTTTTTGTTTAAATCATTATCAGCCATAAGCTGTCACCATGTTAAGGGTTGAGTTTGGGTTTATGGTTGAGTTTGGGTTTAAATACGGCTCACCAAGCTTCTTTGACACTTTCTTGAGTTTCTTGATGAACTCGTTATCGTATAACACCTCATAATTATATTTCTTACCGCTAGCAGCAGTCATACTAGGTAAGCCAAGGGTTAACCCTTCAATATCCTTAAGTGATACTATTTTTCCCAGAGATTCAGATAATTGTGGTAAATCTTTTAACTCTGGTACTGACCGCATGTTAAAATGTTCCACTGCTTGTTTTAAACCACCAAGTTCAGCTATCGGCATTTTTGCTAGTCCTGATCTACCATATCTTGCCATTTGGTCTAAATCACCTGACATACCATCATATTGATGGTTATTAGCAAGATCAACTGGTTCAATTCCCCCTCTAAGTCTATGCATAATATTTGATGTATTCAAGTAATGACCAATACCAACCAATGGAGCTAAACATTTTACTCCAAAACCTATCTGTCCAAGTGTTGAAGTTCCTCCCTCTACAGTTGCTGCTCCCCCTGCTCCTAGTGATGTGAGTCCCATTCCAGCTCCAAAAGTTAAGGCAGCAAGAGCTGTCCCCTGTACCAAACCTGTAATGCCGGCTGAGTCCTCATATTTCCCAGCTCGCCATTTTACATCGTGAGCATAGCTATCCAACTGTCTTTGAGCAGATGAACCATAATCATTTAATCGGTTTTGCAGACCTTCAATATGCGATTGTCTACTAGCATAATCAGCCGCTATTTGTTCTTCTCTGTTTTGCTGTTGTTTATATTGTTCGATGCAGCTAATTAATTGATGTCTTGCCTGATCAAAATTACTAGTATCTTGCAAAAGACGATCTTGACTTGCTTGATAATTACCTAACTGACGCTCAATCTCTGCTTTTTCGCTGCTTATATTTTTATGTTCCCTGGTAATATCATTCATAGAATGACGTATTTTCTCTTCTATTGCCTGACGTTGCCTTTTTAACGATTCAACATCTTGCTGATGTTTGGCAATTGCACTGCCTGCTTCTTCTTCAGTTAAACCTCGCAAACTGTCTTTTTGCTGGGCTACTCGGTCGTAGAGATTTTGGAAAACACCTGGTAATTGTTCCACCTCTCTCATTCTTGCTTCAAGAGCTGGAGCCTTCTGTTGCAATGCTGCAAAAGATTGTTTAAAGTTGTTCGGCTGAGGAAGATAGCCTAGCTCTTTGGGTTTCTATGTTCTTTAAACCACTATCATATTGGCTAGCATACTGATTTAATTGGTTTTCCATCGCATAGCTTCTATTGCTATGTTGGTATTTTTGCTCCTCTAGAGAACGTAAACCCTGCATCGATTGTTGTATTTCGCGAGATAGATTATCGATATTAGTTTGTGCTTCACGAGCATAATTATTATGGCGGTCCTGCGATTCCTCATAGTTACGCTTGCACTTTCTGGTATCAGAACCAGTAAGATATTTGCCACCAGGAACATACTTAGAAACAAAATTAGAAACATCCCGGCTAAAGTAAGTTCCAACTATACTTGCAACTGCTAGGGCTGGTAACCAGAACATTATACTACCTTGCCTATATTATTGTTGTTTATATTTATACTATTTTCACCCATCCTCTTTACCTCTCCAAAGCATTATAATCATTCATTACTTTACGATATTTTAGTATGTTATATTGTGATTGCTGTTGCTCATTACCAGTCTTAACGTCCATTGCTAAATAACAAAAACTCTCAGTTATATCAGTAGCTCTTGAGGAGCTAGAATGCACATCCCTTTTTGTGGCATCAAACTCATAGAGACCGTTAATACCACGTTGACATTTCTCGGCATCTATTCGGCACTTGCCTAGCAGATTTCTAGTTTTAGTTATCATCTCTTCTCGCAAATATTTCCTACCAATAGCAAAAGGCGGGAAGCCTACTTTTTCGGCTATCTCGTTAGCTTGTTGTAATCGAGTATCCAAAGTCGGCATTTGTCTTCGACTCATATCATGCGGCAATACATTACGCCCATATTGATAGGGTCTAGTTCTTAAATGATTAAGATAAAACTCTAAATCTTTACCCATATTCATATAAAAATCGATAATATCGATATAATCTTGTTTTTCTTGGACAAACCAAATAACTGTATAATCAACAATACCTATATCCCAGTAAGTATTAACTTGATAGCTTGCATCAAATGGCACATAGCCAATACGCCCCTGACTTTCAGCTAGTCGTAATTGTTCAACAAAGGTACCGCCTTGATCAGCCCTCTTGTAACGATAGGCAGCAAAATCGCAATAAAACTCTCTTTGAATTTCTTCGTTACTCATGTCGACAGAATCAAGCTTACTCTTATCGACTAATGGTTGCCCCTCATGATCAGTAGTATCTTCAATAGTTTTAATTTGGCAAAATACTTCCGGGCTATCTTGGTATTTCTGGTATAACTCTTCACCATGTGTTAATTTTGGATTGTCAGAAGGAGTATACAAATAAAGCAACCAGCCATTATTACGAATTACCATCGGCTCTATAACACAGCTCATAGCTCGTGGATCATGGTAAGAATATTCCGAGATAACTGCTCCCTTAATACCACTGCCCCTAATAGTAGCATAACGATCACTACCAACAAACTGAATCACAGAGCCATTTTTAAATAATATTCGTTGCTTATATTGCTGACTACGAGCAATAATAGCTTTGGGGATAAATGACATATAGGGACGCCCCGATAGTGTCATACCATCCCATATACTCATTTTTGCTTGATTATAGGTAGGATAGACATACCAATAAATGCCAACTTCCCGAATAGCACTAGCAGTGATCCAATTAATACCCATAATATCCTTACCAGCCCTTCTATGCCAAATAGCAATAGCCTTCTTACCACCCGCATATAAATACCTCCACAAAGGTAATTGGAATGGATAGGGTGACCACTCCACCGGAAATTTAAGATTTTTTGAGGTAGAACTAGGAGCTTCTTTGCTGGCTTTAGCTTTACTAATAGTTTTTATCACTTCTGTCTTACTGTTCTTTGGCAATTGCATATTCTGCCTCATACGACTCTATTTCAAAATTAGTCACATCAATCATCTTTGCCATTTCTTGGGCTTTTGCTGTTTGTTCAGCTTCATCACTATTTTTCCTATGATAACTAGTATCATACTTTCTCGTTTGGTATTTCTGTGAATTAGCTTTAAGATATTCCAGTAAAGACTTAGAACAATATTTTTTCTTAGTAGCAATTGCCTGATTATCCTTGTTATAGGTCACTTCCTCATAACCGTTAATTGCCCTATCATATAACACCCCTTCTGCTCTATCTACTGCAATTGCTAAAGCTAAATTGACACATTTGGCTAAATATTTATCGCTATTAATAATCCGATGCAACCTAAGTGGCGAGATACAACCAGCCTTCTTAGCGGCAATAACTATGTTACCATGCTCACAAAGATATAATAGGAAATTAGAGATATCCTCTATTGAACCAAACTTACTGATGGTACTAGATGATATCTTTGCTAAATATTTTTCAAACAAACCATAATTTTTAATCATATAGATATCTTCAAAAATTCCTTGTAATAACCTCTATTATACCTGACTTTCAGGTTTTTTGCCAGTTGATTCACTAAAATTCCTCTTATGTTTTGCATAGTATTACAACTAACAATTGTTGTCAATAGCTTATTTTCTATTTTTTATATTATTGTTAAATTTTTATTCAAGCAATATAAAAATGCTAATCCTTGTAAAATAAAAACTAAAAAAAGTGAAAATTTTTAATAACAACAGATTAATTACCTCAAAAAAATTTTCGCGAAACGCCCCCCTATACCCCATTTTGCAACGCGGACACCCCCCGGGTGATTTCAAGGGCAATTTTTGCCAAAAAATGTAAAAAAGTAACAAAAACTGCTAAAAATCTCACCAAAATAGCTGTAAATGATAAACTTAGGGTCGAGCCTCTGCTGTTACAACAGAAGCTCAACCTTTGTAAGCCGCATTACTCTCTTATTTTCTAAACCCTTACAATTTCATATGTGATTTGTATACACCTTTCAACCTTCAGTAACTGGTTGATTATTATTAATCTTTTTGTAATTATTCTTTTTTTTTGCTTAATACAATTAGTCTTTTGTTCTATTTGCCATAATGGTTAATTTTTCTATGCCTAATCCCTTTTTCTTCTTTAATCTCCTCTATTGATTGCAAGATTTTATTAATCCTTACGTCTTCCGCTGAAACTCCACTATCATAATTCATCCACCACTGATCTTCTGCAGTTTCAATTATTAACTCGTCTTCTTGTGACATTAATAAAAAGTCAGTGTCAATCAATCTTTTAAAAAATTCACTCATCTTTTGTTTACTAATAATCTTGTTATCCGTAGCCATAGCATCACGCCAAATTGAATGTTTGTGAATTAGCTGGCGTAAGTAAGAGGCTGTGTGTTCTCCATAAACAGCATACGCTTTATAGATCAATGCTTTTTCTTCTCTGGCATATAAGTCAAAATCAATTTCACCAGGGGCTGGGATATCACTACCTTTGAAATTACCAAATGTTCTACGTAACTCCCTAGCTACAGACCCATTTTCCCAAGCTTCAATTTCTTCATTAAATAAGGGTCTATCTAATAAGGCTAGGCTGACCCCTTGAGCAAAATAAATCAACTTCTGCAATTTTAGTTGAGTTATGCTATCTCGAGCTTCTCTATCGACTAAGACCAGAAAGTAATTAGCTACATCAAAACAACTTAATACCCTTTTTTCTGTTTTTGTTTGCATAGTTTTTAAATCCTCTCTCCTTGTTGTTATAACACAAAAAATATTAACGTATTTTATTTCGGGAACCCCTATTACAGTCCAGGCATTCTATCGACTTTCATAAACTCAAAAGTATAATTATGGCTGCTGCAAGCCTCCTCCAAAACTCTTCCATAATGATTTATAATCCAATCCCCAACAAAGGGACTGGGTGGTTTAAGAATGAGCTTATTGCAAGTCGTATCTTCTTCAATTGCTTCTAACTTGCTGAACCACGCTTTATCAATGAGTTCACCGTATAACTTTAACAAGTATTTCCGTATTTTATACCACACTGACTCTGGGTTTAGTCCACTTAGCTCTAAATAATAATCCGATGGGGATCTTTTGTTAGTAATTCGTAATTGTTGAACCTCTTTGCCATACACCTCTTGCACTTGCTTAAGTAATTTGTCTTTATCAGTTTTTGACAAAGAGATATCTGCTAGATCAATCTTGTATTCATCGTCATATACTCCAAAAAAACTACATCTAGTCAGCAAGTTATAAGCAGTATCAGGCTCAAAAGCTCCAACAATCTTGCGTTGCAACTGATTCAGTGGGTTAACACCCTTACTAGCTTCTATCTTCCGTAAATAAGCCTCTCTTGCCTTAATAGCATTGTCCAACTTGAAGTTAAAGTTTGGGTTATTTGCCACAGATGGTGGACGCATTTCATGAATCAAAGTTTTTTTCATGTAATTTAGTACTGCTTGCTTGCTAGGAAAACGATTATTAGGAGAGTTTCCACTATGTTTAATCAACAACTTATTAACATAACTCAATTCGTAGTTACGACCTGTTCTCCTTCTTAACAAAGCCGCATCTTCCTCAGTTAATGGGTAAAATTCCTCTAGCTTCCTAGGCGAATACCAACCTTTAGCCTTTTTAGCAATATTGCTAATCCAACTTGCAGCTTCCGGCTCTTGCTCAGCCTCATTGCTACCTGAAGAACCGCCTGTTAAGTCTAAATCTGAGTCTGACTCATCATCAGTTGGAGATGCGTCGCCGGAATTACTGTCTGGGGAATTGTAAGGTAACGTTTCACTTACTGAGCTTACCGTTACCTCCTGAGGTAAATTAAAGCTTTGCTCCTCAGTTGACTTAAGCTCTGACGAATTTTGTTCACCTGAACTTACCGTTACTTCAAGCGGCAAATTAAAGCTTGGCTCCTTAGTTGACTCAAGCTCTGGTAAATTCTGTTCACCTCTTTTTACCTTTACCTCCTGCGGCAAATTAAAGCTTTGCTCCTTAGTTGATTCAAGCTCTGGCAAACTTTGTCCACAATTTTGTCCACAAAAACAATCCTTTTTACCGCATCTAGATATTATAGATATATATATAGATGTATTTTTTTTTGATTTTTTTTCGATTGAGTTATATTTTGTTTCAGGTTGAGGCAAAACTTTTTTATAGTTATGCTGAATATTGCTGTTATTAAGATAATGAGAATTATCATTAGTTTTACGAAAACTTATAAATTCCTTAAGGAGTTTGATACATAAAATATTACGGCACTTTGTGTTATATTTGATCAGAGTAGTTAAGGTAAAATCAATGAACCCACTTGTTTGCAATTCTAGTAGACATTGTCTAACTCGTCTTTGACAAACTCCTAGTTTATTTTCGAAGAAATAATAGCCTTCTTGTAACTCTTGTAACTTCTGGGTATTGTTATAACCATTAGTTTTTATACAAGAAACTATCAACGACAGGAGCCGACGAGAGGTTGTACTTAATCGTTTATCACAATTATTGGTAAGGTTTCGCCACTCAGGTGGAATGAAATTACCAACAAAATTATAAAAGATAACATCAGGATTTTCAACTGAAGCGTTAGGAGGAATTAGTGATTTTGTCATATTTTCTCCCCTTGTAATAGGGTTAAAAATAGATTTTTTTGTAGGTAAAATTTCAGGATTTTTGTCTGAGAAGTGACATATGAATTACATATGAAACTCTTAGTAAAATTAGAAAAACATGAAAGGGTAATAAGTAATAGGTTAGATGAGGATGAGTCGCCTCCCAAGTGTCTGCCTGTCACGCAGAAGGTCGCGGGTTCGAGTCCCGTCACTCCCGCCATTCGGCACAACTTGCTACTTTTTGCATTTCTGTGAATGGAAAAGCCAGAACTTAATGCAGCTTACAGCCCTCGAGTGTTAGGTTCGAAAATATAAAATTTAATAATTCCCTTTTTTCAGCAATTGTCGAACCTTTAAAAGTTTCATAGGCTTCAGAAGCTAGAGTTATCAAGGTTGAGACGGTATCAGTAAATTTGTCATCTGCTTCATCATAAATTTTCAATAATCGATTAATTTCATATTGACGATCTTTTAATTGTTGTTTTTTTGCTTGAAATTCTTCTGTACTCAATTCACCATTAAGTCGTAAATCTATTAATAAGTTCAATCTTTTTTCGTTTTCAGTATGTTCTTTCTTTAAACTAGCTGTCGCTTCATCATGTTCATCTTTTTTTAGCTCATTAGTGTTTTTAAGGTGTTCTAGCGTGTCTTTTAATAGCTCTGGGTCTCTTATACCTATTTTCTTAAAAATCTCTTCTATCTTTGCTAAAACCTCATCTTCCCTAACATATATTTTTTTGTTTGGATTTTTTGGATCCCATGCTGCTATAATGGTTCCAATATTTTGGACAGAAAAATAAGAAAAATGAGATAGAATTCTTTAGCAAACAAGGAGAGCTAGAGATGAAAAAACAAGTAAGGCAATATAGTGCTAAGGAGAAAGCCAAAATTGTCATAGAAGCAATTAAGGGAGAGCTAACAATAGCCCAGATAACCAGTAAGTATGGTGTTCATGCAACACAGATAAGTAACTGGAAAAAACAAGGTCTTGAGTTGTTAGTACAAGGTTTTAAGAATAAAACACAGAGTGCTGACCCAAATCAGCAGGGGTTAATCAAGAATCTATATGAGCAAATTGGTCAGTTAAGCGTTGAGTGTGACTGGCTCAAAAAAAATCTGCATTGTTTGGAATTAAAGGTTAGGTGTAATATGATAGAGCCTAATCATAATAAGTTAACAATTGTACAACAGTGTAAGTTATTGGATATTAGCAGGTCAACCTATTACTACCAACCTACTGGTATTAGTGAACAAGATATCAAGATTATGGCAATAATTGATGAGACCTATACTATGCATCCATATTATGGTATGCGGCGGATGGCTAAATATTTACAAGCCCAAGGTTTTTCGGTAGGTCGTAAAGCTGTTAGACGTTACTACAAGATAATGGGTCTTGAAGCTGTTTATCCTAAAATAAATTTAAGCAAGAGGAATCAGGCACATAAAATATATCCTTATTTACTAAAAGGATTAGAAATAGTATTGCCAAACCAGGTTTGGAGTACAGATATAACGTATATAAGACTGAGCCAAGGTTCGTATATTTAGTAGCTATTATTGACTGGTATAGTCGTTATATTCTAAGTTGGCGAATCTCCATTAGTTTGGAAAGTGAATTTTGTGTAACAGCCCTTGAAGACGCTATAGAAAAATATGGTATGCCAAAAATATTTAATACTGATCAAGGAGTACAATTTACCTCGGAGAATTTTATTAGTATGCTAAAGCTACATAATATCTTGATTAGTATGGATGGTAAGGGACGAGCCTTAGATAATATTTTTATTGAACGTTTTTGGCGATCATTAAAACAGGAAAAAATTTATCGGATTATTTTAACAACAGTAAAGGAGGCAAAGACAGCAATTAACGAATATATGGACTTTTATAATAGACAAAGGATGCATCAAACTTTGGATTATAAAACTCCAGAATGTGTATATTTTGAAAAAAATATTGTATAAAAACAACAATTTAATTTTTGTGAATTATATCTCTATTTATCTAAATTTTTGTCTAGACAAAGGGGACCACCTTACTTTAGCTAAAAGGGTAATTGAACAAATGGATATTAATACCCGGGAATATCTGGAATGGTATAAAAAAGAAGCAGAGGAGCGTGGTTTTTGCCGTAAATCAACAGAAGAGCTAATAGCAAGACATACCGATACAGAAGATGAATGATTGATTTGATTCCTCGATGATTAATAATAGTTTTCTCTAAATTATTATATTTTTTTGGAAATTTACACAGTTTTTTGGACAGAGCCTTTTTAGCCTTTCTAAATTTCATTGGAGCTTTAATATGGTTACGTTAAAAATTTTGTCAACAAACCTAGGGGGCAATTTTCATTACAATTTTTCCTTTAAAGGGGTCAATAGTTCATTACAATTTACATATTTCCATACTTATAACTTACAATTGCTTGGTTAGCTATGCCTCCTCACAATGACAGCACGATGGGTGCTTATTCGGCACTAATTCAGGTTAATTGACTATACCTAAATCTATTGATTTGAAAAAAATTTTAATTTTTTTAAATCTATCTCTTAGTACTGGAAAATTTTGTGCTATACTAAAAATTATAAAGAACATTGATTTTAAAACAGGCTATACTGAAAATGTAAGCCTTTTATAGTCAATTCAAGAGAATTTGGGGCTAGGAGCGATGGAGCGACGCCTATAAGTAATAGGCGAGCGACGAGTGACAACGTCCCCAACTTCTCATCAATTGACTATATACTAAACGTGAGGAAATTATGATATATTGCAACCAATCTAACCAAAAATCCTATCCTTTTGTTTTACCGGAATTTCCTTATGGTAAAGGTGATTTTGTACCACATTTTTCCCCTGAAACGTTTGATTACCATCATGGGAAACACCACCAAGCATATTTAACTAACTTGAATAATTTGTTGCAAAATAATCAGGAATTACAAAAGAAGAGTCTGGAGGAGTTAATAATTTACGCAAGTACCAAGCCAGATGAAGCAGCCATATTTAATAATGCTGCACAAATATGGAACCATAGTTTCTTTTGGCATTCTATTAAGCCTTCAGGTGGTGGGAAACCTACTGGTATGATGTTGGAGCAGATAAATAAAGATTTTGGTAGTTATGAGAATTTTGCTACTGAATTTAAACAAGCGGCAATAAGCCAGTTTGCTAGCGGTTGGGCATGGTTAGTCTCTAATAATGATAAATTACAGATAGTAAAGACTAGTAATGCTGAAACGCCTATTACTAAGTCTATGAAACCTTTGCTTAATTGTGATGTTTGGGAACATGCCTACTATATAGATTATCGTAATAAGCGTCCGGACTATATTTCAGTTTATATAGAGCATATGATTAATTGGCAATTTGCTGAAAATAATCTTTGAAACTACCGTTAACTAGGCTCTTATATATTGAAAATGTGATATAAGAGCCTAGCAATAACGTCTTGTATTTAACTCTTTTTCGTGAACGTTTACCTTGCCAGAAATTAATTAATCAACTTTCTTAAAAATTTGTGAACGGTCATGTTTATTTTTATGAGTTTGTTCAAATAATATTTGCTTTTCGGTATTAATCACCTGTTCTATCTTTTCAGTAAGGTCTCGAACATCAGATTGTTCTATTTCCTCTACCGGGATAACATCAATTATCTTTACTTGAATTATCCCTGGTTTCTTAACCCAAAAGCCCCTTGGCCAATATACCCCTGCATTGTGTGCCATCATCACTATCGGTACTTTTGCCAATGAAGCTAATTTTACTGCACTAGGTTTAAATTTAGCGTTTTGGTCTGGTTTAAATCTGGTAGATTCAGGAAAGATAACCAACCATAAACCACTTTTTATCTTTTCCTGTCCTTCTCTTAAAATTTGACCAACCGAGATATTAGCGTTACGGTCTACAGCAATTGGCTTAACCATTTTCAACCCCCAGCCGAATAACGGGATATTAAATAACTCTTTTTTTAATACCCAAGAATGTTCAGGTATAATTAATTGTACAAATATTTGTTCCCAGCATGATTGGTGATTAGACAATACTATGGAAGGAGATGAAGGTAATTTGTCTAGACCAACAACTTGGTATTTTAAACCACAAAAGATTTTAACCAGCCAAATGAATACATGGGAAAAAATAAACCCTATCCTGTATCGTATATAATAGTTGACATTGAAAAATGTTACGGGTATGTAACATATAAGGAAGAATGTAATGGTAAATATAGCAAGTAGTGCATAAAATGTTAATACTCTCAAACGCCAAAACATAGTTGGTTAACTCATTTGTTAATAATGAATAGATTATATAACAGAGTATATAATAAATATATAGTATAAGATTACTTTTACATAGCTATAATTAGTAACTATTCGGAGAAATTCAATGAAAAAAACAGCTCTATCCGGATGTCAAGTGACTGGGGATCTACATTTAGGGAACTATCTCGGAGCAATTGTTAATTGGTCTAAGATTCAGGATGAGTATAATTGCTTGTTCTTTTTAGCCGATTTACATGCTATTACTATAGATCGCTCACCCATAGAACTAAACTCTTCTATATTGCAAACTGTTGCCATATATATAGCAACAGGGCTTGTGCCAGAGAAAACTACCATATTTGCACAAAGTATGGTGAAGGAACATACGGAACTTGCTTGGATATTAAATTGCGTTACCCCACTTGGTTGGCTTAAACGTATGACTCAGTTTAAAGACAAAGCTGGAAAAGACCAGGAAAATGCTGGCTTAGGATTATTGTCTTATCCAGTATTGATGGCAGCTGATATATTATTATATAATGCTGACATAGTACCTGTTGGCGATGATCAAAAACAGCATTTGGAACTTACCAGAGATATTGCGGCTATTATCAATAGGAAATTCAATCAGGATGTCCTAAAATTACCTGAACCATTAATTCAAGGCTCATCAAGAATAATGAGCTTAAAAGACGGTCGTAAAAAAATGAGTAAATCTGATCCATCTGATTTATCTCGTATTAATTTAAATGATAGCCCAGATCAAATTTACCAAAAAATTAAAAAAGCTAAAACAGATCATTTAGCGGAAATCAGTTATGATCCTCAAAATAGACCAGAAATTAGCAATTTAATTGACATTTATTGCAGTTTATCTGGTACTAATGTTGACAAAATAGTTGATCAGTACCAAAATGCCGGTTTTGCCAAATTTAAGGAGGAGCTAGCTGATATTATCATCACGACTCTAACTCCCATTCATGGTAAATATACAGAGTTAATGAAAAACCAAGATTATTTGATAACTACATTATATAACGGAGCGGATAAAGCTAGAATGACCGCTGCTAAAACTCTGATTGAACTCAAGAAATTAATGGGCTTTGTTATATAAATTACGATTTATAGCTAATAGACGCTTGGCAAGCGGATTTTTTATTCATCATAAGAAAATAGCAGAAAAACTGTGAACCTTATACCTTATGCAAGGGGTATATATGAGCTTTGTTTATCAGCATAAGTAAAAATTTGCCCTGTTTTTATGTCAAAAAACCATAAATGAATAACCAGTTCTTTTCTGTTCACTTGTTCATTGATCCATGGAAACATCATACAATTTTGATATGATTGTTTAAGTGCTAATTTTGTATAATCATCAGCATTATATTGTCTAAAATTAGGGGTTTTTATTAGAGAAACCCAGTTAGTTATAAAATCATTTTGCTGTGAATCATCACTATTTAATAATGTCTGAATTCCTCCACATTGGCTATGCCCCAATATAATTAAGTGTTTAACTCTCAAAAAACAAACTCCAAATTCTAAGGCAGCACTCGTACCGTGATGAGAGGCATCTTTTTCATAAGGTGGAACAATATTTGCTACATTACGGACAACAAATAAATCTCCTGGCTCACATTGCAATATTAACGCTGGATCTACTCGAGAATCACAACAAGCAACTACCATAATCTTTGGTTGTTGACCATCACGGGATAGACTATGCATGATAGATTTATTACCATCAGCATATTTTTTTCTAAAGACTTGATAGCCTTGTAATAGTTTTTTAAAACTTTGTTGCATTGTTAACCCTCAAAACGTCACTAGGTTCTGTGAAGGTTTCTAATTTAGAAAACTTCACAGAACCTTAAATTATAGCATATATTTCTCAAACACTAATAGGTTATTTTAACCCATCCCAACGTTTTATTAAACCAGCATCAATGTCAAAAATATCAAGCACTCGAGTAATTGAGTGATTTATTATATCATCCAAGGTTTCTGGTAAGTTATAAAAAGCCGGCACTGGAGGAGCAATTATCCCGCCATAACTCGTTACTTTCAACATATTCTCTAAATGCCCCCTATGTAAAGGAGTTTCTCTAATCATTAAGACTAATTTTCTTTGTTCTTTCAGTATAACACCTGCTGCTCTACTAATTAAATTATCCTCAATGCTGCAAGCAACTGAGGCGAGAGTTTTCATGCTACATGGAGCTATGATCATACCAAATGTCCTAAAAGAACCACAAGCAATCCTACAACCAATATCAGAAAGATTATAATAATAATCTGCTAGCTCTTGTACTTGTTGTATAGAGTAATCTGTTTCATGTAGTATAGTCAAATGGGCAGATTTTGAGATAATTAAATGACTTTCAATATTTAACTGCCGTAAAATCTCAAGTAACCTTATACCATATATGGCTCCAGAAGCTCCAGAGATTGCCACAAGCAATTTTTTTTTATTATTAGCAGTCATAGTTATATTTTTTCCTTTTAAAGCATATTATATTGTATTAAAATAGTATTTGGTTTTATAAAGTTGACCTTATAGAAATCCTAGTTTTTAACTGATTATGGAGTTTAAAAATGAATATCAATAATCATATACAAAGCTTACAAAAAAAACATGATGATTTACAAAGACTAATAAATGCTGCATTTTCACATTTGCATGATGATACTAAAATCAAACAGTTGAAGAAACAAAAATTAATGTTAAAAGATAAAATTTTGTTGTTATATAAGAACATCACCAGCAATTAAATTTATTGATTCTTTATAAAGCAGAAGGCTGTAATTAAAAAGATTTGTGTACAAACAATTTTTTAGTAAGGGTAATCTGTTTACTTTTTCGTTTCAATCAAAAGATTATTCGAGTATATTCAGAGTCACTGTTATAAAAGAATAATAAATATGGTGCTATCTCTGAAAAGTAAAGGATTAACTGTTATTTTATCTTCCCCCTCGGCTGCTGGTAAATCCAGCTTAGCAAGAGCAGCTTTAAAAATAGACAGTAATCTTAGATTATCCATCTCTGCAACCACCAGAACACCTAGGACAGGTGAGATTGATGGAGTAAGTTACTATTTCAAGACCAAAGAGGAATTTAATAAATTAATTGAACAAGATGCATTCCTTGAATATGCAAATATTTATAATAATTATTATGGAACACCTAAAAAAGTTGTAGAAGAGCTACTAAATAAAGGGCTAGATGTTTTATTTGATATAGATTGGCAAGGTACAAAATCCATAAAAAAAATCTTATCAAATGTGATTACAATTTTTGTTCTGCCACCAACTCCTAGTATTTTGCAACAACGAATTCAAAATAGAGGGCAAGATAGTAAAGAAGCGATAGAGTTGCGTATGAAATTGGCAACCAAAGAGGTACAATATGCTAAATATTATGATTACGTGGTTATTAATGATGATTTTGAGATCACTCTTAAAACAATATATTCGATAATTATCGCTGAACGCGTGAAAAGAATAAGGCTTAATTTAGATAAGTTTTATAGTAATTGGCAACATGCGTTATTATAATTGCAACCCAAGTGTCATTGCGAGGAGGCATAGCTAACGAAGCAATCCACAAAAGTGATTAAAAATGGATTGTTTCGTCGACCTGCGGTTTTCTCGCTAATATAAGCTATTTTGCTATAATAGCCAATTTCTAAGATCAAATCAGTATATATTAATGTAATATTTTGTAACATAATGTCACTTGCATATAAGCGGTTAAAATACTAAAATCAATTTAATTTTTAAAATTAGTAAAATTGACCAATGCAAGTATCAATACTAAACCCTGTAAGTTGTTATGGGGTGGGCGTTCATTCCGGTAACATTACTCAGTTGACTTTAAGACCAGCTGCAGAAAATACTGGCATTGTTTTTGTCAGGACTGATGTGCGGCAAGAAATAAATTTTATTCAAGCTAGTTGTTTGAATGTCTCGGAGACTTCTTTCTCTACTACCATAAAAAATGAACATAATATTTCTATTTCAACTATAGAGCATTTAATGGCAGCTCTTTGGGGATGTGGAATTGATAATTTAATAATTGAAATCGATGGTTCTGAAGTGCCAATAATGGATGGTAGCAGTAAAGCTTTTGTTTTTATGATAGAATGTGCTGGGCGACAATTACAAAATGCTCCAAAAAAATACCTAAAAATCTTAAAAGAAATTAGGGCAATTCACAAAGATTGCGAGTTAGTGTGTAGCCCTGCTCATAGCATGACAGTTGACATGACAATAGATTTTGCTAGTAAAGCTATTGGCAAGCAAAACTTACTCTTCTCAGAAAATGAATCTTTTAAAAATAATATTGCTGATGCCAGAACTTTTGGATTTATCCATGAACTTGAATATTTAAAAAGCAAAGGGCTGGCACGTGGGGCATCTCTCGATAACGCTATAGGTATAGATCAAGATATTATAATAAATCATGATGGACTTAGATATACTGATGAATTCGTGCGGCATAAACTTCTTGATCTATTCGGAGATTTATATACTACAGGAGGGCATCTAATAGCTAACATCACTGGTTATAAAACCAGCCATGCTCTGAACAATCAATTTTTACGACAAGTATTTAGTGATCCTACTGCCTATCAATGGGTTAGTAATAGAGAAATTTAGGCTTGCAGCAGTTCAGGTTTAATATATGGCTAGTAAAGAAAATATAAAGATCAAGGGATTAGAGAAACAAATTCGACAATTAAAGAAGCAAGTTCAACCGGCAATAGATGTGCATAGTGCAGCATCTTTTAAAACTGGCTTGGTATCTAATTTACTCTCGAAGATAGAGCCGTTATTGCATAAAAATGTAAAGCCTTTATCGAACAAAGCTGAACCTGTATTTAAGTTCATATACCAATATTTTTATACGTTATTATTTTCTTTGCTATTAATATTTATAGTAGCTATGTCTTGTATATATGATCGAGCTGAATTAGTATCTGCTGTAAAAAATTATATATTATCTGAACAAATGCGATTTATGATTGTATCCATTATGGTATCTATTATTGGTTTTGTTGGTATGCGTTATCCCTTTATCGTTACTATTTATAAATTTTTAAAAATTGCTGTAATTAGTTTAATTGTAATTTATCTCTTCACCTTTGCCATAGCTCTTATCGTTCACTCTTTAATGATCAAATTTAATATAATAGATATCCAAGATGTTCAAAACACTAATATTACCTCTATATTAATAGTGATATTTCTAATCACAATGTTTATTTTTGACTATGTAGCCTTACCAATAAAACGTGTTATGCAACTTTATGATCACAAGTGGATATATTACCAACCATCTTTGCTATTGATCTATACTATTTTCTGTATGCTAATATGTATATCTGTTGCAATTTGGAATGAAAGATACTTAGATTATCAAGGGGATGATGATGAGATAATAAAAAATTTTAATACAATTAGAATATATGCTGTTGCTTGGTGGCAAGTTAAGTTTTTCTTTCCTATTTTTATAATACATACTATAGGATTGTTAATAAGCGAATATCATATTGATAAAAAATGCAAAGAAATATACAAGAAGTAAGTAATTATAGTCAATTCAGGGGAATTTAGGGCTAGGAGTGACGACGTCACCAACTTCTAATCAATTGACTATGATCAATAAAAAATCTGATCACCAAGAGTCATTGCGAGACCACATAGTGGTTGAAGCAATCCATTATTTTGAATTGCTTCAATGCTACTAAAATAGCTCTTTGCAATGATGTCTTGTATTTTAACTTTTTTTCGTGAACGCTCACGAGTCTATTAGGTCTTTAAAAATATCCTGTATAATTCGCTTAGTAAAGTTGCAAACTCAATTTGTTCAAAGCCTTTCTTGGGGATGACTATTACTGCCCAACTATTGGATTTTAATTGTGACTCTTTACTTACAAGCCTAACTAGATGCCTAATACGTCTTTTGATTTTATTACGAATAACAGCGTTTCCTAATTTCCTTCCGGCTTTTATACCAAAAAGTATTATATTCGATGAATCATCTAAAATCTCTCTAGATTTTTTACATAGCTGTATTTGATGAAGCTTAGTAAAATCTTTTGCTATTACTGTGATAAAATAAGGGCTATGGAACTTTTTACCTAACTTATTAACTAGGTCAAATTCCTTCTGATTTTTTAGAGATAAAATAAGCACTGACTATGCTGATAACTTTTTTCTGCCTTTTGCTCGACGCTTCCTTAAAATCTCTCTACCACCAACAGTTGCCATTCTTGCCTTAAACCCATGTCTTCTTTTTCTTACTAAATTGCTAGGTTGAAATGTGCGTTTCATAAATTCATATCCAATACAAAGGAACAGATTTACTTATACAATAATGACACTAAACTGTCAATAAAATATAAATTTATCTTTTAAGGAACTGATAGATTGCTGTATTATATTTCTTGATAGAATAAATTTTAATAACATTATTTAAATGAACTAGGGCGTATGGCAAGACCAGACTTTACCAATTCAAGAAATATCATCAAAGAAATTATTAGAGTGAATCATGCCGGAGAATATGGTGCAAAACGAATTTATGAGGGGCAATTAAATTATTGCAGAAACCATCAAACCTATCCTACAATAAAACATATGATGCAGCAAGAAGAAGTGCATTTAAGCTACTTTACTAACTTGTTATTACAAGGTAATGTTAGACCAACTATCTTAATGCCATTTTGGCATATTATTGGTTATGTACTTGGTAGTGGATCGATATTAATAGGAACAAAAACTGCCATGCTACTAACCCAAAGTGTAGAAGAAGTGATTGAACAGCATTATCAGAAGCAAATAGACTATCTCGAAGAATATAATTTAGAAAAAGAATTGTTAGATAGTATAAAGCAATTTCAGTCTGATGAAACGGAGCATAAGGATATAGCTCTAGTGCAAGGTAGTAATGAAGTAGTATTTGCCCCCCTAATTAATAAAATTATCAAGTTAATGTGTAATATAGCTATTAGTTTGAGTAAAAAAATTTAATGATATCATCAAAAGTAATAGGCGAGCATTAAACGACGATGTTACCAACTGCTCATTAATTTACTATAAGTATCCTGCTTAAGTCAGCCCAAGACCTTGCCTACCTTACCTATTCCTAGTTTCCCGAATTGCTTTGTTGCCACTAAAGTGGCTTTTCGCTAATAGACGATGTGTTAACTGTTTAATGATAGGATTCTAAAAATTCTTTTATCTTATTATCAGGTATCTCAAAAATATCAATCATACCGTGTTCTTTAGGGTTAAAGTCTTCAGGAAATTTTGTAGCAGGGAATCCTTTAGAAAACATATATCGAGAACAAGAGGGGTTTACTCTATTAATCAATTCCATTTGTAAACCACTCATTGCCGTCAAAGGCTTAGAGTTATAATATGCCCCCTGTAAATTAAGCTGATGAGCATTAAAAACTAACATTTTAGATAAATCAACTCCTATCAAATTTGTATTATTAAAAATTGCAGTATTATAAGAAGCATTAATAAATTCTACTCCACACAAATTACTTCCTGAGAAATCAGCAGATTCTAAATAAGTTTCATTAGTAAATTTAGAAAGGGCAAAATCACATCCTAGTAACTTTGCTCCCCAAAAATCTACGTTAGAAAATTCACTTTTTTGGAAATTATTTAATGAGAGATTAGCTCTAAAAAATTTTATGTTATAAAAATGGGACTCACTAAAATCAGTATCATATTTATTACTGCCTGTACCAAATAAAATAATACCACTTAGATTTAGATCTTTTAAATTTTGCTTTTTATTAGCAATCAAAAATCTTAACTCATTGAAAATTTCAATATTCACTTGATTATATTTGGGATTAAATGATTTCCATACACTTGATGGTTGAAAAATTTTAGGTTCAACAGGAACTGTTTCTTGTTGTAAATAAGGAATTCTTTCAAAAACAAATTTAGGGTTTTTTCCTTCAGATAAAGTAACTAATCTAGCTATTTTAGTATCTAAAGCTAGAACAAGAAATTGATATCTACCGAAAGCAATAGTATATAAAACTACGTACCCAGATAGTAATAATGTTATTATCATGTTTCTATAAAATACTACTTTTGGCAAAGAAAAGAACTTATAAAATTTATTTAAAATAATGGAGCAAACTCGAATAATTATGGCAACTAATCCTAAGAGAAATCTATAAATTAGCCTAATAACTATAACCCCACATTGGATAATTTTAAACAAAATTCTCAAAGCAAATTTTATTTTTTGAAAGCAAAATTTATATATTTTTTTCATAGCAATTATTTTGGTTAGACTAGTAGTCTTAATTTTGATAGTATAACATTTAAATTTGACAGTAATTTTTTCATATAAATCCCCTGTAGCATAAGTATTTCGAGGGGATTATTATACCATAAAAAATCACAATTTGCATCATATTTCGTGATATTTTTACCTTGTATTTTTAGTATATTTTAAGATTATAAGCCAATCAACTTGGTTATATTCTCCCCCTAGTTCCTCTATTAATAAAACATTAATAGTCGAAAAAGTGATGCTAAAAAATAACAACTCTTACTAAAAAATAGTGATAAGTAGTTAATTTAGTTGTTTAACAAATTATTATTTAATCTTTTAGATCAGGTTGAATGGCTATAGTCTCCTGACTTCGGAAAATAGTTAAAGATAAGTGTATAGAAAAAGCAGGAGAAAAAGGTTTTGTTAATTAGAGGGTGTTTGTTGTGCCTCCATATATTTTTATTATTGACATACAATATTTTAGTAGATATACTAACCAACAATTAGTTTTAAATATGCTACTGATATGTTCGTTAGAGTCAAAAAATCTGCTACCCGTAATGTTAACGCTGTTCAACTAGTAGAAGGGATACGCGATCCCATAACTAATAAAGTAAGACAACGGGTTGTTCGACATATTGGCAGTGCATCAGACCAAGAAGAAATAACTAAACTAATAGAGCTTGATGAATTCATTAAGGTTGAAATCGCTAGTAGCACTCAACCTAATCTTATCCCAGACAAGGATATAGTATCGATGGCAATGTCATCTAGACAGCGGTGCGAGAAAGAGCAAATACAACCACAACCTATTGATGATATCAGCAATTTACGTAGTCAAGGAAGCACTATCATCGGCATTCATGAGGTGTATGGAAAAATTTATGACCAACTTGGTTTTAATAAAATCTTACCCAACCCTGCCAGGGAAGTGTCGAGCATAAACATAATACGCAATGTTGTTTTAGCTTGTATTGCTAACCCAACTAGTAAGCGTGAAACAGTCAATTTATTGGTCAATAATTATGGAGTAGATTTAAAGCTTGATTCGGTATACAAAACTATGGATAAAATAGATGATAAGGTGGTTGAGAAAATCGAGCAGTGTGCTTTACTTAGCAGTCAAAAGTTGTTTAAAGAAAAAATCGATGTACTATTTTATGATGCAACTACTCTTTATTTTGAATCATTTACTGAAGATGAGTTGAAGAGTAAGGGGTTTAGTAAAGATCATAAATTCAATGAAGTACAGGTAATGCTGAGCATTTTTGTTACTGATAATGGTATTCCAATCGGTTATGAGATATTTCCTGGAGCGACCTATGAAGGTCATACTTTATTGAAAGCTTTAGATAGCTTGAAAGGCAGGTTTGCTATTGATAAAGTAGTGTTTGTAGCAGACAGCGGTATGTTGAATAATGAAAATTTAGCTCTATTAGAACAGGCTGGCTATCAATATATAGTAGGTGCTAAAATTAAGAATATGACTAAGGATATTACAGCTAAAATCTTAAATAGTGATGATTATCAGCCATTAACCGTTGATGCAGAAGAATATAAGGGAAAAATAATTGAACTAGCTGAAAAGGGTCGCAAACTGATTATGAGCTATAGTAGCAAAAGGGCTTATAAAGATGCTCAAGATAGAGAGCAAGCATTGAAGAAATTAATGAAAAAAATGAACAGAAGTAAAGGAGTTAAGTCGTTAATTTCTGCTAGTGGTTATAAAAAATATTTAATAATTAATAATAATGATAAGTTTGCAGTAAACGAGCAAAAGATAGAGGAAGATAGCAAATGGGACGGTTTGCATGGAGTTATTAGTAACCTAGAAAATGTTGATGTAGCGTATATATTGTCTCGTTATAAAGGATTGTGGCAAATTGAAGAAACATTTAGAGTTAGTAAACACGATATTAAGATTAGACCAATTTATCATTGGAGTCCTAGTAGAATCAAGGCACATATTGCTTTATGTTTTATGGCGTTAGTATGTATCAGGCATTTAGAATATCGGGTAAATTTACAGTCAATTAAACTATCACCGGAACGATTACGTAAAGCACTAATTGGGGTGGAAATTACCAGTGTAGTACACATTAAAGATAAAAGAGTATTTGGCATTCCATCGCCGGTATCAGATGAGGCAAAGATTATTTATAAAGCAATGAATTTACCGATTAGTACTATTCCTTATTTAATATCATCAGGAGAGTAAAACTCGATAATCAAGTAGTAAAGCTAATAATTATTATAGGATTATTTTGAAATTTTTATATTCGAACAAATAATTTGTTGTGCATGGAAATTTTATCATTTCCTGAGCTGTCAGCCACTTTTTGGCACAACAACACTGAAGTCGGGATATATAATCCACTAATACTAGGGTAAACATCTCCTTGACTATTCATTAGTGTAGGAATTATTTCTTCTACAGTCTGTATCCTTGTAGATACAATACTTACCTTGTTTAATGATAATACCATAAATCCTTCATATATTATTCGTAATTAATCATTGATCTTATAACCAATCATCATTTGTTGTAATCTACACTTAGCACCTTGTCAATTCTTACCTGCTACCCCCTTAGTCTGTTCAATTTTGTCTCCCCCACCTATTATAGCATATTTTTGCTCGACCACTAATTGGGTTTTTAGTAAAATTTTAACTATATTATCGTGGACTTTGCCAGCAAAGATTGAATCGTTGTAGATATGTTGGTTTAGATGCTGAGCAAATTCCCCAAAATCTTTTATTGGTCTACCTTCTTTGATGGCGTCACTTTGTTCTTTTTTGTAAAGTACTTGCGAAATATGTAACATTGCTTGCAAATCAGCTTTACTACCACCATTTGCCTCAGCCTGGGTTATTTCGTCTTCTAAATTTTGGAAGAGGTTTGTTGCAAATTGCTTCTTACTGCACTATAATCCCCGCTTCTTCCACCATTCATCGGTTTTGAATTCGGGTGGTACTTTTTTTCTATCATGGTGGGTTGGATCAGTAATATTGTATTCTTTTTCCAATGTATCATACCAAGTATCTGCTAAAGAAGCAGGCAATTGTGTACCACACCAAGGACAAAACATAATTTCTGTTAGCATGTTACCACCACCAATATCACAGTATATACATTTTATTGCAAAATCTCTCCAAGCTGCATCATAAATAACACTATGCTCAACTTTTCGATTCTTAGATTTAAGTTCTCTGGATTCATCCTGTAATTTATTACAACACCAAATCATTTGATGATACCCCATAATTTCTCATTTCTCATCATATTCCCTTGTCTATATATTTTTCCAGTTACAGGATCTTTTGAACCAATAAGCCGTGCTTTATTGTCGTACACTTCAATATCTTTATGTTTCATATCCCAACGATAGTATTCTTTATTTTTACCTGTGCCACCATTAGTTCTAAATTCATCTTTAAAGTTTTGAGAGTTTTTCCATTCAGGACTCTCTTGTTTTTCACATTCATAACGATTTGACCCATCTTTCTTTTTAAAATGAGAGAATTCATCATCAGGATCATTATCATTTGGATCTGATGGCATAAAGGAAGTAGCAGACACCTGCTGCTGTTGTTTGCTTGTAGATGGTTTATTACTATTATCATCATGTTTTCTTTTTTCAAAGTCATTTTGTTGTTGTGGGTTCATTATATTCATTACACTTTCTGGCTTTACAGCAAGTGTAAGTGCAATTTTAAGAATTTGACCGGAAGGTCCATCACCTATATTTTTAAACAACCATGCTACCAATGCATTTTTAGGAATATCCGTAATTGCATTAACTGCCGCAATTCCGCCAAAAGCAGTTCCAGTTGCTACAGCACCCTCCCCACCAGTCGCTATCCCAGCTGCTATCATAGGAGCAGGACAAGCCTGTGCCTCTGATATACCAAATAATTCTTTCGCTATTTCTACCAATCGTTGTTTTAAATTATCATATCCTCCATGCTCCTCTATTTTCTGGTTGATTTCTGGGTTATCTTGAATAATCTTCTGTAACTTAACATCTAGCTCATCCTTAGTTTGACTGGTGGCAAGCAACTTTGTTATCCCATCTTCAGTCCATTTAAACTCAGTTGATTCAGCAGCTGACTTGTTGCTAGCTGGTATGTCTGAGTCGAATGGTTGATTATCCTTAGTTTGACTAGGTTCTTCACTATGTTCTGGATGAGCTGGCAGTTCAGGGTGGTCTCTAGTTTTAGCAACTTGTTGTTCCTTACCTTCAACCCCCTTAGTCTGTTCAATTTTGTCTCCCCCACCTATTATAGCATATTTTTGCTCGACCACTAATTGGGTTTTTAGTAAAATTTTAACTATATTATCGTGGACTTTGCCAGCAAAGATTGAATCGTTGTAGATATGTTGGTTTAGATGTCCAACAAATTCTCCAAAATCTTTTATTGGTCTGCCTTCTTTGATGGCGTCACTTTGCTCCTTTTTGTAAAGTACTTGCGAAATATGTAACATCGCTTGCAAATCAGCTTTACTACCACCATTTGCCTCAGCCTGGATTACTTCGTCTTCTAAATTTTGGAAGAAAATGAAATATTTCTGTTTATTTTTAGTAACCTGCTCATCTTCTCCATCTTGTGCCAGCTCTTCCAATCCTTCCAGATTTTGGTAGTTTGCTGCAAATTGCTTCTCAAACTCTTGAATCTCAGCTGGACTGAGCTTTGAGCCAAAATGCCAATCATTCCCTCTATCAAGATTTTTTCCTAACTGCTTGGTATTTATTTCAGCCCCAAAGATATTTGCCGTTTTCGCCCCTTTGATGATCACATCCTTAGCTGCTTGTTTGATATTATCAAATATACCAGAAAAATAATGCCCTATCATTTTCGGTAGAGTCTTGCTTAATTCATCTTTAGGGATTTTTGTAATATCTGGTGGTCTCTTTGCTGCTTCTTTGGTACCAAGCACAGTTTCCAACATATCACCATGCACTGTGCTATCAAAACTGGCTTGCTCTTCTTTGGTAATTTGTTTATGTTGTGATATATCCCGGTTTAACTGATCACCGCTGATAGAGCCACTAGTAACTTGTCCCTTACCTATGGTGCTGCTGACAATTTGCTGATGATCTTTAAACTGAACTTTTACCGGTGCATGATGAAAAGAAACATCTCTTTTACCTTTACCAGTTTGTTCCTCAGTGTGCTTTACTTGAAAATTTGCCCCAATGCCCAGGGTCAATCCTTGATCATAATCATGGATAGTTTTAACCACCATCCTGCCACAATTGACACTTAAATTACCTTTATCAGTCAGCTTACCATTTTTATCTTCTTCACCATTAGCAATCAAACCACCAGCAATTTCTAATGTTTCTTTTACTATGATATTTACTAGTTGTGAGCCGATGATACGTGCTACTTGGCTAGTCCAAGCTTTTTCCTTAAATCCGCTCTCTACTCCACCGCCAAATCCTGTAAAGTTATATTCTTTGTTAAAACCGATATTTAGGTTAGCTCCCATTAATCTCTCAGATACTATATCTTGTACTGATTCAACAACTAGATTATTAGCTTTGATATCAACTTTCATCCCTTCTAAAGTGACACCTTTGAATTTGCCATCACCTGACAGGGTGATTTTTAAATTACCACTGGCTTTGATGTAATTAGGATGGTGGATAGTACTAGTTGATTCGACATTTTGAGTAGATGCCGATAAACTGCTATTTACCCCAGTATCTAAATCAATCTCAAGATCAATAGAGCTAAAATCATATTGATAGTTATATTTATCACTACTAGTTTCAAAGGTAAAATTAGTAGCAGCAAAATCGACATCTTTCGCTGTCATCTTCACGCCTTGAAAACGAATATCATCTTTAACATGGGCAATGATCGTTTCACCATTAATAATATTATCTACGGCTACGGTAGAACAGGTCATTTCTTCACTCTGACTGGCAGATAAATATGCATACAACCCAACATTTACTGCATTAGTTGGTAACATGGCTAATGATTTATATGCATCGTAGGCTTTAAAAACTCGATCAAGATTATCAACAACATGGCTACCTTTCTTGGTAACCAACATTTTAACTTTATCTATAACGTTAGTGACATTTTGCTTAACAGCAAGCTTTATTCCTAATTCAGCATGCTGCTCAATATGTTTGGTGATAGTCTCAGTATCATAGGTTTTTGCTTGCCAGTTACGTGCTTCTACTTGAATAATTTTAGCAGATATATCCGAAGAAATTTGCTCAAATGTTCCGTCTTTTGCCATAATAGTTAGGGCATTAGAGGCTACTAATTCAGAAGAATTTAAATGCTGATCCCATAATTTTTGCTGATCACTATCTACAGTTGCCGCTGCTCTAAACCCACCTTCATTCTTACCTTTGTGGTAAAAACCAATCTTAAAACCAGATTCACTACAGAAAATTAGTGATTTATCAGTATATTTTGAGGCTTCTAGCTTTAAACCATTGGGTACTACTAGATGAATATCCTGCCCAATAATCTTGCTGCCCAGAATATGCATTTGCCCACCAACTATTCCATAGAAAGTACCACCAGCACAGATAATAGTTGGTACGCTATCACGTCCTTCATTAAACTCTCTGACATTTTTGGTGTTATTAAATGTCATCGAATTACCATCAGATGACCATAGACTATAGGATTTCTTGTGATAGTCATGGATATGCAGATTATAGCCATCTTTGACAGTTAGGTTACCGCCAACTTGCATTAATATATCCTGTTCAGCAAAAATCTGAGCAGTTTCTATAGTAGCATCCTGATCAATAACAATTCTTTGATTACCAGCATTGATTACTGTTGGCAGAACTGTTTCAGTGTGATCGTGACTACTCCAGTGAGTTCTACCTCCAAAAAATTTCTTTTTACCTTTAAATTCCACCTGCTTATCAAATATATCTTTCACATGACCAATTTTTAAGTCTTTGGCATGCAAATTCATCTCTTCTGCTTCAATTAAGGTGCTAATAAATTCCACAGCTCTACCTGCGTCTATATTTAATATGCCGGCATTAATTTCCGATACTACATGTTTTATAGCGGTCTCACTGGTAGTAGTTTTGCCAGCATGATGACAATAGCTGGTCATTAAGGCAATAGGTAGTACCTTGATATTATTCTGACTGACTATTTGCAAATGATCTTTTATAGTGATTAAGCTACCGATAACTTCAATATTATTTGCCATCATATAAGCATTTTCTGCTCTCAGAACTGATTGTTTGATGACTGGTTCTTTAAAGTTAAAGGTTAAATCTCTCCCAAAAAAGGATTTCCATTTGATAGTTTTATTGACCTCTATCTCGTCAGCTGATAGCTTAATATCACCATCACTGCTTTTTAGTCCTAACTCACCACTTGCCTGAATTGTACCATGTACTTCAATGTCACCTGATGCCCCGAAAAATAAATTTTGTCCAGTAACATGCACATGATCAGTAACATGGCGTTCATACATTTTAGTCTTACTGCCAAACCACCAAAGTTTTCTAATAAAATACTGCTCTACCTTAGGAATACCAAAAAATATCTTCCCTGAATCTACATGCACAGCCATTACTTCATAAGGAAAATCTACGTTACGATCTATGGTTACATCACCTTCTCTCTGCCTTAAATCTACTCGCTTGCTGCTATAAGGATAGAATAAATCAATCTTACCCTTACCAAGATCAATTTTAGTGATTTCTGAAAATTCTAACCTAGTAGGCACTATTTGGTCATTTACAATCATATCATATAATTCTGGTACCCTAAGCCATGGTTTTAATGCTTGTAAACTAGCATGTCGAGCAGCTGATTCCTTAATAAACGATTGATCCATTATGTAATCTGCTTTTAAGCTACCTGAATTAGCTCTTAATAATGCCCCTACACTT
The DNA here is from genome assembly GCF_964264705.1 of Candidatus Tisiphia endosymbiont of Xenochironomus xenolabis. Lineage (NCBI taxonomy): Bacteria > Pseudomonadati > Pseudomonadota > Alphaproteobacteria > Rickettsiales > Rickettsiaceae > Candidatus Tisiphia > Candidatus Tisiphia endosymbiont of Xenochironomus xenolabis. The sequence goes on from NZ_OZ183473.1 coordinate 1,367,032, forward strand.
TTGAGATAACTCCCAGCATCAATATCTATTGCTCCAGCTTCAATTTTGCTAATGACGGATTTGATACCAAGATCATTAAATCCACCACTAAACATCGTAGCATTGTATAATGATAATGGCAGTAATTCTAAACCATCTTTCGTCTTAATAATTACCTGATGATCTTTAGCACTTAATCTGCTACCAATTATTGCCCCAGTATGGGCATCAATAATAATGCTTTGAGGGTTTTGCTCAGCTATTGCCTGAAAAATGCTAAGATCAATTTTACTACTATTAATTAAATGGTACTGAAACTCATTAGAAGAAGGGCTACTGTAACCTCTAGAATCTACTAAACCAAGTGCTTCTATTTCTTTAAATGGGAAGCCACATCTTACTAGCAAGTTGCCATTACTATCTCTAGCACTAGAATTATATAAGAATAAATTAGTCGGAAACTGGCTTAATGATATGTCACTATTAATTGCTAAATAATTAGCTATGCTTCTAAAAAATAAATTATTATCAGATAAAATTTTACTACCATCAATAGTAATATTTTTCTGAGCATCGGTAAACATTTGAGAGGCAAAAACTTGAGAGTTGCTGAACGTTACATTACCATCAGCATAATTGACTAATAATCTACTAATGATAGATGAATCACTAACCGAAATATCTCTACCCGCAACATTTTCCATTTGACGGCTGGCAATATTAGACTTCACTATTCTTAAATCTTGACCAGCTTGATTAGTAACTTGCTGAACAATAATATTAGAGCTATCTACTCCAATATCTCTACCTGCCACATTTTCCATTTGACGACTGGCAATATTAGACTCCACTATTCTTAAATCTTGACCAGCTTGATTAGTAACTTGCTGTTCAATAATATTAGATCTAACAATACCAATATCTTTCTGAGATTGGAAACTACTAGTTTGTCCAGAAATATTACTATCAGTTACATAAACATTATTACCTCTATAACTTTGATCAGTTGCCTGGATATTAGAACTATCTACTCCAATATCTCTACCCGCCACATTTTCCATTTGACGACTGGTAATATTAGAGTCCACTATTCTTAAGTTTTGACCAGCTTGATTAGTAACTTGTTGTTCAATAATATTAGATCTAACAATATCAATATCTTTCTGAGATTGGAGACTACTAGTCTGTCCAGAAATATTACTATCGGTTATATAAATATTATCACTTCTATAACTTTGGTCAGTTACTTGGATATTAGAGCTATCTACTCTAGTATCTTGGCGAGATTGGAAACTACTACCTCTCCCAGAAACTCTACTATTGGTTACATAAATATTATCACTTCTATAGCCTTGGTTAGTTGCCTGGATATTAGATTTATCTACTCCAATATCTCTACCGCTGGCAACCTCTAATAGGCTGCTAGTTACCTGTGAACCACCAACCGCAATATCTCTACCCGCCACATTTGCCATTTGATGGCTGGTAACATTAGACGCCACTACCATTAAGTCTTGACCAGTTTGATTAGTAACTTGTTGAACAATAATATTAGTTCTAATAATACCAATATCTTTCTGAGATTGGATACTACTAGTATGTCCAGAAATATTACTATCCATTATATAAGTATTATCACTTCTATACCTTTGATCAGTTGCTTGGATATTAGATCTATCTACTCCTATATCCTTACCACTGGTCATTTCTAATAGAGCCGATTGCACCGATGAAGCTCTCAGCATAATATCACCATTCTCACTGACAATCACAGTCTTACTGGTGGTAACATTACTACCAGTTTGGATATAATGTCCTATTGTGTGAGCTAAAAATTGAATAGCATTGATGATAGTATCTCGTATGTAAGAGTCTGTCTTAGAATAGGTAACTAAACTATTGGTATTAAGATGAGCACTAATGTCAAGACTTCCCCCAATAGCTAAAAGTTTGATTTGTTTAGCTGTGAGTGAGCCTCTTGCTGATAATACGCCAAAGAGGCTATATAATTCAATATTACCATCGATAACTTTAATATTGCCATGAAAGCTTAAACCTTGACCAGCCCTGATAGTTAAAAAATCTTGCATCGCACAATTAATACCAGCAATAATTTGGCTAGTAGATAAAGCTCTATCCATTGATTGAACTAAGCTAATTTTTCCAGTAGCTTTTTCAATAACTATATTATGATCAAATCCAGCAAAAAAACCATCAATGCTAATGTGAGATAGATACTGAACATTAATTTGAATTAAATTATATTTACTATCAATAGGCTGGCAAATAATCTGCCCAAGTTTCACACTACCACTAATATTAAAACTATTTAGCTTGGTTAAAATTGCATCTATTTCAACTTTCTTATTACCAGCATTCTGAATATGCAAACCAAAATAACCATCTCTATCAGAACTAATATTATCTCGTCTGGCATCAAGATTAAGATTTAGTTTGATAAATTTTCCTTTATAATCGCTGAGGATAACTATATGACTCCTTCCTTCACTATCTAGATCAAATAGTTCGGTAGGTCCTTGAAAATTAGCTACGATATTACCTATTAACCACAAACTATCAATTGTTGTGGTTTTAGCAGAATGTTTACCAAAAAATACTTTTCCTTGAGCCGCTTGATATTTTAAATGTCCTATTCTTGATTCGTTGAGATTTAATTGTAGGCAATTAATGATTTCCATCTGCTCAGCTATTAAAATGCCTGGAATATCAATGACGCTGGCTCCTTTAATATTGATCTTGTCAAATTTAACGATACCATAGGGCATTTCGATCTTTTTTTCGATTGCTCGACTCACATCAATATTTAGGTCTAGTCCTTGAAACCTACCATCACCATCAGCCTTAAATTCAATGAATGAATAAACATCAATATAGACCTTGCCTATTGGGGAGATAAATGATCCAATATTAGCTATTTCTGACTTAACAATAAACTCAGTACTGAGATTTTGAAAATTAGATAATTCTTCTATTTCTTCAGCTATTAATTTACAAACTCCACTACCAGACTTAACATTCTTAAGCGATAGGATTTTTACATTTTCGCAAGAAAAATTAGTTATAATAGCAACATTTTCTAAACAAACTCTTAGTGGCTTAATATTTTCTGGTATAATTAGAGTGCCGATGACCGCTCTTGTCTCATCATTACCTTTTATTGTTAGCTCACTATTTAAACCATGTAATTCAACAGATAAATTATTTTTTACCCTACCACCTATCCAGGTAAGTTTATTACAGAAAAAATCAGCATTCAAAGCCTGACAATTTCTAAAAGTAACAGAATTGTTATTATGTTCGTCTTGTTGAATTACCAAAAACCTATCACCATCCCGATAAAATTTATTATCACTAACTGTAATACTACGAAACTGCCTGAAATCTGCATCTTCAACAGATAAACTACTACGGTTGAGGTTTTGGGTAAGAATTACTAAATCGGCAGGAGGACCTGTAAGTGTAGTAGTACTATGCCAATATAATGGCTTATTATCTCGTGAGAAAGGTAAGATACAATAAATAGTATCAGTAGGGTCTATTAAATTATTATAAATCCTTATATAATCAATATCTTCATTATGTAACTCTAAAACTGCTTTGTCGCTACTTACATAGAAATCAAACATCTCGCTACTACCCCACTATCTCAAAAGTTATAAAACTACTTATTGAGATATGAATAAATTATAAATTAGACTTCCCTGCATAAGTCAAAGATAGTTGAGGGGTTTTTAGGAGAAACGAAGCCGAGTACCGCAGCGTACATAAACGATTGTTACGGAGCGGAGGCGAGTTTCGACGACAAAATCACCAACTAGATTGACTTATGTAGGAAGTTTATTTAATTAAGGTCTGTATGAGTACTATCCCCCATCAAATTTTGCTGATAGAACATAGCTAGTATCCCTGCATAATGTTCTACAGCTAAATCGATTGGTGTATGACCGCTAGTATCTGATACATGAATATCAGGATGGTGGTTTAAAAGAACCTCCGCTAACTGGGATTTTTCTGCAAAATCTGCTGAATTCTCTAGGTTCTGTTGACAAAATTTTTAACGTAACCATATTAAAGCTCCAACAAAATTTAGAAAGGCTAAAAAGGTGGCTGGGGCTTTATCAAACCTAGAAAATATACGCCTAAAATGTTTGATTTTACCAAAGAAACATTCAATTAAATGGCGTTCTTTATAAATATGTTTATCATATTCACGTTGTACTTTACGATTAGATTTTGGTGGTATAACAACCTCACACCCCTTATTTTCTAGGCTTTCTACAAACGCACTACTATCATATCCTTTATCACCTATCACCGTCGTATTCTGAACATCTTTAGTAAGATTTTCAGCCTGAGTGATATCATTTCTTTGCCCAGCAGTTAGTATAAACTTCAGTGGGTTCCCCAATGCATCAACGAGGGCATGAATTTTAGTACTAAAACCACCTTTGCTTCTACCTAAAGCTGCTTCCTCTTGATTACCTTTAATATATCCAGATGAGCAAGCATGTGCTCTTACAATAGTTGCATCAATCATCATTGATTCAATATCTACATCTACTTTAACATGATCCATTAAAGCTTCCCATATACCTTTGTCAACCCATCTCTTAAATCTGCGATAAACACTGTACCAACAACCATAATAATCAGGCAGAAGACGCCATTGACAACCTGTTCTAGCAATAAACCATATTGCTTCAATAAACTGTCTTATTTTTTCCTCATTCTTGTTGTGTATAGCTTTTTTTTTCTTGAAAAATGATAAAATTGCTTCCCATGCTTGGTCTTCTATGTAATACTTCATATCGGTAGTTTCTTGGTTTCGATAACTAGAAACTACCATTTCTTCTTACTATTGCAACTTCTTTATTCTACTCTGATAACTTAACATAAAATTTTGTCAACAGAACCTAACAATATATGAAAAACTGTTTTACCTTCACTATTCTGTTTATTAACATCAATATGATTTTTTTCTAAAATCTCTGTGGCTAATTGATGGTTATTATTTTTACAAGCAAGATGTAGTAAATTATTACCATTATTGTCTGCTAAAGATTCTACAAGCGATATAAACCCAGAATCCTCAAGCAACTTCTCGATTACCTTACTATTCTCTATTTGAGCTAAATTGGCTAATAAACTAGGTTCTAACTTAATTAGTTTTATGGCAATATTGGCTTGTGCCTTATCTGCTGACAATCTTACCACTGATATTAAATCGCTGGTTTTTAACAACAATTTAGCAATCTCTGTTTTATCTTGTTCTAATGCAGATATAGGGCATTTTTACTATCACTTATTATTAGTTGTGTACTATCAGCATTTAAAGCAACTAAATCCTTAATCATCTGTAAATTATTTTCTGCCAAAGCCTTTTGTATAACTATTTTACTATCAGCTCCCTTATTCAACAAAGACTCTGCTATTGCCAGCTTATTTTGTAACAAAGCATGGTATAAAGGACTATTACCTTGGGCTTCTAATTTATTTAGCAATTCCGGGTTAGTTTCTGATATCTTAGTAACGTTCTTTCCATAATTTTGGCTAATAGCATTTTTTAACTCAAGCTCAAAATTTGCTCCAAACTTTTTCAACAACTCTATCCCTGGCTTATCATCCGTTAGCACAGCTAGTTGTAACGCAGACAACCCCTTGGTTGTTAGTTGATTGATCGCCTGAGGATTAGATCGTAATATTTGTTCTGCTGATTTATAGCAACCATGCTTTAATGCCAATTGTAATAGACTGTAACCTGAATAGCTAACCTGGCTTAATTCTGCTTTATGACTAAATATTTTGTCAAGCATCACCGCGTCATCTTTTAGTACCACATCTAACAGCGATTTAGTAAAATCTTGCCCCGTGGCAAACATTTTACTAATGAAATTACTATTACCTGAATCCAACACTAACTTGAAGATAGTTAGATTGGCATTGCTAATATTGAAATCAATTTTATTAGCTATTAACAAATCAAATAAAGCAGTATCATTCTTACTTAAAGCCAGTTGGGTCAGAGATTGACCATTTTTATGAACATAATGCGGATCAAAACCATATTGTTTGATAGCATTAATTACTGAAACAGAATCTGCATCACCATTGCCCCAAAGTTTCTGTAGAATATGAGCTTTTTGTTTAGCATTTAATGCCTTAATATTATCACCAATTTGGAAACTATTTATCTGGCTTTGCAAACTATTCTCCTGTGACTGCAACCCTGCTATTTTTTGCTGTACTTCGGTAATCTCCCGATTCTTCTGAGCGATTTCTTGGTTCTTTTGAGAAACTTCCTGCTCCTTTCGAGCAACCTTCATACTTGCTTGGGAAACTTCCCGCTCCTTTTGAGCGATCTCCTGTTCCTTTTGAGAAGCTTGACTCTCATTTCGAGCTATTTCTTGGGTTTTTTGGGGAATTTGTCTTAGATAACCACTATTACTACTTTGATATGAACTAATCTCCGAAATTATGTCGAGTATTGGGGCTATTTCATTTAGAATACTATCCGCAACTTCTGGTGCAGGCTCTCGATAATTATAGCCAATATTGTATATATCCCATCGATTACACGAGAATGTAAATGGTAGCATTGCAAGTGATTTAAGTGGGCCTTTTCTAAAGTGACCTGTTCCTTGCCAATTATAATAATCCCCTACTGGAATTTTAATATCTGTATCGATATGCTCTATATTAATCCCTAAGCGATTTGCGATATGTTGCCTTACTTCAGCCCTGACAGTTGGATTATTTGAGATGTGCAATACTCCATATTTTGCACCTGCCACAGACTCCTGTGTACACCAATGGTCATTGTCACAGACCTCTTCTCCTGTCATTACATAATTACGAGCTTCCCACGGTCGCCAAAATTTGGTATTTTCAACTTCATTTATTTTACTACTGATAAAATCTCGTATTCTCATAAATTTACTCCAAATTTAATTGTGCTAGTTCACCAATCAGCTTGGCAGCTAGCTGATCATTTTCCACCATTCCTGTGGTAGATGCTGAATTATCCTGATAATCACTCAAATATCCATGTATTTTACTTACTAAAGCCTGTTGACCATTAAGTTTAGTTTGTAATGTTGCAAGATTATTTTGCTTACTAGTGAGATTACATTGAATATTACTAAGACTATATTGAGTGCTACTAAGAGTACTTTGCTTACTAGCAAGATCGTTTTGGGCATTACGAAGAGTATTTTGCTTATTAGCAAGATCGTTTTGAGCATTACGAAGATTACTTTGTTCATTAGCAAGATCATTTTGAGCTTGTGATAATTGTGACGATAAACTACTATTTTGCGATATATAGCTATTATTATTAGATTTTTCACTACTCAGCTTACTCTGCAAACTACTCAAATTCCCATCAATATCCATCAGTGGATTATTGCTTAAACTAGAGAATTTATTCTTTAATGTTTGCAATCTTGCTTTAACCATAAAACCTCTTTAATTTTTTTACTTCAATAATATCCAAAACTCCTTATATAGCTGCCTGTTAAAGTTCTAGATAGCTTTTCCGTCATTGCGAGCAGTATCGAAGCACAACGAAGCAATCCTCTCTTTTATGGATTGCTTCGTCGGCTCATGTCTCCTCGCAATGACATTTAGGAACTTGTAACAATATCAAGAACCTAATTTGTATTGACAATAAATTCCTTTATTCCTAAAAATCCATATATTTTAATAAGGTATAAAATATATTTTGGTATGTAAAGTATATTTTATAAAAAATTAGTGAAATATTTAGTTTAGTGGCAATTATGCAATGATTATATAATTTTAGTTGTAGGTAGAATTTAATTTATACACATTATTTTCTTACGACTCCTTAGACAAAAAAATCCCTAAAATACTTTATTACGCGAATTTTGGATAAGAAGTTAAAAAATTTTATAATTTTTTACTGATAAATAGTTAGGGTATGTCGTCACGAGATTGTGATTGCATAATTTTATGTGATTTGTTATTATAATTGTAGTAATAAAAATAGGCGATAAGAAGCAACGAGTTTAGCACATAGAAGACATGATATAAGCGATGAGCTTTGGAATAAGATAGAAAGTAATTTACCTGGTCAGAAAGGTTGTTGGGGAGGTATTGCAAGAGACAATAGAACTTTTATAAATGCAGTGATGTGGATATTTAGAACGGGAACTCCATGGAGAGATTTGCCTCCTGATTATGGCAATTGGAAGAATGTACACAGAAGATTCTAAGGTGGTCCCCTTTGTCTAGACAAAAATTTAGATAAATAGAGATATAATTCACAAAAATTAAATTGTTGTTTTTATACAATATTTTTTTCAAAATATACACATTCTGGAGTTTTATAATCCAAAGTTTGATGCATCCTTTGTCTATTATAAAAGTCCATATATTCGTTAATTGCTGTCTTTGCCTCCTTTACTGTTGTTAAAATAATCCGATAAATTTTTTCCTGTTTTAATGATCGCCAAAAACGTTCAATAAAAATATTATCTAAGGCTCGTCCCTTACCATCCATACTAATCAAGATATTATGTAGCTTTAGCATACTAATAAAATTCTCCGAGGTAAATTGTACTCCTTGATCAGTATTAAATATTTTTGGCATACCATATTTTTCTATAGCGTCTTCAAGGGCTGTTACACAAAATTCACTTTCCAAACTAATGGAGATTCGCCAACTTAGAATATAACGACTATACCAGTCAATAATAGCTACTAAATATACGAACCCTTGGCTCAGTCTTATATAACGTTATATCTGCACTCCAAACCTGGTTTGGCAATACTATTTCTAATCCTTTTAGTAAATAAGGATATATTTTATGTGCCTGATTCCTCTTGCTTAAATTTATTTTAGGATAAACAGCTTCAAGACCCATTATCTTGTAGTAACGTCTAACAGCTTTACGACCTACCGAAAAACCTCGGGCTTGTAAATATTTAGCCATCCGCCGCATACCATAATATGGATGCATAGTATAGGTCTCATCAATTATTGCCATAATCTTGATATCTTGTTCACTAATACCAGTAGGTTGATAGTAATAGGTTGACCTGCTAATATCCAATAACTTACACTGTTGTACAATTGTTAACTTATTATGATTAGGCTCTATCATATTACACCTAACCTTTAATTCCAAACAATGCAGATTTTTTTTTGAGCCAGTCACACTCAACGCTTAACTGACCAATTTGCTCATATAGATTCTTGATTAACCCCTGCTGATTTGGGTCAGCACTCTGTGTTTTATTCTTAAAACCTTGTACTAACAACTCAAGACCTTGTTTTTTCCAGTTACTTATCTGTGTTGCATGAACACCATACTTACTGGTTATCTGGGCTATTGTTAGCTCTCCCTTAATTGCTTCTATGACAATTTTGCCTTTCTCCTCAGCACTATATTGCCTTACTTGTTTTTTCATCTCTAGCTCTCCTTGTTTGCTAAAGAATTCTATCTCATTTTTCTTATTTTTCTGTCCAAAATATTGGAACCATTATAACCCCCTGATCTCATTAGCAAGAGCTGTACGGTTTTTTACCAATCGTTGCCTTACCCTATGAATAAATAAAATATCTTGTTGCTCTGCAGTTTTGATAGGCACAAATCTCATATTAGGTCTTGCTACTGCCTCGCATATTGCTTCGCTATCTGCTTGATCATTTTTATTAGTTTTAACATAAGGCTTAACAAATTGCGGGGCTATTAATTTTACAGTATGCCCTAGTTTTGTTAATTCTCTTGCCCAATAGCTAGAACCACCGCAAACTTCTATGCCTACTAAGCATTTTGGTAAGTTAGCCATAAAAGTTAGAACCTGCTCTCTCATTAATTTTTTCTTTAATATTGTCTTACCATTTTTATCTACACCGTGAATTTGAAAAAATTTTTTTGCAATATCTATACCAATTGTGGTAACTTCCGTACGGACCTCCTTATTGTTTTTTAGGATTCATTTCCTATCCTAGAAGATTAGCATTTGCTTCTCATTCTGTATATAGGGTAGGTCCATACCATTATTTCTAATTACTTCCCTGGATTGCTTTGTTGCCACTAAGTGGCTTCTTGCAATGACGTCGTTTTGATACACCTACTTAACCCCAACACTAGTGTACACTGCCCTTATACACGACCACCTACAGGTCGAATTTTAGGGGGAAGAGGTGGTGGAGGGGGCTTATTGGCTCCTGTAACATTCTCGGGTTTAGGGATAGTGGCTGCAATAGCTTTTACTTCTGCCTGAAGCTCTTTAGGGAGCTCTTCTTTTTTTGCTGCCACTTCAACAACAGGCTTAGCTGATAAGTCAAGAGTATTGTTCTCATATTTCTCTTTAAGTTCCTTTAGTTTTTTAACGATATCTGTTTGTTTGTCCTCACTATCATCATCACCAAAATAAAAATCTTTCCCAATAAATTCAATTAGCTTTTCTTTGCTATTAATATCTTTGTCATCCTCAGCACCAAGTTTATTAATAAGAGCAGATTGATCGATATCTTTATTATTAATAAACTCCACAAGGTCAGCATGTGGTTGTTCATCATCGTCATCATCGTGTATTGCCTTTCCTCTAGCAAGTATTGCGTCTCTCAGAGATGTAACAATAGAAGGTTCCTCTCCTGCTTTAGTTTTATCTACAGCATCTTTGTGTTGTTTATCTATATCATCTACCTTTTTAAGTTTTACTCCAGCTCTAATTGCAGCTAATAGAGTACCTCTTTCATCTTTCTCCTCAGGCACTGCTACTGCCGGCTGTTTCTCCTTAGGCACTACTACTGATTTAAGTTGTATTCCCTTATTAATTTCATCTAATAGCTGCCCACGATTCTCCTGCCCTACTATTGGGTTTGCTGCTGCCGGGTTGTTAGTTTGACCAGGTGGTGGCGGTGGTGGAGGAGGTGGTGGTATCGGTTGATCAAACCCTCCTGGTAGAGGCGGCGGAGCTGGTTGGGCTGCTGTCGGTGGCAATGGTGGTGGCGGTGGTATTATTTGGGGTTCTTGATGAGCCCCTTGTTGTAAGCCTGGTACATGTAGTGGTGGTGATGGCGGCGGTGCTGGAGGTGGAGGTATTTCCGTTGCAATATTTGGTTGTGGGTCAGCTAGATTCTGCAACGACGTAGTACGTACAGGTGGAGGTGGAGCTGGAGCATGCCGTTTTGTTGACGATGGCATAGATGCTCGTCTAGCATGTTCTTCTGGTTGTGGAGCATTTATATCCGGCAACGAAGTAGTATGTGTAGAAGGTGGAGCTGGAGCTGGACGTGTTGGTCGTGGTATAGAGCCGGCTGCTTGCTGAGAACCTATACCCCCATGAGGTAGAGGCGGTGCTGGTGGTATTGTGTTTTGTTGCTGAACAGCTTGGTTTGGTAATGAAGCGTTAGCTAAAGGAGGTGGTGGCGGGGCTTGACGTAGTGGCACCGTCTGTAGATTAGGCATTGATGAGTGCAAGGTTTGCGACTGAGTCTGCTCTTGACCAATCGTAGTTAGTAATGGTTCTGAAATAGAAACTGTTCTGGAAAAAGCTAAATCAATTTTACTACTTAAAACTTTCACTGCATCGGACTGCTCGTTTGATAACTTTCTTTCTGTCAACTTCTCTAATTCTTTATGCAACTTATCTTTTCTAGCTAGTTTTGAACTCTCTATGTTCTTACCAGTGAATTTTAAAGCATTATCAATATGACGTAACGTTTCATTGTTTTTGATTACGGTGTTTTCCAGAATTTTTTCTGGAGTACTTACAAAAATATGCTTGATTTTTGTTACAACTTGTTTAAGACCATCTAACCAAGTTGAGGGTAAGTCTTGTTGCAATTTTGCTAATTGTTGTTTTATAGCAATCAGCCCTTGCACTTTATCATTAGCATTTACCAGTTTGGTGATGTCTTTTTGTATTTGGGTTAGTTGTGTTCTTTCGTGCATTAATGCTACAGCTTCATTAGCATTATAAATTTTTGGTACAATTTCCCTAAAATTTTCTTGGGATACAGCTAAGTTGTTCAACTGTTCTTGTAATTCTGCTGCTATTTTTTTTTGTTCATCCGATAACTCTTTTTGCAAAATCTTATCCAACCCTTTCTGTAATTCTTTATCGATGATTACTTGTAACGATGAAGATTTTTTTCCTATTTTTTTTAATGTATCGTCAACATCTGTAAGTATCTCTCTGTTGATTTCTCTCCTTTCTGCGGCAATCTGCTCGTCATTTTTTATAAAAAGATATTTCACTTGAGGAATAATTTGTACGAATCTTTTAAACCAAGGTAAAGATGGTGCTTCTTTCTTTAGCTGTTCCACTTCCTGTTTTAGCTCTATGCTACCTTTTAATTGTTGATTAGCATCTAGGAGTTTACCTATAGCATTTTGCACCTTTGTTAATGAATTTGCTTCACTTGATAATACAGCGTCTATGCTTTTTTGTTCTTGAACTTTCGACATATGATAACCTCTTAATAACTTTAGATATGAGCATCTATAGTAAACAATAGTCAAACGTCTTGTCAAATTAATACTTGAATTTTTTAGCATTTAGTACTATCATCACCTCATATTATTAAAATCTCTTGGGAGAAAAAGATGAGTGAACTATTAGAACTTGCAGCGGAAATGCGGGAGAAATTTGGGACAGGAGCTGCAAGAGACCTACGCAGAAGAGGTATGGTTCCTGCTGTGGTTTATGGAGCAAATAAACAGCCACTTGCTGTTTCTATTGAAGAAAAAGAAATAACTAAGCACTATAGAAAGCCTGGTTTTATATCATCCATTGTTCAAATTAAAGTGGGGAACAAAACCCATAAAGTATTACCAAAAGCTATAGAATTGCATCCGATTACTGACATAGTTAGGCATGTTGATTTTGTCCATTTAGAAGAAAAAACCCAAACAATGGAAGTCCCAGTGGTTTACGAAGGTAAAGAAAGAGCTTTGGGAGTTAAAAGGGGTGGATTCTTTAATATTATAAAAAGAACTATAACTCTTTTATGCGATGTCAATAATATACCTAAAAATATTAATATTGATGTTAGCAATATGCTAATAGGTCAGTCTTTAAAAGCTAAAGGCATTAAATTACCTGAAGGAACTCAGCTAGCTAGTAAAAGTGATTTTATTATTGCTACTATCATTGGGCGTAAGGGTAGTAAGGCAGAAACTGAAGAAACTGCAACTGAAGAAGTAAAAGCAAAATAATTATATAATCGTCATTGCGAGAAGTGTGTAAGCTTTAGCCGTCATTGCGAGGAAGACCGTAGGTCGACGAAGCAATCCATATGACAATTTATGGATTGCCACGCTCACATATGTTCGCTCGCAATGACGTGTATGCATCTCAAACGTCATTGCGAGGAAGGTCGTAGGTCGACGAAGCAATCCGTTTTTGTGTCATCCCTGCTTCAGTGCGGGGTCTAGATTCCCGCCTACGCGGGAATGACAATAGTGGGCGAGAATGACAATAGTGGGTGGAAATGACAAAAGGTCGTAATAATGACATTATCAAAAACGCATGAATATCCCTCAATTATTGGCGAAGCCAATTCTTCAAAGCCTTCAAATATATATTCAAATCAGAAGAGTGTACTTGTTGTAGGTTTGGGAAATATAGGCAAGGAGTATCAAAATACTCGTCATAACGTTGGCTTCATAGCTGTCGATTATTTATCAGAATACTATAAAATTTCTTGGAATACAAAATCCAAACTTCATGCAGAACTGGCACAAGGGATAGTGGACGGACAGAAATTACTATTGGCAAAACCTGTAACTTATATGAATCTGTCCGGTAAAGCAGTACAAGCCATATGTTCTTACTATAATATCAACCCACCAAATATTTTCGTTTTACATGATGATATAGATTTAGAAATTGGTCGAATAAAATATAAATTAGCTGGTGGTAGTGGTGGGCATAATGGTTTAAAATCATTGGATCAGTGTATAGGGAATGATTATCACCGTATCAGAATTGGGGTAGGAAGACCAGCGGCATATGATGATGTATCGGATTACGTCTTAGCTCCTTTCTCTAAAGAAGAATATAAAATTATTATTAGTTCCATTGATGTAATAACCAATAATTTCCATTTATTGCTTTCAGGCAAAGTAGAAGAATTTAACAGGAGTGTAGTTTAAATTATGGAGAGACAATCACATTTAGAGATAGTCTATGCAGATAATAGCATAGATGCACAATATATGAAGGTAATGGAGAATGGTTTAAATGAGCAGGCTAAAGTCAAGAAGGGGCTTGATGTTATAAAATCATTTTCCTTTGCCTGTTTTGATAATGATAAAAACTTTGTTGCTGGTGTAGATGGCAAGAGTTTTTATGATTGTTTGTATGTTGACATGTTATGGGTTTCTGAGAATTTTCGTGGTCAAAATTATGGTACTTTACTGATGGCAAAGGTGGAAGATGTAGCACGAGAGCGTAATTGTAAATTTATGACTGTATGCACTACCGATTGGCAAGCCAGACCATTTTATGAAAAATTAGGCTTTAAATTAGAGTTTGTAAGAAGTGGCTATGCTAAAGATTCGGAAGTATATTATTTAAGGAAAGATTTATAGCTTCCTAGCATTACTTCGTCATTGCGAGAAGCCACTTTGGTGGCTACGAAGCAATCCAAGAAAATGGTTAGAAATGGATTGCTTCGTCGGCTTACGCCTTCTCGCAATGACGTTTAAATATAATATCGCTAATAGACGTATATATACCCCCAGCGTCATTATGAGAAGCCACTTTGGTGGCAACGAAGCAATCCATGGTAAATACCAATTGGGTTAACTATATGAATAGAAATTTATGATATTAGATTTATGACATTAAGATGTGGTATTGTTGGTTTGCCAAATGTAGGAAAATCAACTTTGTTTAATGCTTTAACTTCCAGTGTTGCAGCAGAAGCGGCTAATTATCCTTTCTGCACTATAGAGCCAAATTCGGCTATAGTATCAGTACCGGATATTAGGCTAAATGAGTTGGCAGTTGTTGCTAATTCTACTAAAATTATTCCTACTTATATAGAAGTCGTCGATATTGCTGGCTTGGTACAAGGGGCTAGTAAAGGTGAGGGGCTTGGTAATAAGTTTTTATCTCATATACGAGAGGTCGATGCTATTTTGCATGTATTACGTTGTTTTGAGGATATAGATATTACTCATGTACATAATAAGATTGATCCAATATATGATGCTGAAATAATAGAAACAGAATTAATTTTAGCTGATCTTGAATCGGTAGAAAAACGTTTAACGAATGCTGAGAAACGTTTAAAAACAGGCGATAAAGCTTTAAAAGATCAAGTAGAGTTATTAAAAGAAATTCAAGCAACTCTAGCGATAGGTAAGCCAGTACGCAGCATCAGCAAGGCTTATAGCAAAGAAATGTTAGATCAATTGCAATTATTGACTTCTAAGCCAGTTTTATATGCTTGTAATGTCTTGGAAAATGAGGCGATTACTGGTAATAAATTTACCGAGCTTGTAGCAAAAAAAGCTGAAGAAGAAGGGGCAAAACATGTCCTCATTTCATCGAAAATTGAAGCGGATATTGCAGTTTTGGAAAGTAAAGAGGAAAAAATTGAGTTCTTAAATAGTATAGGGCTTGCGGAAACAGGTCTGAGTAAAATTATAAGAGAAATGTATAATTTATTAGATCTAAAAAGCTTTTTTACTGTTGGACCGAAAGAAACCCATGCCTGGACTTTTAGTAATGGTACACTGGCTCCTAAAGCAGCTGGTATTATTCATACTGATTTCGAAAAAGGTTTTATTCGGGCTGAAGTCACTAGCTATCAGGATTATATAAAGTTTAATGGGGAAGTAAAAGCCAAAGAAATGGGTAAAATGCGTTTAGAAGGCAAAGAGTATAAAATGCAAGATGGAGATGTAGTGCATTTTAGGTTTAATGTTTAAATCAAGGGTAGTTAATTGAGAAAATTATACCATTATCCTATTTGTCCATTATCACGTCAGGTTCGGGTGTTGCTAAAAGAACTAGATGCTCAATTTACTATGGTTAAAGAGGATTATTGGCAGAGGAATCAGGAATTTTTGTCTTTAAATCAGGCGGGTACTTTACCGGTCTTACAAGAGGCATCCAATTTAATTATAGCAGGAATTTATCCGATCACTGAGTATTTCCATGAAAAATATCCAAATTTTAATTTTATGGACGAAGATTTTGATATTAGATGCGAAATCCGTCGATTACTCAGTTGGTTTAATGAAAAATTTTACCGCGAAGTAACAAAAATTATTATCGATGAAAAAATAGTAAGACCATCCTGCCAATTAGGGGGACCTAGAACCGATTTTCTTAGAGCAGCAAAGACTAATTTGTCACATCACTTGAACTATATGTCCAATTTATTGGAGTTACGTAGCTTTATTGCATCAAATTCCTTAAGCTGTGCAGATATAGCTGCCGCCTGTCATATCTCCGTTCTAGATTATTTCGGTGAAGTTAACTGGGATAAATGGTCATCTATTCGTCATTGGTATGCAATAGTCAAATCCAGACCTAGCTTTCGCTCCCTACTACAAGACAAAATCCCAGGTTTTACTCCACCCACATGCTACGCCGATTTAGATTTTTAATGATTGAGATAAGGGGAATTTTCTGCTACAATTTCTAGTGAAGTCCATGGATAAAAAATTTAATTAAATAATCAGAGGAAATTATGGGTAAAAAAGTAGATGAAGTTCAAGATAGTTTGTCTGCAGAAGAGCTAAAGAGTAATATAGGAGAAATGCCTGGTACTTTTCTAGCCTTGCGACAACTAGAAGAAGTAAAAAAGAATCTGGAGGAAGCACGTAAATGTTTTTCTGGTACTGCTAGTAAGGCTTTTTCTGGGGTAAAGAAATTAGAATTTGAGAAAGCAGGAAAGGTGTTTGAGGAATTTATGAGTTCATTTGAAAAACTCAAGGAATTCGCTGATAGTGTAGATCATAAAAAACCTCTAGATAAATTAAGCTCTTCACTAACTCTTACAGGTCGCTTAAAAGATTTTGCTACAGAACAATTAAAAAAAGTTGAAAAAATATTTGAGGCACCCATTAATGCCGTCAAAGATAATAAGATTTTAAATGCGGTGGTGAATGTAATAAAATGTTCATGTAAGGCAGTTAGTACTATAGTTAAAAGTAGTTTAAACAATGCTATAGCCATGTGAGACGTTGCCAAGAGTGTTGTTAATCTAGGTTCGGCAATAAAAGAGGCTGCTATGGGTAAAGGGACACAAGCATCAATGAGTAAGTAACTACAGCTAACCCGATTAGCTTAGCATTTATCAATGTAAACTAACGTCATTGCGAAGAGCCGCTTTACGGCGACACGGCAATCCAAAAATGGATTGCTTCGTCGGCTTACGCCTCCTCACAATGACAAGCGAGTTATATGCATACGTCATTGCGAGCGAACGCACGTGAGCGTGGCAATCCATAAGCCTATCACTCCCCTCACCTATTATGATCATTATTTATGACTGTTAGCAAATAGTTTTTTAAAGCAAGAGCATTTTTATTATATTTTCTAATAAACTCCGGTAGTTTGGAACGTATCATATCAATATTTTGTTGAACCTTTTCTATTGCTTTAAATATGGTCAGCGGACAATCAACGCGATTAACAGTTAACATATCACGTAAAAATTGATCATCATAAATATCTGCTGTAGGACCAACTAAGCAAGGCACTCCTAAACTTAGACTCTCTAAAACTATCATAGGTGAACATTCTGAATTAGTAATGTATAAAGTTAAATTAGTATTGGCAATAAGTTTTATTAGTTCTTGATGTGGTAATTGCTCTGGAAAAACTTTAAGCTCTACATCCTGCATCATCCAACAGGCATGTTTATTGTCATTAAAATGGCAATTAGTGTAACAAGAAACCTTATCTTTCAACATACTTATTGCAGCAAATTGAGGATAGAGATTTTTTATCCATATGCTAGAAGCACTCCATATACCAATTGTAAATTTACTATTCTCTATAGCTATCACCTTTTTTTCAGGCATTGATGGTATGAAGTTTTGTAATAAATAAGATTGAATACCATTAGCTATCAAAAATTGTTCTAGACCTTTCTTCAGGGTGATAATAGCCTTAATCTTATTTTGTTTATATAAATTTAACCATTTATAAAAATCTTGGCAATGATGAGAATCTACCCATTGGGCAGGAGAACCATGCCATAAAAAGTAAATATCTAAATAATTATCAGCCTTAAGCTCATGCAACTTTTCTACTAATTGAGCATGAACATCAATCCCACCCGATATAACTAATTTTTTAATGCCTGTTTTGATAATTAACTGAGCTATTTTAGTGATAATTTTGTTGGGTAAATATGCATTAATATAATTTAGCAAAATATTTGCTTTGCCTATAGGAAAAGGAATTATTTGGTCAAATAATTCTTTAGTGGAGTTAGCGACTCCAGGAAAAGTACTAGAATATATTACGTAGATATCGTCAATAGACCTCTTGTAAAACTCTACTTCTGCTGGTAATTTGGACAATGATGCGGTACTCGAATCCTCACATACACTAGAGTACGCTGCGGTTCTGCGTTCCGTGTCTCCTACAAATTCCTCAGCATAAGCGAGTTTTGTAAGAGGTCTAATATCCTTTTGCTGTCCTTGGTATTTGATTATAAAATTTTTAAAATTATCATAATCATTTTCTGAAGAACAAGAATAAAGCATTGTAATTATTCGTCTAGCAAGCAATCTAACCCAATAATATCTTAGAAGAGGTTGTGCTATCTTTTTTAACAAACGAATAGAACGGATTTTATCAATTATCGATGGAGCTTCGCCCTTATTAACAAGGTTGATATCTCTTAAAATTTGTTGCTTTATTTGTAAATTTTGTTTTTTGTTATGATTTTTTACTGAAATATCTATAAACGAAAGCCATAAATTTTGCAAATGGGCTTTATCGGCAAAGATTTTTTGATAAGCAAGGAAATTTTGCTGTTTAATTTTTGCTAGTAAATCTCGGTCAACATCTAATTTTTTTATTGCCTCCGTAAGATACGGATGATTTCTATTGATTATAAACTGATGTTGTATATCAGGTAGCACCTCCCGGACAATCCCCACGTCAGTAGTAATAATTGCACAACCAAATGCCATTGCTTCAATAAGCGTCAACGGTGTTCCTTCTTGCACTGAGGCTATTAGCAAAATGTCTGTTTCTTTTAGAGTATCCCAAACTTCTTGTTTTGAGTGTAGTCGCTTATTTTTATCTATTATACATTTTTTGATATGAATTTTCTCATGCTCAAGCTGTTCTAGGGCTGGCATAATTACTGTTTTTAGACCTTTGTAATCGTCAATAGTACTATACCAACTTTCCCAAGCACTATTACCAATCCATGTGATAACTAGCTGACTAGAGGCTAAACCAATTTTAGGATCAGGAGCAATTTGTGAATCTGGAATTAATACATTATCATAAATTACTTGCCACGGTTTTGGATATTCTGGGATATTTGCATAAATATCATACAATCTTTTAGAGCTAGTGTAGTAGTTGTCAATAAATCGGAAAGTTGGTAGATTTTTTAGTATGTCAGATTCATTTTCAATAAATAAATGATCAGGTATGCTAATGGTAATGGCAATATTTAATAATTTTTCAATATTACTATTAGTGTTAATACCATTATCTGCTATAATTTGCAGTAAGTGCGTTAAATACCCGCGATGAAAAAAATGTATTAATTTAATAGAATTATATTGGTTTAAATTAATTAAAAACTCCTCCGATGTTTTATAATCACAACTATAAATTATATGACAATCATATTGATCATTTAACAAAGATTGAACAAACGAAGCAACGTTATCAAAAGCCCACCCCCTAATATCCGCTACTAAAATCAGGGTTTCTTTGGAATTCATAAATTTACGCTAAATAACTCTAATAATCCAGTTGCTAACTCATATGTTGCTTTATAATTTAACATCTGCTGAGCCAATTCTGGGCTGCCAACAGAAGTATTTATACTACCAACTTGAGGTGGTAGATATTTTATTCCTTTGATAACAGCGATTTTATCAATTAATTGAATAAGTTCATTTATAGAATAGGCACGTCCTGTGCAAACATTTAGTACTGGTGCCGATGATGCCGCCATAGATAAGGCTCTAACACACATATTTGTTACATCTGAAACATGTATAAAGTCCCGACTTTGATTTCCATCACCAAAAATCACCAACTCTTTACCATCTTTCACTTGTTCTCTAAATATTGATATTACACCAGAATAATCAGAATTTTTAGGTTGTCCTGTACCATAAACATTAAAAAAGCGTAAACCACAACTTTTAAGAGATTTAACCTCGCCAAAAGCCTTAGCTTGTAACTCGCAGGCATATTTATCCGCCGCATAAGGAGAAAGTGGACTCACTTTGCCATTTTCTTGTAGAGGAAAATCACTGATCTTACCGTAAACAGCAGCAGATGACGCATATACCACAGGAATATTTTGTTTACTTGCCTGAAGGAAGATATTAATGGTTCCTGTTAAATTTACTTGATGGCTATAGTGCCAATTATTAATTGATTCCTGCACACTTGCCACTGCTGCAAGATGAAAACAACCCTCGATATTTCTAAATACTTTCTTCACAATATCTTGATCTAAAATATTTCCTTGAATAAACTCAATATTTTTATCAAGTGAACTATTAAAGGTACCAGTTGAAAGATCATCCAATATGACAACTTGGTGTCCTTCTTTGGTTAATAATTTAACAAGGTGCGAACCAATGAAACCAGCCCCACCAGTGACTAAATATCTTGACATATACTATATAATAAGTTTAATTCAATTATACTAAAATGATTTGAAGAGTTTGCTCCGCAAGACTGTAGGTAATTCGCGTACTCACCCTTTGGTTATTGTCCCCATTTCCCAAATCATTTGAGTATGATTTTATGTTATAGAGTTATTATAAAGAAAAATAAATGAAAAAAATCATTATTTTTACAAATACAGATTGGCACTTTTATAACCATCTTCTGCCAATTGCTTTGACTGCTAAAATTAAAGGATATGAAGTTAAAGTACTAACAGATATTAGTGAATTTAAAGATAAAATAGAACAGCATAATTTACCAGTAATTCCAATTTCAATAAAGCGTGGAAGTATTAACCTTTTTACTGATTTACTATTATTAATCAAGCTAATCAGAATATTAAATAAGGAAAAACCTGATATATTACATAATTTCACTATAAAACCAATTTTTTATGGAAGTATCAGTGCTTTTCTGTGCAATACACCACAAATCATTAACACTTTTGTTGGTATGGGTTTATTGTTTATCAGCAATAAATTTTTACTAAAATGCCTTAGGAAGATCATAGTTAAAATATTATCCCTAATAAGCTATTATAAAAGCATGTTATTTGTTGTACAAAATGATGATGATTTAGCTTTAGTGGTGAAATTAGGTATAGCAAACTCTATTAGCATTACAGCAAATTCACAAACGTCATTGCGAGGAGCCGCTTTGCGGCGACGCGGCAATCCCAAAATGGTCAGGAATGGATTGCTTCGTCGGCTCATGCCTTCTCGCAATGACCCCAGTTTGCTATGGATAGGTACTAATCAGGTTAGCCATATTGCTCCCCCAAATTTAGTCATTAAACAATGTAGTGTCGGTATAGAAACCAAGAAATTCCCTCTCCTACCAGAACCGTTAGGTAATAAAATAGTAGTTGCCTTAGTAGCTAGAATGCTTATTGATAAAGGTGTATATGAATTTATATATGCCGCAAAAATATTAAAACAGAAAAATATCGATGCTGAATTCTGGTTAGTTGGTCAGCCTGAACAAAATAATAAACAATCAATAGCACAATCCATATTGGAAGACTACCAAAATCTAGGATATATCAAATATCTTGGATATCAGAAAGATATAGAAGAAATATGGAAAAAAGCCCACATCGCCGTATTACCCTCCTATCGTGAAGGACTAAGCCGCTCCCTTTTAGAGGCTGGGGCATATGGTAGAGCGATTATTACTACTAACGCTCCAGGTGGCAGAGAATTAATACAAGACAAAATAAATGGGTTATTAGTCAAACCTCAAAATATAGAAGATTTAGCAATAGCTATGGAGCTGCTAATCACTATGCCTTCGTTACGAAAACATCTTGGTATAAAAATTCGACAAGATATTTTAGAAAAATATGATAACCAATTAATCTCTGAGAAGATGGTTAATTTTTATGGATAACCTAGTACTACAGTTGTAGATTGAATGTGAGTGTTCACGGAAAAAAGGTTACAAGTATAAGATGTCATTGCGAGCTGATGTATCCCCACGAAATTCTTGCTACATGGAACATAGATGTCAAGCAGTTTACGAACTATTTGACACGTGGAAAGTATAATCAAAACGCTATGTATTTTAAAAAATTTCTAATTTTGAGAATTTATTGCATTTTTTGACCTGATTAAATGTTCTTCAAACCTTGTGAAGTCTAGGGTTTACTAAAATCAATTAATTGGCAACTCGCATTATTTTACAACAATTTCGTGGGGATACATCAGATTGCGAGGAGGTTGCCAGACCGACGAAGCAATCCAGGAAAGTGATTAGAAATGGATTGCTTCGTTGACCTTACGGTCTCCTCGCAATGACGCTTGGTGATAAGGTTTTTTATTCATCACAAAAAAATAGCAAAAAAATTGTGAATGCCCACATCTAAACTACAACTGTAGTACTAGGCTCTTATATCTTGAAAATGTGATATAAGAGCCTAGAATGTGAGCGGTCACAGAAAAAAGTTAAAGCACAAGGCGTATATTAGCAAGGAGGCACTTTAGTGGTATTGATGCAATCCAAAATTAGTAATAACTATTTAACATGATTATAAAGCATTTGTACTCTCTCGTAGTTAATTGGTTTATTTCCTGGTATCTCTAAAAAATATTCTAATTGCCATGCTTGAGTTTTTTTAGCCTGCTTGTTTATAACAATATCCCAAGGTGGGTATACCCTTATCGCTCTCTTACCACCTTGGTTATTGTGCGAAACTATATCATATTTATACAAAACAGATTGTGGAAATATAAATTGACCAAAATTATCTCCTTTACGTGTTGTCACAATAAAAAGATCAATTGAATCTGCAGTATCATATGGCTGAATTGGTCCATTCCCCATTCTCTTCCATAGTGTTACAAATTGACCAATTTTTGTATGAGTAATCTTAGCAACACGAAATCTAACATTCATAGAATTTAGTTTGAATATGTAGGCTCCATATTCAGCACTTTCCTTTTCTATTACTGGTTCAGAGCATCTAAACTGACATGGATTATATATTAAATCTCTCGATACAATAAGTTCCGAGTGAATTAAATCATTAGTACTCCAAGAATTGTTGGTACGGTTACAAATAAGATTATTCACAAATACCCCACAGATTTGTTATACCCAATTCAGGAGAATTGGGTAGTAGGAGCAATAGAACAGCACCTATATATAAAGTAATTCTATATTCAGCGTTATCCACCTTTAGCCCGCCCTACTCCTTTCCCTTGACTACTAATACGAAAAGCTTCACTTTTATTTTTGCTTAAAAAACCACTAAAATCTTCTTTCGTAAATTTAAACTCCGCAATATTCTTTGCTGGACTTTTTTCTGTATTCAATCTTTTATCTTGTTTTTTATCAATAGATAGTAATTGTATAAAATCTTCTTTAATTTTACTTGATGTTGTTGGAGAGTTTAAAGTGTTAATCAGCGATTCTAATGCCTTGGTATCATTTCTAACTTCTTTATTGCGGTTAGTTGCTGCAAGTATAACATAATCTTTTAAGGGACTCTTATTATCTTTTCCTTCCCAACGTTCTGAAGTACAAAAAGATAAAAGTGCCTCAGCTTTTGCTTGATGACTTAGAGTAGCATCACGATCTTGCCAACTTTTCTCAGTTGGCTTTGCCGGAATTATATGGTCTAACATTTTATGAGCAAATGTTTTATTCAAATTGTCATTATCATAAAACTCATAGACGCTTAGAAGGAATTTTTGCTGTTCAAAGTTTTTATCTACCCCCTTACCTAACTCGTAATTATCTAAATATTCCAACGTCTGAAAACGTCCTTTAATATGCAAGTAACCTGCATATTTCTGAGCATCATCAAAATCAAGAGTGGATATACCTTGAGTATCTAATGTCACCGTGTTTAATGCATTCTCACGTAAATTAGTAAGAGTAGCTTTATCAGTTTCCGTATATTTAAAATGTCCACCAACTTGAGCCAGAGTTTTATATACTACATCCATTAAAAATTTTATTAGAGCACTTGGACTGTCAAAAGGCTTGGCACTATATATTGCCACATTTGTTGAAGCATCCATACCACTACCAAAAGCAAGAGCCAGTACCCTACCCTGTTTTTTTGCTAGAGCAACATTATCAAAACCATCTAATTCTTCGGCAGAATCCTCTAATTCTTCAGAAGAATCCACTTTACTCTCATTTTCAGGAAAATATCCAATAGGTACATTGTCCCTATATCCCCCATCAACATATTCAACCCCATCAATTGTTGCCGGTTGGAAAACTATAGGAATTGAAGCAGAGGCACGGCAAGCTAAAGCAATTTCAACATCAGGGCTATTTTCCGCACTAAAAATTTGCAACGTACCATTATCTCGCCTTACTGCAGTAATTAATAAATCTTTAAATTGCTCTGAGTCAACAAGTCTTAAAAGAGCTAAATCCTTAAAAAGGATTTTCCCACCAGCTTGGCATTTTTCCATTAATTCACTGAACTCTTTACCATTAGAGTCTATGATAGTTTGAATTTTATCAAATTGCTTATTTAGCTGTTGTTTTTGAAAATCCAATCCTTGAATATTCTCATTTATATCACTAATCTGTTGACTATTATCACCATGTTGTTGTTTTAATTGTTCAATCGAGTTTAAAAGCTCTTGCTTTTTTTGCTCTAACTCTTCTTGCTGTTGTACAATCCTATCACGACCTGACTGACAAAGCTCCCCAAAGTTCTTGCCCTTCAAAAAATTAAATACCCCTGTTCTGATTGTTTTATCTAAAAGACCATATAATGGGGTACCATCCTTGCCAATCTGCACCGGACCAGCTGAAAATCCTTGCGTACCAAGTAAACCTTTAAGGTTAGTCTCTTTTGAAATTTTCTCAAATTCTTCAGGGGGGATACCACAGGCAACCATCGCCGCACTTATCGCCCCAGCAGATGAGCCTGCAACCGCCTTAACCATTCCAACTGCTCCAGATTCTGCCAAGGCTGAATAAACACCGGAATATATTGCCCCCTTGGCTCCTCCCCCACTAAATACCAAATACTCAAAAGGAGTTTTTTGCCTTTCCAGCATTTCTTCTATATTACCCATAAATTTTACTCAATATTTAATTTTACCACCTTACTCATGACATTTACAGATCATGTATATCTCGTCATTGTGCATAAGCATCATTGCGAGGAAGCCCTTAGATCGACGAAACAATCCATTTGGGTTACTTTTTTGGATTGCCACGCTCACATACGTTCGCTCGCAATGACGAGTTATAGGCTTATAGTCATTGCAAGGAGTACGGAAACCACAATTTTTCAGGGTAGCTATTGTCATCTTCTATGATAATCTTTCTGCCTGGTAAATTTAGTAGAAGATATGAATAATCCAGCTCCTATAACTAAAAATACTGAAACAGTAAAAATACTAGCTATCATAAAATGCCCGAACATTGCTAAAATTAGCGTAGTAATACAGACCATTATCATAAATATAACCGCACTAACTCTCCCTTTTTTTGTTATGTTTTCATAAACCTCAATACTTTTAATATCCATTTGCTGTCTATGCGTTTGTTCTTTCTCTGCCATAACAATTAATTTTGCCAAGGTGCCTGGATGAAGATTTTCATATTCTTCCATTAAATCTATAGGCGGCATAACATGCTCAAACTTCTTACGATAGAAGCTATTATCTTTTTCTCTAGGATTATTGTTAATTTTTGAATATCCTTTATTCAATCTATTATTACTAGCAAAGAAGCTTTTACTCTCTTTCATATTCTTTTTTTATTTCTTGAAATGTTGAATTAATATATTTTTCTATTTTAACAAAATACTCAGACAAATCTGTCTCTGGCTTCTTTCTTATTGTTGTTTTAGATATTTTAAATATACTAAAAAAACCAGTTAGGAAATGCCTTACAAAATCTTTACTCATTTGGTTTTATTCATTTAATTTTCATATTTATTACGTCATTCCCGCCATTGCGAGACCATGTAATGGTCGTAGCAATCCACACTCATTAGATTGCCGCATCGCTAATAGACGATTAAATTCCTCTAAATCACTTTTATAAAATTATCATCAGGAATCAATGGCTCTCCTCTGAAATTTACTGCATTGTTGAATTTATTGCAACAAGTTATAAAGTTTTTATCACAACCTATAGTAAGATCAACCGTTTTATTACACTTCATACTATCAGGAATTAATTGATCCAATATAATTACATTTCCAGAATGACTAATTATCTTACTATAAAATTGACCATTAGCTAAAATAGCATCCCCATAATTAAAATAACCACTTTCTTTATCAATATCTGAAATGACTATAGTTCTGCCAAATATTTCCTGAATATTATATATCTGACTATAAACTGTTTTATCTATTTTGCATTTTAAATCTCCAAAATTAGCACGACATTTTTTACTAAAAGATTGCAGTAACGACTGATTATATCCCATATTTGGCTCTAAACGTAAAGTAAAATCTAAATCCCTTTTAGTATAAAGGCTACAGCAATAAGTAACAAAATGCTTATAAGAATCAGCACAACTAGTATAAATTCTGACCATAGCCTGGGTCAAATCATAATGTTGCTCTACTCCATTATTCTCAAAAACTCCTTCTAAGATAATGTAATTCTGTGCAGAATCATTAAAAACCCCTTCCTTTAAAGTTATTCCAGAATTTGGCATAAATCTTATCCCATCAATTGACAAAGATTTATCAGATTCAGTAAGATACAACTCCAAACCGTCTTGTAGCGTGAGATGGAAACAATAAGTAAAATTATGTACCGCTATGGAATTATCAATATATTCTGTCATATAACCTCCATTAACTCTATTTGCGATAATTCTATTGACCCATCAGAAGAATACGAATATTCAAAACTATCATTAGCAAATCGTACAGCTACATCAAAAGTAAAACTACCTGTCAAAATTTGCTCCCTATCTAATGGGTTTGGTAAAGTTATTAATCCAGTATTATAATCAAGCTGAACATCCAAATTTACACCATTAACATAAAATTCTTCGCTACCAGCTACCGGTTTATTAATTGTTCTAGCATAGGGTAAAATTGGGTCATCATATAATTTAATCAGTTGATATTGGGTTAATTTTCCATCGCCTTCAGCAATGAATTGCCTTGATACTTGATGATCAACATTATCTCTGAAGCGAAAAGAAAAACTCCCTCCCCTTCTTGCTCTGAAGAAAGAGCTAAATTGCTCAAATTCAAAACTACTCAGACGACAATTTTTAATCAAATATCTTTGTCTAGCATATTCTCTATCTAAATTTCTTACTTCTCTACCTGATAATGTCATAGCACAAGAAATAGCAAATTCCGGTTTACCAACAGCAAAAGTTTCAATAAATTCCGGCATACGTATATCATGAAAATTCATAATTCAATATCCCTTGCTTTACCCTGAACTCTTTCAAATAATTTCTCCTCATCATTATAGTCAATTAATAAGAAGTTGGTGACGTCGTTGCTCCTGCTAGCCAATTCTTCTGAATTAAATATAGCTTCTTGTAATTGCCATTTTTTCATAATCTACCTTTGATTTTATTAATTAATTAGCGTAGGCAGTCTCCTAACCTATATCATTCTAATAGCATAAGATCATTTTTTATTAGCGACCTAAAATCCTTATCCATATCAACAAGCCATCTTTTTATATCCACTTTAATAGTTAAATCAGATTCCTCCAATTCTTCTTACAACTTACACAATTGTTGATCACTTACTGCTTCCATAATACAAAGGTCAAGATCAGAAAATTTTCTATGACGACCTTTAACACGTGAACCGTATGCCTTAAATGTATAAGGATATTTTTTAAGACAGATTGCAATATAGTCAATTGATGAGCAGTTGGGGACGTTGTTGCTCAATGCTCACCCATTATTTATAGGCGTCACTCCATCGTTCCTGCTACCCAATTCTCCTGAATTGAATTGACTATAGTTTCTATATCCTCATTCTTGGCAATAGAAGTTTTTCAAACTTATAGTTCTTAATTATCTCCATAATGACTCCACATGCGTAGTATCTTTATTCTCTTATCTACTATATCTACCTCATAAAATAATCTATGTTGCAAATTAACCCTTCTCGAATAAGCTCCCAAATACATACCCCTTAACTTTTTAAAAGGTGGGGGATTTTGAAATGGATCATTGCTTATAATTTCTAGTAATTTGTATATTTGTTTCTGCAAAGGTGATTTCTTAATCTTTTTAAAATCTTTACAAGCATCGCTAGTAAAATACAAACTATACATTTAAGCTAATCCACCAATTTTGTCTTACAATCTTTAAAATCAGTAGTAAGACCTTTGATTATTGATTGACTTAATTCTTTATTTTTTGCTACCAATAATGTTTCTTGAATATCTTCCCAGTCTTGTTTTGAAATTAAAACTGCTGTATTTCTTTTGCCTTTTATTATTGTTGGCTCATGCTCCTCTGCTACCATATCTATTAATTTATATAAGTTCTTCCTAGCCTCACTAGCTACCAAATATGCCATAATTATTCCTATAAAATGTTGATTAACAGTACTATATATGGCACTGTTAATCAATAGACCTCTTGCCTAACTCTACTTCTGCTGGCAATTTGTACGTGATAGCGGTACTCTGCTCCTCACGTACACTAGAGTAAGCTGCGGTTCGAGGTGAAGCGTCTCCTTCAAATTCCTCAGCATAAGCGAGTTTTGCAAGAGGTCTAATATCTTTAACCCCCTTTATTGCAATTTTTGCTAATTCTGTTCTCCTTTAACAAGGCTTTGTAATCTATAGTAAGCTTAGTAGTAATAAGGTCAGAACTACGCTGAAAATTTATATTACAGGCTTTCATACCAGCAACAATGTAATCTTGAAGAATACACGAATTAGCTGTTAATTTATTAGTAATTTTCTCCGCCAGTAAAGTTAAAAGCCCCTGATTTTTATCCCTAGCAAAAGCACTTATCTCAAATTCCACTTGGTAAATATCCTGCCCTAATCTTGAAATATTTTCAACTTTCAAAATATTTACTAGTAAGAACGGATATTTTGCATCTTGGACTACCGATATGTAAATCCGGTCAACACTAAGCCTAATATCCGGCTCCCCAGATAATAAGTTATATATGCTCATGTGAAAATCATGAATAAAATTAACAGACATATATTTCTAACCCTATAATATTCAAGAATTTACTTCTTTCTTCAACATTAATAATCCGCTTAATTTCAAATTGCCTATCTCTAAACGATATACGCATTTTGGTGGTAATGCCGGTGATAAATCTCATTTTAAACACATAAAACCCTTCAGTCATAATATGACCAAAATTCAAATGTTCTATCGAGGTAAATCGATTATCAGAAATAGGTTTTATTTCAGCATAAGTAGAAAGTTTCTCTTGCCATTTTTCTTGCTCTATCTCACTTACAGAAAAATTCTCTAGAATTTTCACCTGATGTTGTAAAGTACGTGCTATTGATTTTTTCATTCTTACCTTTCCAAAAGCCTTATATTCTTAATTGTCTATATGGTAGATACAGATTCTTAATTTCTGTTGATAAAGAAGTAGCATTTTGCCTTTCCCTATCATACATTTCTGCTATATGCATTAATATGCCATGCTTTATTGAAGCTGGAATATTAATTTTATCATAACCCACAATATATTCAATCATTAATTGATAATTTTCTAATTTTTTATTCAAACATAATAATGATCGATCGTGATCTAGGTAATATTGATCAGATTGCAGCTTCATAGATTGACTGTTATTTGTTAGATTATAGTCAATTGATGAGAAGTTGGGGACGTCGTCACTCGTCGCTCGCCTATTAATTATAGGCGTCACTCCGTCGCTCCTAGCCCCAAATTCTCCTGAACTGACTATAATCTTCACTAATTCCTTTATCGGCTGGTATTTTAACTGAAAATTTTGTTGATTTTTAATATTACAAACAAACTCTACCCGCCTTGTTATTATTGTAAGTTTAGTAAAATTCTCAGCAGCCATAATTGCAGCATCTATTAAGCTGCTAATTAAATCATCATCATAATCGCCTTCTATTCTCATATAATTTTTGACTTCTACTAGAGTCCAAATAGCCTGAGGCATTAATTCAGTAATCCTAAAAGTATTTTTTTTATACATATAACTACTTCACATAGGTTAACTAAACATAGCCAGCTTAATAGCACTATGATTCACTACGTCGCCCCCTACCCTTTTAACTGCGTAAAATTTGACAAATGGCTTATCAGTATAAGGATCTCTCATTATACTAATACCACCACGATCTATGATTTTATAGGCTGATTTAAAATCACCTATAGCAATTGCCATATTACCTTCCTTGATAGGCGGCATCTCAGAGCAGCAAAGCACCGATATACCAAATATTGTTTGCTTTAAAGAATCAGACAGTGACTGTTGCCAAATAAACCGACCATTATTATCTTGAAGTTTTTGAATTTCTGATAAAGTCGTACGATTCATCAAAAAAGTAGCATTTGCCAAATATTCTTCATCAAGTAAATTAATGAAATCTAATAATTTTTCGGCAGTAACTTGTCCCCCCATCTCAAATAGCTCTATTTTATCACGAGCTCTTGATAAGATACCTCTTGGCTTTTTCTTACCATCACCATTAATAAACGCCTCATTTTCTGCTTTAACAAAACTATCTCTTAAACGCTCTATCAGCCAATTCTCTATCCGAATAGCTGAGTCATCTATCAAAGTTTGACTGGCTTTTGGCTGAGCATAAAGCTCATGTACAAAAATTCTCTGTTGCTTTAGCCGAGAGGCAGTTGTTTCTTCTCTTGCTTGCAAATCACCAACCCAACCACTAGCAAAATTCCCCTCTTCAATTACTATATCAAGAGCATTACTAGAAATTATTTCGACTGATGCTAATTGTCGCATAGGTGATCTAGCGTTAATCTCAGTAATGATACTATTATATAAAGCCGGTACTAACAATACTCCACCTTCCTCAGGTCCGCTATTTAAAGATTTTTCGATTAATTCACTTTGGCTACCTTTGCGAATATAATTATTAAAAGCAGTTTTATACTCAATATCTTGCATCCCCCCTATTTCTGGACGAGATAGAAAATTTTCTAAATTATAAACTTTTTCTTGTAACTCATTGATTTTTATTTCATTATCATTTTGTTTTGTCATTAATTCTGTGTTCATATTATTCTCCATGTTTTTTTGATTTAAAGAAGAGCTATTATAAATTTGTTTGGTGATATGCGAAATCTTGGCATGATAATTGGCTGGGAAAGTTACGATACTAACCTCAATTAATTCAGCCTCAGTGATAATTCTTTGATTTAAATTGTTATATTTTGCTAGTTTTATATTAAAACCAACGGAAAGACTATCCACCGCCCCTTGGCGAACAAGTTCTATAGCCTCTTTACCTTTTTCGATTTTATTATTAATTATAGCTTCAACTTTTAAGCCGTAATCATCCTCTGTCAAAGACTTAATCACCCCTATTGGCTGTTGCCAATCATGTTGCCAAAGAAATTTGATGCACGAATGATCTGCTGAGGCAAAAGCCCCTTTAGCAATCAGGTCATTATGCTGATCAGAAATATTATAAACACTAGCATAACCTGAAATAACTACGCTATTATCTGTAACAGATTTTATGATTAAATTTTGAATCGCTTTATTTTGCTGTAAGTTTTCAATATACATATTACCCCATAATTGCAATAACTATAGGTAATATATACTAAAAATCTCTAGCACTAAGTATTTTAGAAAAAAAATATTGATTTTTATCAAATATTTTTAGGTTCTGTGAATAAAATTTTAATTTCCTAGATTTTGAGTGTTTTTAAGTATACCATATATAGTATATTATCACTTTCTAGATATGACTTTTAAACCATTATGATAAACAAATCTCCTAAATTTATTCTTCACAATTATTTACCTTCATCTATACTCTCATTTGTAGATATTCTAAGAGTAAATTATGTTACAAACTAGCAATAAAATTTTTTCTAATCTTAGTGGACAGAAAAAATATGATATAATAAGTAGCAAGCAACGTGGAGATTGGGATAATACAAAAGATTTTATTATTAGAGGTAGAGAATGGATAATTGATGAAATAAAAAAATCAGGTTTGCGAGGACGGAGCGGCGCTGGATTTCCAACTGGTCTCAAATGGTCGTTTATGCCTAAAGAACACCCGAAACCTAGCTATTTAGTAGTTAATGCTGATGAATCAGAGCCTGGTACATGCAAGGATCGTGATATTTTAAGACATGAGCCGCACAAATTGCTTGAAGGCTGTTTGCTTGCTAGTTTTGCTATTAACGCACATACTTGCTATATATATATTCGTGGTGAATTTTATAACGAAGCATCCAATGTGCAACGGGCTATAGATGAAGCTTATGATGCTGGTTTTATAGGTGATAATGCTTGTGGTACTGGGTATAAACTTGACATTCATTTGCATAGAGGGGCTGGGGCATATATTTGCGGCGAGGAAACAGCTCTACTCGAGAGTTTAGAGGGTAACAAGGGATTTCCTAGACTGAAACCACCATTTCCAGCTAATTTCGGCTTATATGGTTGTCCAACAACTATTAATAATGTTGAGTCAATTGCCGTTGTACCTACTATACTTAGACGTGGGGGGGATTGGTTTGCTTCAATCGGAAAGCCTAACAGTACCGGCACGAAAATTTTCTGTATTTCTGGTCACGTAAATAGACCATGTAATGTTGAAGAAGCTATGGGCATACCTTTAAAGGAATTGATAGAAAAATATGCTGGAGGTGTACGTGGTGGTTGGGATAATCTGAAAGCTATTATTCCAGGTGGTTCGTCAGTACCATTGTTACCAAAGTCACTATGTGAAGATTTGGCAATGGATTTTGATAGTTTGAAATTAGCTGGCTCGGCTCTTGGGACTGGTGGAATTATTGTTATGGATAATTCTACGGATATTATTTATGCTATTGCCAGGCTTAGTAAATTCTACATGCATGAATCTTGTGGTCAGTGTAGCCCATGCAGAGAAGGCACAGGGTGGATGTGGCGAATTATGATGAGATTAGTACGAGGTCAGGCAAAAACAGAAGAAATAGATCAATTGTTAGACGTTACTAAAATGATCGAGGGGCGTACTATTTGCGGTCTTGGAGATGCCTCTGCTTGGCCTATTCAAGGTTTAATTCGTCATTTTCGTCACGAGATTGAAGAGAGGATTTATTCAAAAAAAATGTAAAAGTTTTTTAATTTAGATGGGTTATATTCTAAAAAAATAACTCACCTTACGCATGGCATTAAAAGTCATATAGAAAATAGCTTGGCGTCATTGCGAGAAGCTACTTTAGTAGCGACGAAGCAATCTAAAATGTGGATTGCCACGACCACTACGTGGTCTCGCAATGACGTCTTGTACTTATTCTATAATTTTTAATATTGTCATGGGGTTTATGCGTAAGGTGAGAAAATAAGCAATACCGCAAAAATAATGAACACAGCTATTAGTAAAACAAAAAAATCTGTTATATTTATAGATATAACTGAATTTGGAGTAACTTGTTATATCGAATTCAAGTTAAATTAAAAAAATATAAATAGAAGATAAAATATTCACAACAAAACGAATAATTACCTTGTTACAAAAAAACGGTCATTTTAAAATGTTATTACACTATTTTAAATTTATAATTGCTGCTAATATAGTATATTAGTAGATAAGCAAAACAATTCGAAAGAAGGGTAAAAAGGTTATGAGTAAGGATAAAGAACAATCTCGGCTTAGCAAATTACGAGCAAAACTTCAAAAGGTAGTAAAGCCGGACGGTCCTACTTTGGAAGAACTGCAAAAAGATATTTATAAGAAAGAGAAAGATATATTAAAATTACAACAAAAAGCAACTACCTTAGAAAACAAAAATCAAATTGCAGAAAAAAGAAAAGAGATAGCACAATATCAAAATCTATTAAATAATAGGTTAGAAAAATTATTGAAAGAAAATCAAGATTATTCTGAGCTTATTAACCAAGGAAATCAGAAAAATAAAGACAAAGCTGCTAAAAAGCAATTAGACTCATGGAACCAAGAGTTACAGAAAATTAAGAATGAATTAAGTAATTATGAAAAGTTGGTTGATAAATACAAGAAAAAAGAACAGAAACAAATTGAGAAATTAACGATTGAAGAGAAGAAAGCTGAAGAAAAAACGGAAAGTTCATATCAAGAAGAAAAGGATAAAGCTTTTAGAATAGCTAAGGATATCTTAAAGGATAGAGATGGTATGGAGAAAATCCTGACTCCTTTACTATCGTCAAAAAAGCAGGAGGACACTATTAGTGCAGGTCAAAAGCTTCAAGCTGCTATGAAAGGTATTGGATTTGCAGCAAGTCATATATCTCAGGGTATTGCCATTGCTACCTCAGTATCATTTTACGCAGAAGAAGTAGCCAAAATACAGAAAATATTCAATGGTGAAACGCCATATGATCCATCTCATCCTCCTTTCTTCATAAGATTATTAAAAGATCCTGACACTTCTCAATTTCTTACTGACAATACTGTAATTCTTAACGATTTAGTTCAGCATCTTGCCCCAATGCTAATTACTGTAATGCTAAAAGAGTTAGGAGAAATAAATAATATAAAAAAAGAATTTGATGAACACAAAAAGGATATAGATAGTCTGCCGACATTGGAAAAAGAATTACAGATTCTAAAAGACAAGAAAGATGTATCTAAAATGCCCAAATTAGAAGAGAAGGTTAATTATCTAAAATCTCTACAAAAAAATTATGATCGAGCAATTTTATTCAACAATTTAAAAGAGGCTGGTCTTGATAAAGATTATATCAATAGTAAGTTACTGCCCATTGTCCAGGACATTACTATTTCGATGTTAGAAAAACCAGAAGATTTATTAAAAATAATTAACCTATCTGTAGATATGTTAATTATTAAAGATCCTGAAACCAAAAAAGACTATCAGAGTAAAATATTAGATACAATAGATATTAGTTCATTATTAAAAAGTGGTAAACTATCTAAATTTCTAATTGAGGAGAAAAAATATGTAGAAGCCGCAGCAGAAGTAATTATTTCATCAAATATGGCATTAGATAAAAGACTAGAAGATTTTGGTGTAGGGAAAGAATTATTGCGTGATGTAGTACCTATAGTTTCAGAATTTGCTGGTATAGCTTTGCAAGACCCTAAAAAGGTGGATGCTTTATATGAAACATTAAAATCTGTTATATTAGATGATACTGATAGTAAAATACGAGAAGCTAACAGTTTGCAGGAAGTCGCAGCTTTAGATAAAGCAGGAGGCATTAAAAAACTTGCCGTAGTACAACAACTACCAGAGATTCTACTACAAAATGAAATGCTAGAATTACTACACGATCAATTACCGGCAACTCTGACAAAACATAAAGGGGAAATTGCAAAAATTGCTGCTACAACTATACCAAAATTGCTAGAAATGCTAGATAATAATGCCCGCACTTTAGCAAAAGAATGTAATAAGACTTTCCAAGAAGAAGATGTACACAAAATAGTAGTATCTCCAATTGTACCAATGCTTAACGGAGTGGATCACAAATTTTATGAGTCAATTATACCTATATCTATTGATTTACTAAAAAATACTATGACTGTTTTAAATGTGGAGGATATAAAAGAGATATATAGTGATATGCAAACCTTAGCTAAAACCGAGGATGTAGAACAGAAAGACCAAGCGACAGAGCGATTAAACAAGCATGTTATCACATTACTTAAAAACAAAGATTTACAGCAAAATATTGCTGTAAATCTACCTCAAATCATTAAGGATAATGAAGCGGTAGTAGCAGTAATAGCAAATAATATAGTCAGTAATAACCAGGATTTTAAGAAATATGATTTATCAGCAGAGTTAATAAATGCTACAACATCATTAGCAATTAAAGTAGTTGATACTGGTCTAAGTAAGATGCCAACGCTTATGAAAATTAATGATAATTGGCAAGAATACCAAAGAGCCGATATAGACACTGATGCAAAAGAAAAGGTTTTGACTAAAATAATCGATGATGTTGGAGAAATAGTCCAGAGCCTTTCTCCTATATTAGAACACTCTGTGCCAGAATATCTGCAAACAAATAAGGATAGTCTTTTAGCCTTGACAGAAAATATGATTAAGCAGGAAGAACTTAAGAGGCAATTAGATAGTGCAGGAGTTTCCTCTGATCTAGCTTTCAGAATGGTCGATACTGCTATCAATATCACTCCACATCTCCTACCTATAATTACCAAATTTGCTAATGCATCTTTAACGGATAAAGATGGAGTTGTTGCTATTGCAAGCAAATTTCAGGAACTTCTCAATGCATCCGAGCAAGAAAAAGACTCTAAAGGTAAAGAACTGGCAGATTCTGTTGTACAATTTATAGAAAGAAATGCAGCAGTAAAAGACGTTATCATAAAAGATATTCCAAAACTCCTTAACGAAAATTCTGCGATCCTGGGACCTATAGTAGATGAATTCCTGAATAGCACTTTCATAGGAAGAAATTTGAAAATCAAAGGTCAAGAAATTATTGAAAAAATTAGCGAAAAAGTACCTGCATTAACAGAGATAGCGATGGAATATAATAAGGGTAATTATCTATCCGTAATTACTGGTACATTTAAGTTATTATCATCTGATCCAGTAGCAAGAGGAATGGTAACAAAATTATTAGTTGAGGGAGTTAAATATAAGGTACAAACAAGCTTTACCTCTTACAAGAAACGTAGACAAAGGTGGCATGAATATGCAGGTGAAATTATAGATAAAGTGCGTAAGCACATTCCTACAATCAATGGGCAGAAAGCAGATTTAGGGGAGTTACTACAACAACAAGCCGATAACATGCATGTTGCTAATAGGTCAAAAACATTGGAATATTCTTTAATTAGCAGGGATTTTAGCGGTCTTATCTTTAACAATGAAACGAACATGCCTCTTGAGAATGTCAAAATTAATGGTTTTAATTTCAATGATGCGACGTTTATGGACAATTCTTTTCAAAATAGTGAAATTAGTAATTGTTCATTTAAGGGGACAGATTTCAAAGAGAAAATAAGTTTTACTGGAGCTACTATTGATGCAAAATCCTTAGAAACTCTTTTACCAGCAATTAAGCAATATAATAAAAACCATAAAAAAGATCCTATTACTTTAGATAATATACAATTCACCGGTGATATAAGTAAATTATCTTTCAAAGGTGTATCAGTGAACAATAGAGCAGATATAACAGTAGCTAAGTTGGCAATGGAAAGTAAGCTAAACCATACGGATCATGCAAAAAAAATAGGTAAAGATATAGCACATCATATGTCAAGAAGTGTGCAAGATAATAAAAATATTCCTCCAAACGTAGAAGCAATAAAAGAGAGTATATCGAAGCATATTAGCACAGACGTAGTTGGACAAACGAAGAATCAGATGAAAAAAACAGACCCACACAACCCGAATTCTGGATTAACAAAGATAAGCAGGTAGGGGTATAAGGACTAATGGAATGTATCTACCCTATATACAAAATGAGGAGCAGATACTAATCTTCTATAGGAAATGAATCCTAAACAACAATAAGGAGATTCATTCTATTACTCCATTATAATACTATAGTCAATTCAGGAGAATTTGGGGCTAGGAACGATGGAGCGACGCCTATAAGTAATAGGCGAACGATGAGTGACAACGTCCCCAACTTCTCATCAATTGACTATACTAATCAGAAGAAAAAGTTAATGTTACAGTAGTGCCTATGCCTATTTTACTTTGTAACTCAAATTTACCTTTCATTAATTCAACCAACTTGCGAGTAAGTGGTAAACCAAGACCGGTTCCTTGGTATTTTCTGCCAACGGTACTATCAATCTGCCCAAAGGTTGATAGTACTTTGGGAATATCTCTCTCATCAATTCCTATACCAGTATCTATAACCTGTATATAAACTAGCCCTTTAGGCTCATCTTTCTCAGCATAAATTGTTATAGTACCTGATGCTTTGGTGAACTTTATAGAATTAGATAAAAGGTTAAAAAATACTTGTTTAAGTCTTTTGATATCTGCTTTTATCACAATATGATCTTTTGGTAATTTTTCAATTAATTGCACTGATGCCTGATCAGCTCTTGGCTTCATTATCCTTACAGTAGAAGTAATTAATTTATTGAGATCTAACTCGACAAAGTCAACTAATAGCTTGTCAGCCGATGCTTTTGATAAGTCTAATATATCAGTTATTATACTAAGTAAATGCTTACCTGCACTGTTAATATCTTTTATATAATTATCATGCTCTTTATTGTAAGGTGTAGACATCATAATTTCTGAAAAACCTATAATAGCATTTAGAGGGGTACGTAGTTCATGACTAACATTGGCAAAAAATTTAGTATGAGCAGAACTTTCATTTCTAACCTTAATTACCGCTTCCTCTAACGCTTTATTAGCCTCAAATTGTTGATCTATAATCTTCTGTGCATAATTTGTGTTGCTAATTACGATAATTAAGAATATTAGCATAATGATAAAAAATGTTAGTAATACTTTTTTCTCCAGCTCTATAATACTTGACCATAAACTAGTAATATTAGTATTAATCTCTAACACACCATCAACAGGATACCTAGATAAGTCGCGGTTTATTATTGGAATATAACTTGTTATACAGGATGCTTTCTCTACTTTCCCTGACATATGGAATAGAGCCCTAGGAATTAATATATGACTTGTCATTCCTTTAAAAGCTTTGTTAAAGGATTGCTCTACAACCAGCTCTTTTAAAAAATATTTGTCAAATTGGCTAATAATTCTTTGATACAAAGTATCTTCAGGAAAATTCACCTGACTTGTTATTTGAATTGGAGAGCTGGTTATAATTTTATGACCTTGTAGATCATATAAAGAAATATAGGCATTGAGATTAACAAAAATATCAACTGAAGTAGTTGCAAATTTAATAAAATCGGCATCTTGCAATAAATTTATATAACCAAATTCATGTAATTTATTTACAGCCGTTTTATTCCTATTCCAGACATTTTTTGTATAAACACCAGCTATTTTAATATTTGCTTCTCCAACTTGCTTTAAAATCATTTCTTCGATAATGAAGTAACGATAGTAAATCATGTTGACAATGATATTTATAAATAACCCAAAGAATGCCAGTCTAACAATATACTTATTTTGAATCATTAGATTTGCACATATTCATTTAGGTTATACCACGGTTATTCACTAGCACTAAGTTTTTTCTTTGTAGATGATTCCTTTATATTTGATTCCTTAGGCAATTTCTTATCACTCGCTGATTTCAGCTGATCAAAAATACTCAAAGCTTGAGTTATAAAGCTTCCTGGTTCAGAAAGATTTGCCGGCAAAATTACTGTATTACTATCCTTAGCTAACTCACCAAAAGCAGATATATATTGTTCAGCGATTTTTAAAGATACTGCATCGTTTCCTCCAGATTTCTGAATAGAGGCTGCTATAAGCTCAATACTTTTAGCAGTAGCCATGGCTACTAATCCTATTGCTTCAGCCTCACCCTTAGCCCTATTTACTTGATCAATATAGGAAGCTTCAGAATTTAATACAACTTGAGCCTTCTCGCCTTCCGCATGGTTTATTTTTGCTTGTCTATTGCCTTCTGAGTCTAAAATTTGGGCTCGTTTTTGACGTTCTGCCGCAACTTGTAACTCCATCGCTTTAAGTATTGTTTGTGGTGGCTGAATGTCTTTAATTTCATAACGCATACATTGTATCCCCCAATTGACTGCCGCTTGGTTAATAGCAGAAACAATAGCGATATTCAAGGTTTCTCGTTCTTCAAAAGTTCTGTCTAATGGTAACTTACCTATTTCTGAACGCATAGTGGTCTGTGCAAGCTGAGTGATAGCATAATACGGACTATTAACCCCATAAGATGCAGCAACTGGATCGACAATTTTTACATATAACACACCATCTATTAGTAACGTAACATTATCATTGGAAATGGCTGTTTGAGCAGTCACATCAATCGCTTCTTCCTTTAAAGTGTGTTTGTAGGCTACTTTCTGAATCACTGGTATCAAAATACTCAAGCCAGGCTGCAAGATGCTATCAAATTTCCCAAATTTTTCAACAATCCATGCTTGTTGTTGTGGCACAACCTTAACCATCTGTATAATAATAAGGATCGCCACGATACTACAAACTAATAATATATATTCCATATTTTCTCCTTTTTAAA
Source organism: Candidatus Tisiphia endosymbiont of Xenochironomus xenolabis (assembly GCF_964264705.1). Lineage (NCBI taxonomy): Bacteria > Pseudomonadati > Pseudomonadota > Alphaproteobacteria > Rickettsiales > Rickettsiaceae > Candidatus Tisiphia > Candidatus Tisiphia endosymbiont of Xenochironomus xenolabis. Next base: position 1,407,685 of record NZ_OZ183473.1, read on the forward strand.
TCTATAACTAACCCGATTAGTATTTACCCATACAAACCGTCATTGTGAGGAAGCCCGTAGGTCAACGAAGCAATCCAGGAAAGTGAATAAAAATGGATTGCTTCGACTACTACGTAGTCTCGCAATGACGTTTGAGATGCATACACGTCATTGCGAACGAACATATGTGAGTGTGGCAATCCATTATTCTTGGATTGCTTCGTCGCCTTCGGCTCTTCGCAATGACGTCAGTTCACATGGCTAAAACCTTTTTTGGGTAGCTATAATAATTTCACTATGCTACCGTCATTAATCTTAGTAATTCCTTCCACTACTACCATATCTCCTTCTTTGATTTCGTCTGAAATAATCTCTGTTAGACCATTTAGACTAGTACCTAGCTTAACATAAAGTTGCTGCACTTTGTTATCATTAAGTTTATATACAAAATACTGACCTTTACTATTACTCTGCACTGATTGACTAGCTACTGCTAAATTCCGATGTTTGTTAAGAATTAAATCTATAGGCACATAGCTTCTATGTAGCATATTACTATTAGAATCAACGATAACTTTAGCACTTATAGTACCATTATCTGAAACATATTGTGAGATTTCAGCAATTTTTCCATTAATCTTATCACCATTATTATCGGTTATCACTAAATCAGTAGATACTGACACCTGATTATAAAGCTCCTCAGGTAACTCCATTAAAATACTCTTAGTGGTAGAATTTTGAGCAATAATGCTAAAAAGATAATTTTTTTGTTCTACCTTATCCCCTTTTTTTAGCTTTATTATACCAATATTTCCATCAAATGGTGCTACGATAACCATATCGTTGTAACTATTCATTGCTTTGGAAAAAGCAAGCTTAGCTGTTTCTAAATCACTATTTGATTTTTCTAGTACATCACTACTAATATATTTTTTGGCAAATAATGCCTTATCACGTTCATAAGCAGTCATCGCCGTTTTTAAAGAGATTTCTGCTTGTGACTTAGTTGACGTAGCTAAATCTTTGTCAATAATAAGCAAAATATCTCCTTTATTAACCTTACCATGAGAATCAGATACTACATCAACCGTACCAGAAATATTAGCATAATAATCCCGGCTTGCATCATTTTTACATTGTCCAACAACGCTGAAAACATTATGCAAATCAGCCATTTGCACTTTACTAGCTTTTACCGGAATGCCCTCTTGTTTTTCAGCGATAGCACAGCAAGAAATAATGCATATACTTACAAAAACAATTAATTTATTCAACATTTCAAATACCATATTAAAGTTTTAAATCTGTTAGCCAACGATGTTCATTCTCTAAAATTTCAAAACGAATTTTTTCACTTTTTTTATCAAGCTCTGCTTCCGGTACTAAAGAAGCTCCGCTAAATTCAAAACCATAAAAATTAATCTGTAATTTAGTACATATTTTTTCCACCGACTCAATATTTTCTAAAACATCATCAACAAATATTATGGTTTTAGGGTAATAATTTTTCTTGTGTAAAATATTCTCTAATACTACACCTTTATCAATATCGGCAGTAAGAATCACCCCTTCTTCCATCATCGGCATACCATTCTCACTATGTAATTCATCAATTAATATTTCCTCTTTTATTGGAGTAGATTTCATAAAATCTATATTTATTCCTTTAAGCTCTTTTAAACGCCAATTGGTAAAATCTTCAATAACCCCGAATCTACCTGTATATAGCTTGGTTAAAGCAGCAGTTGGAATTTGCCTCTCCCATAATTTACTCAATATATCATTTATATTGGGGTTCACTAAGCGAATAGTACGATTTTTTAGAATAATACTAAAAAAAAGTTGCCTTTCTTTTCTAGTAAAGCGTTTTTTGCTTTCAACACACCATTCGCGTCTATAAGGATGAGTTAAGCGATATTCATCTTGAGCCATGATCAGTACGTCATCCACATCAAAAAGCACCAAACTATCTTGATCTAGCTTATTTATTACTTCTGCAACTTTTAAAAAATCTGAGACTTTAGCTGTTTTAGCAAATTTATGGTTATTCATTAGTTTTTATATTTTATTATTTCTTCCAAAGAATTAGCAATTATAGCCAAATCTGATTCTCTTGAGAGATTGTGATGCCCATCTTTTATTAATTTCATTACTACTATATCACTAGTAATTTTTTCTACTAACTTATTTGAAATATTATAAGGTACATCAATATCTAACATCCCGTGAATTAAATGAACAGGTTTCTTAAGATTAATACTATTTGAGTTTAGTAACAAGTGATTTTTGGCTTCAAGTATTAATTGATAGCTTATTGGGTATGTATTATTGCAATTACGCCCACTAACATCAAGCCATTTTTGCTGTTGCATTTGTTTTTTTTGACTTTCAGTTAAATTTTCCCAAATGTTTTCTGTAAAATCTATTGCTGGAGCAAGACCAATAACGCTACAAATTTTACTAGGAAATTTTATAGCAGCCAGCATAGCAAGCCAGGCACCCACACTAGAACCAATTATAATAGTTGGCTGCAGGACAAGTTTATTTAACACCATCTCAACTCCCATAAGCCAAGAGCCAATAGTTTCATCAAGAAAATCACCTGACGATATTCCATGACCAAAATTATCAAATGTGATAAAATTATAATCTTGTTTTTTACAGTAATTTTCAAGGAATACAGCCTTGGTACCATTCATATGTGACATCAAGCCATGCAAAAACATTACGGAAGGCATATTTTTTTTACTACTTTTATAATGATTATAAGTGATAAATTTTTTATTTTCTGTATTATATATTTTTTCCATTTAAATTAGTTAATTAATGATTTCATCAGATTCACCAAAACGATACCATAAACCAACCATTTTGCAAGTAGTTCCAGCTTTATTCTCTGGTGGAGTAGAGAGAGGGACAATTGAAGTGGCGAAAATGTTAAAAAAAGCTGATTATAATGTTATTGTAGTCTCATCTGGTGGTTCGTTAGTTGAAGAGTTAGCAGTTGCAGATATACCACATATTTCTATGAATAGTGCTACTAAGAATCCCTTTTCAATATGGAAAAATGCAAGGATTTTATCAGAAATAATTAAGGAATATGGTGTAGATATAGTACATGCAAGATCGAGAGCTCCAGCTTGGAGCTGTTATATGGCAGCAAAGGCTACTAATACTAAATTCTTAACAACATTTCATGGCATTTACAACATCTCGAATTTGTTCAAACATTTCTATAATAGTGTGATGATTAAAGGCGAGAGAGTCATAGCTGTATCTAATTTTGTAAAGCAACATATATTAGCTAATTATAAAATTCTAGAAAATCAAATTACTGTAATACGTCGAGGAGTAGATTATCGTTATTTTGATCCCAAAAATGTTACAGAAGAAAAGTTATTAAAATATAAAAAGAAATATAGTATATCTAACAGTACTCCTATAATATTGTTACCATCAAGATTTTCCAGTTGGAAGGGACACCTTACCCTTGTTGAAGCACTTGGCAAATTAAAGCATCTAGATTTCTACTGTCTCATGGTTGGGGATTTATCTAAACACCCAAATTTTACAGATCGAGTAAAATCTCTTATAAACGTATTGAAACTACAAAGTAAAATTCAAATTTTTGGTAATGAGATTGATATGCTCAGTCTTTATGGTGTTTCAGATATAGTATTATCTACTTCGATTGAACCAGAAGCATTTGGTAGGACTATAACTGAAGGACAATCAATGGAAAAATTAGTAATTGCTACAAATATTGGTGGGGCTATTGAAACAATATCAAATACAAAAACTGGATTTCACGTCAACCCAAACGATCCTATCGATTTGGCAGAAAAAATTGAACATTGCTTATCTATACTTAAAACCAATGAAGGCAAAAAAATACAACAAGCAGCAAGAAAATCAGTAATCGATAATTCCTCCCTTGACTTAATGCTCAGTAAAACCTTAAATTTATATAAGGAAATGCTCAAAAAAACATAATATTTTCACAGAACCTAGATTCTTATATCTTGAAAATCTAATATAAAAGCCTAATCTATTTTTTTTCCCATAAATTCATATTATGTTGTTTGCAATACTCAAACATAGATACAGTATTAGTGTGATTTACTCCGAACTCTTTTACTTGCTGTTTACCAAAAAACTTATAACTATGCAAGTCTTTTGCTCTACATGCTGCTTTAGCTCCTTGACTATACAACTCACTAACTTGTGCCACATTTTTACGATTATCTCTATATAAATAATAACATATGGTATAAGCTTTATTATAGGATTTTATTGCTTCTTTTATGTTATCTTGAGCAAACAAAACATCACCTTGTACTACATAACTCACTGCTAAGTTTATATCTTCGGAATAATCTGCACCTTTAGGATTCCTATGCTCATCGGCTAAAAATATGGTGATAGCCCTATTAACATGCTCTAAGGCATGGTCTAACTTACCAAGCCCTAACTCGCTTCTTGCCATTTGGATAAAAATGCGACCAAATATTTCATGTTCTTCTTTTTTAGAGGATTTATGCATATCATATAATTGCTCGACTACAACACGTGCTTCTTGGTATTTTTTAAGATAATTTAATATTTCTGCTTTAAGCATATAACGGCTTGTAAGAAAAAAATCATCCGGTTTTAATCCCTGTTTTATACTTTCTGTTATGTCTTGATTAATTTGATCCAATGCCTTAGGATATTTTCCTTGTATAAGAAATAACTGTGATTTAACACAATGTAGAAACCCTATATCACTCTTATCTACCAAGTTACTAGTAAACATTTGCTTCATAATTTGTATATTTTTTTTTGCTTCTTGAATTTGACCTAATGCAATATTAGATGTTGCCAACGCATAAAATACGTTACACTTAAAAGTTTCGTAATCTTTTACTTTGTCAAAAACTTCTTTTGCTCTAATGTAATATTCAATTGCCACTTGATTGTTAGAACAGTTCTTATAATACCTTCCTATAAACTTTATATATCTTGCATATATATGTTTTTCATCATTATTCATTAACCATAATTTAAACTTCCCTTCTTGATCATTTTTATTAAACCAATCAACTAATTTCTTTGCATTATAGTTATCCCAAGAATTAAGATATTGTAGTATTAAATATAACTTTAATCCCAGAATTTTATATATATTAACTTTGTATTTTTCCGAATTTTTTAAAATTATTTCAAAATTTTCAGATATAGTCTTAGCAGTTCTAAAAATACGACCTTTTATTCCACTTTTTGGGGTAGCATCAATTAATTTAACAACAATATCCTCTAAGTAAGGTTTATTAATTTTTACTCCATTCATTTCTATTATTTTCTGAACAATAACATCATGCATTTCAAAGACAGGGTTAGTGTCATGTGAGTCAATGTTAGATATTAAAGCAAATTTAGATAATTGATATAGATCATCATCAAGAGTATTTTGATTATCCGTAATAATTTTTAAAAGTTCTTTCGAGAAACCTTGATTATTTATTAAGGCTATTTTATTTAAAAGTTTCTTAGCACTTGGCTTTAACTCATTGATAACTAATGTAATGTTTAATTGAATTTTATCTGTTGATTGCTGGATTTTATCCTTATATTCTTTTCTATCTAAATCTTTTACATTATTTAATAATTGTGCCCCTTGTACTATCAGGATAGGATAACCAGCAAACTTTTCGCTCAAGAATTCTGCTAATTTAGCGTCATTATTTTCTATAATATTATTAGCCAGAGTAATCGCATTACTTTTTTCAAAGGCAGTCATTTTGACTATATTAGGCAATATTTCGCTATCTTGGGAACAAAATATAACGTGTCCATTATGTTCCCAATCAACGAACTCTTGAACTTTTTTATTTTCACTTATCTTCAGATTATCGAATATCAACAACCATTTATCTTGATTCGATAAATGACTCATTAGTTCTTTTCGTACCAATCTCATATCTTCTGATATTAGATTAGATTTAGCGGTGCTATTAATAGCTTTTGCTAGCTTTAGCAACTCTTGATTAATATCTAAATTACAATCAACAAACCAAATAAGTTTATAATTATTTTGATTCTCATAACAATACATTCTAGCAAGCTGTGTTTTCCCCATGCCACTAGTTCCTACTATGCTTGTTTGTCTGTATTTAGTTAAGTTATTCTTGAGTAGATTTAGTTGCTTTACATGATTGACAAAATAAGTAACTGGTGTAACAAAATTAGATATTTGTTGTTGAGCAAATGAATTATGCGGCATTATCAATAATATTATTAATGTTAAATATTTATCCATTTTTTGCTCCTAACAAACGATTTCAGGAAAGTTACATTACTCTTTCTGTTTAATTCTATTTTTATCTACTAATACGAATTTAAGACATTTTTTTAGCAGTTAGTACATTATTCTCTTTTATTAAAATATCAATTTGCTAAGCTATAGATTCTATTTATTCAAATATGACTTTTGATAATTATCTTTAAAGCGAAAATTTATGGTTTGAATAAATTGCCTAGACCGCTACGCATTAGGCTTTTGGGATTCATATTGCTTGCCTTCTTCATGAGATCGCTTATTTGCTTAAATTGTTTCAATAGATTATTGACTTTCTGGACTGATGTTCCTGAGCCTTCAGCAATACGTTTTCGACGTGAGGCATTTAGCAAATCTGGTTTTCTTCGTTCTTTTTTAGTCATTGACAAAATTATTGCTTCTTGGTGGTCTATTAATTTGCTACTTAATTTCGATTGATCGACCTTATCGATAATTTTATTAATGCCAGGTAACATATTTATCATACTGCTCAATCCACCTAGTTTTTTTATACTCCTCATTTGCGTTAGGTAATCTTCTAAGTCAAATTTACCTTTTTTTAGTCTAGCAGCTGCTTTTTCCGCCTCTTCCTGATCTATTAGGCTACTTGCTTTTTCAACAAAGGAAATAATATCTCCCATATCTAATATTCTCGAGGCGATACGTTCTGGATCAAATAACTCTAAATCTGCCAATTTTTCACCAGTACTTAGGAACTTAATAGGCTTATTGGTAACATGCTTAATACTCAAAGCCGCTCCACCTTTAGCATCACCATCAATACGAGATAAAATCACCCCGGTAATTCCTAGTTGTTGGTCAAAATTGCTAGCTATAAGTACTGAATCTTGCCCGATCATTGCATCAACCACCAGAATTATTTCCTTTGGCTTTACTAAATTTTTTATATTTACCGCTTCTTGCATCATTTGATCATCGATTTGCAACCTACCTGCCGTATCATAAATAACGACATCATAGGCGGCTAATTTTGATTCGTGCAAGGCTCTTTTAGTAATATCGATAGGATTATGGTTGGGGATAATAGTTAAACTATCTACCTCTATCGATTTACCAAGGATGGTTAGCTGCTCCTGAGCAGCAGGACGATAAGTATCAAGAGAAACTAACAACACCTTTTTATTCTGATTTTTTAGCCTAAGTGCTAATTTAGCACTGGCAGTAGTCTTCCCACTTCCTTGCAGCCCAACCATCAAAATATTTACCGGAGGGGCAGATTTAAGTTGTAATACAGTATCCTCTGGAGAAGAGGATAATATATTAATTAACTCATTATGGATAATTTTTACTATCATCTGCCCTGGAGAGACTGATTTTATCACCTCCTGCCCCATAGCTTTTAACTTTACTTCAGCAATAAAGTCCTTAACTACCGGTAGTGCCACATCTGCCTCAAGAAGGGCAATCCTAATATCACGCATAGTATCGTTTATTTGGGCTTCAGATAAAGTGCCGCTTCTTTTGATACGATCAAAGATTTTTGTTAGATTTTGAGTTAATGTTTGGAACATAAAAATGCAAATTTAATAAGTTACTTTAATTTTATTATTCTAGCATATTTGCTAATAAGCACTAAGCATATTATTAAAAAAAATAACTAATTAATTTACCTTATGATAAATTTATGCTATAATTTAAAGTCCAGTATAATTATTATGCTGTTAACACTCAAAATTATAAAAGGAGTTATTATGTTAAAAGACTTAAGATTATCGTTAGAACGACAATTATCGGCAATTTCCAAAAATTTAAATTTTTCTTATCCAACATCCTCATTTTATCATACCACCATGTTTTGGTGTCTTAGCCATTAATCCATATTTTTCTACTTTTTAAAATTTTTATTACTATTTGCTTTTAGCAAGCATTTGTTTGTTTTTTTTAATTGTTTTACCCTCTCGTCATTGCGGAAGTTTAACCATCCAACGTCATTGCGAGGAGTACACAAACCTCAAACGTCATTGCGAGGAGCTACTTAGTGACGAAGCAATCCATATAACAAGCTTCATGGATTGCCACGCTCACATACGTTCGCTCGCAATGACGCTAGAAGGTATTGTCACAACCTACTCGCGTGGTCTTGCTAATAGACACTTGAGGGGCGTGGTAATCCTCATTTAAAAATAATAAATCTTAAATGTTCTGCTAAGAGTGACTTTTTTAAACTTAATATATCAGATTAAATCATTAACAATTGGTTTGATATAAAAATGCATTGAGGTTCACGATGAGTAATTGTGTTGATTTACTAGATATAGATAATCTAGATATTGATAATATTAAAGAAACTAAAATATTTCCTAAACACCTAAAACTTCTATTTTTCGTTGAAATGTGGGAGCGTTTTAGCTATTATGGAATGAGAGCTTTGCTGGTGCTATTTCTTACATCACATTTAGGATTTAGTGATGCTAATGCTTATGCCACCTATTCTTTATTTGCTGCTATTGGCTATGCCTGTCCGGTACTCGGAGGCTTTTTAGCTGATAAATTAATGGGATTTCGTAATATGGTACTAATTGGCGGTATAATTATAACAATTGGTCATATTTGTATGACTTTAGTAGGATCAGACCCAAATTTTGTATATTTAGGCTTATCACTATTAGCATTAGGAACAGGTTTATTTAAGGGTAATATTACAAATTTGTTAAGTTGCTGCTATAAAGAGAATGATCCGGATAGAGAAAGGGGCTTTACCTTATTCTATGTTGGAGTAAATTTAGGATCATTCTTAGCTTCTATTTCCTGTGGTTATGTGGCAAGTACTATTGGTTGGGACTACGGATTTGGTTTAGCTGGTCTAGGTATGTTAATTGGTCTTATTATATTTGTTAAATTTCAGAATTTACTAGGTAATAATGGTTTATCACCTTATCCACACCTCATGAAAAAAAGATTTTTCTTAAGGTTGAATCCTTTTACTATAATAATAGTAAGCACTCTATTTCTAGCATTTCTTGTTTCTGAAATGTTAATATTTGCTGAATTTTTTGCTAATATGCTTAGCATTATAGGTTTAGGGGTATTTGGGATATTTGGCTATATTATATTTAAGTCTCCAACAATTCAAAGACAAAATCTAATTGCCTTATCGATGATGATTTTTTTATTAATGTGCTTTTTTGCGTTAGAAATGCAACTTGGGTCTCTTATTAACTTATTTACTGAAAGGAATGTGGTCAAAGAAGTATTTGGCATCATGATTCCTGCTTCAGTATCACAAGCAATAAATCCTTTCTCTATAATAATATTTGGTTCTTTGTTAGGCACTTACATGAAGTTTGATAAGAAATATGCAACTTTAATGTTAATTTTAGGTCTTTTGACCTTAGTTGTGTGTTTCTTTATTCTTTATATCGGTTGCGTAAATGCTGATAGTAATGGCAAAGTAGGATATTTATATTTAGTAATTGCTATTTCTTTTATGAGTTTAGGAGAGCTTTGCATAGGACCATTAGTACAGTCCAAAACAACTTTACTTGCTCCAAAACACTTACGTGGATTTATAATGGGTATATTAATGCTATCACTGGCATTTTCAAATTTACTAGGCACTGTAATAGCAAAATTTATGTCGGTACCGTCTATCGGAGGAGAAGTAGATTTTATGGAGTCACTATCTATATATAAAGAAGGTTTTTTATATATATCCTTCTTTAATTTAGGCATAGTTGTTATATTCACCATATTTTGCTCTATTTTCTTACATAGAGTTTTAACTAAACAAAGTTATAGCTAACCCGCCGTCATTGCGGGGAATTACTTTACTAGTAACGCGGCAATCTATAAGAATATGGATTGCCACGACCACACAGTGGTCTCGCAATGACGTGTTTTAAATTTACCTACAGTATCATTGCAAGAAGGCATAGCCGACGAAGCAATGCATTTTTTCTGCAATTTTTAAATTGCCACGAGGCTTATTCATAAAGACGAATTAATTAGTACCAGTTGCCTTTATATCATCATCTTCACTGAGAAATTTTTTCTGCATCTCTGATTTACCGACTGCCTTGTTAGTTTCTACCCTTTTAATTTTTTTATGACTATTTGCTTTAGGTTTACTTGGTAAAACTTTATTTGGTAAAACTTTATCAACAGTTTGTTGGTTAGTAGTTTGTCGTGCAGGACATTTATATTTTTCTAAATCTTTTTTAGTTTCACGTAACATAGCTTTAATTTGCTCTAGCTCTTTGTGCAAATTATTGTTTGCTTGATCATTCTTACCATTATTTTGTTTCTTCAGCTTATCATTTGCCGAATTCAATGAAGGATATTCTTTTTCTTGATTTTGCTTGCGTTTTTCATTACGTTCTGCATCTTGTTTTACCATCTTAATATACATTTGACGATTTCTTAAAGTTGGATTGATTGTTTCAGTATCATATTCACTAAACAAATCCCCCTCATCATCATCAAAATTTTCTTCCATAACATTTCTTTTTGCCATCGCTATATATTTCTTATTATAAAGCGGTGGACGTTTGCCACCGGCAAAACCTTTACTATCTATAATTTTATTATTAGCAGATTTTTTGAAATATCCTCTAAACCCATCAGTACAACCTGAAAGTAGGGATACTCCCAAAACTATAATAATAACTTTTTTTAACATAAATTAGTCCGATAATTTTATAGTAACATAATTAATGACACAAAATCACCCAAGTTGCAAGGATCAATTAACCAGGAAGTAGTTATAGGGAAAAAACAAGCTGATTGACCCAAATTTATCTTGTACTTTTTAATAAATATTATATAAAGCCTATTCATAAGTAAATAAAGGACTTTATATATGCCAAAACCTACTAAAGATCACTTAGTTATTACCGGAAACAGAACCTTTTTTTGCAATAAAATGCCATATATTAGCAGACCTGAACGTTATTACTTCGAAGTACTCAAAGATATAACGCTAACTGTAAAATATCCAATTGATATAGTAGTTGCCTTAAATCCCACAGGTGCAGTTAAGTTACCTTTAGCAGGTGCAGTTAAGTTACCTTTAGAGAAAGATTATTGTACTTTTCAAAATCAAAGCTCCTTAGATTCTCTTTGTGATCATGTCTCTATATTAAATAAAGATTCTATTACCTCACTTCTACTCCCTATAGGTACTAAAGTCAGCTTTACTAAAAACAATATTACCTATCATTTAGAAAACACAACTTCAAAAAAATTAGTCATAGAGAATCTAAATTTAGTTATCAATATTTATGAATACCTAACTGGCGAATTACCAAACACTCTTTCCATTTTTAAAATTAACAAAATAACTAAAATGGCACTTGAGTCTCATGATATAAGGTATCTAATATTTTATAAGATGAATCAAGAATTAATAGCTTTATTTGCTAAACAAAATAATGGGAATTTAGATTGCCAAAAAATAGATGCATTTATACAAGAGCATTTTTTAGAATTACCTGATATTATTCTTAAAATATCAAAGAAGTATCTTAATTCAGGAAATCCCTATTATTTAAGTTCTCTCCCCCCTCCAAAAATATTAAATGAAGATTTTTTGCACTTAAAGTCCTCCGATGCAAACTTTAGTAAGCATGTTGATATTGATGATAATCACACCATCACCCCTCTAGGAATCATAGAAGTTCCTATAGAAATACAATAAATTCCCGCTAGAAGGCAACTTCCTAGACGTCTTCTCCTCCCGCTAATAAGACGATTAGCTTGCGTTTTTCCTTAAATTGACTATCAACCCAAAGAAATCAGTTTACTATTTCTTCTACTGTATCAGCTAAAATATTACTACCGTCATTTTTCCGCTTTAATAATTCACAAGATGCCCGCTCCAGTATATCACGATTTTTTATTAGCACTAAGAGTTTACCGGCTAATTTTTCTGCAGTAATTTTATTTTGTTCAAAACACCACCCTGCCCCACTATCTTCCAGTGCCTTGGCATTATAGAATTGATGGTTTTCAGTAGCAAAAGGTAGCGGAATAAAAATTGCCGGCAAGCCAATATAGCTAAGCTCAGAAATAGTTGATGCCCCAGCCCTTGATATTACTAGTTCTTGATTGGCATATTGCTGATCCATATCATAAAAGAAATCGGCTACTTTATGTGGGATGTTTAATTCACTATAAATTTTAGCAATATTGTCTAAATCTTCTGGAGGAGCTTGTTGGGTAATATGTAGTTTAATATCAGGATTTGATTGCACTAATATCTTAATCGCTTCCGGTATTAAAGTAGAAAAAACCTTTGCTCCCTGACTTCCACCAAAAATCAATATTCGAAAAATATCATTGCTAAAATTATCCTTAACTTTCAGTTTTTTAACATTATCCCGTACTATATTTCCTATAACTAATTTCTTATTATAGTCAACAATATTATAATTTTTAGTTTCCTCATAGGTAAGCGCAACTCTTCTGGCCCATTTTAAGAATAATCTATTGACCTTACCAATAAAGCAGTTTTGTTCATAAATTACGATAGGAATACGTAACAATACAGCTGCTATCAAAGGAGGAGCAGAGGGATAGCCACCAAACCCAATTATAACACAAGGTTTGACCTGCACTAATAGCAATAACATCTTAAAAATCATAAATAATAAATAAATTAATAATTTAAACTTATTAAACAACCCTTTCGGTGGCAATCTAAAATTTATTATATGTGGAATGAGCGGTAAATCTTCAGTTAAATATTTTTGGCATCTAACGTCAGTAATAAGGTGTAATTTATACCCGCGTTTCACCAATTCTTCAGCCAAAGCAATAGCGGGAAATAGATGACCTGCCGTACCACCACCAACAACAATTATACTCTTCATATGTCAATATCTTGAATTTTATAGTTAGTAAGGGAAGTTTTATGTTTGGTAAAACCAAGCAGCATCCCTGTAGCAATAGCTATGGCAAAAGTTGAAGAACCACCATAGCTAATAAATGGTAATGTCATCCCTTTGGTTGGTAATAAATTCAAGGTAACACCTATATTAATTAAGGCTTGTAAACCTATCTGTGCAACAATACCACTTGCTGCCAATTGAACAAATTTATCTTCTTCGTTAATGAGTTTCAGTAAACTACGAATCACTATAAAAGCAAATATTCCTATAATTATCAAGCAGATAATCGCCCCAAATTCCTCACCAGCAACAGCAAAAATAAAATCAGCATGAGAATCCGGCAATACTTGTTTTACCGCTCCTTCACCAGGACCACAACCATATAAACCACCATGCTCAAATGCTCTGATTGACTTACTAACTTGATAATTACTAATACTCTCTGGATCAAAAAAACTATTAATCCTTTTCGCTACATGAGGCAGCCAAAAATAAGCTGCTGTAACACCAAATAACAACATAAAAGCAGCAAGCATAATCCAAAATATTGGCATACCAGCAACAAAAAGCTGAATACCAAAAACTGCAGTAACCATCACTAACATACCAAAATCTGGCTGGATAATTAATAATAAAGCAATGATACCATACAGAACTATACAAATAGAAAAACTTGGAAATTCCCCCTCAAATTTCAGTGACAATATCCAACCAGCCACTACCGCAAAAAATGGTTTTATAAATTCTGAAGGCTGCATCGAAAAACCTAAAATATTAATCCAGCGAATAGCCCCCTTAACTTCATAACCATAGAATTTAACTAAAATTAATAACAATATGCTGACAATAAATCCTAAAATTGACAATCTCTTTAACCATTTTTTGGAAAAAAGGGAAAAAAGAATGATCAATAGCGATGCACTAGCAAGATAAAATAATTGTCTAGAGGCAAAATAATGCTCATTGAGTCCTATTCTATTTGCTATTACTGGTCCAGCTGTAGTAACCAACATCATACTAAAAACAAACAGGATTACTAAAGCAATAATCATTTGCTGGTCGATACTACGCCACCACCATTTTAGGTAATTGTTAGATAATTCATTATTATGATTATCTTTAATCATGGTTAGCAATAATATTATATAATTCTATAAATAGATTTCCGCGTTCTTCAAAATTTTTAAATTGATCGTAAGAGGCACAAGCTGGAGCTAACAAAATATTTTTTATGCTCCCTATATCTTGCATTGCATCTCTAACTGCAACATTAAAAGCCTCCTGCAAATTTTGACAAATTTGAAAATTTACTCTACCCTTAAGTGACGATGCAAAAAGTTCTTTATCTTGACCAAAAAGATAAGCCTTATGAATTTTATCAAACCATGGAGCTAAATTTGTTATTCCTCCTTCTTTTGCCACTCCTCCAGCTAGCCAATATATATTATCAAGTGCAGCAAGGGATTTAGAAGCAGCAATGCTATTGGTAGCTTTGCTATCGTTATAAAATTTTATCATACTCGAATGATCTGAGTATATTGTACCAACATATTGCATCCTGTGCGGCAACCCCTTAAACAACTCGATAGCAGCAATTATTTGTTCTGGTCTTACCCCTATAATCCGACAAGCCGCATAACTGGCAACAATATTTTCCTGATTATGGATGCCTTGTAGATAGCTATTATTTGGCAAATTAATAGTAATTGGTTCAAAAATATTGTCATAAACAACATTATTACAAATTGATACTCCTTTATCAAGGATTTTACCAACAGAGATTGGTATTAAATTTGTGGTATTCTCCTTTTGTAACTCTAAGAAAATATTGTTGGTAATTTCATTATCAACACTAATTATGGCAAATGAATCTTTATCCATTCGATCAAAGATTTTCTTTTTAGCGACAATATAGCCTTGCATATTATTATGCCGATCTAAATGATCCTCGGTAATATTAAGTAGCACAGCAATTTTAGCTTTAAAACTGCTTAATAAGTCTAACTGAAAGGAAGATAGCTCTAATACATACCCTTGACAATCTAATCCCATACTTAAGGCAGGAACACCAATATTCCCGCCAACTGGATAATCAAAACCACAAAACTGTAAAATATGACCAGTTAGAGCAGTGGTAGTACTCTTACCATTAGTACCAGTTATACCGATAAAATTAGCTTTCTTCCCCCCTCTAAACTTAACTTCCTCAAATAATAAATCTATATCTGAGGTTATTGATATATTACGAACATTCGCCATGGTAACAATGTCATGCGATAAGGGAATACCTGGACTTAACAATATCTTATCAATATCCTGCCACCGCTGATCAGACAAGCTAACCAAATTATCGTTTCCATAGATTTTACTGAAAGCATCCCTACTACTACCTAGTTGATCATAACAAATTATCCTAGCTACTTTATTTAGCGATTGATAAGCAGCCATACCAGTCTTACCAAGACCAACTATCCCTATAGTCTTATTTTTTTGTGAAAGAAATAATGACATAATTTTTAGTTTAATAATCCATTATTTACTCTACTTTCAATAGTTCATTGATTCTTGTAACAGATAATCTAGTCATTCTCGCTACTTCTTCAATAGAGCTACCATTATTTATCATCATTTTTATTAATTTAGCCTCTCCTCTAGCTTCTCCCCTAGCTTCTCCGATTCTAATACCATCCTGTACTCCGATTTTAATACCATCTTGCACTCCGATTTTGATACCATCCTGCAGCCCGATTTGAATCCCTTCTTCTTTCCATACTTGAGCTATACTAGGCATAAGTTCTTCTCCTTTTTCTTTAGTTAAACTATTTTTTAATATTTTTTCTAACTCTATTTTATCATTTTGCTCAATAAAGGTCAAAGTATAGCTCAATAGATTTCTTATATGGTCATAGCCTATTGTTATTTTACTCAATTTAGGCAAGAGATGAGAGATTTCTTGCCATCTTTTCAGTAATTGACGTTCGTGGATGTGCTTGAGGAAAAATAACAAAATCCCAGACCATACTTTTTTCTTGAGTTCTTCATCAGGAATATCATGTACGTTAATAAGCTGACAATCATTTGTCCAAAAACCTCTGGCTAAATTTGGATGGCTAAATAAATTCCATATATTGAGCGATGCATTATATTTCTTCTTGCCATTATAAAGTATTAGGGGATAAATTACTGGAAGGCTTTTAGCTTTAGGATTAGTAGTTAAATATCGATCACAAATATTAATCATATATTTAAATAACCTAAACGCCATCATTTTATCAACAGTACTTTGATGTTCCAATAGCAAAAAAATATAGCCATCCTGATCATTAAACTTAACAGAAAATAATACATCTGAAATAGTTTCAGAAAGGTCTGGCTCAATAAAACTATCTTTTTCTAATTTTAAAGATGTGCTATCGATTAAAGCCAACACATCTTTCGGCAAATGAGTTGCCAAAAACTCTTTAGCAACTATAGGATTCTCCATAGATTTGCGAAAGATTTCATCATGTTTTGGCTTGTCTAGAGTCATAATAAAATTTGCTTATATAGCTAATCTAATAATTCATTACTTATTGTACTTTCAGTAATTCATTGATTCTTGTAATAGATAATCTAGTCATTCTCGCTACTTCTTCAATAGAGTTACCATTGTTTATCATCATTTTTATTAATTTAGCTTCACCCTCGACTCTACCCTCGACTCTACCCTCGGTTCTACCCTCGGCTCTACCTCTAGCTTCTCCGATTTGAATCCCTTCTTCTTTCCATACTTGAGCTATACTAGGCATAAGTTCTTCTCCTTTTTCTTTAGTTAAACTATTTTTTAATATTTTTTCTAACTCTATTTTATCATTTTGCTCAATAAAGGTCAAAGTATAGCTCAATAGATTTCTTATATGATCATAGCCTATTGTTATTTTACTCAATTTAGGCAAGAGATGAGAGATTTCTTGCCATCTTTTCAGTAATTGACGTTCGTGGATGTGTTTGAAGAAAAATAACAAAATCCCAGACCATACTTTTTTCTTGAGTTCTTCATCGGGGATATCATGTACGTTAATAAGCTGACAATCATTTGTCCAAAAACCTCTGGCTAAATCTGGATGGGTAAATAAATTCCATATATTGAGCGATGCGTTATATTTCTTCTTGCCATTATAAATTATTAAGGGATAAATTAATGGAAGGCTTTTATAGTCAATTGATGAGAAGTTGGGGACGTCGTCACTCGTCGCTCGCCTATTACTTATAGGCGTCGCTCCATCGTTCCTAGCCCCAAACTCTCCTGAATTGACTATAGCTTTAGGATTAGTAGTTAAATATAGATCACAAATATTAATCATATATTTAAATAACCTAAATGCCATCATTTTATCAACAGTACTTTGATGCTCCAATAGCAAAAAAATATAGCCATTCTGATCATTAAACTTAACAGAAAATAATACATCTGAAATAGTTTTAGAAAGGTCTGGCTCAATAAAACTATCTTTTTCTAATTTTAAAGATGTGCTATCGATTAAAGCCAACACATCTTTCGGCAAATGAGTTGCCAAAAACTCTTTAGCAACTATAGGATTCTCCATAGATTTGCGAAAGATTTCGTCATGTTTTGGCTTGTCTGAAGTCATAATAACTTAAATTATAGAGCTTCTTTGATAAAATTTTAAAGAAATTTCGTTGCTGAATTTTCAGTAATTTCTGATTTACTATCAAGTTCACTACTTAAAGACCTTATACTATTTTTAAATTGCTTAAATTGTGCCAATTGCTTGCCGCTAAGTTCTATACCAGGGGTAGATTTAACATGCATAGGGTTTACGTTCTTACCACTTATTTTAACTTCATAATGTAAATGTGCTCCAGTAGTCCTACCAGTACTACCGACATATGCAATTACTTGCCCTTGTTTCACTATACTTCCTGGTTTAAGGTTTTTAGCAAAATTAGAAGCGTGGGCATAAGCAGTTGATAAATTCTGACTATGTTTAATTTGTATGAATTTTCCGTAACCAGATTTCCAGCCTATCTCAGTTATCACCCCATTACCTGCCGCATAAATTGGCGTACCAGTTGGAGCTGCAAAATCAACTCCTTTATGCATTTTGGTATAACCTAAAGTAGGATGATGTCTATTACCATAATGTGAGGAAACTCTAACTAATTTGATAGGGGTTCTAAGCAAACTTCTTTTAACACTTTTACCATCTTCGGAAAAGAAATCATGATTATTTGCTGTATTATTTGGAGAATATCGAAAAATATTATACTCCTTACCGGATAAATTAAGTGATACATATAGAACCTTACCATGATGGGAAAATTTACCATCTTTGGTAACAAATTTCTCAGTGATAACAGTTACCGTGTCACCATTTTTAATTTGACGTTGAAAATCAATTTGATAACTATACGAATTAATCATTTCACTTATACTATTACTTGATAACCCTAAAGATTTTAAAGCTGACATAAAGTTTGAATTAATAACTACCGACGATTTGGTTAGGAGCTTATTGAAAACTTTGGTTACGTCTTTCGCAAGAAGGTCTTCACCTTCTCTAATAATTTCTAGAGATTTGATTTTATCATACGCTATAGTTAGTTTTTTCAATGTACGTGACTCGGAAGCAAGGTCTTGATCATCTTGTTCGATAAGTTTTGTTTCATAATCAAAAACCAGTTGTTGCCCTATCTTTAAAGATGATTCAATATTTTTGTCTCTTGCTATTTTTATAATTTGGGTTATTTCTTTACTTGGAATTTGTTGATGCAAAAGTATTGCTTTTAATGTATCACCTTTTTTGACTGTAACAATTTGGGATATTTCATCCGATAGTTCTTTTAAGGGGTCAACTATTTCTGGTTCCGCTATGGTAATTGACATAGTATCATTAACGAATTTATTGATCGATGAAGATACAAAAGTAGCAAAGCCCATAAAAATAAATATAGACAAGTACGAAAAACCAGTCCTAAATTTAGATTTAATTTGTGGATTGGTTAATATAAGTTGGATAATAGCTTGCATTAAGTCTTACTCAAATGTATTAGGTTCTTAGGTGGTTCAGGAAAAATTTATCCATAATCTGGCTTGGGATGGATAGTTTCCTTCAAATTCCTCAACATAAGTGACTTCTAAAAGAAGTCTTGATATAGCCAACTTCTCATCAATTGACTCTAATTATATATTAGTTACTCTACCAATATGGAGTATAGAAAAATAAATTACAATAAAAAAATGTAAATTTTTACATATACAATTTTATTACAAGGTAGTATAACTACCACTCCAATATAACTCAAAGAATTATTATTTCCGAATGCTACAAAAATTGATGAAACGTCTTATATTTACTAGTATAATCGGTTTTTTATGTGTTCTCTCTCCTTATGGACAAGCCGAAGACGTCGTTCAAGATGTAGAATTCTTCGATACTACCGATGAAGATAGTAACGAGTTAGAAATTAAAGCCTTAGAAATTAAAGACCGCCAAGTTAACGACAATAATTTATCCAATATACCAAATAATGCTGAAAATTCAGAATTAAAAATTTGCCAGCAGGGCAAAATTATTGCTTTAAATAAAATTACCGCAACATCAAAGGAAATGTTATTAAAGCTTAATGAACCACAATATTTTGGTAACATTCAAATTAAATTGCATAAATGTATAAAAAATCTTGATCCTTACAATGGAGATAATTACATGCTATTAACCATTACAGAACATAAGATTGATGAAGACCCTATGTTAATTTTTCAAGGATGGCTTATCTCATCAAGCATTTCAGTTTCCACCTTTGAGCATCCAATTTATGAAATTTTTGCTAAAGATTGTTTATAAGGATATTTAAGAATGATACAATCCATGATTTACGTGTTAGTAATGTTATTTCCAGCAGTTGGATTAATTTCCGGTTTCTCTGCAGCAGTAATAGTTCCTATTTGGTTATTAACTATATTAACCATTTTAAGAGGTAAAATTTTTGTTAATTTGCAATATGCTGCTGTTAAAAAAACTTTGCTATCCAATTGGAAATTGGAGTTACTATTTTGTCTTTGGTGTCTTGTAACAAATTTTTATTCACATAACTATCCTGCCTCTTTAGTTAATTATCTACAAGTTTCTTTAGTTGTTCTAATAGGGTTTATCGTAAATAGCAATATTGACAAATTACCGATCAATGCAACCAAAATAAAAATATATTTTATTATAGGAATAGTGGCAGCAATTGCTCTATTCTTTATAGAATATCTATCTCATGGTATTATAACAAGAACCTTTCGTACTATTTTTCAGCCAAATTCTTCCGGTCAGTTCTTTTTATTCCTTCTTGATCGGGGCTGTTCTTTATTGTCAGTTCTTTCCTGGTTACTCATTGCTATACTGATACTATATCATAAATATCTATTGGCACTAATATATTATCTGTTAATTTTTTATTTATTATTTATCTCAGATAGTTTGGCAAGCTTTTTAGCATTTACCGTAGGTGGGTTAGTATTTTTAACAAATAGGCTGTTAGCAACCAAAGCATTGCAATCTATTTTTTTGAAATTATTTACCTTGGCTATGCTCACCGGTTCGATAATGATGCCGATAATTAGCTATAAAATACAACCATATTATGCATTAGAGAACTATGCTAAATTTCTACCTGATACTGCTAAGCATCGGGTGTTTATTTGGCACTTTGTTGCCAAGCAAATTATCAAGAAACCAATTTTGGGCTATGGATTTGCTTCGTCAAGAAATTTTAAAGTTGATAAAGAACAAATGGTTAGCTATCATCAATGGACTTGGTCACCATTACCTCTACACCCACATAATAATATAATGCAAATTTTATTTGAAATGGGCTTAATAGGTTTGATACTATTTTTATCTTTAATTTATAAATATATTCAAAAAATTAGTAATATAAGCTTAGTGCAGTCCTCTAAATATGATAAGATGAATCTAGCAAGTAAGGAAATAGATATAGATACGTTAAATTACAAGTCTGTTGCCTATGCTTGCTTTATAAATTATTATATAATAGGTATGATCTCATTTAATATTTGGCAAGTATGGTGGGTTTGCAGTGCCTTTGGGGCGATTATTTTGCTTAAATTACTATTACGTCGATCAGTGACTATTTCTAACTAATTTTTTAAGGTAATTACTAATGTTGGAAACATCGCACATATTACAAGAATATTTGCCTATAGTGGTATTTTTTGCTATAGCATCAGTTTTGTCGTTGATAATAGTCACATTACCGAGGCTTTTGAGTCCTCGGAAATATAATAAGGCTAAGCTGGATAGTTATGAATGCGGATTTGATCCTTTCGGTGATGCTAGGAGCAAATTTGATGTACGTTTTTATCTAGTAGCTATTTTATTTATTATTTTTGATTTAGAAGTAACTTTTTTGATGCCGTGGGCTATTACGCTTGGGAAAATTGGTAAATTTGGTTTTTTTTCAATGATGTTTTTCTTATTTGTACTTACTGTTGGTTTTATATATGAATGGAAAAAAGGAGCATTAGATTGGGAGTAATTACATGAAAGCAGAAATAGATTTATATGATCAAGACAAGATACTTGCAGAAGAAATCTCAAATCGAGGATTCTTGATAACTAAACTTGATGATTTGCTAGGCTGGGCTAGAGCTAATTCACTTTGGCCTATGAGCTTTGGTCTTGCCTGCTGTGCAGTAGAAATGATGCAAGCTGCTTCCAGCCGTTATGATATGGATCGTTTTGGTATGTTGTTTAGACCAAGCCCCCGTCAATCTGATTTAATGATAGTTGCAGGAACCTTAACCAATAAGATGGCTCCGGCTCTTAGAAAAGTTTATGACCAGATGACTGAACCTAAATGGGTTCTATCAATGGGAAGTTGTGCCAATGGTGGTGGCTATTATCATTATTCCTACTCAGTAGTGCGTGGCTGTGATCAAATAGTACCAGTAGACGTATATGTACCAGGTTGTCCTCCGACGGCTGAGGCTTTGATTTATGGCTTAATGCAGTTACAAAAGAAAATTAAAAGAACTACTAGATTTAAGATTAAGAGTGCTAGTGTATAATATGGAAGAGATTATTGATAAATTGATAAAAAATCAAGAGCTTGAAATAGCTGTGTTACCTGTACAGTCAAATGGTTCAAATATACATTTTGCTGCTTATAAATCTACTATAGAAAGCTTGTTACCATTTTTATCGTCAATTAAGCAATCTGAGAATTTACGTTTTACCGTGTTGACAGATTTGTTTGCTGCTGATTTTTTAGACCGTTTGAAACGGTTTGAAGTAGTGTATAATTTACTAAGTCTTAAATTAAATAAACGTATACTAGTCAAAGTTGAGGTTGGAGAAAATGACATAATTCCTTCAATTACCAAAATCTTTAGTGCTGCCTGCTGGTATGAGCGTGAAGCATATGATATGTTTGGGGTAAATTTTGCTGGGAGCCATGATATTCGCCGTATTCTAACAGACTATGATTTTGTTGGTCATCCTCTTAGAAAAGATTTCCCATTAACTGGTTATGTACAAGTTAAATATGATGAAACTCTAGCAAAAGTAGTATACGAGCCAGTTAAGCTCGATCAGCCATATAGAGAATTTGATTTTTCATCAAGTTGGAAAGGAGCTAGTTATATATTACCTGGAGATGAGAAAGCAAATAAACATACTATATAAGTAAATTTTATTATGACTTCAGACAAGCCAAAACATGACGAAATCTTTCGCAAATCTATGGAGAATCCCATAGTTGCTAAAGAGTTTTTGGCAACTCATTTGCCGAAGGATGTGTTGGCTTTAATCGATAGCACATCTTTAAAATTAGAAAAAGATAGTTTTATTGAGTCAGACCTTTCTGAAACTATTTCAGATGTACTATTTTCTGTTAAGTTTAATGATCAAGATGGCTATATTTTTTTGCTATTGGAACATCAAAGTACTGTTGATAAAATGATGGCATTTAGATTATTTAAATATATGATTAATATTTGTGATCTATATTTAACTACTAATCCTAAAGCTAAAAGCCTTCCAGTAATTTATCCCCTAATACTTTATAATGGCAAGAAGAAATATAATGCATCGCTCAATATATGGAATTTATTTAGCCATCCAAATTTAGCCAGAGGTTTTTGGACAAATGATTGTCAGCTTATTAACGTACATGATATTCCTGATGAAGAA
This sequence comes from Candidatus Tisiphia endosymbiont of Xenochironomus xenolabis, assembly GCF_964264705.1. NCBI lineage: Bacteria > Pseudomonadati > Pseudomonadota > Alphaproteobacteria > Rickettsiales > Rickettsiaceae > Candidatus Tisiphia > Candidatus Tisiphia endosymbiont of Xenochironomus xenolabis. The sequence goes on from NZ_OZ183473.1 coordinate 1,431,033, forward strand.
CTCAAGAAAAAAGTATGGTCTGGGATTTTGTTATTTTTCCTCAAGCACATCCACGAACGTCAATTACTGAAAAGATGGCAAGAAATCTCTCATCTCTTGCCTAAATTGAGTGAAATAACAATAGGATATGACCATATAAGAAATCTATTACAGTATACTTTGACCTTTATTGAGCAAAATGATAAAATAGAGTTAGAAAAAATATTAAAAAATAGTTTAACTAAAGAAAAAGGAGAAGAACTTATGCCTAGTATAGCTCAAGTATGGAAAGAAGAAGGGATTCAAATCGGAGAAGCTAGAGGTAGAGCCGAGGGTAGAGCCGAGGGTGAAGCTAAATTAATAAAAATGATGATAAAAAATGGCAACTCTATTGAGGAAGTAGCAAGAATGACTAGATTATCTATTGCAAGAATCAATGAACTACTGAAAGTATAATAAACTGGTGTTTATTAGCGAGGAGCCACTTTGGTGGTGACGAAGCAATCTAATGAATGTGGGTTGCCACGACCACTACGCGGTCTTGCTAATAGGCGTCTTGTACTTTTCTACAATTTTTTAATTGTCACGGTGTTTAATACTAATCAAGTTAGCTATAATTTATAAAAGACTACAAACAAAAAATAGGAGAATCTAACATTATGGTCAAGAAACTGACTAAATTATTAATCATGATAGCCTTATGGGGTAATACAGCAATAATATATGCAGAAAAATCAACTAAAGTTAATAGAAGAGACGATATGCCTAACAAATTTAACGGAACAGTATTACTAGAAGATTCATTGCCAAATTATGTAACTGCAGATATTTCTAATCTAGAAGCATCGTCAAAAATATCAATAAGAATACCTGCAAGTTCTGTTAAATTCCCTTTATCTAAGGAAGACAAAAAGGATATAGAAATACTTATAAGAAAATTTGATAATGAGGAAAATTGTGCTGGTTTAGCAGCTCCACAAATAGGAATTTCTAAAAGAGTAATTGTTTTTGCAGTACCTGATGATCCTTCTTTAAAGAAATGGCGACCAGATTTAACTCAAACTATGCCTAAAACTCTGTGGATTAACCCATCTTATAAACCGATTGGCACTGAAATGCATGAAGATTATGAGGGATGCTTTTCTGTAAAAGATGTAACTGGTTCAGTAAAACGTTATGAGAAAATAAATTACAGAGCATTTGACCAAGAGGGCAAAATAATAGAAGGACAAGCAGAGGGGTTTACAGCTAGGGTCATTCAACATGAAATAGATCATCTTGATGGTAAATTATTTATAGACCTTGTTCCAAAAGACAAGATTATGAGTATAGAAGAATATAGAAAAAAACGAGCAGAGGCACTTAAGGAAAAAGATAAAATCGAGAATTAAATTTTAATATGCATATACCATTAACATTAAAAAGAATATTACTAATTATTCGTCAAAATAGCCGTATAGTTATTAAATTGGTAATTATAGATCAATTAGTAAAATGGTGGTTTATAAATTATCTAAGGGGCAAAATTGGTCTAACCATGAAAGTAACAAGCTTTTTAGATATAGTTTATAGCTGGAACCATGGTATTAGTTTTGGAATGTTCCGAAATTATTATCAGTATAGCAATATGTTGTTTATAGTTATTAACTCTGTTGTTATAATATATTTATGGTATATCTTATTAAAATGTAAGACAATGACAGGCTTTGTTGGTTATAGTTTTGTCATTGGTGGGGCTATCGGTAATTTGATCGATCGTTTTGTTAATGGGGCAGTATTTGATTTTATTTATTTTCATTATCAAGATTTTGGTTTTCCAATATTTAATCTAGCTGATAGCTTTATTTCATTAGGTGTAATGTTCTTATTGCATGATTATTATAAGACCAAGAAAATTGTTGAACAACAACAAGATGTTCAATATAATCACACTGTGATACAGGCTGAAGCAGATAGGATTCGTGAGCTTGATTTTAAGAAAAATATAAATTTAAGAGGAGATTGAGTGCGTATAATTTTTTGGTTATTTGCTACTGTAATAATGCTGTCTGCGTGCAGTAAAAAAGTAAAAGAAACAATAGGGATAGTTACCCCTGGTCCCAATGAGTACAGGGTTGAGCGTAATAAAACTTTAGAAATGCCTCCTCACTATGACTTACCTGCTATTGAAGGAAAGGATAAAGAAAGCCATAAAGCCTCTTCTCCAAAAACTCTTAACGATGGTGAACAAGCCCTCATAGAGGAGATAGAGAGGTAAGACTAATTATATAATTTTTTTACTTTTTCACTTAGTGGACAAAAATTTTGGTATATACTCAAAGGTACAGAGAAACAATAATTGCCGGAGTTTAAAATAAGGTGAGTGATAATAATAAAAATAGACCTCTTGCAAAACTCGCTTATGCTGAGGAATTTGAAGGAGACGCTTCACCTCGAACCGCAGCATACTCTAGTGTACGTGAAGATTCGAGTACCGCATCATTGTCCAAATTACCAGCAGAAGTAGAGTTAGGCAAGAGGTCTAATGTTGTACTGAATTTTGGACCACAACATCCAGCTACCCATGGAGTTTTAAGATTAATCTTAGAAATGGATGGTGAGGTGATCAATAAAGCAGATCCACATATTGGCTTATTGCATCGTGGTACTGAAAAATTAATTGAGTATAAAACATATCTACAAGCTATACCATACTTTGATCGATTAGATTACGTATCGCCAATGTGCCAAGAACACGCCTTTGCCTTAACAATTGAAGGATTGCTTGGCTGCGAAGTTCCAAGACGAGCTCAATTTATTCGAGTGATGTTTTCTGAACTTACCCGTATCCTTAACCACATCCTTAATATCACAACCCAAGCTCTAGATGTTGGTGCTACTACCCCTCTATTATGGTTATTTGAGGAACGTGAAAAAATTATGGAATTTTACGAGCGTGTATCTGGTTCTAGAATGCATGCAAATTATTTTAGACCTGGTGGCGTTGCCCAAGACTTACCAGATGATATATTAGAAGATATTCATATTTTTATTCAACAATTTCCTAAAAAATTACAAGATGTTGAAACCTTGTTAAATGACAATAGGATTTGGAAACAACGCCTAGTAGATATCGGAGTAGTAAGCCAAAAAGAAGCTATGGATTGGGGGTTTTCTGGTCCAATACTACGAGGCTCAGGTATCGCATGGGATCTTAGAAAAACCAATCCGTACGATGTATATGGTGAACTAGATTTTGACATACCAATTGGCAAAAATGGTGATTGTTATGATAGGTATTTGGTTCGCATTGAAGAAATGTACCAATCACTTAAAATTATACAACAATGTCTTGAAAAAATACCGAAAGGTAGTATTAAAACTGATGACCCTAAAATTGCCCCACCATCAAGAAAGCAAATGAAAGAATCGATGGAAGCAATGATTAATCATTTTAAACTTTATACTGAAGGATATAACGTACCACAAGGCGAGATATATCGATTTGTTGAAGCCCCAAAAGGCGAGTTTGGGGTATATTTATACTCTGATGGAAGCAACAAACCCTATAGATGCCGTATTAAAGCCCCTGGATTTGCTCATCTGCAAGGTTTAGACTTTATGTCGAGAGGCCATTTGATGGCAGATGTGGTAACTATTATTGCCAGTCTTGACATTGTTTTTGGAGAAATTGATCGATGAATGATGAACCAGTAAATTTCAGTTTTAATGATGAAAATTTAAAAAAAGCTCAAGATATTATTAAGAAATATCCTGAAAATAGACAGAAAAGTGCGATCCTACCGTTACTTGACCTTGCCCAACGGCAAATGAATGGTTGGTTACCTAAAGCATCGATAGAGTATGTGGCAAATTTTCTAAATATACCTTTCATCAGAGCTTATGAAGTTGCAACATTCTATACCATGTTTAATCTACAACCAGTAGGACGATATCACATACAAATTTGTGGTACTACCCCCTGTTGGCTAAGGGGTAGCGATAAAATTGCTACTATCTGTAAGAATAAGCTTGCTATTAATTTCGGTGAGCTAACCAGCGATAAAAAGTTTAGCCTTACAGAAGTTGAATGTTTGGGTGCTTGTGTTAATGCACCAGTTGTCCAAATCAACGATGATTTTTTTGAAGAGTTAGATGAAGAAGGCATGGCTAAGTTAATTGATAGCCTTGCTTAATATTTATTTTATATCTAACCCATTCATCATTGGCGAGGAGACCGTAAGGTCGACGAAGCAATCCAAAAAATAAACCAGGAATGGATTGCTTCATCACAGCAAAGCTACTGCTAGAAGGCTGTTGGAAATAACTAGCCTTCCTGCATAAGTCAATCTAGTCGGTGATTTTGTCGTCGAAACTCGCCTCCGCTCCATAACAATCGTCTATGTACACGAAGGTAGCAGGCTTCGTTTCTCCTAAAAATCCCGAGGGCTTCTTTGACTTATACAGGAAGTCTACTAAAGTAATTATATTTTGAGCTATAAGTAGAGTTTAAAAAATAAAAATTGTAAAATTGCTAGATGTATAGCGTAGATATATAAAGCATTATGACTGATAATCCGTAAATTTACAGCAATTTTCTGCTCAAAATTTCTTGCGACCATAAATATATATCCTAGAACCCCGAATATAATGACTATAAATACGTAAATATACGAAAACTGAAAAATAGATATGGTATGCATTATGGACAAAATTATAGATATTGCAATGGTAAGCCTGAGATTACCTAGATCATGCTTAGCAATATAGCCAAGTAGCATGATAGCCATAGATAAGGTTCCGTAATCAATAAGGAACCAACTACAGAACCAAAGAGAGCCAAGGAAAACAACATGACAATAGCCTTTATAGAAAAAATTATTTAAGCTATTACGAAAATAATAAAGATAGCATTGTCCTAAAAAAATAGGGATAAGTATATTAGTTACAGTAAATTCCCTAAATAATATGGTAGTAAAAATATATAGCAGAACTCCAACTACCAAAATTCTAATTTTTGGTTTTGTATGAAAATTATAGCCAGCAAAAAAACAAAAAATCGGCATAGTAGTACGACCAATAACTCGCATTATTTCGTACTCAGGAAAAAAATATAACCCCAAATGATCTATTACCATAGTTATCATGGCTATAGTCTTCAAAAAATCTTGATAATTAGACTCAGTTTTCATCATTAATACATTTCTTTGGATAAAGCTTAAAACAAAAAACCATTAGAAAAAACGTTGCTACTCCAACTATAATTGTTGCTGCTAGCATAAAAGCTTTTACTAATAAGAATTCGGCATAATAATATTGGGCATAATAATGTTTAATTACCCAAATTACTAGTGTCATTATTATGCAGCTTAATAAAATCTTGCCAAAAAATGTGTATAATTTTGCATCAATAAAAGAAAGACCATATTTCTTTGTGTGTACGTATAACAACCAAACATTATACCAAGCGGTAATAGAACAGGCAAGAGCTATACCAAGATGACCAAATTGCCTCATCATAACAATATTTAATATAGTATTCACTGTAAGGGAATATAAGGTTATTTTTAAAGGAGTTTTTGTATCATGATTAGCATAAAAAATCGGGGTCAAAATTTTGGCAAGTATAAAAGCTGGCAAACCAAGAGCAAAAGCCGAAATAGCCTCAGCAGTTTTAATGGTATCAACATAGGTAAAAGCTCCCCGTTGATATATTATATGAATGATTGGTTCTGATAGCACAATAATACCAAAGGCAGCTGGTAAAGATAATAAAAGCCCAATTTTAATAGCATTATTCTGGATATTTGCCGCTTTCTTTAAATCATTCATTTGATAGGTTTTCGATAATTCTGGTAATAATATAGTACCAAAAGTTACCCCTATTATTGATAAAGGAAATTGGTATATTCTATCTGCATAAGATAATATTGAAATTGCCCCTTCGATGAAGCTAGCTATTGATTGCGAGATAAATAAGCTAAGCTGCTGAAATCCTGAGCTAACAACCGCCGGTCCCATATTGGACAAAAACTTTTTGACATCTCTATTATATGGATCAAAAACTAGTGGAAACGATAAACCAACTCTAATGACACAATAAAACATAAAAATGATTTGTAATAAGCCAGCAATCACCAGAGATAAACTAATCGATATAGGGGCAGATATACGTTCTTGTAATGCTACCGTTGTAATAATCACAAGAATATTTAAAATAATCGGAGAAAAAGCAAAAGCTGCGAACCTCTTTACTGAATTTAGAATACCCCCAAGCATCGCCGCTATCGAAATAAAAACCAAATATGGCATAGTGATACGGCACAGAGCAATTGTTAAATTAAATTTCTCTGGATCTTCATGAAAACCAGGAGCAATAATAAACATTAAGGAAGGCATCATAAGTTGCATTAGTACTACTACCATTACTAAAGTAATTAGTAAAATAGTAAATATAACGCCGGTGAAATGGCGTGCCGCCTCACGAGATTCTATGATTTTTGTATTAAAAATAGGGACAAAAACGACTGATAAAGCCCCCTCGCCAAAAATACGCCTAAATAGGTTGGGTAATTTAAAAGCAACATTAACGCTATCAGCAACACTACCAGCTCCAAATAGTGAAGCGACAAATAATTCTCTAGCAAGACCAGATATACGAGAAATTAAGGTAAATAAAGCTATTATAATTCCAGAACGAAATAATGTATATCCCTCGCCTTTCATTTGTTATTCCAATTGTGAGTATATGCCACTATATCAAAGCTAACTCTTTGCCCTTGATATACCTGTATCAATTAACCCTTTGGCTTTTTGAGCATTTTCCCAGCCAATTACCTTTACCCATTTACCTTTTTCTAGATTTTTATAATGTTCAAAGAAATGTACTATTCGTTGTCTTAACATTGGGCAAAGATCATCTAAATCTTTTATTGAATCAAAAGTAATATCTAGCTTAGAGCTAGGCACAGCAATAATTTTTTCATCCAATCCAGATTCATCTTCCATCATTAAAACCCCAATGGGACGTGATCTAATTACGCAACCAGGTACAACAGGATAATGTGCTATGACCAATACATCTACTGGGTCACCATCTTCTGACAGAGTATGTGGGATAAACCCATAATTACCAGGGTAAAACATGGCAGTTTGCATGAATCTATCAACAAATAGTGTCCCTGATTTTTTATCCATCTCGTATTTTACCGGATTACTTTGCATCGGAATCTCGATAATTACATTTATCTCTTCAGGATTAGCCAGGGTAGTAATTTTTTCAACTAACATTATTTTATCCAATTAATAAATAATTCATTTTGAATTTTTGTAAGCAAATACCTACACAATGTGTAATATATGGTTTTAAAAGTTTTTCATCACTTACTATACCATCTTTATTAGACGCCACTAATAGTCCAGAAGCAAATTTTTCAAACATTTTTTCTTCAATCTGCTGGATAGAATTTGTACCATCTAATAGTTCAATAATATATTTTTCATGCAATTGCAATGGAACCAAAGCATTAATTCGATTTGTCACAACCAAATTAGTTTGTCCTAACTTTTGAGCCTGATATCTTACTAACTCACTTACTTTTGGTTTTGATGAGATATCATATATTGAGCTAGGTTTTGTTGCGAATATTTGCACATACCCTTGTAACACCAGTTTTATAATTACAGAATCTAATTCTTCCTTAAAATCTTTAAGTTGGAATTTCTCTAACTTTTTCATAGCCAGTTTAGAGACTTGATCTAAAGTCAAAGGATTACCAGTATTATCGGCATAAACATAGAAGACAGCTTTCATTATAGAAGAAGACGTTGAAATACCAGGGGATTCTGAATTATTATAATAAAATTCCAAATTTTCTACTGCATTGTTTAAATCCACCTCACTTTCAAGCCTAACTGGTCTGATATTAAAAGTAGTATAGAAGTCAGATAATTTACTTGGTTCAATTGTCCTATTGATCATGACATTATTGTGACATAACAAAGTAGTTCTAAATTTACGATTAGTAATAAAGTCCATATATTGTTCAGTTCTTACAATATCATTTATCGATTGTAATTTTTCTGCCGTCTTTTCCGGCAAATTACCGACAAACATGGCAGAAAGTGAGGAATCTCCAAGATAATTCAGATTATGTTTTCTAGCGTTACTTACAAATTCCTGGAAGTAAAAAGCTGTATTCTCTTCTCCGAGATATTCGTGTAACAAATATGAATTGCCTAACTTCTTAAGAAAGTTAGTTTCGTGCTGTAAGAACTTAGAATAAGGACTCTCTGATTTTTCTAGAGAATCACTAACAAAATCTAATAATAATTTAGCTTGTTGTAGTTTATCATGCTTATCAGTAAAGATAGCACTATGAAACATCATCATATCTCTAATAGTTTTCTGCATATTCCAACCTGGCAGAGTATTATAGCTGATAAAGGCAATACCATTAGGACTTAATAATTTACTAGATATTTCAAAAATCTTGTTACGAACCACATCCGGCACCCAAGAAATTACCCCATGACAAATTATATAATCAAATTTACCAAATGATTCATCAATATCCAATATCGATAAACATTTTAGCTCAATATTCTTTAGACCTAAACTCTTTACTACTTCCAATCCGTTATTAATTTGTACTTTTGACAAGTCAATCCCTAAAGAATAAGATTCTGGATAACTTTCGGCAAAATCAATCATATTACCGCCTTCACCGCAACCAATATCAAGTATCCTAGCATTTTCTACCATAGGAGGTTGCATGCCAAATACTAGACCTATAGTTCTTAAATGCTCTGGTCTTGTATAAGCAAAAGGAAAACTTTCATAAGGAAAATCATCATAGTTAATATCATTTGTTTGATTCTCTGACAAACCATCATTAGGATTGTTTTTTTGACCCATAATTTGTTCCAAATTAATTAATATTAAAGTAATGATTTTTAGTTGATTTAGTGTTTTTAAGCAAGATATTTTTATATTATTTTAAGATAAATATCTATGGTTTTAATGTCATCCCTGTTTCGGTGCAGGATCATGAATAACATTTAAATTTTTTTTGATGTTATTTCTTCTTGATCTTTTTATAGTATATCCTATATTTATGATTTGTTTTCGTACAAGTGAGCCTTTTTACCTCAATTTGGAATAAAAATAATTATTTTTCAATTTGCAGTGTTTTAAAAGCGGGTGTAGCTCAGGGGTAGAGCGCTACCTTGCCAAGGTCGAAGTCGAGGGTTCGAATCCCTTCACCCGCTCCAGTACAAAACTATCTTATGGTAATACATATTCTCTCTACGGAGACGACACTAAAAATATGTCTGGAATAGAGTTAAATAAAATTGCTGCTTCTATTTTATTAGCAAGTTTAATTGCAATGATGGTAGGGTTTATAACAGATATTCTGTATAAGCCAGTTTTACATCCTGAATCTCGAGGCTACAAAGTAGAAGTAACAGAAGATTCGCCTAATGGATCTGATGCGAACGCGATTGCGGAAGCACCAGTGAATATAGAGGAATTGATGAAAACTGCTAATGCTGAGGCGGGAAGGGAAATAGCAAAAAAATGCTTAATGTGCCATTCCTTTGACAATAGTAAAGCTAATAAGGTTGGACCACATCTATGGAATATCGTTGGGACGGAAAAAGCTAAAGCAGAGAATTATAAATATTCAACTGCTCTATCTAGCAAAGGGGGAATATGGGATGAAGAAAGTCTATTTCATTTTTTGCATAAACCTAGCCAATATATACCTGGAACAAAGATGTCTTTTGCTGGTTTAAATAAGCCTCAAGATATAGCTAATGTTATAATGTTTTTAAAGACATTTGTTCATGACTAAATGATAATTGCTTGAACCAACTAAAATTATTTCAAAGTAAACTTAGCTTATTATCATTCCATTCGTTATTATTCTAGTCATTTTGTGTATTTCTTTATTTTTTAATAATTATAATATTCCTGTTTTTGATGAGATAGGATATGGTTGTTTACAATTGTTTAACCAGGAGTTATAGTAGGAATTGTCTTAATTAATAACCTCAGAATCGAAGATTAATTGAAGGTATCATATGAGCATCTTTGAAGTTTCAATAGTAGAATGGTGGCTGATCGCTGGCATTATTTGTATAATTATAGAATTCGCTAATATTCCAAATGTTGGTTTTTTATTTTTGGGTTTAGGTGGAATATCCAATGCAATAATATTGAGTAATTATCCGAATCTTTTAAAATACCAGTATATAATTTTTGGTTTTGCTTCTTTTATATGGTTAATTATTTTATGGTATCCATTAAAATTCTATGTTGGCAAGAAATATGGTAAATACGAGTATTCTGATATGTTCGGTCAGGAAGTACAAGTATATAGTAATGAACTCTTAGTAGGAGAAAAGGGACAGGTATTGTGGTCAGGAACGATTATGAATGCCAAACTCAGCAAAGATTCTGTAAAATCAGCGTATAAAGGAGACACGCTTCGCATAATACAAATTGATGGTAATGTTCTTATATGTACTGCAGAAAATTTGAAGAAGTGAGATCAACAAAGTGGCTACTATTATTATCTACCTAATAGGAAAACCAGGAACCGGAAAGTATACTATAGCAAAAGAAATAGCAAGGGCTGGTTATAGTATATGTGATAACCAACATATCAATAATCCTATTTTTTCACTACTAAATTATAATGGATTAACTCCTATTCCAGAATTTGCTTGGGATGCAATTAGACTTATACGAGATGGTATTTTTAATTTTTTAAGCCAAGAAATTAGTAATAATTATGTTCTTACCAATTGTCTGTATGAAGTTGATGGTGATCGTAAACTTTTTAACCAAGTACAACAGCTAGCAATAAATCGTAGTTCTGTGTTTATTCCAGTAAAATTACTAATTTCAGAAGAAGAAAATATTAAGAGAATTCAACATCTAGATAGGCTGCTTCGTTATAAATCAATCGGTGTACAAGATGTTTATCCAGAATATCCATTAATTCAAATTTCTCATCCTAATTTATTTGAGTTTGATGTTACAAATCTCTCTGCTAGTGAGGCTGCAAGGAATATATTACAGCATGTTAAGTTCTATAGCTAAAACAGGAGTACTCAAAGTTTACAAACGTCTATTAGGCTCTGTGAATAACCACTTTAGTGGCAACGAAGCAATCTACTCACCAAGCGTCATTGCGAGCCACCGTAGGTGGCGTGGCAATCCATTTCTAATTACTTTTCTGGATTGCTTCGTAGGCTACGCCTTCTCGCAATGACATTTAGGAACTTAATAATATCAAAAATCTATTCGGGTTAGCTATATAGCTCTATTCAAGGTCTAAGGTGCTAATCCCATGCTGAGTTTTATCCCATTTGAAGGGCATAAAAACAATCTGCCAAATAGCCTTGTAACTTGCTATCGTGTGTAGCAAAAAATACAAAGGCCATACTAACAAGGCAGCAACATCTAATACTCGAAAATTAGTTATTTTGCCTTTTTTGCTCAGTAAAATAAAAAAAGCACTACCATAAAGGTACGAAAAAGCAAAAAAACTATTAACTATCCATAAATAATTAACTACAGCCAATTTATTAATTTTAATAGTTATTATTAGAAATGGTACACAACAAAAACCATAAGAAGAAAAACCAATAAAAATGAAAATAGTAATTATTTGATAGAATTTAAACCTTTTATATTTGTCTTTTTGGGCAAGGAATACCAAAAATGTTTGGATAAATCCTTTTATCCAACGAGACCTTTGATTTATCCAATTGATAATATCTATAGGCGATTCCTCTAAAGTATAAGAATCGATCATATGAACTTTATAGCCAAATGAATATAGCCTAATCCCTAAATCAGCATCCTCAGTAACATTATAAGCATCCCAGAAGCCTATTTTTTGTAAAGCATCAACCTTAAAATGATTGCTAGTTCCTCCAAGAGTCACCGGTAAGTTCATTATACTTAAACCTTTCAGAAGGTATTTAAACCATAAGCAATATTCTATACTAAAAAGCTTAGTGAGTAAATTTTCATTCTCATTATAAAAATTAAGTTTAGCTTGCAAACAGACATATTCTTTTGGTAAACTATCAAAGGCTATTACTGCTTTAAGAAGTTGATCAGTATCAGGTCTATCTTCCGCATCATATATTACTACATATTTTCCTTTACAATATTGCATGGCATAGTTAAGAGCTTTCGGTTTAGTTCTAGGTAGAGTAAATGGTACTTTAATCAAATGTATATAAGAGGGTAATTCACATAGGATGCTTTCCTTGATCATTAAATAATCATCCGCTTCAACAATGATTTTGACATCTAATTTATGTTTAGGATAATTAATATTAGTGATACAACTAATTATTGACTTTAGTTTGCCTGATTCTTGATATAACGGCAGTAAGATAGTATAAATAGGTAGGGAATCATTGGAATATATATCACTAATTTTAAATATGGTATCTGGCGTAATTGCTGCTTGGTTAAATAGTATAATTTTTAAAATATTTTGTGAAAAATAACAGATAATATTAATTATATGAAAAAGATGTTTAAAATTAAGTAATATAGCAAAATATATCAAAAAAAATATGATAATTGACTTAGTGTAATTGATGTTTTTTGCTATCATGTATAATGAGAGAAATTCAAGAAAATATTTGGATTTTATGATATTCAAATGACTAAAATTTTGTTCAAGTAATTGATAAAAATCATTCTTTCTAACCAACTTAATTTGCACGTTATAATGTATGGCTGATAACTTTCCTAAATAGGCTAGGTCATTTATAGCATGCACCTCATTACTTTCATCATTTTCATAAATGAAATAACCATTTCTGACATATTGATCAATTTTTGAGTAATCATAAATCTTAACCTGAGATTCCTGGACACTTAATAGTGGTAATAGTTTATACTTATATAAAATTTCTATAATCATCTCATTATTAATAATCCCTTCTTCGATTATCGTGTTAAAAAAATCATTCTCAGCTAATTTGAGCTTAATATGAGATATTTGTAAATCAGTAACTAGCTGTTCTTTTGCTAGAATATCTAAAAATTCTATATTCAGGCTCCTTATATATCCATCCATATTGAAAATATTACTCCCGATATTTTATAACGCTGTTTAATCAGGCTTTTATCCGAAAAATACCCTATTTGTGTTGTTATACTATTTCTCTTTAGATTACCAAACTTAATCTTTTTTGCAATTGAAAATTGCTTATATAAAGTTTTATTATAAATATTGCCGTAATTTTTTCTAATATAATATTTTGCAAAGCTTACTAACATAATGCCATTTTTAAATTCAACGCCCTCAGATATTGAAAAACTATAATGACTTCTTTTGCCATATGGATTATTTAAGCTCTGCCCAAAACTCAAAATACCTTGAGCAAATACTGAAGTTTCACCTAAAATTGTCCGAATTTTTTTGGATATTGCTGATAACAATAATAATTCATAAGAAAATTGCTGCTCACACCCATCTTGAGTTATGTATATTCTTGGCTGAACTGAGACTACCCGATGAATATTTTGAAAAAGCTTAATTTTATAAAATATACCAATTTCTTTATTATTAGATAGGTAGTTCATATCATTACTTCCCTGAAATTTATTTTCTTTATAAAGCAATTGAATAGCTAAATTTTGGTTATTATTAATGCCATATTCGATAGTAAAAATTCTCATTAATTGATCTTGGTATGAAGATATTTCTCTTGAGCTACGTTCTAAAGATTGAATTTGGCAAAATAACTTATTATACAGAGCTGATGAATTGTTAACCAACTTGATACGTTCTCTTAAATGGGCTAGTTTACGCTGAATTTGTAAAAAGAGATCGGCTCTTATTTGCTTAATATTTTCAGAATTTTTATCGATAGTAGCAGTAGTAGCCATATATCTATACCTACCTGAGTCGATTAACCAAGCTGATCCATAAACCTTATTTGCTATAGAAATTATAAATAATAATATAAAAATGATTGTTATTTTCACTTAAATGGCAACTAATAGTTTAAATTACTAAAATACAACTTATTATAAATTTAGTAAAATTAAATATAACCAACCCGATTAACATATTAATGTATTTAGTTAGCTTGAAATATATCAAGTAGCATGCTATAATTTTTACTAATTTGTCTTAGTGATCGATATAAAGTAATATATGATAGTGTATAATTATGGCTGAAGTTTTTTTTAATGGTCCTGCCGGTCGGATTGAAGGACTATATACTAAATCTAGTGATTCTAAAGCTCCACTTGCTTTAGTATTACATCCACATCCACTTTACGGTGGCACTATGAATAACAAAGTGGTTTATTATGTGTATAAAACATTAGTGTCTAATGGATTTACAGTACTCAGAATTAATTTCCGGGGAGTTGGACGTTCCCAAGGAGAGTTTGATAATGGTGTTGGTGAAATGACCGATGCTGCAACAGCACTTGATTGGTTACAGCTTAACAATCCTAGTGGTAGTATAAATTTGATAGCAGGCTTTTCTTTTGGAGCATGGATAATCATGCAACTTATCATGAGAAGACCAGAGATTAATAATTTTATTATGGTATCTCCACCAGTAAATAAATATGATTTTTCCTTCTTATCTCAATGCCCTATTTCCGGCTTTGTAATACAAGGTGACAAAGATAGTATAGTGTCAGAAGAATCAGTGCTTGAACTAGTAGGTAAATTGTCTAAGCAGAAACATATAACTGTTGACTATAAGCTTATCCAAGGAGCCGATCATTTCTTTCGGAATAAAATTGGTGAATTTACCCAGGCAATTAGTGATTACTTACAATCGAGATTATTGAATAATGAGATTACTCATTTAAATAAGGACTTTCTTACTGAAGGAAATTTAGCAAAAAAATCTCTTCAAAAAGTTTTCTTAGATTAATAATGAACCATTAGTTATAAATAAAAAAAATAGGTCTCTATGGCAAATCATGAAGAAGTTAAAATACTCTTACGCAATCAGCTATTTGAAGCTTTAAAAGAAATGGTAATTGTAGATGGTAAAAACCCAGATAAAAGACTACTTAAAAAATGTGAAAAAATTGCCGATAGTGTAATAGCACTTTCTCAAGAACCATCAGAATCTAATATTAATTTGTATAAAAAGGAATTGAAGAATTTTCCATATTCTGGACACATTTTAGGTAAAACATTAAAGATAATAAAAGAGATGTTTCCTGGAGAGCAAAATCAAGACATAAGGGAGATAATAGATATCCCTCTTATGGATGCATTAGTTAAAGAAAGTAAAGTACCTAGAATAAAAAAAATAAACCAGTACCAGCACCTAGAACAAACAAACTTGAATCTATGTTACGTGATAGAGCAATTATAAAGCAGAGTGGTTTCTCACGAAAGGGCAATAAGCAAGCTGGTGTATCTGCCGGATATATTGCTCAAGAAAATAAGACAGGTAATACTTTTATTTTAAAACATTTCTATAAAAGCTATAAGGATTGTTTAACTCCAGATAAACAAAAGTGGGATAACCAAGCTTTATCAGACAGAACTGACGGTGTACAGGAGTTAATAGGTTCTTCTATGTATCAGTTTTTATTGTATGATCGTGCCCCTAAAGAGGAATTAGTAGTACCTAATAAAGCCAACAAAAACTCACTTTACGTCCGCTCCAAATTCTTTGACAATGTGGTACAACTTTCAGAATTCTCTGGTTTATTAGGTTGGACCAGAGTTAGAGGTAATGATTTAAACTTAAAAAAATTGGAAGGGTTTGAAAAAGTCATTGCTGCTTGTCATATGTTAGGAGAAGGGGATTACCATGCCGGTAATTTGATGGTACAAGACGGCAAAACTGTAGTGAAAATAGATCACGGTAAATCTTTTATGACTTTTCATCAAGATTTTGGTTCTATGATCGAAGAAACATATAAAATGTTTTCCCATGATGGAGTTGGATATACTGAAGCTATTAGGCAAGATAACTTATCATTTAGCATTGAAAAATATAGTAAATCATTAGAGCAAATGATACATCAGTTAGATGAGCAGCAAATAGAGGCTATGGTTGATCAAAAAGTTGATGAATTGAAAAAAGTTGGATTTGATCCAAAAGGTCTAACTGTTAGTGCAAGACTCCAGGATAATAACTTTGAAAACATATCTATTAATAACTTTGATGAATTAAGAATATTTTATAAAGAAAATATAAAGGAAAATCTTAATAACATGAAAGAGATTGCAAAATCAGCAGATATAGTGAGCAAATTTAGTGACGTCTCTCCTGAATTTAAAAAAGGTCAGTGGTTAGAAGCTTTTGCTCGCTCACCTATTAAAGATCCAATAGCATACGCAGCTCACCATAATATTCAAATTGAAGGGAAAACTGCTCTAGAATGGGCTAGTGAAAATAATTATCAAATTAAAGTTCCTGTTCATTCTGTTACAGAAATGGTTCAGGAAGTACAATGGAAAAGAAGTGAGGATGGAACATGGCAAGAGCAAAAAGTCTCAGTACCTAAAAATCAAAAAAGTGTAACAAGTTTGGATCCAGCACAATATGTTACAGATGTAGAAAAACGTCTAAAATCTCTTGGAGATAAAATTGACGACTTCGTACAAAAGACAGTAAAAAGTAAAGAAATCACTGAAGAACAAATAGAACGGTTTTATGACAAATTATTAACTCATCTTAACAAAGAACAATATCTCACTAATAAGGATGTTGAAAAAATAAAGGCAGATACAGAGTATAATCTAAATATTCAAAATACAACTAAATTAATAGAAATAACAACACCTAATTTAACTAATATAGATAAGATGTGTTATAAGGCAGCAAATTTTTGTAAAAAAATAGGGCTTTCTAGTTTATCTAACCATCTTATGAATAAGATTACTCCTGAAAATTTATCTAATATCAAGAAGATAGAAAATGTTTTAACTGAGAGCATCAAATTTAAAGAAACATTGCTAAAACCTAGAGTAAGTAAAGAAGTAATCCAAACAAAAAATCTTATACCCCAAGCAAAAAAAACAAAATTGGGTAGGAGTTAATTAGTAGGAGTTCTTTGCATTATAAACCTTAAGAAGTTTTAGATGTCTCAGGCGTCATTGTGAAAAAGTGCTTTACGGCAACGCAGCAATCCCAGAAATGACCAGGAATGGATTATTTAATATATAGCTACCCAATAGCTATGCGACTCCTTTGTGTTGATAATTCCCAGATTCTTTTGCCAATTGTTCAAAATGCAATAGCCCATAGGCAAAACCGATGATTGTAGGAATCGTAATAAACCATAATCCCCAATTGCCAAAATATTCAATAAGATAGACAAAACTAAAAGAGGTAATAACAAACATTAAAGCCCGAGATAAAGCGAATGTCATAGTAGCACAAGTAAAACGTTTAAATATAGGAAAGCTTTTATAACAAATGGGAAAAGCAGGACCTAAGCATTCACGCAGTAAGACCATAAAGAATTGAATCAAGAATAATTGGTAAGGAGAATTAACATTATTCAATAAATATGGACAAAAGATGATAAAAATAGAAAATATTATAAGTATAATTCGCACAGTTAATAACGGATGTACTTTTAAACTTAAATAAGTTAATATTAACATGACTAACAGCTCTATTATACAGACAATAAAATTATGATGAATAACCTCAGACGTTGTATAACCAAAGCTAGTTTTCAAAATATTACCACAATGTATATACGTAAAATAAAAACATACCGGTGCAGCACATTGTAATAAAAAGAAAGATATTAATGTTTTCTTATTAACTTTTGCTTGCCAAAGGGGATTGTCTTTTAATACAGTTGTATCTGTATTAATTCTTTCAAAAACTCTTTTTATTCGACATTTGGCATCAGCAAATTCTGGTACTTCTCTAAGTTTGTTTCTTGCAACAGAACCAACCAATGCAATTACTGCACCAATCCAAAATGCCAGACGCCAGTTAAAACCATGAGAAGTAACAAGTGATGCAATCCCTAAAGCACATAACGACCCTATGATACAGGAGACCCATATTAATCCTATAGCTGTATATTGAACTGGTGGATTAATCATCTCAGTTAAATAAAGTTGTACCCCTGTCACCTCTCCTATAGAAGAGATAGCTTGAACAGCACGGCAAATTATCGCTATCCAAGCTGCCATGCTTCCTATCTGAGTATAAGTAGGCAGATTAGCCATAACAAAACATGATGTAGACATTAAAAAAGTTGTAATGATCACTGTTGACTTACGACCTATATTATCACCTAACCAACCGAATATTAAGGCACCAACAGGTCGAAGAATATATGTAGAACAAAAGACAAAAGCCTTTATTAAAGAGGCTGTATGAGAATCGGTAGGTTTAAAAAATAACTCATTAAAAAACTCCACCATATGAACATATAACATTAAGTCAAAATATTCTAGGAATGTACCAACTGAGAGTATTCCTATTGCTTCTTTCTGTTCTTTAGTTAGGCTTCTTTGTTCATATTGATATCCCATCACCTATTCACCTTATTATATTTAAATTACCTCATACTATTTTCTGCTACAACTTGCAGATGGATTTTTAAGGAGTTAACCCCCTGCAAGTAATTAGTTGATGTTATATAATTCTACAACCACATAGGGGAAAGAATTTTTGACAAAAATTCTTTATGTTTTTGTAATTCTTCCTTAGTTGGTTTGATAACTATAGTATTATTTTTATTTGCCATAGTAGTTCTAACCAACAGCTCATCTGTATTTTGTACCTTTTTACTATTAATGTTAAAACTTATCTGCCTACCTCCAGTAAGCTCAACATAAACTTCTGCCAGTAATGCCGCATCTTTAAGGGCTCCATGCAACTTACGCGAAGAATTGTCAATTTTATATCTTTTACATAATGAGTCAAGATTAGCCTTCATTCCAGGGAACATCTTGCGAGCCAAAGCAAGAGTATCAATAGTACTAGCAAGTTCTAAAAAATCTGTATTAGGTCTTTTGAGCAGAGACAACTCATAATTAATAAACTTAATATCAAATGTTGCATTATGTATAACAAGCTGGCTGTTACTAATAAATGCTAAAAACTCCTCGGCAATTTCTGCAAAGAGTGGTTTATCTTTTAAGAACTCTCCTGATATACCATGTATTCGATAAGCTTCTGTTGGCATATCTCGTTGTGGATTGATATAAAAATGAAATTGTTTACCGGTTAAAACTTTATTAACCATTTCAATAGCCCCAATCTCAACGATCCTATGACCACTTTTGGGATCTAAGCCAGTTGTCTCAGTATCTAAAATTACTTCTCTTAATTGCGGCATTTTAATTTTTGTATTAGTTGAGTTATTTGTTTATCTAAATCTACTATATTAACATCAGTATTAATAACAAAATCTGCTTTTGCTATTTTAATTTGTTGTGACAATTGAATTTGTGCAATCTTATTGTAAGTTGTTAAGCTAAACCCTTCTCTAGACATTGCACGTTTTAACCTAGATTCTTCTGAGCAGAATGTTGTAACATAAAAATCAAAATATTTATCGAATCCGGCTTCAAAAAGTAATGGAATCTCAGCAAATGTAATTTCTGAATCATTATTTTGCCACTTAAAAAGAGATAAACCTTCCACTACAAATGGATGAATAAAATTTTGCAATTTGCTTCTTGATAAATCATTAACATAGATTAGCTCTGCAATTTTTCTTTTATCAAAAATTTTTAGATCAGGCAGTAAGTTAAGAATTATATTTTGTATTGACAGCTCTTTGTAGAGTTCCTTAATATACTCGTCAGCAGAAAAAGTCATAAATCCTAAATCATCTAAATAATTTAAGACAAAAGTTTTTCCTGAAGCATAACTACCAGTAATTCCCACACAGATCATTCTAATAAATATTTTATTTTTCTATAATAAAAAGCCTAAATTTATTAGCTAGCTCGATAGCTCTTTCTAGCTCAATAACAATCACTTTTTCTTTCTGTATTGCTACCCCTTTATAACCATAATTAGCTAAATTCTTTATTGTTTCTGGTCCTATTGTAGGTATATCAATTCTAGTATCTTGTCCCTTCTTCATCATTTTAATAAGTACCCCACCTGTAGAATTCTTACGTAAATATGAACATCTTTTTATTAAATTATCTGTACCCTCCGCTGCTTCAATACCTATAATATATCCATTATCAACAATTACTGATTGTCCTACATCAAGATGTCCTATACTATCCAATAGCTTCATTCCTAACTCAATATCTGTATTATCTGTTGCTGATGGAACAATTATGGTCATAATACCCTTCTTTGCACTCAATATTTCATAACTAGAAATTACTTGAAATCCCTTCTCTTCTAGAAAATCTGTTACTATACTAAGAAGTTTATCATCTCCTAAAAATTTTTGTTTCAATATGCGAGCAAGTAGCCTTGATCCCATTAAATCTACTTTAATTGATCTCAAATTAGGACGCTTCACACCACCAGCAAGAATTATATTTTTTATATCATACTTACGAAAATATTCAATTATTGGTCTAACCATACCGATTTTAAAAAATTGGTGGGTAAGATTCTTATATAATATCGGATCTGCTTCTCCTTCTAAGGCTGCGATATAACATTGTCCTCCTTGTTTAATGAAACTCTCAGCTAGTGAAATTGGCAATGAACCATTTCCTGCTATAATTCCAACTATACTCAAAGGGTTAGAAAAATTAGAATGTAAAGCTAGGGGCAAATTTTGGTCAAGTACATTTTTTATAGTTAGAGGATTTGTAGGATGAGAACGAAAAGCAAGGGGAAAACGAGTAAATCGTATTCTTTGTATGTGAGTACGTAAATACCACCAAATTTTGTGAAGCCAATTCTTGAAAACAGAAGAATATATTTGCAACATTTTAGCTGTTTGCCCTATCTTGATCGACTTGTCTTGGCTGACAAAACACTCTGGTACTATCCTGTTTTACAAAGGAAATAATTTGTTCTACAATAGAATTGCCTTTATATCGTTTTAAAACTTTCTCAATCCTATCAGTAAAAATACCTTCGCTAATAAAAAGCTCATCTACAGCTTTTATAGTATCAAGCGTTTCCTGACTATCAAAGCCACGTCTTTTCATCCCAACTAAGTTTATACCTTCAAGAAATGCCCTTTCACTTGTAGCTAACCCAAATGGAATCAAATCTCTCACCACTGCAGACCCACCACCTACCATCGCATGCTGTCCTATACGTACGAACTGCAGAACAGCAGCAAGTCCTCCTATAATAGCATAATCACCAACTTTAACGTGACCACCTAGGCTAGCATAATTTGCAAAAATTACATTATTTCCTACAATACAATCATGGGCTATATGTACTCCAACCATAAATAAACCATTATTACCTACAGTGGTAACCATCCCACCACCTTTACTACCAGCTTGAATAGTTACATATTCTCTAATAGTATTATTACTACCTATGATAACCTCTGACTTTTCTCCCTCATACTTAACTATTTGAGGGGGTTGACCAATAGAAGCAAATGGATATATAACTGTATTAGCACCAATTTTTGTTTTCCCCTCTATAACTACATGTGATTTTAGCTCAACATTATCTGCCAAAACCACCTCTGATCCAATAGTACAAAAGGGACCTATACTGACATTTTTACCAATTGAAGCTCTTGTATCTACTATGGCAGTTGCGTGTATAGCTAGTAAGCCCATCATTAATTCCTATTTTTAAACATTGCCGTAAATTTGCTTTCTGCAACTATCTGCTCATCAACTTTAGCATTACTTGAGAATTTCCAAACAGAACCTCTATTTTGCTCTATTTTAGCATAAATATGTAACGTATCACCTGGCTCAACAATTTTACGAAATTTTGTCTCTTCAATAGACATAAAGAATATATCCTTATCTTTTGTAAAATCCATTGATTTTGCTACTAAAATAGCAGAAAGCTGAGCCATAGCCTCAACAATCAACACACCGGGCATTACTGGTCTTGTTGGAAAATGACCAGTAAATTGTGGTTCATTAACAGTAACATTTTTAATACCAACAATTGATTCATTAAGCTTAAATTCTAGCACCCTATCTATTAATAAAAATGGATAGCGATGAGGTAGCATTTCCATTATTTCTATAATATTAATATTAATCTTCATCTACATTCCATTTTTTATAAGCTGTTTCATAATTACTGATTGTTTATGCCAATCTCTAATCGATACGGCAGGGTATCCACCAACTGTTACTCCTGATTCAACATCTTTTATAACACCGGCTTTTGCTGCTACTTGTACTTTATCACCCAGTACTATATGTCCGACTAGTCCTGCTTGCCCTCCAAGAGCACAATATGCCCCTATTGTAGTACT
The DNA here is from genome assembly GCF_964264705.1 of Candidatus Tisiphia endosymbiont of Xenochironomus xenolabis. Taxonomy (NCBI): domain Bacteria; kingdom Pseudomonadati; phylum Pseudomonadota; class Alphaproteobacteria; order Rickettsiales; family Rickettsiaceae; genus Candidatus Tisiphia; species Candidatus Tisiphia endosymbiont of Xenochironomus xenolabis. The sequence continues at coordinate 1,453,384 of NZ_OZ183473.1, forward strand.
ACCTGATATACCGACCTGTGCAACAATAATCGACCCCCTTCCTATTATAGCATTATGTCCTATCTGCACTAAGTTATCTATTCTACATAAATCTCCTATCACAGTATCATTTATTGATCCCCTATCAATAGTAGTATTACTACCTATTTCAACATTATTACCTATTTTAACTATACCTGTATGGAAAATTTTCTTGTGAACCCCTTTATCTGTTGCAAAACCGAAACCATCTTGTCCAATTCTTGCTCCAGGTAATATTACCACATCATCACCTATTATGCTGTAACTTATTGAAACATTTGAGTATATTAATGCTCTATTACCTATTACTACTCCATAATCTATACTCGTCCCAGATTCTATAACGCAATTATCACCTATTACAACATGATCTTCAATAACAACATTATGTCCTATATAACAATTATTTCCTATAGTGGCAGAATCCGAAATATAGGCAGATTGCATAATTTTGTTAGGATAAGTCTTTGCTTTACTATAGAACAAATCCACTAATTTTGCATAAAAGAAATACGGATTCTTTACTTTTAATAATATTGTTCCATTGTTAGATTCTTGTAAAAAATTCTCTGGAACTATGCAGCATGAAGCTTTAGTGTTTTGAAATTGGGTAATATATTTGCTATTACTTAAAAAAGTTATATCACCAACATCAGCCTCTTCTAAAGACTTAACATCATGGATTAACAAGTCAGTGAAACATGATATCTCAGCATCTATTAACTTTATAATTTCTGATAATTTATAAGAGGCAGATTTCTTATAAAAGCGTGAATTTATCATAGTTAGTTATTTTTATAAAATGATGGGAATAGTATTAATAAATGCATGATGGGGACAGTATAAACGTCAGTTAAAAAATATTCAAGTTTTCTTACAATAATTTATATTGTCTAATAGCAAAATCGTTAACTGATTAAATTAGAATGTTGATATTTCTTTGCAGGAAGTCTAATTTAACTTATCTCAAATTATATTATATAAATATTTATACTTGAACTTATTCAGTTTATCTGATATGTATTACCTTGGATAGGTGTCCGAGTGGTTTAAGGATCTAGTCTTGAAAACTAGCGTACGGGCAACCGTACCGTGGGTTCGAATCCCACCCTATCCGCCATTCGGCACAACTTGCTACTTTTTGCATTTCTGTGAATGGAAAAGCCAGAACGTAATGCAGCTTACAGCCCTCGAGTGTTAGGTTCGAAAACATAAAATTTAATAATTCCCTTTTTTCAACAATTGTCGAACCTTTAAAAGTTTCATAGGCGTTTTTGCTGATACTTATAAGGTCTGCAAGCTTTTTAGAAAGCTTATCATCTACTTTGTCATAACTCTTAATTAATTCAGTTAATTCATATTGTCTTTCCTTTAATTGAGTTTTCTTACGAAAAAATTCTTCTCTAGTTAAGGTGTCATCTGCTAAGAAATCCATCAATCTATCGAGTTTATTTTGAATAACGGTATGCTCTTGTTTTAATTCTCCAACTTCACGGTTAAATTCATGAGCCTTGTCTTTATTGACACTTGTTAAATAATCCATTATTTGTTTTAATATCTCAGGATTTTTTATTTGTAAGGTTTTTAATACTTCCTCAATTTGCCTTAATATTTCATCTTCCCTGACCCAAATAGCTTTTTTAGGATATTTTGGACTCCAAGCTCTTAAGTAAGTCCATTCTGATATTTCGCCATTTTTATATTTTTTGCTCTTAGTATCAGAAGTAATTAAATTACCGGTAACGGCACATTTAAGGATGCCTCTAAATAAAAATTCTTTACCTCGATATTGAAAAGGTTTTTTATGCCAACCCATACGTACTGCCTCACAAGCTTTAAAAATTTCTCTATTAGTAAGTGTTTGATAATGATGCAACCACAAATCTCCTTTTATCCTCATTTCTCCATAATAAAAAGGATTTTGTAGTATGCGATATATAACTGACTTAGCAATATGATAACCCTTCTTACTACGTAATCCCCAGTCCTTAGCTTTGGTTACCATTTCTGATAAAGTATATGCTCCTGTAGCATAGGTGTCAAATATCTTGCTAATAATACTACCATTAACTGGATCAATTACTATTATCCCTCTACCTCTTTCATCCCGTTTATTTAAATATCCAATAGGAGCGGGACCATACCACTCCCCATGAACTTCTATTTTTTGCTTAAAACTTTTTCTAACATTTTCACTTAATAAATCAGTGTGGCATTTAGCGAATACCACGCCCATGCCCCACATCATTAATTCATGAGCACTTGAATGCTGATGAATAACATAACCTTCACTGTTAAAATGTAATTCCAATTTACCTTGTTTAACTAGCTCATCTAGTATAGGAGATTCTTTTTGGCTTCTTTGGACACGATCAACTTTATCAGCAACAAAAGCGATAGGCTCTCGCTCTTTCTTGATGAATTTGATAATTTCCATAAAATGTTTACGATCACCTTTGGTAGAGGATTCAACAAGTTTAAAGGTTTGTATAATATGCAAGCCTTTACGTTCACAATATTTCTCTAGCCGATCTTTTTGTACCTCAAGTGAGTAACCTTCTTCTTGATCTTTAGAAGAGACACGCGATAAAATAATTGCCTTTACAGCTTTGTCAGTCATTTCAAACTCCTTTATTTCTGATAATTTTTTTATTGTAAAAGATACTATAATGTTCTGCATAATGGTAATTTTTGATGAAAGACCATATGGCGAACTACTAAATATCTTTAAATACTAATTTGCTAGAGATTTTGACATCCCAGAATAACGTTTGTCATTCCAACTGTTATTCTAACCAGCTTCCTAATAAAGTCAATCTTTAGTTGCCGACTCTTTTTCTTTATCTATTCTAAGTCGAATCTCGATAAACCTTTGGCAAAACCTTATAAGATTTCTTGCTAGCTTTCTTGATTCTTCTTCACTTATTTCTTGATCATGTGAATTACGAATGGTTAATGCTAAATTATTAAATATTTCTTCTGGTGTTCTTTTATCTTTATTCATATTTTTCTCATTTTTTTATTACTTTATATTTTAATTGTTCGAGTAATTTTTTTTCCAAAAGTTCTGTATTAATTTCATAGAAATCATTAGGAGTAACAACTCCATAGGTTGCTAAAAAAATTTTTTCCATCACTTTGGGTCTTGGGATGGTTTTTTCGTAGAGATATTTGTAAATGTGAGCTGGTGAGACTTTAAATAATTTAGCTACCTTACCGATTTTTAAATTATTTACTTCCATCCAAATTGATAGTTTCATAATAACCTTTAAATAAAAATTAATTGTAATGTGAATATATCTAGAGGAATAGTTTTTAGCCTAATGTCTAGTACTTAAGGTTACTTATAAAATAAAATTATTAACTTGCGGAGGAAGATAATTTTATATAATTAGTTGTATTAATAAGTACACTTTAGTATTAGAAATTAACTAAAAAATTAATTATTTTTGGTAATTTAAGATTGCAATAGCTGGGGTTTAATAAAATTATATAGTTACAATTTTATTTAAAAAAGAGACTATTATGACTAAACAACCTATCAATACATCAACAACTAACTCAATAAATACACCATCAGATATTTTAAATATCCCTATCGGCAAATTAGGATATGTCGTCACGAGATTGTGATTGCATAATTTTATGTGATTTGTTATTATAATTGTAGTAATAAAAATAGGCGATAAGAAGCAATGAGTTTAGCACATAGAAGACATGATATAAGCGATGAGCTTTGGAATAAGATAGAAAGTAATTTACCTGGTCAGAAAGGTTGTTGGGGAGGTATTGCAAGAGACAATAGAACTTTTATAAATGCAGTGATGTGGATATTTAGAACGGGAGCTCCATGGAGAGATTTGCCTCCTGATTATGGCAATTGGAAGAATGTACACAGAAGATTCTGTAGATGGCGTGATAATGGGATATGGGAGAATTTGCTAAATATTTTTATAAATGCTCCTGATTTTGAATGGTTAATGATAGATTCTACATTTGTAAAAATTCACAAAGCAGGACTTGGAGCGAAAGGCGGGAATCAAACGGTTAGTCGCACAAAAGGGGACTCAATACAAAGGTACATATGGCCGTGGATGCGTATGGTATGCCGGTCAGAATTATTGTTACAGAAGGTTCCAGAAATGATTGTACTCAAGCTTGTGAGTTAATCCAGAATATGGAGGCACAACATCTTATGGCTGATAAAGCTTACGATACAAACGCCATAATAGAATCGGCTGTGAATGCAAACATAATTCCTGTAATACCATCAAAAAGAAACAGGAAGATTCAAAGAGAGATAGATAAATATCTATATAAGCTAAGGCACATTATTGAAAATACATTTCAAAAATTTAAAGAATGGCGTGGTATAGCAACAAGATATGCTAAAAATACAAAATCATACATGGCGGGTCTTTGTTTAAGGGCTTTACTAATGTGGGCTCAAATCTCGTGACGGCACACCCTATTATATTACACCCCAAAAAATTAATAATATTGTCAAATGATAATGTCAAATAATGTGAGCCAAAGGAAAGTATAGAATCGTCTAATTTGAGCTAGATATTTTTGGTGGTCAATTAAAGTGAGCCAGATTGAATTTAAAAAGTCATTTAATTTGAGCCGGTTTTTACAATGAAAGCAAGCCAATGTCATTTCGAAAGCGAGCCACTACAGATACGGGCGAATCTTTTGCGTTAATTTTACCATATACCAATACTGATTCAATGAATAAGTTCTTAGATGAATTTTCTTTGACTATTGATTCTGGTATGCATGTTGCATTATTAACAGATAATGCCGGGTGGCATGCAGCGAAAAAATTAATTATTCCAAGTAACATTACCTTGGTACCGCTTCCGCCATACGCACCGGAATTAAATGCGATGGAACAAATTTGGCAGTGGATCAAAAATCACTTCCTATCTAATCAATGTTACGGTGTATACGAAGATATCGTTGCTAATGCTTGCTATGCCTGGAATCAACTTAGTAAAAATGTAACTTTAGTAAAATCAATTATGTATAGAGAGTGGATTAATATACCGCGTTAATTATTTCAATTGGTATTAGGTCGACGAAGCAATCCATAAAAGTAACCAAAGATGGATTGCCACGACCACTACGTGGTCTCGCAATGACAGAAAACCTATCTAAAACCCTCTTTACCTTCTAACTTTCAACAGTTGTGGCCTGCGACCCCGGTGGTTGAAGACTTTTGGATTTTCGCTAGTTTGACCTCCAATCTCCTATTGTTTACTGTTGTATGAAAAACATCAACTCCCACTACAAGTTAATTTTCGGGGCTATCACGTTCACCATTTGGTTTCGGCTCGATTGTTTCGCTATCTACGCTTTACTACTGTCGTTACCTTCAGCAGCACAAGACTCGCTATATGGTGAAGCTAGCTACCCCTTCCATAACGGGACTTTCACCCGTAAGATTAATGCACCTTATCTTGACGCACTCATACATTTGATGACGACAAGAACCCATTGCATATGGTATCGGCTTTTGCTAGGGTGTGTCGTCACGAGATTTGAGTCCACATTAGTAAAGCCCTTAAACAAAGACCCGCCATGTATGATTTTGTATTTTTAGCATATCTTGTTGCTATACCACGCCATTCTTTAAATTTTTGAAATGTATTTTCAATAATGTGCCTTAGCTTATATAGATATTTATCTATCTCTCTTTGAATCTTCCTGTTTCTTTTTGATGGTATTACAGGAATTATGTTTGCATTCACAGCCGATTCTATTATGGCGTTTGTATCGTAAGCTTTATCAGCCATAAGATGTTGTGCCTCCATATTCTGGATTAACTCACAAGCTTGAGTACAATCATTTCTGGAACCTTCTGTAACAATAATTCTGACCGGCATACCATACGCATCCACGGCCATATGTACCTTTGTATTGAGCACCCTTTTGTGCGACTAACCTTTTGATTCCCGCCTTTCGCTCCAAGTCCTGCTTTGTGAGTTTTTACAAATGTAGAATCTATCATTAACCATTCAAAATCAGGAGCATTTATAAAAATATTTAGCAAATTCTCCCATATCCCATTATCACGCCATCTACAGAATCTTCTGTGTACATTCTTCCAATTGCCATAATCAGGAGGCAAATCTCTCCATGGAGCTCCCGTTCTAAATATCCACATCACTGCATTTATAAAAGTTCTATTGTCTCTTGCAATACCTCCCCAACAACCTTTCTGACCAGGTAAATTACTTTCTATCTTATTCCAAAGCTCATCGCTTATATCATGTCTTCTATGTGCTAAACTCATTGCTTCTTATCGCCTATTTTTATTACTACAATTATAATAACAAATCACATAAAATTATGCAATCACAATCTCGTGACGACATATCCTAGATACTGTTAACAAAGGTATAATTTAATAGCAGCAAGAGCGATAAACGAGAGGAAAGAAAGATCATCTTTTTCATATCAGACAGTAAGCCTCTAATTTTCTTTTATTTTTCCAAAGAATCTTTCAATAGCTCCTCTAAGTTTGTATTTTTCTCTATCATAAACAATTTCTGTTTTTCTATTTTTTCTGCCAGGGATAACGGTAATATTATTCTGAGACTCAAGGTTTGGTCTATTTTTATTACTATCATATCCACGATCTTGGATAACATCACATCCAACGATGTCTGCAGTTAACTATTCTGCTACAGCAATATCGTTCCTATTGCCAGCAGTTAAAAATCCTTTTTATGTGCCATGACGTAGTCATAGCAAGATGTAATTTTGTACTCATTCCTCCTTTACTTTTTCCTTTGCTTTGCATCCCCCTTTTAACCCACCACTGTGTCGATATAGTTTAAAGGTTGTGCTATCCGTAATTACTATGTTAATTAATAATTTTTACTTTGTTGTAAGATTATTAAGATTTTCCACCATATTCCTTTTTCGCTGCCTCTTTTAAAGCGTTGGTAGATGGTGTACCAACATCCATAGCATTTTGGTAAATCCCTCCACAGTATCCCGGTTCTTAACACATACATTATTGTACAAAATACCTTATAATGGCTAATCTTTGGGGGCGTCCTTTCCAAATATAATTCTTCTCTATGATTGGTTCTATTTCATTTCCAAAAAATCCTTGTTTTAAAGGGAATAATCGTGAATCCATTATATATCTATTCCTTATACTACCCCCATTTGTCTAGACCAAATTTTCATAAATGATCCGTTTTTTTAATTTTTTTATCTATAAAATACAGATATCTTTTTTTACACTGTATAATACACTTCAGCTGGTATTTTATACTGTAAACTTTGATGTCGTCTTTGGTAATTATACCAACTAACAAAATCTTTTATTACTATTTCTAATTCCCTAATACTACTTGGTTTATAGTAATATATCGCTTCTTGTTTCAAGGTTCTCCAAAGCCTCTCAACATATATATTATCAAAGCATCTCCCCTTGTGATCCATACTAATTTTTATATTTCTAGAACTTAACTCTTTAATAAAATCATTACTAGTAAACTGCACCCCTTGATCACTATTAAAAAATCTCAGGATTGTGCTTTGTTAACGCCTCTCTAAGTGTAGATACACAAAATCCAGCTTCAATATATGGCGACAATTCATAAGTTATAATATATCTACTATATAAATCAATTGTTGCAATAAAGTACATAAACTTTCCTTCAATGGCAATATATATAATATCAGTAGCCCATACTTGATTAGCTCTGTCAATCACTAAACCAGTAAGTAAATATGGATATATTTTATGTGCCTTCTCCTTGATACTAGGATATGTCGTCACGAGATTGTGATTGCATAATTTTATGTGATTTGTTATTATAATTGTAGTAATAAAAATAGGCGATAAGAAGCAATGAGTTTAGCACATAGAAGACATGATATAAGCGATGAGCTTTGGAATAAGATAGAAAGTAATTTACCTGGTCAGAAAGGTTGTTGGGGAGGTATTGCAAGAGACAATAGAACTTTTATAAATGCAGTGATGTGGATATTTAGAACGGGAGCTCCATGGAGAGATTTGCCTCCTGATTATGGCAATTGGAAGAATGTACACAGAAGATTCTGTAGATGGCGTGATAATGGGATATGGGAGAATTTGCTAAATATTTTTATAAATGCTCCTGATTTTGAATGGTTAATGATAGATTCTACATTTGTAAAAACTCACAAAGCAGGACTTGGAGCGAAAGGCGGGAATCAAACGGTTAGTCGCACAAAAGGGGACTCAATACAAAGGTACATATGGCCGTGGATGCGTATGGTATGCCGGTCAGAATTATTGTTACAGAAGGTTCCAGAAATGATTGTACTCAAGCTTGTGAGTTAATCCAGAATATGGAGGCACAACATCTTATGGCTGATAAAGCTTACGATACAAACGCCATAATAGAATCGGCTGTGAATGCAAACATAATTCCTGTAATACCATCAAAAAGAAACAGGAAGATTCAAAGAGAGATAGATAAATATCTATATAAGCTAAGGCACATTATTGAAAATACATTTCAAAAATTTAAAGAATGGCGTGGTATAGCAACAAGATATGCTAAAAATACAAAATCATACATGGCGGGTCTTTGTTTAAGGGCTTTACTAATGTGGGCTCAAATCTCGTGACGACACACCCTAGCGAATGTCGAACAGTTTTAGCACAAGAGAAAGTATATGATAAAAGTAATGAAATTACAGCAATACCTAAATTACAGCCCTGTACAATATACGACTGTACCTATCACATAGTTTGGGTAACGAAGTATAGATATAAAGTATTAATAGGAGATATTGGTAGACGTACCAAATATCTAGTACAGGAGATATGTAAAGATAATGGAGTTGAAATAATAAGAGGTAAGGTTGCTGCGAACCACGTGCATATATATGTATCGATACCTCCTTATCAAAGTATTAGCAAATTGGTACAATATTTAAAGGGTAAGAGTTCTAGGTTCTGTTGACAAAATTTTATGTTAAGTTATCAGAGTAGAATAAAGAAGTTGCAATAGTAAGAAGAAATGGTAGTTTCTAGTTATCGAAACCAAGAAACTACCGATATGAAGTATTACATAGAAGACCAAGCATGGGAAGCAATTTTATCATTTTTCAAGAAAAAAAAAGCTATACACAACAAGAATGAGGAAAAAATAAGACAGTTTATTGAAGCAATATGGTTTATTGCTAGAACAGGTTGTCAATGGCGTGTTCTGCCTGATTATTATGGTTGTTGGTACAGTGTTTATCGCAGATTTAAGAGATGGGTTGACAAAGGTATATGGGAAGCTTTAATGGATCATGTTAAAGTAGATGTAGATATTGAATCAATGATGATTGATGCAACTATTGTAAGAGCACATGCTTGCTCATCTGGATATATTAAAGGTAATCAAGAGGAGGCAGCTTTAGGTAGAAGCAAAGGTGGTTTTAGTACTAAAATTCATGCCCTCGTTGATGCATTGGGGAACCCACTGAAGTTTATACTAACTGCTGGGCAAAGAAATGATATCACTCAGGCTGAAAATCTTACTAAAGATGTTCAGAATACGACGGTGATAGGTGATAAAGGATATGATAGTAGTGCGTTTGTAGAAAGCCTAGAAAATAAGGGGTGTGAGGTTGTTATACCACCAAAATCTAATCGTAAAGTACAACGTGAATATGATAAACATATTTATAAAGAACGCCATTTAATTGAATGTTTCTTTGGTAAAATCAAACATTTTAGGCGTATATTTTCTAGGTTTGATAAAGCCCCAGCCACCTTTTTAGCCTTTCTAAATTTTGTTGGAGCTTTAATATGGTTACGTTAAAAATTTTGTCAACAGAACCTAGAAAGATTCAGCAAGAATTTCCGGAATTAAAAAAGAGGTATTGGGGTAGACATCTATGGGCTGTTGGATATTTTGTAAGGACTACAGGTAATGTCACTGATCAAATGATCAAAGCCTATATAGAAAAACATGAAGGTAAAGATGAAGATATCGGAGACTTTCAAGTTGAAAATTAGCTGTGGCTAACCCGGATATTGCATGAAGGTAGCAAAATTCACCTCTGAACCCCTTGTAATATAAGGGGTTCAGAGGAATTATACAAAAATACAAATTGTATTCTTGAGTTTTATCAAATTTAATCTCGTAACCTTTATTACTCAAGGGATAGAAAGATTTACTGATAATTCATCATGCAATATCCAGGCTAAAGGCATTTATGCCGTAATATTAAGCTCTGCACTTGCAGTGCAGAGTGGTTAACTCACTGAAAATAATTTATATAGTTTTACTTTTATATTTTATATATGGATTTTTTGAATTAACAAGCTATACAATGTTAATATTAATGCTCACAAATATAATGCCAAGTCATGACCTTGGTAGGCAATGGGAGGTTTTACTTCGATAATGTGCATATCTTTTTTGATCAGTAGTATAGTTCTTGTTGCTACTTTATCATCTTTTATAGAGTTACCAATCTTGGTTGCATCACTTTGCTTTTTATTGAGTTCATACGTAATACAAAAGTTTTAATACAAAAGTTTTATTGACAATAATTTTGGGATGATTTAACCTTATAGTGCGTATTATTGGTAATATAAACTAAAAATATTGATAGTACTAATTTTTATAGCATTTCATAAATTAAGTTATTTAGCAACAGGTACAATTATGAAAAATATTATTTTGGATGGGGAATCCCTCAGCATAAGGGATGTTTGTCAGATTGTTAAAAGAAGAGCTATACCTTACATTGATGAATCAGTTTACTTAAAAATTGAGAAGTCACGTTCTATACTAGAAGACGCAGTCCATAAAGAGCCAATTTATGGTGTAACAACCGGTTATGGTGAAATGGTCTACCAACTCATAAGTACAAATCTAGAAAAAGAGTTGCAAACAAATTTAATAAGGAGTCATGCTGCTTGCGTTGGTAATCTTTTGTCTAAAGAGCAGTGTAAAGCGATTCTTACAGTAAGAATAAATGCTTTTTGCAAAGGTAACTCAGGCGTTAGAAGAAAATTAGTTGAGCAATTACTCCTATATCTAAGGCATGACATAATACCAGCTATTCCTGAGATAGGCTCACTTGGTGCTAGTGGAGACCTGGGACAGCTCGCTCACCTTGCATTAACATGTATCGGTGAGGGCTATGTTTTTGATGAGGACGGAAATAAGACAGATACTATAAATTTACTTAAAAAATACAATATAGCACCATTAGAGTTGAAGTACAAGGAAGGCTTAGCCCTGATAAACGGTACTTCTGCTATGACTGGAATAGCTTGTTTAAATTTAGAAAACTCCATTGAGCAAGTAAAACAAGCAGAAATAATTACTGCACTTATACTTGAAGTTTTGAATTCCTCTAGTGGTGCATTTCAGAAAGAAGGTCATCTTGCTAGACCTCATAAAGGTCAGTTAGATTGTGCAGAAAATTTACTTAAATTACTCGAGGGTAGTAAATTAATCTCATCACACAGTAATTTAAAAAATGAGCTAATAAGCCAAAAACAAGATGGTTCTACTACTGAAACTAAAACGTACATCCAAAAAGCTTATACATTAAGATGTGTACCACAAATCTTAGGTGCTGTCAGAGATACAGTAGAACATGCAAGAAATGTTGTAACAATAGAAGTGAACTCTTCTAACGATAACCCGTTGTTCTTTGAGGGCAAAGAAATATTTCATGGTGGAAACTTCCATGGGCAACCAGTATCATTCGTAATGGACTATTGTTCAATAGCACTCACACAGCTTGGCGTAGTGTCAGAGAGGAGAATAAATAGATTACTGAACAAACACTTAAGTAATGGATTACCAGAATTTTTGGCAAAGTCTGATCCTGGTCTAAATTGTGCATTTGAAGGGGCTCAATATCCAGCCACAGCTTTAGTTGCAGAAAATAGGTGCATATGCTCTCCTGCAAGTATACAGAGTATCCCGTCAAATGGAGATAATCAGGATGTTGTAAGTATGGGGCTAATTGCATCAAGAAATAATCGAAAAATTTTAGACAATAACTATTATATTTTAGCAATTGAGGCTATATGTGGAGTACAGGCAGTTGACATTATGGACGGTTGTAGCAGCCTAAGTGAGGCAGGAAAAATCACTTACAACTTTATTAGAGAATATGTTGAAACATTAAATGGAGATCGTTACATGAGTAATGATATTGAAAATATATTTAGTAGGTTAAAAGATGGTGAACTACTTAATAGAATTGAAAAAGCAAATATTAAATTGAGATAATATTTAATGAATGTTATAGGAATTTCATCTCATTTTCATGATTCAGCTTGTGCGTTGCTTAAGGATGGTAAGCTCGTCGCAGCAGCAGCTGAAGAAAGATTCTCAAGATTCAAAAATGATCCTCGTCTTCCAGTAAGATCTTTTAGGTACTGCCTTGAGGAAGCTAATTTATCAATAAAAGATATTGATTATATTGGCTTTTACGAAAGTCCACAGAAGAAGCTGTCAAGGCAGTTGCAATATCCTTTTGCAAGTGAGTCAGACAATGAGTATAAATGGCTTGATTATGATCTACCTCTTCGGGAGATAAGAGAAGTTTTAGGTTACGAGAATGTAATTAGAACTTACGATCACCATTTAAGTCATGCTGCCGCATCTTTTTATTTTTCTGGTTTTAAAGAATCTGCTATATTTGGGTTAAATTACAGAAACGGGGCAAAAGCGAACTAGGAGTAGGAATTGCTGTTAATTTCTTCTCTGTTATAGAAAAATATCCTGCAATAAGTTATCTTACTCAAATGCCTTATCCCTGCAGGATGATCATGTTTTACGCATTTATATTTTGGTATATCTAATCGTATAATAAGCATTATACGTTGCAAACAACCTTAAGTCATCGAATTACCGAAAAAGTTTTGAATGGTCTCCTCACTGAACGTTCTCCACTTATTTGGATAAAGACTCAATTTGCGATAGACTCAAGCCGGTGGATTGAGTAATAAAGTCAACAGATAAACCAGCATTTAGTAAATTTTTAGCTATAGAGATTGCTTTTTGTTTTTCACCCTCAGCTTTACCCTCAGCTTTACCCTCAGCTTTACCTTCAGCTTTACCCTCAGCTTTACCTTCAGCTTTACCCTCAGCTTTACCTATATGGATACCTCTGGCTTCACCTTCTTCGATATATTTTTGTGCAACAGTTCTCATAATAACACCTTGTTCTTCTTCTGATAAATATTTGGTTAGTACTTGCTCTAATTCTGATTGCTTTGCCTCAGGAAGCTTAGCGTCAGTGTACCATAAAAACGATTTTATGTAAATATAGCCTTTTTCCTTATCTACTAATATCTCTAATTTAAATCTCTGCAGAAATTCTTCCCAAAGCTTTATCATATCTCGTTTATGGATATGTTTTAGCATATATTCTAACATACCAACATGCTTCTTCTTCACTATTTCATCATCAGACATGCTTTGTAAATCGACCAATTGATAATCTTCTGTCATCACTTTCTTGGCTATAACTGCATCGGTAAATAAACTCCATAAATTCCTAGGGGCAGTATAAACTTCTTTACCATTATAAATTACTAAATTATATACTAATGGTAATTTCTTTCTTCCTTTCTTATGCCTTTCGCATAATAACAATGTGTATTTCCATAATCGTAGAGCTGTCCAATAATCAACGCTCGACTGAGCCTCAATCAACACATACACAAAAGCCTTACCCTGATTCTTGGTAGCAACTCCATACACTATATCACTATATTTCTTGTTTAAAGATTCTTCTATGTAACTTTCTTTTTCTACTGTTATTTTTGATAAATCTACTAAACTCTTAAAATCATTAGGCAAATAATATTCCAAAAATTCTTGGGCTGCTATAGGATCAGCCATTATTGTTTTGACTAATGAATCATGCTTTAACTTTTTTGTCATTTTACTAACTTATTAATCTATCAGATTTGCTCATGTTTTAAACGCTCGGTCATTTTTCTGTAACAATTTTTTAATATCAGATATTGTTTTTTTACTGACAAACAATTCCTTGCTAATCCAACTATAAGTTTTACCAGCTTGCAGAAAAATCTTTATTTTTTCTATTTTGCCTAAAGTTGTTTTGTTGCTACTACCAACTCTTCTACCAAATTTTACTCCATTAAGCTTAGCCTTAGCAATTCCTGCTTTAGTTCTGCTATTAATCATGCTACGTTCTAATTCAGCAAATACTCCAGCTATTTGGAAAAATGCTCTCCCCATAGGCGAAGTAGTATCTACTTTATCTCCTGAATCAAGGGACACAAGCTCAACAGATTTGTTATTTAGTAGTTCGATTAGCTCAATTAGTCCTTTTAGAGATATAGCAATCCGATCAATTTTATAAACCATTACAATATCACCTGAACGTAATGATTCAATCATTGCCATTAGCTCAATTCGGTTATTATCTTTAGCACTAACTGATTCGCTATATATTTTTTTACATCCTGCCTTTAGTAGTTCCTCTTTTTGTAATTCTAAATCTTGATTATTACTGCTTACTCTTGCATATCCAATTTTCATAATAACTCTGGTACAATTTTATTTAAAAAATAATATTGTACCACAATAGTACAAACAAGTCTAATATTTCTTATAATTGTACCACTTGTTAGTAGGCTTGGTGTAGTACAATAATACTCTAGTTTAATTGTACTACACTACTACTCAGAAGTAATCGTGTAAACTTAAACTTAGCATTCTGGATGAGAATTACTATCACCAAGTGTAGGTATATCTATATCAATATTATCACTAGTGATGGTATTAGTGATAGATGAATTACTAGACTCAACAACATTATCAGAAAATAATGACAATAATTCTGGACAATGCTCTTTGGCATAATCTATTACAGTTTTGCCATCTTTATCCTGAGCAGTTACATCATACATCCCGTGAAATTCTTTTATTATGTCTAGCTTAGTTTCTGAGCCAACATCTGGTTGCTTTAATAAACAATGTAATGGTGTCTTATCTTCATCGTTCTTGGCATTAATCTCAGCTCCATACTGTAATAATAACTTGATAGCCTCTTTGTTACCTTTGTAATGTGTCATATGCATTGGTGTATTTCCATCATACATTGGCTTATTAACATCAGCTCCGTTTGCTAGTAACAATTCAACTATCTTCATATTTACTGGTTGGTCTTCATAACCTAAAGAATAATATAAAGGGCTAGCTTGATTTTCATCATTATCAGCTTTGTTGATATCAGCCTTTTCTGAAATTAACCTAACCATAGCCACATCTCCTTTAATCACTGCCTGTATTAATGGAGTAGTGGTTATGAACGGTACATTATCAAGATCAACCCCAGCATTAATTAATTCTTGTACTTTAGATGCATCTCCTTCTGCCACAGCTAGCCATAGTTCAATACTTTTTTGATTCACTCCTGTTAGCTCAGTTAATTTATTATATATTTCCAGTTTAATTGCTGATTCCTCTTTAGGAAGAAATAGTAGTGCTAACTTATATTTTTCTATCATTTCTTCTACTTGCTGTTCACTTGCATTACTATTATCTTGTGATAATGTAGGAAAAAATGCAGTTTATAGTCTGTAAAATCTAATCTTTGTAAGAAAAAAAACAATCTTGTTTAAAATTTGCTGTGTATTTAAACAATAGCTTTCAGCAAACAACTTAGTAGATTGTACTAAATATTTTAGTATGCTCTCTTGATAAGGATGGTCTTGGAAAATAGATATCATTTGTAAAGCTTGACTAGCATAATATATGGCTTGCTTATATTCTCCTTTAGCACGATAAACTTCCCCTAGGTTATTGAGAGAATCAGCAACATCTGGATTAGGTTGGTCTTTATAGATGAGTTTATAAATCTCCAAGCTTTCAGTGTAATACTCTATCGCCTTATCATATTGCCCTTTAGCCTTATAAGTCACCCCTAGGTTATTAAGAGAATCAGCAACATCTGGATGAGGTTGGTCTTTATAGATGCGTTTATAAATCTTCAAGCTTTCAGTGTAATACTCTATCGCCTTATCATGTTGCCCTTTACTGTCATAAACACTCCCTAGGTTATGAAGAGAAGCAGCAACATCTGGATGAGGTTGGTCTTTATAGATCAGTTTCCTCATCTCCAAGCTTTCAGTATAATACTCTATCGCCTTATCATATTGCCCTTTAGCCTTATAAGTCACCCCTAGGTTATTAAGAGAATCAGCAACATCTGGATGAGGTTGGTCTTTATAGATGCGTTTATAAATCTTCAAGCTTTCAGTGTAATACTCTATCGCCTTATCATGTTGCCCTTTACTGTAATAAACATTCCCTAGGTTATGAAGAGAAGCAGCAACATCTGGATGAGGTTGGTCTTTATAGATGCGTTTATAAATCTCCAAGCTTTCAGTAGAAGACTCTATCGCTTTATCATATTGCCCTTTACTGGCATAAACACTCCCTAGGTTATTAAGAGAAGCAGCAACATCTGGATGAGGTTGGTCTTTATAGATCAGTTTCATCATCTCCAAGCTTTCAGTATAATACTCTATCGCCTTATCATATTGCCCTTTAGCATTATAAGCTATCCCTAGGTTATTAAGAGAAGTAGCAACATCTGGATGAGGTTGGTCTTTATAAATCAGTTTCATCATCTCCAAACAATATTGAAATTGTTCAATAGATTTATCTCCATTACCAAAATTATTATAAATTTTTCCTAAAGTATTTCTTATTTGGAAATTATATTGATTTCCTGGATTACCTAACGCTTCCTCTAAATTGGTCTGTGCTTTCTTATATTGTGCCAACCTATAATGAATAAACCCTTTATTAGCATGATCGTCTATATAGAACTTATTCTCCTGAAAAAATGTTTGCTTACTTGTGTTATCTAATGTTTGATATTGCTCACAGAAATATTTTAACTTTTCATGTAATGGTAATGCAGTATAAAAATATTGAAACAACCCACCTTGTTCTCCTAAATCTTCTTCCGATAAGTAGAATATCTGTTTTGCTTGTGCTTTGAGTTCCGATTCAGTTTCAGCTGGTTTAGTAAATATTGACATATCTTCTGTTTGTGCCTTATGGTGCAGATAGGTCTTTAATCTTAGAGTAGTTGCAAAAGTTACAGCATTTTTTAGGTTTGTTGCTGCTTCAGAAATTATCACTTTTTTGTCCCGTAATTTATCAATTGTATCCCAAGCACTATCTCCTTCAAGACCATAATACATACTAAGATTATATAATATACGGTCAGGTAATCGGTATATTTCCTGCTTAACATCAAATAATCTACCTTCAGCCCCCCATAAGTTAGGTTGTAATGCGTCTAAGTCACCTTTCTTCTGTTTTTGACTTGATGGTTGGTGTAAATAGTCAATTTCTACTGCCCCTTCTTCTAGTAGCTTAAGGACTCTGCTTTCGCAGTTTAATCTACCTTGAGGATCATTTTCATTCTTACTATGCAAAAATTTTGTAACTTTGCCTTTATAGCTCTTAACAAGCTGCTCGTTACCATGCACATAACAAACCTTTTCTAGTATATATGGTAAGTTCTTATCTATATGACTTGCTTTATCTCCTTCATTACGTACATAATACAGCATTTCATTTATTGTTTTTATTAACTCATATGGTTTATCCTTTTCTATTCTGCCAAGTGGTGTTTTCCCTCCAAGATCAAAGTTAACTCCTCTGTGTACTAGGTTCTGTTGACAAAATTTTATGTTAAGTTATCAGAGTAGAATAAAGAAGTTGCAATAGTAAGAAGAAATGGTAGTTTCTAGTTATCGAAACCAAGAAACTACCGATATGAAGTATTACATAGAAGACCAAGCATGGGAAGCAATTTTATCATTTTTCAAGAAAAAAAAAGCTATACACAACAAGAATGAGGAAAAAATAAGACAGTTTATTGAAGCAATATGGTTTATTGCTAGAACAGGTTGTCAATGGCGTCTTCTGCCTGATTATTATGGTTGTTGGTACAGTGTTTATCGCAGATTTAAGAGATGGGTTGACAAAGGTATATGGGAAGCTTTAATGGATCATGTTAAAGTAGATGTAGATATTGAATCAATGATGATTGATGCAACTATTGTAAGAGCACATGCTTGCTCATCTGGATATATTAAAGGTAATCAAGAGGAAGCAGCTTTAGGTAGAAGCAAAGGTGGTTTTAGTACTAAAATTCATGCCCTCGTTGATGCATTGGGGAACCCACTGAAGTTTATACTAACTGCTGGGCAAAGAAATGATATCACTCAGGCTGAAAATCTTACTAAAGATGTTCAGAATACGACGGTGATAGGTGATAAAGGATATGATAGTAGTGCGTTTGTAGAAAGCCTAGAAAATAAGGGGTGTGAGGTTGTTATACCACCAAAATCTAATCGTAAAGTACAACGTGAATATGATAAACATATTTATAAAGAACGCCATTTAATTGAATGTTTCTTTGGTAAAATCAAACATTTTAGGCGTATATTTTCTAGGTTTGATAAAGCCCCAGCCACCTTTTTAGCCTTTCTAAATTTTGTTGGAGCTTTAATATGGTTACGTTAAAAATTTTGTCAACAGAACCTAGGTGACTCATATCTAAACCATACTTACTGGTAGGAATTATGGTCTCCCCTAGATTGCTCATCTTGAAGTTTACCAAATGGCTTAGGTTCTTAAAATATTGTTTTATCTTTGGATCATTACTTTGTTTGTAATAATCGTTCTCCGTAAGAATAGCAAATTCTAAATCTGAATATGGCGTCATTTGCTTCAATGCCATTGAACCAAGTCCCATTACTAAGGTGGTCCCCTTTGTCTAGACAAAAATTTAGATAAATAGAGATATAATTCACAAAAATTAAATTGTTGTTTTTATACAATATTTTTTTCAAAATATACACATTCTGGAGTTTTATAATCCAAAGTTTGATGCATCCTTTGTCTATTATAAAAGTCCATATATTCGTTAATTGCTGTCTTTGCCTCCTTTACTGTTGTTAAAATAATCCGATAAATTTTTTCCTGTTTTAATGATCGCCAAAAACGTTCAATAAAAATATTATCTAAGGCTCGTCCCTTACCATCCATACTAATCAAGATATTATGTAGCTTTAGCATACTAATAAAATTCTCCGAGGTAAATTGTACTCCTTGATCAGTATTAAATATTTTTGGCATACCATATTTTTCTATAGCGTCTTCAAGGGCTGTTACACAAAATTCACTTTCCAAACTAATGGAGATTCGCCAACTTAGAATATAACGACTATACCAGTCAATAATAGCTACTAAATATACGAACCCTTGGCTCAGTCTTATATACGTTATATCTGCACTCCAAACCTGGTTTGGCAATACTATTTCTAATCCTTTTAGTAAATAAGGATATATTTTATGTGCCTGATTCCTCTTGCTTAAATTTATTTTAGGATAAACAGCTTCAAGACCCATTATCTTGTAGTAACGTCTAACAGCTTTACGACCTACCGAAAAACCTTGGGCTTGTAAATATTTAGCCATCCGCCGCATACCATAATATGGATGCATAGTATAGGTCTCATCAATTATTGCCATAATCTTGATATCTTGTTCACTAATACCAGTAGGTTGGTAGTAATAGGTTGACCTGCTAATATCCAATAACTTACACTGTTGTACAATTGTTAACTTATTATGATTAGGCTCTATCATATTACACCTAACCTTTAATTCCAAACAATGCAGATTTTTTTTTGAGCCAGTCACACTCAACGCTTAACTGACCAATTTTCTCATATAGATTCTTGATTAACCCCTGCTGATTTGGGTCAGCACTCTGTGTTTTATTCTTAAAACCTTGTACTAACAACTCAAGACCTTGTTTTTTCCAGTTACTTATCTGTGTTGCATGAACACCATACTTACTGGTTATCTGGGCTATTGTTAGCTCTCCCTTAATTGCTTCTATGACAATTTTGCCTTTCTCCTCAGCACTATATTGCCTTACTTGTTTTTTCATCTCTAGCTCTCCTTGTTTGCTAAAGAATTCTATCTCATTTTTCTTATTTTTCTGTCCAAAATATTGGAACCATTATAGTTTTTCGGTAGGTCGTAAAGCTGTTAGACGTTACTACAAGATAATGGGTCTTGAAGCTGTTTATCCTAAAATAAATTTAAGCAAGAGGAATCAGGCACATAAAATATATCCTTATTTACTAAAAGGATTAGAAATAGTATTGCCAAACCAGGTTTGGAGTGCAGATATAACGTATATAAGACTGAGCCAAGGGTTCGTATATTTAGTAGCTATTATTGACTGGTATAGTCGTTATATTCTAAGTTGGCGAATCTCCATTAGTTTGGAAAGTGAATTTTGTGTAACAGCCCTTGAAGACGCTATAGAAAAATATGGTATGCCAAAAATATTTAATACTGATCAAGGAGTACAATTTACCTCGGAGAATTTTATTAGTATGCTAAAGCTACATAATATCTTGATTAGTATGGATGGTAAGGGACGAGCCTTAGATAATATTTTTATTGAACGTTTTTGGCGATCATTAAAACAGGAAAAAATTTATCGGATTATTTTAACAACAGTAAAGGAGGCAAAGACAGCAATTAACGAATATATGGACTTTTATAATAGACAAAGGATGCATCAAACTTTGGATTATAAAACTCCAGAATGTGTATATTTTGAAAAAAATATTGTATAAAAACAACAATTTAATTTTTGTGAATTATATCTCTATTTATCTAAATTTTTGTCTAGACAAAGGGGACCACCTTACTTCATGGAGCTATTTTTTTTGTTCTCTTTCATAAAGTTTTTTTATAATACTCTCAACAGTGCTAACTCTTTCATCTTATATTGTAACAATTTAGGCTTCGTAGAACATCTTTTATTTTTTCTTTGTTTCTTTTTTCTTGTACTCTATTGGTGGGGCTGTTCCACCGTATAGCTCAACTTTACTATCATGTATAATAACATCGTTCACTGATCCCAACCAGATAAATTTAGGAAACTTATTGTTTACCACATAAGATGTAATACCTGATACCATACCAGAAAATATTATAGTTAACATTAATCTCTTAAAGAACTTTGTTCGATTATTAGACGATGTCGTTTCTGCACTTTCTTGTAACTTATTGGCAAATTCATTAGACTTTTTATCTAAATTATCTGTAAGCTACTTCCGTAGTACTATACATCTTAGATAGGCAATCATCTGTTATCTTTTGTAAACTTTCTTCATGCTTTGTAATTTCACTAGCTGTTATATCGTGCAACTTTTCAAATTTCTTGTTAATTCCTTCCACTTTCTCACTATGGATTTTCTCAACCTCACTTGCTATTTGGGGAACTATTTGAAGAAAGAGTAGAAAAGGTATTAGAAAAGTTACATCTGGAAATTGGCTTTGCATCAAAGTCGTTTGAGAGCAAAAGCTTAGAATTTAACAATACGCTTAATAAATCAGTATCTAATACCAATTCCCGAATTTAATTTAGTAAATGATTCATGCAACAAATAGATTGAATTAGCAAGGTATTTAAATTTTTAATAGAGGAAGATACTACTATTTCTAATTGTTCAATTGTATTGTATATTTTATTCTTTATAGTCTCAGACTTTAAATGCTCCCATAATCGCTCCGCAGGATTTAATTCAGGAGAATATGGTGGCAAATAAAGAATTTCTATATTAGCAGGAACCACTAAGTCCTTAGCCTTATGCCATCCAGCACAATCCATAACAACAATGGCTTTTTGATCGCCTATATGTTTAGACATTTCCGCAAGAAACATGTTCAAAGACATAGTATTAACATTTGGCATCATTAAGCTAAAATCATCTCCTGTTATTGGGTTAACAGCACTGTAAACATAAAAATTCTGAAAACCTATTTTGATTTTAACTTGAGTTCTGATACCTTTGCGAAACCAACCATGACCTAATTTAGAATGAGTTCCAAAACGCGATTCATCAAAGAAATACAAAAAACTTCTTGGATTGCTTGTTATTTTTTCTTGAATTTTTTTTAAACTGTTCATGAGTTTCTTTATTCTGTTTGTAATGCACTGGTCTTGGAGTAATGTACGCAAACTTAAGCTTGTGCAATGCCCTGTGTACAGCCGATTTACTTACATTAATTCCCAAATTTTCTTTAAGTTTTATGACGATACTTTTTATTGTTATGTTACAATCTTCTTGTATCCATTTGTTTATTGCTTCATAGCAGCTTTCTGTTAAATCGCTTTTCCTTCCCCTACCTTTTTTATATTCAAGATTTTTATCATCGCCTTGGGCAAAGCTTTTTATCCAGTTTCTTAGCGTATTAGTTGTGATATCAAATATTTTAGACACCGTACCAATACCATGCTCTTTTGCAGCTACTATAGCTCTTAACCTAATAGCGATCCTATTCTCTTTGTTCGTACTTGCAAGTTGAGCTATAGCCTGTTTGTATAAATCTTCTGTTATTAATTTTTGATGAGTACCCATTACATTCCTAATTTTATCTATCTTTTACATTATAACCTATTTTTCTCATCTTTATACTAAATTAAATTTGGGAATTGGTATAAGTTACAACACTATCTCTAATAAATACAAAAACCTGAATAATAACAATTAACTTAATATTTCTTCAGGTTTTTGTAATATACCCCTAAACCCCTTCTGATAGAGACGTAATATCTCCAATTAACAAATTCCCTAACGCTTTATACAAATCATCAGGATTACTTGATAATAACAACTTAAGATTAGGATCACTAATAATTTTTGTTCCCGAGCTATGTTCTGTTTGTTGTGATTGGTGCATTTTTTTTAATTTTACTAGCATAACATCATACTTAAATTCCTTAACAAGCTGTTGTATTTCTTTATTACCCCTTGCTTTCAGAACATCATTCTTACAGTTATTTATTTGAGCAAGTACAGTATCATGTACATCTTCTTTTTGTTCTAATTTCTGCTTTTGTACGATTTCTTTAATTTGCTGTATTCTTTTGGAAATTTCTTGCCTCTCTTCTGCTTTTATATTATCGCCAAAAACCAATTTTTCTTGTACAGAATCTATTCCTTGATCGATCTTCTTAGATAATTCTTCTAATTGTAATATGTTTTTCTCTAATAGTTTATTTATATCATTTAGTAATTCATCGCCTATCTCGTTCCTATATAAATTTATTGCCGTCACAGTGTTATTGTTTTGTAATGCTTGTGCTAGTACCTTCGCTCCCTCATCGCCTATCTGGTTCAAGGACAAATTTATTGTTGTCACAGTGTTATTGTTTTGTAATGCTTGTGCTAATGCCTTCGCTCCCTCATCGCCTATCTGGTTCAAGGACAAATTTATTGTTGTCACAGTGTTATTGTTTTGTAATGATTGTGCTAGTGTCTTCACTCCCTCATCGCCTATCTGGTTCAAGGGCAAATTTATTGTTGTCACAGTGTTATTGTTTTGTAATGCTTGTGCTAGTGCCTTCGCTCCCTCATCGCCTATCTGGTTGTTACCTAGATCTATTGTCGTTACAGTTTTAATGTTTTGTAATGATTGTGCTAGTGTCTTCGCTCCCTCATCGCCTATCTGGTTGTTACCTAGATCTATTGTCGTTACAGTTTTAATGTTTTGTAATGATTGTGCTAGTGTCTTCGCTCCCTCATCGCCTATCTGGTTGTTCCACAAATATATTTTCGTCACAGTGTTATTGTGTTCTAAGGCTTTAGCTAGTGCTTTCGCTCCCTCATCGCCTATCTGGTTGTTACTTAAATGAATTGTCGTCATAGTGTTATTGTTTTGTAATGCTTGTGCTAGTGCATTAGCTCCCTCATCGCCTATCTGGTTGCTACTTAAATGAATTGTCGTCACAGTGTTATTGTTTTGTAATGCTTGTGCTAGTGCATTAGCTCCCTTACCTCCTATATTGTTGACACCCAAATCTATTGTCGTCACAGTGTTATTGTTTTGCAATGCTTGTGCTAGTGCATTCGCTCCCTCATCGCCTATCTGGTTGCTACTTAAATGAATTGTCGCCACAGTGTTATTGTTTTGTAATGCTTGTGCTAGTGCATTCGCTCCCTTACCTCCTATATTGTTGACACCCAAATCTATTGTTGTCACGGTGTTATTGTTTTGTAAGGCTTGTGCTAGTGCATTCGCTCCCTCATCACCTATCTGGTTGTTCCTCAAATCTATTGTTGTCACAGTGTTATTGTATTGTAAGGCTTGTGCTAGTGCCTTCGCTTCCTCATCGCCTATTTTGTTGTACTGCAAATCTATTGTTGTCATAGTGTTATTGTTTTGTAATACTAGTGCTAGTGCTAGTGCTAGTGCTAGTGCTAGTGCCTTCACTCCCTCATCGCCTATTTTGTTGTACTGCAAATCTATTGTTGTCACAGTGTTATTGTATTGTAAGGCTTGTGCTAGTGCCTTCGCTCTCTCATCGCCTATCTGGTTGCTACTTAAATGAATTGTCGTCACAGTGTTATTGTTTTGTAATGCTTGTGCTAATGCCTTCGCTCCCTCATCGCCTGTCTGGTTGCTACTTAAATGAATTGTTGTCACAGTGTTATTGTTTTGTAATGCTTGTGCTAATGCCTTCGCTCCCTCATCGCCTATCTGGTTGCTACTTAAATGAATTGTTGTCACAGTGTTATTGTTTTGTAATGCTTGTGCTAATGCCTTCGCTCCCTCATCGCCTATCCAGTTGTTCCACCAATTTTGTAAGGCTTGTTCTAGTGGATTCTTTCCCGTATTGCTGCCTGTACATTTACTATTCAACCATATTTCCTTAACATCTTTTCCTACGTTCAAATCTGCAATAATTTTTTTAAGTATATACATAATATTTACCTCATATGAAAAAATAAATTATATCATTTTTTAAAATATAAAAAAGTATTAGCATTTCTATTATTAATAGAATATACTTCATATTTAAAATATATCTATTATCCAAATTGTCTAATGGCAGAGTAGAATGATAGATTAGGAGTCTTTTATGACAAATTTCTATTGATTTATTAATAAATTAATTACGGCTACTAAGGGTTAAATTACAGAAACGGGGCAAAAGCGAACTAGGAGTAGGAATTGCTGTTAATTTCTTCTCTGTTATAGAAAAATATCCTGCAATAAGTTATCTTACTCAAATGCCTTATCCCTGCAGGATGATCATGTTTTACGCATTTATATTTTGGTATATCTAATCGTATAATAAGCATTATGCCGCTTTAAAATTAACCACTTCATTAAAAGAATAATCTTGATCATTTGTTGCTAATAAATTGCTAAAATCGTAAATTCCATGTAGGTTGACGTGTCTCCAGCTTAATATTGAAGCATTAGGAATATTCTCTAATAAGGTTTGTCTGGTGATGCTATCTGATCGCATAATTATTTTTGTAAGTGCTATATAATTCCATAAAATAATTATATTCTGAATAATGGTTTTACACATAGCCGATATTTCCTGATCTTCTCGATAGGCTGCAGTGATTTCTTCGCCTGCAAATGAAACAGCAGTAGCAAATTTGTTAGCTAACTCGCCTTTGTTTAGTTGTTTCTGAATGGTTTGTCGCCAAGTAATATCATCGATATATTTTAGTACAAAGATAGATTTAATAATCCTACCAAATTCTTTTAGTGCTTCTTGGAGAGGATGTTGGTTAGCATAGTTACTTAATCTTTTTAATATTACTGACGCTCGGTGTTTTCTAAGCATAATGGTTGCAACCAGTCGTAATATATCGTCCCAGTTTCTTATTATTTTATCTTCCTTGACATAATATGCAGGTCTAACAGGATAATTGTCATTAGCCAATTTAGATTTAATCTTATCAAAACTTACTAAATTTAGTGAAGTAACATCTTTTATGCGAGGTGCAAATGTTACACCGATTAGATGTGATACGGCAAAAATCATCTCGGTATAGCCGTGAGTATCTGTCGAGTGTAGGTCACTCTTAATGATTTCATTGTGTAGCAAACCGTCAATCACATAAGCCGCATCTCTTTCAGAACTGCTAAATACATCGGTGTAAAATAGGATTCCCCGTTCATCAATAAATCGATAGACATTAACACCTTTGCTATTACCGTGATATATGGTGTGACATATACGATAACAGGAGTAACAAAATTACTATACAAACTGGGTTTTGTTTACAAGAAGCCGAAAGTAGTACCAGCTAATCTGGATTTTGACAAGCAAGAATTATTTAAGTTAAACTACAGTTTACTAAAAGGGAATCTCAGAGATAAGGAAGCCATATATTTTATGGACGGTGTTCATCCTCAGTATCAAGCAAGGGCAAGGTGCGGTTGGATAAGAAAGAACCAAAATAAGACCTTACCAACATTCAGTGGCTGGAGAAGAAAGCACATGATTGGTGCTATTAACCTAGCCAATTTACAGTTAGTAAGCACAGAGAGTCCAAAAATAAATGGGGAACAGGTAGTTAATTTCCTGCAAAGATTGGAAGAGGAGAATAGTGAGAAGGAAAGAATATATTTAATCTGTGACAATGCTAGTTACCACAAATCCAAAAAAGTTAAGGAATACCTAGTAAATACCAAAATAGAGCTAGTATTTTTGCCACCATATAGTCCAAATCTTAACCCAATTGAGAGATTATGGAAGTTTATGCACAGTATTACAAATACTAATAAATTCTATCATAATTTTGAACAATTTTCGGAAGCAATAAACAAATTTTTTAGCAACATCGGCGATTATAAAGATAGGTTACGTACCTTAATAAATGATAACTTCCAAACTATTACTGTTAACCATTTCTGCAACTCTTCAGGTTAATTGAGTATATCAACAATAATGTCGATAGTAATATTGTGAGTATTTTTCTAGAGGATGATATTCTAGATTTTGAGCTAAATATATCAGAAACCACTAAAAGTAAAAAGTCAATTGAAGCAGTAAGACTAACAATGAAAAATCAAAGAAGTACACTTACTGAGCAACAACTTCAATTAATTCTTACTCCAACTTTTAGGCAAACTAATGAATTAACTTTTTTTGAGTGTTCTAATGTCATAGATGCTCACTATGGAAATGTTAAGGTCGATAATAACCAAGACCAAGATAAAGGTATAAATTATAATATCACTATTCCTGCTGATATTAAGAAGATTCGACCTAAAGTAATGGATTTACCTGATATAAGGATTGAGAGTTTGAAAAAGATTGCGGAAATATTTTTACAGGCACAAAAGGACGACAGGTTAAATATAGCACAGAAATTACTGCAAGCAGGGGTTGACTTTGATATCATTGAACGAATTACCTTAATTAAAAAAGAAGAATTTACCAATATTAAAAATTAAAGTTACTTGAAACGGTTACTATAGCTAATTACAGACGTCATTGCGAGGAGCTACTTTAGTGGCGACGCGGGTAATCCATAAAAGTGATTAGAAATGGATTGCCACGACCACTACGTGGTCTCGCAATGACGAAAGTTTACTATGACTAAAACCTTTTCGAGTTAGTATATGTCACCATTACTGTTCGGTATTTATTATTACGCATAATTTGTTATTAACAGTTCATTAGACGTTCTTCGGTAATTTGATATCGGATATTTGATTGTAATAGTACTAATGTTAAAATTTTTATATAACTCTCTAATAAAGCTAGTATCACTGTTAGAAATCATAAGCTTGATTCCTTTATTAGATAATTCCATAGCAAATTTATTAAGTCTTATTTGATCATCTTCGCCAAATGGTAATCTGGTATAAAAAACTTCACCTGATTTGTGATATGGTGGGTCAAAGTAAACAAGATCATTCGCTTGCGGTTCTATAAAAGAAAAATCTCCTGCGTAAATTGTCGTATCTTGTAAAATACTGCTACATTGGTTAAGTATAGTAGTAAAATTACCAGAAGTAGCATAGTTTCTGGTAGAGCAAGACATTCGGACTTGATCATGTTTATTAACTCTGTATATTCCCCTAAAAGAATATCGATTTAAATATAAAAATCTTGCAGTAATTTCAGTAGGATCATTGCTATTAATATTATTATCTCTAACTTGTTTATAATATTCTTTACTATGTTTTAACCGATATGATTCACATAACTCTATAATTTTTGCTGGATACTTTTTGACAGCATTATAGCTGGTGACAAGCTCAAGATTAATATCAGATAGAAAACATTTATTGAATTTATTCTTTACTTGGAAAAACAGTGTTCCACCACCAAGAAAAGGCTCATAATAATTATTTAAACCTAGTGGAATGCGTTCTATCAGTTTATCAACTATTTTTCTTTTGCCTCCTACCCATTGGAAAAATGGTCTAATAATTGGGTTAGTAGGGTTAATAGTAGTTATTTTAGCAATCGCTGTGCTTGTATTGTCATTTATAAAAGTTTGTTGTTGCATCATGTTAGTTCATTCTTTAATTATTCTCTAGAAAAGCATAAGAGATTAACTAAAAACGAATAGTTGGCATTTTCACCTATTATTCTTGCTAATAAACCTCATGTTATAGAAAATTAAGGAATGAGCAATTTAAAATAATTAATTTTTATATTGATTGATGTTGCTTGCAATAGTAGCAGTAGTAGGGTGCTTAAATATTTCACTAGAAAATAAAAAATCAATTAATTGTCTATGATTATAAATGCCAATTTTATTTTTAGCATTTGTTATATGTTTTTCTGCAGTTCTGTACGATATGCCTAATCTACTTGCTATGTGCTTTTTAGGAAACCCAAGAGCTGCAAGTATAAGACATTCCATAGCTCTTTGGGTAAGAATGAAAGATTTGCCTAGATAGTTTATGTTAAGTTTAGTTATTTTCATAATGGAAACATTTTTAGTTACTGCTTGAAAGCTTTGCAGGAAATAATTCGTCCAAGCTATTTTGACTAAAAATTTTTACGTATAAATCATTGTGCTGTAAAGTTTCGCAGTATGAATTATTGCATCTTATGCTACTCAGAACTATACTAACATAAAGACTGACAATGTTAATAAACTGTTCAAAAGATTCAAGGTGATTAATGTAATAGCTAATAATCTCTGAATTATTGCTTGAAGACAAAAAGTAAAAACCTTCAATTTTATCTTTTGTTCTTTGGTAGATGATAAAGCTGTTACATGTTTCCTGATTATAGAATCTTCTCAAAGTTTCGTATTCGTAGCCTAGATTTTTGCTTTGGGTGTTTTTGATATTGTCAATATTTCTTGTGCAAAAACCGATAGTTGTTCCATCGCTTAGAAATTGACGATAGCCAAATTCCTGAATATTTAAACCAAATATCGCCATCAATTGGTCAGTTAGCTTTGCTTGTAATTCATTTTTTACTAATTGTGCAAGAATAAATTGATTGATTAGGCATTTACTCATTACACCTTCAGCTATTTTTTTATCCCTTTGTTCATGGTCACTCTTATTGCTTTGATAAAATTCATCAGGAGCTTGCTCGACTAAAGCAAGTTGTAGCCCATATTTGATAGCTTTTTTGTTCATAATTTTTTCTTTAATTGCTGTTGTTATTCAGATTATGACAGGGATTTTTCTGAAAACAATAGGTATTTCATTACGTGAAACGCTATTTTATATAGAAATATAAGACAAGAGCTGTAAAATAATTAAAATTATTTCATGTGATGAAATTTGTAATGAAATAATTTTGTCAGTTGATTGTTGCCAAATAAATCTTTGAGCTGGATGTTATCCCTTAAAACCTTAAACCCAAAGCATAAAAATAGCTTTATTCCTAGAGCTATGGCTCATAACGATCACGTTTTATCTCTGGTGTGAAGTAAGCAAATGACCTTGGAGGTACAAGTTGCTGTTTGCCAATACGTGCTAGTACTTGCTGAATCTTTTGATAAATATAATCTTTGCTAATACCGCTTTTTAGCCATTCTACAACCAACAATGTATCTTTTGGTAAAACCATATTGTGTTCGTTGAACAGTACTTGTAGCTTTTGAGTTAATTCTGCTATTTCGGATTTTGCCAATTTTGCAGTCCCAAGCGAGTTATCCACATGCTCATCTATATCATCTAATCTTATATCAATAGATTTATCTTTAGACGTACGTACGCGTAGGTAATACGATCGTATTACGGTCGTATATACGTTCGTATATACGGTCGTATCATTAGAGGGGGTAGCTTTTTCTTCTGCAAATTCGATAAGTTGACTACGATGTTTTTCCCATCTTTTTGCTATATTCAAGGAATTTTGTTGTGACACTTTTATAAGTTTTTGGTACTCATTTTTCAACTTCAAATGTGTAAAAGTTTTATCAGAAAAAATAAAAAAATTTTGCCATTTTTTTAGCGAAATATTTAAAAAATGAGCCAATTTTTGGTCATTATTTGGCAATTTTCCACCACTTATCCACATATGTTCAAGCAGTCTAATGTAAATTCCTAATTCATCATGTCCAAGTAAATTAGTACCATGAAGAAAAGCTAACAAAGAAAAGGGTTTGTTCTTAGATTTTAACATAATAATCTCCTATAATTTTAGATAATTTAGCTGTAAAAATTCATAAAAAGACCTTCAAAAAATGGCAAAAAAAAACTATACGAGCGTATAACACACAAAAAAACCTGAAAAAATCCTAAAAAAATTATAAAAAAATCCAAATTTTACCTCTTATCCACAGGCTAAAAAAACTTATCCACGTGATATCCACGTATTATACACATATTTATCCACAAATTTTGTGGGTAAATTTATATTATTTATTACTTAAAATTAAAGAATTTGAATTAATTGATGCTATTAATAACAACTTTAGAATTAGTCGCTAAAATCCATTTCAGGCTCTGATGTGCTATTTTTTCTTTTTACTAATTCCTGCTTAAGCATTTCTTCAGTAAGTTGGTAAAAGTCATTTGCTGAAACCAATCCACTAGTTGCTAGGAAAATTTTTTTCATTGTATCAAGCTTGGGTATTACATCTGCATAAATGTATTTATGTACCAAACTCGGATGTTTGCCTATTTTTTTGGCAAATTCTTGTACAGACATTTCTTGCAGTTTTAACCATGTGATTAATTGCATAGTCATAGTGTTCGCCTAAAAGTTTTTTATCCTTATTAGAAAAACGCCCTTGGTTGTCTAAATTCAAGGAATATTTTTTTAAATTTCATGTCATGAAATTTTTATATATCAAATAAATAAATTTTGCATATCAAGGGAAGTAAATCTAAGTTTTATCAATGATAGAATTATTTCATGCCATGAAATGACCATTGTAAATCAAGAAAAAATAGTTAACAGTAAGATGAAAGCTTATAAAAATGGGAAATATATATTATGAAAAATGCCTATATGCAGCAAATAACAAAGGAAATAGATAAGGATAAACGCTCTTCCAAAGAAACTTACCTGTCAATAGTTAACAAACTAAAAACTATGTCTAACAACCAATTGAGTGACGAAGAACTTCATGAATCAGCTAAGAATTTAATTGGCTTTTATCAAATAATTATTGACCACAAAATGAAACAGAAAAAAGAACAAGAAAAATAAGTAAGAATCTGATTTGCCAGAAGATAAAGCTCCAAAATCTCTTAAAACTAATCAATAGAATTTGTATAGGCTAAAAATGTTACATTTAGCTGCAATGGCTCACTACAATGCGACAATTAAGCATATACTTTACTTGACTGTTCTAGTTATATGGTCTATCCCTGATGGAGATTGTTTTAAGCAATTAAACTAACATTATAATGAGAAGAATATATGACAGACAAAGCAACAAATGCTATAATTTTAGTTCGTGTTTCAACAAGGGAGCAAGAAGAGGGGCATTCAATTGAAGCTCAAAAATATAGATTAGTAGAATATTGCCAACGTAAAAATCTTGAAGCTATCAAAACTTTTGAAATTATCGAATCTTTAAGCAGAGGTGATCGCAAACAATTTAAAGAGATGATCAAATTTGCTAAAATCCATAGAGAAACCATTGCTATTGTAGCTGATAAAGTTGATCGCGTTCAAAGACGAATTTCAGAAATTTCATTATTGGAAGGGCCAATAAAAGATGGTAAAATAGAATTACATTTTAGAACTGAAGGTTATATACTAACAAAAGATTCTCAATCTCATGAAAAATTGGTATGGGGAATGAACGTATTAATGGCTCAATCTTATGTTGACAGTTTAAGTGATAATGTCAAAAGGAGTTTAGATCATAAATTACGTAAAGGAGAATGGATAGGTCCTGCTCCTATTGGTTATCTAAATAGCAGAGATGCACATGGCAATAGTACAGTAATTCTAGATTCATCTAGAGCTTTTATTATAAAAAAATTATTTGAAGAATATGCTACAGGAGCATATACTCTTGGAAGCATAGTAACCATGGCAAAAGAGTTAGGGTTAAGGAGTAAAAAGAATTATTACCTAAATAAAACAGTATTACACCGTTTAATGCAGCAGCCATTTTATTACGGTGAAATGTTAGTAAAAGGAGAGATGTGGTTGCATAATTATCCACCAATTATTACAAGAGAAACATTTATGGCATGTAAAGAAGTACGTTTAGGTTGGAATAAAAAGCCTTTCAAATATGGAGGTAAAGATTTCCTATTTAGAGGGTTAATTACTTGTGCAACAACAGGCAAGATAGTGACATCGGAAATTCATAGTAAAACATATTCCAATGGTAAGGTAGATCAATGGGTTTATTTGGCAGCATGGGATCCAAAAAATCCAAACAAAAAAATATATGTTAGGGAAGATGAGGTTTTAGCAAAGATAGAAGAGATTTTTAAGAAAATAGGTATAAGACCCCAGAGCTATTAAAAGACACGCTAGAACACCTTAAAAACACTAATGAGCTAAAAAAAGATGAACATGATGAAGCGACAGCTAGTTTAAAGAAAGAACATACTGAAAACGAAAAAAGATTGAACTCATTAATAGATTTACGACTTAATGGTGAATTGAGTACAGAAGAATTTCAAGCAAAAAAACAACAATTAAAAGATCGTCAATATGAAATTAATCGATTATTGAAAATTTATGATGAAGCAGATGACAAATTTACTGATACCGTCTCAACATTGATAACTCTAGCTTCTGAAGCCTATGAAACTTTTAAAGGTTCTGAAATGCCTCAAAAACGCAAAATGATAAAATTCGTATTTCAGAACCTGAAGCTTAGGGGCAAAAAACTTGAGACCTCTCTACGTTTCCCGTTCGATATTTTTGAAAAAACGACCACTCGTACCGAATGGCGGGGCGTAGTGAACAATTTCCGAACCCAATCAGACATAAAACTATTAATTATTCAAACCTCTATGCTTATATTAGAATAATCAGATGGGGTAATTTATAATGTTTGTCATTATTAGTTCTTGAATATTCCTCTGACAGCCAAAGTTTATTTGATAATCAGATCAATAATTTGTGGTGTCTGTAATATTAAATCTTGTATCTTGATTGTTTAAAATATAGTGGTTTAAAATTAGTATCGTTTTTAACCACCATGATAATCAAAGTAGAAAAAACTTGACATTATATTACGTAATTTATTAGTATTAAAAGTAGGTAAATCTTTACTATATTTACATAATTACTATAGAGGCATATCATGGAACAAGAAGCTGTAGGTCAACCAGGAACATATTCTCTTAATAGAATTTTGCCAATGGTTATAAAGGATGATGATCTTTTTAAGGAATCTAAAACAAAACAAATTACAAGATGGGTTTACAAAAATTATGAAGTTCGTGATTACTTTGAAGCTGTAGTGTCAGCTGCTATTTCTGCAGATGATTGCTGGCTTGATGATAATATATATGGAAAAAGATTAAATACAAAAATACTTGCACAAAGATTAATAGATAATAGTTTAAAAAGTAATTTTAAAGATTCATTTGATATTACCTATTGTTTTAGGCTAGCTTGTTTGAATTGTTTAGATGAAACGCTAATCCGTAACTTATTTGATCTTAAAAAAGCAAAATATCAAAAAGTACGCAATGTATCTGAAGATAATATTTTAAAACAAGAAGTAACTATATTAGAAAGATTTTGGGGGCATTATATTACTGATAAGCTAGAGCAAATAAAAGAAAATGACATATATTTTGGATATTATGATCCTAATCTTAATATTTATGGGCTTAAATTAGCTTATTACAATAATGAGCGTGAAGCAGTTGCATTTTTTTCTACAAGACTATTAGAAGATTCGAGTATTTCTGCAGAGACTAGATTAAACTTACTTGTTGAAGCGGCATTATATTCTGCTAGTAGTACAGCAGGTAATAGGGGAAAAGATGTAGCTATCTTTTGCTTACAGGAGGCAATGAAAGATAAACAACAACTAGATTCTTTTCTTGAAAAGTTTAGTCATCCTCGTGGTCCATCGATACTTAAGTTGTTAATTGAAGAGGGATATTTTGATACGGTGTGCCAATTATTTCCAATACAAGCTCAATTTTATAATATTAACAAATATTACAGCTTATTGTCTGCTATCAGTGATGAAAAGTGTGCTGAACTTAGAGAAAAGTTTTTACATGATATTATAGAGTTAGGAAGGGAGAAATTTTGGCAGCAAGTGACTGAATTTGATAATAATAACTATTCTAATCTCTTGTTGAATAAGTGTGCAGAAAATGGATATAAGAAAGCTCTTCAAGAATTATGGCACGCCTATAGTGATGATCAACGTCAACATGTTTTTCTTTGTAGCACAGGTAAAATTATTTGTAGTATTCTTTATGAGAATGATAATAAAGAATCACTAAAAGAATTTTTATTTTGTTATGCTAAAAATAACAAAGCAGTATTAGAAGATATTAATCAATTTATTAATAATATAGATATTTCAGTCAATAACTATATATCCACTGGTGATACAAAAAATAATAAATTTAGTATTATAAACGATAAGATTAAAGAAACTTTACCACAGCTAATGGAAGTTTTTAATGAAAAAAGAACTCTCCATGATACAGATGCTTCTCCTATTTCATCAAATAATGGTAGTGATACTAGTGATGCACTAGAATGTTTAGGAAAGCTTGATATTGTTGAAGAACAGTGATAGCTAATGTTTTTAAGTAAAATAAAGAGAATAGGACTATGAATTAATTATAAAAAATAGGTAAAATATGCAACCAGCTAACCCAATAAATGAAAGATATCCTGAATTAGTTGAAATGTTGTTGTCAGGTGATATTCGTACCTTTCAACAAAGGTTTCAGTCATTTGTTAATCAAATACCAGATAATAAACGCTCAGTTAATAAGGATGGTTTTTTTCCATTGTTTAATTTGGCTAGTTTTTTAGCTTTACCAGATACTACTTTAGGAATAAAATTAGGAGTTAAAAAAGTATTCTGTCATATTGAAAAGGTAGGTAGTACTACTAAAGGGGTAAAGTTAGCTGTTCTAGTACGAAAACCACAAGATAGAGTACCAACACAAGAACAAGATAAATTAATATTTATAGAATGTTTTGATACAGATTCTACTGTTCAAACCCATTTTAAATATAATGTTCCACAACGTTTTACACAATCAGAAATAAATTATCTAAGTAATCAGATAGCAAATTATACCGAGCTAAATAAAAAAGGTTATTCTGTTGCAATAAGACACGCAAAAGATCCGGTCATTAAATCAACAAAGATGTGGATTGAGACATCCCAATTTACTGGTAATCTGGCTCCTGACTCAGGAATTAGCTGTGATCATTTTAGTATTAAAGAGCATGAAAAAAATATAGAAAATTGGGTGTCTGAGCTTTCTTCAACAGATAAAAAAGAGGTCAAAGATAATGCTACAGAAATTCTTAAATATTTTGGTCAAGAAGTTCATAAACATTTAGTTCAAAACCTACGAATCAAATTTACTAAAGAGTATGAATATCATGGATTATTAACTGGATTTTTTGTTATGCTATTTAAGTATAGCCATAATCTTAAATGTTATACTGAATTATCTTTAGGTGAAGGTTTTGCTGATGTCGTTATCTTAGTACGCGGATATGAACGGTCACTGAATACTATCCCTGTGATTGTCGAACTTAAAAAGGGAAGAACAAGTGATATTTCTCAAAATGACAAGGAGCAGGCTAAAAAATATGCTGATGCATTTTGGTATGGATCGCAGAGAATGATTACAAACAGTGAAGATATTGTTTATTCGGTATTCAATTGTGATTTGGAAGAGAATAAAAGATTGTGGATTCAAGCAGATACAAAAAATGTTAATCATCAACCTTTCTCACGGCTAGTACTACAAACAACTGATAGGGCAAGAATAAACGAGCAATTAAAGTATATTTATTATTCTATACCAAATGAGGTTCCAGATTATTATTTTTATACAGTAAAGATGTTATTGGGGCAGTTAATTTCTACAACTCCAAGAGAAGAATCATGGGAAAAACATGTTTTTAAATATGGACAAGAAGTAAGAGGAGAGTCTCGCACAGGAGGTACAGAAGATGTATCTAAGAATACAGCAACATTTGGGTTTATAAATCCAGATATAGAACAAAAAATGTTAGTTTTACTTAATATAACCCGAAGTAACGTAAAATATCCTATACCAGAAGGTAAGAAAGTTAGTATAGAGAGTATAATTGGAGGAAATAGCAACATAAAAATAACAGAAGTTAACTTAAAACTTAAAAATTTTACAAAAGGTGACAAAAAGAAATTTGAAGATTGGTGTAGCGATCAGGGTATTGATATAAATTCTTATAATAGCTTAGGTGAGTATAATAACAAAAAGACCCAGGGATTTTTAGGACAATTTTCTGAAGTATTAGATATTGATACAGAAGCCTTAAATCTTGTATTAAGTGAAGCTGTAACTGTAATGAGGAAAGATACTATAGAGGCAGATGATGCACAATATTATGTAAAGTTATTTAAAGAGATAGCTAAATATTTATTTGAATTTAAGAATTTAATTAACAGTGAAGATGATTTTCAAGCTGTAGTACAAGGGGTATTTTCACACTATAGTGATGCTCAATTTCAAGGTGGTGAGCGTATCAGTGTTGTTCCAGAAATGCAATCTGGTGGAGGGTATCGTGTTGATATAGGATTAGTTGGGAAAAAAGTGTTTGTAGGAATAGAGCTTAAGTGGGATGATACCAAAGGTGTTCCCCAAACTAATAAACATCAAGTAAGTGGTACAGAAATAACAGCAAAAGCTAACGATGCTGAAAAGCAATTAGCTCGTTACAAAGAACAACCAAATAATATTAAATCCTTAACAGATGGTGATAAAGCCGCTATGCTTTGGGCAGTATTCCATAGAAATGCAGAAACAGAAGACAAATTAATTGAAGTACGAAGTGAATTTGATACTTTTCCAGTAGTTCATAGTTCAATGCATGTTATGCAGCAATTAATGGGAGAGCATAATATAGATGAGTAATTTTAATTAATATAACATGGTAATAATTTGCATAGGATAAATTTTGATATATTATTAGTTGTAAAAAATTGTAAATGATGGTATATTTTGCAACTATATCGTTAACTTAGTTACCGGTCAATTTGACGTAGCAAGTAATATCTGGTAGAGTCATGATTTTAGATGGCATGACTAACAGTCTTTTACTGTTCGATGTTATTGGTATTCAAGCCATAGTGCATAGTGTTAGAGCTGTAAGACAGGCTTTCTCAGGAGTCTCTTGTTCTACGATCATAAGTGCATACCTATGAGCAGTTTGTTGTTCAACAACACGAAATGATGAATTTAGTATTGAATAAGTCGAGCATAGAGCTAATTCCTGCAGAGCCGTATATTTCTTCCAGTTGGTAAATATTTTGCAAACCTGCAACAAAACAATCGCCATATTTCCTACTTTCGGTAAGAGTAGTTGGCAGAGGGATGGTATTTTGCAAAGCTGGTAATTCGTCTAAAACGAACCACATATTTGTTATTGGCACTACTTGTGACTCTATCCATAAGAGACTTGATAGCGATGTTGATCTAAGCAGAGATTAGAGGATGCAATGTCATATATGGACAAGTGAATTTGTTAACAAAGAAAATAAAAAAATAGAGCCACGAAGGAAGAAGTCATATATTCGGCATCTAGTGCCATAATGGGGATATTATTGAACGAATTACCTTAATTAAAAAAGAAGAAATTACTAATATTAAAAATTAAAGCAACTTGAAAACTAGATGCTATCTTACTAGAAAATTATGCTAAGTTTGTTGCTAAAAGGTACCTTAGATTCACTCGGTCTTTCTTAACCTATCACACGATCGGTATCACTCCTTGCTTTTACTCTACTTCTTTAAAGACTTATTTCAAGATACAATCACACAAATTATCAGATGAAATTAGCACTTGATATTTCTATTTGGTATTTTAATGCCACTTCCTTGCCGAAAAAAGCCATAGCAATTTTGATGATTTTTTGAACATGTGAGTATTCTTTTATTTTATCCTCATATCGTTTTTTTATGATTTGATCTAACCCATCTTTTGCAACTGATTCTAGAATATCAGAAAATTTGCATATTTTATATTCTATAATAATAGCATTGTTCTGCTTTCCAGCTTTAGGTATTAACATAATATCAGCTCTACCACTGCCCGTTTCTCGCTCACTATCTATGATATAGCCAGGAGATAAGGTGTTAATTAAACCTAGCATAAAGCCGCTATAAAATAGCTCTGCTTTTTTCTCGCCAGTTTGATGAAAACTAGTGGCATTTAGTAGTAACTCTTGTAATTTCTCTTTAAATTCTTCTATTTTACCTGCAGGCAACAAACTAGCAAATGAATAATATAAAGAACTATCCATCTGTAACTTGCTGCTCACCCATTGTAATAGCCTGGTTTCATATATATATTCTACTTCCTTATTAGGCACTGATAATTCATAGATATCCTTTGCAGGTTCGATAGCTGTTGGGTTTAAATAACCACTAAATAATAGCAAACTAAATAACCCACTTCGCGTATTAATATCGCTGAAACTGATTTGTTTGGTAATAGGTGAGATAATACTCTTACAACTAGCCAATTGTTGGAGATCGGCTTGCATCTCATCTGACAATAATGTTTTATCAATAAGACCCGTTCCTCCACTATCTAGCCAATAATGATCAAGTTTCCCTTTATGAGCCAAACATTGCATAATCGACCATGGATTATAGATAATCTCCCCACCAAAATTGTAACCATTATACCAATTTTTAATTTTCTCAGGATTAGTTGCTGTTGGTACTTTAATTAATAACTCATCAACTTCTGCTTGAGTAAAGCCATAGAACTTAGAAAATTCTTCATCAAGTAAGGTATACTCACTAACATTATTCAAATCCGAAAATAAATTAGCTTTAGCAACCCGCAATATACCAGTAATTACCCCTTTTTCTAAGCAGGGATTAGTCTTTAGGCTATTACCAAACATTCCGCGGAATATCTTGAGTACATCATCAAATTCTTTTAATTTATCACCAAACTCAATGTAAGAACTATTAATCGGTGTATCATATTCATCAATCAATATATACACTTTTTGATTAAAATGTTTGTACAGTACTTCACTTAAAAAACGTAAGCTATCTTTTAAGTCTTCCTTATCAAGCTTTCCTGTAAAATATCGACTTAACTTTTCCTTTTGTACATCATCTAGTAAATTTTCATCTTTTGCCATATAATGATTTAAGTATCGATGGTTTACAAATAACTTAGTTACTTGATTTCTTATCCCGCTTTCAATTTCTTGGTAACTACTGCCTTTTACATCTTTAAGATTGAACAGAATCACAGGAAATTGACCTTGACGTTTCATGCTACTAGCATTACCTGCAATTTTTAAAGACTTTAGCTCTTTAGTTTCGTCAAATCCTAAATCTACTGTACCACCTGTAAATAGCTTGTTATTGATCTTCTGTTCCAACGGTAAAGCCTTACCTCTCTCATCCACCTCTATCTCAAAAAATTTCTGAAGCATGTTCATATTCAAACTCTTACCCCAACGCCTTGGTCTAGTGATTAGGATGACATCTCCACTATCTGTCAATAACTCTTTAATCATTAAGCTTTTATCAACAAATACATCACTATTTAACAATAACGTCTTAAAATCATCCGTACCTGTTCTCATTCTCGGCAGCGTATTACTTCCGATATGAATATCTTGATCGGTTGTATTAAGATCAGAAAGTTTAGAGGTCATGTTATTCTATTACATTTAAGAGTTACTATAAACATTCGCTTTAAGAAATTATAACATAAATAAGCTAACAGCTCCAGCAATTATCTAATTATCTTTTGAATTATCGATATGGTAAACATTTTACTAACATATTTTTGTATTTTTGATCTTATAAAACAACTTGTACTTAGCTTAGCGTAAAGTCTAGTGTCCGGCTTTATTTAATTAATAACTGCATTACTCTAACTTTTTACAATCTTTAATTTACTAGAAGTATACGTTGTAAAACATACATATGCCTTTTTCCCATTCCCTCTGCCGACACCCTGTCCATTAGCCACTATGGAGATTTTGCTGCCTATATGAATCTTACCACACAAAATAAGCTGATTTATTTACGTCCAAGGTTTTAGCATTGACAGCTGGAATTCCGATAGGCGCACTTGGGCAAACTAGGTTTACCTAGTTTGCCTGCGTTCAAAGATTCGGTTCTTGCCTTTGCTATTACCCAAAACTCACGGCTTAGATAGTATGGCAATATATCATTGTAGTAAATCAGAAGTACAAAGAAGCAAGGGACATAATGCCGTTGCAGCAAGTAGCTATATTTCAAGAAGTAAATTGCAGCTTATTACAACTGATAATAGTACAAAAGAGAAACAAACTATTAGCTATAATTCTACCAGCAGAAAGGGGCTTGCTCATAGCATAATTCTAGCTTCAGATGACGCTCCTAGTTGGGTATACGATAGACAAGAATTATGGAACAGAGCAGAAAGTGTAGAAACAAGAAAAAATGCTGAAACAGCTAGAAAGCTAATCATAGCTTTACCGAAAGAATTAACCCTACAACAGAATATTGAACTTATCGAACAATTTGCTTTGGAGTGTTTAGTTAGTCATGGCATGGTAGCAGATATAAACATTCATTATGACAGTGAAGATAATCCACATGTTCATATTCAAATGACTACCAGAAAACTAATACGTTCACTGGAAAATGACCAAGTAGTTTTTGGTGAAAAAGGACGCGATTGGGGAAGGAGGAAATTTTTATATTATTACCGAGAAAATGTAGCTCATTTCATCAATTTGTATTTAGAAAAACATGGGGCTTTAGATAGGGTATCACATTTATCTCATAAGGCACGGGGCATTGATTTAGTACCAACTATCCATGAAGGAGCAGCCCATTATATAAAAGACTCAAAATTAAGATTAATAAATGAACAAATACTAAAAAAAAATGCTGCCAAGATTAGAACAAATCCAGAGTTAGTATTTGATAAATTATCGATTAATAAGCCAGTTTTTACTAGGGAAGAAATTGCTATAGCCTTATCTGATGCGTTAACTATAGATATTGAGTTAGGGCAAACAGATAAACAATTAGATGGTGGTAATAAACAAGGATTTCAGCAACGTTTAAGAGAAATAAGCAAACAATTAGTAGTAGAAGATTTACTAATAGAAAGTTTAGTAACAGAAAATGTAAAGGAAAGTCCTAACCAAGATTTAACTATTTTGGCAGATGGTAGTAGTAAGCAAGATAGTGAGCTATCTAGCACTAGTATTGTAGAAGGTAGTAATACTACTGGTAGTATTACTACTATTGATCATAGCAGTCATAATAGTACAGGACTATCAAATGTTGAGCTATTGGATCAAGCATATTCTACTGAATTTATGCGACTCTATAGTAATTTGTTGGCGTCTGATAAGATTAGTTTAATAAATCCTAGTGATTTAAAAGGTCGTACTTTGTATGCATTAACCAAAAGGGTAAAGTTAGAACAGAGATTTATTACCACAGTAGAAGAGTTACAGCACAGTCAGAACCATAATTTGTTTATTGATGATAGGGCAATAGGTTCTATGAAAGATAAATTAATTGGCAGTATTCAAAAAGTTGGTATGGCTGTGCAGGAGGTAGTAAACAACAAGGTTGGGTTACAGATCGAGCTAATCAAGGAACAAAATCATTCTTTAACAGAGGAACAACGCAAGGCAATAATAGATATTGTATGTGGTAAAGATATTAGCGTATTGGAAGGATACCCAGGAGCTGGTAAGACATTTGTCATGCGGGAAATAGTACGACAATATCAAAAAGCTGGTTATCGGGTAGTAGGGACTGCCCAAAGTAGTAGTGCTACAAAAGTTCTGGAAGGTGCTACTGGCATTGAAGCAAAGAATACAACACTATGGCGTAAAGAGTGGCAAGAAGCTAGGGGGCATGAGTTCGAGTTGCCTTTACGAACTGATTATTATACAGAAAGAGAATACCAATATCCAGATAGAGTGGAGAGTAATTTTAGTCAGCAGAAAAATGTTAGTGCCGAGTTAGACAATAAGACCGTATTCATCATAGATGAAGCAAGCATGATTGAGCTGGCGAATATGGATTATTTGCTAACTCAAGTATTAAAGTCAGGGGCAAAAGTCATAATAGTAGGTGATAACAATCAGCTTTCTGCTATTGGTATGGCAGGTGCTTTTAAGAAGATATGCACTATTGCTGATATTAGTAAATTAACTGCAGTAATGCGTCATAAACATCCCGATGAATATACTAGGGAACTACAGAGAGAAGCTACCAAGCTAATGGGTCTTTATAAAATAGAAGAAGCATTAGCGATTTACCAAGAACTTGAAATATTTAATATTTATGAGAATGAGAAAATAACTAAAGAAGCATTGGTAGAAAATTATGTTAGTGAGTATCTAGTACAAGCCAAGAATTTAGCCAGGGATGATTTAGTATCGATTAGGTCGATAGTAATAGGTGCTTATACTAATGTATCGGTGAACTATTTTAACATAGAAGTAAGAGAAAGACTAAAACAGGCTGGTATTTTAAAGGGATTGGGTGGCAACTTTAAATCTGGTCATGAGATGGTAGAATTATTGCGAGGTGAGCAAATAGTTTTCGTCAGTAATAAGGCAGAATATAAGGGTTTTTATGGAGTACTAAATGGCGAATTAGCAACAGTTATAGATTTTACTGCTCCAGATAAATTTGGTCATGGCATAGTGAATTTGTTGGTACATAAAGCAGATGGCAGTAAAAAGATAGTCAAGATTGATACAGCTGACTCACTATATCCAGTTAGGTTTAAACATGGTTATGCGGTGACTGGTTATAAGTTGCAAGGTGAGACGGTGGATTATATGAAAGTATATTATGAATCTACTATAGGTTATGAAGCCTTTAACGTGCTAATGAGTAGGTACAGATACGAGGTAAATCTGTATGCAGCTCAAGATGTATTAGAAGATATTGTTTATAAGAGAGTGGAAGAAGATGCGGAAAAAGGACGAGTACGATTTAGTGTAGAAGGATATAGCCTACAAGGTAAAGGTAAAGAACGAAGAAAACAACCGGTGCCTAGCTGGTATATTGGTTTAACTATAGGGGTCAGTAAAAGAGTCAATAATAATTTAGCAATTAATTATCGTAAATTTGATAAATTAAGTCCTAATGAACAAGTCATTAAGAATTATCTAGAATTTAGACAAGTAGTATTTGATTTGCACGGTAAAATGCAAGAATGGCAAGAGCAACAAGAAAGACCTATTAAACTGGCTGGATTATATGGAAGATTAACCACAACTGCTAATGTAGAGATAAAAAATGCGAGAGAAATTACTATAGATTCATATGGTTTAATACTTAATCGATCTACTCAGGAGGAAACCACTCCCTCTGAACTACAATCTAGCAAGGAATTTAAAAAAGTAGAATTACAAAAGACTCCTATTAATAAAAATAGTGAAAAAATATCATGGTCAAAATTATCAAGAGAAAAGCGAAATGAGCTTATTTGGAATCATCTCTCAGAACATGATAGGCAGATACTTGCAGCTACATATGAAGAGCTAGCAGAGAGCAAGAAGGAGTTAAAACAATGGGCTAAAATTATTTGTGATAATTATCACGGTAGTGTTAAGGATAAAGCTATTGATAATTCTGACATTAAGGATCAAGTAAGTATGGGTGATAGAATTATCCAACTTGATTTAAATTATCAGACGATTCAAAAGCATGCTGGTTATTCAGCTGATAAGTATTTTTTTAAAAAGATCAATCAAGGAGCGACCTTAATTACAAGTAACCATTGGAGAAAGATGATGGAAATTTGTTATGGTTTAAGGACGCAAAATATTACAGTACCAAATATATTAAAT
This sequence comes from Candidatus Tisiphia endosymbiont of Xenochironomus xenolabis, assembly GCF_964264705.1. NCBI lineage: Bacteria > Pseudomonadati > Pseudomonadota > Alphaproteobacteria > Rickettsiales > Rickettsiaceae > Candidatus Tisiphia > Candidatus Tisiphia endosymbiont of Xenochironomus xenolabis. The sequence continues at coordinate 1,497,740 of NZ_OZ183473.1, forward strand.
AGCCAAGAGATAGTTAGTACAAGCAATATTAACACTGATTGGTTAAATATTTTTACTACTAATTTAGCTGACTTGCATGAATTTATTAATGAAACTAAGTTGTCATTAATAGAAAAAACTGAGCTATTAGAGAAGACTAACGTTGAACATCAAGAGATAAAAAAAGAGTTAAAGGAAGTAACTCATTATCGGGAGAAATTATTCCCAGAATTCTTAAGCCGTATATATAAAACCCCTATACCAGAAATATTGCAGAAATGGCAAAATTTGTTAGTAGAATGTCGGTATGAACAATTAGCAGATGCCATTTCTAAAGTAAAGCAAAATCCTAATTTACTGGGTAGTTTGAGAGGTATTGGCTTTAGTACAGTTCTGGGTATTAGCCGGCGTCGGAAAGATGCTATTAGCAATTTCGAGGTCATAGCAAAAAGGTTTAGAAATTATGAACAAGGGGCAATTAAAGCACAAGAACTGCAAGACAAACTAACAACAAGAAATTATCAGAAGTTACTTGTAAGCTTAGCAAAAGAAATAAGGTTGTTAACTGATAGTTTGCCTAATGAATATGAACAGAGATTTTTAGATCAGCTTGATCTTTTACAAAAGGATGGCAAATTAAATATAGAAAATTTGGCAGCAATAGTAAAGACAGACGAGTTACGAGGTCTTCTTTATGAATATTATAGATATATTAATAATGCCAATAATAATGCAAAATTGGCTGAATCAACTAAATCAGCTGACATACAAGGTGAAAATCAGCAAGAAATAACTAGCAGCCTACCAATTAAAATAGATAAAACAGAAACTAATGAAAATAAAACTAACAAATATAATAGAGTTAATGCAACTAGAAAGAACAGATTAGACTTTAATGAAGTTAAGCAAAGTTTAACTGAATATAATTATCGTAATATTTTTGAGAGTTATGCTAGAAGGATTAATGGTGACAATGTAAGATTTAAAAAGACTAGTTCTGAGATTAGTCTTGGTAGTTTAACTATGAATTTAAGAACAGGATTATGGATTCGTCATAGCACTGGAGAAGGAGGTAATATATTTTCTTTTGTTCAGAAGGCTCTATACTGTAGTAAATTAGAAGCGTTAGAACGAGTAGCGTTGACAGCTGGTATTAGTGCTAAAGAAAATAATTATTATAATTATCATAATGACAATGAAAGAAATAATAATAAGCAACCACAAGAGAGTAAGGGGCATGAAGAGGTAATAAAGAAATCAATTAATGAATGGTATGCACAGCCTTACGTTCCTGACTATGCACCTAAATTCGATCCAAAAATTCATTTGGCTGGTTTACTAAAAAGTAACACTGTTGATGGCATCTATTATTATAGAAATAATCAAAAGCAACTGATAGGTTTAACAGTGAGATTGGTCAGCCGTCAAGATGGCAAGAAGCAAGTACTACCAGTTAGCTATTGCCACAATGAATCATTAAATCAAGAAGCATGGAAATTAAAGGGTTTTAGTGATAATGGTTATAAACCAATCTATCATATAGATAAAATAAAAGATGAGCAAAGGACTATATTGATAGTAGAAGGTGAAAAGACTTGTGATAAAGCACAAGAATCACTACCTGATTATATTGTACTATCGTGGCTGGGTGGTAGTAATGGAGCAAGTAAAGCAAATTGGCAACAACTTACCGGTAGGGAAATAGTAATTTGGGCTGATAATGATCAAGCAGGTATCACAGCAGCTAAAACAATAGGACAGATGATTAATGAGGCTAATGGTCGTATTGGTAATGTAACCATCATTGATCCAAGTAGGTTAGAATTTAATGGCACTATCAATGAAAACATCTTACCAGAAAAATGGGATTTAGCTGATAGATTACCAGCAGGTTTAAATATAGATAATCTCAAGGAAGCTATTAGAAATGGTCAGCAGCAAAATATTTCATTACATAATAGTCAGTCTATTGCAGCAGGACTACAGCAATTACTACCACAATCCCAAGAATTAGCGATAGGAGAAAGAATATTGTGGCAAGCTAGAAGTGTTGGTACTCTACTTACAAGAGAACAAATAATACAAGAAGCTACAACAGAATTTAACTGGCAAAAAAAGCTTACCTCACCAGAAGCTAAATACTATATGAAATATGCTGAAACTACAGGAAAGGACGGTAGTAAACATGAATTTTTAGGATTACAAGATGGTATATATCGAGATACATTAGTTGCTATAGCCAAAAATGGTAAAATTAAGGATAAAGAATCTTTAAAACTACCAGAATTAATACATGAATTGCAAAGTGAGTATGAGCAAAAGCACAGGATTAGTCAGGTTGGTTCTCACCATAGCTTCGGTGATGATGAGCATTATCAATCTCACATCAAAAGTTTAGAGTTGTACGGTAGCGATAGAATAGAGCTATATCACATTATGGTTAGGGACGTAAGCTTGTTACATCAAGAGCAATTAAGTGGGCTAAGAGGTAGAATAATTAAAAGTCAGCAAAAAGTCATTGAGCAGAAAATATACGAGCAAATAAAAACTTACCAAGTAAAGCAAGCTAGAGGTCAGACAAGCAATAAATTAGATTATGATGATAAAGTAAAAATAGCTAGCAAAATCTATGATAATCTTTGTAGTAGTAAATTGTGGCAAAGTTTAGTAGTACAAGATATAACCTACATGCAAAAATTACAATAAGAACTACAGCCAGAAGTACAAAGGACAAAAAAGCAAGAGTTTAATAATTTGCCACAACCTATACCTATAAAACCAATTAAGATAAAAAATAATAGTTATGAGGAAAGAATAGAAAAGATAGTAGAGAAATATAAAGGACAAAACCATGATTCTGAATTGATAAATAAATGGACTGAAGAATTAGCAGAACTAAAAACATATAATGCAGGTAGTTTAAGTAATATTATTAAGATAGGGGAAAGAAAAGGCTTAGAGCAAGCATTGAAAGAAATAGTGAGTATTAATGCTGATAAGAATAAAGAATTAAGGGTGCTATTTGAAGTATATAAGGATAGGATAGATGAAATACAGAAATTTAATGATAAGTTAACTATAGAATATCTAAAACATAAAATAAAACCATTAAAATATAATGATATGGTAAAGGCAGTAGAGCAAATGCGGGTTGATAGTTTTAGAGATTGGATAATTCCACAATTTAATAAAATAGAAAAGGAGCGGCAAGAAACACAAGAAGTTAACGGATTATTGAATAGCCTCGAGCAAGATAGGGAATTAAGCTTAAAGATATCTAAGGAATATCAGAGCTTAACTTATAATGTATCAGAGGAAATGAAGGGGGAGAGCATAAATGATAAAAGTAGAGTATATGACAGTCAGCCTGATCTATTAGAGAATATAAAAAGAGATAGTTTATATATAGCAAAATACAATATATGGGAAGAAGAGTTATTAATTAAAGAATTAAAGCGAAATACGTCAGAACTAAAGGGTAGAGTAGCACCATTAATGTTTAAATTTAGTCAACTTCATTGTAAGAAGCAAGTTGCTCAAGATATAAAGGTAATAGAAGAACAAGGGGTATTAATTAAAGACAATAAACAATTTAAGACTGTTCAAGGTTATTTAGATGACTTAATGAATAATAAGGAAATAAGACCTTATATAAGAGGAACTGATCTTGATGGGATGACCAAAAATCATGGAAAGTATATTAAATCAGTGTTTACTAAGTATCAGAGTAAAATAGAGACAATAGTTAAACTACAGCCAAAATATGATATAGAGCAACTAAAAAATAAGATAAAACTAGAAGATGAGAAGGAAGTAGTTAATTTACTAGGGTCAGAATGGTTAAAAGCATTCAAAGATTATGTAACACCCAAAAGAGCTATAATTAACAAAGAGAGAGAAGAAGCAAAATCAGTGAGTGAAGTTTTACAGCTATTAAAAAAAGAAAAAGATTTTTGTCTTGATATGTATAAGCAATATAAAGAGGTGGTAGATTATTATAGTAAAAAGGAGCAAGATCATTATTTCCTGACGATAGCTAACTTGCATAAGGAGCAACCTGAACTACTAAGCAATTTAGCGAGAGATATAAATAATGTCAGTAGATTTAAGATAGGAGGAATTTATACAGGAGATAGTATAGAAACAGATGACAAGCTAGTAGAAAAGATAAAAGATACAACACAGGTAGGGATGCTGGCTAAGCAACTATATAAGGCATGTCAAGCACATGTATTAAAAGAGATAAGTCCTGAGCTAAAAGAGCTAAATAGTCATGGAATGGTAAAGATTAACGATAATACTTATGATGAGATAGACTATTTAAAATATAGGATGAATGATAAGCTACTTGCCCCATATTTGAAAAATACAACAATAGATAAAAGGCTAACAGAGCTATATAGGCAACAACAACATTTAGAACAACAGAAGTAATTATAGTTGGAAATGTATAAGAGTAAAGTTGATTTTCAAAATTCAACTTATAGTTAATATACAAGCTGTTTTTTTGTAATTTTTTGGACAAAATATTTTCTTTGAAATTAGAACAATTTCTTATCTTTCAACGATCCCTTTATATGGAAAACATCAATATTTTTTTGGCATTCCAGATATCATACTGTTGCTGAAAATTAATCCAGTATTCAGAGCTTGTGTTTGGAAATGCGGCAGATCAATGAATAGCCATAGAAGAACGATGTTAGATTTTTGTGAGAGTTAACGGTTTTTCAATTTTTCCCCTAAATTATTAATTCTTTAATATGAGTCTATAATATAGTTTTTATATAAAAAAATCATTTACAAAAATGTTGCTCAATAACCAGTGGCATTTCTGTATTAATCTTATTTTGTAAATTGGTAAAATATTCTAATTTAGAAACATTATCTTCATAAAATCTACAGCTATCACTATTTTTATCTTTACAATGCTCACTCTCAGTTCCAATGCAGTTTTTATAATATTCTGAAGTTCCATGTAATATATAATCATAATGATTTAGTAGTGTATTTATCCCATTATACTCTTTCTCATCGGCAGTTTGTTTTAATCCAACCCATTTATAATTTAAAGAATTGGATTCAAATATATGGATACTATGGATATTTCTAAAAACAATATATACCAAGGTTTCTTCACTTGGAACAAGAGTATTTTTTGTAATTTCTATTTTATCATATTTTCCAAATAATTTCTCAAAGAAAGAAGGATTAAGATTACATGTTTTATCTGTTAAGTTTTTTATTTTTAAAGTCGCACCAACATAACGTCCTGGGTTATAAAGATTATCTTTATTCTTTGTACTGATCAATTTATCTACTTGATTTATTTGTAAGGCTTTTGTACTGATAGAAAAAAGTGTAGAATAGCTCTTAGTTTCATTATGAGATTTTTCTAATTCTTTAATAAGTTGATTGGTGATTGACCTATGTTCAACACTATATTCAGTAATTTCATTAATAAAGATTGTTATCCCTATTATAAAAGAGCCTGTAACTATTAAAGCAATAAGTTGTTTTAGAATAATAGGCAGTACTCCTATTGTAAATCTCAATATTTTAATCATATAAATCCTGCTACTAGGAAACCAATAAAACATATAACAACCATCATACTATTATTTTTAAAGATATTATACAAATTAACTGCTTTTTGCAAGTCATCTTGTTCAATATCAGATATATAAATATCTCTACTTTCACCTATTTCACTGACTAGATAAGTAAATACAGGATCAGTCTGAACATCCGAAATATTGGATTTTTTCGTGATCGCTAAAATATAAGTCTTTTTGGGCGTTGTAAAAAATATTTTCTCTGGGAGGGAAATAATAGCATCAATATAGCAACTATCCAAAATATATTGCCTTAGTTTTTTATCGTTTTGTCTATTAAAAATGCTGTTAGGTATAATTATAAAAGCCTTACCACCTTTCTTAATTTGATAACCTACTCCATAAAAAGCCCTTCAACACCTATTGCGTTTATTTTATAGTGATTTCTTAAAGTAAGATTCTTAGATATCTCTTCTTTTAAATTACTGCTTCCACTTGTTACATAAGGGGGATTTGTTAAAACTACGTTACGTTACTTTATACATGCCAAGTTAAAGTGTCAAAACTATAAGAACCTTGCAATATTTTTAAATCACTTAGATATTTGAAAAAAACAATTCAACAAATGTGTATAAGCAATTCTCAGAGGTTGTACAGCTAATACTCCCAACATCTTGCCATATTTGTTTTGCCAAGTCTATTGGATTTACTAAGTGTTGTACTAGATACCAATAACTGTATCAGTACTTTACTCTTACTATGCTACTCTTTAATCAGCGAATGTATCAATGCATTAACAGCCTGTTGATATTCTGGGTTACAGATTCTCATAAAATTCCTCGACACCTCTATACACAAACGCTGATGCTGAGTTTGAATAGGCTCAATATTTTTAATATCTTCTAAACCTTCATAAAAATAATCAATATTTTTTTCTAATGCTTTAGCAATAAGAATCAGCCTACCTATTGATATTCTATTGAAACCAGTCTCATATTTTTGTAATTGTTGAAGTGTTACATCTATTGTCTTTGCAAGTTGCTGACGTGACAAACCTTTAGCAAGCCTTAGAGAATAGATTTTTTGTCCTATCAATTTATCAATTTTGCTTATATAGTCATTGTTTCTTGCCATAATTAATTATAGTATTTTAAGTTCATATCAATCTGTATAGCTTACGTTTATCTGATAGAGAATTAAGCTTATTCTTCAAACCCATCAATATCTTATTACATTTTCCAAATTTTGAAAGGATTAAAATAACAAGCGAATACAATTGTCCTTGTAGATGTAATATAATAACTCAAGTATGACACTACTCAATAATACAAAAAATATCAACCAAAGATTAATTTGTAAAAACTTTATTATTATATTGACTAGGATAGAACTTATATGCAAAATATAAATTTAACAGTTCAACTGGTAATGGTATTTTCTTTGGTATCCATTTTAGTAAAATTACTAATGGTTGTTTAAAAGTAGAACATAGGGAAGGATAGTTACTAACAATACAAAAAATAAAATTTAATTTTATGGACATACACAACATAAATATTTGTGATGAAAATATTAGGTTTGAATTTACTATTTCCGTACCTCCATTAGACATGTCTGAACTTAAAGGATATGTGGAGAAGTTTGAATGTCAGGCGTTATATTTAATCTATGATGATGATTATAGTGAGGGCTATGAAAAAGTAATTGGTAAATTAGATGGTTATCGTTTTTCTCTTCACTCTTGTTATTGGGATTATGACGAAGACAATGAAGATGCTCTCCTTCCTTTAGATATACTTGATATGATAGATGATAATGTAGCGAAGTTATTATGTTTATTTTATAATAATTGTGATGTTAAAGATAAATATCGTAAAAAATTGAAAAGTATAATTGATACGGATGATTTACCCGGACCGCCTAATATTGTTTTAATTAACCTTGTTGAAGTGTTAGCTGAATATAGAGGTAGGAAATTTGGTGAAGCATTGATATCTAACACTCTCTATACAATAGGAAAGGCAAATGATTTAGTAATAGTTGATTATATGCCATTGCAATTAGCATATCAAGACTCAAAGAAACCAAACAATGAATGGGACGAGGAAATGAGACTTAACGAGCTTGAACAAGATAAAGAAATAGCAAGAAATAAACTCAGGAAGTATTATAAAAAACTTGGTTTTAAATTATTAAATAAAGAAGGGTTACTATTTTTAATTATATGAGTCAAATGTTTTAGAAGTGAGCAGAGTAATAACTCAAATGAATCAATTTATATGATAGGCTTGTTAACAGTTTTAAACCGAAGAAAGTTACGATAGTTGCTTGTATGCGAAGTTACTTGAAGTTTGCCATAAACTTATTCAACAAAAACGTACTTTTATTATTAGATAATATATATAAAAGATAATTGCTGTGATTTAAAGCAAATTGTAGAGCGTTTAAAATAAATGATTGACTCTACTAATTTTTGAGACAATGGCTGATGTCTAACATCCGTTCTACTTTAAACACCCTATATTCTTGACGTTTTAAGCAGAATGCTTTAACCCCAATATAGGTTTTTCCTAAATACTGCATTTTACCAATGGTAGTAGGTTGAATTAACCTATTTGACTTTTCATCGTTAGCTTTTAAGTAAGTAACATTAATAGTGGATTTATTTTTTATAGCTTCTTGGATTATTTTAATCTTGTCTTCTGTAGGACATAAAATTGCAGACTTTTTGTATTGATAATTAGTGACAAATTTTACTACGTTAAAATCCATCCAGATATGTTTTTTGGAAATTTTCTTTTTTAGTACTAAACCTTTTAAACTAGTGCATCTACTAAGAGCAACATACATTTGCCCATGAGCAAATGTACCTTTTCCGATATCTAAAATAACTTTGTCAAAAGTCTTCCCCTGACTTTTATGTATGGTAATTGCCCATGCTAACATCACAGGATATTGGGTAAAAGTGCCAGTGATGTTAGATTTTAATTCGGTACCTTCTAGATAAAAGTTATATGACTCCCAACTATACGGCGTGACGCTAACTTTTTTGCCTGTTCCAAGTAAAATTATAAGTTTAGGAATTTCATAATCTCTATCTATGTTCATTATTTTACCGATAGTGCCATTAATAAAGCGTCCGTTAATATCATTGTTAAGCATCATTACTTGAGAACCAAGCTTTAGTTTTAGATCAATGAGAGTAGGTAACTGTTCTTTAGCAAAATTACCTTCTACTCTACCTGTAAAGGTAAATTCTTTGCCTTTAATAACACTCAGTCTTTGTGAGTTGATAAGTTCAGCATTAGCATTGGTGGTGGTTAAATAAATATAAAAATCATCTATATCAGGTTCAAAATCTTCATTATAGCATTCATTAATTATTTCTATATCAGTATCAATAATAGAATTATTACGGATTGCATTTAATAATTGAATAAATTTTAGATCACTTTGCCGGTAAATCTTACCAAGCTCGATAAACTCCATTTCTAACCCTTCAAAGCAATGTGCACTGAAAAAATAAGGGGTAGAATAGTAGGACTTAAATAGTAGTTTTTCTTTACTTGGTACTACTGGTGGTAATTGATAAAGATCACCGATAAATATTATTTGCAAGCCGCCGAAAGGTTTGTCTATTTTTTTGCCATTCAGACGGAGAAATTTATCAATACAATCAAGTAGATCAGCTCTAACCATCGAAATCTCATCGATAATTATTGCATCTAGAGTTCTGTAAATGTCTTCTTTTTTATTACCTAAATCTTTCCTTCTTGTCTTAATTGATTCCAGGGTTACATCTGGTTTAAAACCAAAAAATGAATGAATAGTTTGACCTTTAATATTAACTGCAGCCGTACCTGTAGGAGCTAATACTGCAACTTTCTTTTGAGTATTTTTTCTAAAGTAAGTTAATAAAGTAGATTTTCCTGTTCCTGCTTTACCAGTAATAAAAACATTCTTAGTATTTGATTCCATGAAATTAAGAGATTTGACAAATTGCTCATTCAACTCAATGTTTTTAGTATTACTTAGCACATCAGCTCATTAATATTGGTTAATAATAATCTTGAAAATACATATCTTGTAAAATATCATAATAGTTTCTAATTTCATAGAATTATATCTATTGAGTAGTCTAGTGTCTAGGGTCTGTGAACAAAAATAGGCTTTGTTCTAAATTACTGTTTTATCTTCTGCCGCAATATCTGATAGGTGCAAACTAGCTAGTGAGGTTAGGCTTTGGCTTAAATCTTTACTACTCTCAAGGCTAAGGCTACTTAGGTTGTCATCACTCTTATTATGTGCAACTCTGCTTTATCCACCTGGCTAGGTGTAAAAATCTTTCCGCCCAAATGAAATTTATAGTCAATTCAGGAGAATTTGGGGCTAGGAGCGATGGAGCGACGCCTATAAGTAATAGGCGAGCGACGAGCGACAACGCCCCCAACTTCTCATCAATTGACTATAGCAATATCTGGTAAATGATCGCTATTACTCGCGTAAACATTTTTCATGATTTTTTTAAGATTTTCGATATCTTGTAACTTGTTAAATTTGACAGTAATTTTTCTCATATAAATCCCCTGTAGTATCTGTATTCCAAGGGAATTATTATACCATAAAAAATCACCATTTGCATCATATTTCGTGATATTTTTACCTCGTATTTTTAGTATATTTAGTGATGCTAAAAAAATCACAACTCTTACTAAAAAAATAGTGATAAGTAGTTATTTAGTTGTTTAACAAATTATTATTATTTAATCTTTTATGTCAAACTGAGACTATGACGTATAGCTAACCCGGTTAGTATTACGTCGTCATTGCGAGAAGGCGTAAGCCGACGAAGCAATCCATTTCTACCCACTTTTTTGGATTGCATCAATGCCACTAAAGTGGCTCCTCGCAATGACGCACGGGATAAATACTAGTCGGGTTAGCTATAATTGATAAATTTTGACCTAAATTATAAAGAGAGGAAAAAATGCCATTAGAACAATCTATTATACAACAAATAAGAAATAACTCTATTGATACTCTTAACCTTGGTAGTAAAAATATAGGAAATGTTGAAGCGAAGGAGCTAGCAGAAGCCTTAAAGGATAATCAATCTATTACTACTCTTTACCTTTATCATAACCAGATAGGAGATGCTGGAGTACAGGCTATAGCAGAAGCCTTAAAGGATAATCACTCTATTACTATTCTTAACCTTTATACTAACCAGATAGGAGATGCTGGAGCGAAATCGCTAGCAGAATGCTTAAAGGATAATAACTCTATTACTACTCTTAGTCTTCAAAATAACCAGATAGGAGATGCTGGAGTACAGGCTCTAGCAGAAGCCTTAAAAATTAATCACAATATTACTTATCTTTATCTTGGTAATAACCAGATAGGAGAGGCTGGAGCGAAGGATATAGCAGAAGCCTTAAAGGATAATAAATCTATTGCTACTCTTTACCTTACTAATAACAAGATAGGAGATGTTGGAGCGAAGGAGCTAGCAGAAGCCTTAAAGATTAATCCATATATTACTATTCTTGACATTACTGGTAACAATATAGGAGATATTGTAACGAAAGAGATAGCAACAGAGTTACAGATTAATAAAGATCCTACTAAAAAAGCTGCTAAGATAATAAAACAGCAACAAAAAGCAGTGATAGCTGAAATAGATGCAATGGATGTAATGCTTATAGTTGAAAAAGCTAGACAAAAGGCTCTAGCACAACAAATAGCCGAGCAGGCAAAACTTAAAGAACAAGAGGAGGCTAGATTAAAAGCCCTAGAGGACGCAAAAGTAAAAGAATATATCCCCAATATACCGGCTGTGAAATTATTTGAGGTAGCGGGTGGGGATAATCAGTTTAACGATGATGATCAGGCTACTATCAAGGAAGTATCAGAGCTAATTCGAGATGGTAACGACCGCCTGCAAGAACATGGCAAGAAGGGGATATTGCTGCTTGGTAATACTGGGGCTGGCAAGAGTACACTCGCTCATTTGTTTAGTGGCAGAAAACTACAGGCGATTATGGATGATGAAACTGCCGAACTGGTTATTGAGGCGATGCAGCCACTTAAAAATATTGCCATTGGTCACAAATCAGCTTCTGAGACTAAGATTCCTAATAAATGTCTTGCTAAAGAGCTAATAATATGGGACTGCCCTGGCTTTAATGATACTGACCCTGTCCAGGAAATTGCTAACAGCTTCTATATTAAAAGGCTTTTTGAGACCACAGAGCAGCTAAAATTTGTGTTGGTGGTACCTGAATCAGTTTTAAATATTGCTATTGAAAGAGGTAATATTTTCCTTGCAGCTCTATCTAATTTTATAAAAAGTTTTAAGGACATTGACTCTATAGAGGGTAGCATATCTTTAGTAGTTACTCATGTACCACCACACAAAAATATTGAGAATATCAGAAAATCTATAGAGAAAATATTAACAGATAATCAAGGAGCAACAAAGAAATGTAAGGAACTGATTAGTAAGCTCAAAGATGGTAATTCAATACATCTATTCTATAAACCAACTGAAGAAGGTGAGTTAACTGTACCTGACTTACTTGCAGAAATAGACAAATCATCCACATATTCTGACGCTAATAGTGATATGGTCGACATAGCTATTTCAAAGAAAGCTATGGAGTGTTCATCGCATCTGTTAAATACTGCGAGTAATAATTTTAATCAACTATTAGAGGTGATAGTTAAAGCTATTGCTGATGCCACTAACTGCTTAAATATTAATCCACTTAATGCATTTTCCGAAAATTATGCGATTGTCAAAAATTTGGTTCCGTCATCAATTAATTACAATGAGCTAAAGCAACATAGCGAAGGTGAATATTTTCCAGAGTTGGAGTTATTATCAAGATTGCAAAAAGTGCTTAACTATAATCAAATAGATAAGATACCAGATGCCTTAATGATCTTGCAGATAGCAGTGGAACTTTTTGCTGAATATGCTGAGTTTGATAATTCTCAGCTTCAGAATCAGATACAAGATTACGGTTATTGCTTACAGCAGCAATATGAATATGTGAAATTCTTCGCTAATGTCTGTGGAACTAAATTACCTGATCATGCAAAGATTGCAGAGTTAATAACAGCTTGCCATGCTAAAGTAACAGAAAATCTAGAGTATCAAGTTAGTAGTTTGAAGATTGATGAGAACCAATCTGACCCAGAATATTATCATAAAGCTATCAAATATCTAGAAAATTATCAGGACTCTCCTGCCTGCAAAAATCTTAAGGCTATAGCCTATAGTTGCTTAGCTAGTATTGCTGAGCATGACAGTGCCAATGAAGCTGCATTGGCTTACTATGCAAAAGCTATAGAGGCGAATAGCCATCTACCAAAAATATATGAAAAACTAGGGCAACTATTTTTTAACAAGGGTGAATATGCTAAGGCGATTGACTGCTACAAAGTAGTTAGTAATGAATTTATGATAAAAACATGTTTTAAAAAATGGCTAAAACAAGATCAAAACAATCCTGATATAATGCTAAAACAGGCTGAGTATTCCGAGTCTGTAGGTTTATTTGAGCAAGCCAAAAAATATTATCAGCACGCATTTAGCCTAAGTCATGATGACAATTTTAAGGCTACCGCTTACAATAAAATTGCTAACATTATGCTTAATGCCGCTGCTCAAGGGCAAAATTTTGCCACCAAAGCACAGGAACATACTTTTTACAATTATGACCTGGTAAATGAAGAATTTACCAAAAATTTACTTGGCGACGTAGTTGAAAAATGTGATTTGTATTGCTAAAAAATTGCAAAGCAGTTTTGCTACAAGTATACGTTGTTTGATAAATTATTATTTAATCTTTTAGATCAGGTTGAATGGCTATAGCCCATTGCTTTAATAGGGTACGATATGTATCTAATGAGGGACGTAGTAGATGGCTATTACGTTTACTCCACCTGAGACTATGACGTAATTGATAAATTTTGACCTAAATATAAAGAGAGGAAAAAATGCCATTAGACAAAACTATTATACATCAAATAACAACTAACTCTATTACTACTCTTGATCTTAGTAATACAGGGATAGGAGATGCTGGAGCCAAGGATTTAGCGGAAGCCTTAAAGATTAATAAATCTATTACTTCTATTGATCTTTGTTATAACAAGATAGGAGATACTGAAGCAAAGGCTTTAGCAGAAGCCTTAAAGGATAACAAATCTATTACTACTCTTTATCTTCATAATAACCAGATAGGAAATGTTGGAGCACAGGCTCTAGCAGAAGCCTTAAAAGTTAATAAAGCTATTACTTATTTTAACCTTAATAATAACAAGATAGGAGATGCTGGAGCACAGGCTCTAGCAGAAGCCTTAAAGGTTAATAAAGCTATTACTAATTTTTACATTGATAGTAATAACCCAATAGGATCTGTGGGAGTGAGGTATCTAGCAGAAGCCTTAAAGATTAATAAATCTATTGCTAATTTTGGCACTAGTTTTAAGAATATAGGAGATATTGTAGCAAGTGAGATAAAAGCAGCCCTGCAGATTAATAAAGACTTTCCTGCAAAAGCCAAAAAAGAGGCTCTAGTAAAACAATACATAGCTGAACAAGAAGTAAAAGAATATATCCCCAATATACCGGTTGTAAAATTATTTGAGGTAGCAGGTGAGGATAATCAGCTTAACAATGATGATCAGGCTACTATAAAGCAAGTATTAGATTTAATCCGAGATGGTAATGACCACCTACAGGAACATGGCAAAAAGGGGATATTGCTTCTTGGTAATACCGGGGCTGACAAGAGTACACTTGCTCATCTGTTAAATACTGCGAGTAATAATTTTAATCAACTATTAGAGGTGATAGTTAAAGCTATTGGTGATGCCACTCATTGCTTAAATGTTAATCCACTCAATGCATTTTCCGAAAATTATGCGATTGTCAAAGATTTGGTTCCGTCATCAATTAATTACAATGAGCTAAAGCAACATAGCGAAGGCGAATATTTTCTGAAGCTGGAGTTATTATCAAGATTGCAAGAAGTACTTAACTATGAGCAAAAGTCTAGCATATCAGATGCCATAACAACCTTTAAGCAAGCAGTGGATATTTTTGCTGAATATGCTGAGTTTGATAATTCTCCACTTCAACATCAGATACAAGACTATGGTTATTGTTTACGGCAGCAGTATGAATATGTGAAATTCTTTGCTAATGTCTGTGGAACTAAATTACCTGATCATGCAAAGATTGCAGAGTTAATAACAGCTTGCCACGCTAAGGTAACAGAAAATCTTGAGTACCAAGTTAGTAGTTTGAAGATTGATGAGGAGCAATCTAACCCAGAATATTATCATAAAGCTATAAAATATCTAGAAAATTATCAAGACTCTCCTGCCTTGCAAGAATCTTAAGGCTATAGCCTATAGTTGCTTAGCTAGTATTGCTGAGCATGACAGTGCCAATGAAGCTGCATTGGCTTACTATGCAAAAGCTATAGAGGCGAATAGCCATTTACCAAAAATATATGAAAATCTAGGGCAACTATTTTTTAACAAGGGTGAATATGCTAAGGCGATTGACTGCTACAAAGTAGTGAATAATGAATTTGAGATAAAAGCCTGTTTTAAAGCATGGCTGAAACAAGATAAAAGAAATCCCGATATAATGCTAAAACAGGCTGAGTATTTTGAGTCTATAGGTTTATTTGAAAAAGCCAAAACATGTTACCAGCATGTATTCAGCTTAAGTCATGATAACGCTGTTAAGGCTGCAGCTTACAAGAAAATTGGTAACATTATGGTTAATGCCGCTGCTCAGGGACAAGATTTTATTACCAAAGCAGAGGAGCAGGATTTTTACAATTATGACCTGGTAAATGAAGAATTTACCAAAAATTTACTTGGCGAGGTAGTTGAAAAATGTGATTTGTATTGAGAAAGATGGTGAAGCAGTTTTGCTGCAAGTATACGTTGTTTAACAAATTATTATTTAATCTTAGATGGATCAACTGTATAATAATTAGTTATACGATCAGAAAATTGTTTTAACAAGAAGCTTATAGTAAAACTTGAATATTGTCGTAATACGATATAATATTTTGAATAAAATTATCAATTTTATTATGCTTTACTACGATGTAAGCCTTGTATGTTAAGGTTTTTATGAATTTTCTAATCCAGAATTCGGGTTAGTATTATTATGAAATACAATATTAAAAAATGTTCAAATAAAGATAAACAGATTAAGAACCATTGAAATAAAAAACTATTACAAATAATCTATTAACTTTGGCAGGTAAATTTATGACTAAACTTATTAAACCTACTGACTTTATTAGAAAGCTACAAGATAATGAGAAATTGACCAAAATAAACCTTAGAAACTATAATATCAATAGTAATGATCTTAAATTACTTAGTGGGGCTTTAAAAAATAATAAAACGGTAACACATATAAATCTACATAATACTAATATTTACGATGATGGAGCAAAGATAGTTGCAAAGTTTTTGCAAAACAACACAACCGTAACCAAAATAGATCTAAGTAATAATAATATTAGTGATAAGGGTGCAATCAAGCTAGCTAAATTTTTAGAAAATAATAGAACTATCAAGCGACTATATCTCAGTGGGAATAATATTGGTGATGATGGGGCTAGACAACTTGTTAAGGCTTTAGAAATTAATAGAACTTTATCCGAACTAAGGCTTGATGATAATATTCTTAGTCATAATGTAGTAAAAGAACTTGTGGAAATGATAGAGGCTGGTAAGATTGTCAGTACAATAAGAATTAGTAGTATTGAAAATAATAGTGTTATATCAGATGTGTTAGATGTTTTAATTATGGGTTTAATACAAATATAAAAGACTAGAAGTGTAATTATCTGAAGTAGTTGAAATTAAACTTATATTTTAGGTGAATATTTCCTAGATTTGAGGGTCTATCGAGTCTATCAGAAAGATTGTGAATTATAAGATATTTTTGGACAGAACCCAAAATCCAATTATATATACTAGTATTTTTATGACTTTAAAAATTCAGATATGTCAATAATGGCAGCAAAATAATCGTCATCAATGACATTTTCTGATACACCGTTAACATGGATTAGCACAGGTCGACAAGAATATCCTTTAGGATACTTTAATAGACTAATTTTTTTCTGCATCTCATTGATTATTGAAGAATCGATATAGTTCTTAGAAAACTTAATTTCACAAATATAAAGGGTACCAAACTTTGTTTGAATTAGGTAATCAATTTGACATCCAGGATAACGAGATGTTTTTCGTTGATAAAATGGATTTTCTGAAATAATATCCTCAGGCTTAATATTTAAACTTTGATGGATGATGGTTCTATTATTTAAAATAAGGTTTTCAAATTGAAGACCCATAATTATATTCCATTCAGCAAGTGAGGTTAAAGACTTAAGACTATAGCTATTACGGTTAATCTTGCTTAAATTCTTATGTATATACTTTAGGTAGAAACGTAAATAGTTATCACTTAGACGATATTTACTTAATTTAGAGTCAATTCCTGATTTAATATCCCAGGTGTGATCTCGGGTAATAAAACCTGATAGCTCAAGTTCTAAAAAATATTCAGATATTCGCCCCCCAGGGTCTATATTTAAAATATTGCATACCTCATTTCTTTCTTTAGAACCGCTAACAAGTACTTCCACAATCTTTTGATAAACTGCACTATCCCGTAAAAATAAATCTGAAAATATTTGTCTAAACTCTTCCACTAGGATGGCTCCTTTTGTAAAGCAAAGATGTTTGATATTTTCTTCTGCTGATAATTTAGGGCTAATCTCTTCTAGATATTTGGGAACACCTCCTGTAATAGCAAGAACTTTCAGTTTCTCGTAAGCTGAGATGTTGCTAGACCAAAAGTGTTGGCAATCTATTAAAGGTAATTCTCCTAATGTTAAACTATATGAAATACGTCCAACGAATCCTGTACTACTTAGCAAATTCTTTTCAATCCATGCCGCAGCAGAGCCACATATAACAAATATAAGTTGATCGTTCTTTTTTAAATGATTATCCCAAAAATTTTTAATCTTTCCTAAGAAAGTTGGCTCTTCCGCAGCCATCCAAGAAATTTCATCAAATAATAATAAACACTTACCTGTCAATAGGCGTTCACCAACTGCCCATAACGCATCACTCCAATCATCGTACCTAGCATAGGGTGCTTTGAATTGCTGGGCTATTTGTCTTGAGAATTCATTAAGCTGCTCCTTAGCTGTTACCCCTTTTTCTGGTGACAATCCTTCAAAACTATAAAAATTACTAAACTGTTTGCTAAATTCTTCAATCAACCGACTTTTGCCAATTCGTCTACGACCTTTAACTACAATGAAAGAGGCTAGTTTCTTTTTGCTAATTGCTGTAAGTCTTTCCAATTCCTCGTGTCTACCTAAAAATTTAACCATAGTACTCGATCCTAAAATTAACAAATGCTTATATTCGGATCCATTATATAACGCACATTTGGATCCGTAAATACTAATTTTGTTATTTGTGGATATATTAGTGAGATAGTACACACTATAATCAAATGATTTTGAGTATACCCATTCTTTAAAAGGCTTATTCTTATCGAGAATTAAGGTTAAAATAGCAAATTTTTTCAATAAGCACCTGTTTTTTATAGCTTTCTGATTGAATCTCAAAATTGTTGAATTATGAAATATCAAGTATGATTGCATTTAATCCTTGATTATTTGTGCTTTATTACAAAATTTACCTTGCATATCAAATATTTGTACTACTCCTTCTGTATGAACATCGTGAGCTTTTTCAACCACATATTTTTGCCGTGGTGGAAACCATTGTAATACAAAATAAAGGACTGTGGTTGAGGTAATAATTGATGAGATAAGACTAATTGCTACCATAAAAAAGAAATTTTTACTACGATCAATCCTAAAAAATTCAATATTACCTTTAATCTTGTTTAAAGTTTGAATGCAGCCATTAATTGCTGTAGTCATTTCTTCTATTTTCAATTGGTTATTATCTTGAATTGTCCTAGCCACTTCAGGAGCAATAGTTATTATGCTTTTATTTAACTTTTCATTTAACTTTTCTGGTATTTTGCTTAAAATATAACACTCTTCACTAAGCTTGGACAGATTCTTTTTAAAAGTTTCTAACTGAACATTGATATTATTACTACATTGTTTGATAGAATCATTAAAAGATGCTAAGATATCTTGTACCTCTCGTTTAATATATGGCAAATCTTCAACAAGTTCCATACATTCGGTAAAGTGCTGGTCTAGTTTATCATAAATTATTGCAAAATCAGATAATGTGATATTTGATAAAGCTTGTTTATTCTTTGGCTTATTTAGGCTTTTATTATTTAATTGCACTTGTTGATGCGGTAAATCAACATCATATGTTATTTTTTTACTCATTGCTTATCCTTAAATGTTTCGTTATTGTTTATTTTAGTCATAGCAACATATTCTTGCCTAGCTTCTTGCCACCAAGGTTGTTCTTCTTGTTGATCTTGTGGCACTTGAGGTATTACTTGCTCACTATCTGTTTGACTTGTCGGCTTATTTGAAATATGAGGAATACTGGTCTCCTGAAGATGATAATTAATAATGGAATTATTATTAGTAGCTCTATTTGCAGCAACAAATCCAGGATGTTTAAGCGGAACATCAGAGGCTATTGGCACTTTAATTCTAGCTATTCTAGCTTTTGGCTCTGGTAGGCTGACAAAACATTCTAAATCTGCTAAAGTAGCAAGATCATTGGTGGTAATCAAAGCTTTACGTTTGGTGCCTTCAGTATAGCTGACACCATCGCGAAACTCATGAGCACCAAAAGAAGTATTTTTTTGGGACGTGGCATATTCCAGTTGCCCAAATATCTCAGTAATAATTTTAGCAGTAGCTGGTTCGTCACTTCTAAAGAGAAACTTAGTAGCAAATTGCCCAAATATAGTGCTGCCCTGTAGCATGCCAAAATTATCGAATATTTGATTAATTGATTGAGTTGCACTAAGTATACAACCACCATATTTTCTGGATTCCGATATTAAAGTAGAAAAGCCAGATAAATTGCCTAGAGAAGCTAACTCATCGATAATAAACCACATGCGTCTTTTCTCGTTGATACCTATGCCAATTAAACATGAGATCGCTAGCTCAAATAAACAAGCAATGATAGGCATCGTGACATTTCGCATATCTGGTTTAGTACTTAAAAATAACCAGGCAGAGCTTCCTTGCTGAATTTCAGCAAAATATTCTGTCAGTGAGAATTTTTTCTCAGACTCAAATAACAGATTTAAGGGTTGAGTGCTAGTTGCCAGTACTGATAAAATAGAACTAGCAGTAGTCTTATTACTAGCTGTTAAATATCTAGCAGCTAAGGTACCAGTCAGCCTATTCTTAAGCTTATCCCAGGAAGATAAACTCAACATCTTTTTCAATTCGATAATTGACTTGTTGCCCTCTGTTACTAAAACTTGTACACAAGCACAGAAAATAGTAGCAGCACTATTCTCCCAAAATGGATCAAAGCCACTATTAGTTTTCTTGCCAAACTTAAACAATACTTTAGCAAATTTATCTAACTTTGGATCAAAATATTTTGCCTGTTCTGAATTAGGTATATTATTACTATCAGAGCTAGTGTCAGCCCAGAAATCCCAAGCATGAGATCTCGCATCTAACGGATTAAAAATAATATCTCCTCTATCAGGATTATAGTATCTTTCTATCATTTCTCCTGTTTGATCTACCACTAAGGCTGGTTGTTTAAAGTTTCTGATTTGTGGAATTAGGTTATTAAACAAATTAGTTTTACCAGAACCTGTAGTACCAATAGCTATGATATGTCTGATTTCACTATCTTTAACAAGTCGCATATCACCTACAATGAATTTACTTGCTTTATTAGCTTTATGTAAATAATTAGTGATTTCTTTGGCATATTTGATAGTACTACCGCTGATCTGTTTTTCTATTGATACCGACTTACCAAATTTTGTCCAAAGTAGGAAAATTAGTACAAAAATACCAAACATCAGCCCAAGGCAGAATAATAACTCAACTTTGATAAAACTAACCAGATGATAATAATTCTTACTAAATTGCTGAGAAGTTAAGATCACTTTCGGATTAATATTACACTTATATAAACCATCCTGGTTATAGGCGTTTATGGTGGTAATATGTTCATATTTTTTACTTTTAGGATTAATTATTGTTCTAATAGAACGTATGCTATTATCAAACTTACTGACTAGTAAAGCTTTTTGATAAGTTACAGCGGCAGATAAATCATATAGTTCTAGCTTGGGATAAGCTAGAACTATGGTAATTATCACACTGACTACACACGAGATAGCAATAGAACGACCAAATACCTGCAAAAACATCCTGATCTTATGTAAGAATATTTGCCCACCACCAATAAAATTATTTAGCATATGAATCCCATAGTTATTGTTTCTTTCTCCTTTCATTTATGGGTTGTAACCAGACTACGTACCATCAGAATCGTCAAGCCATGATAACAACACCTTTCTTGAATATTGCCTATGATGATGAGGTTTAGCTGAGTGATATAGCCTTACTACCTTTTGCCAATCACCGTGCTTCCCATATAAATCAGTTAACAATTTTGCCGCATATTTAAGGTTATTTTTAGGGGTAAGCATTTCATTGATGCTGCTAAAATTACAACCGTGCCAGTGCCAATTTATTTGAGCCAGTCCTATATCAATATTGGTATGTCCTTTCTTTAGATAAGAACGTATAATTTTAACTGCATCTACCTGGGATTTCGCAATGAAAGCTTTACCTGCTACATTTACTGCATAAGCTTTTAGTCCAGATTCTACTTCAACAATGGCTTTCAACAAACCGCTTGGAATATTATGCTCTTTTTCAACCATGGTAATTAATTCAGATAAATCTTGGGCAAATGTTATATTTTGTGAAAAACTAAATATTATAACCACCAAAATCTTTATTATTGCTTTACTTAAAATAGTAAACCATGATATCATCGATTTGAGTATGCTAAACTTAAGGTTTGTTATGAATTGGATCAAATCACGGCTAAATAAAGATAATTTCTGGAATTTAATGTTCTGGTCTGGGGTGGTTTTTAGTGTCTTTATGGTTATATTGCTGGACGAGTTATTACATAATAAAGTTGTCAATTTTATATCAGCTTGGATAACTATATTGTTAGTACCATATTTAATTGCTAGATGTAATAAAGTTAAATATACAGAGGACAAAATATTTCTAAATAGTGAAGGGCAAAATTTAATGAATAGGTTACCTAAACAATTATTTTGGGTAATACTTTTGATGTTTGCTGTTACCGTATGGGTTGGTTCCATGCTGGATACCCATTGGAAAGATGTTAACGATTTTATTTCATCAATTTTGATAGTTGGTACTTTGTTATCTGTTCCTACTTTATATTTCATATATAAAAATTGTCCTATTTCTATTTTATTTAACAAAAATGCTTGGCAACAAGAAATTATAGGTATGAAAGCAGGGACATATAATTCTAATGTCCATTCTTCTACCTTTAGTTCCAATAACATATATTACACTGGCATTGAACATCGTAATCTACCTGGTAATATGTATTATCATAGAAAGTAAATCTTTCACTTATAATCTTTTGGTTTACCTTGCCTTGCATTTTGATAAGCTCCTTTGTTAAACTGCCAGCCTTTTGAGGAGCCTTTAGCTGCTCCTCCTATAGTCTTACCAGCTGCACCAAATGTTACAATGTCTAAAGCTCCAGCTGTTGTTCTGGCTATTTTTCCCTGCCCAAGCCTATCTTCTTCATACTTATCAATCTCTGCCTGTAAATCTTTTCGCTCAAGTTGATTAACTTGCCGGATATTATTATATTGTTCAGAATTTTTATCCGTTACTTTTTTACCCTTGTTTTTTAGTTCTCCTTCTTTTTCATGAATATTTGCTGCAAATTCATTAATATTAATACCGCTTTTTGTTGCTACTTCTTTAACTTGCGATTCAGGATTTCTATTAATTTGCTTATCATGTTCATTGCTAAAATCATTCAATGCTTTTTCTGCATGCTGACCCGATACTTGTTGCTTACCGCTATTTATTTCAGGCATTAAATTTTGTAATTCTTCAGATGCTATTTTATTCCATACTTTCATCACGTCAGGATGCCTTTTGTCTACTAGCTTCCTCACGGAGTTTGCATCCATACCAAACTCTATTACACAGCGGTCTAACACTTCTTGATACATATCTTTGTTAACTGTCGCTGATTCTAATTCAAGTTTGCTTTTTGTTTTGTACCAATTATCTACTGTTTCTTGACGCATTGATACTTGTGCCTCTAATCTTTTCTGTTTTTCATAGCTGTTTCTTACTGCATCACTATAATGTTTCTCAGCACTATTATCTTTTCCCCATACTTCGCTTGATGCTGCTTTGACTATATTGTTGTAATCTTCATGAGTATTATTTTGTTTTGATGTATCATTATCCTCCATAAAAGACTGATCGCTCATATTTCTAGCAGTAACTGAACCTTCTACGCTACCAGAGACACCAATACCAGTAAGTCCTTTTAGTGGAGTAGACGCAGTCATAGATGCTTTCAATGCTGCATCTGTTGCTTGTTGCCAACTATATCCATATTGTTCTTTAAGAGTTCTTACGTTGTTTATTGCTCGTTGAAGTGACTTGCCTTGCTCTCCCATTATATCATAATTACAACTTTCCCCACTATGTTCACGTTGTGCTAAGCTGGAAACAAAATCAGCTGTTTTACTAAAGGTATTACTCTTTGCATCTGATAGGGCTCTTTGATCTGACTTCAACAAACTTTCAGACGTGTGTATGCCTTGAGTCACATGATTTTGGGCTGTTTGTTCCAGATTAAATTTGGTAATACCAACCGAAGTATTAATACCTTGACCGCCAGTGTAAATTACGTTGCCATCAGGATTATTGCGAGCTATACTACCATCAGCCTGTTGCCAGCTATTACCCCCTTCAACATATTGCATATTATGGTCGGTCTTATATCCTGATTTCATATATTGCTGACTGTTCCCTTCTGAAACATTATCAATGCTTCTATTACCACTTGCTGCCTCTGCTCCTATACTACCACCTGTTGCTTGCAGCCCACCAATAATTGATCCAGCTAAGTGACCAAGACTGCTAACTCCACCTTGCATAATAGCAAATGCCAAAAATGGTATTACCATTTGTAAACCTGCTGCTACTGTTACTATTGTATCAACATGATTGGTGATTGTACTGCTACTACTGAAACTTAACATTAAATTTGAGCCAGTCTTTAAATGACTATACGTACCCATGATCATATTAATGATGGCATTTAATGCTGGCCATAATTGTAGTGATGCGACTAGGGTTAGGTAAGAAGTATATTTTGCTATGCCACCACTAAAGATCAACATTGGCACTAAGAACATAAATGATGCATAGACTATACATTTTATTACCACTAGTAACATTGGGAGATATAAGCTTGCCATATCACTTGATAATAGCCAGCCGCTTTCTTGATTAGTTCGTGCTCGTGCCATTGCATAGTTACCGGCTGTATAGTCAGATAGACTATTGATCATCATTTGCTGACGTAGTATGTCACCTGCTTTTTGACTGCCACCATAGAGTGCTTTAATATTTTTCTCTAAAACATTTGATATAATTGATGAGCTAGTTGATGGAGTATAATTTGATCCACCTCTTGCTAAAGCAAATTCTGTATTGGCATTTTTTGATACTACTCTTTTGATTTCTTCATCAAAATAATTTTCAAAGAAATTTACTGCCTCTCTACAAGTGACATTACGCATTTTATCTCCTATTCGCAGATAAAGACGAGTTAAAGTTCCAGCTTTGCTACTTACTAATTTCCAAATATCTGGAGTATCTATTAATTGTTTAGGAGTAAATTGGTAGCCGATCATTGCTGGAAGTACAATACATTGCTTGATAAAAGATCGCATATTTTCTACAAATTCTGGGTCTTTTATGCGAACCTGACGTAATTCCTTTTTTAGTCTTGCACCAAATAACATCCCATAATTATAATAAGAAAATGTAGATGACCCAGAAACAAGAGACTCTATCGGTGCATATACTTGCTCAAAACCTATAGTGATCAAATGACCAAATTCCTCTAATATTCCAACAGGAAGAGCAAAAGCTATGGGAATATTATCAACCTTGCCTATTCTTTTAGTGACATGATCTTTAACAATCATTTCTGTTTTAGGTAGTAATAATGTGTTAATTAGTATAATCATACCAAGTACTTTAAACACATATGCCCGCCACACCATATTACTATTACTATACGACATTTTTACTGCATAATAGCATCCGGTAATTATGCATAGACTATTTACTAAATCTGTATAAAATTCACTATTGCGAAACATTGCCAGACCATTTAACACATAGTACAAAGCATCGTAATAACCGTAAGTGTGAATTGTTAAATCAAGTTCCATATTTCCTACCTATTTTCCTTTTCTTCCCTTCTTTCTATTATAGCTAATCAGATTAGCATTTAGTCATAGTAAACTGGCGTCTATTAGCGAGAATCCACTTTAGCGTCGAAGCAATCCAGAAAAGTAATTAAAATGGATTGCTTCGACCATTACATGGTCTCGCAATGACGTATGTATGTACATCTCCAACATCATTGCGAGGAACCAGTTTGCAATACACCGTCATTGCGAGCCACCGTAGGTGGAGTGGCAATCTATAAAAGAATAGATTGCTTCGTCGGCTTACGCCTTCTCGTAATGACGGCATAATGCTTAATCCATGCCAATTTCACATTTATCCACTCACCTTACGCATAAACCCCATGACAATTTAAAAATTCCAGAAAAGTACAAGACATCATTGCGAGACCACGCAAGTAGGTCGTGGCAATCCACATTCATTAGATTGCTTTGTCGCTACTAAAGTAGCTCCTCGCAATGACGCCATGCTATTTTCTCTATTACTTTTAAATGCCATGCGTAAGGTGAGTTATCCATCTATCTCATTAGTCGACATAAACTCCTGAAACTTCATCTCAAAGTATTTTTCCTCTTGCAACATTCTCATTTTGGTTTGTTCGATAATATTATACCGCCTAAAGGCGTTCTCTCTGCTACCCACCAAAAAGCTAATAGTATTATTTACTTCCTGTTCAAAACTGGTAAATACTCCTATATCTGCCAGCTGCAAGTAAGATAACTCTGATACTGCTTCAGAAGTTTGCTGTAATAATTTGGTAAGATAATTAGTTACCACGTCATAGCATAAGGTTTCAACAAACTCAGCCATGCGGACTGTAAGGTAGCTATTATCAGCGTTAGTGGCAAGTTCTCTCTGTATCTTGTTAGTTAGTGCTATGGATGATAAAGCTATTAAGTTTTCCTCTTCTTCAGTAAAATCACCATTATTAGTTTTTATTTTTTTAACCATCGAAACTAACATATTATCAATACTGCCATATAATGTATCGCTAGCTGATAATCTGGTTTTTGCTTTTTGTGGCAGCAAGCATAAATTTGTTTCATCACACTGATACTGCTCAACATCTACATTACCGTTTCTTATTCCAATAAATTCCTCTATTAATTCTTTATTAACTAGTGATTTCTTATGAATTATAGAACGATGTCCTTCACTATCTTTTTTGCCAATAATAGTCCCTGATATACTCATTAGTAATTCTTTGAAACTAGTTACATCTCCACCACCACTTGCTTTCTTGGTAAGAGCTTTCCATACCAAATTAAAATTATCACCTAGTAAACTTTCGAGTTCTTTATTGGTTTTGGTTGGGTCTCCATTATCCTTTTTAGCTTTATCTCTAATATCTGCCATATCGCTTCCGCTTTTGGTCATTGCCAAGTCACTCTGGCGAGTAAGCTCTGCTCCTTTATTCATTCTGCTAGCTATACCATTACTTATCTGAGTAGCCATATCGCAGGAATTAATGTTGAACTGGTTAGTGTTTCTTTGCATTTGTTCTAAGTAAGTCATAATGTTTTCACATTGAGGGCAGACTGTTTTAATAGCCATAATCGACACATAGCCACCAACATTTTGTACCATTTCTTTAAAAAATTGTTCCATAGCAGAACTTTTGAGAAATGATAATGCCCCACCTCTTAAATCAAGTTGTATTCCACATGGAAGACCACCAAGTTTACAGCTAGGAGCTTGGAAGTTAACAAGCTGCAAATCTTCTATAGGTGGAGACTTAATTAACACTGATCCACCAACTATATGCCCCGATAATTGATCATGTACTATCGCAGTTTTACTAACATTACTCATGGTACCTTTTGGCATAACGCTTTTAATCAGTTTCTCTATACCGGCATAACTATTACTGCTTGCGAGTAAGTATATTGCTAATAAGCAATAAATAGATAATTCCCGTATGAAGTTTCTAATTATCATTTTCCGCTACCTGAGTTTTTTCTTTAGCTATTCTCTTCGTTCCTTCCATCTTATTCAGATATTCAGCAGCAAATATTGCAGCTTCCTCAAGCTCTGACATTGATGCTGCTCCTCTAATTAGTTCAAAATTGATCTTACTGTCATTAGTTACAACTACTATTGTTGGGGTACGTTGCAAGTTTAGCTTATCAGCCAGCCCTTTATTTTGATGAGTTTTAAAAATTTTACTTGTGCTGCCATCCAGGCTTACTGCTTCTACCTTAAATCGGTATTTTTTAGCAAAATCATTAAGTACCGGTTCAAGTATTGTGCAATAAGGACAAGTTGAGGAAAAGAATACAAAGAGTTCTATCTTGCTACTAAGCTCTTTAAGCTTGTTAGTTATTTCCTGTTCATTAATCTCTTCTTTTATTCTTCTGCCATATAGGTTAATTGGGTTATCAATTAAATTGATAATTTCAGGATAAAGAAAATTCACCATCCTAAAGGTATGAGCAAGTTTTAAGCTATCTTCTAGCATCTGTGCCTCCTTTTCCTTATATCTCCTTGCATGTTCAATATTTTCTGGATATCTAATCATCATAAATTTTAACTCCTCTAGTTCCTGGCTAAACTGCTCTACTTCTTGTCTTGCTTTAGCGTATTTTTGTTTCTGTATTTCCTTTAAGGTTAACTCTTTTTGTTTGTTAGCCACCTTCTCAGCTTTTTCTTTTTCCTCAAACCATATCCAACCACGGTAACGTTGATCAAAGAAGTTACTTGCATAACAATAGTTAGGGATGCAGTAATTAGTGGCAACTATGCAAATTAATAATATTTTCAAAATATATGCATAGCTAACCCGACTAGCATTTAGCCATAATAAACTGACGTTAGTGCAAGAAGGTGTAAGCCGACGAAGCAATCCATTTCTAATCACTTTCTTGGATTGCTTTGTCGACCTACGGTCTCCTCGCAATGACGTTTGAGGGGCATATATGTCATTGCGAGAAGCCACTTTAGTGGCGACGAAACAATCTAGAAAAATGATTAAATTTGGATTGCTTCGTCGGCTTATGCATCCTCGCAATGACGTTTGTAAATTTGGTGTACTTGCCATTAATCGTCTCCTATTTTGGTACTCCAACCAGATTTATTATTTCCTTTATTATGAGGATTATTATCTCCTTTTCTGATGTTAGAGGTTGCTGTACCTTTTATCCTGATAGTAATGTCACCGACATTTGGTGCTTTATATTTTCCAGCAAACTTAAGCTTAAAGTCTTCAATAAATTCAGTAAGATCCATTTTGTCAAAATCCAGATTCTGCAATTCTGCTAAAGTTAATCCCCGACAATTAGGGTTGCCGCCACTACCAAAATTCTTTTCCGTGCTACTGATAAGTCCCTTGGCATATAATTGTTTTCTTCCTTCAACCTGAACAACCTTTTGTAGTGAATTCCCAAAGCAACAATAATGATGCTTTACTACTGTCTTCATTATTCCCCTATTTTCTTTTCCGACATATACGCATAGATTCTTCTTGCGGTTTTCAATTAATTGTTTTTCATCGCTATTGCAGTGGGCACCTAAATGGTTGCCCCAACCCTTTAGACTAACTGCACAGCAATTGATATAACCAGTAGCCTTCTTACTACAATGGCTATTAAAACCAGCAAATATTTTAAAATTAAAATCCTTTGCATCTCTTATTTTGCTCACCATGTAAAGCTTGGAGACTGAATCCATCATCTCACCATTAGTCTCGTAGCTTTTATCAACACAGTTACCATCTATACAAGGTACCCCCCTGCAAACTAATCCTTCTTGACCATCTTTTTCAGTTAGTCCCATTCTTGCCTTTTGATTCTCTACTTCCGCTGGTATCCATCTCTTACACGAAAATTCTCTTTGTAAGTTTACGCAATTACCATAGCTATCCCATGTCAGACACTCCCTATCTGCTACAACGTAGCAATGCCGCCATTTAACACAGTCATTTTCAGATGGATATATCTGACAAGTCTTTCCATAACCATATTGCCAACATGGTCTAGTAACTTTTACCCCTTGAATAATTTTCTCACTATTAATATCCAGACACACCCTAGGAGTATCAGCACATTCTACACTCCCTACCTTGCCATCATGCGTCCTGTAAGACGGGGTAAACTTTGTTTTAATCCCTTCGGTATATTTCATCGCCCCCGCCATAACAAAATTACTGTTAAACAGCAATAACATTGGTAGTAAGGTTACTAGCAATACTAACCATTTTACGGCTGGGTGATATTTAGTATACATTTCTCACTCCAATTCTCCTGCCAGTTCAAACAAATACGCTCACTCACATCTAAATTAAAACTCACTCTATTTGCTCCAAGACTAATCGCCTTAATCTCCAATCTATTCGCTCCCTGCCTAACATGAGGCAATAAGTTTACTACTCCAATCCTAGACCTATCAGCTATACAATCTAAACCAAGAGCATATTCACTAACACCAGTATTAACTTTCGGATAACTAGTAACGATGTTTACTCTCCTACCAACCACACCTACATATTTTCTCTTCCCTTTAGTCTTAACTTCCTTATGACCATTCAAAAATAAGTTGTTGCCACCATTAGGACCAACAAATATCACCACACCATTTAATTTGATCATAATGAACATACCGTAAGTAACATCAGTTAGCTGTAATCTGTTGATCGTCAGCAGATTAGTGGTTACATTAAAATCTACGTACCAATTTGCTTCATCAGCACTATAAGTTGTTCCACTCGATTTGTTTATGAGACCGAAAAATACTGTACCTCCACCATAACTATAAGCTGTTCCACTTGATTTATTTATGAGACCAAAAAATGTTGTATCTCCACCAGAGCCATACTTCTCTGCAAAACTAATATGTTTAACCGAACCTGCTAAACCTTGATTGTACTTCATATTCGATCCATTCATTGTCAGTTCGGCTACCTTCTCAGCAAAGTGCAAACATTGAGGTATTAGTTCATCAACGCAACGATATTTGTTACGTAGTTCCTCACATATAGTTTTGTCATAGATTGTATCTCCCTTATCCCGATCGAGTTCCTTTATTAACTGGATATAATACTGCGGTTCTATTTCCTTATTGCCCTTAACTTGCTTACAATCAATATCTAACCTTTTCAAAAAACCTAATAAGCTCGACATCATTTGTCCTGTTCCTTCAGTTATGCTATTTGCATCATCTTTATGTCTCATCATTCCAGGTCTAGAGTAATCAACTAGATATTCATTAACCCAAGCTTCTTTAAATGATTCTCTTATTCCAGAACCTTCAAGCTCTTCTGCCCTAATATTACTTAATTCTGCTCCTTTAGTTCTTGCCTGCTTACTACCAACTAGATCATTAAAACCTGTTTCAGATTCAGCTCCTTTTACTGCAGATACCTTTTGTCTTTCTAAAACTTGTTCAAACCCTTTATAGTTCTCTATTTTCTCATTAAATAACGGGTCTACTTTATTGACATTAGTTTTAGCAGTAGGTTCAGTATATACAGCTAAGCTAGTTAGATGCCAAAAGGGTAGCAGAGCTACACTGAGCCTTAGCAAACAACAACTCATATACCAAAAGTTTTTAAATATTATTTTATAGCTAACCAGATTAGCATTTAGCCATAATAAACTGGTGTCATTGCGAGTAGGCGTAAGCCTACGAAGCAATCCATTTCTCATCACTTTTCTGGATTGCATCAATGCTACTAAGGTAGCTCCTCGCAATGACGTTTGAGTTGCATATATGTCATTGCGAGCGAATGTACATGAGCGTGGCAATCCATGAAGCTTGTATATGGATTGCTTCGTCGGCTCGAAGCCTCCTCGCAATGACGCTTGTGAATTTGGTGTAATGTTAATCAGGTTAGCTATATAATTATTTGTCATTTTAAATTTAATCATTTTTCACTAACCTCTCAGCTTCTTGTGATAAATCACCATTAATTGCAAATTTCTCTAAAGCCTTTTTAACGGAGATACTGCCAGTAATCTTATCGTAAGTGACTTTGCAAGATTTACCAAAACACCCATCTAAGTAACCTTGTTGTTTAACCAGCAAAATAGCTGGGACAACATTAATACCAAAATGGTCAAAGGCTTCGTCATCTATTTGCATACTACCTACTTCACCATTTTTTGATATCGACATAACTAGTTTGGTAAGTTCTTTAAAGCTACCATTGGGTAATCCCTTAAATACCAATGTTCCACCATATTTAACTGCTTGTTTATGATATATCCTCAGTAAATTACCTGGCATCCCGCTACTTACAAATATCTTAAGCACTGCTGAATTAATAAGTTCTTTGTCCCACAATTCTTTATCACTGCAATTTTGATGTTGTTTCAAACAATGTTGCTCATCTAACTCACGCAACTTTTGTAAAATAGCTTCTCTTGTTAATATTTGTCCTGCCTGTCCCAATTCTTTAGCCCAATCTCGCTGCTGATCAGTTGCCTCAATATTTTTTATATTATTTAGCAATTCGCTATTAGCGTTGCTGATATTTTGTGCTATAGTTAAGTGACTAATGCCAAATAGTAATGCAACTAAAAGGCACAACAATTTTTCTTTCGCCATACTAAGTACCCCCAATCTTGTCCGTCATACGGATATTCTTTAAATGTTGAATACATCATGTCACTTAAGCCCAAAGACCAGCAACCAATGCTGCTGGATGTTGATACTGGGTTGACCATCTGTAACTTATATTGACTCTTTTTGATCTTTAATGCCCTAGATTTACGGCATAATTTACCTCCACCTGTTAGAGAAGTGTTTTCATCAGTTGACGTCTCCTGTGCTAATCCTATTCGGTGCATCTTGGCAATTATTCGGGTAGCTAGTAAACTACTACTCTGAACTCCGCCAACATGATCAGCATTTGCTCCTGAAAATGGATACATATTACCCCAACAACCAGCACACCAAAACATGCTATCTAATGGCAACCTGACTGTACTACTTGCACAATCTAAAGCACAAGCTGCTTGGGCTATAGGGTTGGCAAATAAAAAAGCTTCAGGATTTAACAGGCTCTGCAATTTCTCATCATTCCAAGTAACATCAAATTCACTCATATAAGCCACATCAAAGCTATTTTGTTCTAAACAAATAAAATCAGTGATAAGTTCAAGCCAATAAATCAGTGGGTAAACATAATAATGAACATGGTAAAAACTATCGTGAACATGCCTATCATCGTATCCTCTATTAAAGCTACTAATCCTTTTTGCATCCGATCCAATAGGTACTCCACCAAGATTAGTCATACAATAAGGCGTTCTTGTAACATCAATAAGTCTTACTGGTTCCCAAAATCCTATGGTTATCCCTGGTACAGGAATATTTGATTTAATACATAAACAAACTGGTGATGAGGGATTTTTTGTGTCTCTTTTTTTAGGCATAACACCGCTACCAATAGTAATGACATTGCCTATACTTATTGGTAATATGCAGCTCCAACAAATGTCAGTAATTGGATTGACAAAATGCCCTTTACATGTGATACTGGCAGATACTGAAAATGGCATAAAAAGAGCCACTATCAGTATGATGCTTAACCGTGTCTTTGCACCTTGAGCTGGGTCGCCAAACTTTCTGCTCAAGGCTGCATTATTGATATTTATCAACTTTTTACCTCTTACATCATTTAAATCCAAATTCCTCAAAAGGATTTAGTAATTTCACTCCAAATTTATTAAAATGTTTGGTATTACGAGTAACTAAAACCATGTCATGAACTATTGCTTGTGCAGCAAGTAGGCTATCTACCTGATTTGTAGCATCAATAGCAAGTAATTCTCCCCAACATTTACATACATCTATACTATCTATACCAATGGTTCTAGCGGTATAATTTTTAATTAAAATATCTTGCCACCTTTCTAAACTTAATGATGCTACTAAATCTGTCTGTCTCTTTTTAGCAATCCCTTTTTGAATCTCACCGATTGTTAAGTAACTTATATATAATGATTCTATAGCTACTTGATATAACCAAGATATTACTTGGCTATTTGGACTTTTCTTACGGAACTCTGACAATATATTAGTATCAAGTAAATATCTCATATATCAATATCTTCCCTAGCTTTACTTGGTTTTCTTTCAAATAAATCCTCATCATCATCGTTATCAACTTTTGGTATGGATAATAAAAATTCTTTAAATGACATAGGGGGTTTTATTTTATCACCTATATAATCTTCCGCTGAGATAATATAGACAGCTTTATGCCTCTTCTTATCATTTACTAATTGAGGTTGCCCGTTTTCAGCGAGTTCAATAATTTCTTCAAAATGTTCCTTTGCCTCTTGTAACTGCCATTTTTGCATAATTTACCTCTAATTTTATTAATTTAGTTATAATACCATTTTAACATTATTAGACCTAGCTCAAACTTTAGGTTAAATAGTTTCATAGTGCATTATAACTGTTTTTTTGCACCCACTAATCGATTTCTACTTCTCTTATTCTTAATAACTTGCCTTCTTGTTCTATTATCGCTGGGACTTGCTCAATTTTAAATTTTGTCGTTAAAATTCCTGCTTGATCAAAATATACTTCTCTATTTAGTTCTTTCTGTAAATCCAGCGGTCTGCCAGCGATTAATATTAATTTGTCTTCTTCCTTTATTACTTCGTTGCTTTGTTGCTGCCTAAACCACTCTACTTGCAAGCTATCTTTACCATTAATAAATATTAGTTTCTTGTCTAAACTCATGTGATCTAATGGGTTCAA